>NZ_CP171821.2:4420000-4740421 GCF_028401415.2 Ningiella algicola | reverse complement strand
CACTCGGCATATTGAGTAGTTCAATCCCCTGCATATACTGCTCGCACGCTCTACCTTGAAGCAATGCGATTTGCCTCTCGTAGAGTCTCGTCCAACGCGCATTTTCGTCGTCTGACCAATGAATATAACCGTTCTCGTTGATACTTCTGGAAACGTACTGCGATTTTTTGCTCATCAGCTAAACCTGAAATTTGAAGACATCAGATGGTAAACAAAAAGCGGGTTGCTTTGCACAGCCTGACGCTCAGCACTAACTGGTATGAAGAGTGTTTTTTGTAACTTTAATTTGACACATGCATGTTTTGGAAAAAAAATCCCCGCACTGGCGGGGATAAAAAGGGGGAGACATTCATTTCTACTAACTTTGCTACTGCTGTGTTTACAATCTGTTCAGCTCTCTGTTCAGATGGAACTCTTTACTTGTGACATAGCTCTCAAGCTTTCTTAATCGATTTTCGCTTCTGATGAAACGTTGTTGAATGTTCATAAAAGCTTGCTTTGGCGGCAAACCAGATTGCCATACTTTCGCCTTAACATTCACCGGTTGCTCTGTGTTCGTTCGATTTGTATAACCCTTTCCCATGTATTCGTTACTGCTTTGGAATTGGCTTGTCGCGCCACCACTGACAATGCTGTCATCGGTTTTCTTATCTAGAATTAACCATGCCGCAATATAGCTGACTAGAACAAATGCGCCTCCGCCGAGTAAAAATGCCGTGACAACGATAATACGTATTAACCACACTTCTACATTCAAATAGTCGGCTAAGCCTGCACAAACACCACCGACTCGTCCTTTTCGTGGATCTCTTTGAAGGCTTTTGCTTGTTTTCATGCTCTCTCCCTCCAATTTGGTGATTCAGCATCTAAGATGCTTTCTAGTGTCTTGATGCGCTCCGCCATCTGCTCTTCTTTGTGAGCAAGCTCTTGCAGCATATGCATTTCATTGTCTGACAAACCTTGGCTAACTTGTTTCTTGCTTCGATAGTGCAATATCAACCAGATTGGTGCCACAAACATGGTAAAAATAATTAAGGATGTACCGGTTAGTATGACAAACATCTCTTCCATTGTTGTTCTCCTTGAATGCCTATTTAAAGTTTCGTCAAATTTGCTATCTGTGCGAGTAAATGACGTTTGAAAGGGACGCGACTCACTTTATGTTAGCTAAGTGAGCCGGCTCTATCTACTTTAGCACTTAGGCTTTTTTCGTTTTTGACTTAACTGCAGTTACATTTGAAGACTTACTTTTACCCTGCATCTTTTGCTTTAGTGCGGCTAACTCGTCTTCAATTTTGCCCTCAGTCTCAAGGCTCGCAAACTCATCTTTTAACGAGCGCTTGCCCACATCATAAGCTTCGACCTGTGATTCCAAATCGTCTATTTTTCGTTCAAACTGTTCAAACTTGCCCATAGCTGCGTCGACAGTACCCGAATCCAAGCGCTTTTTTACTTGAAGGCGTGAACTCACTGTATTCTGACGCATAATAATCGTTTTTTGGCGGCTCTTGGCATCTGCTAGCTTTTCCTGCAGCTGCGTTGTTTCGCTTTGTAGCTTCACCAGCTCGTCTTCGATGATTTGCAATTCATTTTCAAGCGTTTCAGCGGCCTCAGCGGCCTTCGCTCGTTCCTGTAATGCTGCCCGTGCAAGGTCTTCTCTGTCTTTGGACAGCGCAAGCTCTGCTTTTTCTTCCCATCCTTGCGCTTCGGCCTTCATCTTATTAACTTGATGTGTAACGTCCTTTTTAGCAGCAATGGTTTTCGCAGATGCGCTACGCACTTCTACCAAGGTGTCTTCCATTTCTTGAATAATAAGGCGAACCATTTTTTCAGGATCTTCGGCCTTATCTAAAATCGAGTTGATGTTTGAATTAATGATGTCGGTAAAACGTGAAAAAATACCCATGATTGTTACCTCTATTTCAGTATTAAGATGCTCTAATTTAGCTGTGTTTACCTGTATATCGCTAAATCAAAATACGGTTACACTTACTCATGACTATTCAATATACTTGCCAACTTCATAAATAATTATAAGTGACTGTTTTACAAAATTTTTAACGAAAAACAAAAAGCAGTGGGTATTCCTCAAACTTTAAAGTACACTAACATTTAGTCGATTTGACTAATTTATAACTCGCAGTTCTTTTTTGGCAACATGCATAAGGTTACAGCATGGGTATATTCTCTAAGTCTGATAATTTGATTGGTGAAGCAAATTCCTTTTTGGAGGTGCTCGAACAAATATCCCAAGTGGCACCGCTTAACAAACCCGTATTGGTCATAGGCGAGCGGGGTACAGGTAAAGAGCTGGTTGCTGCTAGGCTTCATTATTTAAGTAAGCGCTGGGAGCAAAACTACGTCAAGCTTAATTGTGCCGCATTAAGCGAAAGCTTGTTAGAGAGCGAATTATTTGGTTACGAAGCTGGCGCATTTACCGGCGCAAGTAAACGGCGCGAGGGACGATTTGAATATGCCGATCAGGGCACCTTGTTTTTAGATGAGCTAGCCAACACCTCTCCCCTGGTTCAAGAAAAGCTACTGCGCGTCATAGAATATGGTGAATTTGAGCGCGTGGGCGGCACTAAAACGGTAAAAGTAGACGTAAGATTAATTGCTGCTACCAATGAAGATTTGCCGACGCTTGCCGATATGGGCGAGTTTCGGGCTGACTTGCTCGACAGACTCGCGTTTGATGTGGTCACTATTCCGCCTTTAAGAGAACGACGAGAAGATATACTAACGCTGGCGGAACACTTTGCAATTAATATGGCGCGCGAGCTTGAAATGGAGCTTTTTAGTGGCTTCAGTAAAAAAGCAAAAGAAGTTCTATTGGACTATCATTGGCCTGGCAACATCAGAGAATTGAAAAACGTGGTAGAGCGTGCAGTCTACAGAAACTCACCGCATTTACCGGTACATGATATTGTCATCAATCCCTTCGATTCCAAATTTAGGCCTACACAGCGCACTAAAGCCCCTGCGGCTATAGCACCTAATGCCCCGTCTGTTGATGCAGCTTTGTCAGCTTCTAGCGCGAATGAAGCTTCTGATGTTTCACACGCTAACAGCCACTTAGACCAACATGGCGCACAGTCGGCAAATAGTTTTCCCTTAGATTTAAAACAGGTGTCTCAAGATTTTGAGATCCAGCTTATCAAAGACGCACTTAAAGAATCACAATTCAATCAGAAAAAGACTGCAGAAAAGCTATCTTTAACTTATCATCAACTAAGAGGGTATCTTAAAAAGTACAACTTACTTGATAACAGCGATGTTGCCTGATGTTTAATATGCTCAGTGTTTAATATACACAATGGTTAAAGCGCCCAGTGTTTAATACTCAAAAGCCACGAAAATATTTCAATCCGCCTTTCTCAGTCCCCTCTGGCACATGCTTGATTTGCCTATGTTTTAGCGCCTTACTCTTTTCCTGTAGCAAGCAAAGTGCGCCGCCAATTAATGCCATCACCTTTTGCTCTGAAAGTAACCCCGCGACTTTCAACCCGCAGCTAGACACTTCAAGTACGACAGCAGACGCCTCTGCCCATCAAATATATGACCGTTTATTGGAGTTTAATCCTAGCAACGGACGCATCGAACCGGGTTTGGCCAGCAGTTGGCTCGTCAGCAGTGACGGCTTAACATATACTTTTCAGCTGCGTCGGGGTGTTCAGTTTCACAGCACTGAATACCATACACCTACGCGAACCTTTAACGCCGATGATGTTATTTTCAGTATTGACCGATGGCGCAAGGCATCGCACCCTTATCATGATGTAAATGGCGGTAGCTATCCTTATTTCGATAGTCTTTCCCTCGACCAGCGTATCTCGGATGTGAAGCGTATTAATGGCTATCGCGTCGAAATTACACTATTTCAACCTGACAGTTCATTTTTAGCGAATTTGGCCACCGACTTTTCCGTCATGTTGTCACAAGAATACGCAATCAACTTGATGGCTCAGGGCAAACCGCAAGATTTAGACCGCTATCCTATTGGCACCGGTCCGTACAAATTCACCACGTTTAAAAAGAATCAGTACATTCGCTTTAAACGCCATGAAGACTATTTTTTGCCCACTCAAGGACCTGAGCAGCTAGTGTTTGATATTACCGATAAAAGTAGCTTGCGGATGGCCAAACTCATTACCGGTGAATGCGATGCAGTGGCCTTTCCTTCGCAAAGTGATTTGTCGGTTATTGAAGAGCGTGAAGACCTCACCTTGCTGGAAAAACCCGGGCTCAATATCGGTTTCTGGGCATTCAATTCGAGCAAAGCCCCTTTCGATGACCCTCGTGTGCGCCAAGCGCTCGCTCTGGCGGTTGATAAGACCTCATTGCTTGATGCCGTTTATTTAGGGCAAGCAACGCGAGCAAAAAGTTTAGTACCCTCGGCGTCATGGGCATATCAATCGAATGCCAAAGAACTTGGCTATAACCCTGTTCGTGCCCGCGAATTGTTAGACGAAGCGGGGGTCCCGTACAATTTTATTATCGACGTATGGGCAATGCCCGTTCAGCGAGCATACAATCCCAACGCGATGAAAATGGCGCGGCTAATAAAACGCTATTTGGCTGATATCGGCATTGTGGTCAACATTGTCAGCTATGATTGGAATATTTTCAGAGAAAATTTAAGCCTTGGCATGCACGATACTGTATTGATTGGCTGGAATGCCGATAATGGCGACCCAGACAACTTTTACCGCCCCCTGTTAACCTGCGATGCTATCCCATCAGGCACCAATCGTGCAATGTGGTGTAATTCAGACTACGACGCACTGATAGAACAAGCGCTTCTGATAGATGACTTCGACACGCGTTCAGCGCTATATCATCAAGCAAATGCTTTGCTGTTTAGAGAGATGCCCCTTATGCCCATTGCACATGCTTTTCAATATCAAGCGGTGCGCAGCGATATCGACAATATGCAAATCAATCCCTTTGGCGGAATTCGTTTCGACGATGTGGTCAGGCGACCATGATTAAACTTCTGATTCGCTATCTCAATTTAATGGCAATGACCATTTTTGTGCTAGTCCTCTTTTCTTTTTTGCTACCATTCATGTTCCCTGGTGATGTACTCACTAATATGTCAGGTATTGTACCGCAAACCGAAGAGCAACGAATTGCGCTTGAGGCCGCTTATAAGCTCGATCAGTCCATCATTTACCAGTTTATCTTTTATGTAGAAGGCTTGGTGAGTGGAAACTGGGGAGTGAGCCTCAACGACTCTGCAAATTTGTTTGATGAGGTCAAATTAGCCTTTCCTGCGACCATTGAAATTGTATGTTATGCCCTGTTGGTGTCCATCGTCGTTGGTCTTCCACTTGGTTTTATAAGTGGACTCAAAAATCACAACCCATTCGATTTTTCCGTTGTCACTTTCAGCATTGTCGGTTACTCCTTCCCAGTATTTTGGCTAGCTTTGATTTTTATCACGATATTTTGCTTACAGTTAGAATGGCTGCCCATTTCGGGTAGGATTGATCTGCTGTTTGATGTGCCCGAAAATACCGGGTTTATATTGCTCGATATTGCCCGTTCTGATATTCCTGACAAAGGACGGGCATATTTTGATGCGCTTCAACATCTGCTGCTGCCAACCGCTTCAGTGGCGATAGTTACAACGGCGTTGTTTATTCGATTTACCCGCAGAAGCATTATGGATGTGATGGAAAAAGACTATATTGTGGCAGCGAAGTCACGTGGTTTTACGCAAAGCCAAATATTCTTTAAACACGGCCTCAAAAACGCCTTATTACCCATTCTGCCAATATTGGCACTACAAATATCGACGCTGCTCACTAATGTGATGATCATCGAAACAATATTCTCGTGGCCAGGCATTGGGCGATGGCTCATCCAAGCCATTGCGCAGCAAGACTATCCTGCCATACGCATCGGTATGCTGATTGTATCGCTGTTTGTGATGACGCTAACCATCACCGTTGAATTCATCACTCGCGCAATTGACCCGGCGCGCGACAGAGTGGAAGTGGAATAGCATGCAAAAAACCAACTTGTATCAAGAAGAATACCACCCCTCACCTGTCGTCAATATCTGGATTGAGTTTAGGCGAAGCCACATTGCTTTAGTCGGTTTTGTACTATTGCTTGTGTTTATAGCGCTGTCTATATTGGCACCGCTTTTGGCACCCTACGATCCCCAGCTACAGAATACTAATGCTATTTTGTTGCCACCCGTTTGGTATCCAAGCGGGAACATTGCTCACTTGTTAGGCACCGACGGTTTGGGACGAGATGTATTCTCTCGACTAATGTACGCATGCGGAGTCACCCTGGGAAGTAGCCTTAGCATTGTCGCGATTTCAGTTTTGATTGGCGTAGGACTGGGTGCATTAGCAGGCGTGCTGAGCGGGGTAAAATCGAGTATCGTTAACCATCTGTTTGATTCCATCATGTCTATTCCCACGCTACTTATTGCCATTGTTATTGTGGCAATTATGGGAACGGGACTGCTTAATGCCATGATGGCAATTACCCTTGCGCTAATTCCGCAGTTTGTTCATCAAACTCGTACTCATGTGCGAAACGAACTGCAAAAAGACTACGTTTTATTAGACCGTTTAGACGGTGCATCATCACTACGTGTGTTTACCCATTCTATTTTACCTGGCATGGTGGAACTAATAGTGGTGCAAGCCACTATTGCGCTCTCGATTGCAATTATCGATATTTCCGCTCTTGGATTTTTGAATTTAGGGGCGCAAGATGGCACCATTGAACTGGGTGCAATGCTATCCCAAGCCCTGGACGTTGCGTACGTTGCACCATGGCTCATTGTCATTCCCGGTATGTGTATATTTTTGATGGTGCTAAGCGTGAATATCGTCGGCGAAGGATTACGCTCAGCGCTGAGAAATAGGCTACATCACTAATGGCATTGCTAGACATAAAAAACCTCACCCTGTATATCGATACTGGCGATGGCACGGTCAAAGCCTTGGAGAAGGTCAATCTAAGCTTAAATGAGGGTGAAATAAGAGCGCTGGTGGGAGAGTCTGGCTCAGGGAAAAGCTTGATGGTGCGATGTATCATCGGTGCTATTCCTGACTATTGGTCAATCAAAGCCGATCGCATTACTTACAAGGGCCAAGACTTACTAAATATGTCGTACGAGCAGCGCAGACAAATAATGCGCCGCGAAATTGCCGTTGTGTTTCAAGAGCCTACCTCATCGCTTGACCCCTCGGTCACCATTGGCGAGCAGTTAATGGAAAGTATTCCGCCTGAATTTATTGATAAGGGCTGGTTTTGGGAAAAGGCGAAACAACGTAAACAAATTGCCATTCGGCTTATTCACCAAGTGGGCATAAAAGATCACGATAAATATTTAAGCGCCTACCCTCATAATATTCCTAGCGATGTTGGTCAGAAAATTATGATTGCCATGGCGCTTGCCTCTGAGCCAAAAATTTTAATTTGTGACGACTCCACACGGGGTATGGAAAGCACAACGAAGACGCAAATTCTGCGTTTGCTAATGAAACTCAACAAAACCAAAAATCTCGCCATTTTGTTTGTTAGCCATGATCTATTGGCGATTACAAGCGTCACGCAGAGCATCACTGTTTTATATTGTGGACAAACCGTTGAATCAGCAAAGGTAAAGTCGCTTTTAAAGCGGCCATTACACCCGTATACAAAGGCCTTACTGGACAGCGCACCCAGTTTTCAGATGTCTTTGCCAACGAAGTCACCATTGAAGGCACTTGAAGGCACTATCCCCACGCTTCAGCACCTTCCAAGTGGGTGCAGACTCGGCCCGCGTTGCCCAAATGCACGTAAAGAGTGTGTATCAGTGCCCGCTCCTCGTGCAATACAAGAACATATTTACAGCTGCCACTTCCCGCTGCACTTACCGGAAAAAAGTCGCAGAAAAAGCATTGCGCGCCCCTTAGGAATGCAGGATGAATAAGCTCTTAAGCGTTGACAAAATCGAATATAGCTATCACTCAAAGCAAGGCTTATTTGCAGATGAAACAAGCTTTCATCTTGGACCCATTAGTTTTGAGATGAAACGCGGTGAGACCTTAGCCATCATTGGCAATAATGGCTCAGGTAAAAGCTTGTTAGCCAAAGCACTGGTAGGCGCCGTGCCACTAACAAAAGGTAGCATATCGCTCGTATTAGACAACGAAGATAAAAGCTCAGAGCATGGAGAGCACACGCAGATTATTAAGGCGGCAAATTCAAGAGACATTCGGTTAATTCTTCAGCATAGCGCCGATGTGCTCAACCCCTCGCTGTCTGTTGGTACGATTTTAAAACAAACCTTAAGGCTTAACACCGACTTCACTGAAGCAAAGACCCGGCAAAAGATTGAAGACACGCTGGTAAAAGTAGGTTTGCTTCGAGAACACTACTATTTTTATCGGCATATGCTATCGGACGGCCAGCAGCAACGCGTTGCCTTAGCGCGTGCCATACTGCTTGACCCCAAAATTATTGTAGCAGATGAGCCCTTTGCTGCCCTCGATCCGTCGGTGCGCTCTCAGACGATTAATTTAATATTGAAACTTCAGGATGAGTTGGGATTAGGTTTTGTGTTTATTTCACACAATATTGGTATTGTGCGGCACATCAGCGATCGTGTATTGGTCATGGACAAGGGAAAGATTATTGAGCAAGGGCCGACTTCAGAGGTGTTCACTGAGCCCCAGCAGGCTTTAACGCAGAAGTTGATTCAGTCTCATTTTTCAATGGTGGAGCGGCATTTTTCGAGGTTGTAGTATGTACCGTTTTGTTCAGTGTCGTATAGCAAAAATAAAAAAGCCAGCTTGCGCTGGCTTTTAATGACGTCGTACAAACGCATTTAAACGTTTAAATGCGGCTTAGTAGTTTACTGATACAGTAAAGTCACCGTCGTAGTCACCGTCGCCGAAACCGAAAGCATCGTCAGCTACAGTAAGCGTTCCACCAAGTTTGAAACCAAGTGCACCAGTTGCATCAGTGACAAAGTTGATGCCGTTGAACGGAGTCTCTGTACCGTCTGCCGCTACGATAGTCACGTCTTCGTTAGCAACAAAAGTTACTTCAAAGATGTCTGTAGCACGGTCAAGTGGTGATGACAAAGCAACCGTGCCGTCGGCTGGAAGCGTCAAAGTAAGACGGGTGTTTTGAGCAGCGTTAGCAATTGCGAACTGTGCAGGCGTACCTTCAGTGATAACACTGATTTGAGAAACACCGTCAGCGCCAGAAGCGTCGCTAGAACCCTGAGTTACGACCATCGCTGTGCCGTCAGAAGGCAAGTTTACAGAAGCCGCAGCACCAACAGCAGTTGGCGCAGGAGTACCAGTACCAAGCGTGTTAGTTACACGTAGCGTACCAAAACTTAGGTCTGCAGACTTAGTTAACTCAAAAGCGTTCTGTACAGTTACAGAAGCAGTAGTTGTTACGTCTACAGCGTATGCTACCGAAGTACCTGCTAGCATCGTCGCAGCGATTAATGATGTGTATAAATGATTGCGTTTAAACATGGATTATCTCCGTTTACATTAAAACTTAAGACATAGCGTTGATCGAGTAATCGGTAAAACTGTGTCTGTTACGAGAGTGAGTAAGTCGTCTTAATCATCCTCAATTAAATAAGCAATTTGTTGCCTACAGACAGGGTATCGACGCTTCTATTTTTTCCTTTAGTCTAATTTATCATTTTTTTATCATATACCTGACGAGTCACCGCGTCATCGTAGGTCAGTAGCACTTTATCGCTGTTTTTAAGCCGTGTATTTAAGTCCATATTAAAAACAATTTGATTGCCGTCTCGAAAGAAATTAGCGCCGTTTAAAAGCCCAACTTGTTTAGATGGCTGACCCTTTTGATCTAATATATAGGCCTGTATGCGGCCTAACGTGCCCGTGTTGCCAGTTCTATTCAGCGTTACCTTTAGTCCGCCGTTTCGATTGGTGCCTCTCACAAGCTCGGCATTTACGATTTGTGCCTGCGGGGCTTCGTCACCAACGCGCATTACAACGGGAATACTATAATTAATAACCGTATTGAGCTTTAAGCGCATGCCAGAAACATCGTCGTCGGGATTATAGTCACCACTATCAGGTAAAGCAGTAAAGGTTAAGTGGGAGCGATAATCACCCGGCGCTAGCATTGAGGTGTTGCGCTTTAGTATCTTAATGGTTTGACGCTCCCCAGGCATAAGCCTCACTTGCCTCGGTGCAAATCGCAAATAGTTGGCAGCAGAATATCGGTACGCACCAAGGTCTAATTCCTCATATCCCCCATCGGGCAGTTGTGCTTTGTCAGACCAGCTAATGCGATATGTTCGCGGCTCATCTGTTGAGTTAATTAAATTGATCTGCTTAGAGCGTTCATTATCCTGAAAGAACCCATAAGTGGGTGCAATCATCAGATTTGCCATACTTGACGCGTGAAACATGCATAAAACAAAAACCAAGATAGATTTTTTCATCTTTGTACCTTTCATAACTAATAGTCTATTTCTACAATAAAATCTGCAGTATGTGGAGCAGCCCCAAATACTAATGAACCATTGCCCGACGTGGAAATCGTGCCTCCCACCGGCAGTACAACACGACCTGTGTCGTCGGTTCTGTGCACAACGCTAGTATTTAAAGAGGTAAATCGAAAACGCTCGGTATTGAGCTCTGTGCTTCTAAAAAAATTATCTAGTATCTGCGTACTAAGCAGCACATTGCTGTTTGGCGGAAGCCCTGTTACTCGATAGAGACCTCTTTGGCCTGGGGAAAACACCAGCAAGTTATCACTGAGCTCGACATTGCCTTCTTTGGATATCTGATAGCTTTCCACTTCCACATTGGACAAAACAACAATGGTGCCGAAACTCAAAGGTTGAATCTCTTCTAGTTCGACCGTTTGTGAATACGACGTCTTTGGCAGCACTATTAGTATTGTGAATAACAGCATTGCTAAAAAATTGAGCATTACAGATTCTCACCTTCATAAGCTAGAACACCACAGTATTCGCCGCTTGATTTTATTTCTGAGCACACACTCCCCGCTTCATTTTTACTAAACGGTCCAATACGCAAGCTATAGTAAGTTTCGCCTTTTACGTTTACTTTTTGCGCAAGCGGTGTTTTTTGTGGAAAGAAGTTTGAATACTGTTGATTAATGCTGACCCACGCATTGTTTAGCATCTGCGCTTGGCGCATTGACACTAAGTGCACTGCAAAAGCTCTATCTGTAGATAGACGCTCATCTGTAACCTTTTCAAATCCTCGCGCTTGTTCAGACATTTGCTGCTTTAGATTGTTTTGTGGACTCGCGGCTACAGTGGGACGCGTATGTGTTCCCGAAGATAAATGCTCTGCTTGAACGTTTGCTTCATCGACCCGTGAAAACTTATCAAATTGTGAATAGTTGCGGCTTTGTTTATTGCTTCGCTGTGTTTGGCTTGTTGAGGTGTTTGATGAAGTCTGCTTTAGATTCTTTAGCTCGTGTAAACTGGGAATTGCAGCCACCTCTACTTGCTTATTGCTGGGCTCGGCCACACTACTGGAAGCTGAGGCACTTAGAGAAGGTGACTGTTTGCTTAATCTAAGTTTAGATAGCTCAGCTGGCGTATCCAAATTGCTGAAATTAGGCCTATCGTCAGCAGACTCCATCAACAACTCACCATCAAGCTGATTCGCCTCAGCGCTCATATCAGTATTCGACTCCAAATGCTCAAGAAAGTACTGAATATCACCCTCTAGTGCAATAACCCTGTAAATGTCAGGTCTAAGCTGCTCAAGCTCATCTTTAATTAGCATGAGCTCTTGATAGGTCTCTTCGTTGTCTATTGCATCTATTTGTTGTTCAATCGGCTCAGGGACATCCGCAAACATATTGGGCATATTAATATCTGGCACCATGGAGCAGGCAGAAATTAATACAAGCCCACTTGCAAACAACAATATTTTGACAATATTCATATTTTCATCACCGTTTTTTGAGTTGCAGGCTACAGTACGCACACTGCAAGGCAGCCATATACATCTTTAAGTGTGATAAAGCAAAGTACATACCAATTTTTAAAGGGTTTACTTAGTGAGCCTGAGAATTAGATTTTTTCTCGATGAGATAAAGTTGCACACTTCGTTTTTTTCGCGACGAGACGATTACAGAGAGCTTCGGCACGGCTGAGTGTTGAGTCATATCCAACGTTGAGCTGGTAGCGATTACCCTCTTTTGCGAAGAAAACCTCAGCCTCAGCTAATACATCTGGATGTTTTTTCACAAGGGCCTGCCAAAAACTTTTCAAGATCCCTAGATTTCTGAACGTTCCTAGATTTGCTGTATAACCTATCGCAAACTCATGTTTATTGATAACGATATCGGGTAAGGTGATAAACTCTTCAGAACCATATACGTTTACATTAATAGGTGAGGATGCTTTTAACTCGAAGCGCTCAAAGTCAGTCTCGCGAACCCTCAGCGTGTAGCGGCCAGGGCGTATTTCTGACATGAAGAAGTAACCATCAAACTCTGCGCGAGTCGCCTTGATGATATTGTTTGAGGCATCTACCAACTCTATTTGCAGGGGTGGAATGTCTGCTCTAGTATCGTCGGCTGAGACGATATTTATGTTGCCCTCAAGCTCAACAATGCTGATTAACGGAAAATCTAAGGAATCTATAAAGCCTTGGCGCGGCTCTAATGAAACGCCCTCAACCAGCCTTCTTAAAAATGGATCCTCAGCGTCTTCTAAGTCAACCGTTATATCCGTTAAGCGGCTAGCCGGTAGCGCATGCAATAGTGCTATACCGTTTTCATCTGTAATTGCGTTCGAGCGCGCTTGCAGCGCTTCTACCTTTATATTAGGCAAAAGTCTCTCGCCAGGATTATAAACCCCATTAGCATTTGCATCATGAAATACTCGTACCGACAAAGAGCCTTGATTGGACAATTGCCGCCTAGTTAAAAACACACCTTGATTGAAAGGCTCGCCACCAAGCGACATTCGCGTCGATAATCCTAGCCGATAGCCCGCAGACTCGGAATGCGTAATATTAGCTGATAAATTGAAGACTTCGTTTTCATAACCAATATCGAAACGACTAAACAGCTCCTCTTCTTCTGGAGCATAACTTAACACCAAACGCGTTGATACGTACTCCATTGGCATCCATGAAAAATCAAGGTTGTAGTTTGTTACATCATCTTCATTGTACGATAGGCCTGCTCTTGAAATCACAGGGCCAATACGCTGGCGATAATTAAAGCTTCCTTCTATTTCTTCAGTGGTACGTAATAAGCCAGATTCAATGTCGATAGACTCTTGTTCGATAAAACGAACCGAATGATTAAACAAGCCAATGGGAGTAGGAACACCAATTCCGCTCGTAAAAATAGTTTGAGTGTTTGAACCTGACTCGGCTATAGCAACACCATTTTCATAGTTGATAGCAACGTAGTCAAAAGGTTGAAACGATCCTCTAAACTGCAGTGCTGCTTGGTTCGTTTTAAACCCAGCGCGGTCGATTTGGGAAGCGTTGATATTAAAGTCGTGCCCAAAAAAGGTGGCCCGAATGTCCGCATTGAGCTGCTTGAAATCATTGTCTGCGTGAAAATAGTCCAGACTCAAGCGCACCCGATCAGTCAACAATGAGTTCAGGCCAACAGTCACCTCGTTCACACCAACTTCACTACTTTGCAGTCTAAGACCTGCGTTAACAGACGTGCTGCGAGTAAGGCCTTTCCTGATTTGCGTAGACCAATCAAATACATCAAATGGTTTTAGTTCTGCCACTTCATTTCGGGTGCCAAACAAAGAAGAATTTAATTTGGAGATAGACGTACGATATTCCAAATCAGTACCGCCAAGCGCATTACCATCTACAAAACGATTAACCGTGCGTCTAATTTCTTGACCTTGAGGCCCATACAAAACGATATCAAAGGTGTTTTCACCAATAAAGAGCGTCACGTCTTCGAATCGATATCGACCGTCTTCGATACCTAACTGCCTGTCCGTCAAAATACCATTTCGATATAACTCAACATCCCAACCATTTTGAACCTCACCTTCTAGCGTGATTGTCCTATTGTTATTTAGCTCTCGGTTGTTCCCCTGATTGGTAACAATCACGCCAAGTGCATCACCCCTAAACCCTTGGGTGCCGAATTGCACCGGATTAATGTCTCCTACTTCAACACGGCCGATGTTTAAATTATTGGCTATATAGTCGTCTCTAAAGTTTCTAGATAAGGTCAAGCGAGCGGCGCGCACTAAGTCATCAGAGTCACCTTGCAGAAAGAATCGAGAATTTAAATAAGCGACCTCACGACCACCGATAATACTGTAACCGTCGCTGAAACTTTCATTGTTTTCTGAATAAATGCCATTAATCAGCACGTCCAACGACTGAGGAGAAAGCAAAGCATAGTCACGCGATAATTGCGGATATTGAATGGAAGAATCTGAAAAACTGTTGTTAATGAGTTTCTTTTGCCTAGCAAGCTTCTTCTGAATAGGGAACGCAATAGTAGGTTTAATCGTCATATTTAAAGACGTATCATCCATTTCTAGTATCATGGGGAAAAGCGCCTCCATCGCCTCTACCGATACATAAATTAACCCATCCACATTTTTTACGTGATTGGATGGGATGGTTATGGTTCGACCGTTTGACCGCACCCTATAACCTTGAGGGGAATCGGGCTCAGAAAAATCTACGCTTAATTTACTTGACGGTGAGATATACCAACCCTCGTAAGATACCGAGGATGTCTGTTGGATTGGGAAGTCCACAACGCTTATAAAGGTTTCAAAGTCAATAAAATAGCTTTGCTCACCAATAACAACAAACTGATCACCGAGTATAGATTTGTCAATTATGACACTATAGATAAGCTCTTCACCCGCAACAAAACGCGATTGTTGCGTTTGGATCTTATCGCTAAAAGCGATTTGTTGATTATTTTCTTGTGCCCACGCGCTTGAAAACGACGAAGCAAAGACCGTTAGCAATGTAAGAATAAAACCGCGCATTGAACACACATAGAATTTGACCATGTGCGCAGTGCAGCAAAAAACGTTCCAATACGCATTTATCGAACGCTGCGCCTCTACGCTTACCCAACTAAGGCAAGAAGGATCCCGGCGGCAACGGCTGAGCCAAGCACTCCGGCAACATTCGGCCCCATGGCATGCATTAGCAGGAAATTGTGAGGATTTGACTCAAGACCAACCTTGTTAACCACCCTCGCAGCCATTGGCACAGCAGAGACGCCCGCTGCACCTATGAGCGGGTTAATATTGTCTTTGCTAAATTTATTTAGCACCTTGGCCATTAACACGCCAGCGGCAGTGCCTATCGAAAAGGCAACTGCACCCAGTGCCAAAATTCCGAGGGTCTCGACCGTCAAAAATTTATCGGCGCTAAGTTTTGAGCCAACCGCCAATCCTAAGAAGATGGTGACAATATTAATTAGCTCATTCTGTGCGGTGTTGCTTAATCGCTCTACAACACCACATTCTTTTAATAGATTCCCAAAACAAAACATACCTACCAGTGGCGTAGCTGAAGGTAAAAATATTAGGGTTAGGACTAAAACGGCGAGAGGAAATAGAATTTTTTCCTTCTTTGTCACAACTCGAAGCTGAGCCATCGGCAATTTACGCTCTTCTTTACTGGTCAACGCTTTCATAATGGGCGGCTGAATAATTGGCACCAACGCCATATAGGAATAGGCTGCTACGGCAATTGCACCGAGTAAGTCAGGTGCAAGTTTGGATGCTAAAAATATCGCAGTTGGCCCGTCAGCACCGCCAATGATGGCGATGGCGGAGGCATCTTTTAAAGTGAATTCAAAACCGGGGATACCGTTTAACAATATTGCGCCGAAAAGCGTAGCAAATATACCGAACTGGGCAGCAGCGCCAAGCAACAGCATACGCGGATTGGCAATTAAGGCGCCGAAATCCGTCATTGCGCCTACGCCCATAAAAATGAGCAAAGGAAATATACCGGTGTCTACGCCAACATCATAAATATAATGAAGCAGGCCCCCAGCTTCTGAAAAGCCTGCGAGCGGAATATTCGTTAACAGCGCACCAAAGCCAATAGGCAGTAATAAAAGCGGCTCAAATTTCTTTACAATCGCAAGATACAGTAAGCCAAATCCTACCAGCATCATAATAATTTGGCCAAGCTCAAAGTGCGGCAGTGCAGTGCTCTGCCATAAGGTCATCAGCTTATCCATGTCACATTACCCGATGCTTAAGATAGGCTGACCAGATTGCACCGAGTCGCCTTCATTCACCATTATTTCGCCTATCGTGCCTGAAAACTCACTTCTGACTTCCGTTTCCATCTTCATGGCTTCCAAAATCAAAATTACATCGCCTTCTTGCACTCGCTGGCCTTGGCTGACCAGCACTTTAAAGATATTGCCTGACAAGGGTGCATGAATAGTATTTGCGAGGCTGGCACTTTGATCTAATGTTTGGCCTGTCTGGCTAGGAGGTTGAGATGAATTTGCCATCACATTGTTTGGCTCAATTGCGGTCAATGAACCCTGGGGGCCTACTTCAACATTGTACAGCTGACCGTTCACTCGCACTGAGTATGCCTGCGAGCTCTCATTGTCAGAAGCGCCGTTTGTCAGAGTTGGGCTATCCGTTTGCTTAGCGTTGTCAGATTGTGCACTAAAGTCTGTTGGTGAGGGCTCAAAGGCATCTGGATTGTCTCTGTTTTCCAGAAACTTCAAGCCAATTTGTGGAAATAAGGCGTAAGTAAGAACATCGTCGATTTTGTCGTCTGCAAATCGAATTGACTTTTCTTTTGCCGTTTCATCTAGTGCTGTGGTGAGCGTCGCTAATTCCGCATCCAGTAAGTCTGCGGGGCGACATGTAATTGCTTCGCCTCCAGCAAGCACGCGCTCTTGTAGCGCTTGATTTACGTCCGCTGCGGTTGCACCGTATTCACCCTTTAATATACCAGCGGTTTCTTTTGATATGCTTTTGTAACGCTCACCGCTCAGCACATTGATTACCGCTTGAGTCCCCACGATCTGAGATGTTGGTGTTACCAACGGTATAAAGCCTAAATCTTCTCTGACCTTCGGGATTTCTTGCAACACTTCACTGAATTTATCTTGTGCGCCCTGCTCTTTTAATTGGCTTTCCATGTTTGTCAGCATGCCGCCGGGTACTTGAGCGGTCAAAATACGCGCATCGACACCCTTAAGGCTGCCTTCAAACTGAGCATATTTACTTCGAATATCTCTAAAGTAGTCAGCAATATCTTCTAAAGCTTCTAACGCGATGCCTGTACTGCGTTTTGTATTCTCGACAATGGAAATCATGGTTTCAGTTGCAGTATGACCATACGTCATCGACATGGGTGAAATCGCGGTATCGAGCATATCGATACCGGCATCAACCGCTTTTTGATAAGAGGCAGTGCTTAAGCCAGTTGTCGCGTGGCACTGCATCGCAATTGGCACCTTCACCGTGTTTTTAAGCTCGGTGACTAACTCTTCGCAATCATAGGGGTTGAGCAAGCCAGCCATGTCTTTAATACATATGGAATGCACACCCATATCTTCAAGTTCTTTTGCCATGTCTAACCAAAAGATAAGTTTGTGCACGGGACTAACGGTGTAAGCGAGCGTACCTTGAGCATGAGCCCCTACAGAAATAGCCCGTGCAACCGCTGTTTTGAGATTGCGCACGTCGTTCATGGCATCGAATATGCGAAATACATCCACACCATTTACATGAGCGCGCTCGACAAAGGCCTCCACCACGTCATCTGCATAGTGGCGATAGCCAAGCAAATTCTGCCCTCTGAGCAACATTTGCTGTTTGGTATTAGGCATGGCTTTTTTAAGCGCACGAATACGCTCCCATGGATCTTCACCCAAATATCGTATGCATGCGTCAAAGGTAGCGCCGCCCCACGATTCTACCGACCAATATCCAACTTGATCGAGTTTAGCGGCAATGGGTAGCATGTCCTCTAAACGCAGGCGCGTTGCAAGCAAAGACTGATGAGCATCACGGAACACAAGTTCAGTGAGTTTGAGAGGGTGTGACATAAAATACCTACTTATTTTTTATTTTGATGACCAGACTGTCGATGCATGTGCAAAGCGCCGCTTATGGCTGCGACGATGTCGGGTGCTATGTCTGTCGTAGGTGAGTTTTTATTATTATTTTGTTTAAACTGTTTTTGTGAACTGAGGCTTTCTTCGTTTGGACTGGGATAACGCCTTTCGAACCACGCGATACATTGAATACCACCAATTAGCATAATCAAAAAGGAAAACACCACAAGCATACCAACGCCGAGCAAAATTCCCGCTTCCATGAGTTGATCAGCCATGCAGATTCCTTTGTCGCAAAACAGTTAGCAATCAAAAATATCATGATATTGACTAAATACAATGAAAAAAATGAGATATCGGGGTTTAGTTGAGGGTTTTATGCAAAAATGATGAATATTTAGGCACTTATTTGGTCATGCCACACGCGCCATATACACAAAAGGCTTCGTTCTCACTTTTATTGAACTCTGTGGTTGCGAGAAGGATGAATCAAAAAAGCTTAGGCTTTTTTGACCCTTCGGGCTTCGCCTTGCGGCTCGTTTCAAATTGCTTGATCGCGTTTTGTCGAACCTGATGAGCTTCGGCGCTTTTTTTTCGCCAAGCCACACGCGCCATATACTAAAAAAGGCCGCCCATTCGGGAAGCCTTTTTTAGTATATGGCGCGTGCGGAAGGATTCGAACCTCCGACCGCCTGGTTCGTAGCCAGGTACTCTATCCAGCTGAGCTACGCACGCGCGGAAACGGTTTGGAATTACTGTGTTAGGCGTTCATCTTCGAAAAGGCACCGTTGAGACTTTTTAGAAGATGGCGCGTGCGGAAGGATTCGAACCTCCGACCGCCTGGTTCGTAGCCAGGTACTCTATCCAGCTGAGCTACGCACGCGCATTAAACTGTCACATTTTTTGATTTATCGTCGCTTAAAAGAAGCAAATGATAAATGGCGGAGAGAGAGGGATTCGAACCCTCGATAGGGCTACAAACCCTATACTCCCTTAGCAGGGGAGCGCCTTCAGCCACTCGGCCACCTCTCCTAAATGTGGAGCGCAAGTTTACTTAAACAGCGCTCCAAGTCAATCGTTTTTTGCCCATTACTTCGAACAAATATCGAGCCTAGGATGATTAAAATTATCAATGACAAAAAAACTCAGCACAAGGCTGAGTTTAGATATTACACATCGACTTATTCAGACTGAGTACTTTGTCCTTTTTCGGCCTGTATGCGCATATAAATTTCTTCACGGTGCACAGACACATCTTTAGGCGCATTCACCCCAATACGTACCTGATTTCCTTTCACCCCGAGTACCGTGACCGTCACGTTGTCACCTACCATCAAGGTCTCTCCTACTCTACGAGTCAATATAAGCATCTGTTGCTCCTTTATATGCGGTTATTATAGTTATATGTATGCCGCTAATTTGCTTGTAAATGTTTGTTTATCGTTTATTTACAGTACAAACGATTTTATCTATAGAGATTTATACGCGTTTTCAGCATTTCGTATCACTGAGCCTTCATGCGAATACATAAACGATAGCACACTGTGTAAATATTTCTTCTAGTTCTCTTTAAAAAAAACAACTTAATCCAGTTAAGTTTGAAAATAACTACCTTAAGCTAACTTGCTTTCAACGAAAGCTTGGGCGCTTGAAAGAGCAGCTGTCAAGTTTTCAGGCTCAGAACCACCGGCTTGCGCCATGTCAGGTCGACCGCCTCCTTTTCCGCCCACTTGAGATGCAAGATGATTCACCAACTCACCCGCTTTTATTTGATCAGTAAGGTCTTTGGTCACCCCTGTAATGAGATTCACGCGATCGTCTGTGGCAATGCCAAGGACAATGACGCCTGAGCCCAATTGGTTTTTTAGGTCATCCATCATCCCGCGCAATGCTTTTGCTTCAACGCCTTCAAGCTTTGCAACAAGAAGTTTAACGCCCTTTACTTCCACAGTAGTTGAGAGGATATCTTTCGATTTCTGCCCTGCCAGCTTTTGCTTTAAGGCGGCTAACTCTTTTTCGTACTGCTTATTGAGCGCAAGACTTTGTTCAACCTTGCTCTGCACCGATTGTTTATCTGACTTTAAGCTGTGTGCTAAGTTTTGCAGCGTATCGCTCTGTGCACGCACGTAATCTAGTGCAGCTTGACCTGTAATAGCCTCAAGCCGCCTTACCCCGCTTGATATACCGCTTTCTGACACAATTTTGAACAGTCCGATGTCGCCGGTTCTGCCTACGTGTGTGCCGCCGCATAACTCAGTCGAAAAATCGCCCATAGATACGACGCGCACTTCATCATCATACTTTTCACCAAACAGCGCCATTGCACCGGCCGACTTCGCCTCTTCAAGCGCCATCATGTTGGTAGCAAGTGGATGATTTTTGCGTATCTCGGCATTCACCGTATTCTCAATTTCAGTAAGTTGCGCGGCGCTGATCCCTTCGAAGTGAGAAAAGTCAAAGCGCAGCTTTTCATCATCTACCAAAGAGCCCTTTTGGGTTACGTGTGTACCGAGTAGATTACGAAGTGTCGCGTGGAGCAAATGGGTCGCGCTATGATTTAATTTAATGGCTTCGCGTCTTGCGCCATTCACTTTCAAATTAACCTTATCGCCAACACTCAAGCTGCCCTCTAGTTCAAGCTGATGCGCAAAGGCTTTGCCCATTTTTTGAGTGTCTAAGACCTTCGCTTTTGCTGATGCAGTGCTTAGCTCTCCTGCATCGCCCACTTGACCACCCGACTCAGCATAAAAAGGCGTTGCATCAACAAAGGCTAATACATCCCCACCATTTACCGTTTCTTGAGCTTCATCATTTTGAATGAGCTGGAGAATGGTTCCGTGTCCTTCTAAACTGTCATAACCTGAGAATGCTGTTTCTGAATCAACCTGCACAACATTGCTGTAGTCTGCCCCAAACTTACTCGCCGATTGTGCTAGTTCTTTTTGCTTTTGCATGGCTTGGGCGAAGCCTTCTTCATCTACACTCAGTCCTCGCTCACGCGCCACATCGTTGGTTAAATCAACCGGGAAACCATAGGTGTCGTAGAGTTTAAATGCCAGCTCGCCTGGCACTTGCTCCCCTACAAGAGATTCAAGCGCCTGATTGAGTATTGCCATGCCGCGATCTAGCGTATTGGCAAACTGCTCTTCTTCAACCTTTAAAACCTTTTCAATCATGCTTTGCTGTTCACGCAGCTCTGGATAGGCCTCGCCCATCTCGTCAACAAGATGCGAGAGCAGTTGATAGAAGAATACTTCCTTACATCCAAGCTGATATCCGTGGCGCACTGCACGGCGAATAATGCGTCGTAATACATAGCCACGCCCTTCGTTTGAGGGCATTACACCATCGCAAATTAAGAAGCCGCAGGATCGAATGTGATCGGCAATGACACGCAGAGACTTTTGACTTAAATCCTCAGTACCAACAATACTTGCAGCTGCTTTTATCAAACGCTCAAACAAATCAATTTCGTAGTTACTGTGCACGTTTTGCAAGATAGCGGAAATACGCTCTAAGCCCATACCAGTATCGATGGACGGTTTTGGCAGGTCTTCCATGCTACCATCGGCTTGGCGATTAAACTGCATGAATACCAAGTTCCAAATTTCTATGAAACGGTCGCCATCTTCTTCAGGGCTTCCGGGAGGGCCGCCCCAAATATGTTCCCCATGATCGTAAAATATTTCTGAGCACGGTCCACACGGTCCAGTATCGCCCATAGACCAGAAGTTGTCTGATGTGGAAATACGAATAATTTTGCTTTCTGGCAAGCCTATTTGGTTTTGCCAGATGTCAAAAGCTTCATCATCTTCATGATAAACCGTTACCAGCAGCTTTTCTTTATCCAAGGCTAGCTCGCCGGTTAAAAACTCCCAGGCAAACTTAATTGCTTCTTCTTTAAAATAGTCACCGAAACTAAAATTTCCCAGCATTTCAAAGAAGGTATGATGCCGCGCCGTGTACCCTACATTTTCTAAATCGTTATGCTTACCACCTGCTCGCACACATCTTTGAGACGATACCGCACGCGTATAGCTGCGTTTTTCAGCGCCCAAGAATACGTCTTTAAATTGGTTCATTCCGGCATTGGTGAATAACAATGTAGGGTCGTCGTGAGGCACAAGCGACGAGCTTGAGACACTTTGGTGACCGTGCTTGCTAAAATACTCTATAAAGGCACGTCGGATATCTGCTGTAGAGCGAGTCATGCAATTTCCTATTACTGGGTATTTTCAATAAGGGTGATAACTGCTTTTTTTGGGCTTTTTGTCATTAATATGTGACTAGTCCCGGTTCAAACCTTAAGCGAATAATTCCAAGGCAGGGTTTACAAGCAGTTATGGCGCGCAACGATATCATGAAGCATGAGGAAATTTAAGAAAAAAGCTCACTAATATGTGCTTGCAAAAAGCCGCGGTACTGCAAAAAACGTTTTTGTTTTTGAATGTCGTGCCAATCGCTTGGCATCGCCTCGCCAAATCGTTTTATTCTGACCTTGGCGGCTAAGTCAAACCAGTCAAATTCTTCTTCGTTAATACACTGTCTAACGTACGCTGCATCAATATTGTGCTGCGCAAGGCTCTGCTCTATAAATCCGGGGCCTTTTCCTTTCTCAAAGGCCGACCTGACAAAGGCTTGAGCATACCGGCAATCAGACTGAATATCTTTATCGGCAAAGCGGTCGAGCATTTGGGTCAATACTGCCTCGTGCTCAAGGCTTTCGCATAGCCCTTTGTGTTTAAGTTTGCTAATAATTTCTTCGCGACTATGCTCTCTTCGTGATAGCAAACGCGTTATTGCATGTCGGAAACTGCGCTGTAGTTCTTCATCCATTCTCTATATCGGCCTGTGTATGGTCGCATCAAAAATCAGGTGCATTTGCCTAATGCAAACATATTGCAAGTCTGTACAACTATTTTTAGTGAGGCATAAACCGCATTTATGAAATAGCGTACTAAATTATGCACAAACTTAACATGCATCGCCCTATCTCAATAAAAACATCTTATAAAATATATACAGTTAAGGATATAAAACACCTAATGCCCAATGAACTTGATTGGAAGTGGACGTGGAAAATAGTCGAGGATCTGCAAACACTCACCTCGGCAAAATTTTCAAAAAGCGACACTCCGTTTTTAAGCATGGCTTTTCTGTCACTTTTAGCTAAGAGCAAGAGCGTAGACGCCGACACGGGTTGGCACTCTCATCACATCGCAGTGTATGACAAGCAAGTCGCAGACGATACAAAGGCATTAATCGCCCTTGTACCCTGTTATTTGAAAGCCCATTCCTATGGTGAGTATGTGTTTGACCATTCATGGGCGCATGCGTATCAACAACATCAACTTAGATACTATCCAAAGCTGGCATGCGCAATCCCCTTCACACCTGTGAGCGGTTCAAGAGCGTTATTAACAAAGGCGGCCAGTGATCAAGGCGTATGCGAACATGACATACTGAGCTTTGTTGCGCAGCACAAAACCGCAATTGTTGAGAGCGTTGACGCTTCGTCTCTGCACCTTCTGTTTCCCAAGCAGAGCATAAGCGATACCTTAGTCGAGCTGGGTATGCATCAGCGCATGAGTGTGCAGTTTGTGTGGACTAATCAACTCTACGCAAGCTTTGATGATTTCATGCAAATGCTAACTTCTCGTAAGCGAAGAAGCATAAGAAAAGAGCGTAAGCCTTTCGTTGAATCAAGTGACTCCAGTGATGCTAACAATGCTCCTATTCAGATTAAAACCCTCACGTCAGGGCAATTGACGCAAGATGTGGTTGATGACTTTTATCTTTGTTACCAACAGACCTATCTGAAACGCTCCGGCCATCATGGATACCTTAGCGCTGAGTTCTTTGCCCAGCTTTTAACCACAATGAAAGATTCAGTCTGTGTTATTGCTGCTTATAAAGCATCGAAGATGTTTGCCGGCTCTCTGTTTTTTTATGACGATGAGGGTTTATATGGTCGCTACTGGGGAGCATTGCAAGATGTATCAGGCCTGCACTTTGAGTGTTGCTACTATCGCGGTATTGAGTTTGCGATTGCGCAAGGCATCAAAACCTTCAATCCAGGCACTCAAGGCGAACATAAAATTCTTCGTGGCTTTGTGCCCACATTCTGCTATTCCAATCATTACATGCTTGAGGGCGCGTTTGATAAAGCAGTGGCAGATTTTGTAGTTCGAGAGCGCCCTGCGATTGAGCAATATCATTCGCAAGCCATGGAAGTGCTCCCATATAAAAATAACGATGATTAATTCAATGTTAAGCCAAAGGTCACAACAAAAGTGTTACGAAGTTTGTCCAAGGCTTGTAAATTTGCACGCAAGCGAATACTTTAGTCCGGTTACTCCGTATGCATAGTTGTCATACTCATAATTTTTCTAAAAACAGAACAACATGCACCTAACACGACAGTTAAAATATTCAAAAGGAAAATCGATGAAACGCTCCGTTTTGGCGCTTGCAATAGCCACATCCATTGCACTAACTGGCTGCGGCCAACCACAATCTACTGATCAAGTACAATCATCTTCTCCCGAGCCAGTTGTTGAAACACCGGCCGCAGACCCAGAACTAGGCTCATTTGGCATTGAAGTTGATGCTATGAATAAAGCCATCAAACCCGGTGACGACTTCTTTATGTTTGCTAGTGGTAACTGGTATGACAATTTTGAGATGCCTGCTGACAAAACACGCTATGGCGCATTTACCAAGTTAGCGGATAGAGCTGAAGAACGCGTCAAAGGGATTATTGAAGGGGCTTCAGAGGTTGAGAACAAAACCCTGGAACAACAACTCATTGCAGATTATTTTACGGCATATATGGATGTAGAAGCGGCTAATGAAAAAGGCATCACTCCCATTCAAAGCATGCTTGATGATATTGCCAATATCGAAAATATTACCCAGCTTACTGCAACATTCGGCAATGCATGGTTAACAGGCACAAACACGCCAATTGCAGGCGGCTTAGGCTTTAATCGCCTTGACCCAGACGCTTACCAAGTATCGATTGGCGTATCAGGCTTAGGTCTTCCGGATCGCTCTTATTATTTGGAAGAAAGTGAGCGTTTTGCGGATATTCGCACTGCTTATGTCGCAAATATCATCGAAATGCTTAGCTTTGCTGGCGTCGAGAATGCGCAAGAGAAAGCGAATGCAATTCTTGCGCTTGAAACAAAAATTGCGGAAATTCAATGGCCACGTGAAAAACGCAGAAACCGCGATTTAACGCTTAACCAAATCGACCGCGCTGATTTAGCCACCGAGTACCCTGATTTTGATTGGGATACCTACTTCGCCCCTTCTGAGTTGCAGATACCGTCGTTGAATGTGTCGCAACCAGAGCCTATTAAGCAAGTGATTGCACTTATTAACGAGCAACCCTTAGATGTTTGGAAAGACTATCTAACCTACCATTTAATTTCAGGTAACGCTGGATTGCTGTCAGACGATATTGCAACAGCCAATTTTGAGTTTTACGGCAAGACCTTGCGCGGTCAGCAAGAGCGTCGTGATAGATGGAAGCGCGCGATTTCCGCCATGTCGGGTACTGACTCACTGGGTTTTGCGATAGGTAAGGTCTACGTGGACCAATATTTCCCAGAAAGCTCAAAAACAAAAATGAGCGAGCTGGTTGAAAATTTACGCACTGCCCTTGGTGAGCGTATTGAAAACCTTGACTGGATGGGCGAAGAAACCAAAGTTAACGCGATGGAGAAACTTGAAGCCTTTAATCCGAAAATTGGCTACCCCGATGAATGGGAATCTTTTGAAGGCTTAGAGCTGACTGATAACGATATTATGACCAACGTGCATAATATGCGTAAGTTTATGCAAGCTAAACAGGTGGAAGATGAGCTTAAGCCAACCAATCGAAACGATTGGTTTATGGCACCCCAGCGTGTAAACGCTTATTACAACCCGTCATTCAACGAAATTGTATTCCCTGCTGCTATCTTGCAAGCGCCTTTCTTTGACCCGAACGCGGATGATGCTGTTAACTACGGTGCAATTGGCGCGGTAATCGGGCATGAAATGGGTCACGGTTTTGACGACCAAGGCTCTAAGTCTGACGCAAAAGGCGTGCAGCGCAACTGGTGGACAGATGATGACCGAGCAGCCTTTGAAGCCAAAACACAACAGTTAATCGAGCAATACAGCGCCTATGAGCCCATTGAAGGCAACTTTGTAAACGGCGCAAACTCGTTAGGCGAAAACATTGGTGATGTAGGCGGCCTTGCAATGGCCTACCACGCTTACAAGCTTAGCCTTAACGGTGAAGAAGCGCCGGTAATCGACGGTTTTACCGGCGATCAGCGTTTCTTCCTAGCGTGGGCACAGGTGTGGCGAATTAAGTTTACCGAAGAAGCCATGCTTAACCAGCTTAGAGCCGGTACTCACGCCCCGGGACGCTACAGAGCGCTTGCACCGCGTAATCATGACGCTTGGTACACAGCCTTTGATGTACAGCCAAGTGACGCGCTTTATTTGGCACCTGAAGATCGTGTTCGTATTTGGTAGAGCAGAACGAGTGCCGTTTTTGTTAACGGGAATCGTAAGATAAGCCTAAAGGGAGAGCATTTTGCTCTCCCTTTTTTTTGTCCAGCAAAGCCAAATTTATTATCCAAGCACTTTTCCGTCACGACATAGCACAACGCTCTTGTATCTTATTCCAGAAGCTGGTTGGCAAACATGCTTCAAATTACGCTATGGTTTGTTTGATTTGACTTCACTTAAAATTTGAAGCCAAAATGACACTTACAAATAAATTAACTAACTGTGCATCGGTCACAGCACCGGTATGCACCGAATGATGATACCCCAGACGTTTCGTACTAACATTTTCGTGAGGCGCGTTAATCTATCTCGGAGTTTTCGTCGGAATGTCAGGTTTGTGTTGTGGAGTATAAATTGAAGACCAACCATTTTCTTATAATCGCAGCTTCTTTAAGCTTTATCGCCTCCTTGCTTCACATCGCATGTATTTTTGGCGGTCCAGACTGGTATCTCTTTTTTGGTTCGGGTCAGAAAATGGCAGAAATGGCTGCAGCGGGCGACGTTTATCCAACAATAGTAACCTTGGTGATAGCATCTGTTCTTGCAGGCTGGGGATTTTATGCCCTTTCAGGGGCTGGCGTTATTGTTAAATTACCGCTGCTTAGGACCTGCCTTGTGCTTATTACTGCTATTTATCTTCTTCGGGGTATTGCCGGTTTGTTTGCGCCATTCCTTACAGATGATCCAGTGATACATCAAAACTCAGTCACTTTTTGGATAGTAAGCTCGACGGTATGCTGCGTTTATGGCATTTTCTATTTCTTAGGCACTATAAAATTGTGGCGCTAGGCTATTGATTTGTCATGGATACGCTGACAGAGCGATGTTAATCGGAATACGCGTATGAAGCTCGAACATAAAATCCCTCCTGTCTTAGTGGTTGCAATAGTTTCGGCGCTGATGTTTGCAACAAACCAAATATTCACTCATTTGCGTATAGAGTTTCAGTTTAGACTTGAAGCTCTAACGCTTTTAATAACATTTGGGATCGCGCTTGCGACAGCCGGTGTGGCTTCGTTTAAAATACACAAAACCACCGTGAATCCTTTAAACACTGAAAATGTCTCTTCTTTGGTTACATCCGGCATTTACCGATACAGCAGAAACCCTATGTATGTCGGTATGCTGATATGCTTAATTGGCGTTTTTGTTTTTATTGCTAATCCAATCAATGCCCCTTATCCAGCGCTCTTTGTTTGGTACATGAACACGTTTCAAATTAAACCTGAGGAGCGAGTTTTGTCTAAAGTGTTTAGCAGTGACTACGATAATTATAAAGCGCGTGTACGTCGCTGGTTTTAAGCAATACAAAAGAAAGCATTTATAAAACACTTCTTTAAAAAGCACCGGGGCGTATTGCTCATGAACTATAGGTTTGCGCTGAATATCCTTATTCGTGGCGCTATCAGCTTCTTGCAAATAATAGCTTAAAATATTGCTCAAACATCAAAAAAAACCGTGCTTTTTACCCCTGACTATTCAGTCAATCCATTTCGAGCTTTTTCGTCTTAATATCGTATATATCCAGCGTAAATAATCAAAAAACGGTGATACCTTACGCCAACAGTAGGCGGTATCGTCATAAAAACGACGAAGGAAATACTTACATGAAGTTAACTAAGCTTGTAGTTTCGCTTGCAGCACTTGGTCTTAGCCACTGTGTGCTTGCCTCGGCAGATTTCTCATTTTCTAAACAAAGCTCTTCCGATGCGGTTGGCAACACACCATCTCACGTTATATTTATTGATGATGTGGACAATTTGGACGGTGCGGCGTCCATTATTAACCGTGCATCTAATGGTGAGCTGACTAAGCTCATTGAGCTAAATGATTTTACAGGCGAGGCTGGCAGCACCTTGCATTTGCAAATGATTGCCGGCGTTGAGTCAGTGCTTGTGGTGGGCAGTAAACACGATGGCAGCCTAACAAAAACTGACTTGCAAAACTTAGGTGGCGTTATTGCCGCGAGTTTGTCTTCGACAAAAAAAGATGTTGATACAACCGTTCATATCGATAATTTAAACACTGAAATAGACGCGCCAAGCGCCTTTGTTGCCCAGGGCTATCATCTTCGCCATTACAGCTTTGATAAGTATAAATCAGTAAAAGACGACGGGCAGTCGAAAGTCAACTTTGTGAACGCTGATGCCGATTCGGCGAGCGCGTTATACAACAATGACCTGAAATATGTTGCGCAAGGTGTTCATTTAGCACGCGATTTTGCGACTGAACCAGGTAAAAGTCTTTACCCCGAAGTATTTGCAGACTCAATCAAAGCGACATTTAAAGGGGTCGACAATATAAAAGTGCGTGTGTTGGATGTTGATGATATGGAAAAGCTCAACATGGGTGCGCATTTGGGGGTGGGCAATGGGTCTATTAACGATCCTAACCTAATTATTGTTGAATACATGGCTGGCGAGAAAGACGACGCACCCATTGTACTGGCAGGTAAAGGCATTACCTTTGATACCGGCGGTATCAGTCTAAAAAACAATGATGGCATGTGGGCAATGAAAGCGGACCTTTCTGGCGCCGCTGCAGTTGCGGGTGCGATGCACGCAATTGCTAATCGTGGTGATAAGGTAAACGTAGTGGGTTTAATGGGCATGGCTGAAAACATGCCCAGTCAAGACGCTATTCGCCCAGGGGATGTGCTTGAAACCATGAAAGGCACGACCATTGAAATTATCAGTACTGATGCTGAAGGCCGTTTAGTGCTTTCTGACACCGTGTATTATGCTCAACAAGAGTATTCGCCTAAACTTCTGCTCAATATCGCAACGCTCACAGGCTCTGCGGCACGCGCGTTAAGCGATGAGTATGCAGCACTTGTTACGCGTAATTTCGACTTCTCGTCTGAGATCATGCAGGTAGGTGAACGCTCTGGCGAGCACGTGTGGCCATTGCCGCTGCATCCCAATCATTTTGATCAGATCAAATCACCCATTGCTGACATTAAGAACTCAGGTGCTGGCAATCCGGGTGCCAGTATTGGTGCAGCGGTTATCGGGACTTTTGTGGATGAGGATTTGCCCTGGGTACATCTAGATATTGCGGGAGTTGATTGGTTAAGCTCAGAAATTGATGTTGCGCCTAAAGGCTCACAAGGCTGGGGCGTAAGGTTTATGGACCAATTGGTCAGAGATTACGCTGATAAAGACTTGAGTCGATAAACGCTTAGTGATTTACATAAGGGAGCAATTGCAAGCTCCCTTTTTTATGTGCATTACCTTAGTTATTACTTACATCTGTGTAGACGATTTGCTGAAATGTTAAAACGAAGTGATTACATGCAGACTAAAACGGATTAAGTGTATACCCTTGTTGTTGAAGCAATGCATGCGCAGTCATTGCAGATAGCTCTACTTCACTACCTTCAATCAACTGTGATGCACTAATTTCATACGCCGCAGCGGTTTGTCCGCAGAGGATTACGCGGACATTGTTCGCTATTAACGCTTGTATAAGCGCTTTGTTTGGGTTGTCTTTTTCATGCACATTTTTATAGGTGGGATTATCAAGTAAGTCTAAGCTGGCTCGACCGTGAACCACTAGCGCTAATGCTATATTTTCAATCGGGACGCCAGCAGCAACATGCATGTTTATAAACCGTGCAAGGCTGTCGAATCGGCGGTTTACTTCGCCACCCTCGGCGGCTTTACCGACGTCAAAAGCGACTTTCAGCGTAGTATTTTCATTTACTGAAGCACCTTCAACAGTTGCGTGCTTCCCAAATCCCTTAATTGCCGGTCCATCTATGAAGTTTTCTAGGCTTTGTCCCACTGCGTTGTTTAGGCTAAAAAAGATGCATACAAGAACAAACAGGCTTACCCGTTTAAATATAAGTTTAAATTTAGTATTCATAACGACCCTCTAAAACGATATCGTGTTGTCAGCACGCGGTGTCAAATTAGCTATGCGCTTAGATTTATTAACGCTATTTGTCTGAATTAAGCACGTTTCCATATCAACATCAGATTGTTCGCCGGCATCTCAATTATTTGAGTCAATGATAACTTGGAGGCCCATATTTGTAACTCAGATATATCACGATATCCACCAAAGCCTCGCGCTAACAAACTTTCATGAAACTCCTTGTTGCTCTGGCTACTGAACTTCCCTTCTTGCTTGAATGGTCCGTACTGACAAAATACACCGTTTTGTGGCAAGCGTTTTTCTATAAGCTTCATCAAATGCTGAATTTCAGATTTTTGCATAATGTGAGCAGTATTGGCGCTGAAGAAACCATCGTAGTTGTCATTTGGAAAATCATCGAGTGGGATCTGCAAAGGCAATGGAGCTTTTAAGTTTGCACAAGGGTGTTTCTCTATCCAATATTGAATACCTGAGTGGTACTCAAGCTGGTCTGCCGTCTGCCATATCAAGTGAGGCAAGTGTTTGGCAAAGTGCACCGCGTGCTGTCCGGTACCAGACCCAATTTCAAGCACGTGATTGGTTTTGGCAAATGCTTCCGATAGCACGTTTAAAATCGGCGCTTTATTATTTTCACATGCTTGAGAGTACGGTATATCTTCGTCTGTATTGCTCATCTTGCCCTAATCCTGCAAATTCGGCATCAGCCATTTTTGGGCCTCTTCTACTGCCCATGATTTACGCTTTGCATAATCCTCTAACTGGTCTTGCTGAATTTTAGCGACGGCAAAATAGCGCGAATCAGGATGCGCAAAGTACCATCCTGACACCGCCGCGCCCGGCCACATGGCATAAGATTCGGTAAGCTTCATCCCGATGGTGTTTTCGACGTCCAGCAAATCCCATATGAGCTGTTTTTCCGTGTGTTCAGGGCACGCTGCGTAACCAGGCGCCGGTCGAATGCCCCGGTATTTTTCGCCAATTAAGGCATTGTTGTCCAAGCTTTCGTCCTTTGCGTAGCCCCACAGCTCTTTGCGCACGCGCTCGTGCAAATATTCTGCAAAAGCTTCTGCTAGTCGGTCTGCAAGTGCCTTGCTCATAATCGCATTGTAGTCGTCACCGGCTTGTTCGTATGCCTTGGCTAGTTCGTCTTCCCCAATTCCTGCCGTTACGGCAAATGCACCTATAAAGTCAGTTTCACTGGTGCTTGCGACACCCTCGGGCAGAATATAATCACTTAAGCAGTAATTGAAGCCCTTTGGCTTTTCGGTTTGCTGACGACAATGATGCGCTATACCAATCAGCTTCTTGTTATCTTTGGGATCGTAAATCTTGATGTCTTCATGCATGCTGTTGGCAGGGAAAATCCCTACACGCCCCTTGGCTTGAAGCTTGGCACCTCGAATAATTTCATCAAGCATGTGGTTGGCATCTTTAAATAAACTTGTCGCTTCTTCACCGACTACTTCGTCTTTCAATATTCGAGGATACTTACCCGCGAGTGACCAGGTTAAAAAGAAGGGCGTCCAATCAATGTAGGGTCTGAGCGTATTCAAATCTACAGAAATGGTTTTTACGCCTGTAAAATTGGGCGTTGGGATTGCGTAGTTTTCCCAGTCACAGGTGAAGCGGTTTTCCCTAGCTTGTTCAAAACTGATGGCTTTTGTGCGCGGTTTTTTTCGCGCGTGTTGCTCACGGACTTTTTCGTACTCAGCCGATATTGCTTTGGCATACGCTGGTCGATGCTCTTTGGAAATCAGCTTTTGGCACACGCCAACTGCGCGACTAGCATTCGGTACATACACAACAGGGTGCTCGTAATTGTGCTCAATTTTCACCGCAGTGTGCGCCTTTGAAGTGGTCGCTCCCCCAATTAGTAAAGGTAGGTCGAGTCCTAAGCGCTGCATCTCTGTTGCCACGTTCACCATTTCATCTAGCGATGGCGTGATAAGCCCAGAAAGCCCAATCATATCGGCCTTTTCATCTAGCGCCGTTTGAATAATCTTAGCCGCTGGCACCATTACGCCTAAATCGACCACCTCAAAGTTGTTGCATTGTAAGACCACGCCAACGATGTTCTTGCCAATGTCATGCACATCGCCTTTTACCGTCGCCATGATAATTTTGCCGTTAGAGCGACTGTCTTCAGTCTTTTCTGCTTCAATAAAAGGCTGTAAATGCGCTACCGCTTTTTTCATCACGCGCGCCGATTTTACTACCTGAGGCAGGAACATTTTACCTTCACCGAACAAGTCCCCTACTACATTCATGCCGTCCATAAGTGGACCTTCAATTACGTGCAGCGGACGTTCGGCTTGTAAGCGAGCTTCTTCAGTATCATCAATAATGTATTCGGTAATCCCCTTAACCAGCGCATGTTCTAAGCGTTTATTCACGTCATGCTCTCGCCAGCTTAAGTCTTCCACCGCGGCCGCTTTGCCATCGCCCTGGTATTTTGGCGCGAGCTCAAGCAGTCGGTCAGTTGCATGCTCACTTCGATTGAGGATCACATCTTCAACCGCTTCTTTTAATTCTTGCGGTATTTCATCATACACTTCTAACTGCCCGGCATTTACGATCCCCATGTCCATACCGGCTCGAATAGCATGATATAAGAACACTGAGTGCATCGCTTCCCTCACTGGATTATTTCCGCGAAAGGAGAAGGATATGTTGGATAAGCCGCCAGACACATGACAATGCGGCAGTTCTTGGCGAATTTGGCGCGTTGCCTCTATAAAATCGACAGCATAATTGTTGTGCTCTTCTATGCCGGTAGCCACCGCAAAAATATTGGGGTCAAAAATAATATCTTCTGGCGGAAAATTGAGCTTATTGAGCAGTAAATCGTAACTGCGCTTACAAATCTCAAATTTGCGCGCTTGCGTGTCGGCCTGGCCTTTTTCATCAAAAGCCATTACCACTGTGGCTGCGCCATATCGCTGGATCTTTTTGGCCTGCTCCAAAAATTGCTCTTCGCCTTCTTTCAAGCTAATCGAGTTCACAATCGCTTTGCCCTGAACGCATTTTAAGCCCGCTTCGATCACGGTCCATTTTGAGGAATCAATCATAATAGGCACACGTGAAATATCAGGCTCTGATGCAATAAGGTTTAAAAAGCGCACCATGGCAGCCTCAGAGTCCAGCATGGCCTCGTCCATATTGATGTCGACAACCTGCGCGCCATTTTCAACTTGCTGACGCGCCACATCTAAAGCCGCTTCGTAGTCTTCTGACAATATGAGGCGTTTAAACATGGCCGAACCCGTAACGTTGGTTCGCTCACCCACATTCACAAAAGTCGAAAATTCACTGCTCACTTAGCTAGTCTCTTTGTTAGGTTTATGATTAATGCACAAAAGGCTCTAGACCCGAGAGCCTGAGCTTGATATCTATTGTGGGAAGCTTTCTTGGTGTAGCCTTACTCACAACGTCGCTTATGGCTTTTATATGCTCGGGTGTGCTACCGCAGCACCCGCCTACAATATTTACCAAACCTGATTTTGCCCATTCTTCGATATGCTCTGCCATTTCATCCGCTTGCATATCATACTCACCAAACTCGTTAGGCAAGCCAGCATTGGGGTGGGCAGATACCAAACACTCAGATACCCGCGATAACTCAGCAACGTATTGACGCAGCAAGTCAGGGCCAAGGGCGCAATTGAGTCCGAAGGATACAGGCTTTGTGTGGCGCAAAGAGTAATAGAAGGCTTCGGTTGTTTGACCCGACAAAGTGCGCCCTGATGCGTCTGTGATGGTGCCTGACACCATCACCGGTAACTTAAAACCAAGCTCTTCAAAAACGACATCAACAGCAAAAGCGGCGGCTTTGGCATTTAGCGTGTCGAAAATCGTCTCAAGCATAATAATATCGACTTTGCCTCTTACTAAAGCTCGTGTAGCCTCTTTGTAAGTTTCAACGAGTTCATCAAAATCAACATTACGTTTGCCCGGATCATTTACATCGGGCGATATTGAAGCAGTTCGGCTGGTTGGACCCAATACACCGGCCACAAACCGCGGCTTATCGGGATTTTTTGCAGTAATTTCATCCGCAGCCTCTCGCGCTAAGCTTGCTGCGGCCAGATTAATTTGTTCAACAAAATCCTGCATATCGTAGTCAGCCATCGAAATGGCCGTGGCGTTGAAGGTATTAGTTTCGATAATATCGGCGCCCGCATTCAAATAATCCAAATGGATGTTTTTGATGAGCTCTGGTTGAGTGACTGAGAGTAAATCATTGTTGCCTTTTAAGTCGCTGTGCCAGTCTTTGAACTGCTCGCCTCGATAGTCTGCTTCTTCCAGCTTATGATCTTGGATCATGGTGCCCATAGCGCCATCGAGCACCAAAATACGCTCAACAGCAATGGATTGAATTTTTTTAGCAATGTCGGCCAATTCGAACTCCTTAATGCGAGAGCGGCAGATAATTAAACATTCAAAATTATGAGCTAAGCTCGTTCAAATCGTAAGGGGTGGTTTGATAAACGTAATAGTTCAACCAGTTGGTAAAAAATAGGTTCCCATGAGATTTCCAGCGCATCATAACCGGCTCTGACGGGTCGTCATGTTTGTAATAATTTGCCGGTATCGATGGTGCAATACCTGCCTTTGTGTCGCGCCGATATTCTTGGTCAAGGGTATTTGGATCATACTCCGGGTGCCCTGTTACATACACAAGCCGTTTATCGTCGCTGGCAGCAATGTAAACGCCAGCCTCATCTGATTTTGCGAGCACGCGCAAACCTTTAACCGCTTCGTATGAACTGACCGGAATTTCGGCAACGCGGGAATGTGGCGCCCAAAAGTAGGGATCGAAACCGCGCATCAGTTCGTCATGTTCATCTAAGACCTTATGTTCAAATACGCCTGAAAGTTTGGCATCTCTCAACTCGCGCTGTACACCATAATAATGATACATGGCCGCATGGGCTGCCCAACACAGAAAGATGGTAGATTGCACGTGGCGTCTGCTCCAATCCATCAGCTCCGTCATCTTATCCCAGTACTTCACATCTTCGTATTCAATGTTTCCAAGTGGTGCGCCAGTGATAATCAAGCCATCGTACTTTTTGTCGCGCACTTGCGAAAAGGAGTGATAAAAGGAGTTCATGTGAGACGCCGGTGTGTTTTTAGGCGCAGTCTCATCAATGCGGATGAGATCAATATTGATTTGCAAAGGCGTATTTGAAAGCAAACGCAGAATTTGAAGCTCGGTTTCAATTTTGTTTGGCATAAGATTCAAAATACCCACATTGAGCGCACGAATATTTTGCGCCTGAGCACGCTGAGTATCCATCGCAAAGATATTCTCTGCAGACAGACCATCCAAAGCCGGTAATTCAGCGGGTACTTTTATTGGCATAGCAAGCTAATTGGCACCAAAAATCGCCATTGAAATAAACATGCCTGTTATTTTGTAGGAATATCGATAAAAGTCAAGATAAACGTCTAGACGTCTAAACGTTTATTCTATTAACATCCTCTTCGCCGTTTTATTGACTAAATCTGTTTTCACAGTTCCCTAACAGAAAATTGATGTAAAGCCTCAAGTTAACATCGAAAAATTGATTAATAATTGATCGATTTAATCTTTTATGAAAGTCATGTAAGCGCATTGACCAATAGTTGGACTTTAAACTAATCTAACTCTGCGTTGTATATTTTTTATGCACAAACTGGCGTCGTTACTTTCCCTGACGCAACGGTAAGCCAATAGAGCCTGCAGGTGACGGTGGCAGCGGTTCAATATCTCCTGGTGGCGGCAGAGGCTTGGGGTGCATGATTGCAGACTTCACTGGGGCCGCCTCTGAGGGGGATGCACTTATTGGGTTAAATTTTGAAGGTGTGCAAAATGCCGAATGAAAATGTGATCATTACTGGTGTAGTAGGCGTCATAATTGCTTTGGCGTTATCAGGGTACTTCCACAAAGCATTTCCATGGAAGTCCAGTTTGCTAGCTTGCGGTATAAGCTCTATCTTGCTCTCATATTTTTTTAAGATTACTTATGATGGCCCTGATCAACTAGTGAAGGATATACCGTTGCATATCATCGGAGTGGTTCTTGTGTACTTGGCTATGCTGTTTGTCACGTTCATTACACTACTGGTCATACGACTAATCAAAAGGTAAACATTGCAACTCTGGGATGTCACGTAACAACCGCACCATGAGTTGCGGCTAACGATCAGAGCGTGAGCCAACCTTTACATTAAAATGCGTTGAACTCCCTTCAGCCAAGATACTTGTTCTTAGTGTGGAAAATTCCAACTGACGCTTTTGCAGAATGCACTTTTTAAATTCAAAGAAATCGCAGCATTATGATAAACCTCAGAAATAAGGAATTTAACGCGCCGCGCGCTTTACAGAAAACGGAAAGTGCAGCATGTCTAAATTTAGCTGTTCATTTATTTGGACGTAAGCGCGGATTGAATAATCTGTGCATGCTCCAGCAAATCATGTCCTAAATCAGTCAAGTAACCACCGTCCGGCTGTTGCACAATGCCTTTAGCGTACAGACGCTCAGCCGCGGCAACGACTTCGGGAGCAGCATCTTTATGCACTTTGAGGCCTTGCATTAAGCTTTTATTTGGAAACTTTAGAATAAGATTAAGCTCTTGTGTCTGTTCTGGGTTTAGCGCCATTGTGACCTCGTTATTACTGATGAGTGCAAGTGTTTGTAAGTGTATCGCTGCACAGCTTTTTGACAATAGAAGCATCATCATTGGTGAAAAAATGCTTTGCGTCAACCGATTGTTACGGCAAGTTTTACCGCAGTGGTTTTATTGAACAGGACTGGCCAGCCATTGCTGCAAAAAGTCAGCTCTGAAGGTGTCTCCGACGGGCACTGATTTGCCGCTCAATAGTATTAGCTGATGCTTGCCTTCAGGCGTGGTGACAAGCTCTTTCGCTTGAGTAAACTTCACGACAATCTGGCGGTGAATTTGACAAAACTCATCGGGATCTAAATAAGAAAACAGCTGACTTAAGCTACTTCGAAGCAAGTCGCATCCGTCATCGTGATAAATTTCAACGTAGTTACCCGCTGAGGCTAGATAGTGAACGTTTTTTGTGGGGATTGCGCGTACCGAAGTCATCGACTTTATGACAATGCGCGATAAATATTCTTTTCCGCTTAGCACATCTAAGCCCTGTTGATACCTGCTTTGTTGCGCGAACAATTCATTTACCCGCTTTGCACATTTTTTAAATCGCTCAGTGTCAAAAGGTTTAAGTAGGTAGTCGCAGGCACATATCTCAAATGCATCGATAGCGTAGTCATCAAACGCGGTGACAAATACAATCATAGGTGGTTTGCTTAAATTGACGATTTGCATCGCGGCTTCTATGCCTGAAAGCTGAGGCATAGAAATATCTAAAAAGACCAAATCAACGCTAGTTGTTTGCGTAAGTTCCGCGATATTCTTTAGCAAGTTAATCGCATCTTTGTATTCTCCGACAATATTCCACGATGTATGCTGCGCCACAGACTCTCGTAAATTCAAACGACAGTGCGCCTCATCGTCCACAATCATCACATTAAGACTAGTCATATCGTTTATACTCGGTGACCGGAATACAAAGCTTGAGGATAAACACATCCTCATCACCCGATGTGCTGATAGTGTGCTGGGATGGATAAGCGATGTTTAGTCTGTCATGAAGATTTTCAATACTTGAACCCCCGCCATCGCTACTGCCACATGGGTACGTATTTCGCACTTCGATATTTAAATACTTACCTTGTTCGCTGTGTATTTCGCTAATGACTAATCCTATGCTCACCTGCTCTTGCGTGTGAGCAACACCATGCTTGAAGGTATTTTCAATTAAAGGTTGCAAAAGCAAGGGGATCACCAACTGGTTATTGGTTTGAATATCGAGCTTTAAATCAAATATAAAGCGCTCTGCAAACCGCAGGCTTTGTAAGGCAACATAGTCATTCACAAATTCCAGTTCATCGTTCAGCATTACCATCGGCTCCTTACTTGCTTTTGTTGCATAGCGAAGTAAGGTGCCTACTCTGCTCACGCTTGACAGTAATTTGTCTTTATCGTCCGTTCTCACGAGCGCGCTGATTGCGCTTAGGCAATTGAACAAAAAATGCGGGCTCAGTTGCGACTGCAAAAGCTGAAGCTTCTGTTGCGATAGCACCAGGGCATTTTCAGCGTCTTTTTGCGCCAACGCTAATGCGTCAATGGCGGTTTGTTTGGAGCGCTGATAGGCGATGAGCGCTGTGCATGCCACCAAGCAAAAGAGCGCTAAAATGGTATAAAGAAATATCAAGGCCTTTGGGGTCTGAGCAAGTACTTCGGAAGCGCTACGCTCGGGTAGTTCATAAAAATACGCATACACGACACCGTCGTACACAAAAAACAGGGGGAGCCATATGAACGTTGACACGACTCCCAGCGCGAAAAATAGCCGCTTTATCCCCAAATCAAAAAAACGTTTTAGGGCGACGTATAAGAAGGTGCACAATATTGCCCAACTGGCATAAGCAGACCCATAATATAAGAAATCACGCAAACTAAGTGTTTTGTCGGCCTGATACGAGAGCGCATCGAAGTGACCGGTAAGTAAATGCGAAAAGGCAATCACAAGCCAAACGCCTAATGAGATTAGCCAAGTGTTTATTAGCTCTTGTGGGGTGACACTCTGTCCTTTCATGCCCTCAGTATGAAAAAGTAAGCCTTTGAATACAAGGGTTTATCTTAACAATTTCGCGCTTATTCCTCTGCGTTAGCTTTCATCCACATCATTGGGCGTTTAGTCACCAAAGCTATTGATTTTGTCCCTGTCTTATTGCGCGCTTTGAGCGATGTCATTCACTGTGAGGTCGTGATCAAAGGTCACCCATGTTTCATAAAACTCATTCAAAGGATGATTCCAATGCTCAGAATACAACTTATCGTAAAAACATTGCTTACGTTTATACTGGCTATATTGATATGCCTCGGCGCGCAAGCGAAAAACAAACTCCCTATTGCCTTTCTTAGCTTTGACGGTTTGCATGTTGCGGCTGACGGCACGCGCTACGCGGCAGATGGTGCCGATGGCACGAATGTTTACAAGGTAGACGATAAAGGCGTTATTACTGTGTTTGCGACTGGACTTGCCGGCCCTATTGATATTACCAGCGACAGTGCAGGCAATTTATTTGTAACGAACTTCAATAAGCCTGTTATCACAAAAATTGAGCCCGACGGCACAACAAGTGAATTCGCAGTTACCGATTTAGGTCCTTCTGGCATCACGATTGACGAGTACGATAATTTATACGTCTCTCAGTACGGCTCTCTAGCAGGCGGCGGTGATACAGTTTATCAAATTACGCCAAACGGTGAAGTATCAGTTTATGCCCAAGGCGGTCTATTGGACACATCTGTCGGAATTACAATGGATGATTTAGGTAATCTTTATGTGGCTAACTTTAACAATGGAAAGATCATTAAGATTACGCCTCAACGTGAGCAAATCCTGATGGCCGAGTTTCCCTCACCGGACGGTTTTGCCATCGGCCACTTGGTTTATGCCAATAATCGTTTGTTTGCGACAGGCCTTATTGATCAGCTTATTTACATCATCAGAAACAATGGACGCGTGAGAGCAAGAGATATTGTTAAAGAGGGCGAGTTTCCTAATGGTATTGCCCTTGATGCAACGCGAAATGAAGTAATTTTTACCAATACATTCGCAGCGTCATTTGGCTTCGATAGAATTCGATTGCCGAAACAGCACTGATCTACTAAGCATTCAAATTAAACAAAAGACGCTCTTAAAATGAGCGCCTTTTGTTTTCTAGATGCATTTGTTATTTGTCACTAAGCACGACTTGCACTAACCCTCTGAGCGAATTATCTTTCCGTTTTTCGTGCGCGCAATGTCGTAGATTTTGCCATAACGTACGCGATACTTATCAAGACGATTGGCAACTTTCTCATTGCCTGCCTCGCGCGCAAAATCGGCGATATTGATGCCGTTGCAGGTGATGCCATTTACCGCTGTTGAATAATCTTCGCTCATAAATCTCGAAGGATGTGCCTGTTTAATCATATTTCGGATTTTCCCTTTACTATCTTGTGTAACAGCAACACAAAGACGGCTCTCGTAGGAATTATCACTGGCTTCGTATTTAGGTGAGTGCGCAATACTTGCAGCGCTTAAGGTAATTAGTGAGGTAGCTAATGCGGTTTTGATGATGTTCATAACACTCTCCAGATTTTTGTCTTGCGACAGTTCGCATATCTATAGTCGCTAACAAATCTAAAAAAGTTATCTATTTTGCATGTGAGGATGTAAGGGAATGTGTCTGCATGCTTGCATTGAACCAAGCTTAATCAAGCTAATTTTCATGGACTTAAGAAAACCAGCGCCACATTTATAATTGGAATCTTTTACATCTGGCAATAAACACCTGTCAAAAAGTACGATAACTTACACAAGTCGAAACGTCCTTGGTCTTCGTTTTTCAACTACCCCAAAGTTGCCATCTCGAATACGCTATAACAGTATTACCATAGCCAAACCGACTGTGATGCTTTGGCGAGTATGCTTTAAATATACAAAAGCTAAACAATAGCTTGACGCAAATCAATTCATTTATTTACATCTGGTTTACACTGCATCTATATAATTTTGATTAACGGAGTGTCCATATGACAGATAGAAAAGAGCGTATGCTAGCCCTTAAGAAAGAGCTGAGCGAAAGAATTTCAAAAATTGACAAAGACTTGCACAGCAGAACCAGTAGCACAAAGTTTTCTGAGCAAGTGGTTGATGGGCAAAACGACGACGTTCTGTTAAATCTGAAAAATGAAGCCTTGTATGAACTGGAACAAATTGACCGGGCCTTAGTTAAGATGTCACGAGACTTATATGGTATTTGCGAGAAATGCCACAATGACATCAGCCCCGAACGCCTTGATGCTGTGCCGTTTGCTGCTCAGTGCAAGGCCTGCGCTGCGTAGTAAGTTCTACATCAGGTTAAATAGGGCATGGACTTCTAATATAACTTCTGGCACAGATCCTGCTGATATTGAGATTATTACCTGACTTTAAAATGGGGAACTTAATCAATGGCTGCGATACCTGCTCAAATAAAACATACAATCAAAACTGGCCTTAAAAGAGGCGATAATCCTAACGCGCTAATGGCACATTTAATTGAATCTGGATGGCCGTTTGAGGTAAGTGCAACACTCTTCAACAAGAAGCATATTCGCGACTTTAAACCAGAGCGCGATCGAGCATATTACAACAGCCTAGCGAAGCCTAAAATCATGGGTAATGAAGAAGTGCAAATACTCGAAGGCAAGAGGGCCACGGTTTTACAACTAGACAATTTTTTGTCGCAAGACGAATGTGAAGTAATTATTAATGCCGGCAAAGGTAGGCTTGAACCGTCTGTTACACTTAATCCTGAAGCAGGCAGTGGCTTTAGAACCTCTTCGACTTGCCATTTTGAGCCTGGCAGTAGCGATGTAATATCGGGCATTGACCACAAAATTATAAAAACCTTAGGTTTAGCAAAACAAGTCAGATCAGAATCCATTCAGATTCAACGCTATCAAGCCAATCAACAGTACAAAGCGCATTATGATTTTTTCATGCCCGGCACCGATGGCTTTGCTTTAAATGCAAAAAATGGAGGGCAACGCTCATGGACGTTTATGGTATATTTAAGTAATGTTGAATCAGGTGGGGAAACATACTTTCCTCAACTTAAATTGAGCGTAGCGCCAAAGCGGGGAACGGCCGTAGTGTGGAACAATCTTGACGCGCTTGGCACGCCAAATAAACGAACACTTCACGCGGGCACGCCCGTTATTAGCGGCGAAAAATTCATTATCACGAAATGGTTTAGAGAAATGCTGTAGTGTTTGGTGTGCTGCTTCTTTATCAAAACCTGTCTTTGCATGGATTGTTTTTGCGCTTACCGAAAAAGGAGTAATTGATATAGATAAAAGCTTACATGAGGCTGGTTTTAAATACGCTAGAATTTCAAATGCCAGCTATTTTGAAAAGCTAACACCTAAACTTATTTTGATGCATCGAAGTGGATTACCCAACTGGGCTGGCGACCCCAGAGACCATGACCGAACTGACAATATTGAATTCATTCACACCCCTGGAAGCTTTCATTCATACTCTGGCGAAGCATACTTGCTATTGCAAAAATTTATAGAGCTTAAGACAGATATGTCGCTTCAGTCACTTTTTGAAATTCATTTGAAGGACGAGATGCCAAATAGTGCATTTAAACTGCCAAAGGTGACACAGCGTGCGTTTTCAAAGGGTAAGCGATCATTTTAGACCGTTCTTTACAACCGTTTGATTTAGGTCTAGTGGTGCAGCGCTAATATGCCTGACTATGCCTAAATCAAACGGTTGTAAAGAACGGTCTAAAATGATCGGTTACTTTATAAGGTATCCTTTGAATTCTTGGTTGAAAAACCTCATCTCCTTCAATTCTAAGACCTGAACGTAACGCTTGTCTGAAAATGCATGATGCTTAAATAAGGAGTTCGTTTCAACACTGTCTAAAACTTTGTTTCTTGGGATACTAATCCTAGTGTCGTCAAATTCAATGCAGAACTGACCGAAATCACATCGTAAAACTTTTACATACGAAGTATTCATTCGTATTGTAGTGGCATTGTCTTCAAACGAGTAGACCTCGCCTTCCAATGTCGAGTATTCTGCACCGACATTGGCATAAGAACCATTTATAGACTGAGTGATCAATAAACCAGCAAAAAACAACTATATATAAGTATTAGATATCGACATCACAGGCTCCTAAGGTCGCTTTACCTTATTTAGGTTCTAACTCAGCACTGCAAATATATCCCTTGTGGAAAGAAAATAAAGTGCCGATAATTAAGATAGAAGAAACGACCGTTGAGCATATTGCAGTTACCGTTGCTCTGTTCATTGACATTCATCCTTTTTTAATTAATGACGCTAGCGAATTCAGAACAAAACGCCGGAAACGTAAAAAGGTAGGCATCTAACCAACGTAAATATAGAAAAAAAGCAGGGAACAAAGCAAGACAAGCATCTATCGATGAACTATTTCTGTAACCCACTCATTTTTAGTAGCTTTAAATGGGAGGGTCACCTTACAACATCGTCTTTGACGTCATCATCTCAGAATTTATGCAAACGAAGCATCCGGTGGGTTACAAACAGTTTTGGAAAACCGCTGACTGGAGGAAGTTTAGTACAATGTTTTCGATAATTATTATGTTGATTGTTTCGCTATTGGTGTCTTGGCTATTCCGGAAGCGAAACTCGATGTTGGTGCTTGTAGTTATTCTAAGCCACCCATATCTGGCTATGTATTGCCTATACAAATGGGAGCTTGCAACGTTGGAAGGTTATATTTCTCCTATTATAGTTGCTGGTTACATCATCGCTGCGCCGATGTTCATGTCACTAAGCTATCTGATACATCAATATTTTTATCGTGTCTTTGGCTTGTCGTCTCAGACAAAAGACAATTGATTCGATAAAGACACTGTTTGTTTTTCTAATCCTCCAATTTTGAAAAGCAGAAATTCACAGAACTTCTTTAAGCGGCATTCAGAAACTTTTGGGCGGCGCGTTGCCGAGGGTCCTATAAATCCCAATCTTAATTCCGATATCATCACCGTGCATAGCATCGATGCTAGTAGAGCTTTTATCTTTTTAACCGTCTTTTATGCACCCACAAGCCCGCATCGCGTCGTACATCGATTTATATAGTCAACTTTTTATTGCGTGCTATGCGCAGGGTCACTTATGCAACCGATGTTACACTTTTCAGAGGTTTATGAAAAAACACGAAAAACAATATCAAAAAAACGCTGGCATAAAACGCAAGCGAACGGAAGAGAGATAAATTGGCAACATGTGCTGAAAACCGATTGCACCATGCAACTCTTACTTTCAGCAAAAAAACTTGATCATGCTCATGAGCAAGCGCTCGCAAAACTTCGCAATAAGCTAAACGACGAAGTTATCTTCTCGCGAATTAATCTAGGTGCGCTAATCGCGTCGGTAAATGATGCAGCAAAAGCACGGCAACGCATGCCTTCACCATACGCATTTAATTTAAGTCGGGCAGGCGCATTGAAAATGCTCTATCACCTCTATTTTGTTCGCAAAAGAGGAGCTCAAGGCGTGTGGGTGTATTCACCGCCTGTGTCTAATCAAAGTTGGGTATATGCTGCACTCAAAAGTGACCCCACAAGAATGATTGATAAGCTTAATCAACGTGATGAGTATTTCACTTTGGAGCAACGAGATATTATTGGCAGCGCATCCGAGTTAGCAATGCAGTGGTGCAACAATGCGCTGGCTACCGGTGGCATATATAAAGACGTTACAGTGGCTAATTGGTTTTTAGGAAACGATCAAAGAGTCAAGAAAGCCGCTAAACGAAACATAATGCAGAAGGTAAACATTGGTCTGCAGAAGATGATCAATTTACTCAACAGCAATACCTTAATATTTTCCTATCATCCAAAGTTCGGTAACACTACTGCTTTGCCAGCTGGCGTAGCTGGCTTCGTATACCCTTATGAAAAAATGGATGTTTTATACATTAAAAATGATTTTGAAGCACACGACGGAAAACCCGCTGAATGGCACTGTGCAAAAACGATTATACATGAGGTTTCGCATCGTGTGCTCAAAACAAAAGACCACAGCTATGGATGGCAAGGCTTAAAGCCATCAAACACGGGGATAAGTGCAAAACAGGCCATCGACAACGCAGACACATGGGCCTACTTTGTGACTGATATTTCCTTCAATTTAACTGACACCCAAAGGGCGCGTTATTTAGTGCCTAAACATCGCTAAGGTGCCAAACCCATTTCGCGTTCGTTCCACTAAAGTATAAAACAACTGCGTAAGCCTTGCGCATGGTCTTTTCGTGTTCATGTTCGGCATCAGAATGCGCTTTTAAACTATCGCTGGCGTGTTGAATGCTTTCTTTGCTGTGCTCAGCCGCTTCTTCAAGCTTTTTCTCTGCCCCGTGGAAAGCATCTTTTAAGGTTTTTCCTTCCTTCTCTACAAATTCCTCAAGCGCATCGAGCATGGCTTGATAAGTTGATTTAAGCTGCTTTTCGGTTTTTTTTGATGTCATAACTAATCGCCCTTTTACAATGCTGTGCGTTAAAAATGATACTTGAAGCAATCCAGTGTAGGTCCCCATCCATGCTTGTGCTATACGCAATAGTGCAAGGACTTCTCGCGATAAACTTGTATCCGCGATCATCAGCGGCTATCTTCAGTTAAGCAGAATCCTATTGCCTGGTGTCGTGAGCAAGGTATCTCGTTCAAATAGCAGTTGGCAGAACGACAATGGAAGTGGCAATTGATAATTCCACAAAATAGGAATAGTAAAAATGGCTACCGTTAAAATACTGGGCGCTGCACAAGAAGTGACTGGCTCCTGTCATTTAGTCGAATCACCTGTTTTAGGAAAAGTACTTCTTGATTGCGGCATGCACCAAGGAGCGAACTCTATTAAGCGACTGGGAAAGGAGCATTTTGCATTCGAACCTCATGATATAGACGCGGTTGTCTTGTCGCATGCTCATTTAGATCATAGTGGTTTATTGCCTAAATTAGTGAGTCTAGGCTTTCAAGGCCCAATCTATTGTGCGGATGCCACAGCCGACTTGTTGAAAATCATGTTGCTAGATTCAGTCAATATCTATTTAGGCGACTTAGAGCGAGAAAATCGAAAGCGTCTGCGCAAAGGTAATGCTCCCCTAGAGCCTGAATATTCTGAAGATGATGTATATAAAACCTTGTTGCTATGCGTCACTAAAGACTACTCAGAAAGTTTCAACCTATCCGACCATGCTCGTTGCACATTTTTCGATGCCGGACACATTTTGGGTTCTGCAATCGTGCAAATCCAGATAACAGAGAAAGGAAGTACTAAAACGTTAGTATTTTCAGGGGATTTGGGTAATAAAAACGCGGTGTTGATGAAAGACCCAAGCTATCTGCAACAAGCTGACATTGTGCTTATGGAGGGCACATATGGCGATAGAAATCATCGACCCATTGAAGATACCGTTCAACAGCTACGAGAGATTTTGAAAGAAGCTGAAACGCGCCGAGGCAACATCATGATCCCAGCCTTTGCTGTTGGTCGAACGCAAGAAATATTGTTCTATCTTGGTCAACTGCATCGCGAGGGTATACTACAAAACTGGCAAGTAATATTAGATAGTCCTATGGCAATAGAAGTCACAAAAATTTATGACAGCTGGTTTTCATCTTTGGATCAAAAAGATATAAACCAAGCGACCCCTAATGCACTTTCCATTATAAAAGACTTTATTCCCAGCTTATTTTTGTCTGTCACACCCGAAAACTCAATGGCGATAAATAAGATTGCCAGCGGTGCGCTTATCATAGCGGGCAGCGGCATGTGCAATGGAGGAAGAATAAAGCATCATTTAAAAAATCGCCTTTGGGATAGTCGAAACACCGTAATTTTTTGTGGCTTTCAAGCCATGGGAACGCTAGGAAGGCTATTAGTCGATGGCAAAAAAATGGTCAAAATCTTTAATGACAGTATTGCGGTCAAAGCCAATATAGAGACACTTGGTGGTTTTTCAGCGCACGCCGACCAAAAAGCGCTTGTAGAATGGATCTCACACTTTTCGACTTCACCAAAGCTTGTTTTAGTTCATGGAGATGGTGAGGCCTTGGATAAACTATCCCATGCATTATGGGAAGAAAAAGGGATAAGTACTATTATTGCCACCCGTGGCGAGTGTATCGCGTTTTAACGCAATCAAACTCAAAGCAACCATTCAATTGCAAGTAGGCTCAATAGTGCCAGTGCAGCGCGTGAAAATATCGTCATGCCCGGCTCAGTCTTATGAACGGTTTCACGACCCTTGTTGGTTTCTATCCAATTAATTTTACCCTTTTTATCCAAGCTCAAGCGATAAGATGCGTAAGCGGCCTGCGCTTCAAAGACTTGTTCGACTTGCTTAGCAATCTTCGGGCTCTCAATCACAAAACCTAGCTCTGTATTTAAATGCATTGAGCGAGGGTCGAAATTCAATGAGCCGACAAACAGTCGCTTTGAATCAATCGCAAAGGTCTTAGCATGCAAGCTTGACGCAGAGCTCTTAAAATGTCTTTTCTTTTTTTCGCTACTTTGCTCGTCTGAAGCATTAGGCCTTGTCTCAAACAGGTTAATGCCGGCTTTTAGTAAAGTTTTACGATGTTTTGCGTATCCTGAATGAACCGGCAAAACGTCAGTCGCTTGCATCGAATTAGTCACTATATTTATCTTGATCCCGCTTTTCGCTAAATCTATAAAGGCCTCTACCCCTTCCTTTGTTGGCACAAAATAAGGAGTAACCAGAAGCAGACTTGATTGTGGACGACCAATAATTTGCACTAGCTTGGTAAACAATAGCGCATCGTTAGACTGACGACCTGCGCCTTTGGCTGGGTCATCACTTATCATGGTGACTGTGTCCCACTCAAATAAGTCTTCGTTAGCCAATAAGCTGTGCATGACTCCAGAGCGTTCCAGCGCTGTAATGTATGCGTCTCGCTTTGGGTTTGTTACTTGTGCAGGCAAGTACTCTGATGTGCAGTACTTACTTATTTTATTGCTAAACAAAATATCGTTAACAGGATGTGCCGAAGTGCTCGTCCAGTATTTGTCGAAATCTAGAGATACCTCATTAACAACCGAACCAATCGCCACAATATCAAGGTCTTGCTTGAGGATAGTGCTTGTTGCTCCAAAGTAATCGTCACCAATATTTCGCCCGCCAACAATAGTGACGCTGTTGTCTGCTGTGAACGATTTATTATGCATACGCCGGTTAACGCGCGAAAAATCAGTAATAAAGCCTAACCATTTAAATCTGCGCTGAGCAAAGGGATTGAACAAGCGCACTTCAACATTATCCAGTCTATCTAATGACAACAGCGCCTCATCGAGACCAGAAACGCCGTTGTCATCAAGAAGCAAACGCACGCGAACACCTCGATTCGAGGCCTCAACAATACTTTCAAACAGCAGCGCGCCAGTAATATCGTTCTGCCATATGTAATACTGAATATCTAAGGTTCGTTGGGCACTTAAGGCTAATAACATTCGCGCGGCGAAGGCATCTTTAGGGTCGCCCAGTAGTCTAATTCCGCTCTTATTGGGGTGTTGCGCTACCAAAGGTGCAACAGAGCTGACTAGCATGGAACTGAGTTCCTCTTTAGTCGTTTTTTCAGGCGATTGTGCCTTGAACTCAGAGCTTGGCAAAGGAAGGCCTCATTAGTAGCAGGGTGTTCAAACCGAAACCTTAGCGATGCGTTCCATGGCAAGCTACTCAGCCGCCTGGAACCTTATCCGCGTATTATTTATTTAGGCATTAGTTACTATGCTGTGGGTATATTGCGCCTCTTTTCTGAGCGCTTCTAAGTCTTTAATAATCAACTGATTACGCTTTTTGTCTATAATGCCTTTGCGCTTTAAGTATTGCAGCTGTTTATTGACCACTTGCCGCACCGAGCCCGTCATTCTAGCCAGTGTTTCATCACTAAAGCCATTAACCAAGTGATAACGATGCTCATGATCTTGGGGGCCCTCATACAGCCGTATTTTATTAACCTGATCTAAAATAATACGACTAAGGCGAACCGTCACATCGCATAGAACTAAATCACTAGCCTGTCGCTCTTTTTCGCGCATCTTTTTTGCTAAATAAGGCATAAACTGCTGATTAAATTTAGGATAGGTCCAAAGCCATTTCCGCATGCTGTTTAAAGCAACAGAAATGAGCTTTACTTTGCTCAGAGGTGATAAAATAACATCGTGAGGTTGACCATCAAGTAACACCATCAGATCAAAACAATCGCCCATAAAGAGCATGTCTAGTGTAATTTCTCTTCCACTTTCTGGGTTGCACTGCTTAATTTCCAATTGCCCATCAAGCATGATGAAAAACCGTTCAGTAAGAATCTGAGGATTAATATAGTCGCCCACATTCCATTCACTAAATGCGAACTCTTGCACAAGCTTCGCTGGCAAATCAGCAAATACATTGACTTGCTGCACCAAACTGGGACTTACACCCTGAGGTAACAAGATAGTATTATCTGACATAACAACACCCTGTCTGTTACTACGATATTAGATATTAGGTAATAGTAGCACTGATGCAGTGGTGTTTTGAACTTTGCTGCGCTTGCATCTTTTCTTCACAATAGAAGAGAACTTCCTATGGTTGGGCTTCCTGTTTCAAAGCTCACTATTCCAAGACTGCTTCATTTTTGATCCTCGTCATGTTCATACCCACATTTTTACTTAACCTGGACTCTGGATAAGAGGCAGTGCAGGAATTTAAAAAGTGCTGAGATTTCAGATTGTTAGACTCAGTAGTCCTAATGGCGTGGAGGACAAGGCGTAAAAGTGACGTAATAGTGATTCTATTGCTCACTTTTATAACGCAGTAATCCGCGCCATTAGGGCTGCTGAGCGCTGTCTCTTATCCAGAGTTCGGGTTACTTTAGCTGTGAGCGCCATTAAATTTCTTTCAACGAGTGTCACCTATGTGACAGATGGATAAATACCTGCGGCGTATGATACGGCCATCAAACAAATGCCCAAGCTCGAATTTTCATTGCTTAGCATTTTTACGGATGGTTAATGCGCAGTCAGAAGTTTTAACAGTCTGCCTTGACCGATGAACACAACCAGAGGCAATTATTATGACTAAAAGTATCGGTATCGACTTAGGCACCACCAATTCATGTGTGGCAGTGATGGAAAACGGCACATCAAAAATTATTGAAAACGCAGAAGGTAATCGCACCACTCCTTCTATTGTTGCCTATACCGGCAGCGAGACACTCGCGGGACAATCTGCAAAACGACAGGCTGTCACCAACCCTAAAAACACGCTATTTGCGATTAAACGCCTAATTGGCCGCAAATTTGACGATGCAGAAGTGCAAAAAGATATTAAACTGGCGCCTTTTAAAATCATTAAGGCAGATAATGGCGATGCATGGGTAGAGGTCGATGGAAAAACGATGTCGCCTCAGCAAGTGTCAGCACAACTGTTACGCAAGCTCAAAAAGGATGCAGAGGCCTATTTGGGCAGCTCCGTAAAAGACGCAGTTATTACTGTGCCCGCTTACTTTAATGACTCCCAGCGCCAAGCTACCAAAGATGCGGGCAAAATTGCCGGCTTGAACGTAAAGCGCATAATTAACGAGCCAACTGCAGCCGCTTTGGCTTATGGCGTAGATAAAACTAGTCACGCTGAGCAAAAAGTCATCGTGTATGACTTGGGCGGTGGCACCTTTGACGTGTCGATTATTGAAATCAGCAATATCGATGGTGAAAAGCAATTTGAAGTGCTCGCCACCAACGGCGATACCTTCTTAGGCGGTGAAGACTTTGACCTTACCTTAATTAACTACCTTGCCGATGAGTTCAAAAAAGACACCGGCATTGACGTGCATTCTGATGCCTTAGCTTTACAGCGAATTAAAGAGGCGGCTGAAAAAGCAAAAATTGAGCTTTCATCAGCGATGGAAACTGAAGTTAATCTGCCCTACATCACAGCAGATGCAAGCGGTCCTAAACACTTAAATGTGAAGGTAACGAGAGCGAAGCTTGAATCCTTAGTCGCATCGCTTATTTCAAAAACCATTGCACCATGCGAACAGGCCATGAAAGATGCTGGTTTGAGCATTAACGATATCAGCGAAGTCATTTTGGTGGGTGGTCAAACACGCATGCCAAAAGTGCAAGAGGCCGTTGAATCATTCTTTGGAAAAACACCTCGCAAAGACGTCAACCCTGATGAAGCCGTTGCTTTAGGTGCCGCGGTGCAGTCAGGCGTGCTATCAGGAACCGTTGACGATGTGCTACTGCTAGATGTCACCCCGCTATCGCTAGGTATTGAAACCCTCGGCGGCGTGATGACTAAGTTAATTGACAAAAACACCACTATCCCTACACGGGCATCACAGGTGTTTGCAACTGCTGAAGATAACCAGCCTGCGGTAACCGTGCACGTACTTCAGGGTGAGCGCGAAATGGCAAGCGATAATAAGTCCTTAGGGCAATTTAACCTAACAGACATTACGCCAGGACCGAGAGGCTCGGTGCAAGTTGAGGTGGGCTTTGATATTGACGCAGACGGCATTTTGCATGTGTCGGCTAAAGACAAAGCAACCGGCAAAGAGCAAAGCATTACCATTACCGCCTCAAGCGGTTTAAGCGAGGATGAAATAAATCGCATGGTAAAAGATGCCCAGCAGCACGCGAGCGAAGACAAGCAAAAGCGTGAATTGATTGAAAAACGTAATCAGGCTGACCATGCGATACACGCAATAGAAGGCTCAATGGACGCGCTGGCAGAAGAAGATCAAAGCGAAATTAAGGCCTTGATTGAGCACCTTAACACGGCCATTAAGACTGACAATGCAGCCGACATCGACACAAAGCTTCAAGCACTGCAAGGCACTTTTGACAGCGCTATGCAGCGCGCACAAGCGCAAAGCGCTGATGAAAGTAAAGCTGAGACAGCACATGCCAAAGCGTCAGGCCAGTCAGCGAACGACGATGTGATAGATGCTGACTTTGAAGATGTGTCTAACGGCTAAACATCAACAGAACGTGGCCTAGCTGGCAAGGTGCTCATACGCTGTAGCTGAGCTAGGCCTTTGAACCAAAAGCATACAAAGCAATCACGTATTATCCATGTGAGCGTCTGAGAAAAATTTAAGAGGAAAACGAATATGAGAATGGACAAACTTACCAGTATATTTCAGCAAGCCTTAAGCGACGCACAAAGTCTCGCTGTAGGACGCGATCATCAATATATAGAAGCACTGCATTTACTCATGGCGCTGCTAAATCAGGAAGGCGGCACCGTTCGACCTTTACTTAGCCAAGCAGGTGTAAATGTGAACCAGCTTCGCTCAAGTACAGGCGAGGCCTTAGAGCGCTTACCACAGGTGCAAGGCACGTCGGGTGAAGTCCATGTTTCAAGCGACCTTAGCCGGTTGTTAAACCTTACCGACAAACTCAGTCAAAAACGAAATGACCAATACATCTCAAGCGAGCTCTTTATTTTAGCCATGGTTGAAGACAGCAAAAGTGACGCAGGCAAATTAATACGCAACGCGGGGGCTACTGCAAAATCGCTTGAGTCAGCCATTGAGCAAGTGCGTGGCGGGCAAAACATTGATGATCCCAACGCTGAAGAGCAACGACAAGCCTTAGAAAAATACACCCTCGATTTAACCGAGCGTGCAGAGCAAGGCAAACTTGACCCAGTGATTGGGCGCGACGATGAAATCAGACGCGTTGTACAAGTGCTACAGCGCCGAACCAAAAACAACCCAGTGCTAATTGGTGAGCCCGGCGTGGGCAAAACAGCCATTGTAGAGGGCTTAGCGCAGCGCATTATTAACGGTGAAGTACCAGAAGGTTTAAGAGAAAAACGCTTATTGTCGCTTGATATGGCTGCGCTTGTTGCAGGCGCAAAATACCGAGGCGAATTTGAAGAACGATTAAAAGCGGTACTTCATGATGTTGCCAAACAAGAGGGCAAGGTCATTTTATTTATTGATGAAATGCATACGATGGTAGGCGCAGGAAAAACGGAAGGCGCAATGGATGCCGGAAACATGCTCAAGCCCGCCCTCGCCCGCGGTGAATTGCATTGTGTTGGCGCGACCACGCTAAACGAATATCGTCAGTACATCGAGAAAGATGCTGCTCTTGAGCGACGTTTTCAAAAAGTGCTGGTGGATGAGCCCACGCAAGAAGACACGGTGGCAATATTGCGCGGCTTGAAAGAGCGTTATGAAATTCACCATGGCGTAGATATTACAGATTCGGCTATTGTGTCGGCGGTATCGCTATCATCGCGATACATCACTGACCGCCAGTTACCCGATAAAGCCATTGACCTTATAGACGAGGCCGGCTCACGTATCCGTATGGAAATTGACTCAATGCCAGAGGCAATGGACAAGCTCGACAGACGCCTTATTCAATTAAAAATTGAACGCGAAGCGCTCAAAAAAGAGTCGGATGAGGCTTCCAAAAAGCGCTTGGAGATACTTGAGCAAGACATTGAAAAAATAGAACGCGAATTTTCAGATTTACACGAAACATGGAAATCAGAAAAAGCCTCATTACAAGGAGCAAGCAGTATAAAAGAGGCCATAGATCATGCGCGCACAGAGCTTGAGGCAGCAAAGCGCGCCAATGATTTGGGTCGCATGTCGGAGCTACAATACGGCCGCATTCCAGAGTTAGAAAAAGAATTGGCGCAAGCACAAGAGGCTGAATCAGTAGAAATGACCTTACTTCGTAATAAGGTAACTGATGAAGAAATTGCCGAAGTCGTGTCCCGCTGGACCGGGATTCCTGTATCTAAAATGCTTGAAGGCGAACGCGAAAAGTTGCTGAATATGGAAGCAGGGCTTCATAAGCGAGTGATTGGTCAAGACGAGGCAATTGTTGCAGTTGCTGATGCTATTCGAAGCTCACGCGCCGGTTTGGCGGATCCCAAACGCCCTAACGGAAGCTTCTTGTTCTTAGGCCCAACTGGAGTCGGCAAAACCGAGCTAACCAAAGCCTTAGCGGAGTTTTTATTTGATACAGAAGACTCAATGGTGCGCATTGACATGTCTGAGTTTATGGAAAAACATTCCGTTGCTCGTTTGATTGGAGCGCCACCGGGTTACGTCGGTTACGAGGAAGGCGGCTACTTAACTGAAGCAGTTCGGCGTAAACCCTACTCTGTTATTTTACTAGATGAAGTAGAAAAAGCGCACCCTGACGTGTTTAACATTCTACTTCAGGTTTTAGACGACGGTCGCCTTACGGATGGGCAAGGCCGCACGGTAGATTTTAGCAATACAGTGATAGTCATGACGTCTAATTTGGGCAGTCATTTAATTCAAGAGCTGTCAGGTGATGAGCATTACGACCAGATGAAGTCTCAGGTAATGGAAGTCGTATCCGGACACTTTAGACCAGAGTTTATTAATCGCCTAGACGATATTGTGGTATTCCACTCATTGAAACTTGAACAAATACGAGAGATTGCCAGTGTGCAAGTAGACTACTTACGCCAGCGTTTGGCCGAAAGTGATATTGAGCTTGTGGTCACCCAAGAAGTGTTAGATTTGGTTGGCAAGGCGGGCTTTGACCCGGTGTATGGTGCTCGCCCCATCAAACGTGTCATAAAAGCACGCATTGAAAAAGAGCTCTCTAAACTGGTTCTGGCAGGCAAAGTTAAGCCCGAAGATAAGCTTGAAATTGCATGCGAAAACGACAAGATTACATTTAATTGCAAAGCGCGTGAACAAAACGCCGCGTAGGTGTAAGTGCACAAAGCAGATAAGCGAGCTCGGATAGTCACTTATCTGCCTTAGTCTCTTCATTACTTAGATAAGGGCCAATATGGAATTTAAAGACTATTACAAAATTATGGGACTTGAGCGCGATGCTACCCAAAATGACATAAAAAGCGCTTATCGCAAGCTATCACGCAAATATCACCCGGATGTAAGTAAAGCGTCTGATGCAGAAGAGCGCTTTAAAGAGATTGGTGAGGCCTATGAGGTACTGAAAGATCCACAAAAACGCAGTGCCTATGATCAGCTTGGTAGTAACTGGGATCAAAACCAAGGGTTCCAACCTCCACCGGGCTTCAAGCAAGACTTTGAGTTTGACGGCGGCGGATTTACCGACGGCGACGCAGCCCAATTTAGTGACTTTTTTGAGCAGCTTTTTGGACAACGACGAGGCGCACACGGACGCGGGCAAAGCGGACATTCCCATGGCGGCTTTCATGCTCATGGTCAAGATACTCATGCCAAAGTCAGTATAGATATTGAAGATGCTTATCAAGGCGCAAATAAAACCCTGACCTTATCGCATCAAAAACTCGGGAGTGATGGACGCTACTCGCCTGATTCACGCACGTTAAATGTAAAAATACCGAAAGGCGTTAAACAAGGTCAAAAAATTCGCCTTGCCGGTCAAGGTGAGACCGGAATGGGTGATGGTAGCCCGGGCGATTTGTACTTAGAAATACAGTTTAATCCGCATCCGCGCTTTTCGGTTGAAGGTAAAGACGTGTATGTAAATCTGCCAGTCACACCTTGGGAAGCCGCCTTGGGAGATAAAATCAACGTACCCACCCCGAGCGGAACGGTAGACTTAACCATACCGAAAAACTCTAAAACCGGGCAAAAAATGCGCTTGAAATCACGCGGTATTCCGGCAAAAAGCCCCGGCGATTTATTTTTAGTCTTAAATGTTGTTTTGCCTAAAGCAGATAATGACAAAGCGCAAAAGGCCTATGCAGCGTTTAAAGAGGCGCTTAACTTCAACCCTCGCCAGTCCATGGGAGTGTAAAGCATGAGTAAAACAAAAGTTGACGTGCATATTGCAGAAATTATCGATGACAAGCCCTTAAGTTTAGGCCAGGTGTGCCGCAGTTGTGGGGTCAACGCAGATCAAATCATGGAGCTAATGGAATATGGTGTGTTGGAGCCGACTGAGGCACGGTCTAACACGGTATACTTTCACGGTGTATGTTTGCATAGAGTCACAAGAGCATTGAGGCTAAAGCGCGATTTAGGTTTAAACACTGCAGGAGCTGCACTAGTGCTTGAGTTAATGGATGAGTTGGAAGCACTTAGAGCAAGGGCGCAACGTTTTGAACACCTGCTCAATAAACCATAGGGTAAATAAGGATGTCCACCACACTCAAAAAATTGCGCCGTGTTGAGCTAAAAAATTTATTTGCAAGCCGTTTTATTGTAGTCTCGTTATTGCTTTGTTTACTGACTGTAAATTTAGCGTAAACAGTCTGCCGCTATTCCCTTTTTCGGCCATTACTTCGCTAATGGGTGATAGCGCACAACACGGAATCTCAAATGAAATACGATGCAATTGTAATTGGTAGCGGTATGTCGGGTGGATGGGCTGCCAAGGAATTATGTGAAGGGGGTTTAAAAACCCTGGTGCTCGAACGCGGTCGCAAAGTTGAGCATGTGAAAGATTATGTCACCATGAACGACGACAAGTGGGATTACGATCTTAAAGGTCGCCCTCGCCCTGACACCAAAGATAGACAGTTTAAACAAGCTCGAACCGGATACACAACGCGCCCTGAAATGGCGCATTGGTTTGTTGATGATGTTGAGCATCCATATAACGAAGAAAAGCGTTTTGACTGGATGCGCGGCTATCAGACTGGCGGGCGCACCATTGCTTGGGGTCGACAAAGCTATCGCATGGGCGATTTAGATTTTGAAGCCAATAGGAAAGAAGGCGTAGGGGTTGATTGGCCCGTGCGCTATGCCGACATTAAACCATGGTATGACAAAGTTGAGGAATTTATTGGCGTATCGGGTCGAAACATCGGCATTGAACAAATTCCCGATGGCAAGCTGCTCCCGCCTATGGAGCTAAATGTGGTTGAGAAAGACCTGCAGGCAAAAATGGCGTCTTGGGGTACCTCACACCTTATGACCAACGGTCGCACCGCGCATATTACGGGAGATAAACAATTTGAGGGGCGAGTGAAGTGTCAGTTTAGATCTCGCTGTAATCGTGGTTGTCCTTATGGCGCCTATTTTAGCAGCTTATCATCGACGCTTCCTGCCGCCTTAAGCACCGGCAACTTGACCATTCAAAACAACGCCATTGTGCACTCTATCGAATATGACGAGAAAACAGGGCGTGCCAGCGGCGTCAACGTGATTGATGCAGAAACCAAAGAAAAGTCTACCATTTATGCACGCATTATTTTTTGCTGTGCGTCATCAATGGCCTCAACGGCAATATTGCTTAACTCCCGCTCAGAACGCTTCCCCACCGGCATGGGCAACGACTCAGGTGAGTTAGGTCATAACATTATGGATCATCACTTAGGCATTGGCGCGTCAGCCGAAATTGAAGGTTTTGACGATAAGTACTATAGAGGCCGCCGCCCTTCCGGCTTTTACATCCCGCGATTTAGCAATATGGACGAACAAAGCACCTCAGATAAATTCATTCGCGGTTATGGTTTCCAAGGCAGCGCAAGTCGCACAAACTGGACCCGAGGTATTCGCGAACTCAGTATCGGTGAACCACTCAAGCAAGAGCTGATTGCCCCAGGGCCTTGGCGCATTGGCATGATGGCATTCGGGGAAATATTACCTCATCACGACAACCACATGCGGCTTGATTTTGATAAGCGTGACCAATGGGGCATTCCAACGGTCACTTTTTCTGCAGAGCTAAAAGAAAACGAAATCAACATGCGTGAAGACATGCGCCAGCAATCGAAAATGATTCTCGAAAAGGCAGGCTATAAAAACGTTCAGGTATTCGAAAATCAGTACGGAATTGGTTTAGGTATTCATGAAATGGGCACGGCTCGCATGGGCCGTGACCCGAAGACCTCAGTGTTGAACGAGTACAACGCGATTCACGAAGTGCCGAATGTGTTTGTGACTGACGGCGCTTTTATGACCTCCGCTGCTTGCCAAAATCCTTCTTTGACTTATATGGCCTTCACCGCGCGTGCCGCCGACTATGCGATTAAAGCATTTAAGGAGAATAGAATATGAATATGACGCGAAGACAGGCGCTAAAGTCGCTGGCTTTAGGTTCAGGCGTTGTTTTATCTTCAACCAGCGTTCTGGCAGTACTCAATACAGCATATGCCAATACGGCTGATGGCGCAGCGAGCTTCACATTTTTAAGCAAGGCTCAAGCGAAATCCATCGCGCTAATGACCCATGTGATCATTCCAAAATCTGCAGACTTGCCTGGTGCAGAAGACGTACCCATCGTCAATTTTATTGACGCTTTGTACAGCCAACTAATGGATGACAATCAACGGAAGAAGTTTTTGCGTGGACTCGAAGTGGCAGAGGCCGCGTTTGCTGATGAACATAAACAGCCATTTAGCGACGCCAGCATCGCAAAAAGAGAAAGCTTCGTTAAATCTGTATATGAGCTTCCAAAAGATGAAGCGCAATCCATGATTTGGCTAGCCGACAAAACAGAGGCGCCAGAAGGCCAAGAAGACCAATACTATTTGTACCACTTTCTCTATAACTTAAGAGTATTGACGCTAGAGGGTTACTTTGAGTCAGAGCTTGTGGGAGAAAAAGTGCTCGCGTATTTGCCCGTGCCCGGAGGCTGGGAGCCAGAAATGGATGTTGATGAAAACACCCGCGTTTGGTCAATTAATTAAAGGAGAAATGAGTGAATAAGGCCCATTTGTTGAACAAGGCTCATTTGTTGAATAAGAGAAAGGCAAGGCTTTCAATGGTTAGCGCGTCATTTTGTCTATCATTCGTTCTGTTGTTTGCAGGCTGCTCCGACGCTCCATCAACAAACTCCGCAAGTGACAGTGAACCTGCGGCGCAATCAAATGACATCGTCAATCAATTGAGTGACGAGGAGCGCTCCGAAGGCTTTGAGCTTTTGTTTGACGGTCAAAGCTTCAAAGGCTGGCGTGGTTTTAATCGCACTGACGTACCCAGCACATGGGTTATTCAAGACGATGCTCTTCATATGATTGGCGAGGCAAACTTTACTCAAGCGCAAGAAACCGACCGAGCTGATATTATTTTTGATGAGCAATTTGATAACTTTATTCTTAAGCTCGAATGGAAGATATCCGAAAATGGTAACTCAGGGATTTTCTATTTAGGCAAAGAAAGCGAAGAAGACACGCAATATCCCTTTATTTGGTTAACAGCGCCAGAAATGCAAGTGCTCGATAATGATGGTCACCCTGACGCAAGCAAAGGCAAAGAGGGTAATCGACAGGCAGGATCACTATACGATTTAGTGCCTGCTGTGCCGCAAAATGCCAAACCCGTAGGACAATGGAACGAGGTTGAAATCCACGTTCAAAACCGTTCGGTGAAGCATATTCAAAACGGTGAGGTGGTGGTTGAGTATTCTATGGACACGCCACAATGGGAAGCTATGATTGCCGATAGCAAGTTCCCCGGCTTGAATCCAACCTGGTCAAAAGTACCCCAGTCGGGTTTCATTGGTCTACAAGACCATAGCGACCCAGTATGGTTTAGAAACATCAAATTAAAACGCTTGTAAAGTAACTTGCTCAAGCTTAAAGCGCGTTTTACGCGCTTTTTTATGTCCAAATCTCACTGCTTTTGTTTATCCCTTATAAAGAAATCTAGGTTTATTCCGATATCTGATGTGTATATGCGATTCCGTTCGAACAATAACAAAAAACGGATCGAATTTTTGAACACACATTAGGATTACATACTTTGATACGTGCACTATTATTAATATTATGCGTAAGTATCCCAATCAGCGCATCTGCAGATTTCAGTGATGACTTTGAGTTTTCTGGTTTTGCTCGCGTAGTCGCCGGTTATTATGATCAAGACGACAGCGTACTTCGCAGTTATACCAACGAACTTGAATTCGGTGAAGATAGCCTTATTGCCCTTCGCGGCGACTATTCAATCAGTGACTCTTTGTCCATTGTTGCACAGGGCTTATTGCATAGCAGTGAATTGCGAGACTCTGGCCTTCAGTGGTTGTATTTGGACTACTCACCGTCACGTTCATTCTCCCTAAAACTTGGTCGTCAGCGCATTCCATTTTTTCAATACAGCGACGTAATTGACGTGGGTTTTGCGTATCCACAAGTCACTTTGCCTGTAGCGATGTATTCAGATTTTCTATTCACTGAATTTGACGGTTTACTCGGACGCTATAATTTTGGCACGAGTTACTTTAGCGGATACGCCGAAGCGTATTATGGCGGCTACGAAGGTAACATAAACATTTTTTCGCAAGACATTTCTGCAGACGTCACGAATGTAGGCGGCGTTGTTTTTGAAGCAAGAAAAGGAAAATTAACACTTCGTGCATCTCATCATCAGGGCGACGCTGATGTCAGACAAGAAAGTCTCGAGGGCTTTGCACAGGTGTTGAAACAATTTGGGTTCACTAAAACGGCCGATAGCTTGAGAATAAACGACCAGGCAAGCATTCAACAAATTGGATTTGCGTATGAAGACCTCGACTATTTCGTCCGAGCAGAACATATGATTATCACATCTGATGCGTTCTTGGTATCGAAACGCCGAGCGAGCTATATTACCGCTGGCATCAATCACTACCCTTTTACCTATCATGTCACCGCTGCATACGGTAAAGCTGTTTTAGATGATCCACCTAATGAACTCAGATTCGGTATCAACCCGCAAATTGATGCACTCACGGCAGGCTTCAACGCCATTTTGGATGGTATTCCGCCGGACCAAGGCCATCAATATACCATTGGTGTTCGCTATGACATCAAAACAAATTTAGCATTAAAAGCAGAAGTCTCATTTATTGAAGGCTCAGAGGGCACACGTGGCTTTGTAGACATTCCATCGCCCAATCGAACACAACAATCAGGACAGCTGTTTCAAATTGCTGCAGAGTGGGTGTTCTAATGAAACTGTTAATTATGACTAAACACTATATTCTTATTACTTCTTTTATCGGCCTCATTGCATGCTTCAATCAAGCTTATGCCGGCGATGGTGTGCGTGTCATTGCGCATGCGGATCAAGAGCTGCCAATGCTTAGCAAGCAAGAAATTGTCAATCTTTTCATGGGTGGTGCCTCTCAGTTCAATTTGAGTCCTCTTGAGTTGCCTCCAGGTAATGAGCATAGAGCCATTTTCAATACTATGGTGGTGGGTTTAACTGAAGCCCGCATTCAATCATATTGGGCACAAATGCGTTTTTCAGGACGCATGAGACCACCCATGATGTTAGACGATGAGTCAGATGTTCTCGCTTATGTACGCCAAAACTCAGGCACAATCGCCTATGTATCGAGCGCGGCAGAGCTACCGGAAAACGTTCAAGTCATCTTTGAAATTCACTTGTCGAATTAGGAGCGTTTAATTTGAATAAGTTCTTATCGGTTAGTGCAAGTCTATTGGCATTGATACTCTCATGTGATGTTGATGCAAGCGATGATTTTGAATTTTCTGGTTTTGCGCGTCTCGTTGCTGGGCAGTATTTACAAGATGACAATAGCTTAAGAGGCTATGATGACAGTATCAGCTTTGACAACGACAGTTTAGTTGCCCTTCGGGGGGACTGCGCCTTAAGCCAATCAATTTCGCTTGTTGGGCAGGCTATTTACCACAGCAATGAATTTAGAGACTCTGGCATACAGTGGCTATACGCGGATTACCGTCCGAGTCGATATATTTCAGTTAAATTTGGCCGCCAGCGTATTCCGTTTTTTCAATATAGCGACGTCATTGACGTGGGTTTTGCATACCATTGGATAACGCCTCCAATTTCGGTCTACACCAACTATCTTTTTACTGAATTTGATGGACTGCTTGGACGTTATAATTTCAGTAACTCCCGGTTCAACGCTTATGCAGAAGCTTACTATGGACAGTTTGATGGCAATATCACGCTCTTTTCAGAAGACATCTATGCTGACGTAGACAACATAGCCGGTGTATTGATTAACGTATCTAGCAACAAATTCTCTTTGCGACTTTCTCACCACATCGGAGATACCAAAGTTGAACAGGCAGAGCTAAGCGCTTTTTCACAGACCCTATCTCAATTAGGCTTTATTGAATCTGCAAACACCCTATTAATTAACGACCCTGTAAGTATTAGCCAACTTGGTCTTGCTTATGAAGATATCGATTATTTTTTACGCGGGGAATACACCATTACTCGCTCAGACGCATTTTTAATTGCGGTTAGAAAAAGCGGTTACCTGAGCGCGGGTATCAATGCATATCCATTTACCTTTCATGGCACCGTCTCATACGGGACTTCTAGCGTTGGGCAAGCACCCAGTGAAATTCCCATTGGGCTAAGCCCAGAGCTTGACCAGCTAGCCATCGGATATGGTTTTGTACTGGGTCAAGTTCCTCCAGATGAAGGCTATCAATATACATTGGGTTTACGTTACGACATGCGGACAAACTTAGCCATAAAAGCTGAACTTACCCATATTGAGGGTGAACAGGGCACGCGTGGCTTTTTTGACCAAGTCCCTCGTAATAATGAAGAGCAATCAGGACAGCTACTACAATTCGCTGTCGAATGGGTATTCTGATGACATCTAAAGCACTATTTCAAACCACCATTCTCGCTGCATCACTTGTGTGTGCAATGGCGTTTACTAAATCCGTTAGCGCTTTCGAAGGCTTGCGCGTCATCACTAACTCTGAACATGCGATTGGCCAACTGAGCAAACAAGAAGTCGTAAACTTATTTATGGGCGGAGGCTCAGGTTACGATTTAAAACCCGTGGAATTATCGCATGCAAGCCACAGCAGAGCCGCTTTTAATACCATGATAGTTGGCTTAACCGAAGCGAGAATTCAGTCTTACTGGGCGCAGATGCGATTTTCAGGGCGCATGAAGCCGCCTAAAATGATGCAGTCTGAAGCAGACGTATTGGCGTATCTACAACGCAATGAAGACGTTATTGCCTACATTTCAGCGAGCTATCCAGTGCCGGAAGGCATGCAAGTGGTTTATGAATTAAAAGCCTCAGCGAATAGACTGTAGATGTCCTGTACTAAATTTTAGCCCTTACACAGCCTGTTCAATGTCCATGAGGTCGAGCAAAGGGCTTGGCTTTTTGAAATAGTAGCCTTGCAGTTGGTCGCAGCCCTCATCAAGTAGCAGTTTAGCTTGTTGCTTGGTTTCCACACCTTCTGCACAAATTTTCAAATTTAATTGCTTAGCAAGCTGGATAATCGATTTAGTGACCAAGGTATCTCTTTTAGAGGTACCAAATTTATCGATAAACTCTTTATCAATCTTCAATGTGTCTACATCAATTTTTGTGAGGTAACTCAGCGAAGAATATCCAGTACCAAAGTCGTCCAAGGCTATTGAACATCCCAACTCAGACATGTCATGGAAGAAGCGATTGGCCTCTTCAAAGTTTTCCAAATAAGCAGATTCGGTTACTTCAAACTCAATATTGTGAGGCGAAACATTGTGCGCAATAAAGGTCTTTTTGATAAAAGATGACAAGCTGGCTTGACGCAAATCGTGAGACGATAAATTAACTGACAGTACAATGTTCTCACCAAACTGTTTGGTTAATGCGCCAATATCTTTGCATGCCTGCTCAATCACAAAATGCGTGATTTGATTGATCTTACCGGTTTTCTCAGCAATGAGAATAAATTCATCCGGCGGCACGAACCCCAAATCATCATGAATCCATCGGATAAGGCCTTCAAAGCCTACGATAACATGTTGGCTATTGACCTTTGGTTGATAGTACAGACTAAAGTCTTTGTTTTTAAGGGCCGTTGTTAAAGCACCTGCAATTTGTAAGTTACGCAAGTTTTGCTCAGACATTGAATCGTCAAAAATCACAAAGGTATTTTTACCTCTGGCTTTGGCAGCATACATAGCCATATCAGAATTTGTCAGAAATTTTTCAAGCTCATAGTCCGAGCCTTTCGCACACGACACACCAATGCTTGCACTGATTTCCACTTCCCACTGTTCTATGGAAAAGCTTTTAGAAAGGGCATTTATAATGGTGTTTGCGTTGTGCGTAATAAAATCAATGTCGCCGCCCTCTGGAAACTCAATTAAAAACTCATCTCCGCCAAAGCGGCATAGTTTTACTTTGCTACTAAGCACCGCTTCCATTCGAGAGGTAGCTGACTTTAATAGCTTGTCGCCAATATGATGCCCGTGACTATCATTAATCCCTTTAAACTCATCCAAATCAACATAGAAAAGGATTGGATTGGAGCCCGCTATTTTGGCGTCACTTAAATCTTTTTTGAGCTCTTTTACAAAGCACTGACGATTCATCAATCCAGTCAGCTCGTCGTAATTCGCCAAATACTCCATTTGCTCTCGCTGATCTTCTAATCGCTGTGCATGCAGTTTGTTTTTCGTTTCGGTGGTGTAGATAGTCTGCATCATGGAGCTAAATTCGGCGCTTAAGTCTTGCACTTCTTTTTTTCCCGACACGTTGACATCGATTGAGTAGTCATTGGTACTTTTGATGCGCTTAGCGAAGCTTGCGAGCTGTCTAAAAGGAGATAAAAACTGTTGGTTGAGCCACATTGACAAAGTACCGCCAAGGGCAATCACAATGATCATCAAAGGGGCAACGGTTGAAAGAAGCTCTGATTTACTTTCATTCATCGGTGCAGATAAATCGTTTACAATGAGCAAGTATCCAAAAGAGAGCGTTTTGTCACCAATGAGCACTTTTGCAATCACCTCTTGCTCATTTATTGTGACGCCGTCGGCTGAACGGTTAAACGTATCAAGCACCACTTGTTCATCGACACTGCGCTGAGCGCCAATCACGGTCTGTGCAGTGCCTCTGTATTTGTCCACAATCGCGCCCTCAGTATCGAGCACAGCAGCGTACTTCACATTTTGGTAAGGGTCGAGTTTCAGAAGTGTGGTTTTGATCGCAAAAAGATTTGGCTCATCGCTTGTCATCGATAGCATCAGATCATTTGCAATATTCACCGCCAGTCCATTTAAGTCAGACGCCGTTGACTCGGTAAAGAGTTTTTCATGCGTCACTATCGAAAATAGCAACACAGCAATAGACGCAGCCACAATTAAAGCGCTGTTTACAAGAGTTAAGGATGATCGGATAGTCGTTAGCATGAGTAGAATGTAATCGAATTGCCCCTCGATTAACAGTATGCAACAGTATACCGAGGGTACAATAGGTATCTGAAAATAAACCCTTTTAACATCGAGTGTCTATACTTAGCCCTCCTGATAATCCTAAGCGGAATGTAACTTTATGCGAACGCCCCGATTTCCAGTTAACGAAGAAGCACAGTTTAACTGGCGCATACTCGCAAACCTGTGGCCCTATTTAGCCGAATTTAAAACCCGCGTTTGGTTAGCACTAAGCTGCCTGATAGCGGCGAAACTGGCTAGCGTCACCCTGCCCTTTATCTTGAAGCATATCGTTGACAACCTGAATTTAGATACTGCGAAAGAACAGATAATGGGGGTTATTCTTGCGCTTATTGTGGCATATGGCGCGCTGCGCTTGGCCAATGTGTTGTTTGGCGAGATTCGCGATACTTTATTCGGGAGAGTCACTGAGCGCGCCATGCGAAGACTTGGCTTGACCGTATTTAAACACTTACATAATTTAGAACTCGATTTTCATTTATCAAGGCAAACTGGCGGCTTATCCAGAGACATGGAGCGCGGCACTAGCGGCATCAGCTTTTTGATGCGCTTTATGGTGTTTAATATTGGACCTACCTTGCTTGAGATAGCCATGGTGGTAGGCATTTTGTTTTACAATTATGGCTTTACCTTTGCGACTGTTATTTTAGCCGCTGTGGTGATTTATGTCGTATTTTCCATGCGAGCCACCGACTGGCGAACAAAATTTGTTAAGGAGCTGAATCGGGCCGACAACCAATCAAATACGCGGGCTATTGACAGCTTATTGAATTTTGAAACGGTAAAATATTTTAATAACGAGCGCTTTGAAGCCAATCGATATGATCTTGGTCTGGCCGCTTGGGAAACCGCACGACGAAAAAACCGATTATCTCTATTTGCCTTAAATGGCGGACAAGCCTTTATCATTGCGCTTGCGATGACGTCCATGCTGGCACTCGCCGCGTTTGAAGTAGCCAATGGCAACATGACTATTGGAGACTTTGTGTTGGTGAACGCGTTTACCATGCAAATTTTCATGCCGCTTAACTTTTTAGGGTTTGTGTATCGTGAAATTCGCGGCTCGCTAACGAATATTGAAAACTTGTTTATGTTGCTCGACCGCGCTCCGAAAATTAATGACGCTGCGCAAAGTGAAGCTTTGCAGGTAAATAAAGGGATCGTGCACTTTCAAAATGTGTGTTTTGGCTATACCCCGTCGCGCCAGATTCTTAACAATATTAGCTTTAGCATTGATGCGGGACAAAAAGTGGCCGTTGTCGGTGAGAGCGGATCCGGCAAATCCACCTTAGTGAAGCTTTTATTTCGCTTTTACGATTTAGATCAAGGCAGCATTTTTATTGACGATCAAAACATCGCAAAAGTATCACAAGACAGCCTTAGAGCGAATATTGGCATCGTGCCCCAAGACACCGTGCTCTTTAACGACACGCTGTATGAAAACATTCGCTATGGCCGTCCTGATGCTGCTGATGAAGATATCCAAGAAGCCATTCGTTTGGCACATCTTGAGGCATTTATTGCAAAACTTCCTGACGGAACAGACACGCAAGTGGGCGAGCGTGGACTTAAGCTCTCAGGCGGTGAAAAGCAACGAGTCGCGATTGCACGAGCGATTCTAAAACGCCCTCCTATTATGGTGTTTGATGAGGCAACATCCTCGTTAGACTCACAATCAGAGCAGGCTATCTTAAGTGCCCTTCGCGATCTAGCACAGGGCCACACTTCGCTGGTCATTGCACATCGGTTATCGACAATTGTAGATGCCGATAAAATATTGGTTATGGATCAGGGGAATATTGTCGAGTCAGGCAGTCATGAACAGCTTATGGCTATTCAAGGAATTTACGCAAAATTGTGGCAAGCTCAACAAAAAGAGGCTTGATAAACATAGTAACAAGCCTCTTTTAACAATGATAATTGCTTATGGTTTACCGCGCGCTCTTTATATGGTCAGCGACTAAAAACGCCATTTCAAGCACTTGATCAGCGTTTAAACGAGGATCGCACTGGGTTTTATAAGCCTGCGCTAAATCATCATCGCTGATTTTATATGCGCCGCCTGTGCACTCTGTCACGTGTTGCCCTGTCATTTCCAAATGAATCCCACCGGCATGCGTACCCTCTGCTTTGTGCACATCAAAAAATTGCTTTATTTCTTTCAAAATTGCATCGAAGTTACGCGTTTTGTAGCCGCTGGAGGCCTTGAATGTGTTGCCATGCATAGGGTCTGAGCTCCACACAACCTTACGACCTTCGCTTTTTACGCGACGCAATAAACGAGGAAGGTTTTGCGCTAAATTGTCTGCCCCCATGCGAGTAATCAAGGTCAATCGCCCTGGCGAGTTGTTTGGGTTTAAAGCATCAATCAAAGAAATGAGTTCATCCTCTTGCATGCTTGGCCCTACTTTGACGCCGATGGGGTTGTTGATCCCGCGGAAAAACTCTACATGAGCATGGTCTAACTGACGTGTGCGCTCACCAATCCACAGCATATGTGCAGAACAGTTGTAGGGTTTGTCAGTCAGAGTATCGATACGTGTTAAGGATTGTTCATAGTTAAGCAAAAGTGCCTCATGCGAGGTATACAAAGACGTTTCGTGTAGCGCCGCTGTATTGCTGCTGTTCAGTCCAATAACTTCCATAAATCCAAGGGTGTCTTGAATGCGAGTCGCTAAATCTTGGTAGCGTTCTTTTAAAGGATTGTTTTCTAAAAACGCCATATTCCAGCGGTTTACCTGATGCAAATCTGCAAGACCGCCTTGTGCGAAAGCGCGCAGCAGATTCAGCGTAGATGCGCTGCGATGGTAAGCATCCAGCATGCGGTTTGGGTCAGGCTCGCGTGCCGCTTCGGTGAATTCGAAGCTGTTGATAATATCGCCTCGGTAAGACGGTAAACTGATACCGTCAATTGTCTCAAAATCTCCCGAACGCGGCTTTGCATATTGCCCAGCCATACGCGCCACCTTTGTTACGGGGCAGCGTCCTGCAAAGGTAAGCACCACCGCCATCTGCAATATCACTTTAAACGTATCGCGAATTTTAGGCGCATTAAATTCGTCAAAAGACTCTGCGCAATCCCCCCCTTGGAGTAAAAAGCCCTCTCCTTCGCAGACTTCGCCTAAGTTCTTGTACAATTGCCGTGTTTCTTCAGCAAATACAAGGGGCGGATAACTTGTAATTTTTGCTTCTACTTCTTGCAGTTTGGCTGGGTCTTTATATGTTGGTTGTTGCAGTATGGGCTTGTCACGCCAGCTATCGATTGTCCACTTACTCACAAATCTTCCCTATGGTGTTTCTCTAAACGCGTTGATGGTTTGATGACTTAATTAATGACGCAAAGGTTACCACAATCTGCAGGTGGCTTAAGCAAAAAGTCTTCGCTTTTGTAAAAAGGCACTGTTCATTTGAGGCTTCTTTGCGACGTTTTTTGTTCTCCCGCTCAATGCTAGCGCGCCTTATAAGAGTGAACGGAGCGCTGTGACGCTTTCGTTTTAATGAAAGCGCTTGCTTCGTCTGATAGGCATCGATCAGACAAATAATGGCGGCCTGCACTATGATGCAACATCCAGCCTCGTTTAGTTTTTTCAATTTGCTGAATATCGGCCCACAAAATATTACTGGAAATCGACGTTGAGCGGCTGCTAATGCCCTCTTCATCTATGCTAAGAGTGAGTTTTGTGTTTGCCGCTCGACTGATCATTTGCCTTGCCAGCCACCATGGCTTTTTAAAATAGACGCCGAGCGCGTCCACAATACCCAGTACAATAATAAACCAAGCCGCGTATCCGCTAAGCGAGGTGAACACGAGTATAGCCGCCCCAAATAAGACTAGAGCTATTGCCTTGAAATACTCCGACATCGAACGTTTGCTCGGCATTGACTCGTCAAAGGTCTCGCTAAAGTGGCTTTTGTCTAAAGAGTAGGTTGTGGAATATTGAAAAGGTGTTTCCATAAATAGTGGCTGGTTCTCCAATTGAGTCCATAGTTTATAGAGAAATGCTCAGCTTAAATAGATGTTTAGCGATGAGTTTGCCACCTACTATCATCAATAGAAAGGCATTGGTATGACGAGAACGGAAATACGCAAGTGTACCTGTTGCGTCGACTCAGCAATGGCTGGCAGGGACAGCAAGGCAGTCATTGGGACAACTCGCGCGTAGGCTTAGACAAAAGCGGTGCCTTGGATCTGCCGATTGATACCAGCGAATCAGCATTTAATCGGCGCGCGCCACACAATACTTGCGCACAGTGTGGGAGTCTGCCCGTTCTATCCATTCAAATTTATGCTGATAGAGCCTTTCTAAATTCTCAAGGCTTAACACCTCTTGGCTTGGCCCATGTTTGAGTTGGCGTCCACCTTTGAGTAACAAGCAGTGAGTCGAAAAATGCAAAGCATGATTGATGTCGTGGTCGCTCATGATTATTGTGTTGCCCAAAGAGGCAAGAGATTGGAAGAGCGTCAAACTTTTTATTTGTATGCGCACATCCATTTGCTGAAGGGGCTCGTCAAGTATTAAAAGGGCTGAGCCAGTTTCGATTGCTGGCCACACTTGCATAAGATTGCGCGCTAAATGCACCCGCTGCTGCTCGCCACCTGAGAGCTGATGAAAAGCTTGATCAATTAGCTCAGTGATCGATAAAGCATCATCAATCGGCGCGGGAATATTATCGAGAGCGGTAAAAAATGAAAATAGTTCGCTCACACTTAGGTGAAACTGCAATTGATGTTGCTGAGTGAGCATACATCTAAATGCACTCAATTGTGAAAGCGGCAGATCACGTAGTGCTGCGCAATGTTTATTTCTATGGGTTTTATCGCTATGGGTTTTATCGCTATTGGTTTTATCGCTATGGGTTTTATCGCTATTGGTTTTATCGCTATTGGGTTTATCGCTGTGGGCTTGCGTCTGCAGGGTCAAGCGGGGTGTAATCGCAATATTTCCATCGTATTGCTCTAAACCCGCGCACACAGACAATAAAGAACTTTTGCCCGCCCCATTTGGGCCAAGTAAGGTCCACCATTGACCCGCTTCAATGTCTAAAGCAATGTCGCTAATCCGCCCCTCTACTGAAACTGAACTTAATTTGAGCACGACTCTCTCTTTGCGCTAGATTAGTTTGGCAAACTTATGTCATTATTTATGCACACGCAATCAAAAAGAACGACTCATGGCAAGTACAGAGCAAATTGGCATTTTATCGATTGACCAAGGCACAACCTCCTCTCGCGCAATCGTATTTTTAAAAGATGGAACACAGCTTACTAGCGCTCAACAAGAGTTCACACAGCACTATCCTGAAAATGGCTGGGTAGAACATGACCCGGAAGAAATTTGGGAGACCAGCCTTGCTGTTAGTAAAGACGCCATTGCCGCTGCAAATGCAAAAGGGGTCAGGGTTGCCTGTATTGGTATTACTAATCAACGTGAAACCACCTTAGTCTGGAATAAAAATACCGGCAAAGCCATCTACAACGCAATTGTGTGGCAAGACAGACGTACCGCATCCATTTGTGAGGGTATCAGTGCCCATCTTGATACCGTGAGAAACAAAACCGGTCTGTTGCTTGACCCTTACTTTTCAGCCACAAAAATCGCATGGATATTAGACCATGTTGACGGCGCCCGCGAACTGGCCGAAAAAGGCGAATTGGCGTTCGGAACGGTTGACACCTTTTTGACCTGGCGCTTAACCCAAGGCCAGTCGTTTGTCACTGACGCGACCAACGCATCACGCACCAATTTGTATAATATTCACAGCGGTGAATGGGACGACGAACTGCTCGATATATTTAATGTTCCGCGCTCCATGTTGCCAGAGGTGAAAGACTGTGCGGACGATTTTGGTAGCGCTAGCATCGATGTTCTCGGTCATAGCATTCCTATTACCGGTATTGCCGGCGACCAACAAGCAGCCTTGTTTGGACAATGCTGTTTTGAAGCAGGGGAGCTGAAGTCCACCTACGGAACCGGCTGTTTTGCTTTACTCAATACCGGTAACACAGCCGTCACGTCTACACATAAACTACTCACAACCGTGGGGTATCAGCTTAAAGGCAAAACAACGTATGCGCTTGAGGGCGCTATTTTTACCGCCGGTGCCAATATTCAATGGCTCAGAGACGGTATACGCGTAATAGAGCATGCCAAAGAAACCAAAGCCCTTGCTGAGAGCTTATCTTATGAGCATGGGGTGTTTATGGTGCCAGGGTTCGCAGGCTTAGGCGCGCCTCACTGGAACCCTAATGCAAGAGCAAGTTTGTTCGGGATGACCAGAGATACCACCAAAGCCCATTTAGCACGCGCAGGACTAGAGGCTGTGTGCTATCAAACCCTCGATTTACTCACTGCCATGCACAATGATGGCATGGCGTCGAAAAATGTCTGGGTGGATGGCGGAATGGTAGGCAATGACTGGCTATGCCAGTTTTTAGCAGACATGCTCGATATGCAGGTGCAACGGCCTAAAATCATGGAGTCCACCGCCTTAGGTGCTGCCTATCTTGCTGGCTTACAACATGGTATTTACGACAGCCTCGAAGACATTGCAAGCCACAAGCAAATTGAAAAGCAGTTCAGTCCGAAGCTTGACGCAACAATTCGTGAAAAACTCATCAAAAAATGGACAAAGACCGTGGATGCAACGCTGAGCTTTGCGTCATGAGTTTTTAATCTGTTATGTTAGGGCGAATTTTAACGAGTGTGATCGCATGCCGATAGATTACAGTTCTTCTTAAGACTGGAAGTATTAACTATTGGCGTGATGCAGCGCATCGCTATCGGCAATATTGTTATGAAGAGAAGGGTGCTTCATTGTTGGCCAATTAATGTGATTGATTAAAAGCCGATTCTATACTTTCGCACGGATCCTCTACTTTTATTCCCTACCCAACTATCAAACACACTGCCAATATCCAACGCTACCCCTCCAGCTTCCTTAATGGTATTGGCGTATAGCTTGCCTAATACGCCAGCACCAATTAAATAAACTCGTCCTTGTGCCTCTGCATTGAGTCTGCGCATGATTGCTGGAAATCTGTCGTGCGGATGACTCGCCATCATTTTTGACCGATTTGAGTACTTGGCATGTCCTGGAATTCTGATATGTGTCACATCTTTGAAACTAAATGCACGTTTAATCGCTTTTGATATGTCGTAACAAGAAATAAGCGTAACTTGGTCCAATCCATCGAAGATATGCTTAAAAAGCGCGTCACTATGCCAATTCAAATGCGCTTCGGGTGTCACAAACAAATCTACTTTGGACAAATCGGCTCCCTTGCGTAACATTCCCCCAGTTCTTTTGAATTTTAGAGGCTTTTTATCACACATATCAAAAAAGCCGAGTATGTCACTTGATTCAGCCGATTTTACCAATTCGGATTGAAGCCACTTAGTGTAGTTCACGTCAAAATTAGTGTCTCCCCACCAATGATGATAAAAGAATTCCGCTTGGTCATGATCATGTTCATGACCCACACCCAATATCGCTGCTTCACCGTCATTCATTCTAATAAATGAAAAAGGTACTTTATTAATAAGCGCACTGTTTATGCGTTCGACTGCGTCAATATCGGGAACGCGACGCTTCAACATTTCTTCAAGTGATAGCAATATCTTCATCCATGTTTTATTACATCCCACATTAGTTGTGGCTAATTACAGCGTGTTTGGTTAATGGGTTTCCAAAGCATAGTATGCGTAATAAAACTACTCCAGCCCTAGACCGTAATTCTTTATGTTACCTCAATTAGCAAACAACGAAAATCGCCCCCCGCCCTGCTGTCTACACCGGCCGCTGCTTAATCATCACGTAAATAAACAGCGGAGCGCCTATGCTGGCGGTTAGCATGGAGATGGGCAGTATTGTGTCAGCTAAATGGGCGTTGATTATCGCGCATATTATCATCACGCTGGCACCCAAAAGAGCGCTAATAGGCACGGTTTTGCGATTATCATTACCGTGCAAGCGCCTGACAAAGTGCGGTACTAGCAGGCCTAAAAAGGCAATAGAGCCGGCAATGGATACACTGACGCCAATTAACACTGCGATAAGCACTAAAGCGAGTTTGTGAAAGCGTTTTACGCTAAGGCCAACAAGCTGGGCACTTTGCTCTCCCAAATATAGCTGATTGAATTTAGCAGCCTGACTCATGAGTAAGGCAAGCGCGCATGCGGCAATGGGTGCACTGAATAGCAAGGTATGCCAGTTTGTATTGCTAAAGCTGCCCATGAGCCAAAAGGTTAAGCTTTGCATTTGTTCAGGGCGAGCCACTAAAAACATCCAGCCGATCAGTGCACTACACAGGGTTGAAATAGCAATACCTGCCAGAATGACTGAGCCCACTGCCCCGCCCATCCATTTTGCCATAGCAAAAATCAACAAGGCACTTATCAACGCTCCGGCGAAACACAACAGCGGCAGTACATACACCATATTATTTTGAAGCAATGAAAATAAACTTGAACCTAGCGTGGTGTTTGTGAGAAGTGGGGCGCCAGCTAATAGAAACAAGCACGCTGCCATCAGCGAAGCACCGCTACTAATACCAATAATGCCCGGGTCAGCCAGCGGATTGCGCAGCAAGACTTGCAAACACGCAGAGGCGGCTGCAATACTCGCACCGACCACCACGGCCGTAGTCAAGATTGGGAGCTTAATGTTAATGAGAATGTGTTGCTCTAAGGCGTCAAAGGCCAGGTTTGGCGGTAAAATAAAAACAGCACACAGCATCGCTAATAGTGCAAAGTAAGCGAATATAAGCTTAGCGAATAAGGGCGTGTTTACGTGCGACTTAGATGATTTAGCAAGCGCCATTGGTGGAGTGCCTAGCTCTCAAATCAACTTGCCAATTTAAGGAGTAATCCTTCGGCCGCTTCTTCGATTAAGTCACAAACCAAATGAAAACCTTTTAAACCTGCATAGTAAGGATCGGGGATCTCATTAAACTCGCTGTCGCAATGTGACAAAAACAAGGAGATTTTGTAATGATGCTCTTCTGGGCATTTGCGCTTTAATTCACGCACGTTTGCTTCATCCATAGCGATGATATAGTCGAATTTCTCAAAGTCCTCGTCGGCTACTTTGCGACACTTTAGCGTGGAAAGATCGTAACCTCTCTCCATAGCCACTTGCTGTGAGCGTTTATCAGGTGGCGCGCCCGTGTGGTATCCACCCGTGCCGGCCGAATCTATAATCACCTCTACACCGCTTCTTCTTGCCTTGTCACGAAACACGCCTTCGGCGGTTGGAGAACGGCATATATTTCCTAAACAAACGAACAAAATAGAGGGTTGTTGCTGACTTTCCACATTACTTCCTTGTCGGTATTGGCGGCCTTTGAGTGAACATATTGCATAAATTATATGCGATACAAAGCACGCTTGCACTTACTTTAATTTGCATGGAAAAAGATGATGAATATTGCCGCGCGCACAATCAGCGCTACAAACAACGAAATACCTCGTCAAAGCATTCGGTTTTTTCTAAAACCGCTTTGTCGGCTGACTCGGCAAATGGCACTTGCGCGAGTAAAGGTGCGCCCAAGGCGCGTTGAAGTGTCGCCTTGTTTTGCTCGTAGTACGGCATATCAGCGCTTAGTTGATTTGCAATCCATCCCACGCAATTTAGCTGGTCACTCACAAGCGCTTGATAGCTTAGCATCGCGTGATTCAAACAGCCTAAACGCATGCCCACTACCAACACAACCGGCAGCTGATTTTGAATCGCGAAGTCAGACAAATACTGCTTATCGTTGATTGGCAATCGCCAGCCACCTGCGCCTTCTATTAGAGTGCGCTGAGCGCCATATTCTTTTATTTTTTCAAAGTGTAACTGCAAATCTAAAAGGTTAATAATGACGTCCTGCTCTTGAGCCGCGATATGCGGCGCAATAGGAGGCTCAAAGGCGATAGGATTTACGTGATCATAATCAGCCTCAACTGAACTTGCCGCTTTAAGCAGCAAAGCATCTTCGTTGCGTAAGCCTTCTTGTGTGCGCTCACAACCTGCAGAAATGGGTTTGAAGCCAAGTGTGCTATACCCCATCTCATTTAGTGACGAGAGCAGCAGAGTGCTTACAAAGGTTTTACCGACATCGGTATCTGTGCCGGTGACGAAGAATGACTGATTGTTAGCGATGTTTGTCGTCATGATACTCATTATTCTCGCATTGAAGTTAAGCTATAAAATGGTCTAAGCCGCCTTTATGTCTACAAACAATATTTCGTAATTTAGATGAAGCAGCCCGTCTTGCGATGAGCGCATGTGAGTTTCGATAGCGTTTAGCTCTTGCTTTGAAATAGCCGCCTGAGGTGCAGATTGAACAGCGTTTTGTACTACAGAATCGCGCAGTCGAGTATTTGCACCAACGCCTTTGAGCGACTTAAGCATTGACAAGGCAGTCTCATGCGCACTATCAAAGCTTTTAAGAGACGCACGATACTCCAAACCACTGGCATCCAAGATGTTTTGCCAATCACCGTGGCTAGCGAAATGATTCACTCTCGACGGTAATCCAATCGATTGCGTAACCGTCTCAAGCGCAGAAAATGAAGGCGCGACCATGATGGCCAGTAAGGCTCTACCGCCAGACGACATAACGCGCTTTATTTCTGAAATAATCCGTTTGGGGGCGCTACACCACTGCAGTGCCATGCTCGAAACAATCAAATTATGACTGTTGTTTTTCAAGGGCAAACATTCAGCATCTGCTCTGATGTAGGATAGGGATGTCAGGCAGTCTAATCCATTTACGTTGGCTTGCGCTTGGCCCAGCCGAGCTTGAAAGAGCATATCCAGGGACAGGTCTAAATTCGTCCAGTGAATGTCACTGGTTCTGAAGTTGTGTTGCTTTACACTTGTATGCTGAGCGGCGAGTGATTCAAACAAACGCGCTAAGTAGGCCGTCCCGCAACCCATATCCAAAATGGAAAAGCGCGTGTCTTTTTTGTTCGATGCGAGTGCGTGAGTAATCTTACCCCAGTTAAAGAGTGACTGTGCTATTTTTTGCTGAAGCCACGCGTTTTGGTCATAGCGATAAGCGGCGTTTGAGAAATTCTTGGCGATAGCCGATTTTTCTATTTGTTCAAGCGTGCAGCCGCCCGCTTCATTCGCATCGGCGCGATTAAGGTCCGTACTAAGCCCGTCCGCTGGTTGTGGATCATGGTGCGTTTGAGACTTTGCATCTTGCTCTTGTTCAAGCAGCATGGACATTGTTGTGGCTACCACCCTAATTGCGTCCTCGATATACAAAGCGCATCTATCAAGGCCTCAATGTCTTTTTTTGTATGCACCGCACTTAGCGTGACTCGCAGCCTTTCCATGCCTTTGGGCACCGTGGGCGTGCGAATAGCTGGCACAAAAATGCCTAGCGCCATCAAGGCTTTGGAGGCTCTTACACAAAGATTCTCCTGACTGATGCCGCCGCTATCGTTTTGAGGACGGATTAGAATTGGCTGAATTGCGCTACTGCTATATTCAGAGGTATTTATCGTGGCGCCAAGCGCTTGTGCGCCCGCCGCAGTTGCTGTGTTTGCGTCGCGCCGTTTATGACGAAGCAGTGGCAAATCGTGCTCGAGTGCAAGAGTTCTAAAATGGGCGATATTTTCATGTAATCGCTCGCGTAAATGACTTTGCTGCATAATCTGTATACTTTTGATGCTCGCAAGCGCTTGCGCGGGCCCAACGGCGGTGCTGTAAATATAGTGCTTTGCAAAATTGACAAAATAGTCGGCTAAGGCTTCACTGCAAGCGACGAATGCGCCAGCCGTGCCTATTGCTTTGCCAAAGGTCGCCATTATCACGTCGATATCATTTGGCTCTACCTCATCCAAATCGCAAACGCCGAGGCCGTTTTTGCCCACCACGCCAAAGCCGTGGGCGTCGTCAACCATAAGCATAGTATGTACAGAGTGCACACTTTTTTGAGTGGTAAAGCTATCGAGTTTTGGCGCACGTACGGTCGCTAATTTGGCAATCGCCGCTAGCTCGCCCATGTCACCGTCCATGCTGAACACGCCCTCAGTAGCCACAAGAGTATTGCCGCTTGCTAACTTGAGCTTACTACTTAAGTGATTTAAATCGTTATGCTTAAAGCGTAAAAGCTTGGCCTTTTGCGCCAACGCACTGTCTATAAAAGAGGCATGCATTAACTTATCGCACACAATGGCATCGTCGTTATGACCGTTGGCAAAAAGTGCAGCAACAATGGCCTGATTGGCAGCAAAACCACTGCTAAACAGCAGCGCGGCGGGCTTGTTAAATAGTTCGCAAATGAGGTTTTCTAACTCGTAATGCGGCTTAATGTAGCCGCTAACGACTGATGATGCGCCCGCACCCGCGCCGTATTGGGCTAAACCTTCAACATAGCTTTGCAAAACTTCTTGGTTTTGCGACAAACCTAGGTAATCGTTACTGGCAAAATTCAGACAAGGCTGTCCGTCAATACTTGTCACACCGTTATGAGAGTGACTCACTACGGTGCGCTTGCGATGCAGTCCAGATTGTGTTCTTGCGTCAAGGGCGGCGCTAAGGGACGAAAACACTCGCTATTTTACAGTTTCAAGTTCAGATAAAGAGCGTTTAGTCGCATCAACAAACAGCGGTGCTTTGTCGCTTGCACCAGTCTCATCTGCTACTTGCTCAATCTCTTCATGAAGCGCGGCAGCATAGGCTTCATCTGAATAACTCTTACCTTGCTGGCTATTAATGCCCAGCTTTTTAAACAGCAGCACATCTTCATGTGTTTCTGGATTTGAGGTGGTAAGCAGCTTGCAACCGTAAAAGATAGAATTTGCGCCCGCTAAAAAACACATCGCCTGCATTTGTTCATTCATAGACTCGCGCCCGGCCGATAAGCGCACATAGCTTTTAGGCATCATGATGCGAGCCACTGCAATGGTGCGAATAAACTCAAAGGGCTCGAGGTCGTCCACTGAATCAAGGGGTGTACCTTTAACTTTTACCAGCATATTAATCGGCACACTTTCTGGTTGCTGCGGTAGGTTAGCAAGCTGCATTAGCAAACTGGAACGGTCGTTGGCGCTTTCTCCCATGCCGACGATACCGCCCGAACAGACATGCATGCCAGATTCGCGCACATGCTGCAAAGTATCGAGTCTGTCTTGGTAGGTACGAGTGGTAATAATTTCACCGTAAAACTCAGGTGAGGTATCCAAATTGTGATTGTAATAGTCAAGACCAGCTTGCTTTAGCGCGATGGCTTGATCACGACTTAACATACCCAGCGTCATGCAGGTTTCAAGGCCTAAGGATTTAACTTCTTTGACCATTTCAGCCACGTATGGGATATCTCTGTCTTTTGGGTTACGCCACGCTGCGCCCATACAAAAACGCGTTGAGCCCGCCGCTTTCGCCTCTTTTGCTCGTGCAATGACTTTTTCGATCTCTAACAGGCGTTCTTTTTCAAGCCCCGTATCGTAACGTGCACTTTGAGGGCAATATTTACAATCTTCTGGACACGCGCCCGTCTTAATTGACAACAAGGTGCTCACTTGCACATGATTTGGGTCAAAGTGCTGACGATGCACACTCTGTGCTTCAAACATTAGATCGTTAAACGGCAGGGCAAACAATGCGTTTACTTCTTCAAGCGTCCAGTCGTGACGAGGCTCAAATGCTTCTTGCTTTGGCTGTGAATGAGACATAAAAGAGTTTACTCAAAAGATATTTAGCACTAGTCTATGCGCACTCAAGCCGTTGTCAATCTATGCACCCACATAAATTTTACAAACGGTTAATTATTGTACAAACCACTATCATTGTGAGTCCTTCATTGACCAATATCGAATTTGATCGCAAGCATATATGGCATCCATATACTTCTGCCATTAGTCCACTGCCCTGCTATGAGGTGATTGGAGCTAGCGGCACACAGTTGCATTTAGCGAGTGGTGAAAAAATTGTAGACGGCATGTCTTCGTGGTGGGCGGCTATTCATGGATATAATCATCCTCAGCTCAATGAGGCAGCGCACTTGCAAATCGACCGCTTTTCTCATGTGATGTTTGGTGGGCTTACCCATCAACCTGCTGTGAGCTTAAGTAAACGCTTGCTTGAAATATGCCCTGAAGGCCTTAATCGCGTTTTTCTTGCTGACTCTGGCTCGGTGTCCATTGAAGTGGGCATTAAAATGGCAATCCAGTATTGGGCTTGTCAGGGCAGAAGTGAAAAGTCAAAACTTATTACACCCCGGGGTGGATATCATGGTGACACATTTGCGGCAATGTCGGTATGTGATCCAGTCAACGGCATGCACGGTCTGTTTCGTAAAAGCCTGATTGAGCACTTGTTTGCCCCTGCGCCACAAATTGGCTTTGATAAGGCTTGGCACCCTGATGAAATTGCGCCAATGCGGGAAATGTTTGAAACACACCATCAACATATTGCAGCACTTATCTTAGAGCCGATTGTGCAAGGTGCTGGCGGTATGCGTCTATATCATCCTGAGTATGTAAAACAATGCCGCGCTCTGTGCGACGAATTTGACGTATTAATGATTTGCGATGAGATAGCCACCGGCTTTGGGCGAACAGGAGAGCTTTTTGCCTGTGATCACGCCAAGATCACACCCGATATTTTATGCTTGGGTAAAGCGCTAACCGGAGGGTACATGACATTGGCCGCAGCCTTGTGCACCGAGCAAGTCGCGGTAGGCGTATGTGAAGGCGAGCCCGGCGTTTTTATGCATGGCCCTACCTTCATGGGTAACCCGCTGGCGTGCGCTGTCGCCAATGCCAGCATTGAAGTCTTACTCAATCAAGACTGGCAAACAGCTGTTAAAGCTATCGAAACGCAGCTTAAACAAGGCTTAATGCCTCTTGAAGATTTAGCGCAAGTTGAGAACGTGAGATGCTTAGGCGCAATTGGCGTAGTTGAAATGAAACGCTCAGTAGATGTCGCAATCATCCAAAAAGCCTTCATTGAAAAAGGGGCATGGATACGCCCCTTTGGAAAACTGATTTATGTAATGCCGCCATTTATTAGCAGCGGTGGAGATATCAGTACCTTATGCAATGCCATTAAGTACGGTATTGAGCGCTGCACCTGAAATCTAATTGGTATTTTATTCAAGCACTCGCGCATTTTGCCCTTATTCGCTGGCGCGGAAGTCCGCAGCATTTAATCCATGCTTTTTCATGAGCTTGTGCATGTCAGTGCGATTACGCCCTGCCATGTCCGACGCTCGCGTAACGTTGCCGTCAGTCAATTGCAGTAATCGGCATAAATATCGATATTCAAACGAATCCCTGGCTTCGGTTAAGGTTGGCCAATACTCGGTCTCTTGCGACAAAGACTGCTCAACAAGAGAAGCAGGAATAATTTTAGAGTTCGTCAGCGCCACGCAGCGCTCTACCACATTCACCAATTGTCGGACGTTCCCTGGCCAATCCGCTTTTGTGAGCATATTAATGGCGTCATCTGCAAACTTCACGACCTTAATATCATGCTTTTTCGCACTTTCTTTGAGTAAGTAGTCGGCAAGTAATGGAATGTCTTCAAAGCGATCTTTCAAACGCGGAATATCTAGATTCACCACGTTCAAGCGATAGTACAAATCTTCCCTGAACTCATTGTCCTGCATGGCTTCTTGTAAGTCTCTGTGGGTTGCTGAAATCAATCGCACGTCAACATCAACCGTGGTAGTACTGCCCACCGGCCTGACGCAGCGTTCTTGTAGCGCTCTTAGCAGCTTTACCTGAAGACTCATTGGCATATCGCCAATTTCATCCAAAAACAAGGTGCCACCATCGGCTTCTTTGAACAGGCCTGGGTTGGCTTGAACGGCGCCCGTGAATGCGCCTTTTGCGTGCCCAAACAACTCTGATTCAAGTAAATTTTCCGGCAATGCTCCGCAGTTAATGGCCACAAAAGGCTTGTCGGCACGCTTTGACGCTTTATGAATCGCCTTTGCAAGCAGCTCTTTACCCGTTCCGCTTGCGCCATTTATCAGCACCGACACGTTTTTATCTGCAATTTGTTCAGCTTGTTTGAGTAGCTTAATCATTTCTGGCGCGCGGGTCACAATATCGCTACACCATTCACCCAGCTCATTTTTTTGAGTTTGCGCAATGGCTTTAAGTAAGATTTTGCGCAACTCGTCGTGATCTACGGGCTTGGTCAAAAAGCTAAACACACCACGCTGAGTTGCTGCTACTGCCTCTTTTATGGTCCCGTGCGCCGTCATTAAAATAAGCGGTAAATCTCTGTGCTGCTGCAAAATTTCGTCAAATAAGGCAAGGCCGTCCATTCCTGGCATACGTAAATCACTGAGCACCACGTCAAACTCGTTGTTATACATTAACCTCAAAGCCTGAGTGCCGTTATCAACGCTCGTGACATCAAAGCCCTCGGCTTCCAAACGGATAGACATTAGCCTAAGTAAATTTTCGTCGTCATCCACTAGCAACAGGCGCGGGTTTTTTCCATCTTGTAATTCAAAACTCAAGGCTAATTACCCCTTTTCTCATCTGACATATTCGCTTCAATTTGTAAAAGCTGTTCTACTTGGTCGCGTTGCGTCTCTAGTTCTTCGCGGCGCGCTTCTAAGGTTTCTTGTAATTCACTGATTGTTTTTTCTTGGCGCGTGTTCACTCTGCTTAAGATGGTAATGGCTGATTCGAGCTCCAGTAGCTGTTGCGAAGGCTGCTCCACCATTACCGTGATCACCTTTTGCATTTGCTCATCCATCACTGGCTTAAGCGCTCTAATCCAGTTTTGCGCACGCAGTCGATTGGCATATGGCGTGTCTTCGGCCTGACTCAGCAATACCTTTTGAAGCCTATCGGCAGGTGCCTCACTGAGGGTTTTTATAATCTCTCTGCGCTCTACCCAGCTAATGCCATCCACATTGAGTAAGAACTCGCTCCAGCGATCAAGTTGGCAATAGTCATTGAATTTTTCTAAAGTATCTGCCGTTTTGCATAGGTAGGTTGCGTTGGCGTCTTCAACCGGCGCGTCATTGACCGGGGTTTGAGGGCCAGGTATATGCAATAACTCGCATGCACTGAGCGCAGCCGCGCATGTAACAGTTATAATGACTTTAATCAGATTCGACATGCTTATTGGCTCCTAGGAAGTCTGACTCTAAAACACACGTCAGCATGCTCCACATCAACAATGGCCACATCGCCATTTAGTAAGCGAGCGCAGTCCGCCACAATGGACAAGCCTAATCCAGCGCTTATTACCATATCGTTACGCTTATCTTTACCGCGTTTAAACGGCTCAAAAATTTCATCCCTAAGCTCATCCGGTATGGGCTTCCCATCATTACATACGTCAATCACGACATGCTGCTCATTTTGACTCACGTAAACCACAATTGCGCTTTGTTTTTTAGCATAAGCAATGGCGTTTGACACTAAGTTATCCATAATACGCCTGAGCAACTCCTCGTCGCTCATGAGCACTATAGTTTCGTCAATGTGTGAATCTATATGTTGCTCATTTTGATTGAGTAATAGCTGATATTGTTCAACACATTCTGATACTAAGTCCACAATATCAAGTTTTTCAAAACTTGGCTCGGCTTGTTGCAGCAGGGCGTTATAGTCAAGTAGTTTGACCACTAACATGTTCAAACGCTCCGTAGAGGAGTTTAATAAACCCACCACCTCTTGCTGACCTGGCGATAGTTTACCCACCACCTCGTTCTCTAGAATAGCACAACCTTCTTTAATGCTTGCAAGCGGCGTTTTTAGCTCGTGTGATGCGTGCCTTAACAGCGCAGTGCGCACTTTTTCGAGCTGTAAAATTCGATCATTTAGCCAAAACAAGTCTTTTTCAACCGCCATTAACTCTTTAGGCGCTGAGGAGGATTTATTCGGCAGTTTTTGGCTTGAGGCTGCAATCGCGTGAATTATTTCTTGTAGTTTTTGTACTGGCTTAACAATCAAGCTGGCGGCAAGCAAAATTAGCGCAAGTGACATAAGCACTAGCAAACCCGTTGACCAACCTTGTCGACGCTGGATATTATCTAGGTACTCTTGTTGGTCGCGAATGCGAAATCCGACCGCCTCATTCACTTGCTCTTTTACGGTTTCTATTGAATCTGAGAAGCGCGCTAAATGCGAATCAACTAATAAGGTGTCGTTAAAATCGGCATAATCCCGCAGTTGGCTAATATGCCCCTGCATGATGCTGCATTCTGCTAAATCCGTTAGTACGTCGCATAAAAAGGCTAGTTTATCTTCGAACCTCACAATGGCGAAATCAGCCAATTCGTCGAGTTGTGGGTTTGGCAGCACCTGATATTGCTTAATTAAACGCTCAACGTCCTCGCCAATCAGCTCTAAGTCTCTCAGTTCACTTGCAACTGACACAAAAAACTGCGTATTAATGGTGGTGATATAGCTGACGTCATCAAAATCTTGCTGACTTTGCCAAAGTAAGGCAATCAAAGGGACAAGCGCCACCATGTAGCAGCCCAGAACAAGTTGTCGTAGCGAGCGAATTTGCACTTTGGGGGTTAACTCCTAACATCCTTTTCAGACTGCATATAGTAGCAGAGCAAGTTGCTTATGGGTGAACATTGAATAAAATAATTTTAAATCAACAACTTAGTTATCAAGAGCGCCGAGTTTGAAGGGGTAGCGTTGCTAACTTGCGGTACAAATAAAAAGGGGACGCCTGCCACTCGCAAAGCAAACGCCCCACTAACTTTGCTAACTCGTTTTTTCAATCGCTAATTGAGAAAATGACCCAATTGAAAACGAACTAGTCTCTAATTCTTCTAAGCTGACGTAACCGTCTTGGTTGATGTCAACGCGAGTAAAATCTTTTAACAATTGCACCTGCATTGATGCTTCTCTTAGAGAAATTACGCCGTCTTGGTTTCTATCAACGTTGCCAAAGTATTCGATTAATTCCGATACTTGTGAGGCACGACCAACACTCTCTTCGTTCCATGCAGCTGCAGCCTGCATTGCTAATGCGCTTATCCCTATGCACACAATTAATATGTTTACTTTCATATTGTCTGTGCTCTTCTTATTATTTTCATTTGTTTAGCTTGGCTTAACCAATTTGACCTAATCACAATTTCTGTAGCGAGTCTGTACCGGTCAATGAAGCCAATTATCCACTTTCAATACACGATATGTGCCACTATTTTTAATTTCTTTAAATTCATATGCTTACATAATTTAATATGAAACATTTGCTTAAGAGAGGTATTGAAAGTGTCTGCTTATGCAGACAGCAATATTTAAAAATAATGCGAAAGATATGAACCGCCGCCCTGCACGCTTTTAAAAGCGCGATGTGGACGTATGTAGCTGATTTGAAACAGCAAAGAACAAGTGATTAAAAGGCAATATATTACGATAAAACAGTGAGATACAAAGTCAGCAGACTCACACCGGCAATGACTAGCAAAAACCACTCATTTAGGCCGAAGGGGTCGGTCTTTCGCCGACTCCTGCGCCGCCGTAACACCACAACGAGTAAACTCAAGGCAAGGCAAAGTTGCAAAATGCCGAGAAGTTGCTCAAGGTGTTTCTGTGACCACACCTCTCTGCCCTCTATGCCCCAATAGTTTTGTAAGCCCGTGATGAATTCAGGGCGAGCAAAATGAAATACAATGAGCGCCGCAATTAACAGCAACCATGCCAGCGAATTTAGGCCGATAACCGTTTGATAAAAGCGATCTTTAGAGCGCCCCTTTTTGCGCCGATCAAGCGTCTTATTCGGTATGTTTAATTCGTCTTCAGTCATTGTTTTAAAAAAATTCATCCTATAGACAGATGCAGTAAACATTTGTAGTGGCATCATTAATTTCCATCAGTATACTAAGCGCCTACTCAACACGGGAGACTTTTTTTATGATCACGGCACCAGTCGCCGACGTGCTAGCAAAAAAGCATGAAATTGGCAGCACGATAGAAATCAAAGGATGGGTTCGCACCAAGCGCGACTCAAAAGCTGGCCTTTCTTTTATCGCTTTACATGATGGTAGCTGTTTTAATCCTGTGCAAGTGGTTGCACTAAATACCTTGCCCAACTACGACGAAGTACTCAAGCTCACAACCGGCTGTTCATTATCTGCCATTGGCGTGGTAAAACAATCCGAAGGCAAAGGACAAGCCATTGAGATAGAGGCCAGCTCAATTGAAGTCATTGGCTGGGTCGAGAATCCAGATACTTATCCAATGGCGGCAAAACGCCACAGCATCGAATACTTGCGTGAACACGCGCACTTGCGCCCAAGAACCAACATCATTGGCGCGGTAACGCGCGTGCGCAACTGCCTGTCTCAAGCCATACATCGCTTTTTCCACGAACAAGGCTATTGCTGGATAAGCACCCCTATCCTTACCGCCTCCGATACCGAAGGCGCAGGCGAAATGTTCCGTGTGTCTACTTTGGATATGATGAACGTGCCAAAAGACGACAAGGGACAAGTGGACTACAGCCAAGACTTCTTTGGCAAAGAAACGTTTTTGACCGTGTCTGGTCAGCTAAATGTTGAAACCTATTGCACTGCTATGTCTAAGGTCTACACCTTTGGCCCAACCTTTAGAGCGGAAAACTCCAACACCAGTCGCCACTTGGCAGAGTTTTGGATGATTGAGCCTGAAGTCGCGTTTGCAGACTTATCTACCGTCGCGCAATTGGCTGAAGACCTTTTAAAATATGTATTCAAAGCCGTGCTAGAAGAGCGCGCAGACGATATGGCCTTTTTTGAACAGCGCGTGAACAAAGACGTTGTCACACGTATGCAGTCAGTCATTGATTCTGATTTTGTTCGAATGGACTATACGGATGCTATCGACATCTTACAAAAAAGCGGGCGAAAATTTGAATTTCCTGTTGAATGGGGCGTGGACTTATCGTCTGAGCACGAGCGCTACATAGCGGAAGAACATCTTAATGCGCCTGTTATTATGCAAAACTATCCAAAAGACATCAAAGCCTTTTACATGCGCATTAATGACGACAATAAAACCGTGGCGGCTATGGATGTGCTCGCACCAGGCATAGGAGAGATCATCGGTGGCTCTCAGCGGGAAGAACGCTTAGACGTATTCGACCGTCGTTTAGCTGAGATGAATCTAGATGCTGAAGATTACGCTTGGTATCGAGATTTGCGCCGCTACGGCACTGTGCCACATGCTGGTTTTGGCTTAGGCTTTGAAAGGCTGGTTGCTTATGTTACTGGCGTGCAAAACGTACGAGATGTGATCCCCTTCCCACGTACCCCTGGCAATGCAAATTACTAAGGCGCATTTAATTAAACATTCCACACGCATTATTATTCAAGTAGGCGTTAGGTGCGATTAACGCCTACTTATTAACGCTCAGTGGAGCGCATTCTGCATTGACTACTCCTGCTGCACTGCCTCATCTTTTTTGCGGTCGGTCGAGGTGCTGACCCTTCCAAGAATGTAGCCTGATAGTCCACCAAGCAATGCTGACAATTCTTTGCTTTCCAACACGCCCATAATGCCAAATAAAATAATTGAAATAACAATTAAGAAAATAGTGACAAATTGAATACCCTTTTCGCCAGCAAAGATAGATTCTGCGATGTTTTCTTTTTTCAGCGCAATAATGTAAAACCCGACGATGACTATCGCTACCAACGCGACAAAGGCGATGCTCGTCATCATTCTAAAGCTGTTGCGTTCTTTTTCTAAGTTGAACATATTGCCGAGTTTTAGCTCGATTGCAGTCAGTGTGTTTTCATATGACAGCAAATCATTGCTAAGCTTTTGGATGCGTTGTTCATCTTCCTGAAGTTTTCGCATGTCGCGCTCGAGTCTTTTGATGGAATCCTCGTCAATATCGATATAGCTAAGCGCAGCTTTGATGGATTGCTCCTCCTCCGCGCTCAGGCTAGTTCCCCTGTTTTCTAGCTGCGTTATATATGCCTTGTTTTGAACAAGTCGTGTATTGGCCTCATCTAGCTCTCGCTGCAGCATCTCTGGCGAAGAGTAAGCATAAGAATACATATCGCCTTGCAACATGGCTAACTGAGAATTGGTGCGGTTGATTGACAACAAAATATTTTTTCTGCGAACCACTATTTGCTGAAAATCATCAGGCAAGTCGTCCATAGCCTGATTCACAGTAACGACTGGCGGCACTTGCTCGACGGCTTTCATCGAATCGGCAACTTGGCTGTTATAGGCTCGCTCAACTGGTTGAATCGAATCGGCGTTTTGCTCGCCTTGGGCATGAGCGACAAAACTCAATGGCATAGCTAAAAAAATAAGCAGTAGCAAACAAAGTGTAAAGGTGCGTTTGTGCATGGCGAGTATCCTTTTTTATTATGCTCGTAACACTATCAGCAATTGGATGAAAAGCGAACATGAAACAAGGATGAAGATGATTTGCAAGGCGCGCTAACAATCTGATTCCGGGCGACTTATCAACCAAAATATTGCAATTTTCACCAAATCATTAGTCAAATAAACCACTAATAATCAGCAAAAGACAAAATTAACTCATCTTACCAGACGCTGATCGCCGCGATTTGTGCACTTTGAGTAAAAAATCATATATTTAGTTACATTTGGCACATACCTTGTAAATACACAAAGCATATAATAAGTGGTGTACTCAACAAGGAACCAAAACAATGAAAGGTAGCTCACTGAAATCTAATCTGCTCAAGGCCATAGGCTTTTTTGCAATTATTGCAGTTGCTGTAGGGATAAGCACGGGCATTCAAGCCACCGCTGAGGACGAAGACGAAAAAGAACCTGTCGACACTCGCCCTACCGTTAGTGTAGAGGCACTGGTGCCTCTAAATCATGATGTGGTGATTTCCAGCTTCGGAGAAGTAAAGCCGCTTGAAACAACCGTGCTCGCTGCGCAAGTCTCGGGGGAAGTCTTAAGTTGGAACGAGAACTTTGTTGAGGGTGGTGTAGTTAAGCGAGGCGATATTCTCTTTTTGATCGAGCCAGACGCCTATGAAGCGGCAGTGTTGCAAGCTGAAGCACAAGTATCCCTTGCACAGGCAACACTAACCGAAGAGCTGGCCCGTCAAAAAGTCGCGCAACGTGAAGCTAAAAACTTAGGGGCGAATCAAGTATCTGACCTTTACTTACGCAAGCCTCAAGTGTTGAGCGCACAAGCGCAGCTTAAATCAGCCGAAGCCTCTTTGCGAATTGCCAAAAGAAACCTTAACAAGACGCAAGTAACCGCTCCATATGACGCCTTAGTCATGTCTAGGCAAATCGGCTCAGGACAATATGTCACCCCGGGTATGACTGTTGCTACATTAAGTAATGTTGAAACGGCAGAAGTGGTATTACCCATCGCAGGCTTTGACCGTCCTTTTTTGCTTGATGAGATGCGCGGAAACGAAGCGGTTATTACCACAAAAGACAGAGCCCCTATTCAGCGTGCCGGCTTTGTTTCTCGCGATTTAGGTGTACTAGATGATGCCACTCGCATGCTTCATTTAGTGGTGCGAGTCGAAGACCCCTACAGTCTGAATGGCAACGCACCTGCACTTAAGTTTGGCAGCTATGTGGAAGTCAGTATAGCAGGTAAGCAACTGCAGAACGTCTTTAAAGTACCGCAATCTCTCGTGAACAATCGCAAACTTTGGGTACTTAATGAAAATGACGAATTGGAATCTCATCAGGTAGAAGTGATTCGTGAAGAAGGTAGCTACTTCTTTATATCAAGCGGCGTAAATGCTGATGACAGAATGGTAAAAGAGCTACCAGAGTATCCACAAAACGGCATGCAGGTAAAAGTAAAATCGCCTGACCAAGCCTTAATTTCATACAACATGGATTAAGGAGAGCATCATGTCTAACGAAAGTATGTCTGACGAAAACAAATCTAGCGAAAATACACCTCAAGTTGAACCCATGCCGCGCGGCCTAATCGCATTTTTCGCGCAAAACCCGGTGGCGGCCAACCTCTTGATGGGCTTCATTATTATTATGGGGATTGTGAGCTATTTCACCATTCAAAAACAAATGTTCCCCAACATCGAAATTAACTACATCAATGCATACGTGAGCTATCCTGGCGCATCGCCAAAAGAGATTGAAGAAAACATTGTCATCAAAATTGAAGAAGCGATTACCGATGTTACTGAAATCAAGAAATCGGTTGGGCGCTCCTGGCGCGGTGGCGGTCGAGTCACCATGGAAATTCATCCAGATGAGCATTTGCCTGATGTATTAGACAAAATCAAAGCGCGTGTTGATTCCATAGCGACCTTCCCCGCTTTAATGGAGCCCATTACTGTTTCGCAAATAGAATGGCAGCAAGACGTTATCGAAATGTCGGTGGTCGCAGATTTACCGCTTACTGAACTAAAGCCGCTCGCCAATCAGATTGAAGAAGAGTTACTGCAACTTGGCAACGTCCAGATAGTTAATGCAGACGTGCCAGACGGTGAAATTGGGATTGAAATTCAACCGGAAATGCTGCGCAAATACAACTTGACGATTGAAGATGTGACGCAGGCTATTCGTCGCTTCTCAGCGAACTTTTCAGCCGGACAAATTCGCTCTGACAGCGGCATGATTGCCGTGCGCGTTGAAAACCAGTTTTACAATGGCGAAGAGTTTCGCAATATTCCTGTAAAAATTGGCGATGGTGGCGCGAAGGTCTTGCTTAAAGATGTGGCCAATATCAAAGATGAATTTACTGAGGGCGAGCGCTACTTCAAATACAACGGCGAAAACGCCATTTACATGGGCGTAAAAGCAACGCGCAGCCAAAATATTATCCCGGTGGCGAAATCGGTCAACGACTATATCGCAGAGCGCAATAAAACCTTGCCAGCAGGCGTGCAGTTAAAAGTATTGGTGGATATGACCTACTACTTAAACGGACGCCTGGATATGATGCTTGGTAACATGCTGCAAGGGGGCATTCTGGTATTTTTGATGCTCGCGATTTTCTTGCGCTTTAAGCTTGCATTTTGGGTAATGATTGGCTTGCCTGTGTGCTTTTTAGGCGCAATGATGCTGATGCCTGCATTGGGTATCACGATCAATATCCTGTCACTGTTTGCATTTATTATGGTGCTGGGGATTGTGGTGGATGATGCCATTGTCATAGGCGAAAGCGCCTATACTGAAATTGAGCAAAAAGGCGGCGGCGTGCGCAACGTTATCATTGGTGCCAAACGCGTCGCAACGCCTGCCACTTTCGGTGTTTTGACCACCATTGCCGTTTTCGCACCCTTTGCCTTTGCAAGCGGCCCGATGGGCGATTTCTTTATCAATATTGCAGGTGTAGCCATCCTGTGCCTGATTTTCTCTCTCATTGAATCAAAGCTTATTCTTCCGGCGCATATTGCCCACTCTAGCTTTAAACCCTTAAAGAAAAACGGCTGGCGAGAGCGCTTCAACAATCGCTATTTTGGTTTTATTCACGGCCCGTATAAACGCTTTGTCACTGCGTGTACTCGCCAACGATGGATTGTTTTAGGCTTTTTCATTGCAATGCTGATTGTAAGCTGGGGACTCATTTCCGCTAACTACGTGCGCATGGTGCCAGAGCCTAAAGTTCCTCATGACTTCCCGAGCATCACAATTGAAATGAGCGAAACCGTATCAGACGAGGTGACCATCAATGCACTTAAAACCATTGAATCGGTTGTGATGTCGGTGGATGATGAAATTGCTGAGGAATACGGAAGTGGCATGGTAAGAGACATTCTTGTCTGGAACCAAGGTCGAACCGAAGGCCGTTTAATGGCGCCACTGGTGGATGAAGATGCACGTCACTTCGACACCTTCGAACTTGCCAGAAGATGGCGAGAAGCCATGCCAGAAATTGCCGGTATGAAGTCATTTACTATTCAAGACGATGTCAATGGCGGCGGCCAAGACGGGGAATTCGGCTACATGCTATTTGGCTCTGATATTGCGACATTAAATGCTGCAGGCCGCTACATGATTGAGCTAATGCAAACACAAACAGGCGTGTTTGATGTTAGCTCCACCATTGACCCCGACAGTAAAGAAGTGCAAATGCAGTTAAAACCAGTGGCATATGACTTAGGTCTTGATTTAACCAGCATTGCAGCCCAAGTTGGCGCCAGTTTCTACGGCGGTGAAGCCCAGCGCGTATTGCGTGATGGTGAAGAAGTCCGCGTGATGGTGCGTTACCCTAAACTTACGCGAGAGCGCTTTGCTGACTTAAAATACGCGCTTATCACCACGCCAAGCGGACAAGAAGTGATGTTGGGTGACGTGGTAGATTTGTATGAGGCACCCGGTATTAGCTACATTCGCCGCGAAGGCGGCTATCGAAGCGTTTATATCTGGGGCAACATAGACGAAGAAGTGATTGAGCCAAATGAAGTGGTAGATAATGTCAAAGACAACATCTTGCCCGCATTGAAAGAGGCTTTCCCATCGGTAAAAACCGAGCTTGGCGGTAAAATAGAAGAACAGCAAGCGCAACAGGATGAACAAATGCTGTTCTTCGTAGCCGGTATGGTGATGGTTTATGTGTTACTTGCGGTACCCCTTAAAAGCTACGCTCAGCCACTCATCATCATGTCGGTGATCCCCTTTAGTTTTACGGGTGCGATTTGGGGGCACTTCATCTTCGGAATGGATATTAGCATGTTCTCGTCCTTCGGCTTAATAGCTGCTGCCGGGGTTGTCATTAACGACTCGCTGGTCATGACTGATTTTGTCAATCAAAGGCGAGCTCAAGGATACAGCGTGCGAGAGGCGGTGATTGAAGCAGGTTGCGCGCGATTTAGAGCGATAACCTTAACCTCCATTACCACTTTTGCGGGGGTGCTCCCCATCATGTTTGAAACCAGCTTGCAGGCAGGTTTTGTGATACCCATGGCAGTCGCACTTGGCTTTGCGGTGCTTTACGCAACGCTGGTCACACTTATTTTAGTCCCTTGTTTGTATATGATTTTATCCGACATAGGCGCGGTGTTCCGCAGGATGTTTCACTTCATCAAAGGCTTGTTCACACGTTCTAATGAACGCCCACGTAAGCCTGTAAACGTCAACTAATTAAGCGAAGCAAACAGAATCGAAAGGCCTCATAACTGAGTTGTGAGGCCTTTTGTATATCTAGAGGCTGATACGGTGTACAAATATGCTTAACTTTTTCCCAAATCCTCCGTTACACTAAGGTATAGAAACTCCCAAAAACGGTGCCCTGTTTTACGATGGCAAAAATCAATGCTTCAGAGCAAACAACGCATAACATGCAGCCAGCATGGGTACGTTATATATTTAGCTATCCTAAAACGGTTATTGCGGTCGTTATTCTTTGCATTATCGGTATGACAATTGGGGCGAAAAACCTGTATTTCAGAGGGGATTACAAAGTCTTTTTCGAGCAAGACAACCCTCAGCGCGTTGCCTATGAGAACATGCAGCGCATTTTTACCAAAAATGAGACCGTTAGCATCATCATTTATAAAAATGGCGAATCGCTGTTCAATAAGCAGAGTCTGACATTAATTAAAGGTCTCACCGAAGACAGCTGGCAAATACCCTTGTCTACTCGGGTTGATTCCATCACCAATTTTCAGCACACCTATGCACTTGACGACGATTTAATAGTCGAAGACTTGCTCTTACAGCTTGACGACTTAGACGATGAGCGCGTTGATACCATCAGCCGAGTCAGCGTTGCCGAGCCCGATATGCTCAATAAGTTGATATCGCCCAATGGTGATATCACCATGATCAACGTAACCGTGCAGTTGCCAGACGGTGATCAAACAAAAGAAATAACAGAAATTGGCAAATACGTACGCGACATGATTGCGCCTTATCAAGCTGAATATCCAGAACATGATATTCGTTTATCGGGTATTGTGATTATGACCGACGCCATGTTTTTGGCCGCTATTAAAGACGCTGCGACGCTATTCCCTATCATGTTTTTGATCATTAGCGTACTGCTTGCTGTGTTAATGCGCTCGGTATACGCCACTGTCGCCACCTTGATTATCGTGAGCGTGTGCGTAAGTGCCACCTTGGGCATTGGTGGATGGCTTGGTATGTTTATGAATATCGCAACGGCTAACGTGCCTGTTATTATTATGACCTTGGCGATTGCCGACAGCGTGCATCTTGTATCAGGCTTTCGCGTGAATATGATGCGAGGCTTAAATAAAATCGAAGCCTTACAAAAATCGATTGCGCTGAATACCAAACCCATTATGATCACCAGCGTAACGACCGCCATCGGCTTTTTAACGCTCAATTTTGCAAAGGTGCCTATTCTTTCTGACCTAGGCAATTTGGTGGCGATTGGTGTGACTTTGGCCTGCATTACCTCTTTAGTGCTGTTGCCTGCCATGTTGATCATCATGCCGGTTTCCTATCAGATTGACCAAGATGAGATAGAAGCATACTCAGATAGTGATAAGGCCAAAGCTTCAAACTGGGAAAAACTCTCTGACTGGGTATTTAAATGGTATCGCGTCTTATTAATAGCCTGTTTTGCGCTAATGGGCATCAGCGCCTACTTAGCGTCACAAAATCAGCTTAACGACATCGCCATTGAATACTTCAATAAAGGAAATGATTTCAGGCAAGACGCTGACTTCCAACAAGACAAACTAAGCGGCCTTAGCACCATCGATTTTGCCATTTACACCGATGAAGAGAATGCCATTACGACACCCGAGTTTTTACAAAGCATTGAAGCATTTACGCTCTGGCTCGAGGAACAAGAAGAAGTTGACCACGTTTTAAGCTTCTCAAACACAATGAAGCGTTTGAACATGAATTTAAACGCCGATGACAAAAGCTTTTACCGCTTGCCCGAACGCGCCGACGTTGCCGCTCAATACTTACTGCTTTATGAGATGTCATTGCCTTATGGTCTTGATATCAATAACCAAATTGATATCAATAAATCCGCTGTGCGCGTGATGGTGACCTTGAAAAACTTAGGCAGTGAAGACTTTACCGGCTTTGAACAGCGCGCAAAAAATTGGATGAATGAGCGCGCACCAGAGTATCGCATTGATGCTGCTAGCCTGCCGCTCATTTTCGCGCACATTGGCAAAGCCAATATGCAAGGCATGATGACCGGTGCAGTTATCGCTCTGGTGCTCATTTCGGCCTTATTATTTGTTGCACTAAAAGACATTAAACTTGGTTTCATAAGCTTGGTGCCTAATCTAATGCCTGCGCTCATTGGCTTTGGAATGTGGGCTTTGATATCGGGCAAAATCAGTATGGCGCTGTCAGTGGTGATGACCATGACACTTGGGATTATTGTTGATGATACCGTGCATTTTCTAAGTAAGTACAAAGCCGGGATGGATCAAGGGCTTAGTGCGAGAAAAAGCGTGCAGTTCGCTTACGAGAACGTAGGCAAGGCGCTTCTTATCACAACAGTGGTCTTGTGTGCTGGCTTTACTGTGCTTGCCCTTTCGGATTTTGCGATAAACTCCGATATGGGCACGCTTACTGCCATTATTATTGCGGCGGCCTTAATTGTCGACTTGCTGCTTCTCCCTGCACTTCTCGTTAGCACAAATAAGGAGAAAAATGCCTGATAATCGCGCGTTCAGAGTACTCGTAGTAGATGACTCAAACTTAATGCGCACGCATATTTGCAGTGCGCTAGTAGAGCACGGCATGATCACCGATACCGCCGAAAACGGTGAAGTATGCCTACAAAAAATTACCCGATTTAAGCCCGACGTAATCACGCTTGATATCAACATGCCGGTAATGGACGGACTGACCTGTCTTGAAAAAATCATGGCGCAGTGCCCTACCCCAGTCATTATGGTGTCATCACTGACTCAAAAGCATGCGAATGAAACCTTAAAAGCCCTTGAAATAGGCGCGTTGGACTACATTGCCAAACCTAATGGGCCGGTATCACTGACCTTGAATAAATCCAAATATATGCTGGTCAGCAAGGTAATAAACGCGGCGAAGGTTTCTCGGTCTAAACCGCTTGATAAACCAAATTCATCTTTTACCGCAGCCAAATACCCCGCCACGCCAAATGTGGTGAACACAGCTTCGCCAAAGCTTACAACAAATAATACGGATACGCTTCGAAGCGTTCGCTTGCTTAACCCTTCGCGTCCTGCCAAACGGCGAGAACTTGAACTAGTGATCATTGGTGTATCAACAGGCGGGCCGGTGTGTTTGCAAGAGATTATTCCCAAGCTTCCCGCCAGTTATCCTGTTCCCATAATTATCGCGCAGCATATGCCTTCACGTTTTACGCAAGTGTTCGCCACGCGAATGGACAAAATGTCTAAGCTAAGCGTGCACGAATTAAATGCCGAAACACGATTAATGCCCGGCAATGCTTACGTGGCGCAAGGCGATGCAAATGTGATTTTGCATAAACGTAACAATGGTTTAAGCGCCTCACCCGACACAAGTGAAACCCCACTAATTTGGAAACCGAGCATTACCTTGTTAGTAGAATCGGCACTCAAGCATATCTCCCCAAGCAAGCTTTGCTGTGTTCAGCTTACAGGCATGGGCAATGACGGCGCGAAGGCCATGGCAACCGCCCATCAGAAGGGCGCATTTACCATTGCAGAGTCACAACAAACGGCCACGGTATACGGGATGCCAAAAGAGCTTGTAAAATTTGGCGGAGCGAGTAAAGTGCTGCCAAATTTTGAGATAGCGCAAACCCTTATGTCGCTGTTGTAGCTGAAGAGCCATATTGGACGAACAAGAATTTAAACAAATCCGAAGATTTATCGTCAAGCTTGGCAAAATGTTGCACAAGTACGGTACGCCTGCGCATCGCCTAGAAGCACACTTGCTTGAAGTCGCAAGCTACCTTAACGTGAATGCAAGCTTTATTTCAACGCCTACCTCCCTCACCTTCGTCATCTGGAGCGACAAGCGAGAAGACGAATATAATCATGCAGCGCGCGTTCAGCCCGGCGAACTAGATTTAGGCTCCCTATCGAGAACTGACGAGCTGGTTACACGACTGCTAAGTGCTGAACTCAATTTAAGCGAGGCAGACGAAGAACTCAGCCGCATCGACAACCTACCTGCCTTTTATCACCCCTTGTTTGAGTTTTTCGCAATGGGGATATCTACCGGCTCCTTTGCCATTGTGATGGGCTCAAGTTTTGATGATGCCATTGCCGCAGGCGCAATTGGCTGCATAATGTACCTTATATACTTTTGGTCGCTGCACTCAAAGCGCGTCAATCTGATGCTGGAGCCTGCGGCTGCACTTGTAGCCGGGGTGTGTGCCTGCGCAATTAGTGCGCTTGTGGAGCCAGCTATCAATATTCGTTTGGTTGTGCTCTCCTCCATCATTATCTTTATTCCTGGACTGGCGCTAACCATTGGCTTAGCTGAACTGTCATCGCGCAATTTGGTATCGGGCACAGCTAGGGTAATGGACGCACTCATGCAGCTGTTTAAGCTTTATTTTGGTGCATTCTTAGGCATTGCGATTGGCTTTTGGTGGTTTTCAGAAGTGGCAATGGTACCCACTGAACCCACTCCTAAATGGGCGATTTGGGTTGCCGTACTCACGCTTTGTAGTGCACTTGTTGTTATCTTTAAGCTGAGGATAAAGCATGCACCGTGGGCCATCATGTGCGGTTTTGTCGGTTATTTTGGCACATACTGGGCATCTAAATACCTAGAGTTCGGCTTAGGCACCTTTGTGGGAGCCTTTGCGGTAGGCGTATTTGCGAACTTATTCACTCGCTTTGCCCATGCACCTGCATCAATAGTATTGATGCAAGGGCTGATTGTGCTTGTACCGGGCTCAAAAACCTATATTGGACTTAACTCCTTCGTGTCTGGCCAAGATTTCATGCATGCCGATCATATTGGCCAGGAAACCTTTGTGATTTTCATGTCTTTAGTGGCGGGTCTGATTTTTGCGAACGTGGTGATGCCAACGCGCAAAGCCCTTTAAAAATTATAGGGGTATGGGTATTAAGCGTTTACAGCGAGCAAGTCGTTAGTGCTGATACAGCGATTTCTGCCCGCAGCTTTTGCGCGATACAATGCGTCGTCGGCGCGCTTCATCCAATCGTAAGTGCTTTCATCTTCAGAATATTCAGCAATGCCAGCGGAAGTGGTAATCGTCAAGTCACCAATATCCCATCTGGCTTCTTCCACTTCCCGGGCAATTTTTTTGGCTAGGCTTTTTGCTTCGAACAGATGCGTATTCTCAAGCACCAGTACAAATTCCTCTCCGCCCAAACGAAATAGACTGTCAGCTTCTCTTATGCGCTCTTCTATTAAGCGGGCAAAACCTTGTAAGACCATATCACCGCTGGCATGACCGTACTTGTCGTTGACCTGCTTAAAGTAGTCAATATCAAAAATAATCAGTGAACAAGCGTTGTTAGGATATCGCTTTATACGGCGGATGATATCCAAAAGCTTCTCTTCTAGTTTGCGTCGATTGCCAATTCCGGTCAGCGCGTCTGTGGTTGCGAGCTGTTCTAAAAATTTTGCCTGATTACCCATTCGTCTAGAAAATGCAAACGAAAACAAAAACGTGGCGCCTGCTGATACCGCGAAGGTCAATAAAAACAAAAAGCTCACTTCACGATAAATCATCGCGAGGATCACCAGCAAGAACACGGAGGTCATATATGCAGCACGAATCGGAGATAACAAGAAAAAAGTGGCGGTGAGCGCAGGATAGACCCAATGTACATTTGCCGCGCCCTTCAAATAAATGGTTGTGGTCATTGCGAAAATCGTCAGCAATGAAATACCAACACGGGCGATTTTGTTATTATTGGTGAGCCACAAATGCAGGAAAATAAATGCCGTGCCAAGCACTATGATCCAATTTAAAAGCGCTATTTCGTGATCACCCGTGGTAACCCGGTAAACAGCAAAAGGGAGGATACCAAGACATATCCCACCGCTTATGATTAGCATAATGGTGCTGTCGGTTGCTCTTTTGTATAGTGCGCTTTGTTGAGTGTTTATAGGTTCACCTTTTCTATATGGCGTTTAAATACAAACGCATTCACATATATTATATCGGGCAATAAGCCAGATAATTGAGGCGAGTGAAACACTGTCTAAGCAAGAAAACGTGCGGCAAAGCATTTTAATTTATTGTTATTCGCATAAAGAATTTCTCAAATATGCGTTTAAAATTGCCTGGCTCAACGTTAAAAATATATTCAACATGGGGAAAATTTCATCGACTAATGAGTGTTTCTGATGGTCGATTTACGAACTCGCCCTCTTATTTTGCGCTGTCTGTAAACAGTTTTGCTATTATTATCGTTAGGAACAACAAGCCAAACGCAATTGCGTAAGCTTTCCATAAATTCACAGCAAGCGCGAGTAGTGTACATCGTGTATAATCATATTTAAAGCGCTATGATTATGATAAACAGGCACTTTTTTACAATACTTTTGTATTAGACGAGATACCTATGTGTACCAATTTAATAGCTTATTGACAGGTGTAAAACAATACGATGATTGACATTCATAGCCACATTCTGCCTGGCGTTGACGACGGGGCTCGCACAATAGACGAGTCATTTGAAATGCTGAATCGAATTGTCGACCAAGGCGTGCATACACAGGTGCTCACTCCCCATATACATATTGGCCGTTACGACAATACCCAACACGCGCTTGAACAAAGCTTTAATACTTTTCAAGCGAATGTAAAAGATGCAGGTTTCAATATTCATCTGCGTCTTGCAGCAGAAGTGCGCATTGGCCCTGAAATAATGCCGCTTGTTATGCAAAACCAAATTCCATGGCTTGGCACACTGGACGGTAAAAAAGTGTTTTTGCTTGAGTTTCCGCGAATAGACGTGCCTCACGGAAGCGACAATTTGGTTAACTGGCTAATCGGCCAAAACATTATGCCGCTTATTGTGCATCCTGAACGCAACCGTACCTTTGTTGATCATCCCGAAAAACTCGAACAGTTCATTAAGCTCGGCTGTCCTTTGCAGGTCACGGCGAGTAGCTTAAGAGGTAAATTTGGAGAAGACGTTAAAGCCATGGCATTTGATTTAATAGAGCAGGATAAAGTCTTTGCAATTGCCTCAGACTGTCATAATCTCAAAGGTCGTGCACCCGATTTGGCTTCAGTTCATGATTTAAAAAACCTTGATGCGGCTACCGTAAAGAAATTAACGCTAGATAATCCTGCGCGTCTGTTTAATTAACCCGAACTCTGGTTAATCAAGCTGAATCACTAAAAAAAATACTCGCATAAACAAAGTGAATGGTGTAAAAAATCTTGACACCCGTGTGAAATGCTAAGTAATTTATTCAAGCTTCAATATGTGGGTCTGATACCAAGACTGCACTAAGATCGCATAAAGCAAATCGACATTCAGTGACGGTTGGGGTGAATTTACGAGCGCGTCGAAGATAGTTAATAAGTGCTCGTTGTTTACCAAACCTAGGTCCTGTAAGCCTTCGTGCTCCAGCAGTTTACGCAAACTCACTGCATTTTGTTGAACAAGCTTTGCAAAATGCTGATCAAACACCGTTTTATGCATATTCCAACACACTTGCTCGGGGAGTAAGTCGGTCATCGCTTTTCGAAGCAGCAGTTTCGGATATTTGCCGTTAATATGCTGGTGTTGCTCAATCGCAAAACTAAATTCAGCAATGTCTTTATCGAAAAACGGATGCTGCACCTGCAAACCATAGGTATCAAACACTGCCTGATAGGAGCGCATGCTGTTGAAGGTAGAGGTATTAAATAAGCCCTCGTAGCGAGCGTAGCGCGTTAAACCATGCTTGCCATCAGAGAATGGGTTGGCATTTGCCATGGCGTTTTGCTGCTCACGCACCATGCTTTCGCCGTGTGGGCTGAGCCATGGCGGAATATGCAGCGTTTTTTCAAACAACGCTTTGAACTTTTCGCTGAATGTCAGCATGGGCAAAATGTCAAAGTGTAGCACTGGCCCTAAAAACACCGATTTGAGCGACTGCCAGCGCGACAGCTTTAGCTCGCGAGCGCCCTTCATCACTTCTGACAATACTTTTATATCACCGCGCTTTAAACGGTCGTAATAGACAAAGCTATGCCCCCAACACATTTCATCGCCCCCGTTTCCCGTTAGCAATAACTTGGCATTACAGGCTTGCATCAACTTTGCCTCCTCGTGATATTTGGGCGATAGCACCATGCCCGGGCTTTGAGGATGGGTTGGGTACAGCTCTGCAAAGGACTTTTCTGTGTATTTATCCAGCTCTATAAAATGTGATTGCGCAAAAGGATACTTCGCGATCATAGCGTTGATATTATCGCTCTCATCGCAGCTTTTTGTATCGCGATAAGTATGCGAGATGCTGTGCAGGCGCGCGTCTGCATTACTCAAAACACTATAAGCCAATGCACTAACGGAGGTTGAATCCATGCCACCGCTTAATTGCGTAAACACGTTTTCATTGTTGTCACCCGCTAGCTCCTTACTTGTATACGCTGATAAATTTCTTTGTACGCTCGTGTTTAATCGAGAGGCAAATTCTGAAGGGAGCGCGCTGTCACTGTATTCAGGCACATTGCGCAAGGTGTTTGCGTCAATATCCCAAAAGCGCTGGCTTGCAATGCTTACAGAGTGTAGTGCTTCTATTTCAGTGGTCTTTTGATTCGTTGAACGTGCATTTCTGCAAGCATGCATATGCATGGATACGCAGGTGCCCTGAGCGACCTGATGAATGTTCTCAAACATCGAACGATTAGGATCGGGACGCCCTGCTAGCCACATTGCAAGCGAAGTGCAGTCAACCTCAGGGAGAACAAGGTCCAGCACGAGGCTTATGTCGCTACTTACAATATAAGTGTCTGTAAAGTCAGGTAAGCGCGCGTAAAATAGCGTTTGCGGGTTAAATGCTGAGACCGCTAAATGCAAGTTACCCGTGGCTTGATCAACAAACATTAAGCGGAAGTCACCCTGCAGGCGATTCAAGTGCTCAGGCATAACTTGCATTGAAATGGCTGCAACTTGTGCGTCTTGCTTGGCGTAATTACCTTCATTGGTGCTTTGTTGAGCACTGCGCTTATCACTAATTTGATGCGAAAGTGTTGATGCGATTGCATCCAGGGTTGAATCGTTAAGCGCTGAGAAGGTATCTAATGAAATGCGAGAAAGAACTTTTAAACCAGATACTTGAGTCAAATATTCACAACTGTTTAAGACTTTACGTAGAGCCTTGATTGCATACTGTGCTTGAGAACCAAAAACGCTGTAGCTGATTTCCATTTAATCGGTAATTTCCATAAATTCGTGGGAGGTATGTACGCGACGAATAAGCATAACGCCGTCGCTGATAGACGATGATTTCATAATGAGCATTTTGCTCCCACATTGCAATGACGCTAATCGCTATGTCGCTGTTTTGCGTCACTTTTTAGTGTCTGTTTTTTTTACAACCAGTTGACTTAACAGGCTGCAACACTGGACTAACCAGCTGCATCCATATGAATTTTATAACTTTTTTTAAAACGGCTTAGAACTTGCACACCTATTTGTACTCGTAGTATTTAAAACGTGGTGTCGTAATACCACACTTAAACAAGGATATTTATTATGTTGAAACAAGCAATGGTAGGTTTAAGCCTTTTGGCCGCATCTTCGATGGCAAGCGCTGCGTTTATCGTAACAGATAGCGTTACCGGTGCAGACATGGCTGGTATTACCGTAACGGCTACCTTCGGCGATGGTTCTACAGGTACCGCAGTATGGGAAGTTACGGGCACTACAATGGGTACTACCGGTAACCCAATCGTAGATGCTGAAGGCATGAGCGGTGCAGCAATCGGTGCAGATTGGTCATTATCTCAAGCTGGAAACACCTTCGGTGACTTTGACGGTACTTCGTTCTTCGGTGACTGGGTATTAGACAACGATACAACGCAAGTGATTACCGGTATTTCTATCAACGGTTGGTTGGGCGAGTCTGGCGGTATTGTATTTGACGTACTTCCAGTTGAAGAAGGTACTGCAGGTTCTGGCGTTGGTCGTCCTCCTGTATCTGATTTTATGACAGCAGTGTTCACAACTTCAAGCCCTCTTATGGGTGGCGCAGGCGATTTATTCTATACGCTTGACATTGATTTTGGCGCTGGCCTGGACAACGGTGCATCTGCTGTATTCCTAATGGATACCGACGCAGTATCAGTTCCTGCTCCTGCTACTTTAGGTTTGGTGCTAGGTGGTGTATTATTACTAGCTCGCAAAAAAATCTTCTCATAAGACGGACAGAATACAAGGTAACGTAAAATGAATAACAGCAATACAACGCACGAAAGCAAAAAGCAGTACGTTAAGCCTGTAGTTACCAACCCTGGTGACTTGGCAGAACTTACACAAGGTTTTTCTGGAAGCATTCCAGACGAGCAAGGCGGTCAAACTAAGCGCAATCCTTTCCAAGGATAAGCTTCAAAATAGGTGCGCTGCTTAGCAGCGCTTCTAAGACATGCTAAATAAAGACTTCTCAACGCCGTTACACGGCGTTGATTTATTTTTGCCTGATGAAAAGTCCTCATCAAAGATCTTCAACGCAGATAAGCGTGAGCCACTTCCCTACTCTTTACAAATATCAGAAGGCACAGTTGAACTCAGCGCTGATGCAACATTGATATGGACGCTATTAGACAAAGGTGAAAAGTACCACACACAATTATCACTGTTTAAAAGTGCAAAATCGCAAGACTTAGTGCTGGACGTAGAGTGTGAAGGTAGCGGCAAGTTTAAACTATCTAATACGCAAATAGTGATCGATTGGAGATCAGGCACTGATGCATCGCATTACTTTCAAACCATTGCAATTGCTATATGGTTGGAACTGCGGGCAATACCTTGCATTCACGCCAATGCTCTAGTGAAAGATGACAAATGTATTGCACTGATTGCACCAAGCGGCATGGGGAAAACGACCTTAAGCGCCTATTTGCAAGAACGCGGATTTCAGTGGTTAACAGATGACATGCTGGCCCTACACCCGCGCCCTTCACAAAACCCAAACGCCAGCAGCGGGTTTATGGTTTACCCAAGCTGGCCGCGAGCACGTATGTGGCCCGATTCTGTGCAACACTTGGGTGATATTAGTGCAAGCACTAGCGGTAAAGTGCATGAGCGCTTTTCAAAGCTTAAGCTTGAACTGCCCGAAATAGACGCTTATCAAGGCTATGTGCTTAGTGATGTATACGTATTGAACCGTAACGGCGCAAAACTTGCCTCTCTAGAAAAGAACACACGTTTGATGACAGCTTCTACAACTACAGGTAAACTAGGTTATCTGACTTCGATAGAAAAAGGCATTGGATTAAAACCGATTAACAGCAGCATGGCCATTATGGCAATGTTGCAAAATAGTATGCTTGGAGACGCTTATTCGCCTCTAGGTTTAGAAAAATCTCGCTTTAACAATATGTGCAAGTTTGTTAATGCGCTAGGTGTCACACAAATACACTATAACAATGATTACAATAGCCTAGACGCAGTATACGAACTAATTAGTAGTCGACTATGAAGTTGATGCTTTTGTTTAGCTGTGCGAAGCATATGCACCCGCGCAGCACGTTATAACATTGGAAGTAAGCATATGGATAGAATTAAAGGCGGGATAATAAAAGATAACAGCAATACGTTTGGTTCTGTTTATCGATTAGTAGATATTTGCATCATTCATGCGAGTATCTACCTTGCCACACTGATGTATCAACAAGACTATTCGCGCGAGTATTTTATGCTGGCGCTCATTGGCTCTATCGGCTTTGCATTAATTGCCGAATCATTCTCTCTTTATCGTAGTTGGCGCGTCGGCGCATTCGCAGAAATTACCTTTTACACCCTTGTATCGTGGTCGCTTGCGGGCGCATTGGTGGTGGTTGGCTTATTCTTCACCAAAATGTCGGAAGACTTTTCTCGCGTCGTATTAGGCATTTGGTTTCTCGTTGGGTTTACCGGACTTATTGGTTGGCGAGCTGTTTTTAAGAAATTTTTGCACAGTATGCGTAAACGCGGGTTAAACACGCGCAGCATTGCCCTATTCGGCTTATCTGAGAAAGGCATTCGCCTAGCGCGAGAAGCACAAAACAACCCCGAAATTGGATACAAACTTAATGCCATTTACGACGACCGAAAAATATCGCGCCTCGACCCCGACTACCACTATATGATAAAAGGCGACGTCGCCGCAGGCGTTGAGGCAGCGCGTAATAACGAATTTGACGTAATTTACATTGCTCTCCCTATTCAGGCGCAACATCGCATTCAAGGCATGCTAGAAGCCTTTGGGGATACAACAGCGACGGTGCATGTGGTACCAGACTTGTTCATGTACTGCCTAATGCACGGTCAAATGGCGCATTTAGGCAACGTGCAGACCATTAGCGTTTACGACAACCCCATGTCCGGCGGTATCGCGGTGATAAAGCGCTTAGAAGATATTGTACTGTCGACCATTGCGTTGATTCTGCTCGCCATACCGCTGCTCGCAATTTCGCTTGCGATTAAATGCACATCACGCGGCCCCATTATTTTTAAGCAAGACCGCTATGGCCTGAATGGCCGCAAAATCAAAGTGTGGAAATTCAGAAGCATGAAGGTAATGGAAAACAGCGAAGTGGTTACCCAAGCCAGCAAAGACGACCCGCGCATTACTAAGCTTGGCGCATTTTTAAGAAAAACTTCGCTAGACGAACTTCCTCAATTTATTAATGTACTTAAAGGTGATATGTCGGTAATTGGGCCACGCCCACACGCCGTAACCCACAACGAGACCTACCGTAAACTCGTGAGCTACTACATGCTAAGGCACAAAGTTAAGCCTGGTATTACGGGTTGGGCGCAAGTGAACGGATGGCGAGGGGAAACTGACACCGTGGATAAAATGCAAAAACGCATTGAGTTTGACTTGGAATACATCCGCAACTGGTCGTTGTGGTTGGATTTTAAGATTTTGGTGTTTACGGTGCTTAGAAGTTTTACGGATAAAAATGCTTATTAGCAATGTTGATTAAATCAAGCTCTCAGTGTCTTACTAACCAGGGAATGTATTCTGTGTCAACTCCAACGCAATATTTATTAATAGCGTCTTCGGTCACCCTTGCATGTGCTCCCGAGCTAGCTGCAATATGAAGTCTTTTAATTTTGTTGCAAACAGCTGCCTTTCTCGTACTTTTTTTCTTGAGCATAAAGCAGAATACGACCTCGACTTGCTCTTCTTAAATGATGAGATGCGACGACTCGCTGGCGTATTCTTTGCGAACTGCCGCGATTTAATTGAGTCACCAAAAACGCTTGAAAGACTAAAGCACATTAATGCACAACTTGTCGCAATGCACTTAAAGCACAAATCATTTATCAATACTCTTGTATCGGACCTTGAAGAGAACCAAATGACTATAATATTGCTCAAGTCATCTGCGTTTAACGGTAGCCTATACCACTCTTCATCACCGCGCGGAAATTCGGATATTGATATTCTAGTACTTGATAAGGACTTTCATAAGTTTGGTAATATAATTGCAAAGTACGCACGCCCCTTCGCGCCGAAGATAGCGAGGCCTCTTGATAACTCGTATGAATCGACTTGGATTAGCGATAATGACGCATCCGTGATAATCGATGTGCACTTCGCTTTAATAAATCCAGCATTATTTAAAATCGATCATGCAGGCCTTTTCTTGCAATCCGCAAAACATCCTGCGTTTCATAGCGACCGTATTAGAATTCTTTGCTCGGAACATAACATGCTACATTCTGCATTGCATATTTTCTCAGATGGCTATATTCCACATCATTCATCCCTAGACGCCGCTATGCTAGTTAAGAACTTGCAACCAAACATAGAGGCCGCTCGATACAATTCAATGAAGTGGGGGTGTCGAACAGCCTTTGATTTTTTACTTTTGGAATTGAATAGCACTTTCCCCCAAATAACCCTTGAATCTGCGTCTCTAGTTAAAAACTCTAAGATGCTTTTGTTACGGAAAATACTAAAACATAGATATCGAAAGCACTCACTTAAGAGACGGATTCAACAATTGTTACTGCAGTATTTTATGTCTGATAGTCCACTAAGAGCGCTTAAGCTTCAACTGCAATATGTTAAAGCACGCGTACTGAATTAAATAGTATTCGTTGATGGGAGTTGAAGCGCAGATTTCACACTATTTTTATACATCTTGATTTTTACGAGTTTAAAATGGATTTATTCATACTGATATGAGAATACTGGCAATTGCATCGAGCGGGGGACACTGGTCTGAGCTTGAGTTAATACTTGAACAACTTAAGGCACCTAGTGTTATCACTGTCGCCACTAAATTGTCTTGTTCTAGCGAGCTTCGACCATACGATTATCTGATTCAGGACTGCAACGTTTCACGCAAAATAGATTGTTTGAAAAGCTTTTTCCAAATTTTCAAAATCTTACGGGCTGAAAAACCTGAATTAGTCATAACAACAGGTGCTGCGCCTGGTTTAGTCTCAGTATCAGCCGCAAAGCTCTTGGGTATAAGAACAATCTGGGTCGATAGCATTGCGAATACAGATCAGCTATCTAGAAGTGGATTTTTAGCGTCATTTTTTGTTGACTTGGCTTTTACTCAATGGCGGCACCTTGAATCATCACGAACTAAGTTTATAGGCTCTATATTTTGACTAAAACGATATTCTTAAGTGTAGGAACTCAATTTCCATTTCCAAGGTTGATTAACTGTGTTCGCACTTTCGTCGAAAATAATGATGATTATCACTGTATGGCTCAAACGCTACAGGAATTGGTGACAACTCAACGATTTACTAATTTCTCAACACTCGACGAATCTAAAATGCTTGAGTTAGCGTCAATGTCAGATGTTATTGTTGGGCACTTGGGCATAGGCACCGTTCTATTAGCAAAAAAGCTCAACAAACCCGCAGTTGTACTCGCGCGAAAGTTTGAGCAGGGTGAACATCGAAGCGAGCATCAGGAAAAATCGGTAGAATACTTGTCGCCTATAGAGGGCGTATATATCGCCGAAAACGAGAAGCACTGCAGATCGCTTCTAAATAGCGTGGATAACCTAAGTGCTGCACAATGGAATACAGCAGAGCTATTAAGCTTTGCCAATAATTTAAAAGATCATATTAATAGTTTGGAGTTAGAAACGTGAAAACAGCAGTTGTTGGTGGTATGGAAACAGTTTGCGTTAGCAACACCGCTTTAGCAGAAAAAATGGTCAATGATTGCTTAGCCGCGAGGGAAACGAAGCAACGAGCAAAAGTTGTATTTTCGTCAAACGGTCAAGGGATAGCTTTATTCGGGAGTGATCCTTCATTCCAAAGTACAATGAAGTCGGCAGATATTATTCACGCTGATGGTCAGTCGGTTGTATTTGCATCGAAGTTACTATGCAAAAACACAATTCCCGAAAGAATTGCAACCACCGACTTCTTTCACGATGCGGCGAGAGCCGCACAAGAATCCGGATTAACATTTTATATGTTCGGCGCAACTGAGCAGGAAAACAAAATTGCAGTTGAGAATATTAAAAGTGCTTACCCTAATTTGAAAATTGTAGGACGGCGAAATGGCTACTTTTCGAAAGAAGAAGAAAGCGAGATCATTGACGAGATAAATGAGTTAAAACCTGACGTTGTATGGGTAGCGTTAGGCAAGCCCATGCAAGAGTTTTGGTGCATGAAAATGCGTTCGGAATTAAATGTGGGTTGGTTGAAAACCTGCGGAGGGTTATATGCATTTCTTGCTGGTTCGGTATCACGAGCACCTAAATGGATGCAAAACGCAGGTTTAGAATGGGTTTTCAGAATGCTCAACGAACCTAGGAAGTACTTTTGGCGATATTTAATTACAAATCCTAAAGCAATATTTTATATGCTGACTAATAGTAAGTAAGGAAAACAAGTGAAAGCAATTATCAATGGCGGCAAGAAACTCTCTGGCGAAGTATCAGTTAGTGGGGCTAAGAATTCCGCAACCCGTGTTTTAGCGGCAGCATGTCTGAGTGACGAAGAAGTAACTCTGACCAACTTTCCTACTGAGTTGGTCGACGTGAACCATAAAATAAGGTTTTTAAAGGAAATAGGGATCAATATATCTGTTGACAGAACAGAAGAAAATTTGACCTTATCCGCAAGCAGTTTAAGAAACGAAGAGTTAACCAACTATAATTTTCCAATTCGTACCACATATTTATTGGCTCCGTGTTTGTTAAAGAAAAATGGTGAAGCACGCATCCCCTATCCAGGAGGCTGTCAAATCGGTGCTCGCGGATATGACCTGCATGTAATGGTGTGGGAAAAAATGGGATGCACCGTTACAGAACATGAAAACTTTATACACATTAAAGCAAACGACTCATTGAAAGGTGCGAACATCAAGTTTCCTATTTCGACGGTTGGCGGAACTGAAAGTGCAATCCTCTGCGGCGCAATTGCGGAAGGTAAAACAGAAATTTCGAATGCTTACATAACACCTGAAGTTAAAGATCTAATTGATTTCATGGAGAGAATGGGGGCTGACATTACAGTGATCGGGTCTAGCAAAATTATTATCAATGGGGTTGATCACCTTAAGGGCTGCGTCAAACGCATCATGTACGACAGAATAGAGGCATTAACTTGGCTCGTCTTGGCAGTTATGTCCAAATCGTCGCTGTTAATCAAAAACGTTCCGTTTTCTGATATGACGGTTCCATTGCTGCATTTAAAAGAGTCTGGCATCGACTTTATGCAAAATGAATCAAGCATATACTATCGCCACGAATTTTGTGTTTACAAGAATCCACAGCCATTCGACATAGCATGTGGAGCGCATCCAGGTATTATTTCAGATATGCAGTCTTTCTATACCTTGTTAGCACTCGTTTCTGATGGTAATTCAAAGATTTTTGATTATCGATATCCGAAAAGAATTGAATATGCATACGAGTTGGAAAAGCAAATCAATGGCGGCAAAATTAGTGCAGTACACGGTGAAATTTCAGTAACTGGACCAGTTAATTTTAAGGCAGCTAACGTCCATTCGACAGATTTAAGGGGTAGCATGGCCGTGCTGATGGCGGCGCTTTGTGCAGAAGGTGAGTCAGTCATTACACGGGTTGAAATGGCACTAAGAGGTTACAATCGCTTGGACGAAAAGCTTAAGGGTTTGGGTGCCGATATCAAGATTTTAGAGGATTAATCGGTGAAACGCACAATTTCTTCGAATCTAGAGGAGTTTAGAAGTCGTTACAGCGGACATATAGAGTTAAATGTTAATTTGGCTACGTTGACTTATTGGAAAATTGGAGGGGTCGCTGCATGCGTCATCTCGCCGAGCAGTGAGGAACAAGTGGTTGATGCTATTAGACTTATAAACGAGTTGAAGATTAAGTATTTGATTATCGGAGATACATCAAACCTGCTATTTGAGAACGAATTTTATAACTACATTATTATAAAATTTGGAAATGACTTCTCAGAAATAAAGTTTAATGACACGATGGTGCAAGCTCAGGCAGGAGTATGGGTGCCAGAACTAGCTTACCAATGTTATCGAAGAGGTTTGACTGGCTTCGAACACACTTGTGGAATTCCCGGTAGAGTTGGCGGATTACTGTACATGAATGGCGGAAGCCAGCGTAAAGCCATAGGTGAAAACGCAGTAACAATAAATACCGTAACTACTGAAGGTGATTTAGTAGACTTTGCTAAAAAAGATCTTAATTTGTCTTATAGGTACTCTCCCTTCCAAGAGATGAACCACATAATACTTGGAGCGTCATTCAAGCTTGCGCCAGCACCTAAGACAAAAATTCGTAAAACAATGCTCGAAATATTATCATCGCGCCGCAAAAAATTTCCTAGGAAGCAACCTAATTGTGGTTCAGTATTTGTTTCCAACCCCAAAATGTACAGTGAAATTGGACCACCTGGTTTCGCAATTGAAAAAGTAGGATTAAAAGGCACTCGAAGAGGTGGAGCTGAAATTTCTCCTCTTCACGCCAATTTTATCGTCAACCGCGGAGATGCAACGGCCAATGACGTACTTTATTTGATTCATTTGGCGCGCAATAGGGTTTACGAAGCTACCAACTATCTAATGGACTGCGAAGTTCGTTTGGTATCGACCAACGGCGAAATAAAGCCCGCTCATACGTTCGATATTAAGGATATTTAGTTGGCAAAGTCTTTATTAATGGCGGAGATGTTCAGCGTCGTAATCACTCGCATTATGGTAAAGGCAATCGGGGTAATTACAATTACCGTGCTTTTATTGCTGCTAGACCCTGCACAAATGGGTGAATATGGATTGTTCATTTCGATCATTTATTTAGCTGTCGCTTTTGGAAACTTGGGGATTAAGCAACACCTAGTAATAACCGCTGCAAACAGCGAAAAATTGTTCGAAGATGAAAACGCTTTGCATCAGTTACTACCTTACCTTTGCGTCGTTACTCTCATCATTTCAGCTACTATTACATACTTAGTCAATCCCTCTGCTGACTTAAGCTTTTTTTTCGTAACAGTGTTTTCATCTTTACTTCTTTTATATATCACATTATACCAAGGAGTATATTTAGGTAAAAAAACCATCCGAAAGTTTAATTATCTTGAGCTTGCTCCTAAGTTCATATTTTTGGTTGTTGTAATTACTTTATTTTGGTTTCTAGGTTATCAATATAAAGAGCAACTCTTATATTTTTACGTTCTATCGTTGCTCCTTGTTTGTAGTGTTTTATTTCTAAAAAAAGCTTCAAAAACTGAAAATAAAGTCTCTCTTATCAAAGCAATCAAAAGTGGCATATTGTTTTGTATCGGATTATCTTTGATTCTGCTCAATACGCGCATTCCAATATTTTCAGCGAGCTTCCATAGCACTTCTGAAGACGTAGGAATTATCTTTGCAGCCCTCAGAATAAACGATATTGTGCTGGAAGCGGCAACTGCGTTTTCACTTATTTTATTTAGTAGCGGCGCGAACAAAAAGCAAACCGTGCCCATAAGAGAAGTTTTAAAATCTAGCGCTTTTGTTATTGGAGTAATTTCAGTAATTAGCCTTACAGGAATAATCCTTTTGGAATTCAATTTTGGCGCTAGGCTATTGCCAGATTATGCAGCAAGTTTTGAATCTCTTAGAATTTTATTATTCGGCGCGCCCTTCATTGCTTTTTGTAAAATATCTTATGGTTACATAACCGGAAGATTTGGACCTTTGGTATGTATTTACATCCTTCTTGGGGTCATCATTTTTCAAACAGCTTTCAACTTTGCATTATTCAGACTTGAAAGCATATTTTTTGCAGAAATCGCTTACGTCTCAGCGCAAATTATATGTTGTCTCGCATTTGCAATTTATTTTTACACTCTAATAAAGAAGACCGACTATGAGTAACGCGCCAAAGGTAAGTGTGATAACCGGTTATTACAACCGAGCTGATGTGCTTGAACGAACAATATTGTCAATAATGAATCAAACCTTTGTTGATTTTGAATTTATAATATTTAACGATTGTTCAACAGATAACACACAAGTACTACTAGATGACCTAGTCAAAGGCTTAGACGATAATCGAGTAGTGGTGGTCCACCATGAGCAAAACAAAGGTTTTGTCCAAGGCATGATCGATGCCGTAAATATCGCAAAAGGTCAGTACATATGTGTACAAGGTTCTGGCGATATTTCAGAGCCCGCTCGTTTAGAAGAACAGTCAGCCGTGCTTGATGCAAACTCCAATATTGCAGTAGTGGGCTCGTACTATTCAAATGTAGTTGAAGAAAACGGGGCGGAAAGAGAAAGAAAAAAGGTAAGCGATGATATTAGCTTCGAACAATTGCAAAAAGAGAATTATTTTTCTCATGGTGAAGTTATGTTTAGACGCACTCACTATGAGCAGGCAGGTGGGTATCGCGCTCAATTTGTAAATTGTCAAGATTACGATCTATGGCTTCGAATGATTAAATTCGGACAGTTTTTCACAGTGAAAAAGAATCTATACAAACGTTTTGTGAGGACTGATGGCGTGTCGTACAATCCAAAAAGCTTTCTTAATCAATCTCGATACTTTTTTTTAGCAAAAGATATGAGCAAACTGAAACTTGAAGAACAAGCACAATTATTGTCTCGGGTTGACTCATCTGGGATCGAAGACCTGTATAGCCTTGAGGAATCAAGAATTCAGAGCAGAATGTTTAAAGCCGTTCTTCGTTCTGCCGTATGGGGGTATTATGAGACTGCTAAAGAGCTTGCTCGTGTTGGAGTAACTAGTGCACTTAAACGAGTTTTTCTTCTAACGTTTATTGGTCTTTACGGCTCGAAAATAGGAGCCCCTGTTCGCACATTGGTAAATAAAAAATTTGGAATTGAGTAATGAAATCAACTTTAAAGGCGATCACACATGAGCTGCTCTCCACACGATATGCGGAAGCATACTCTAGTTTTAAGAACGAAACTGAGGAGCTTACTCCAAACGAAATTCTCGCGATGTGTGATGTTATCTATAGCCTTTACCTATCCGATAATTTTGATAAAGTTAATTCTGCGATGTCAGATAGCACAGTCCGACTGTATAGATCGGTTTGTTTGTACGGAGAAAAAGAAAACTCGTTGCATCAAACACTCTTGTCGCCGCATTTGTCCGCTTACTTACTTGGTTCTCTCAGGCTGTTACAAACGAAGTATTCGCTTTCTTTACCCGCTAAGCAGTGGATACTAAATGAAAAACTTTCTAACAATTTGATACCGAAATATCCTTTGAAGTACAAGCTACATCCATGGCGTGTAAGCCATTGGCTTGGTGGAGTTTTATCAATAGTTTACAATTTAAATCTAATACATGATGAAGATATTGATAAGCAGAACCTGTTTCAAAGAATGATTGACTCCTACGAACACAACATAATTAACAAAAACGGTTTAATTGATCTCGGTGCAGCAGCACCAATACAATCACTTTTTGATGTTTTATATAAAATTAGACACAATCCTGAACACGGTAAGATAGGTGGTATAGTGCATATTACTTGGATATACCACGCGATAGACAGAAAGTACAAGGGCTTAGATCGGCTTATATCATATGCTGAGAAGCTAATACTTGAAGCGGACGGGTTTATGGAGGATGTTCCATACTGCCTAGATTTCGACTTTTTGCAATTACTTAGAACTGGCTATTCTCAACTGGGTATCAGTTCCTCAAAAGACGAATTATTTCTTGATTGGCGGCGTAGACTAGAAATATACATGTCTACGGAAGCTGAAAGTGATTCTAGATTTTCGTTACACAAATTGCCTGGAGCATTGGCTTCAATAAGGGAGTGCGAACTTCACTTGTCTAAATCGGACAATGGTATGCACGATATAATTAAAGCAGCTGGTTGGTTATAAAATGGCTATCGCATCGCGAGCAATATCATTCAATGCTGACACTACAAATGGATTAAGTGCATTCAAGGTATATTGCATTTTGTTTATTGCATTCTTACTCGAGACTGAACTTGGGCGAATAGCGGGTTTTAGGGCAGAGCTTTTACTTAGCGTGCTCGTTTCGGTCTTCTATATCGTAGGAGTTGCATACTCTACCAACTTTAGAATTACTGTCGTAACAACTCTACTGACGGTTCCCGCACTTTTATATTTTGGGTTTCTATTAAGCTCCGCAATTTGGTCGGTAGCACCCATTCAAAGCTTCCTGTACGGCGCACTTTTTTGTTTATTTATCCTAACTTGCACTATTGGACCTGCAGTACCTTTGAAATACGTTGCCATAAACACCATAAAAGCTATCGCAATGATATGTGTGCTTTCCTGGGTGTTCTATGCAGTAGCTGGTGGAGCAGCGCTGTCTGATAAGGACGTCGCTTGGCGTTTAAAGGGAATAATGGCACATGAGCAAAGATTAGCGTTGTTTTGCGGTATTGGAATTATCCTTTCTTATTTCTATAGGTTGCAACTGTCAAGAACTACAATTCTATTTTCATTGGCAATATTTGTAATCACTCTGCTCGCGACCCAAGCAAGAGCTTTCACTATTTTTGTCATTTTAGTTATTGGGGTAATAAACGTCGTTGAGTCAAAGGGATTTAAAAAACTCATTTCAGTTATGATTCTGGCGGTCGCTGCAATTGGTTTCTATGGAGTGTCTTCGACTGTTGCTGATAAATTTTCTAGAGGCGCGAATGATCAGACACTTTCTGGCCGAACGACAATATGGGAACACACCTTGTATCGATCTCAGGAGAGGCCATACTTTGGGTTTGGGTTTGGTTCTTTTCTTGAAGAAGGGGTTGCAAACCAAATATTTCAGTCTTATTCCCCTCCTCACGCACACAACACTTTTGTGCATTCACTTTTTGAGACAGGAAAAATTGGCACACTCTTGTTAATTGTCTGGATGTTATCTTTAGCGAATACATCATCTGCAAATAGGCTCGCATCTTACCTAATATTCTTCTCAGTTTTATGTGGGATGATGGGAATAATCTTCGGTTCTAAAATGACTGGGACTGCACTTTTGGTCGTTTTCATCATCTCGAGCGCTTGTACTATAGTCAAAAAAAACGAACTGTCCAAATAAGGCATGGTCATAACCATTGACTATTCATTAAAACTACATTTCCAGTTCAAGAGATAATACTTAAGGACTTAAGCGCTACCTACCACAATTAGGTGGTTTGGAGACCATGTATCACTACAATGTGTTTTCGCTAATCATAATGCAGGACAAATTTATGCGGTGCACAAAAGCTCTCTTGCTCCTCTGTTTCGGTTTTTCTCTAGGTACCACAACTCTCGCTAAAAGTGGACACTCACAACTGTGGGGACAACAGGGGGAACTGTGGAATTCGACTAGCAGACTACCAGATTTTTCCAACTCCGGCTTGCTTGCCATTCCAAAGCGCGAAGATAGAAAGACTCTGAACGTAAAAGACTTTGGGGCAACAGGTGAAGGCAAAGTTGATGATACCCGAGCATTTAAACTTGCAATAAAAGCTGCTAATAATGCTGAGATTTTTATCCCATCGGGGCGATACATAGTTTCGGAACAAATTATAATTGCCAAAAGCAATATTACTCTAAGTGGAGATGCGAATAACCCCCCTACTATTTATATTCCGATGTCACTTTCCACACTCCTTGGTGAAGAAAAGCTAGGAGATACTAGTTTTAATAAGTACGCCTTTAGCCATGCGTTTATTTCTGTTCAGGGGAAAGAAGAAACAAGGAAACTTGGATCATTGATGAAGCACGCAAAGCGGGGAGATAAAATAATTTATGTTACTGATTCAAGTAAGTTCCGCATTGGGCAACTGTTGCGACTTACGATGGAGAGTTCAGAAGAATTAGGGCTCCATATCCATAATGGTGTTGAAGCTGGCGAAGATACCTTAGACGAATTTGAATACATGATAGACACTATATTTAAGGTCAATAAAATTGAGTCTAATAAACTCCATATTGACCGGCCTCTGCGCACCGATATTGACCTTGATTGGAAACCTACACTGTGGAGTTATTCGTCAAGCGCTGAGAATGTCATCATTAAAAATATTCACATCGAATTCCCCAAGGTCAAAAAACGTCGCCATCTTCACGAAGAGGGTTTCAACGCGATTATGATTAGGCATACAATAAACTCTGAAGTAAAAAATGTGACAATTAACAATGCCGATAATGGCTTGATTGTTTTCGGCGCAAGGCATTGTCACATTTCAAACGTTTCGATTATTAGTGATAGAAAGCAGCAATTCACAGGTCATCATGCACTGTGGGCAAAGAACCACACCCAAGAATGTGTGTTCGACAATTTCGAGATTAATACTAAATTTGTGCATGATATCTCTGTAGAAGGATTTGCTCATGGAAATGTGTTCAAAAACGGTCGAGGAAAAGCTATTAATTTTGATCATCATAGAAATGCTCCTTATGAAAACTTATTTAGCAACATTCATGTTGGCGATCCATTTAGAATTTGGAATAGCGGTGGCAGAGAATCAAGGGGACCGCGCTCGGCCGTTCGATCGACATTTTGGGGGTTAAGTTACAATGGAGAATGTATCCCCGAACCTCCGAAATGGCCTCAAATTAATTTCATAGGACAAATAAACAAGACTCATCCCCATAGTAACGCAATGAACAGGGCGAACTGGAAAAAACACAATTGCGAGCCATTGGCGGAGGGCTCCTTGAAGGACACTTCAAAGCTTGATGTATGGATTGAAAGCACCGCTGACCTGCTGCCAGAAGAGCTTCACGAAGCTCAAACAGCGACAGAAAAACCATAGCAGGAGAGTGAAAGCTTAGTCAGGGTATCAAATTAGATTTTCTGAACGTCGCTAGTTTCTGCTTAAACCAATCGACTTATTGACTGGATCTATACCGCTGCGAATATACATAACCATCATCGATAGGACCAAGACCATTATTGCGGGAAGTTGCAATACAAAGTCGAACGTAGCATAAATAAGAATAATGAGTAACGCTCCCTCGCTGCAGTAGTGCGCGATGGAATGCTTTTCGCCGTGTACTTTAGCTTTGACATTCAATAAACTGACGAATAAACAAGCAACTAAGAAACATCCAACTATACCTATGTTTGTCAGAAGCTCGAGATATTCATTATGTGCTCTTATTGATTTTCTGGAAATGGTTAAGCGTTTGTCTTTGTATTTATTTTGATAAATCTCGTATGTACCCGGGCCTGTTCCAAATATTGGGCGTTCGGCGATAATAGACGTCATACTCGTGTACATAAAATCTCGCCCGTTTGATAGAGACTGCTCACCTTGTGAATAATTAAGTGCAGAGGAACTTAATAGCATTGATGCTGTTAGTATCGATACAACGAGCAAAGTTTTAATCCACAGTTGAAGACGAGAATTTACTAGTTTCTTTATAACGCATAAGCTTAGAATTAGGAGCGGGAAAGCCACTAACAGAAGAAATCCACCTTTAGAGCCACTCGCGATTACTAAATAAACAAAGAATATTTGGTTTATTACTATGAGCATACCTTTGTTAAAGGCTACCCTATCGCCTTCTACTTTATAGTATTTGAATTCAAGGTATGCGAGGTAAAAACCTATCGGAATAAGCAAGTGCAAAAACGCGGCAAAGTGATTTTTGTAGCTAAATGTTCCCCTTATTGTTTCTGACCAATCAGTTCCCCACGGTTCTAAGGCCGGAAAAAGTTCGTATCCTCCATCGCTTACGTGGTTAATTAGTGAATACAATGCAAATAGACACCCACAAGCATATATATATCTAAGGAAACTGATCAATTCTTCTAGTTGTTTATACAAGTGAAACAAATTTAAAAAGAAGAGGGCATAAATAATATACTTAAATATCGCTACCGAGGTTAAGAACGGAGAAACTGTGTATGTGGAAGGTATTACTGACTTGTTTAAGTTACCTGTATCAAAACCCTCGGCCGTCAACTCTAGAAGGCTTGACGGAAGCGGAGCCAAATAAAGAATCAGGTAAAGTAAGAACAGCGAGGCAATACACATGGGTATTTTTAGCATCTTAATGTTGTTAATGCCGCGATCATCGATACTGAGCACATTAATGATGGAAGATACTATAACGAAGATGGAAAAAATGGCGAACTGCCACAATTGCTCGCCTCCTTGAAACCACACTAAAGCAAATATTCCAATACATGTAATCACCTTGGAAGCATCAAAGTCTCGATTTTTAGTGTTCATACCGCTCGGTCATTACATTTTTTAGCTTTCTTTTTTGCCAATTTTGGGGAACATGAGGAAGAAACTCTCCCGACAAATTATTTCGTACAATAGCATCGACGATGTCTTCCTTTAAACCATGATGGAATTTTAGGGCATGGATGCTCATTTCTATGATATTTGCTTTTAAGTTGCGTTCGAACAAATCCCAATTTTCGATCGCAGTTAACAACAAGTGGTGTTGCGTGTACTCTTCATATCGCCCAAAAAAAATAGCCGAGTTAAGAGTCGCTTTATAAACAGTTAGATTTTCATTTGTTTTGTTACGGAGATAATTGCACCAAGCATTTTTTGCAATAAGTGTCCTAATGAAGTGATTGCTTGGCTCTAATGAAATCGCCGCGTCCAAATGATAATTGCTGGGCTGTTCATCTTGCTGGCAATCATTTTCAACTAAAGCATTATCATACTCTACTAGCAACCGTTTCAAACGAACATCGGTATTACTTAAACCGATAGCCTTTAAAACTCTCTCTCGATAATTTTTAGCTTTTTCCGATGCGAAGTCCGAATGGGCGGAAGACGATATGTAGTGTGATGGAGCAGCTGCTAATACCTCTACGACTAAAAGCTTGACAGTCCAAAAAAGGATGGCAAAAAGGCAAAGCAAAAATATTACTCTAATAATTATGTTCATCTATGCGGAAGGTTTGACATTTTAACACCACGGTCTTTTTCAAAGCGTATGTTAAGCTAGCAATTCATTGCCATCAATTACACATTGAAGATGTATTACACCAAGTTTGAGTGATACTCAACACAGGATGCAGTTATCTATGCCGCAGCACTGCTTTTCTCTTCGACCCCATAGTATTCGCCACCGTAGTAATGATCGCCGTAGTACGACATCTTTTGTGGTTCAGCAAGGGTAAGAACTGCTCCTATGACGTTTGCCTCTAATCGTTTAAGCCTTTGCAATGCTTCAGCACTTGCTTTGATTTTTGTTTCCTCCGCTCTCACCGCCAGTACAACACCATCAACTTTAGTGCCAAGGATAGTTGAATCGCTAACTGGCAGGATTGGGGGTCCATCAAGGATGATGTAATCAAACTGTTTCTTTAAAGCATCAAGAGCTTTAATAAATCTGTCGGATGTTAGCATTTCAATAGGATTGTGAGGTATTGTTCCGCAGGTGAGAACTCTAAAATCCGAGTGCTCGCTTGGTTTCAAGAGAGCCTCATTTAAATCTAAGCTGCCTGCTAAAACGTCTGTGAGACCGGAGCGAGGAGGCGCTTTTAAATTCTTGGCAACACTTGGCTTTCGCAGGTCAACTTCAAGAAGAAGAGTCTTTCCCATTTTTCCATAGGCTGCAGCAAGATTCATGGAAAGCGTCGACTTTCCTTCGGAACCTGTCGCAGAAGTAACTAAGATAGACCGAGGAGGGTTATCAATATTCGAGAACATCAATCCAGTTCTTATAGTGTTAATGCTCTCTGTAAAAACAGAACGAGAATCTTGCAGATAATGCAATTCGGGAATATGTGTGACTTCCTTTTTTGCTAATTTAATAGTCATTCCGAGTGTAGACAATTTGAGTTGCTCTTCGATTGCTTCTGGCGTTCTAAACGTGTTGTGCATTGCTTCTCTCAAGAAAACAATTACAACACCAAAGAATCCCCCTAAGACTATTGATGCAGCAAGAATAAGAGTAATGTTTGGCTTGACAGGGAATTGAGGAACTGTTGCAGTGTCTATAATTTGAACATTAGACGCCGTGAAATCGCCTTTTATATTTGTTTCCATTAGTCGATTTAAGAATGATTCATAGATTCTACGATTATTTTCAACTTCTCTCTCTAGCGCCGTGAGAGTAAAATTTGAGCCCTGTAGCGATTGAATGCTATTTCTTTCCTCGTCGAGTAACCTTTGAACGTTGGCGACCTGTTGACGCGCTAATCTGAAATCTGATTCGATTCTTTCTACAATTTTAGCGATTTCCTGATTGAGGCTTGTCTGAACGCTCTCAAGTTCGCTTCTGGCAGCTATCATTTTCGGGTGTTTTTCTTTATACCGTTGAAAAAACTCGTTTACGCGGCTTTGCAGACGTGCTTCCTCTTTTACGAGGTCGCCTGTTGTTCGATTATCTAGTACTGGCGTCAGAGAATAAAATGCGGTAGATCCCTCAGGTAAAGAACTTACTTCATCATATAATTCTTTTTTCTCAGAAAAGTTACTTTGAGCTGTTAAGAGTTGATTACTTAAATTCTGAATACGTACATTTGAATCTCTTTCTTGCAGATCAGAGTCCATGATACCCTGTTGCATCCTAAATTCCTGAAGCTTATTTTCAGACGCGGTTAACTGGGCCTTTAAATCCGCAGATTGTTCCGAGAGCCATGCCTCTGTATTTTTAACTTCGCCAAGGCGAGACTCAAGGCCAAATTGAATATATGCGGTCGCTACCGCATTAATTATATCCGTTGCTAGCTGCGGATCCTTATCCTCATAACTAATATTGATTATTTGGCTTTGCTTCCCGCCGCTTACCATTATGTTTGCTTGAATCATTGTAGCAAGCATTACCCTAAGGTCTTCATCAGATAATTCAGCGCTTGTTGCTGTCTCGCCCTCTTTACCCATAAGCGCCTTTATTTCTTTTTTAATTTCCTGAAAAGAAAAAAGTGATGATGGTTCATTCGCTAGTTCTCGCTGCTCTTGTCGATATCTTTCTACCAGACCTAACTTATCAACTACAGTCTCCGCAATGGCTCTAGATTGAATAATTTCGTATTGCGTTTCATAAAACAAAAAGACTAAAGCCGACGCAATATATTGCTCATCCCTATTAGCGGATGGCTGCTGAGGGTCAGCGAGAATCTTTGATGTTGCCTGATAAATAGGTGTGGACGTGATCGCCACAGCAAAGCCTAGACCTAAAAAGATCATTATCGATAAAGCTATCAACCACTTTGAACGCTTGATTGTTCTCCAATACTGAGCGAGGTCAATTGTTCTCTCTTGTCCGGAATGGTTATCCGGGTGCCTTAAAGACTGTAAATCCATTTGTTAAATCGCTCTTTATTAAATTAGAAGAAACTCTCTTCGACCGTAATTACATCGCCTGGCTGGACTTCAGCATTTAGCTCTACTCGAACGGGCGCTGTTTCGCTATTTTCGGGCAATAAATATATCGCACTTCTTGAGGCTCTTTCCGTAAATCCACCAGCAATCGTAATTGCCATCTGCACTGTCATACCAGTTCGATATGGATAACTACCCGGTTCGTCGACTTCCCCGTTAATATAGAAGGGACGAAATTCAACAATGTTTACCGTGACTCGAGGTTGTTTTAAATAGTCTGCCAAAAAAAGCTCTGTAAGATAAGTTTCTGCTTCATTAACGGTTAAGCCTTTAACTGCAACTTGCCCAAGCAATGGAACAGAGATTGTTCCATTTTCAGAAATTTTGGCCTCGTTTACGTCTAAGTCAGGCTCGTTAAAGACAGCGACCGAAAGCACATCATCTGTTGACAACTTATACTGTTGCTCGGATTGCGCCTGAGCTATTTGCAATCCCATAACGAGCAAGAGCATTATGTAAGAAATTGAAACTACACTTCGCGCGAGAACTATAAACCGAACCTTTATTTTCATTTTTCACCCTTCGATAACTTATTACAATGAGTTGTTTGTTTACGACTCTAGTTATCAAATAAAATTTCCACACCAATTAAAAAGCGAGTGTTGTCATACTCAAAGATTTCTAGGTCTGAACTACGAGTCAAATACTCCACACCAACATATGCCTCTAGCCAATTATATGCATCGTACAAGAGCTGACCTTTAATTCGATTTGTATCATCGCTTCGATTCGATGCGCCATCGAAGTCATCTAATCTATACAAATACTCAGCCTCCATTGCAAATCTACCTGCAAGTGGCGTTTTGTAACTCAAAACTATGTCCGTAGTTTCGAGGCCAGCAAGTGTTAGTTCGGCACTGTCGCGAGTAGTTCTCGAAATAGCTAAGTTTGCTAAGGAGTCGCTGTCAGGCTTGTAGTCAACGTCTAAAAAGAAACTTAATCCGTCTAAATCGTCTATAAGAGGATTATCATACTCAGTATTCTGATAACCAATCCTGAATTCCCCTTCCGTTTTAGCGGTTGCCTCCCACGTTAATCCGGTAAGGTAGCTGAGTTGGTCAAAGGATTGGTTGAAACCAACGATGTTGTCCGAATCAGACATCAAAGAACGCACTTCAAAAATAACGCGAGAGCGAGGAAACACACGCCAAAAGAATGTACCTGTCAATTCGTCTATTGTTCTATCACGAAAGGCCTGATTATTATTCTCATAATCAAAGCTTTGATTTGCGTACTTAAAGACAAACTGCCCTGCACTCTGGCGCTGACCGTAAGAGGTTTCGGCACTTAAGCGAACACTATCAAACTCAGTGAATTCTTCCGCACCATTGAGTTGAAAGTTATTGAGGCCTGGCTCTTCCACTTCATCAATCACCAAAACACCAAGACGAGCATTCCATCTGGTTGTTAGATCAAGGTCTAACTGTCCTCGCGCCCTATGATTCGCATAATTCACATCCGAATTATCCGTATACAACGCATACTTACCATCATACTCAGCCGTAAGCTTATGTTTGCCGTATAAACCCACATAACCAATCGTCGGCAATACTTCAAAAATCGTATCTGACTCGCCGTCTACTTCACGAAAGATGTTATCGTCGAATACTACACGAGCTTCAGCACCAAACTCTACACCTTGCTCTTGAGCGTAAGCTGTTGAACTGGCTAACATTCCTAGGCATAGACCTAAAGAAATGGCGCTAGCTTTCAGGGTTGATGTGTTCATTATTGATGTGGATGTGCGACTGAAAACGTCAATACTGGAGGCGTTTTTGGCTTGCTGTACTAATCCTTTCACTTAACATTTCCTCTTAGACTTACTTAAGTGCCTGATTTTTATCAAAGCTAGTCTACCAAAAGCTTCTAACCTTGCATACTGTCTGTATATTGCAACATAACTGAACATACCAGCATGCACTGATATGAAAGATAATTACTTCAATGCTGAATGGCTTGCCAGAGTGTGACGTATCAGCATGTTAGTTTCGTGAATAGGCACATCACTGTGATGAATATAACGGATTTACGAGAAATTTCTAGCGCTTTTATGCCAAATGGATCAGTTCGCCTTTTTGCTACCAAGCCATTCTAAATTCTTCATTGGTAATTTCTTTGTACTGGGCAATTTCGTCGGCGCTGTCATTTATAAGCACGCCTTTGTAGGTGATCCATGAATGGGCAGCAAGCGGTGATGGTTTGCTTGCATCCATTTTAACGCCAATATGCAACTTACACTGCTCGCCTCTGCGTTCAATCATCGATTTTAGGGCTAAGCAGCGTCGCATACAGTTCATATCTTTGTTGTGATGGCGTACTACTGCATCCAAATGTCGATGCAGTTCGCGTATAGTGGCAAGGGTATGTTTACTTTGCTTGGTATCTTCGCTTGGGTTTTTAAGCGCGTGTTTATAGCTCTCGTAACTTTCTTCACTAAGCACCCTGTCCCATCGATGTAGGTCGCGCATCGCCTCTAGGAGCATCAGTGGATTATAGCGAGTAAAGCCTCGAAGGAGAATTTTAAGCTGCTTGAGCATGTTAGGCTGCGCGCACCAGTCCTTTATCCAAAAGTTGTGCAATCATGTCTTTTAGATCCTGCTCTACCTCTTGCTCACTGGCGTCGTATTCGTCACAAATGCTAAGCACAATTTCACCCAGCGTTTTACCCGATTGTGCGTGCTCAAGCATTTTGGTGGCCATTTCATTTAGTGTGTAGTACTGGCCCGACTCTGAATCTAAGATCACCATCTCGTCACTGACTTTTTGCACGAGTGCGTTTTGATTGACAGTAATTTCCGTGTTCTTTTCCAACATTTTCTTCCCTATTTTAGTGTCAGGTTGTGCTAAGTATAACAAGTAATACGCTAAACGTTTCGACTACTGGATAAGTTTCAGGCTTTGTTCACTTAATGCAAATACACTGCCCTTCGCTTTATGCTTGATAGCGTTAAGTGATGCATTGTCACCACTTTGCTCTATCACAAGTTGTTTTAAATCGTCATCATGCGTAACTACAATCACGGTATGCTCTTTCAGCTCGTTCATCAGTAAATCTGCAAAGCTTTGCTTACCCAAGCTATCTGCAAACGAGGTAGGCTCGTCAAATATAATGATCTTGCAATCAAGTAACAAGGTGCGCGCAAGTGATATTCGCTGACGTTGTCCGCCCGATAGCAGCACGCCATTGTCGCCCACATGCGTATCGTAACCGTTTTCAAGGCTTTGGATAAAGGCGTGGGCCCCCGCTGCTTTGGCGGCTGCTTCTACTTGTTCTGAACTAATGTCGGGTTGTCCGTAGGCGATGTTGTCGAATATGCTACCGTGGCTTAAGGCAACATCTTGAGATACTAAGCCAATTTGCTTGCGCAAAGAGCGAAGCGTGCACTGCGATATATCTTGCCCGTCAATATATATAGCGCCTGACTTTGGCTCGATAAAACGCATTAATAAATGCATGAGCGTGGTTTTGCCGCTGCCGTTAGCGCCAACAATAATATTGACGCTCTTGGGCAGAAATTGCGCTGATGCATCTTTTAGCAATACGCGACCTTCACAAGCGGTGTTAGCATCGTCATACGCAAAGCTGACTTGTTCGAGTTGAATGTGTCCGTGTTTGTACTCCAGCACGTCTTTGCCGCTGTCGTCAGCCTCAGGTGACACTTTAAATACATCAATAATGCGGTTTGATGCGCCCATAGCTTGCTGCACCTGCCCATACATATTGGCCAAATTACTCATGGGTTTTGCAAACAATAGCCCGTACATCAATAGGGTAATAAGCTGCGAAATACTTAAGTCACCAGAGCGATAACTTAACGCGCTAACTAACACAACAAGCACAATACCAATGGATATCAGCATTTGAATAAGCGGCGAGATAAGCGCCTGAATTCTAAACTGCGATTTACGAAGCGCCAGCATGTCGTGGGCATTTTGTTTAAATTTACGGCTCTCGCTTTGCTCCTTGCTGAAGGATTTAAGTAGCTTAATAGTTGAGAAGTTCTCAGCAGCAATCGACACAATGCCCGCTTGCTGTTGCGTAATTTGCTCTGATAGCGGCCTTATCTTTCGTCCTAAAAATTTTAGCAGCACAAAAAAGGCGGGCACGCTGAGCACAATGATAAGCGCAAGTTGCCAATTGATATTGGCCATTAACACAATGGCGCCACCGGCAATCAGCAAGCTTGGCACTAGCCCGGTAAGCACACCCGATAAAAAGTAGGCGATAACGTTTGCGTCATTGCTAATGAGCGAGAGTATTTCGCCCTTTTTGCGCTTTGAGAAGTAATCCATAGGCAGCATTTGCACATGATCGTATAGCCTGCAACTGAGGTTGGTGAGTATGCGCGCACCCACCATATTGACGCGAAAGCCAATTTGAAAACGCGCAAGCGACTGCAGCACAATCAAGGCCAGCCAAATACCCACAATCACGCTGTAATCAATACTTGAAAAGTCTACCCCAAAGCTTGAAGCAAAACTGCCAGGCGATGGCTCCTGCAACACTGAACTTGCAAACTGTCCAATAAAAAAGGGGATGGCAAGGCTAACAATGCTTTCAAATACCATCAGCACGAGTACAAGGGCAAATTGTGGCTTATATGGCCTTAAGTAGTTTGAAAAAAAAGACAGATACATGAATGCAAATTAGGCGAATACCATATGAATAAGGCAAGATAGCCGGTAGGTAGCTTAAGTGTACTCTGTGTTGCTGTAGATTTGCAAAGAGAACCCTTTGATTCAGCGAAACTCAATATTATCGCCATGCTTAAAGTGTTCAGCATAGGTGGCTCTTGCTTTGTATATAGGCAGGTGCTGCACTACTCTTTCAGGATTATTCTCAACATGACGGAATGAAAACTTGAACGCTCTTTGAGGTTTATATTTTTCGACAAAGTTTGTCAACGAAATGGAACGCTTACTTTTTCCGCTCTTAACTTCTATCGGGACATATCCACCTTCCGATGACTTTAATAAAAACTCAATTTCCATTGAGTTCCCTCGCTTAAAGCAACATAGCTCATTTTCTTCGTCAGGGAAAACCATGCTACTCACCAGCTCATTTAGGACAAAGGCCTCGGCTATAAACCCTTTATAAGCATCTTTTCCTTGTTTGATATTTTGATATGTCATTCCAATCATACTTGTCAAAATTCCAACATCATGGGGTAGCAGTTTGAACATATTTTCCTTCTTTTGAAAGCTCATGTTAAAGCTGCTGTTCATACCATCTAAAATAAAAACTTTATGGATCAGCTTTAGGCATTCGAGAAAATCTACCGGCGCAACAATATCTTCATAGCTCACACTTGTGTTCCCTAACACACCTTTGAACTTAAATTTTGGAGTAGTACTATCCTCAATTTCAGCCATCTTGACTGCTACTGCTTCATATACGCGTTTTATATTCAAAGTTGTTGCAGTGTGTTCTTTGGAAAACTTTCCGAAATCATTTTTATAATCCACCAATAGATTTGCTTTGACTTTTTCGACCGCTTTAATCCGGTTTAATGGTTCAATATCGGGATATGAATTCCATGCTTTTACAGCTTCCGGCATTCCGCCAACAAACCAATAATCACTAACTAAATCAATTAATTTGTTATGCGCTACAGTAGGCACTTTTGAATAGTCAGGTGTATCGACAAACTCTAATAGCATTGAGTTGTTCGTTGCCACCAAAAACTCCCTGAAGGTCATAGGATACATTGTGATCCTTTCGGTTTTACCTACAGGGTAATTCTTAAACAATCCAACATTAGATCCCGTAGCAATCAGATGGATTTCTGGCGCATCTTCATAAAAGAATTTGATGATCGCGCATAAAATTCAGCTCAAATACACTCTTATAGTTTTCATGGCCAAACTTTCTTACGGAACTTGTTTTACCAACTTGTCGTGCTCCTGCCAACAAAATAGGCTTTCTATCTATCGAATTTTTCCACTCGATAAAATATGAGTCATAGTTTCTGAAAAAGATATTCAATACAAAGAGCTCTATAAATGACAGACATACTATACTAGCGCAATTGGTATTTTTTTCGACTTGAAATTTGGCATTTTTGGTATTTTTAAGAAGAAAATACGAGTAGATTTGGTATTTTTTACGATATAAATAAAAGCGCACAAAGTATCTTCATGATGTTAAGCAATACGATGGGACTGTAGGCAATCGCATAAGCGCCAGCACTCTTGGTCACATCAAACTCCCACCTCAGTGCGTTCAAAGTGCCGCTTCACACCATCGTCCACTTCAAATTCAAAGCCTAGTGTTTGTGCCGCAAGTCCTTGTGTTTGTACCTCAATGTCGTATTGAGAGAGTACTCTAAAGGGTGCGCGATCGCCTTTGAATTGACGCCATTGGTATTGATGATGATTGCCTTTATTGCCACCGGTCACAAGCGCATTAATGTAGATATTGTCACCTATGCTTGCTGGCGCATCGCCGTAGAGTTCAATTTCCGGCGCTTCATACTCGTCGGTGTTGAGGGTTATTGCCATTTCTGCTTCGACTAACAAGGGGCAAATTTGGGTTTTATAGCCTGCGGCGCGTTGAATTGAGAAATACGCTTTGTTGCGCTCATAGTCAAAATGCATGGAGCCAGGTGCCCGCCCCTGAAGCCAAGCGTTGCCGTCTCTTCGCTTAGGCCAGCCCACAAACATGCTTACATCAACGCCCCACATATAATTGCTTGCGTATGGGTAGACGTCCCACGCGTCTTTTTCCCCTTTGCTTACCTTTTGTAAATCCAAGAGGTCAAAGTAAAACAAACGGACAATGGCATTACCTTGAATAATATCGCCGTAACCATCGCCAACAATATCCACCAGCCTGTATTGATTCGTTCTAAGGTTATAGCGCCACTCTTGCCTGCGCTTATACACCAAGCCCCGCTCTTTATAGTTATAAGCTTCGCCTTTTTTTGAATTACCTACGGCAATTTTAGTGTCATCGGGTAACGTCGCCGCTCCCTTCCATCGAGGCTCCTTAAAAGCGCCTGTCACATTTACTCCTACTAAGTATGTGCGCGTGCCCGCAATGGGAAAAGCAAACAAGGCTTTGCTTTCAATATTCCACCAATCGTTGTTAGCATCTGAGCCGTCGGGTTTTTTGATAGTGATATTACTTTCGAGGATGTTTCGACTTCGGTTACTGCGGTCAAGCAGGCCCGCATACTCATGGCGGTTGTGAAAGTCTTTGAAGCTGTCGGAGCTTTGTTTACTTAAATCTTCACGCGGATAGAACATCCGCGACTTTTTCCCAATACTTGGTAAAGCGTCAAACGAAACTGCTCCCTTGTTCTCGCGCAATTGTGAATAATCAAAAGGCTGCATACTTGGGCCAACATCGTAACGTGAGGCAATGGACTCTTTACCGGCGAGCGATATGGCTTCGCCACCAAAGGTACTTTGATAGGCTTTTGGAATATGATGCATGGCGCCTGTTCGCCTTGCTCGCCCCTCGCGCGTGTATGGTCCGTCAATTGCGCTATTTTTTAAATCAGTCGCCACCCTAAATGCGATAGTAGTTTGGGGCAACTGCCTGGTGTCGTAATAGGCAACAAAATTGACCACCAGCTTGCCTTGCAATTCCAGTAAGCCAACAATACGAAGCTGATTGGCGGGCAATTTGCCAAGATCCACGCGCTTGCCTCGAAGTTGATTTAAATCAACATGACTTTCATATTTGAGCATCTCTACTTGCGAAACGGGCTTGGCAGGATTGTCGAACTTATCGGGCATGGCGTACTGAGTGATTTTAGACGCACTGGCAAACCAAATGTGCTGCTTATTTTCGGATATGGCAAAAACGCCGTTACTGCCGTTTGAAGAGCTATGGCGCATGTTTATCACGCCCGTAGGAAAAAAGCGTACTGACGTCACTCGTGGTAAGTTAGACATGTCCATTGCGCTATCCTTGGCTTAATAATATCCGCATTTTACGGCTAACACTAAACACACATTATAGATTTAATCGATAATCTTATGTTGCTTAAGATAATCATATATCGCTTGGTGACTGCCAAACGCGCCCATCAGCATGCGCTCTGCATGCTCTTTTGAAGCGTCATCGTCTGATTGGGTTAGTAACTCATACCAGGTTTTAACTAATATTATAGGTGGATTAGTCATTACCGTGCCTTTTTTCTTTTCATGTGTCGTCATAATCAATGATCTTTCAAATTGGCCATCGAAGCAACCACCAACTGATCCAATAAACCCATCATCATTTTGGTGCCTGTGCCTGAGGCTATAGCGTCGAACACGTTTTCGTCGTTTTGCCCTTCCTGCCCACCGGCTAAATCGCTCACTGAGCGGATGATGATCCAATCCACTTCATTAACAAAGCACACCTGCCCTACCGCAGCCGACTCCATTTCAGTGACTTGCGCGCTATACACCTCTTGAAGCCATACTCGATACTCTGCATTGTCGGCAAATACTGAACCCGTTACGCCATTGCCGCCAAGCGCAATATTAATGGCCTTGCCTGAAGGCAGCGTAATCGGCTCAATCGTGGTCGACGCTTTTTCAGCAAGTGAAAGCAAACGTGGCGTTACTTCAAAATATGGCATTTGACGCGGGCTATCCCAGCCGTCTTTTACAATGCTCATTTCTTCGGGGTGAATAATGCCGAAGTTCTGGTATTTTGGTGCATGAGGGTCTGCCTTCTCTCGCGCCTTGTAACGCGCTAATGCCTGCTCATAGTAAACTGGGAGAATGTATTTTGACCCAGTTTCATCAGGATTCACATACACCGACTCGTCATGAAAATACCAACGCTCTGGAATAGCAATATCACCGGGCTCAAACTCAGGGTTTATCGCGCCTGCAATACCCATCATGATCACCGTATCGATGGGGAAATAGTCAAGCGCCATTTGCATCGTCATTGCGGCATTGGGTACGCTGATCCCAGTCGTAAATATAATGACCGGCTCGCCTTTGTATGTGCCAAGCTGGTATTTCACCCCTTTTATTGAGACGGTTTCGTTAATGTGCACGTCTTCTGCTGCTTCAAAGGCTGCTTTAATCGCTTTAATTTCAGGCTCATAAGCAGCGACAATGGCGGTCCATTTTTCGGTATCGGGGAAGCTTCGAGGGCCATAGTTTGAGAATGTATTGTTCTTTGCATCAACTACTTGGATAGAAACAATAAACACACAGCACAATGCCAGCGTTAAACGGGTAAAAAGTGAAATTGAGGTAAAAGAAGTCATTGGCATCTAGCGTTTCGCTTTTGGCTCTACATGCTCACTAAGTTATCACGATGCACAACTTCTTCGCCATAGTGAAACCCCAATGTGCTTTCAATTTCTTTGCTGCCTAAGCCCAGAATCTGCCCAAGTTCTTGTGCTGAATAGGCGCTAATGCCTTTTGCAATTGCTTTGCCTTCAAAGCAAATTTCGACTGCATCGTTGTTTGTAAACTGACCGCACACTTGCGTGATCCCCACGGCTAAAAGCGATGCACCTTTGTTTAAAAGCGCATTGTAAGCGCCTTCATCAATAATAATTTGTCCTTTTACTTTTATTGTGTGCGTTAACCAATGCCTTCGCGCGCTTGAGGCTTTAGATGTTGCCGCAAATAAGGTGCCTGGACACTGCTCATTTGCAAGGTGGGTGAAAGCGCTGGCCTTTAAGCCGCTCACAATCATGGTTTGAACGCCGCTTTTCGTGCACTTTTGTGCAGCTTGCAGTTTCGTGACCATGCCGCCAGTACCTAGGCTAGAACCTGCATCACCTGCTAGAGAAAGCGTATGTTCGTCAATGTTTTCAACATACGAGATGAGCTTTGCGCTGCTGTCGATGCGAGGATTTGCGGTAAACAGACCATCTACATCGCTGCAAATAATTAAGGTATCGGCTTGTGTAGCAAGCGCAACGTGAGCCGCAAGATTATCGTTGTCACCCACTTTGATTTCGTCAACTGCAATGGTGTCATTTTCGTTAATGATGGGTAGCGCTTGATTACTTAACAGCGCGTTCAGGGTGTTTTTAAAATTGATATAGCGCCGGCGATCGTTTAGGTCGTCAATGGTTATGAGCATTTGCGCGCAAGAGAAGTCGAAAAATCGCGCCCAGTTTGCCATCATCTGCGTTTGACCAATTGACGCCATGGCTTGTTTTTCAGCGACAGTTGGGCGTTGCCGAGATTTTACTTGAGAGCGCCCCGCAGCCACGCTGCCAGACGACACTAAGATAATTTCTTTACCTTGTTTGCGACTGTCGCTGATAAACTTGGCAATGGGCAACACATATTCGCCACTGCAACCCTGTCCGTCAGGAGAGATAAGCGCGCTACCTACTTTCAGTACAGCGCGCTTGAATGAAAAGCTTTGCATAAACGTTGTTGAATGATCGTTCGGATACTATGCAAAGAATGTCACATAAAATGCAGCAAATTCATACCATTTTTGATGTTAATCGCGTTATTGGCCACTATCGCTTTCAATTGGCGCTTTAAATGCCGGCTCACAAGGAGCCACTTCATAGCGATATCCATACACTTGCTCACTGTCTTTTGTAATCAACAATATGAGATCTTCGTTTATGATGACGCTATGTTGTTCATCCGCTTTTGTGCAAGCAGAATATTCGTAAGATTCGAGATAAAACATGAAGTGCGCAATTAGGCGTCTGAGCTGATGGTGTTTATGCATGTCATCCTCATTCATTTCGAAGAAGCCAAAGTCAACGCGCTCCTTATTTTCCATAGCTTCATTACCGATGGAAATGCTTAAGATATCAGCATCAACAAGCTGCTCAGTCGTATTTTGATTAAACGCCATTTTGAACTCATTGTTCTCGTCTAAAGGGACAAGGTAGGGAATAGCAAGTGCGATTAAGCCTGCGCAAACTATGGGTACTAGAATAAGTCTCAATACCATAGTCAGCCATGCCCGATGTTCGTCCTCCCAATGTGCTTTGAGCTTGATCCCAAATATTTTGACCACAACTGACAGCAACAGCCACAAATTGATGAGAATAATTGCAAACGACAGCAGCAAGACGCTGGCAATCGCTACCCAAAATGGTGTTAGGACGAGCGTGGCAAAGCCCATTGTAAAAATAAATGGCTGCGGTTCAATTCCCGATATTTGATTGATTTGCACCGCAGCAAAGGCCAAGGCTACATTCGCTGCCCCAACGTAAAGCACTAGAATGAGGCTTTTTCCGATATTAGATTGCCATAGCTTAAGAAAAAGTCCGTTGAGCTCTCGCGCCAGCCCTGCGAGCGCAATTAAAAACACAATGAATATCAAACCGTCAACAAAAAGATAATCAAGCAGCAACAGCAGTGCACCGGCGAAGTAACAGCGCTGAGAAAAGTTATATTTATTTAGGTCCGGTTTTAAGCTGTTTAAACTGAGTGACTTAACTTTGTTGCTGACTCTCTCATACAAGGATGAGCGTGTTTCGCTCGGCTGCGAGTTTTGATTAATAACTTCTTTTGTCAAGCTTGAACACCCTTATTTATGGTTTGCGACAGACATTAACCTGCTCGATTCAAACATGAATAAACAAGGATATCCATTAAGATCATGATTGACAGAATCGCGGTAGCTCTTTAATGTTAGCTTACTAATAAAAACAACGGACCAAAAAATGAGTATAGAAATCAGTTTTGAGCTCTCAGATGCCGACTTAGAGCACTTTAGAGCGCTAATGAAAGTCGCAAGTGACAAGGCAAGTGAGTATTCGCCAAAAGAGGTGCTTGAAAAAGCAAGGGCTGTGTGCGGTGAAATGGAAAGCGCAAGCCTGCCGGATTTTGTTAGAACTCGGCTAAACTCGCTCGAAACGCTGATTAATGCCCTTGAAGATCCTGAATGGCAAATGCCAGAAAGCGAAAAGGCTGAAATTCTTACGTCATTAGCTTATTTTAGTGAGCCTCATGATTTGATCCCCGATAACATCCCTGGCTTGGGCTATGTTGACGATGCCATTATGATTGAGTTGGTGATTCAGGACCTATCTCAAGACCTCGATGCTTACACGCAGTTTTGTAACTTCAGAAGCATTGAAGAGAAGCGCCGCGGCAGCGAAGCAAACGTGAACCGTGAGAGTTGGCTGTCAGGCAAACGCACAGAGCTTCGCTCTAATATGCGCAGAAGAAGACGTTTGTTCTCTCGATAAAGCAATAAACGTAAGTCAAATAAAAACGCGAAGCCACTATGACTTCGCGTTTTTTTATGAACGCTGATTTAAGCTTTCGGCATCACTTTGTATATGCCGTTTGCATCAGTACCGATATACAAATACCCGTCTGGACTCATGCTCAAACTTCTCACTCGCCCGATTCCTTCAAAGAGCTTGCTGTGACCTTCAATTTTTTCGCCATCCATGTCTACATGCACCACTTGCGCAAATTTAAGAGAGCCTACCAACATGTCGCCTTGCCACTGCGGATATCGCTCACCTGTCACAAACACCATGCCTGAGGGCGCAATTGAAGGTGTCCACTGCCAGTTTGGCTGTGCCATGCCGCTTTTTTCAGTAATGTCGGTAAAACTTGTGCCGCTGTAATTGATGCCATACGAAATCACTGGCCAACCGTAATTGACTGACTTTTTCACAAGGTTAATTTCATCACCGCCGCGAGGGCCATGCTCATGCGTCCATATGCCACCCGTTTCTGGATGTTTGGCCATGCCTTGCGGATTTCTATGCCCGTATGAATATATGGAAGCATTTGCCTGCTCATTGCCCACAAACGGGTTGTCTTGTGGAATGCTGCCGTCGTCGTTTAGTCTATGGACCTTACCGGCGTCTCTGTCTAAGCGCTGAGGGTTGACATCACGCTCACCTCTGTCGCCAATGCTTAAGTACAAAAAACCTTCATTATCAAATTCAATGCGGGCACCAAAATGTCGTGTGTTGTCGGTGTTGGGTGAAGCATCAAACAGCAGCTCTACGTCACTTAAGGCCATATTTTCTTTATCGAGCTTGGCGCGAACCAGTGAGGTATTGCTCCCCTTCTCTTCGCCTTCGAATCCAGAATAAGCAATGTATAACCAACCGTTCGATGCGTAGTTGGGGTGCTTCTCAATATCCAGCAACCCCCCTTGGTTGCGCGCATCCACTTTGGGCACGCCTGAAATCTTTTGCTCTAGCAAGTTACCGTCGCTTATCATGTGCAGCGTGCCGTTGCGGTCGGTTACCAATAGCTCAGTTTCACTAAGCCACACCATGCCCCAAGGCACCTCTACACCGTCTGTGATTTTTACAAGTTCATAAGCATCGTCTGCCGCACTCGCTTCAATGGGTACTGACGCAATCGGATTAGCGAAACATGCACTCATGCCCATCGCGGATAAAAGAACTGTCGTTTTTAAGACATTGTTTAACATAGCTAACCTTTTAATTTCCTGTTGTATTCGAATAACAATTATTAATGATACGTATTTAGCGCTAATGTTGTTCATCCTCTTGATAGAGGTAAACACTTAGTCATACCCTTTCAATGAAAATGCTGACTATAATAACCTGAATCCTGTTTATAATAGGCAAAAAATGGCAAGCCAGATGCAGGGATCTTTGAGGCAATGAACAACAGCACACTACCCATCGAAGATATTTTCACCGCATTAAAGCAGCAACTGAGCGTTGGCAATGCCATAGTAGTAGCCCCTCCCGGAGCGGGAAAATCAACCGGCTTACCGCTGTTTTTACTTACTCTACCCTTATTTAACGATGCAAAAATCATTATGTTGCAACCGCGAAGAATCGCTGCGCGCAATATTGCACTGTTTTTGGCGCAGCAGTTGAACGAGCCGCTAGGAAAAACGGTGGGTTACAGAGTGCGAGGAGAGAGCAAAGTAAGCGTTGATACAAGGCTTGAAATTGTCACAGAAGGGGTATTGACGCGCATGTTGCAAGCAAACCCTGAGTTGCCAGGGGTGAGTCTTATTATTTTTGACGAGTTTCATGAACGCAATTTACACGCAGACTTTTCGCTTGCGCTTTGTCTGGAGGTGCAGCAAGCTTTAAGAGATGACTTAAAGCTGCTTGTAATGTCAGCCACATTGGATGTAGAAGCGCTTGGCAAATTTATGCCAAAGGCCCCCCTTCTTAAAAGTGAGGGCAAGCAGCATGAAGTAAACATTGAGTACCACGGCGCTTGTAACGCGAAAACCATTGCCAATGACGCCTGCAAAATAGTGCTAGAACGCTTTGAAAATCACAGCAAGGATTGGCTCATATTCTTACCCGGTGCACGTGAAATTAAGCAATGCGCACAATTGCTAACTGCAAAACTGCCCACCCACGTAGACGTACTCCCCTTATTTGCTGATTTGAAAAAAGACGAGCAGCAAAAAGCGATTTTGCCAAGTCCTGAAGGACGGCAAAAAGTCGTGCTGGCGACAAACATCGCCGAAACCAGTTTAACCATCGAAGGTATAGAGGTTGTTGTTGACAGTGGGCTGGAAAAGACCGCCGTATTTGACTTAAAGCGCGATTTAAGTCTGCTTAAGCTGCAAAAAATTTCGCAGGCCTCTGCTATACAAAGAGCGGGACGCGCTGGACGTTTGATGCCTGGTACCTGTTATCGCATGTGGTCAAAAGACTTAACACATCGATTGGCGCGGCAGTCCACACCGGAGATTTTGCAATCAGACATATCCTCGCTGGTACTCGAAGCGAGCGTTTGGGGCAGCAATATAAACGAACTTGCATTAATTGACCCACCCAGTAAGGCTCAGCAATCTCATGCTATGGAAAAACTGCAGCACGCAGGTGTTGTTGATAAAGGTGAAAAACTCACACCTGTAGGCAGTGCCATTCATAAAATTGGCGCAGATATCAATATTGCGATTATGCTGCACAAAAGCGCAATGCTAAGTCCTGCGCATCAGAGTATGGCCTGCGCCATTGCTGCGCTGCTCGAAAATAAAGACCCAATTAAGAACAGCAACAACGTTTCTATTGCCTTACGTTTGCGTTTTTTATTAGAAAACCGACAACATCCCATTTGGCAAGCGATAAAGCATTGGCACAAAAAGCTGGGGATAAAACAAGCAACATGGTCGCTGGAAGAATCATCGCTGGTGCTCGCGCTTGGCTTTGTCCATTGGATTGCGAAACACAAAGGAGAAGGACGCTTTGCTCTTGCTAACGGCAGCGGAGCAAGTCTACATCATGATGACGATATGCTCAGCCAGATGCAAACAAGTGACGCTAAGTGGCTTGCTATAGGACACATGCACTTAATCGATACGCCCAGCAGTTTGAGCGCGAATGCCATTATTCGCTATGCAGAGCCTTTGCCTTATGAAAACATCGTGCATCATTTCGAAGCGCTGTTTTTTGATGAGGAGCAAGTGACGTGGGACGCACAAAAACACAGAGTACGCGCCACTAAAAACCGTTATTTTCAGAAACTATTGATAAGCTCAAGCGCAATACAAAAGCCCTCGAACGAGGCGTTGGCTCAGGCCTGGAAAACCCATATTCTGCAAAAAGGAATTGATGAAATCCCCCTAGGCGAGCGGCTTGAGCAACTGCTAGTTCGCTCAGCCATTCTGAATAAAAATAAACCTAGCGAAGGCCTTTTTGATTTGAGCCTGAAGAGGCTTGAACAAACAATAGACGAATGGTTACTGCCCTTTCTAGATAATAAGCATACCTGGCAGCAGCTTTGTGGCTTAGGCTTTTATCAGCTTGTTTATCAGATGCTCAGTTATCCGCAACAACAGGCCTTAAACGCGGCCTTACCGGAATCTTTCAGCATTCCTACTGGACGTAAAGTGAATATTAACTATAGCGTCGACGGTAGCGCTAAAATTTCAGCGCGAATGCAAGAGTTTTATGGTTTAAATGAACACCCGACGCTGTTAAGTGGCAGGCTTCCTCTCACAATAGAATTGCTATCTCCGGCCCAACGACCGCTTCAGGTAACGCAAGACATCGTGAGCTTTTTCAAGGGTAGCTATCGCGAAATACAAAAAGAAATGAAAGGGCGTTATCCGAAGCATTTTTGGCCAGATGAGCCGATAAATGCGCCGGCTACTTCGATGACGAAAAAGCGAATGAGCTAGGTGTATAGTGCATCCTAGTTGTATTTATGTAGCATATTGCTACAATTTATACTCTCGCTATCCAGTAGAAGGTTCTTTTGATGGCAAAACATACAAGTCCAATGCGATTAAACGCTGATCTTGTTGATGCAGCGAAGACTATGTCGGCTCTGCAAAATCGCTCAACCGCCCAGCAGATTGAATACTGGGCTGAGTTGGGGAAGCGAGTGAGTGCTGAATTAACGCCCGCCCAAACGATTCAAATCATGACTGGCATAGGCGAGCTAAAGGTAGAAATACCTGACCATGCAGCGCTCGATGTGCTTGCGCTTGCCAATGAAGTAGAGGCTGATAGTCAGTCTGGCCGACTATCAAAGGAACTTCTCAAGCAAGGCCAAACACTTTATTCTCCCACGCCAGAGGGTGGCGGTATTTTAGAGGCGCATCTCCCTGACGGTACCGTCAAGACTGGGAGTTTTGTGGATGGCGAATTTAAACCCTTAAGGAAGCAAACGCTTGCCAAAAGAGCTTAATATTATTGTAGGCGGGAATGGTAGCGGCAAAAGTACTTTTTATTATCGCTTTCTTGCAAAACGTGGACTTCCCTTTTTAAATGCAGATGAGCTGGCAAAAGAAAAATGGCCGGATGATCCTGAACAGCATAGCTACGAAGCTGCCAGCGAAATTGAAGAAAAACGCAAGCTATTTTTAGCGAATGGTTTGAGCTTTTGTTTCGAAACTGTTTTTTCACACGTTTCGAAGGTGGATTTTATTGGATTAGCAAAAGCCTATGGCTACTCTATTAATCTATTTGTTATTCATATAGGCAGCGACCCAAGTGTTAATATTGCCCGAATAAAGAATCGTAAAAAACATGGCGGGCATACGGTTCCCGACACCAAAGTGACTGAGCGCATCCCCCGTATGCTGAAAAACGTAACTCGCGCAGTTCCAATTTGCGATTCGGTATCCTTTTTTGATAATAGTAGTGCCTTGCACCCCTTTTCACGCGTGGCGGTGCTGATGCCTGACCGCACTTTGCATCAAATGCCCTTGCTACCAAAGTGGGTGCATGATTGTATCGGTATGCACTATACACAGGTCGATTTTTTTGATTAGGAAAAGACGTTTACAATCAGTTTCGAGGAAAGCGTTTAGCCCAGTCAATTACTTTCGCGTATCGTAGCTTTTTTTCGGCTTTATGACTCAGCACTATCATACTAAATAGTGAGATGGTATTTTAGATACCTTAGCTGTGAAACAGCAGCATCGCTATTCAAAGAAGTACTCGCTCACTTATTATCATAAGCCTCAATAACCGACTCACAAAACGCCTTACCTGCGCTTGATAAAAAGTAATGGTTGCTGCTGGTTTCAAAGGCAAAGCCTCTATTTACCAAATACTCAATCGCTTTGGGCCAACTCGCTATTTTAAGCGCTTTGCATATTGCGCTGTATTCGTCGTTTGCTGCAAGCTCTGCAATGTCTTCATCGTTAAAGCCAAGTGAATCGACACTAAGATTATCGATACTGCGGCCGGACATCTCAAAATGACGCGCCAGCACAAGTAAAATGGATTGTGTTTTTAGCGCGTGCTCATCGGCCTCATCCTCATCATTGTCGGATGCACTGCTGATATAAAAAAACTCTCCCTGAGGGTTATGCTCCAGCTGCTTGCCAATTAAACGATACAATAACGAAAATTCGTCTACATATCGAAACAGGTAGGTATAGTCCTTATCTTCAAAGCTGCTCGATTTAAGCTTATCGTAACCGAGTTTGGGAATGATTTTGCCCTGCGTAAAGCGTTGATAGATACGAGCGCTAATATGCTGATTTAAATTTGAAAAGCTTAACTGTGAAGATTCAGGGTATCGCTCAGTCATGCTGTGTGCCCTCGTTTATCTTTGTTTGTGATGCAGATGGCTGCTTTGGTATCTCGCAGCGAACTTTTCGGTATTGATATTCCTGATCATTGTATTGGGCCGATGCAAAATGATTGGTATGTTTTAGATGCACCGCCGCCCGCTTGTTGGCAAAAAACTGAACAGCAGAAATCAAGTCAAATAAACGATAGTCTGGAAAGTCATCTTTCAATCGCTGGTGCAACATCTTGGTTAGGTCCTTGGTGTCGCGCAGGGTGATGGTAGACAATACATTTTGTAGCGCATAAAAACGCTGAAGCCGCAGCTCAGAGGCATTATCGTTGCTGCCTTGCGAAATTACCGCACTCAAATCACCCAGCACGTCAATGTCTTGAATGCGAGCTTCCAGCTCATTAAACAAGTTTTTATAATACGCTGGAGAGTCATTAAATGCATAGCCCATAGGCCGGCTGAATGCTTTTATGCTGGGTGAAAAATGTGGCAATACTATTGCTTCATCGCTCAAAAGTTTTTTGTTTAGATTGTGGCTCTGCGTTTTTTGTAGCTCTGCTATCACTCGGCTTTGATAAAAGTGCTCAATGGCATTAAAACGTTTAATACTGTCGCGCTGTTTATGGATAAAACGATTTACCGCATTAGCAGTGCTTTCAATGGGTTGATAAAAATTAAGCAGGCTTAGCGCATACGCTTGACAACTGTTGGCCAATTGCGTTTGCATGTTGTTTTCAAGTACCGTACTAATTTTCGACAATATCGAGTGTAATCCATCCATACCCTCATAGCTTGTATCAGGATTTAGGAACAGCAGCACGGGCAAAATATGACGCTCGTAAAGCTTGACTATCTCATCTAGCCAGTGCTGCTTTGCCTCTATGTACTGATGTGTGTCAATATCGGCCTTTACGCTCTTAGCGGTAAGCTTCTCTAGCTCTTTACCAAGCGATTGCATCTTTACCACGTTTTGGCGAATGTCGCTAAGCAAGCGCCCAATATTCATAAATAGATTGTCGATGTACTCAACAAAGTCATCGTCATTATCGATGAAGTTCAAACTACCGGATGACATTTGTTGAAATGCTTGATTCAGAAAAGCAAGGTGGGTCTGCAATTGAACGTCAGTCAGCTTCTTATATAGCGAGACATCACACAGCCTAACAACATCTAACACCGAACTTTGAAAATATAAGCGATGCTCACCTTGACTCTTATCCACATCCATCACAATGTGTGCTTGCATGAGATTATTAGTCGAAAAGGCAATGCGCAGACGCCGTTTAAGCTCTGGCTTTACCAGCTCTGTGTAGGCTTTAACGCGCTGAAATACCGCTTGTTCGGTAATGTAATTTACCCCACTTGCATCCATCTCCTTGATGCAGTCTGACATGATTTTTCGGTGCTCAAGAATAACGCTCAGCGTCTCAACCGTACCAAGTTGCTTAAGCTCGCTCTGGTTATAGATTTGGGTATGCAGGTTTGCCGACATCTTAGTGTTGCCCAAATGCATTGCTTATCGTAAACCGATTCATATTAACTCTGCTTGTTCACCAGTTTCGAGTGAAGTAAAGGTTTCAGCCCCTTTCCAATACACACGATTTCGCTCTGCGTGATACGGCAAGGCGGTCGTCAGTGCATCCATTACATGTCGGCGCCCAATTTTTGCCTGTAGCTCAGCACTCGTTGAATGGGTGCCTGCAGCCATTAGCTTAAACCCAGATTCAGCTAAATCGTTTAGCCACCAATCGAATTGGCCAATATCGATGTTGGCAATTTCATCGTGTACTATTGGCAACGAGGTATCGCAGTTATGTGCAATCAAACGTTTTAGGAGCAACTGCACTAGCTTAATTTTAATCAAGGCATTAGTAGAGTTACTTTGCTTTTTATCCTCTCTGCCTCGCTTGTTTTTTAACTGCACGCGCGGCTCAAAAGAGTCAATGACCCGATCCATCGTAAGCGTGAAATTATCATCCTTATCAAAGAAGCGCTCAGCAAAGGCCACCAAACGTTGATAGAAGTCGTCAGACTGCATCTGATTGCTGTATAAGTTGGTTTCGGCAAACTCATTCACCAAAGATGAAAACTGCTTGTTAATTCCCACTTCAAATTCAACAGATTCCACGTTATTGATTGTGATACCAGCAAAGGCCTGATTGATTTCTTTCTCAAACGCTTTGATGATTTTGAAGTTTTGCACAATGATTTCTTTTTTTGTGCCAATAGTGTGGTTGTGCTCTTCAATTTGCCGTCCGAGTAACGAACGTTGGGTATCCAAGTTACCATACACTTCAGACACGTCGTCAACGCATTTGCTGATTTCGTGCCAAAAAGGGGCGTCGCCTTTTATACCGTGTTTATCATCAATAATGTTTGCATCAATAAATGACCGTAACTGGCTTAGCAAGGCGTATTGCAACTGTTCCAAATGACTTGCGCTTGTTTGAAACAACTCAAGCGTGTTTTCGTTAATGTAGCCAGACAATTCTTGATCATCGGGCAATAGCACTAACCATTTGTTATTGGTAGAGGCGAATGACTTCAACTGTTTTAGCAATGCGCTGTGTTGTGCAATACTCTCCTTGCACTGACTGTACTGTGCTTTTATTGACTCACGTTTTGCACGTGCTGTTTCACACTTTTTCAGCGCCGCAGCAATGGAGTACTCCAAAGCTTCAATACTGGAGTTTGTGATGTCCGCATCCTTAACAAGTTCAGATACACGCCTTTGGGCATAGTCATCATTACTTAAGGCTTCCAGGTCTTTTATATTGAGGAGAATTTGCTGTTGGAGCTGTTTAATCGATTGCTCTTGATGCAGCGCGCTTGGTGCATCTCCTGATATTTCTTTAAGCTGCTTTTCAACACTCTCAATTTCTTGAGTCAGTTTTTCTAACTCGGCTTCGCGATTGACCCTCATAAACGCCTTAAATTCGACACGGCGATCGTAAAATGCAAAGTGCGACGGATGAGATTCAAACAGGCTAAAAAATTGCTCAAACACCGTACGCTCTTGTTCACTTAACTCATGCCCTGCATTAGCGTTTGCAAGCGCAGGATGAATGCTGTGCAGCCAATCTACTTGGTTTTTAGGCAACTGCGCCTCTAAGCTAAATTCGTTTTTGTCTATGGCAAACCTTAGCTTGTCGCGCCGTGCACATAGCTGAGTAAGCTTGGTTTCAAGACTGGCAATGGCCTCATCGCGCGCTACCCTGCCCTCAACGATATCGAGCTCATGTTGTTTCTCATCCAAATCGTCTTGGATTGATTGCTGGATGAATTCGACACTCTGCCCAGGAAACTCATGCTTAATCCGAGCAACAGTCTGGGTGGTTTGCTCAAATTGTTTTAGATCCTTGCTTATATCGCGCTGTTTTCGTTTTTCACTTTTTAAGTCGCCTTCTAGGTCAGTGAGCGCTTTATTTGCAATCTCAAAAGCACTCTGAGCTTGACCATTCTTATTGGCATGCTCACTGAGCTCTTGCTGCAATTTGTCAAGACCGTTTTGCAACCATATTAAGCCAGGCTTTACATCACCTAGCATTGCTAAATAAGCCGTGAAATCCTCGCGATCTTTTAATATTTTAAGGTATAGCTTCTCTTCGTTGATGATTTTATTGAGCTGATTTTCTTGTAGTTTGAGGCTCTCATGCTGCGCTTTAAATTGGGCAATATCAAAGCCCAACTGATCTTGACTGGTCTTTTTAGCGCTTTCGATGATATTGGCGATCGCATCCGTAAAAGGCTTTTTGTTTTTTCCTGAGGCAACAAACAAGAGCTTAATTAAAGCCCTTAAGCTGTTAATCGTTTGCGTATTGCGCTCACGCAATGGAAAAAGCGTGTAGCGGCTGGCTTGCAGCTCACTTTCGTAAATAATAGCTGCAACCTTGTTTGGCTCTTTTGCGATTTCATAGCGCTTATCATGCTTTTGGATGAAGTCATATATTCGCTGTTTCGATAAACTGTCTACACGCTGACCAATGCCGTCTGCGTCGTCACCTTCCTGCCAAAACAAAGGTCGTAGCTGAGCAAAAGGGAGTTGCGTAAACATGCGCTCAATTTTTAATCTACCCGTTTGTGAGGCAGAAATAATTTGGCAACAATGCGGGCCATCGTAAACGCGCTTTTCGTACTCCAAAATTAGAAAAGAATACTTGCTTGGGAAGTAGTGGTTAAAGGTTTCCTCTGCACTATAAAATTCACCGTGACTATCTGAAAACCCAAAATTTACAGCCTGCTTTGCTAAGGAGCATTCAGGTAAAAAGAACAAACGAATGGCATTAATTAAGCTTGATTTACCGACATTGCCCTGAGCAACCAGCATGCTGTGCTCATCGACCTCTAGTTCAGCGTAAGCAAACTCACTGGAGTCAACCGCAACAATCCGTTTTACGCCTATAAACAAATTACTCATTAATCATCCTTTATTTCTTAATTCCGCGCATTGTCAGCAATCAAGTCGCTACCACAGCGCGACATTATGAAGGCTCTAACACACTTAGCAAAGCTTCTTGTTCCATGAAATGTTGTGTTGAACGAATTACCTCACTTAACTCAGCCAAGTTCATGTCGTCACACTGTTTTAGTGCCTCAACAAAAATCGCGGTGCTTGAAGGCTTGAAAGTAAACAAGTTGCAAAGCTCAAGAAGTCTATCTGGAATAAGTACCTGCGTGGTGGCATATCGTTTTGAGATTATGCTTTTTGCCATTTTCAAGCCATCCAAGTCGTAGTCAAATGCACAATAAAGCCTTTTATATTGCTTTAGAAATACCGCAAGCGCTGGATTGAGAATGCGTTTTCCGCCTGCAAAATATATATCGCATTCACTCACATTTACACTCGTACCAAAGTGCCGCATTAATAATTGCCAATCAAAAAAGCAGTCTTGATTTTCAATTAAAACCGCATATTTGGCCGATGTGAATTGCATGGGCAATGCTTTAGAGCGAACGCTTGCCACAGATAATAATTGCCTCGGTGCTTGTGCTTCATCATCTGTTATTAAGCTGTCATGGCCTTGCGCAAGCTCATAATTGTGCCCCAACTCCTTTGTGTGTTCTGCGCCTACTGGAAAACAAAGCATATAAGCCGAGTCGCAAGCTTTATAGTGACTAGACTGCAAAGCATGGCTGGCAGCCTCTCTTCGAGTAGTAGGTGCCTTGCTTTGAGCCAGCAAGTCATTAAAACGTGATTGGTCAATGACATCTACTCTGTATCTGTTTTTTGCTACCATCTCATTGTTGCCAAATATATCTTGCGGATTGATATTGCTCGGCAGTGCTTTGTGCAAAGAACCAAGGTTTATAGGCTTGCCTTGACTGATAGTGTAAAGAATTTGATAAAGTGACATAAAGCTAAATCCACTTGTACGAGCGATGTTTCGCTCTGCGCTAGGTAGCAACTATACTATAAACATAAAATACCTTAACATGCTGAAGAGTTAAGCAAACCATAGAAAAGTATGGAAAAAAAGAAATTTTGTATCGTCGGAACGAGCGGATTTGGTAGGGAAACGCTAACCTGCCTGATTGATGTAATGTCCAATACAGCATTAAAAATTGAAGACGCCGTTGTTTTTTTAGATGAAGATGGCTCCTGCGAAGAATCAACTTTGATGGGCATCCCTGTCATTAAGAAAAATGAGTTTGTTCCTCAAAGTTTTAAAGTAGTAGTGGCAATAGGCGACCCAAAAACGCGGAAAAAAGTGGTTGAAGCTTTACCACCAGAAACGGAATTCACCTCAATTGTTCATCCAAGTGCAGTAATTTCACAATGGGTTGAAGTTGGGCAAGGAAGTATTATTACAGCAGGAGCAGTTTTGACCTGTAATATCAATATTGGTAAGCACGCACATATAAACTTACATACAACCATTGGACACGATTGTACCATTGGTGACTATTTCACGACCGCACCAGCAACTAATATCAGTGGGAATTGCGAATTTGGCGATTACGTGTATTTGGGAACAAATTCATCCGTGCGACAAGGGATCAAAATTTGTAACGACGTAACCATAGGAATGGGCGGCATTGTTGTCAAAAACATAGATGAAGAGGGAGTTTATATTGGAAATCCGGTCAGCAAATTGGGGCGAAAGTAACGACAACAAGCAAGTAATCAGTTAAGGGTAGGAAACAATTTTGAAGATCTTACGGTGAGCCGCTGGTTTGAATTTAATGCGGCATTTATATGGCATAATTTGTCACTAATAAGTGGTAACGCAGCGCTTAATCTTCGTCTTTTTGCTCAGGCACCGCCTGAAACTGAGTCATTGGCAGCATAACTCTTGGCAGTCTTAACCTGTCGCAGCTTGTCGTTAAAAACTCACGCCAGTATGGCCAAACATGAATGCCACTGTTCTTCATACCAAACTCATCTAAGGCTTCCTTATCCAATTCAATTTTAAGTGCGTAGATAGCCGTGATTGTGCATTCAACGTGAGCAATAATATCTAATTCTTTATCAGATAGCTCATCTGAGCCATCGTCGTGTGAATTTTCATCTGATATCCACCTAACACCGGCTTCGAAGGTGAAATGAGCCATGCGTTGATCATCTAGTTCTTTGACTTCTAATGATTTTAAACCAAACTTCTGCTGGATATGAAAGTTACCCTCTACAAAATTAAACTCTTTACCGAATTTAGATGCATTAATAAGATCAAAGGCTACGTCCTTAATAAACAAATTTTCGATGGCCTTCTGTAATCCTTCAGTTAACATTATTGACAATCTCTCCAATCAGCTTGGCTAGGGTTGATTGTTGGAATATTCATTGAATCGTTTACTATCGAATCAATGCTAAACGTTTTACCGCTATCTTCTTTTGGCACTGCGCGCCACTCCACTGGATACACGACATTCGTACTGATATTGATTGACGCATTAGCGAGCAAAAGCTTGTATGCTTCTGGCGAAGCGAAGGCGACACGGATCAATTTGTCCATAGCATCTGACTGCATCACATCATCGTTTTCGTATTTAGAGAACGCTACAACTCCGCCACCAAATACCTTTGCCGCCTCAGACTGCTTAAGTTTTAGCGCTTCTCGGTACTTTTTAACCTCGGCACCCGTTAACAAGCCATCTACTTCTTTCTTAAACGCTATCATTCTGCGTTTGTTATTACGCGTCTGCACAGGCAAAGCCGTCTCTACTCCGCACTCGTTACATTCACAAAAATCAACTATCAAATCTTTTGTAGCTGATTTGTATTCAACTTTGTTTGTACCCTGTTTTTCTTCTAAGATTCCTTCCCCACATAAGTCGCACAACATTGACTGCTTTCTCATGTTACATCTCCTAATTTGAAAGATGGCATGACACCATCAATAGAAGTTTGCCCTGACTATTTATTGCAAACTTCAAGTAATAATTGAATTCCATTTCGTTTCTCGTCGCAGGTACACATTCACTTCGAACGATTTCATACGCATCGCATGCCGCAATCGACTTGTCGTTAATACGACACCAGACTGAGTTGATATACCTACCTCGCCTCAAAGCACTCCTAATTAGATCCTTGAGCCCCTCGGTGTCTAGGCCTAACGTTTGTGTATCGTTGATACACCTTCTTGTCATAGTCCTTATTTTATCGGCATCGTCAATCAACGCATTAACGTCATCAGTGCCATATAGTGGCCCGTTTTGAATAGCTCGGTCCTTGTCGTCATTCCACTTGGCGGGAGGACTGTCACTAAAACGGCTGAGAATCCTATCATTTACCATTATGGTAAGTCTACTCCATTTTTCAAGTTTTACTTCGTTATCATTTTCTGAATTATTGATATAAAGATCAAAAATTGACTATGTTTCAAATATATAAACTCATATTTGGTTAATTTAAACAGTTGCAGGCTTCCCCACTGCAGTCATAAGCTTGTCGTAATCCGTAACGACATCATATTTGACCTTTTCACCTGCATTGGCCGCTTCCAGCTTTTCAAAGAACTTTCGAGCGCAGTCAATTTTCTTACCCTCAATCCCGCGCAAATCTAAGCTCGACATTGACCCTTTCGTTTCGGCAATAAAATATACATGCTTTACGGCACCTTCTTTGAAGGAGATTGCCCAATCAGGGTTGTAGTCGCCCACGGGGGTGGGGATAAAGAAACCACCCGGTAATTTTGCGTATACAACTACCTCATCGCTTACATCTAACTTTTCAGCAAAAGCCTTTTCGACCTTGGAGTCGGTAATGACATAGTCGTATATGTGGCGCTTGAGTGGCTCTGTGGCGTTACTGAAGTCTTGTTTGCTTTGTGATGCCGTAAATATATCAGAATCGAAGCTTTGATCGGTCTCATCGTAACTGAGTTTGTTAATAATGATACTGGCCTTTTGTTCCTTAATAAGGCGAGAAACTTCTGATATGAACTGCTCAGGGTTCTTTTTGAATAAGCCGAATTTGTAGTCTTCTATACCCGTTAATATGGCCGCCACCGTTTTACGCGTAAGAACGGTTGCTTCGCCAATTTTACCCAAGAGATCATATTCAACCCTAGAGTGCACGCTACCGCTGGTTTTATCATCAAAGCTTTCCCTAATAATAAAGCCCTTCCCGTCTCTAAGTGTATCGTCTGATAACCCACTATTCATTTCACCCGATTCTATACGATAGGTAATTTCAGTCACGGTGAGCTCTTTATTGATGGCAGAAATAGCGTTATTAATCAGCTCTTGAGATTCAAAGTCGACCTTATAAACCGCCCTTTTGTTAATTTGATTCCAAAGTGCTTGAAATTCTTTTCTGTTAAAATTCGCATTGAGTGGGTTAGAGCGTGTTGATCTTTGCAGTATGAAAAGTAATCAGCAATTGGGTCGGTTATAATGATTTCGCCAAAAAACAATTTAACTTCCCCAAATGCCGAGACTTATGCTAACAGATGATAGCTGGAAACTGCTATCCAGAATCATGTATTTAACAGGTCGAATTTACAATAAGCCTGAACACCGAATGACACTTGAAGGTATTTTGTACCGGATGCGAACGGGTATGCTAATGGCACTCCAATCTCATTTTGATAATCGAGACGCGGAGTTTCTACTCTCATTCAAGCGTGGGGCTCCTCATTGGACTCTCTTTGACGAGCCATCAATCGCAAACTCACCAGCAATTAAATGGAAGTTACGGAATATTGAAAGGCTTATGCGAGAGCCTAATAAACATAGTGTCCTAGTATGTAAATTAGAAAATGTCCTTGCAGATTGGTTAAATAAATAGGGCCCTATCGTCTCGATGCTCGATCAAAATGATAATTTATGTCGTTTGATTAAAAATTCCCGCGCGGAACCGGAAAAAAATAGTTAGATGAGTTTTTGAATTTATATAGACAAGTAGAATGTGTTTTTTGCATCTTGCTCTGTCAGCCTTTTGTAAAGTTGTGACAGAGTGATTCTCTTTGATAAGATTTAGATACTCACAAGCCCCTAAATACGGGGCTTTTAAAATTTTATGGCGGAGAGAGAGGGATTCGAACCCTCGAAGGGCTATAAACCCTTACACACTTTCCAGGCGTGCGCCTTCAGCCACTCAGCCATCTCTCCGATGCTTTACTATGCAAAAACCAAAATACAATATTTAGCGAGCGCGTATGTTAGGGAAAAGTGCGCTGCTATTCAAGCTTTGATTATCGCTTGGCGTCACTTGCTCAAAACCATATTTAGGCTTAAGCCTTTAAACTTGCCGAAAAATCCAACATACGATTGAGCGGAATCATTGCCCTCGCGCGCAAACTTTCGTCCACAAAAATTTCTTTACCTGAGGCATTGAGCAATGCCTTATGCATGGCTTCTAAGCCGTTCATTGCCATCCACGGACAGTTTGCACAGCTTTTGCACGTTGCGCCATTGCCTGCCGTGGGAGCTTCTATAAGCGTTTTATTCGGCGCTAGCTGCTGCATTTTGTAAAAGATGCCTTTGTCTGTCGCCACAATGAATGTGTCGTTAGACATGCTTTGAGCGGCTTTAATAAGCTGTGATGTACTGCCAACAGCATCGGCCATATCCACGACGCTTGCGGGTGATTCCGGATGCACCAATACCGCCGCGTCGGGATGTAGGTGCTTGGCTGTTTTAAGCGCTTGCGCCGAAAACTCATCGTGCACAATACATTCACCGTTCCACATCAGCATGTCGGCGCCGGTTTGTTTTTGAATATACGCGCCCAAGTGTCTGTCTGGGCCCCATATGATCTTTTTGCCTTCACTGTCTAAGTGTTCAATTATTTCCAAGGCGATTGAAGAGGTCACGACCCAATCTGCACGCGCTTTAACCGCAGCTGAAGTATTGGCATACACTACCACTGTGCGATCCGGGTGCTCATCACAAAACTCGGTAAACGCTTTCTCAGGACAACCTAAATCAAGTGAACAGGTTGCCTCAAGCGTGGGCATTATCACCTTTTTCTCAGGGCTTAAAATCTTTGCCGTCTCGCCCATAAACTTTACGCCCGCCACCACAAGGCTTTGAGCACTATGGTCACGCCCAAAGCGCGCCATTTCGAGCGAATCAGACACGCATCCACCTGTTTCTTCAGCTAATGCTTGGATTACGGGGTCAGTATAGTAATGCGCCACGAGCGTTGCGTTTTGCTCTTTTAACAAACGCTTAATCTGCTCACGCAAGACTTGTGTGCGATCAGCACTAAGCTTTTTAGGCTTCTCAGGAAAGGGAAATGAAATCGGCGCAATGCGCTCTGCTACTGTCATGTGAACGAGTGTGTAGTAAAAACGTTAGAGTATTATACGCGCTCATCTTGAAAAGTTCATTGATTTGTAAATAAATCAGAAAAACTGCCCTAACGAACCAAAAAACAAGCAAAAATCGGAGAAATAAGAAAAGGTGGTGGGTCGTGCTGGATTCGAACCAGCGACCAATTGATTAAAAGTCAACTGCTCTACCAGCTGAGCTAACGACCCACAAAGATTGGTTTTTTGAGCGCTGCGAGAAAGGATGGTGGGTCGTGCTGGATTCGAACCAGCGACCAATTGATTAAAAGTCAACTGCTCTACCAGCTGAGCTAACGACCCATCTTTACTTACTGCCGCAACGGGCGCATATAATACTTAAATAGAACCTTGGTGCAAGCTTTTAATCGCTATTTTTATGATTTAACTGGGTAAAATAATTAACGAGGCAATTGTCGCCCATTTAGCCTTGCGCCAATTGCTCGTTAGAGAGTCGTGCTGGCGTGGTATTTGGGTACTCAGCAATGACCTTTTCGAAATACTGTCGCGCTAAATTCGCATCACCTTGAGTTTTTGCAATCATGCCAAGCTTGAGCAAAGAATCAGCACGTTTAGGTGAGTTTGCAAACTTGTCAGCAACTTGCGCAAACTGCTCTTTCGCCCCATCCCAATCCTGGCTGTTATACAACAGTTGCCCCAACCAATAATGTGCATTATCGGTAAGGTCTGAATTTGGGTACTGGCTTAAAAAGTTTTCAAAAGCAGGAACGGCTCTTTCATAATCTTGCTCTTGCAGAATGAGATTGACCGCATTTTGATAAGCGTCTTGTTCGCCCATTGTAACCGGCACAGAAACAGTCGGTGTGTTGCTGGTTGAACCCGACTGTGCAGAAGGCGTACCGCCTGCAGAAGCAATATTGCTTCCAACGCCTGCACTTTGCACCTGTAAATTTTCAAAACGCCTGTCGAGCTCTAAAAATAGCTCGCGCTGGCGTTCTAAGATTTTCTCGAGCTGATGATTATGAAGCTCAATAGAGCCGCGAATGCTGTCTACGTCAGATTGCAGCATATCAAGTTGCTGCTGCATACGCTGTTGAGTGTTTGAGCGCGATTCAACAATGCGCTCAATCACCGCAAGACGTGCTTCAAGATCGCCTGATGAAGGAGTGCCAGCGCTTTGCAACACACTTTGACTGCTGGTGTTTACATCAATAACTGGCGCCTGCGCAAAGCTATATCCGGTCAATGAGCAGCAAGCAATCACACCCGTCACCAACTTGAACGAAGCGCTTTTCACTTTACTGTTCGACTCACTGTCTCTAAGCATCAATCTATTCATCAACAACTCGATTTAAGGTTTACTGATACACTACAACTGCGCGACGATTTTGCGCAAATGCATACTCAGAGCTACCCATAACCGCAGGCTTTTCTTCACCGTAAGAAACCACTTCAATTTGGCGACCAGATACACCTTCATTTTGCAGGAAGGTTTCAACCGCTTTAGCACGGCGCTCGCCCAGTGCAATGTTGTACTCAGGGGTACCGCGACTGTCGGTATGACCCTCAATCACAACATTTTGATTAGGATTTCTAACTAAGAACTCTGCGTGTCTACGCAGTACTGGGAAGAATTCTGATTTGATGCTTGAGCGGTCAAAGTCAAAGAAAACGGTTTGCTGTAATTCTAACTCTGCCTTTTCATTTGCCAACATATCTCTAGCACGTTGAAGTTCTGCGGCAGCAGCGGCTTCAGCCTCCGCTTGTTGACGTTCAGCCGCAGCAGCATCTCTATCTGCTTGCGCTTGTTGTTCTGCAGCAACACGATTTCGTTCCGCTTCAAGTTCTTCATCGGTTGGGCCAGATGAACAAGCCATCAATGTAATAGCCGGCAGCGCAATTAGTAGCGTTCTAAGTTTGTTGTTAGTAAGCATGCTAAATCCTTAAAAAATGTACTCAATTATTATAATAAAAATGGTGACCAACTTGGCGATTTTACCTGTCCATCTGCAGCAGGTAAAAGCGCTTTAAACCGACCATCCAGCGATACGAGTGATAACACCTGTTCACCTTCATGCATCGTGCTATAGATAATCATGCTACCGTTTGGCGCGATGCTTGGCGACTCATCCAAATATGTCCGAGTCAATACTAACATATTACCATTTTGCAGATTTTGACGTGCAATATGGTAATCGCCTTGCGTCCGATTTACGACAACTAAATTCTGGTTATCTGGCGTAATTGCGGCACCAAGGTTCATTTCCCCTTCAAAAGTAAGCCTGCGTGAGCGCTTAGTGTCTAAATTTACTTGATAAATCTGAGGTTTTCCACCCCGTTCTGAACTAAAGATAAGGCTTTTACCATCAGGCGACCAGCTTGGTTCAGTATCGATAGCTCGATTTCGCGTAATTCTTTCTAGCTGACGACTGGCTAAGTCCATCACATATATCTCTGGATTACCGTCTTTAGACAGCACCATAGCAAGCTTTTTGCCGTCGGGTGAAAATATTGGCGAGCCATTAATGCCGGGAAAATCAGTGATCATTTGGCGTTGAGTCGTATAAATATCTTGAATAAAGATTTGCGACTTCTTGTTTTCAAACGACACGTAGGCAATCTTATTTCCATCCGGCGACCATGACGGCGACATTAAAGGCTCAGGAGACGATAGCAAACGCGTTTCATTTGCACCGTCATAATCAGCAATCACGAGTTGATAAGGTAAGTCATTGGTATTTCTGTCGCGAACAATCACATAAGCAATGCGAGTTAAAAATGCGCCACGTTCTCCTGTTAACGATTCATACACAATGTCACTAATAATGTGTGCATATTGACGAAAGTCACTCGCATTAATGATTTTTTTACGCGATTCAACAATATGGTCTGAACGAGATACTAACTGGCCATTTTGCAGTGATTGCGCCTGCCCGCCCGTATTTTGAGCTTTAAGAATATCCACCAGCTCAAAAGATACTTCGTATTGGCCTGCTCCACTGTCCTCAATGTTTCCAACCAAAATGGTATCGATGCCTTGCGCGGCCCATGCATCGTAGTTGATTTCATCGTCTCGCGTTGGGAACTGCGGCATCTCGCTCATGGCGATGGGATTAAACTTACCACTGCGCAGTAGGTTGTTTGTGATCACGTCGGAGATATTTTCAGGTAAAACGGTATCACCGTTCCATCTAAATGGCACAACGCCAATGGGACGAGCATTGTTGACGCCCTCAGTGATCACGATTTCCAACTTCGCTTGCGCAAAACTCGCGCAACATACTAGCGATATTAGCAGGCACGCATGTAACAAACGCTTATAAATCATTATATCTCCGGTATTACAGTAATGTTTAAATCTCTAATCTCAGCGAACACGGCAGGATCACTCGAAACAGGCAGCGTTGCTGGTCTCAATACGGCCGCTTGCGAAGCTCTACACAACGCATCATCACCATCTAAGATGCGCACATCAATCACTAAACCACTTTGAGAAAGGCGAACATTTAAGCGACAGCTTTTTCCACGAAAACTCTCGATATCAAAGAGGTTTTGCATAATGGTTTGTTGAATCAGCGCTTGATACTTTTCGACCTCGCTCATTACGCGCCTTTGATTCGCTGCACTGAGCACCTGCTGTTCTTGTGCAAGTTGATCAGCAAGCTGCTTTTCAAATTCTGCTTGCTTCTGTTTTTCTTCTGCGAGCCTTTGCTGCATTTCTTGCTCGCGCTTTCTTTGCTCTTCAAGCGTGCGCTGACGTTCTCGTTCTTTCGCTTCGCGCTGCTCTTCAGCTTGTTTTTTCTCCTCGGCAGCTTTTGCTATGCGACGTTTTTCTCGCTCTGCTGCGGCGCGCTGTTCTTGGTCTCGCTTACGCTGCAATGCTTGCTGACGTGCCTGTGCTTCAGCCTGTTGCTGGCGCTGTTGCTCGGCTTGTCTGTCTGCAATCGCTTGTGCATCAATAAATCTGGCCTGTATGGGCTGCGCGGCAGAAGCAAAACTCACGGTCGGCTTTGGTTTAAAATCGACAGACACCAACAACAGCACAATCAGTACTATGTGAATACCTGCAGATATTGCCATTGCCTTGTTTTCTTTCATAAGCTTGCTTTCATCAGCTTTCTTTCATGCGTTATTGTTCGTGAGCTGTCTTTCACAGCTTAGCTATTTGGGTCGGTCATCAGACCCACCGATGCTGCACCTGAGCCTTGCAATAACACCATCATATCAATAACCTTTTCGTAGCTTATGCTTCTGTCACCATTTACAACCACGGGAATTGTAGGGTCAACGCCTAGACGTGTTTTTACAATGGACGCAATCTCGTTAGCGCCCATTGGCGAATCTGGGTTGTCGCCCACGTTAAGATAATATTGCCCTTGCTCGTCAATCGAGACAATCATGATGCTTTCTTCTTCAGTCTCAAGCGTTTGCGCTTGGGCTTTGGGTAAGTCGACTTTTACACCCTGCGCAATGACCGAAGCGGTTGCCATAAATATGATGAGCAAAACGAGCATTACGTCTATATAAGGTACTACATTCATCTCTGATACCGGGCGACGTCTGCGTCTTTGGTACATAATCTATCCTCAGCTTATGGTTTATTGCTGGCTAAGCTCTGCTAGCTAAGCTTTGGCGAGTGAGAATGGCGGAAAACTCTTCCATAAAGTTACCGTAGGCGTTTTCGAGTTTCTCAACTTTTGCCATAAAACGGTTGTACGCGACATACGCCGGAATAGCAGCAAATAGGCCTATTGCCGTTGCAATCAGTGCCTCGGCAATGCCCGGCGCTACCATCTGTAAGGTGGCTTGTTTCACTTGCCCCAGCGCAATAAAGGCTGTCATGATCCCGTAAACCGTGCCCAATAATCCAATGTAGGGAGAGATAGAACCTACGGTAGCTAAATAGGGAAGGCGCGTCTCAAGCTCATCGACTTCGCGCGACATGGCCACGCGCATCGCTCGGTATGAACCGTCAGTGATGGCTTCTGGCGTCACACCTGAGGTTTTACGCAAGCGAACATACTCTTTAAAACCAGAACAAAAGATTAAGGAAGCGCCGAATAGGTTTTCGCGCTGAGAAAGCTCGTTGTACAAACTGTTTAAGTCTGCACCCGACCAAAAAGTGTCTTCAAATTCTCGAAGCTCTGACAATGCAGATTTTATGGCGGAATTTCTTTGGAATATATAGGCCCAGCTGCTAATTGACATGCCTAAAAGCAATAGCATGATAAATTGAACTGGAATACTAGCAGCCAGCACTAGGCTGACAATGGACATATCACTGCTCACGGCGCATTTCCCTCAACAGGTCGTCTGGAATTCGACTTGGTGATTTTGTGATTGGATTAATACACCCAACCTTCACCGTAGCCTCAACCAAACATTCATTATTATTGTTATACACGGCTTGTTTAAATAACAAGCTCACACGCTTTATTGTAATGGGCTCACAGCTAACTGTTAAGAGCTCATCTAACTTAGCGCTTTTATGATAAATCATATTCAGATCTTTGACGACAAAAGCGACTGATTGTTCCATCAGCTTCGCTTGGTTACCACCTAAGGCCCTCACCCAGTCCGAGCGCGCCCGTTCGAAGTAACGTAAATAGTTTGCATGGTATACAATTCCACCTGCGTCGGTATCTTCAAAATACACCCGCACATTGATATCAAATTTATTCATGTATTACTTTTCGTTTATATTTGTTAAAAAATTGCTAATATCAAGTATATATAACGATTGGAAAGTTCGATTTTATATCTAGCATTAGTTTTTCTAATAGAAAAATCTAATTTTATTCAATTGTCCTACCCTGAAAAATTCGTAAAATGCGTCGCAAGTACGAAGTAAACCGATTGTGTTTGTTCGTGTTTCATGGAATCCCTTCCGTTGATATATTTTTTGCCCGCATTTTTTGCGGGCTTTTTTTTTGCTCGCTATTTTCAAGCGTGTTTTCCTAATCTTTAATTGAAAACCCTAAGTGCGAATATGCATGCTCAGTCGCTATTCTCCCTCGCGGAGTGCGTTGCAAAAAGCCTTGTTGAATCAAAAAGGGTTCAATCACATCCTCAATTGTTTCTTTCTCTTCGCCAATGGCAGCGGCGACATTCTCAAGCCCAACGGGGCCACCTGAAAACTTCTCAATAATCGCCAGCAGCAGTTTTCGATCCATAAAATCAAAACCTTGCTTATCTACATCCAGCATATTAAGCGCGCTTGCAGCTACCTGAGAGCTAATTTCACCATCTGCTTTAATTTCTGCGTAATCGCGTACCCGGCGCAGCAATCTATTCGCTATTCGAGGTGTGCCACGACTGCGCTTGGCTATCTCGAAAGCACCTTCTTGGTGCATATTTAAGTTCAGATAAGCTGCGCTTCGAATCACAATGTTGGTTAAGTCTTTTACATTGTAAAACTCAAGACGCTGCACAATGCCAAACCTATCTCTTAGTGGGGAAGTCAGTGAGCCTGCGCGCGTTGTGGCGCCAACCAATGTAAACGGAGGTAAGTCTAATTTAATAGAACGAGCGGCGGGGCCTTCCCCTATCATGATATCAAGCTGGTAGTCTTCCATTGCCGGATAAAGCACTTCTTCAACAACGGGGCTCAAGCGGTGAATTTCATCGATAAATAAAACGTCGTTCTCTTCTAAGTTGGTGAGCAGTGCAGCTAAGTCCCCTGCTTTTTCAAGCACCGGCCCCGATGTCGTTTTGATATTTACGCCCATTTCATTAGCAACGATGTTTGCCAGCGTTGTTTTGCCCAAGCCCGGCGGCCCAAAAATAAGCAAATGATCCAGTGCATCCTCGCGCTTTCGCGCAGCTTGGATAAATATTTCCATTTGTTCGCATACGTGATCTTGCCCGGCATAATCGCCGAGCATTTTAGGGCGAATGGCGCGGTCAACTACCTCATCTTCACCTTGTTCATTTGCTTGTATTAATCTGTCCGCTTCAATCATCTTGTATGCACTTTTATAATATTATTGAGTTTCGCTTTTCACTTGCAGTCATCACTATTGCGAAAGCAGTAAGTATGCGTGTTATCAATCAAACCATCGACTTTAAAGCATCTCGAATAAGTTGTTCACTGCTCGCATCCTCTGAAAATACACCTTTCACTGACTTTTCGGCTTGTGCAGGCTTATATCCGAGTGCGACCAATGCACTAATAGCCTCTTCTTTGGACGAAAGCTGAGGCGCCAATATCGTTTGTTCGCTAGGCGCAGACTCAATACTCGGGCCTTGACCAGCCGCTGGCGTAGATGCATGCGCCACATCTAAGTCTTTCAACTTATCTTTAAGCTCTACTACCAAGCGTTCGGCTGTCTTTTTCCCTACGCCCGGCATTTTAACCATTGCGGTAATATCTTCATACATAACCGCTTGCACGAACTGGGCCGCTGACATACCCGAGAGAATAGTACACGCTAGCTTAGGGCCAACTCCATTGGCCTTTATCAGAATTCTAAAAAGGCTGCGCTCTTGGCGTGTGATAAAGCCAAATAACAACTGAGCATCTTCGCGAACCACAAAATGCGTAAAGAGGGTGACCGCTTGGTTAACCTCTGGAAGCTCATAAAAGCTGGTCATGGGCAGTTGCACCTCATAACCCACCCCATTTACATCCAGTAAAATATCCGGAGGGAGCTTTTCAAGTAGTGTGCCGCGCAGCAATCCAATCATGTCGTAGTTTAACTCTTATTGTTATATTTTATTTAGTGTTAGCGCATAAGCGAGTGCTATCGCAAGCGTTTTCGAACCGTTTTACTGGCCTGCCCCGACATGCGAATTAAACTTTGCTCAGTATGCAAGTGACACAGCGCAACTGCAAGCGCATCTGCTGCATCTGCTTGAGGTGTTTTTGTGAGCTTGAGCAAATACGTCACCATGTGCTGAACCTGCGTTTTATCGGCTGCCCCAATCCCGACAACCGACTGCTTGATCTGACGGGCTGAATACTCGGCAACAGGCAGAGATTTATTGGTAGCCGCCACAATAGCGGCGCCCCTTGCTTGCCCAAGCTTTAATGCAGAATCTGCATTTTTTGCCATAAATACTTGTTCGATGGCAAACTCCGTTGGCGAAAATTGGCGAATGATTTCGCTCACGCCGGTAAATACATTGTGTAATCGGGCTGACAGGCTTTCATCCTGTACTCGAATGCAGCCACTTGCAAGGTATTCAGCTTTATTGGCGACCACCTTAATCAATCCATATCCGGTAATTCGCGAGCCAGGATCAATGCCAAGAATAACTTTCATGGAACGAACATCTCTATTGCGCGCCTGTTAGTGCTCGACCAAGCTTTGGCCATTGCCTGCTCTTTGCTCATCCACGCGTAGCTTAAATGCTCGGTGAGTTTTACCTGCGTATTGATATCTACACAGGCACAAAACACATGCTCATTATTAAAGGAGGTGCCTGGCGCATAACGATACCGCCACTGCTTTCGAATCTGGTATTGATTAACTAAACGGCAGTCAACAATATCATGATTGGAAAAACTAAGCTCAATACCCGTTTCTTCAGCCACTTCCCGATAAGCAGTTTGAATGGGCGACTCCCCTGGCTCCATGGTGCCGGTAACAGACTGCCAAAAATCCGGATCATCCATGCGTTGTAAAAGTAAAACTTGACTGTTTTCTGCACTTTCCTGAGCACAGTTGCTTGTCTGCACCTTTGTATGCAGCACAACCATAACCGACTCAGGAAGTTTAAAAGTCATATTTACTCTATTGGTTTTCCTCAGCCTCGTTTTTCTCTGCTGTGCTTGCGTCCTTAGCGAGCGTAGCAATGGCGAGTTCTTGCAGCTGTTGAGGATTGGCTTTTCCTGGAGCACCGGTTAGCGGGCATGCAGCCGTTGTCGTTTTAGGGAATGCCATAACATCGCGGATAGACTCGGCATCGAGCATGAGCATGACTAATCGGTCTAATCCAAACGCAAGGCCTGCGTGCGGTGGTGTACCATACTTAAGCGCTTCAAGTAAAAAACCAAACTTCTCTTGGGCTTCTTGCTCGCCTATACCGAGAAGTTCGAAGACCAAAGCTTGCATATCCATATCGTGAATACGTACTGAGCCTCCGCCAAGTTCGACGCCGTTCAGAACCATATCATATGCATTAGAAAGCGCAGTTTCCGGGCTTTCTTTGAGCGCTTCTAGCGAACTATCTCGAGGTGCAGTAAAAGGATGGTGCAAAGCGTGAAGCTGTCCATCTGCTTTTTCGAACATCGGAAAGTCTACCACCCAAAGCGGTTTCCACTCACCTTGCAGTAAATCGAAGTCTTTGCCGAGTTTTAAACGAAGTGCGCCCAGTGCTTCGGTAACAACATGATAGCTATCTGCACCAAACAGTAGAATATCACCGTCTTTGGCATTTGTTGCATTAAGCAATTTTTCTACACTTTGTGCATCGAAGAACTTAAGAACGGGCGATTGGATCCCATCCATGCCCTTTGCAATTTCGTTCACCTTCATCCACGCGAGGCCTTTTGCACCATAAATACCGGCAAATTCGGCATATTGGTCTATTTGTTTGCGCGAAAGTGATGCGCCGCCGGGTACGCAGATTGTCGCAACTCGTCCGTTTTCATCGTTGGCAGGTCCGCTGAACACTTTAAATTCAATGTTTTTGACAATATCTGCCACATCTACGATTTCAAGTGGATTACGCAAATCGGGCTTATCGCTGCCAAAGCGCTGCATGGCCTCGGCGTAGCTCATACGAGGGAAGTCGCCTAAATCTACACTCAGCATTTTTTGAAAGATATCTCTAATGAGTCCTTCGGTGATCGCCATTACGCCATCAGCATCTAAGAAAGAGGTTTCAATATCAATTTGCGTGAATTCTGGTTGGCGATCTGCTCGTAAGTCTTCGTCTCTGAAGCACTTTACGATTTGATAATACTTATCCATTCCACTCATCATCAGCAGTTGCTTGAACAGCTGTGGCGATTGCGGCAGTGCGAAAAATTCGCCTTTGTGGGTTCGACTTGGTACTAAATAATCGCGCGCTCCTTCGGGTGTGGCAGCAGTTAATATGGGCGTTTCAATATCTAAGAAGTCGTTGTCTTCTAAATAACGTCGCACCGCACCAGTCACTTTGCTTCTAAATACAAGACGCTCTGTCATAAGCGGGCGGCGTAAGTCTAAATAGCGATATTTGAGACGCTGTTCTTCTGAGTTTTCTTGATTCCAATCAAGTGGAAGTGCAGGCGCTCTGTTGATAATGGTGACTTGCTTGCCTAAGACCTCGACTTGACCTGTAGACATATCGTTGTTTATTTGACTATCTGGGCGCGCTCGGACAAGCCCCTCTACTTCAATACAAAATTCGTTGCGAAGCTCGCTGGCATTGGCAAACGCTTGTTCAGTATCTGGGTCAATCACCACCTGCAAAACGCCCTCGCGGTCGCGAAGATCGATAAAAATAACGCCGCCTAAATCGCGACGCTTATTCACCCATCCTTTTAAGGTGACAGTTTGGTCGATGTATTGTTTGTCTATTCTTCCACAATAGTCTGTGCGCATCTGATGGCCCATGTAAATTCAAAGGCGTGGATTATAAACGAAAGCTTACGCAAATATAAATGAAAGCTCGCATTTTCGGCACTTATTTTGGTATCTATTTAATGACTTAGCTTGAGGGCTTACTTAAAGCCTATAATTAGCATCGCGCAAATAAGATTTTGGCGACTAGGAAGCGTGAATTACGCCTTTGTAAAACAGATACAGTGCTCAATATCCAAACGCAAAGAAACACGCTCACCCACCTTAAAATCTTGATGACTGGGCGCAAGGCAAAGCAGTTTTTGGTTTTCGTCCTTAAGCACTAATTTGTACAGAATGCTGGCACCTCTGAATCGGCGGTCGAGTACAGAGGCAGTCAAGCTTGTGGCGATTTTGCTTGCTGCGTTTAATGAAAGATCGTCAGGGCGAATTAATACATCAAGCGTTTGGCCTGCGGCAAAACTGTGTTGCTGATTTAAATCTAAGCGCCCTAGCGCGGTGTTGACGAATAACTGCCCTGCACTTTCTTCCACGGTGCCAGGCACAAACACACCCTCGCCGATAAAGTCGGCCACAAAACGCGTGTTGGGTTCATGGTATAGTTTATAAGCGGTATCCCACTGCTGACAGTGTCCATGTGCAAAGATGCCTATTTTGTCGGCCATCGCAAAGGCTTCGTGTTGGTCATGGGTCACCATCAGCGCAGTGATCCCCAAACGCTTGATAATATTGCGTATTTCTACCGCTAGCCGTTCACGTAGTTCTGGATCAAGGCTTGAAAAAGGTTCGTCTAACAGCAGCAGTCGTGGCTTTGGTGCAACGGCTCTTGCAATGGCAACACGCTGCTGCTGACCGCCTGATAGCTCATGAGGAAAGCTTTGTGAATATTCGGCCAAATCGACTCGCTCAAGCATGTCGAGCGCGCGCGCCTTTCTCTCATCTGCACTCAGTTTATGTAGGCCATACTCAACGTTCTTTTGTACGCTCATATGAGGGAACAAGGCAAAGTCTTGGAACACCACGCCGATGCCTCGTTTGTCAGGTGCAAGGTCAGTATCGTCACTCGCAACAATTTGACCGTCGATGTGGATTTGACCGTGGCTTGGCACATGAAAACCTGCAATAGATTGTAAGAGCGTTGTTTTTCCGCAACCTGATGGACCAAGCACGCAGGCGATTTCGCCAGCACTTAAGGAAAAACTGACCTCACTGAGCACAGTTGTATCGTCGTAGTTCAGACTTAAGCTTTGTACTTCAAGCATACTTCACTGACCTGCCTTTATTCGTATCGTTTGGCTGTGTAGGGCGCACTTTGTGACTGGAGCGGTCGCTTTGCTTAGTCATTTGATGCGTGAGTAACATTACGGGAATGAGTGCGACCAATACGATACTGATTGCAGGTAAAGCAGCATCAATAAGCCGCTCGTCAGACGCTAGCTCGTATGCTCTCACCGCGAGGGTGTTAAAATTGAAAGGTCTAAGCACAAGAGTGGCAGGCAGTTCTTTTAAAATGTCCACAAACACGAGTAACAATGCACTTAACAACGAACCAGACAGCAATGGGACGTGAATGCGTCGCAACAAACGTTCACTTCGTCCGTCCATCGACAAAGCGGCACTGTCCATTTTGGGCGAAATACGCGCAAGCCCCGTTTCGGTGTTTTGTAGCGCAACACTCACAAAGCGCACAGCATAGGCAAAGATCAGAATTGCCACACCGCCCGACACCACAAGACCGGGACGGTAGTCAAACACCAACATAGTGAAGGCATTAAGTTGCCTGTCGAAAAAGCCTGCAACCATCAATACGCCAACGGCAATTACAATACCGGGTAGTGCATAACCGAGCGAGAGCATTTGCTCAGCGGTTTGATTGATTTTATTTGGCAGCATTCTTTTGGCATAGGATACCAAAAGCGCTATTGCCACGATAATGAGCGCACCTAAAAACGCGAGATAAAAAGTGTTCACCACAAGATCGGTAAATGCGCCCAAGTCTCCCACATCAGCGAATTGAATACTCCATATTGCAAGCTGGATAAAGGGAATGATAAACCCTAATGCTGCGGGCAACAGACATAGCACAAACAAAGCAAGGCCTTTAAAGCTTGATACTTTATGAACATGTTTTGCTGCGTTTGCTGAGCCAGAAACGTTCACATAGTGTGCAGCGTCTCTGCGGCCTCGCTTTTCCAGAATAAGCAAGACCAAAACGAATAAGCAAAGTAAACTGGCGAGTTGCGCGGCGCCTTGCACGTTTCCCATCCCAAACCAGGTTCTGAATATTCCGGTACTAAAGGTGCTCACGCCAAAATACGCTACGGTTCCATAGTCAGCGAATGCTTCCATCATTGCAAGCGACGCACCAGTAACGATAGCTGGGCGAGCAAGTGGAAAGGCAACTTTTCGCAGATGCGCTAAGCGCGAGAGTCCAGCAAGCTGACTTACCTTATAAAGTGAATAAGACTGCTCTGCAAAGGCGGTGCGCGCAAGGATATACACATAGGGGTAAAACACTAAAATCATCATCGCGATAGCGCCGCTTAAAGAACGCACGTCCCAAAACTGATAGTCAGCTCTCGTCCATTCAAATGTGTCCCGTAAAAAGCTTTGTAAAGGCCCAGAAAAATCAAGAATGCCAGTATAGGTATACGCGATAATATAGGCTGGCATAGCAAGGGGAAGCAAAATTAGCCAGGTGAGCATCGATTTTCCCACAAACTCGAAATTCACCATAATATAAGCAAGGTATGTCCCGACAATAATGGTTCCAATACCCACACTTGCAGCCAACACAATTGAATTGATGACATAATCCGACAGTACGGTTGCGAACACATGCGCCCAAAGTTCTGTATCGAATACAAAAACGCTACTGGCGACAACCAGTAGCGGTAAAACAATCAGTGCACTTAACAGCACTACCGAAGTCTGTAGAAACGGGCTTTTGCGCCTTTTGGATTGGATGACTTATCTCCAGCCGGCTTGATCCATCAGCTTAAGCGCCTGTGCATTGAGCTCTCCCATGCGTTCTAAATCGATGCTTTGCGCTTTAAACTTACCCAGAGACGTCAGCTCATCACTCCATTTCACCCCTTCAATAATAGGGTATTCGTGATTAACTTCGGCATACCAACGCTGTGACGCTTCTTCTAGCATGAAACTCAACAGCATTTGTGCTTCGTCTTTGTTTTGCGCATATTTTGTGATGGCAGCACCTGACACATTTACGTGCGTGCCTTGCCCCTCTTGATCGGGCCAAATAACGCCCACTTGTTCAGCAATCTCACGTGTTTCATCGTCTTGCGACGCTAACATGCCGCCAAGATAATACGTATTGGCAACTGCAAAATTACATTCACCCGCAACAATCGCTTTAATTTGGTCTCGGTCACCGCCTTTAGGCGTGCGAGCAAAGTTCTTTACCACCCCTTTTGCCCACTCGCGGGTTTCGTTTTCGCCGTTGAGCATAATCATAGAGGCCAGCATGGATTGATTGTAGATGTTGCTTGATGAGCGAATACAAATTTGCCCTTTCAAGGATTCGTCGCCTAAATCTTGGACAGAGCTTATGCTAACGGGGTCAACTTTGCCCTTCACGTACATGATTGGGCGAGCACGTTTGGTAAGCGCTATCCAATGGTTGTTGCTTGCACGTAATGCTTGCGGCACTCGTTGCAATATCACCGCACTTTCAATACTCTGCGTCAGTCCCATTTTGTTGGCTCTGACTAAGCGTCCCGCATCCGCCATTAAGATCAGGTCAGCCGGGCTAAGCTCACCTTCTGAGCTAAGTCTACTAATCAGTGCATCGCCCTTTCCGGTCACCAAGTTTACTTTTATATTCGTGCGTTCAGTAAACTCGTCTAGCAATGGCTTTATTAAGGCCTCTTGACGCCCCGAATACACGTTAACTTCATCTGCGAAGCTGTTCGCCGTTGTTCCAAGCATCACTCCTACACATAAAGTATATAAAGCAAACGTAAAACTTTTGATAACCCACCTCCAGTTATTGTTAAGTAAATATTCATGCCTTGGCATATCATTTTTCGTTATTGATAATACGTCTCATTTAGAAAATAGTATCATATTTCTTTCAACAGTTTTATAAGCGAATCAAAAAAATGTAAAAAGGCTTTGAGCTTTATTGTAGCATCTCAATACCATTGTAATTCATAAGCATATATGTGGGGCCTGTTGATCTTAGCATTGGAAAAATGCTTGGCATCTAAATTGCTAATACATCCCAAGTGAGATAACCATGAACAACTCAAGATTAGTTTATTCGACCGATACGGGACGCATAAAACAAGACGACCGCGAAACGAGTTCTGCGCCAAAAGGCGACGGCATTGTGCGTATCAAACGCATTACTAAAGGAAAAAAAGGTAAAGGCGTCAGCAGTATTGAAGGATTGCCCTTATCGAAAGATGAACTTAAGTCGCTTTGTTCAACACTGAAAAAACAGTGTGGATGCGGAGGCTCAGTCAAAGACTTCACCATTGAAATCCAAGGCGATGTCCGAGAAAAGCTTAAACAACTACTTGAGCAACAAGGTTATAAAGTAAAACTCGCTGGCGGATAGCCAGCTTTAGCTTAGGGTTACAAGAGAGAACTGAATGCAAACTTTGTCGATTTCTGATTTACACATATTGCTAGTAGAACCGTCTGATACACAAGCGAAAATTATTAAATCGCTGCTTAATAAAGAAGATGTGAACGGTGTCGACATTGTCAAAAATGTGGCGCAAGCGAAGCATGAAATCCAAAAGCACAATGTTGATGTTGTTGTTAGCGCCATGTATTTGGCAGATGGTAGCGGACTTGATATTTTGCAACACTTAAAAGCAGAAAACGCGACGAGTAATATTCCCTTTATGTTGGTATCCAGTGAAAGTAGCCTCAAGAAGTTGGAAAACTTCAAGCAATCGGGCGTGGCCGCGATTTTACCTAAGCCTTTTGAGCCTATTCACTTGCAACGCGGGCTCAACGCCAGCCTGCAGCTATTGAATACTGAAGAACTCGATTTAAGCCTGTTCGACATTAGAGACGTTCGAGTCTTGTTGGTAGATGACAGCCGACTTGCGCGTAATCATATTAGGCGTGTTCTTGAAAACATGGGCATTGAGGCTATTACTGAGGCAGAAAACGGTGCGCACGCGCTTACTTTTTTGAAAGACCAAGCCTTCGATTTAGTGGTAACCGACTACAACATGCCAGAAATGGATGGACGTGAGCTCTCTGAGTTTATTCGATTCAACCCAGAAACCACGCATATTCCCATTATTATGGTGACTTCAGAGTCGACCAACTCTACCCACATGACAAATATTCAACAAACAGGTGTGAATGCGCTTTGCGACAAACCCTTTGAATCGGATGAAGTGCGTAACATCTTAGCGAGATTGCTCGATCACGCAGATTAGCATTGACATCAATGACCTGCTTGCATACATTCGAGGCAAGCTCGGCTGGTACAGCTGAATAAAGTGAATGTGACACTAGGGAATTGACTTGTCTACTGAAGAATTAGAAGCATTGCGCAAAGCAATCACCGATACCGATCAATCGTTACTTGAAATCATTGCTAAACGTCAAACCCTGACGATGCAGGTAGCGAAAACGAAAGTTAAAAACCACATACCGGTGCGTGACCAAGCGCGCGAAGAGCAGTTACTGGTACGCTTAATTAAGCAAGGCCAATCGGTAGGGCTAGACCCGCATTTTGTCACTAAATTATTTCACGTCATTATTGAAGATAGCGTGCTCAATCAGCAGTCTATGCTATCTCAGTGGGCGAATCCTGAATCACAATTTCCGTTAAACCGCGTTGCGTTTTTGGGTGAAAAGGGGTCTTACAGCTATCTTGCCACGCAAAAGTACTTTGCCAGAAGAAGCGGTGAGCTGATGGAAATAGGATGCAGCAGTTTTGCCGAAATCATACAGAAAGTAGAAAGTAGTGAAGCCGACTTTGCGGTTTTGCCGATTGAAAATACATCATCGGGTAGCATAAACGAGGTCTACGACCAACTTCAGCATACGCGATTAAGCATCATTGGAGAACTCACTCACCCGATAAACCACGCTTTGCTGGTTCACAATGACCTGGAAGCGCCTGTGGAATTGCAAAATATTAGAACGCTCTATGCACATCCTCAGGTATTTACTCAGTGCAGCCATTATTTAGCAGAGCTAGGGAATCTTGAAATCAAACCTTGCGACAGCAGTTCTTCTGCAATGTTGACCGTTAACGAATTACAAAGCCCAAATGTCGCGGCTATTGGCTCGGAAGCGGGGGGGAAGCTTTATAATCTTAGAGCATTAAAATCTAACTTGGCTAACCAGAAAGAAAACCACAGTCGCTTTATTGTAGTAGCAAGCAATGCCATAAAAGTGCCGTTGCAAGTGCCGGCGAAAACGACAGTTATTATGTCTACAGTACAAACCCCTGGTGCTTTGGTGGATGCGTTAACAGTATTGAAGCAAAACAATATCAACATGACCAAATTGGAATCGCGTCCAATTAATGGTAATCCATGGGAGGAGATGTTTTATGTCGATATGGAGGGCAATATTGAAGACGGCCCGGTTCAGCAAGCCATTGATACGCTTCGCGGCATGACACGCTATTTCAAAGTCCTGGGTTGCTATCCAGTAGAGGAAGTATCCCCCACAAAAGTTGCCGCAGTGAATGCGCTTACCGAGAAATAATCATTAAATATGAGTATTACGATTTATATCGCGGAATGACTACTTAAGCTTGCGAAGCAAGTGACTATCATCCGCTTTCAACAGCAACTTTTTACTATCTACCATGCACACTTTCGCGTAATCACCAAACCATTGTGCAGTTTGTTTAAAGCGCTCAACAAAGCCTTTTTTGTCTCCCGATTCGAGCAGCGAAATAGCATCTTCAAAACGCCGGTTGAACCCTTTAAGTAAGTCAACGCTTTGCTCGTTGCTAAAAATGATATCCGCATATAGTTCAGGCGCTTGTGCGAATAGCCTGCCTACCATGGCCAGTTCGAGACGGTAAATGGGCGAGCTGAACGCGACTAACTCTTCTAGTTTTGGGTTTTCTTGCTGAAGGTGCTGGCCATATACGAAAGTAGAAAAGTGGCGCATGACTTGTATGTAGGCCATGGCGTGATCGTGCTCTTGCGCACTGCTGTGATATAGCGATGCGCCCCAAAGCGACATTTGATCGAGCAACCATTGGTATTGCTCTGGCCGCCTTCCCTCACATACTACAACCACTTGTTTAATCATGCCTGGCGAGTCTGGGCCAAACATGGGATGTAAACCTACGACCGGGCCTGAGTGTACTTGCATCATGGCATCTAACGGTGCTTGTTTGATACTAGTGACATCCGCGAGTATACAGCTAGGTTTTAAGCTGGGGAGAGCTTCAATGATTTCGCATGTGCTATTAATTGGCACGGCAACCATCACTAAATCTGCGTCTTTTAGTATATTTGCTGCGTTTGGCCAGTCTGCTTGTTCTAGCACCTCAACAGGGTAATCGCTGTTTTTAAATAAGGAAACCAGTACCTTGCCCAATGCGCCGCCACCGCCCAGTATCACGACTTTTTCGATGTCATTATTCACACATGCATATTTGGCGTGCTGAGAATGATACGAATCTCGCATCATGCGCCTGAGAATGTCCTCAATCAAATCTGGCGATACGCCAAGCGCTTCAGCCTCTTTGCGTCTAGCCTCAATTAAAGCCTTCTCACGTTCAGGCACATAAATTGGCATAGCTTGTTTGCTCTTAAGCTCGCCAATTTTTTTTGTGACTTGACCACGCCTTTGTAGCAAAGCCACAAGCTCGCTATCGATGCTATCAATTTGCTGTCGCAGTTGGTCTAAGTTACTCAGAAACTATGCCTCTCGCTTTTGCATTCGTAGGGGAAGCACAGTAATTAACTTCTCGCGGGCAGCCACTATCGCTTTTTGGGTTTGTTCCCAATCAATACAGCCGTCGGTGATCGATAGTCCGTAAGTGAGTTGCTCAGCCGTTTTGCCTTTAGTGCCTTGATTGCCTGCCACCAAATGGCTTTCCAGCATGATGCCAATGATAGACTGATTGCCCTCTAAAATTTGATTGACCACGTTTTCGGCAACCAAAGGCTGGCGTCGATAGTCCTTTGCTGAATTCGCATGAGAGCAATCCACCACAAGCGGCGCAGTGACATTTGCTGCTTTTAAATCCTCTTCACATTGGGCAACGCATACAGAATCGTAATTTGGCTGCTTGCCGCCTCGCAAAATAATATGCCCGTCGGGATTACCCTCTGTTTTGATGATGCTGACTTGGCCTTGTTTATTAATACCCATAAAGCTATGACCTGAGGCGGCTGATTTTAACGCGTTAATAGCAATATCTAATGAGCCATCCGTGCCATTTTTGAAGCCTACCGGCATGGATAGGCCGCTGGCCATCTCACGGTGGGTTTGCGATTCTGAGGTTCGCGCACCAATGGCTGCCCAAGCAAAAAACTCAGACAAATATTGAGGACTAATGGGATCTAAAGCTTCTGTTGCTACGGGTATTTCCAGTTCAGCTAAAAAGTTCAGTAACTCTCTGGCGCGGCGAATGCCAGTATCGATGTCGAAAGAATCATCAATATGTGGGTCATTAATGAGCCCTTTCCAGCCAGTAGTGGTGCGAGGTTTTTCAAAATAAACGCGCATCACGAGATATAAAGTATCTTTGCAAGATTCGTGAAGCTCTTTGAGTTTTAAAGCGTATTCTTTTGCCGCGTCAACGTCGTGAATGGAGCATGGCCCGCAAACTACCAGTAAACGGTGATCGTTTCCGTGAATAATATCTGAAATCACGCTTCTGGCGCTTTTTACGTAATTTAGGGCTTTGTCGCTAGCGGGAAGCTCTTGTGATAGCTGCTCAGGTGTTACCAAGACTTGTTCCGAGGCAACATGTAAATTGTTTACACTGTCTTTTTGCATGTGAGTATGATTGTCATTCTATGTGCGCTGGATAAGCGCGATATTTATTTTTAGTAAAGATACTGTTGTTATTCATGTATCAAGCGCCAAGTTCATTTTGGCGGCAGGCTACTTTCTGTCGGAAATGATGTGTCCCTTACTGCGAATCGATGGTTTTGTGTGTTTATCATCGTTGCTAGCGTTTTAACAAACATCCACAGCAACAGCAATGCTTTTGTCCGAATTATTTGCTAATTCGGACTATAAGCACTGCGAATGTAGCTGAATATTGCTTTAAGGCGCAGGATAAATATAGCTAGCCTGAACACCCAGGGGCAGTCCAATGGCCCAATAGAGCAACAAGAAACTCGTCCAGCAAATAAGCAAGGTAATACAGAAAGGCAGCATCATGGATAGTAAAGTACCAATCCCAGTCGACTTCACATAACGCTGGCAATATACCACCACAAGTGGGAAATAAGGTAGCAAAGGCGTAACAATGTTACTGGATGAATCTCCTACCCTGTAGGCAATCTGCGTAAGGTCAGGTGAAATATTTAACTGCATCAACATAGGCACAAAGATAGGGCCGAGTAAGGCCCATTTAGCCGAGCTAGAGCCGACAAATAAGTTGACAAATGCGGTTAAAAATACGATGCCAACAATTGTGATCATTGGCGGTAAGGATAGCGATTTCAATGCCTCAGCCCCTTCAAGTGCCATTAGAGCACCTAAGTTGGATTTACCGAATGCATCAATAAACAACGCGCAGAAAAAGGCCATTACAATGTAGTAGCTCATTCCCTGCATGGCTTTGGTCATCGTGTCTATCATGTCTTTGGTGGACGTGAAGGTACCTGACATATATCCGTATACCACACCCGGCATAAGAAAGAGTAAAAAGATGATAGGCACTATGGACTGCATTGCGGGCGCTGTAAAACTGGTCAGCACGCCATCAGCATCGCGCATAGGGGAATTTTCAGGCACTAGCACCGCAACTAATAATACGATGCCCAATACCATGGAGCCGGTTGCCCATCGAAGTGCGCGTGTTTGTTTGGGATCAAGGTCTTCGAATTTTGGTATTTCGTCTGGGTCTCCGTCTACTTCTACATTCTTCAAACGCGGCTCAATGACTTTGTCGGTTAGATACCAAGCAATCCCGATCACCAGCAGTGACGACGCTGAGTTGAAAAACCAGTTGTTTAAAGGGTTCACCATAATGGCGGGGTCAACAATGCGTGCGGCTTCTTGAGTGAAACTTTGTAGCAAAGGATCGATAGCCGAGGGCACAAAATTCGCCGAAAATCCGCCGCTTACGCCAGCAAAAGCGGCGGCTATGCCTGCTAGTGGGTGGCGCCCCATTGCGTAGAAAATGACGCCTGCCAAAGGAATAACCAAAACATAGCCTGCATCAGTTGCGGTATGGCTCACAATAGCCACCAGCACCACCATTGGGGTTAATAGCTTTTTCGGCGTGCCGTCTAACATACGCTTTAAACCTGCGCTGATAAAACCAGAGTGTTCAGCAACGCCAACGCCTAACATCGCGACCAGTACTACGCCCAATGGCGCAAAGCCAGTAAAAATCGTAACCATACGGCTCATAAAGTCGGCAAGCGATGCGCCGGTAAGCAAATTGTTGATAACGATGGCTTCGCCGGTTCTTGGGTCAATTGCGGCAAACGTGAATTGTGAGAATATGGCTGAGCATACCCAAATGATCAGCAAACATATAAAGAATATGATAGCCGGGTCGGGAAGTTTATTCCCGACAACTTCCACTTTATCGAGGGCACGGGTTACCCACGTTGATTTAGCTTGTTCCATCCTAGGCTGCTCCGAAATTTTTATTATTTATTTTGTTTCGAAACTTGATTATGCGAGAACTCAGCGAGATTGCAAGCAATTGGCAACTAAGGCGATGTCTTCTTCTGTGTTGAGCGAGTTAAAGGACAAGCGAACTACGCTTGCTCTGAAATCGCATTTTATGTCGGCTTCTGATAGTGCGTATTGAATTCCATTTAGATTGGCTTGTGGTAAATCAATACAAAGCGTCCCGCCTATTTGTTCGAGATTTTGTTGAAACTTTGCGTCCAACTGACTCATCAGCATTTTTTGCAGCTGCTTTGTCCATGCGAGTCTATTTTCAACGCCCATCTCGCTAATTACCTTTATCGAGGCGCTAGCTACCATGAAAGGCTGCACGCTGGGCGTTCCGCCTAAAAACACGCTGGCATTTTTCGCTTCAACAAAATGTTCGATGTCAAACTCAAAGGGATTTTGATGAGAGAACCAGCCAAGGTGATCAGGCATGAAATTGCGCGAAATGGGTAGGTTATTGATCAAAAACCCTGCTCCTGGGCCGCCGCTCAACCATTTAATACATGAACCAAATATTGCATCGGCCTGCCACTTAGCTAAATTGATTGGCATAATCCCCACTGACTGCGCAATATCCACGGCACAGTATACCTTGTGCGCTTTACACAGTTCGCTTAGCGAAGCGATATCGCTTACTTCGCCCGTATTTGAGTGCACATGGGTGAATAAACAACACAGCGCTGACGGATTTTCCATGGCTTCACGCCAAGCATCTAAATCGTTCACTGGGCCTTGAAGCAGTACCAACTCCAAGCCATGGCGCTTTGCCAAACCCTCTACCACAAAGCCAAGCGAAGGGAATGCACTGCGATGCATGATAATGTGTTTGCGGTGCCGATATGACGAGCCTTGGCTGTCACGCAGTGTACACAGCGCAGTGAGCCATTGCGTAAAGCCCATTGAGACACTTGGTTGTGGACATACGGTAGCAGGATCACAGTGCAATAATTGGGCTAGATTGACTGAAAAAGTATTTAGTTCATCAAGCCAATGCGGCCAAGCATCACCGCCTTTTTCTTGCCACAACTGTAAATATTTGTTATTTGCCTGCACGCTTGCATGAGTCAATGGTCCGGCCGAGTGGTTTAACAAATAAACTCCATCAGGCTTGATGAATGCATCATCACGCTCGTTGATTGATGCAGACTTTTTGTGCCCGTTCATATTAAGATTTGCCGCTGATGGAGGAGCGTTTTACGCCATGTTCACTGCCCCACGAGTCCGTCATTTCGCTTCTCACATTCCAAAGCTCAGGGAAAAACTGTTGACTTGCCCCACGTTTGAGTAAATCTACAGGGCGACCTTTAAGTGACTTAGCTGAAATACCGATTGAGCGATTAATTAAGAACAAATGACGCCATCTAAAGCGCTGAAATAACTCATCGAACTCTATGAGTGCCTCTGCCACGGCGTACCGCTCATCATGGGAATACTCGTCATCATAAATCTGTTGCACGCTTAGTGCACCTTCATCCAGATAGTATGTTTCAAAATGCTCCCACAAATCAGGTGGAATTTTGAGAAGTAGTCTAAATCCCGGTGACTCCTGACCGCTGCCGTTACCCAGCTGTAGTCGAATTTGCTGATATTCTTTTGGCGACATGGTTTCTAGCACGTCGAGTTGTTCAATCATCATGCGCTGCAAAGCATGTACGCGTTTAAACAGCGTCAAAATGCGATGGGACTGTTTCGCTTTCATATAATCGAGGATTTCAACCAGTGAGAAAGCCATTAACTTCATCCAAAGCTCTTCGACTTGATGCACGATTTGAAATTGCAGTTCATCGGCCGTGCACAAGTCATTCAACGGTTTTTGACAAGCCAAGAGCTTATCGCATTGTAAATACACTCCGTAATCCAGCATTTCTGGTTGTTCGATAATGTCGAAGTATTCTTTTCGCTGCATATGTCATTCACCTAGTATGAAAACATTTAAACCCTATGTTGACCATTAGTATGCACGATATAGCGCGGGACATTGTTTCCTATTATTCTGATTTGTGCTAATTATTAAGAACAAAAGTATTGTAACTATTTTAAAGTTAGAACAAATGGATAAAATCGACACCAAAATCATTTCCTTGTTAGAACGAAACGGACGTATTTCATTCTCAGACCTTGCAAATGCAGTGGGCCTCACTAAAACACCTTGTTGGAATCGTGTGAAGCATTTAGAAGAAATGGGTGTTATTACAGGATACGGCGCTCGGATAGACGAACGAAAACTTGGCATGCAAATTCGAGGAATGATTCACGTAGTGATAGACTTTTCCATGTCCGAAGAGTTTGAACAAGCTGCCATTAAGCATAGCTCAGTTATAAGGTGCGCTGCCGTAACTGGCGATTTTGATTACATTTTGGAAGTATTAGCGAAAGATATGCTGGAATTCGACTCGCTATTACGTGCAGATTTATCTAGACTTCCGGGGGTTCAGCGATTTAGCACGAGTATTTCGACTCGGGAAGTGAAAGCGCGTCGGTAATTGAAAACCTAAAAGAGAGGAGGGAGCGCTAGATCATTATCATTGAACACACATGTTTCACTCTACGCTTCCTTATCTCTCATCCCAAACGATATTATTTCGGGAGTTTGCGCGCGCCGATATACCCTCCTGCCCACATTCCTAAACCAACAATAGCATTAGTTGCCCAACTATAGTCTTGCGGTAATACGAAAGAAACAAAGAGATCTCCAACTAAAGCGCCAAAAACCAGACCTAGTGCCAATCCGAAATAATTGATTTTCATATTAATCTGCTTGATAAAGACTCGCTTCAATTATATCACCAGCAGCCAAACCACCGATTGAAGTTGCAACGGCACCTGCCACTCCGACCCCAGATCCAATAGAAGCACCTGCAACGGCTCCGCTTACAACTGAACCAGCAATTGATGCCATCGACGCACGTACCGATTTACTTCCGTCTCCAAACGCTTCTCTGGACGCTCCATACACAAAACCAAATACGGCGCCTGCTCCCGCTCCAATTGCCCCGCCAACGAATCCAAAACCTCCGTAAACTGAATCGATTTCCTGTTCTGAGAGTGTTTGTGTTTCAATATTATCTTTCTTCATAATCATTCCTTGTTTGTTAAGAGCAACTCAAATTTATCACTTTTTAAAGATTTCTCGACTGAACAAGAGTCCAGAATTATCCGGTACCAAAATAAAATGATACTTAACCTGAGCTGCGCATAAGAAAAGTGAACGAAATGCCCTTGCGGTGATCAGATCTTTCGACGAAAAAAGAAAGAACACCTGAGGCAAGGGCATGATTACTAATTTAGAAGCAATTTACGTTGATGTCGATGATTTTAATTTACTGTTTGAACCAAAGTGGCGGGCTCATCTAATTGAGATAGGAGAAAAGCAGCGGAACTAACCGTTTCGCCTGACCTCCAGTGAAGTAATGACTATTCTCATTGCCTTCCACCACTCCGGTTTTCGTGATTTCAAAACGTATTACACACAGTTTGTCAGTCGCTATTGGCAAGAGTATTTTCCTGAGTTAGTCAGCTATACCCACATGCTAAAACTGCTACAAACCGTTTTACCTGCCTTGTGTAGCTATTTGAAGCAACGTTTTTCAAAGCCCACTGGTATTGCGTTTATTGACTCCACGACACTCAAAGTTTGCCATAACTTATGCATTCCTCGTCATAAGGTGTTCGATGGCATAGCTGAGAGAGGCAAGGGAACAATGGGATGGTTCTATGAATTCAAGCTACACCTGATTATGAATGACGAAGGCGGATTACTTGGCGTAAAAGTCACCCAAGGAAATGTAGATGATAGAAAGCCTGTAGCCGATATGGCGGGTAAGGTTACAGGTAAACTCTATGGTGATAAAGGCTATGTGTCCGCGAACCTGAAAGTCCAGTTAGCCGAACAGGGAATCGATTTTATTACGGGTCAACGTAGCAACATGAAACCTCAGAATTTGTCTGCTTGGGACAAAGCCATGCTATCGAAACGGTTCATCATCGAAACGGTCTTTGATCAACTCAAGAACCTAGCCCAGATTGACCATAGCAGGCATCGCAGTTGTATATCTTTCATGGTAAACGTCATGGCTGCACTGATTGCTTATACCTTTAAGATGAAAAAGCCGAGTATCAATGTGACTCGGCTTTAATTCTTATGCAGATCTGAGGTTAATTTATGCTAAAGATTTAGAACGAAATTGAAAAATTACTAAAAAGATCAGAACAGATGGACAAAACAGACATTCAAATTTTGAAAGTGCTGCAAGAAGATGGACGTATTTCATTATCAGATCTTGCAGACGAGGTGGGTCTGTCAAAAACGCCCTGCTGGAATCGCGTGAAGCATCTGGAGGATACTGGGGTGATTAAAGGCTATGGCGCATGGGTAGACGAGCAAAAGCTGGACATGCAAATTCGAGCTATGATCCATGTGGTAATCGACTTTTCAATGTCTTCAGCCTTTGAAAAAGCGGCCGTTGATCACAGCTCAGTCATCCGATGCGCTGCCGTAACTGGAGATTTTGATTATATTTTGGAAGTATCAGCGAAAGACATGCTGGAATTCGACGCGCTACTGCGTGCCGATTTATCTAGATTACCTGGGGTACAGCGATTTAGCACGAGTATCTCGACTAGAGAAGTTAAAGCGCGCAAATGACTGACAGGTTAGTGCAAATTACGGTGACTCTGGACCAGCCATACGATAATAGTGGAGACGCTGTTTCTTTGCTTGGACTTCGTGAAGTGTCTATTTGGACCAATTTACAAGTTGCAATGGTGAACCATTGGTTAATATGGTTGTATTTCAGTATTTTGAACAATTAAGTCAATTCCGAAGTGCATGACAGTGCACGATTGCTACAAGCTCTGTTTGACATTACAGATTTATTTATTTTTATATCTACATGTATATCTATGTTTACAAAGCAAAAGTCTAAACTTCACTTACATTGAAAAGACTTTTTACTGATGCTATGTTGGTTTTTCCAATATCTGGAGTTAAATTTCAAAGGAATTAGGGATGAATATGAAACTTTTTAAAACTAACGTTGTTTTTCTTTTACTATCACTCTTTATAATGCTCAATTCAACCGAAGCAATTGCGGAAGACGTTTACGCATGCGACTACGCTTGAACAAACGTTGAAAGAAAGGCTCGTGAATATTCAATAATGTATAATCAAGGCGAAATTTTTTCGGTTGTTGACCTAAAGAACGGAAGTCCAAGATCATATCAAGCAATTAAAAGTATCGACCATTTTGGAGAATTGGTAGAAACTGTCCAACCTGTAACAACAACAAACAGAGCAAGGGTTGTAAGCTCTAGTTATTTAGACTACAAGAGAGATTTTGGTGTAATCCCAATCGACGTACCAACTAATTACAACCGAATAGCTGGATATCGGGACGTAACATCCGCTTGGCAGCTGATTGAAAACCCTCAACTTAGTGAGTGGATTGGACAATACTTGACAACTAACTCTTCGTTAGAAACTAGCTTAGAAGCCTTTGTGGGTGAGCTTGCGGAACTTGGGTTAAAAAAATTAGCAGGAATGGAATTGCAAACAGAAATCGTCATAAAATTTAGTGATTCGTCTACAGCTGCTTACCAAATTGAATTCAAAAATCAAAACGGTATAGCAATTGGTGAAGCTGAATTTATTGAAGGAAGTGCGAGATTCTCAGATGGCAGCAAGGTTCCAACAAATCGTAACGTCGTCGGTAACTGGTTTTTTAGTGCCGAGAGTGATGCGACAGGATTCATTAGATTGGGTGCGCTTTGGAACGTGAGGTTCAAAGGACTTGGAAACAGAGATGCCGATCCCGAGTGCAAGGTAAAGAAATCGTCTTGTCGAGAAACTAGTGATGGCCTCGAATGTGACCTCGAGTATCAATGTAACTAGAATAGTAGGCCGAAAGGCCTACTTTTCTCAGGGGTTTAGCATGTTTAGACATCTAGCATTATTATTTTTACTATTACTTTCAATCAAGTCTTATTCTTCAGATTTTGATTTTCCAGTTTATGCGTGTAATTCAAGTTGTGAAGATATAGATAATTATGCATCGCTTCTCAAATACCAGGAGAAATTAGAAGGGAAATTTGTAGTTTTGGACATTGAGGGTGCACTTGCTAAAACATACGTAACGCAAGAGATTAGCACCAGCTATGGGAAAACAGAACGCTTATCGAAAAAAGTAGATTCAGACTCAAGATCAGTGCTTAACTTTGTGAATGACACGATTTCATCAGAAAGTGAGGGGCTGATCATCGAGATTCCGGAATCTTTTGACGAAAATGTGAATAAGCCAGTGCTCTCATCTAAGCAGCTCATAGATGAGCCACAAAAAGCTGATTTTGTTGCTTTATTTCTCTCAAAAAACCAACGTTTAATAGCCGTCAGCGAGAATATATCCTCTAAATTAGGTTTGAATGTTTCGGGCCTTCTAGAGTTTTCTTTCAATGTTGATGTGAGGTTTTATGACGGGACATTTGCAACTTTCAAAATGGAAAGAAAGCTGCTTAATGGAAAAAGTGTTTTAGAGGGTAGTCTGGTAAATATGTCTAACTCGGTTTAATATGCCAGATCAGTTAGTTAGAACAACTAAATTGATATTTCAATAGTTAAAATATTCATATAAGAATAAATCCTATGACTAGTCGTCATAGGATTATTTGATTATTTCGGTAGTTTGTATGCACCGATATAAGCCCCCGCCCAAATGCTCACGCCAATAACCACTGTCGACGCCCACTCGTATTTTTGTGGCAATATAAAAGATGCCATAAGATCGCCGACGAGAGCGCCAGCGAATATTCCTAGCGCCAACCCGAAGTAGTTGATTTTCATGTCAGTCTGCTTTGTGAAGGCTTGCTTCTACCAAATCACCAGCACCAACGCCACCTATCGCGTAAGCGATCATTTTAGACCGTTCTTTACAACCGTTTGATTTAGGTCTAGTGGTGCAGCGCTAATATGCCTGACTATGCCTGCCGGTACTTTGTGATGTGTTTTTGCGTTGTCGTTGGCAATCAACACCGTTTTTCGGTTTTTCTTAAGTAACGTGCCGGTGACTGTCGTGCCGTCATGAGTAAATTGCACTTTCATACCAGGTCGTAAGATGGCAATCGCGGCTTCGTCTTGCTGCTTTTGTAGCTCATCGATGCGCTCACATACAAATTGATTGAGTATATATAGTTGGTCAATGGATAAATGGCTGATGTCTATCGTGGTTTTGATGTCTTTATTTGTCATGGTGTGCTTACTTTTCTATATCTGAGAGCAGGCGTTTGTCTGCGAACAGGACTTTCCAGCGTCGAGGGGTTAAATCGATAACGTCTTTTGCCGGATGTTGTGAGACGCGCTGCAGTACATCCACCAAGTAGTGATACGGATTGATGTTGTGTAATTTGCACGTCACGGTGAGTGTATGCAAGACGCCAAGCTGTTTTGCGCCTAGTTCACTCCAACAGAACAAGTGATTCTTTCTTCCCATAGGGATAACGCGCAGGGCTCTCTCCAAGTGGTTCGTATCGATGCTGACTTGCGCATGAGTGAGGTAAGTTTTTAACTCATGATGGCGCTCATAGGCATAAGCAAGTGCTTTGGTTAACGGGTCTTTAGGCAGTAATTCAGGTCTCTGGCGCTGCTCGTATATCCATTTGAATAATGCAGTAATGATAGGCTCACTGTGTTTAAGGCGATATTGCACGGTATCCTCGGCATTAAGTGCCTGTTTTCGTATGTGCGCTTCAATCTTGTATAGCTTTTGTATTTCAGCCAAGGCGTATTGCGCCTCTTTAGGGTGATAATCCAATGCTTTTTCGAAGTAGCGGCGCGTGTGCGCCCAGCACGCTGCATGGGTAATTGTTTGACCTTGATGATTAAGCGTATCAATGACTTGGCTATATACCGCATAACCATCGCTTAACAAGGTGCCGTTAAAGCCTGCTAGTTGCTCCATTGCATGTTGTTTACCGCGAGAAGACGACCAGGTAAAGGCCACTTCATCTTGCTCACCATACATCGGCCAGAAGTACGTTTGCTTCATTGTTTTTGATGGTTGGCTTGATGTGCGGCTGCGGCGAGTCGAGGATTGTCGACCCGCCTTCATCGGCGTTTCATCCATACTGATGTTCCCCCCGGTGAGGATATTACTCAGCACGGCGGTGGCAATGGGGGTCAGTAAATCAATCCCTTGGCTAACATAATTAATTAGGGTAGCGCGTGATAGCGTGACCCCCGATTGCAACATCCGCAGATGCTGACGATGAAGGGGTAAATGATACACGGCTTTATCGACCATTAGGCCAGCAAGCAATGATACATCCGCATACGTGCCTTCTAGTATGTTAAGTGGTGTCTTAGGCGATTGGATATCCCCACTGTCTTTGTGCTTGAGTACATTTTTGCGGTAAATGAGAATTTGATAACTACCTGGCAATTGTGCCAAGCGATAGCTTTCTTTTACGCCAATGACCTCATAGTTATCTGCATCTTCACCTTCAAGCTCCGGACATGGGACATCAATCACTTTTGTCGGTACATCATCAGTAAAGCGAAGACCAGTGTCATTGACGTTATTTTCATCTTTTTGCTTGACTGAACGCGCATAGCCTTTGACGGCTTTTTTAGGCGCAGACGGTAAACCTTCATCCTGAGCTTGACCAAACAAGTTGGCTTGGTCAGGATTATCGATGATGTGTTTTTCTGATTTGCGCCCAAACAATTGGCGTTTAAACCAGTCAACTTGTTGCTGTAATGCTGCCATTTGCGCACGCACTTTTTCATATTCTTCGATAGGAATATGCGTGCTGTTTTGTATACTGGTTGAGGCGCTTTTCATGCCGCGAAGTATAGCAAATTCAGCTACTTAAGTCGCTTGTTTTGTTTGCCTTTTTGCCAATAAATACCATCTATTAAACACTGCAGTTGCGCGGCATTGAGCGATAGTTTGCCATCGTTACCCGCCACCTTGGCAAAGGTGCCGCGCTCCAGTCGTTTTGACCACAAACAGTACCCACCTTGATGATAATACAGCACCTTCATCATCGTGCGTTTACGATTCACAAACACAAACCAATCGCCTGCATGCGCAGGCAGTTGCATCTGGTGTTTCACCAAGGCCGCCAAGCCGTCAAACTGTTTGCGCATATCGGCAATGCCCAAATACAACCAAATGCGTGCATTGGTAGAGGACAACATCAGCCATCAGTACTCATATTCAGCACGACACCGTTTGGTAGCGTTAGCTCAATTTGCCATTGGCGCGTTTCTGGCAAGGCCATTGACTTCGTATCAATCGGCAACCACTGAGATGGCGCTTACCGCTAAGTGACTGTCACTGCGCTTTTTGCGTTGCAGGTAAAACGTAGATTGATTGATGTTGCGCGACTGACAAAACTGCTGGATTGTCATCTCGCTAACGGCTTGCTCGTCGATGAGGCGTTGCCATTCTTCACTTGTTCGTCTGGTCATTGATAGGTCTCCTGTATTTATCAATGACGCGATCTTAAATTATGCTTACGAGTGGGTGAAGAACGGTCTATTTTGATCGCTTACCCCGCAACGGCACTGCTGACTACTGAGCCCGCAATCGACGCCATTGATGCGCGAACAGATTTGCTTCCATCACCAAAAGCCTCTCGAGATGCTCCGTATATAAACCCAAATACAGCTCCAGCTCCCGCACCAATTACACCGCCGACTAATCCAAGACCGCCATGAACTGAATCTACCTCTTGTTCTGATAATGTTTGTGGGTCTAAAATATCGCTATTCATAATCATTCCTTGTTTGTTAAGAGAGGCTAAAATTTACCATTCTTTAAACATTCTTCTACTGAACATGAGTTTAGAAGTATAAATTACATAGCAAAAAATGTAGGCACTACTACTCGATTGTTGCTACTGCTTTGACATGACTTACGTCCGTAGTTTAATAGCCAAGCCTTTCGCGATGATCACATACCCTAAGTTCAAAGAACTAAGCTTACGAAAAACTGTTTAAACATAGTAAAAGAATATCATAATTTTTAGCACGCCAAATTAGTCGCTATAAAGACTTAATATGGACTAACGGGGAGGAAACTATCTTTGGTGATTATTCATTCAGAGCAAGGCGAATCCATTTTTCATTGTTATCGCAACACACTACCAGCAGGCACGACCGTATTGTCAGGAATATTGACTCCACCCAAAATGCTAACGTTTGCCCCTATCCACACATTGTTTCCGATACAAATGGGCTTTGAACGGCACAAGCCTCGCGAGCGCTTTTGCGCATCCATGTGGTGAGAAGTTGTTGAGATCACCACGTTTGGCGCAATAAACACATTTGCACCAAAATTGATAGTGGCGCCATCTAGCATCACTACATTATGGTTAACAAATAAACCGTTTTGCGCACGAATATTGTAGCCATAATCGCAAAAGAAATTAGGCTCAATCCATGCACCTTTTGCATTTGGCAGCAGGGCTTTTAAGGCCTGTTTACGGGCTTTAATATTGTCAGGCGCGAGAGCATTCAGTGCATGACAAGCTTGCTTAGCATCCATTCTTTGTGCACTTAAACCTTTGTCGCTTGCGAAATACCATTCGCCAGCATGCATTTTTTCAGATTCTGTCATTACGCCAATCCTATCTGCGCCATTTATGTGCACCGGACACGATACTAAGAAAAATCGAATCCTCGCCGATAAACACTATTATTTATACATTTTATTCGGAAACATGCATGTCGAATTTACTATCGTCGGTCGACCAACGCACTAAGCTTGTGGGTGAAAACCGCCTTGAGATCCTAATGTTTAAGCTTGGTTCACGGCATACTTTTGCGCTCAATGTGTTTAAAGTGCGAGAGGTATTAACGCTGCCGCAAATGAACAAAATGCCCGGCGCGCATCATCATATCAGTGGCGTTATAAATTACCGAGGCAAATCAATTCCAATTATCGACTTAAGAGACGCGATCAAACTTAGTGGCGCTAGAGACAATTATGAAGCCGACAACGTCATAATTACTGAATACAACCGTTCCGTACAAGGTTTTTTAATTGGCCAAATTATGAATATCGTCAACACCTCGTGGAGCGATATTCAACCGCCACCTACCAGCGCGGGGAAAAACAACTATCTTACTGCAATCACTCGAATTCCTTCAACAGAAGGTGAAGAGCTAGTTGAAATTATCGATGTTGAAAAAGTATTAGCCGAAATTATCCATTACGATACAAGCGTAAGCCAGGCACTTCTGGATGACGAAATCACAACACAACTAGCTGGCAAAAAAGTGTTGGTAGTTGACGACTCTTCTACAGCACGTTGGCAAGTAAGGGAAACCTTGAATCGCGTCGGCGTTGAAACAATTGAGGAAAAGAACGGCTTCGATGCCCTGCAACGCTTGAAGAAGTGGGCGGATGAAGGGAAAAACATTGAAGATGAAATATTAATGATGTTCACCGACGCAGAAATGCCAGAAATGGACGGCTATCGACTGACCGCTGAAGTCCGTGAAGACGAACGTATGAGCGAACTATTTATCGCGCTAAACACGTCTTTGAGCGGCAGCTTTAACGAAGCAATGGTCAAAAAAGTAGGGTGCAACAGACTCATATCAAAGTTTCAGCCCGATTTATTAGTCACCGTGTTGCAGGATCGCATGCGTGAAGTACTAGAGAGCCAGAGCGCGTAATGGCATGAATTTCGCTAAGCGGTGTTATCACACGAGATATTGAAGTCTTACCATTGATAAGCGCATAAAGACTTTACATGTCATTTTAAGCGAATATAGTAGTTAAACTAGGAAAATAGGTAGGTAGCATGAAGAAATTTTTAGGTGTTTTAGTACTTGCTTTAGGTGCCAGCGCGTTAGTGTTGTCTGCAAGTAGCGACGCAAACACAATTGAGTTTGAAACTGCTGACAATCACCTAGAGTCGAAAATCTGTAAAGCCGCTGCCACCGGCGGCTTAGACGCTGCTAAGCAGCTTGTTAGACGCAACGGATTATCATTTTCTAAGTTCAAAAAAATCTTGACGTGCAACGATATGTCGTTAAACGATTTTGCCGCAAAATATTCTCAAGCAGTGGCAGCCGACGCCCAGCCCTCAACTGTGCAAGTTGTTGCTAAAAATAACGATAGAGAATCGCAAATCTGCTTAGAGGCCTTGACTATTGGTGTTATTCAGGTAGAGAAGAAATATAAGATTAACAGCGACTACATCCGCTGCAACGGCAAGCCTTTGCCTAAGTTCGTCAGGCAATTTAAAGGGTAAGCCTCCTCTTTAAAAAAGCTCAAGGTAATAATTTTCACTTAAGAACGTAGGTGGTGTGTTAGCTAAATTATTTTGTTTAGTTTAAACTGAACAAACTGATATCTAAGAAAGCACACATTCTGAGGCGCTAATGGGCAAATCTAAGCAAAAGTTGATTGAAGACTTTGTTGAAAACATGGGTTTGATCGCCCAAGACGATGGCATGCCTAGAATTGCTGGGCGGGTCATGGGCTTATTAATGATGGAAGAAGCGGCCTTAAGCTTCTCGCAGCTTAGTGAAAGACTTGACGTAAGTCGCGCCAGTATTTCAACCAACACACGCCTTTTGTTGCATTTAGGCATTATTCAACGAATAGGCAAACGCGGAGAGCGGCAGGACTATTTCTCACTCGCTGCAAATCCTTTTGAATCGTTGTTAGGAGGCATTGTAAGTCGCATGCAACGGGCAAAATTAGTGATTAAAGAAACGCGCCAAGCGCTTCCCAAGGAGATGGATCACGCCATGCGCTCACTTGATGATATTCAAACATTTTATGAATCATTTGAACGCGCAATCAGGCCATTAGCCTCCCCACAGTCGCTGTCTCAATCATCTGCTAGAACAAACACGGAAGACTCATAATATGCCGCGTTCGTATAGTATTGCGCTCATATGCGCGGTTGTTTTTATACTCTGGATGGGATCCGGCGTTATATTTAAGAGTGATGATGCTGACGCTGAAGCAAAACAAGCATCCACTCAAGCGCAAGCTTTTAAAGTGGCTGTAACTCGTGCGGAGGCGGTAATGGTGCCGCTGCGCGTGACTTCACATGGGCAAGTTGAAGCAAGTCGTGTGTTACAGCTACGCGCCCAAACCGAAGGCGAAGTGGAAGAGGTTGCTCAAACCTTCGAGGGGTTATTCGTTGAAGCGAACCAAAGCATCGTCAGCCTTGCACTAGATGATCGCGAACTGCAACTTGTTGAGCAACAAGCCTTACTCACCGCCAGAAAGCAAAACTACGCGCGTTTGCAACAACTAGCCACTCAAAACTATCAATCCCAAAGCGAACTGGAACTTGCGCTTGCGAACTTAAAAGCAACTGAGGCAAACATAGCCAGAATTAAGTTAGATTTAGAACGCACCCGCATTTCCTCTCCATTTGCCGGCACGCTTGAACGTCTGCTCGTTGAGCAAGGCGATTTTGTTCAGGTGAATACACCCGTTGCTGTGATTTTAGATACATCATCTTTGCTCGTTACCGCACCTATTGCACAGCAAGATATTCAGAAAATCCAGCTTGGTGCAAAAGCGATGATTGAATTGGCAACAGGAGAGAGTGTGGATGCGCGGGTAAGCTATATTCCACCGCGCGCTGATTCTCAAACTCGCACCTTTCCCGTTGAACTGACAATAGATAATCCTAGCAAAGAGCTGAAGACTGGGGTAAGCGCTAAAGTAAGCATTTTGTTGGACGATATTTCCGCGCATTTTGTCTCACCAGCGCTGATTTCGCTTAATGACAGCGGAAAACTAGGCGTCAAAACGGTTGACCAGAATAACACTGTACATTTCCATGAAATTGAAATTGTACAGGCATTGTCTGACGGCGCATACGTGACGGGTTTGCCTGCAATAGCCGATATTATCGTGAGCGGACAAGGCTTTGTGACACAAGGTAACGAAGTTCGTACCGAAGAGCTTACTACGAGCGGTAATCGCTAGCATGCATGCACTAATTGACGCCGCATTTGCGCGATCACGCACCATAGCGCTGGTATTTGTCATGCTCATAATTGCAGGTGCAAGTGCGTACTTAAACATTCCAAAGGAAGCCGAGCCTGATGTCACTATCCCCATTGTTTATGTGTCGGTAAGCTATGAGGGCATTGCACCTGAAGATTCAGAACGTTTATTAATTCGCCCTCTTGAAAAGGAGCTTCAAGGCATCGAAGGACTTAGGGAGATATCGGCGAACGCTTCACAAGGTTTTGGCTCGGTTACCCTTGAGTTCGACCCTGGCTTTAACTCCGACAAAGCCTTACAAGATGTAAGAGAAAAAGTCGATATCGCGAAAGCGGAGCTTCCGCCTGGTAGCGAAGAACCAAGAGTTACCGAAATAAACTTTTCTCTTTTTCCGGTGATTACGGTGATTTTGTCCGGAGAGCTACCCGAGCGCTCCTTATTGGCAATTGCACAAAACCTAAAAGACAGAATTGAAGGGCTCACTGGCGTACTAGAAGTCGAAATTGGCGGGGATAGAGAAGAAGTCCTCGAGGTCATTGTTGACCCGCGAGCACTTGAAACCTATAACCTGTCTTTTGCTGAAGTGCTTAACTTTGTCACCGCTAACAATCGCCTTGTGGCCGCAGGCGCGCTAGATGCTGGCGCAGGTCGCATGGTGTTTAAAGTACCGGGTGTGATTGAGTCGCTTGAAGATTTATCCACCCTGCCAGTAAAACGGGTAAACGATACGGTTGTCACCTTTGCCGACGTTGCCAGCATACGGCGCACATTCAAAGATCCGAATACTTTTGCCCGCATTCAAGGTGAGCCTGCACTTGCATTAGAAGTGTCAAAACGCACAGGCGCAAATATCATAGAAACGGTTGAGCAGGTGCGCGCCATTGTGAACCAAGCCCAAACACGATGGCCTGACGCTTTAAAAGTCCGATACTTGCAAGATAAATCCGACCAGGTCAAAACCATGCTGGGCGATTTAGAAAACAACGTCATTACAGCGATTGTGCTGGTTATGATTGTTGTGATTGCTGCTCTGGGCGTTCGCCCATCAATACTAGTGGGTTTAGCCATTCCCGGCTCGTTTTTGTCAGCCATGATGGTGATATATTTCTTTGACTACACTTTGAATATCGTCGTCCTGTTTAGCTTAATTCTGGTGGTGGGGATGCTCGTAGATGGTGCTATTGTTACCATAGAACTTGCCGACCGATACCTACAAGAAGGTGAACCGCCTTCAAGCGCCTTTGCTCGCGCCGCTAAACGCATGAGCTGGCCCATTGCGGCTTCTACTGCCACAACGCTTGCGGTATTCGTGCCGCTACTTAGCTGGCCAGGTCTGGTTGGCGAGTTTATGAAGTACTTACCCATCACAGTGATTATCACCTTAATTGCGTCTCTACTTATGGCGCTCATATTTATACCTGTGCTTGGCAGTTTGCTAAGCCGAAAGGCTTCAAATACGACATCAGCATCTGCCATATCCATTCAGGCCGCTGAAAGCGGTGACTTAGATGCCATTGATGGCTGGGTAGGACGCTACTTGTCTATACTCAGATGGATCTTAGCGCGCCCGGGCAAGACCGCATTGACAGCTTTAGTTGCGCTTGTGCTAGCGTACATTGGATATTTTCAATCCGGCATGGGAGTGACCTTTTTTCCAGAAACTGAACCTGAGTTTTTACAAGTGCAAGTTCAGGCGCGCGGTGATATGTCCATTTCAGAGCGTGACGCGCTGGTTGCCCAAGTTGAACAGCGCATGCTGATGCAAGAGCATCTGGATTCTGTATACACCAAAACCATGGGCGGCGGCATGCAGGCGCAATCTGATATGCCGGAAGATGTTATTGGCATTATTCAGCTTGATTTAGCCGACTGGCAGCTTCGTCCTAGTGCCAATGAACTTATTGAACAAATGCGTGAAAACGTAAGCGATATCCCCGGCATCAAAGTGCAGATTCGTGAGCAACAAGCGGGTCCGTCTACAGGAAAGCCCGTTCAGCTGAATATTAGCGCGGTGCACCAGCACGAATTAGTAGCGGCGGTCGAACACATTAGAATGCTCATGCGAGAAGTGGGTGGCTTTATAGACGTAGAGGATAGCCGCGCGCTACCCAGCGTTGAGTGGCGGTTAAAGGTAGATCGTGAACTGGCCGCCCAATTCAACGTCGACGTATCCTTGCTTGGCAATGCCGTAACGCTGGTAACCAATGGCGTACTTTTAGCGGAATATCGTCCCGATGACGTAGAAGACGAAGTCGACATCCGCTTGCGCTTCCCCGACGAAAATCGCAATTTGGAGCAGCTTTATGCGCTTAGTATCCCAACTGACGCAGGTCCGGTACCTATTCGTAATTTTGTCAGCTTTGAACCTGCTCAAAAAACGGGGCGAATAACGCGTAGCGATGGTCAAAGAAGCATGTCGGTTAAGGCAAGCGTTAACGAAGACTTGCTCGCAGACGAACAGGTAAAAAAGCTACGCGCAGCGATGGAACAAAATCCCCTGCCCGATAATATCGCAAACAAAGTGCTTATTAGTTTTAAAGGTCAAGATGAAGACTCGCAAGAAGCAATGACCTTTTTAAGCAACGCTTTTATTGCATCGATATTCTTGATGTTGGTCATTCTTATCACTCAGTTCAATAGCTTTTACCAAGCGATGATTGTGATGAGCGCTATTGTGTTTTCAACGGCAGGTGTGCTGTTGTTTTTATTAGCCACGGGCCAAGCGTTTGGCATCGTAATGGGGGGAATTGGCGTAATCGCTCTGGCGGGTATTGTTGTGAACAACAACATTGTATTGATTGACACCTTTAATCAACTCAACAAGCACTCAAGCAGTATTCAAGATGCCATTTTGCGTACCTGTGCACAACGTATTCGCCCTGTGATGCTAACCTCTATCACCACCATCTTAGGGCTAATGCCAATGGTATTTGCCCTCACCATTGATATTGTTGACAGAGAAATATACGCAGGCGCACCGTCTGCTCAATGGTGGATTATGCTCTCGAGCACCATTGCAGGGGGGCTAACCTTTGCAACAGCGCTTACCTTATTGGTTACACCTAGTCTGCTAATGCTGAGAATCTCAGTGCGAAACAAATTGGATGAACTAAAAGCTCGTTTTCAAGGAAGTTTGGCTAAGAAGACCGAGACAAGCTAAACCCACATCAACATTTTTTACAATCTTTTTACAATCTGGCAATAACTGAGAATCTAGAGTAGACTTCAAATCATCATGATGTCGCTTTAGTCGCATTGTGCGAACTGAGCAACTTACATGATCACAATGTAAGGACTTTAGTTATGAAAGCATCTTTATCCATGTTACTCATAGTATTGTCTTTTGCCCTCATATCTTGCAGTCAAGAGCAGAGACAAAGCGAACAAGAAAGTAGCTCTGAACCAATCGCTAGCGAAACCAACATGGCCACTCAAGCCATACCTGAGCCCACTGTTGATATACCTCCCCCACTCCCAGAATGCAGTTTGCGAATGGGCTTCGATATTTGGTCGCCCTATCAATATGTTGATGTTGACGACAATGTGCGAGGCTTAGACATTGAAATTGTGACCAGCGTGACTGACACAATGGGATGCGACGTAGAGTTTGTTCAGGGTACTTGGGTAAGTTTGCTCAATGACCTGAGAAACGGTGATGTTGATGTTTTGCTTGGCGCATCAAAAACCCAAGCCCGTGAAGAGTTTGCCTTTTTCAGTGAGCCTTACCGCATGGAAACATTCGCACTATACGTGAGAAGGGATGACGAAAGCATTGCAGGACTAAGCGATATCAATTCGTTTATCGATAGCGACAAAAAAATTGGCGTGGTCAGCGATTATTTTTACGGCGACCAAGTTTCTGCCCTCTTTGACGGTGAAAACACTGCCGATCAATTTGTGTTTAGTATTATGGGAGAGTTAAACATCGCCCGTTTGCTCGACATGGATATTGATGGCTTTTTAGAAGATGAGTTTGTTGGCGCATCTATGCTCAGGCAAAAAGCCTTAAGCGGACTCATTGTTGAGAGCGGCTATACCATTGAAACCGGCGATATCTATGTGATGTTTAGCAAGGCATCAGTCGACCCAACTACAGTCGAGCGATTTGATGAGGCCTTAACGGACTTTAAAAACAGTGCTCAATACACCGATACCGTTAACAAATACAAGAAATAACTAAAACAAGCCCTAGTGTCTATATACAAACTCAAGCCATTTCTTTTCATGGCTTGGGCTGCTTAGCCTTACCAAAGAATTTCCGTGATGATAGACTTGTTACATTAAGGTCTGCTTAGGATAAAAGATGAAGTTTATTGTTGTCGGGATAGTTATTGCACTGGTTATTTTCTTTTTTGTTAGAAGCTCTGCGAATAAAAAGCAGGCCGAAGAAAATGCAACGATCTCGAGTAATTTCTTGATCGAGAACAAGTCGAAAGACGGAGTGATTGAAACCGACTCAGGCCTGCAGTATCAAATATTAGAAAAAGGTGAAGGGAATGAGCACCCAAGCGCTAGGTCCACGGTTAAAGTGCATTATCACGGCTCGCTCGTAGACGGCACTGTGTTCGACTCTTCTGTTGAGCGCGGTGAGCTAATCAGCTTTGCGTTAAATCAAGTTATTAAAGGCTGGACAGAGGGCTTACAGCTTATGGTGGTGGGTGATAAGTTTAAGTTTTTTATCCCTGCTGAGCTTGGCTATGGGAATCGAGGCGCCGGTTCCATCCCCGCTGGGTCGCTGCTAATCTTTGAAGTTGAACTACTGGATATAGAAGCGTAACGCTATGTCAGATAATCAAAGCAAGGAAGCCGAACGAAAGCCTCTAGTTAGCGCAATCATTCCAGTGTACAAAGGTGAAAGCTTTATACACAACACCATTGAAAGCGTGCTTAAGCAGAGCTACAAAAATATTGAAATAATTTGTATTGACGATGGCTCACCAGACAATTCGGCACAGGTCATACACAGCTTTGGCGATAAAGTCAGATATTTTCATCAAGAAAATCAGGGTGTTGCCTACGCTCGCACGCATGGATTGAAAGTCGCTAAGGGCGAATACATTGCATTTTTAGACCAAGACGACTGGTGGTTAGAGACCAAAATTGAAAAGCAAGTTAAGGCTATTCAAGCCGATGCTAATGTGGGACTGGTGCATACCGCAGTACAAACCTTCGACCAGTCTACCAAGCAGTTTCGAGAAAATATAAACCCTAACGCCAAGCCAGAACGCTTAGTAGGCATGTGCTTTTTAAATCTGTTTAAAGAAAACCATATTTATAACTCAAGCGTGCTCGTAAGCAAAGCCATTGTTGATGAGCTAAACGGCATCGACCTCAACATAGAAGGCAATACCTGCCAAGACTATGATTTATGGCTTCGCGTGGCGAAACGGGCTGCTTTTTCCTATTTAGACGAAGAACTCGTGGTGTATCGCGTGCATTCCGAACAAGGGCATTTGGATCGACGCGGCATGTTAACCCAAGAGCTTGCCGTGCTTAGCAAAAACATCCAAGGCACGGGGCTTGAAAAAGAAGATGCCGTGGTAAGGCGACAAGCGGTGCTAACCTATTGGTTAGGCATTGCTTACTTGGATCACGGAGACATTAGCGAGGCAAGGCGGCTGTTTAGAAAATCCCTTTCTATGCGCATGACTAAACAGGCTTGGAGTGTTTTTATTGCTTGTTTGTTGCCGCATTTCATGGTCAAAAAGCTTCGTAAAGCTTGAGGTCGGCCGAAGATGTCTAAGCATACGATGTGCGCTATGCATGGCATAGCGCTTAGTATCAATGACCTCAGATGAGCACTGCTTTATTTCATCTGAAACTTTTTACGCCCAAAGCTTAATGCTATACCCGCCAATAACAAAGAAACAGTTGCAGGCACTGGCACCTCTGCAATGGCAATCGGCTCGCCAAAGATAAAGTCGTCCATGGCAACATTTCCACCACCTACGGTGAAAGATACTCGAGAAATGATGGGGGCGTCGAACGCTAATCCTAAAAACGAAAGACCTATATCGTTACCTGGCGCTACATTGCGTTCAGCTAAGATATTATTAAACTGGTCGTAGAACACCATAAAGGCGGTATCAAACAGCTCCACATCGGTAAATACCACGCCCAAACCTGAAGTAAGCGCTGGTGTAGTTTGATCAGAGGGGTCAAAAAACAACACATCAAATGTATCGCCCCCTACTTGGCGGAAAATACGCTCTTGTGAGAAGGCCTGAAAATCAGTTGGCAAACCAAACAGCGGTGCAGTTCCTGAATCTTCTGTGGCACTCAGCTCAAATCCCGTGGTATCTCCAGTTTCACGAAATTCGATGCCTCGAGCACGAGGTGCTGAATCACCGTTGAAGAAATCACCGGGAAATGGGTTAGGGTCAGAGATTGCATCAGGTGCCGCGTCCCAGTTAATTTGACGCCGACCATTTGGATCGCCGTTAACGGGGGCATTTGCATTTAATGGGCCCAATATATCGCGGAAGGCATCAACGGTAGGACGCAACTCGTCGGGGGTGTCAAAATTAACCGTATTGTCAAAAATAATATTGGGCGTATCACCTATCAATGCGGCGTGCGAGGTATTAACAAATAGTATTGCTGTACTTGCGAGTAAAATAGATTTTATTGATTTGTAAGCAGTCATGTTCTTTCCTAGTTCCATGAAATGTTTGTATACGTCTTGTTGAAAGGCTTGTGAACTTTGCTTTCTAATTAAAGTTTTTCTCAATAAACACATGCATGTGTCCTTTCACAACCGAATTACGACGATGAAATGCAAAAGTTGCAGCAAACAAAAAAATAATTACTCAGTGAAATATTGACCATGAAAACCACTCACGACTTTTTTATTAGACATAAGCCATATGGGGTATGCGCCCTTAGAGAGGCTTGATTAGCATCGTATCTAAGTAATTACTAATTGCTAACAAATGCACGCTAGAACGCGAGCGGCTCAGATATTGATTGCAAATTATTAGTTGGTCGAGGGATTTTCTTTGGATATGCGAAAAATGACATGGATTGTACTGATGCTCACGCTTTGCATCGCACCCACTGCGCTGTCAAAAGCGCAAGCATTTTTCTTCGTGCCAGCTGAGCGTGAAGCCAGTCGCAGCAATAGTTTTAAGCTGACTAGTCCAACAATAAACGCACAAACTGCGCGTTCAGATTACAAAATCACCACGCCCGCTATCGTCGCACGAGCAAAGAGACAGGTATACAAAGTGACTGCTCCAAGCCTTCTAGCAGAGAAACAAGCGCAACAATTTGAGCTCACTACGCCTTTACTTAGCGCCACAAACAGCCACAGCGTATTAAAGATTACCAGCAAGCCGCTCACCGCAATTGCCACACCACGTTTGTTTGCAATAAGCACTTCAAGACTTTCTGCATTTATGCTTGAAGAAAACGCTAATGCCGCTACTGTCGACTCAGGGCATAAAAACTTCCCCTTCGCCTCCCCCACTAACCAACGCCTATGTCCCCACTTATACACATGCGCCGTGAAACATGATGTGCGCAATGCAAAAGCAACAGTGGCGAACAGCGGTTGGTCAGCTCAAATGACCTTTTGTGAAGCAGTTCAATACTATTTGGGCGAAACCTCGCATTGCCCGGATCAGGCATTTTTAGATGCGATGAATTTTGATTTCGGCTTGAACGGCTTACTACCGTTTACTGACTGTCCAGCCATTCATAATTTACAAAAGACACTTCAGCAAATGTACACAGATGGAGAAAGCACTTATGCCGCCGAGCAAAAAATTATGCAAATTGTCCAGCGAAATATGGTGGCAATGCTGTCAGGCAATACCGATGCCGTCTGCAAAGCCTTTAGTGACGAAGCAATATTAGATTAACAGTAAAGCCAACAAGATGGTTGGCAATAGGAGAAAGATACTATGGAAATGATGCAGCACTTAAAGAGTCGAATGGCCCTTATGGCAGGGGTGCTCGGCATGAGCGCACTGACTTGCCAAGCTCACGCGATCAATAAAATAGAAATCGATATCCCATACAAAATTAATTTGGGAAGTGAAGCAAATGTGTCAGCACTTGAGTTTACTTGTGAGCTGTTTGCTGAGTCAGGAAAACGTCTTGAGCCCCTTTTGAGTCAGGCAATCAAACGAAAAATACCGCTAAATGAAAATGGTGAGGCTGAGGGCGTGTACACACTTTCAGGTGAAAAAGGGGGGCGCCCCAGCGCATCAGCAGGTAGAAAGGGTATGGCACGCCCTAGAGCATCTGTTTTTTCTGAACAAGTGTTTGACACCTTAGCAGACAATGGCACGCTTGCCTTAGCGTGCTATTGGAGTGGCAGCGTTGCAAGCATTGGCGCATCTGACGGTTCAAGTATTGCTACCGCGCCAAGCTTATTATTCAATTCAGAAACCTTGAAGGTGGAGACGTCAAACCCATCCGAAAAACAAAGGATAAGCTTTGTTGGTAACGATGCCTCAGGGAGTCGCATCAATACGCAGATAGATGTAAATTCTACGCCTTTTTTTGTGACCACTTTCTCACTCAAAGACAATGAGTTTATTGCAGCAACCGAGCGTCCTGAAGCACCAAGCGAACCTTCGCCATCACCCGCGCCCTACACAGCTCCCACCGTGATAGAGGTCAATTTTGAAGTGGGAAATGTATGCGTAATTGAGAGTGATGATTGGGGCTTTAGTGGGAGTAATGAGGATTTAAATGCTTCTGTATATCCGTTTTTATTCCTCAATGATCCCTCAGGTAAAGAACATGTGTTAAGACCGGAAATACTCGCCAGTGTAGGCGAATTAAAGGGCGAGGATGTGTTGTACAGTATTAAAGATGTACAGGTCGGTGAAAGAAGCTGTGTGGGCAATTTAGATTCACGTGCCAGATTTAAATTCGACAGTATAAGCTATGGCTACTCAAGTGCAGACGCGCTATTACGCGAGGCAAACCCAAGGATAAGAGCTAGTGGATTGATGAGTGACAATGATTTGAGGTTTGGCCTTGTTGCTCCTAAGCTTTTTGAGCACTTTTTTCCCTTGGATGTAATACCCATTTGTGCAACCTGCGAAAGCGGTCCGGGCACACGCAAAATCGACACGTGGCGTATCCTTACCTCTCGACTACCAAAGCCGAACAATGGCATTATCAGGGTGGAGCTGAGCGAGACTAAAGGAGATGCAAACGCGCAAATGTATTTAAATATGGAAATGACAGTGGAATAGTGCGTTGTTGCATGGCATGAAAAAACCCGCCGTTTGGCGGGTTTTTTATTGTTAACGGTAACAGCAAATTAAATTTAGTTAAGTTTTTCTTTGATACGTGCAGATTTACCTGAACGCTCACGAAGATAGTACAATTTAGCTCTGCGAACTGCACCGCGACGTTTCACTTCAACAGAATCGATCGCAGGGCTATGAGTTTGGAACACACGCTCTACACCTTCACCGCTTGAAATCTTGCGAACCGTAAACGAAGAATGTAAACCACGATTACGTTTTGCGATAACTACGCCTTCATATGCCTGAAGACGCTCTTTATCACCTTCTTTAACGCGCACTTTGACTACCACTGTATCACCTGGGCCGAACTCAGGTAAATCAGTCTTGAGCTGTGCTTGCTCAATTTTTTTAATGATGTCTTGATTAACTTTAGCCATCGAATCCTCACTTCCTAGAATTAACTGTCATCTGCTGCATCAGCGCGCTTGAATGAATCAAGTATTTGCTGTTGCTCCTCAGTCAGAGCTAGGTTATTTAACAAATCAGGGCGTCGCTCCAGCGTTCTTTGTAAAGACGCTTGAAGTCGCCACTGTCTAATTTTTTCGTGGTCGCCACTCAATAACACTGACGGAACGCTCAAATCATTTAAGGTCTCAGGTCGAGTATAATGTGGGCAATCTAGCAAGCCGTTAGAAAACGAATCTTCTTCGGCAGAACCTGCATGCCCTAATACCTCGGGAACCAATCGAGCCACTGCGTCTATTAGGACCATGGCCGGAAGCTCACCGCCGCTTAATACGTAATCTCCAATTGACCATTCTTCATCAACTAAGGTTTGTATTACGCGCTCATCGATACCTTCATATCGGCCTGCAATCAACACTAAGTCTTGATGCCGACCGAGTGATTTGACGCCCTCGTAATTGAGGACTTGTCCTTGCGGGGACAAATAAACCACTTTGCTATTTTCATTGCCATCTCTGGCTAAAAGCGATTTCGCTTTTGCAATTGCGTCTGCAAGGGGCTGCACCATCATCAGCATTCCAGGACCACCGCCGTATGGTCGGTCGTCTACGGTTCTGTGTTTGTCGTGAGCAAAGTCTCTTGGATTAACCAATAAGACTTCAATCAAGCCCTTTTTCACTGCTCTGCCCACTACGCCTTGCTCTACAAAGCTAGTGAACATCTCAGGAAAAAGCGTGACTACGCAAAACCTAGGACAAAACCGCGGACCCTTATGCATTTTAAAACGCTGGATCCCAGTCCACTTTTATGGTGTTCGCCTGCTTATCTACCTCAATAACGACTTCATCGTAAATAAAAGGCAATAAACGTTCTTTTTGACCAAATGCGTCATTGGGATTGGCTTTTACCGTCATCACATCGTTTGAGCCTGTTTCGAACAATTCCTTAACCTTACCCAAATCATAACCTTTAGTAGTCATAACCTGCATACCGATTAAGTCTTTCCAGTAAAAATCGTTCTCAAGCTCTGGAAGCTGTGATGCTGGAATGCTGATATCGAGATTCTTTATCAGCTCAGCGTCATCTCTAGACTCAACGCCAACTAACTTAGCTACAAGGGCTTTGTTATGTTGACGCCATTGATCAACCTTGATTGTTTTTGTTTTTTCACCTGCCCCAAGTTGCCAAGGCGCATAGTCAAAAATATTTTCTGCATTCTGAGTAAAGCTGTTAATTTTGACCCAACCTTTGACGCCGTGAGGCGCTCCAATTTTGCCAACAATTAATGTGTCAGACGCAACACTCATCTTCACTCCGCATTATGCAAAAAACCTATACAACAAAAGCGCAGCTTAAGCTGCCGCTTTTGCGTCTTTTACCAAGCGTGCAACACGGTCAGAAAGACCCGCGCCATGGCTTACCCAATGCTCAACACGCTCAAGATCTAAACGAAGCCTTTCAGCTTGACCTTGTGCAGTTGGATTGAAAAAGCCAATGTTCTCAATGAACTTGCCATTGCGAGCACGACGGCTGTCAGCAACAACCACTTGATAAAATGGGCGCTTTTTTGCACCACCACGCTGTAAACGAATAGTAACCATATATGCCTCAAACTCGTTGTAGCGTTACCGTTAACAATGCCTTATTACCGAGCAAAAAAGCGAACAGAGAAGCGAATAGAAAACCAATCCGAAACACCATTAGCGGTAAAAAGGTGCGCGAATTATACGCACATACGCCGCTATTGCAAGTGTTTACGGTGCTTAGTCTGTGCATTCTCCTTGCCTCTTAGCGCGGACAATATGCATGCGAGCAACACGAAAGAAAGTGATACTTTCAAGGCTATGGAAATAGTTAACATCAGCGCTGGATTCTGTTCAGGGCCAAACGTATTTTCTCCAATGAGAATTTGCATCATCAGGTTCACCAAACTCATACCGACCAAGTTGCCAATTGTCCTCGAGAGATTCATTGACGCCGAGGCTACTCCCACTTCGGCTTCGCTCACCGCTCCCATAATAGCGCTGTTGTTAGGCGTCGAAAACAAACCAAAACCAAGTCCTAGCGCGCACAGCGCCACGCCGATAAAGCTAAGCTTTGTTTGTGTATCAATTTGATTTAATAAGACAAAGCCAAAGGCCACAAGAGCGCATCCAAGGCTTGCGATAATCCTCGCCTCAAATCGGTCTGAAAGTCGCCCTGCAATTGGTGCCATCACAGCCATGCACAGCGCTTGAAGCAACAGTATTTGTCCAGCCTTCGCAGGACTTAGCCCTTGGATATACTGCAAGAAAAGGCTGAGTAAGAATATTATGGCAAAATTACTGGCGTACATTAAAAATGAAGTACTCAGCGATAAGCTAAACACTCGACTTTCTTTAAACATTTGTACGCGAATTAAAGGGTGCTTATCACGGCTTTGATGGAGGACAAATACGGTCAGGCATACAAATGAAGTAAGCAAAAGCATGACACCCAAAATACTTGGAAGCTTACTTAGGCCATACACCAGCGAACAGGCAAACATGACAAAAATACATGCGCCTAGGTAATCAAAACGCGAGTGCTCATCGTTTTTATACTCTGCCGGTAACTTAAGCTTAATAAATACTAACAGAGCAAACACAAAGGGAATTTGAAAATAAAAGACGGCTCGCCACCCCAGAAACTCCGTAAGCCAGCCGCCCACGGCAGGCGCTAAGGTAAGACCAATATAAACACAGGCGGCTACAATACCCAGCGCAGAGCCACGCTTATGACTAGGAGCAACAGACGTAATAATTGCGATCCCTGTGCCGAAAATCATGGCGCCTGATGCCCCTTGAACAAAGCGCCACAACAATATCCAATCAATATTACTGGCAACGGCACACATCCCAGCAGCGAGCGCATTTAAGGCTAAGCCCATCGCATAGATTCGCTTTCGCCCGTAATTATCGGCTAACTTTCCAAACGGTAATAGCAACGCGACATTGGCTAGAATATAGAGCGTAGGAAGCCAGGCCACCTTGGCTGCACTGGCTTGCAAGTCGTCAGCAAGCGCAGGAATGGCAACGTTGACCGAGGCCATCCCCATTGGGGCAATCAAATACCCAGCGCATACTGCTATAAGCGCGGCGCTGGTTGTGCTACTTGCACTCGAATGTTCGGATGAAGATGCCGAATTAGAAGCGCTTAATTTAGACAAGAATAACGCTTTTTACCACGGTAAAAGCTCACCACTGCTATGCACAAAAATCCCGGTCGAATTCAAACTCAGCTCATTCATTTGCGCAATTAACCCTCGCGCCGCCTCATCAGCCTCAATATGACCATTGTTTCCTGTCATTTCAGTACGGACATAGCCAGGATGCAGCAAAGCGACTGCAACACCATTGTCTTTTAAATCAATACTCAAACATTTACCAAGCATGTTTACCGCAGTTTTCGACACCCTGTACGCGTAATTATGTGAACTCGAATTATCTTCAATTGAGCCAACCCGCGAGCTGACAATGCCCACTTTACTTCCTTCCCGGAGCTTTGACTTAAGCGCCATTATGGTGCGCAAAGGCCCAAGCGTATTGACGTCAAAGTGGTGCTTCATATTTTCGACATCAATGTCTGGAAAGCTGTCGCCCTTTAAGATACCCGAGTTGTGAATAAGCGTGTCAATTTTATCTACTGCGAGCTGACTGATTAAGCGGCTTTGCAAGTCATTATCAGTAACATCTACTCCCTCAATCAGGGCACAATCCAGCGCTTTTAATGCATCACTCGCTTTACGACAAACTGCTGTCACCTTCGCGCCGTTTTCAGTGTACTGCTTAACAAATTCCAACCCAATACCGCGGTTTGCACCAATAATAACTACATTTTTTGACGTTTCGCTCATGCTTTTCCTTATGATTGATTACTGGCTGAGTGAGATAAAAACCACACCATCTGGATTATTGCCAGTGGGGTACTCAGCAATGATTGACTGCGTATTGATGTCTATCGCCACAATCTTGTTTTTTAGGTTAAGCGATAAGAAGGCAATATCTTTTGTTGGGTGAAGCACAATCCCTTGAGGCCCGGCTTCTTTTTCAAGCGCAATAAGACCAATCTCTTTTTTGGCTCTAGCGTCAAAGAATCTTACATTATGCTGCCTAAAGTCGGGCACTAAGGCAACGCTCTGCTCATGATTAAACAAGATCCTATATGGAAATGAAAAACCGTCAAATTGCGCCAATACTTCTTCAGTCATCGGATTAATTACCGTTAGCAAACCGTCTTTGTTTGCGCCATACCACAGCTCACCCACCGCATCCCTATCAAGTTGTTTTGATGCATGGCGATGAGCAATCGCCTCCGGCATTTCTTCGGTTTTAATGTCCTTGAGTTTCACGCGTTTTTGAATATCAAGCACCGAAATGCTGTTCGAGCGAATATTCGTCACAAAAGCAAGTTGCCCATTTTCAGTTAAGGCAAGCATATGAGAAGTAAATTGACTAGTTTTAATACTGCTTATCAGCTTTCCAGATCGCACATTTACAATACCCACCTGCCCGGAACGACCTGAAGTAAAAATAACGTGCTCACTGTCTTTCAAAAACTGAATGCCGTGCGGCCCTGGAAGCGTTGTAAGTTCTATTCGGCGCAGCATAGCAAGTTCATTCATATCAAACACGGTGAGACTATCACCACCGACAAAATCGGTACTTACTGCTAGCTCACCATCAGGTGATAGCACCAACTCATGTGGGCCCTCGCCCGTTGGCAGAGTCTCAACGATTTTTTGACTCTTAATATCAACAACACTAATGCTGTTATCAGACTTATTTACAACCGCCAAGAGACCCTGTCCGATATTGTCAAGCTGTCGACCATCAGCATCAGCGCTCAGCACAATAAACAAAAATATCGAAATAAGACTTATTAAGTGATGTTTCAAAATAGACTCCAATGTAGACGCCCGTTAAGCGTAGTCTAAACATACGTAAATTTAAGGGTAAACGAAATTCTTTTGGATGAAAATTTTTGTTGTCATAGGTGATGCGTAGGCATTATTCACCAAATTATCGTCAAATAGATTAACTCCTAAATTTTCGATATTTTTAAATGCATGAAAAATCATAGGCTTATGGATTTGCACAAATGTTGCTATGTCTACGGTATCCAAGCAATAGACTTACGAACACATAGGTAAATATGTATGAAAAAAACAATAAGAACGACAGCAGGTGCAAGTCTAGTGGGCCTAGGTGCCCTCTTCATTCTTATCCCAGGCCCTTCTTTAATTTTTTTGATACCGGGCTTAATGCTGTTGAGCTTCGACTATCCGCTAGCAAGATCGTGGCTTAAAAAATGTCAGAAATTTGCTAGCCAGTCGGCTCGATGGCTTGATAGCAAGATCACGAGGCGCCGGTACTTTCGCTGATCGAGAATACCCCTCACCTGCATTGGCATGATGATTGAGCTTTAAAGTAGGCTAGTTCCGCCATTTTTAGAAGTTGGTGAAAGCATCAAATTAATTTAACCCTAAACGCAAGAAATGCTCGCGTGCCACCGAATAGAGCATGTTGTTGTCCGGGGTCCTCGCCAATGAAAAAGTGTCAATCGGCATGGACGCCGATTGCCAAGCGCCACACGGACGTGCTCGAGCGACTTTTTCAAATGCTAGCCCTGCATATCGCTTTACACAATCAGGCGGAAACCGCCTCTAACGCGGAGGAAACCCACCCATACCGCCAGGGGGCATCATGCCACCCATGCCGCGCATCATCTTCTTCATGCCGCCACCGCCCATCTTTTTCATCATTTTTTGCATTTGAGTGAATTGCTTCAATAGACGGTTTACGTCTTGAATTTGCGTACCAGAGCCGGCTGCAATGCGGCGCTTTCTAGACCCTTTGATTACGTCAGGACGCTTGCGTTCACCAGGTGTCATTGAATTAATGATGGCTTCCATCTGCGTGAACTGCTTGTCGTTGGCTTGGTCTTTAATTTTTGCAGACATTCCACCCATGCCCGGCATTTTGTCCATCAAAGACATCATCCCGCCCATGTTGCGCATTTGTTCAAGTTGTTCTTTAAAATCCTGCAAGTCAAAGCCTTTACCTTTTTGCACCTTTCGAGCAAGTTGCTCCGCTTTTTTCTTGTCGACTTTGCGTTCTACGTCCTCAATTAAGCTAAGCACATCGCCCATGCCTAGAATACGTGAAGCAATACGCTGAGGATGGAAAGGTTCAAGCGCATCAAGCTTTTCTCCCATACCCAAGAACTTGATCGGTTTGCCAGTAATATGTTTGACAGACAACGCCGCACCGCCGCGAGCATCACCGTCTGCTTTTGTCAGGATCACGCCTGTCAGCGGCAAGGCCTCATTAAAGGCTTTAGCTGTATTTGCAGCATCTTGACCGGTCATCGCGTCGACAACAAACAGCGTTTCGACAGGTTTTACCGCTGCGTGCAAGGCCTTGATTTCGTTCATCATAGCCTCGTCTACCGCTAATCGACCAGCGGTATCAACCAAAAGCACATCGATAAACTGCATCTTTGCATGCGAAATAGCGGCATTTACGATATCTACCGGCTTTTGCATGATGTTTGATGGATAAAACTCAACATCCACTTCAGATGCCAAGGTTTCAAGCTGCTTGATCGCCGCTGGTCGATACACATCGGCACTCACCACCAAGACCTTTTTCTTGTCCCGCTCTTTCAGGTGCTTAGCAAGTTTACCTACGCTGGTGGTTTTACCGGCTCCTTGCAAACCCGCCATCATCACAACTGCGGGAGGAGCTGCAGCCAAGTTGAGCCCTTGATTCACATCGCCCATGGCTTGTTCAAGTTCGCTTTGCACGATTTTGATGAACATCTGGCCAGGCTTGAGACTTTTCGATACTTCCACGCCAAGCGCGCGATCTTTCACTTTGCCGATAAAGTCTTTGACCACCGGCAAAGCAACATCCGCCTCAAGCAGCGCCATGCGCACTTCTCGAAGGGTCTCTTTGATGTTATCTTCGGTTAAACGGCCCTTCCCGCTAATATTTTTAAGCGTTTGGCCCAATCGATCGGTTAAGTTCTCAAACATAGGGTAGTAAATAATTTTTCTCTCAAGGTGCGCAGAGTATACAATAAAGCGTATGGCAATCGGAATTTTTGCGACATATTTGTTGAATTGCGCTATTTTTAGTCAGTAGTAATTTTGCATTTCTTTATTACGCTTTAAGAAAAAAGGTCAATGAATGACGTTGAGTACGCTCTTGTCAGTATTAAGCATCGTTTTATATCTCGCAGCAGGGGTGATATTTGCTCGCGAGTTTTTCGTCAAACATAGCGGTCACCTTAGGTATGCCAGCTATGCATTGATGCTCGCGGCAACTGCACATTTGTTTGTTTTAATATTAGCCACCCAAGGGCATCAGAATGAACAACTAAGTCTTACCTTCGTATCAGCCTTACTTGCATGGCTAATCACCGTGACCATGTTTGTCGCCAATCGCTTTATTCGAAACCTGGTGTTCTTACCCATCGTTTGTTTTTTCTCAGCTGTTTTTGTACTGTTGCATTACATTTTTCCAGCCACCACCGGCATTAGCTTAAACATGAGTATTGGCTTAGTTAGCCATATTTTGCTCTCACTTATTGCATTTGGAGTTTTGGGTATTAGCACTTTGTATGCGTGCCAGTTAAGCTTTATCAACTATCAACTAAAGCACAAAAGCAAGATGATGCTGCATAGCGCGTTGCCACCGCTTATGTCAGTCGAAAGCATTCTTTACAAACTGATGAGTTTAGGCAGCATATTGTTGCTCGTTGCGCTGGTATCCGGCTTCGTATTTGTACCTAACATGTTTGCCGACGGTTACGCTCATAAAACTATTCTAAGTACAATTGCGCTTATTACCTTTGTAATCGCGCTTGGCGCACATTACACCATTGGTTTGAAGGCCCGAAGTGCGGTCATATTCAACATTGTAGGTGTCGTCCTTCTCGGGCTCGGTTATTTCGGGAGCCGAGTCGTACGTGAATGGTTACTGAGCTAATGCCCCCAAAATTATGATAAGCACTCGCATAGGACACATTCCTTGGATCAAATAGACCTCTCCACATTGAGCATTATGCTAGTTGTGCTCATATTTATGTCAGCTTACTTTTCAAGCTCTGAAACAGGCTTAATGACCATTAATCGTTATCGCCTGAAGCATCTTACAAATGAAGGACAAGGCGGTGCAAAGCGTGTCACTAGACTATTAGAGCGCCCCGACCGATTAATTGGCCTGATTTTGATAGGTAACAATCTTGTGAACATTGCGGCCACGGTTATCGCTACCGAAATATGTCTGCGCTTATTCGGTCCTATTTATGGCCCAATCGTCACCACCGCCGGGCTCACCCTCATTATTTTGGTGTTTGCCGAAGTTACCCCGAAAACCTTCGCTGCGCTTTACCCCGAAAAAATCGCCTTCCCCAGCTCTTTTATCTTACTGCCGCTTTCGGTGGTAATGACGCCCTTCGTAAAGTTTGTAAACGCAATAACTAACGGTGTGCTGGTGCTACTTCGTATTAACCCTAAAGGTGGCGAGGGCGATGCGCTTAGTCGCGAGGAGCTTCGAACGGTTGTGCACGAAGCGGGCACCATGATCCCCAAAAAACACCAAGATATGTTGGTGAGTATTTTAGACTTAGAAAACGTGACTGCTGAAGATATTATGGTGCCTCGAAGTGAGATTTTTGCAATCGATATCAATGACGACTGGAAACTCATTCAAAAACAGCTGACACATTCACAGCACACCCGAGTTCTGTTGTTTAGAGATAGTATTGATGATGCAGTGGGCTTTGTGCATGTGCGCGACGCTCTGCGTTTGCTGTCAAAAGACCAATTTACAAAAGCCACAATGTTGCGGGCGGTGCGCGAAGTTTATTACACCCCCGATTCAACGCCGCTGCATAGCCTGATGTACAAGTTTCAAGCTGAAAGAGAGCGTATCGGTCTGGTTGTAGACGAGTATGGCGATATTCAAGGACTAGTCACCTTAGAGGATATTTTGGAGGAAATAATCGGCGACTTTACCACCAGTATGTTGCCCGACTATCACAAAGAGGCCATTGCCCAACAAGACGGCAGTTTTTTAGTCGATGGCAGTGTGAATATCAGAGAGTTAAATAAAGAACTTGATTGGAATTTCCCCACAGATGGCCCCAAAACGCTCAATGGCCTCATTTTAGAATACCTGCAAGAAATCCCTGAAAACAACATTAGCCTTCGTTTAGCTGGCTATCCCGTGGAAATTGTGGATATCAATGGCAATATGATCAAGACTGTGAGAATACAGCCTGAGTATTATCAAGATTCAGCGGGTGTCGATGAGTTTAGTGACTAGTTCAGGCCCAGAGGCGATGTAAATTTAGCGCCTCTGCCTGTTTTCAAGCGCCTTGCGTTTTACTTTCTCCACTTTTTCTTGCAAGTCTTCAAGCTTATCCACAATGCCACGCAGCTCGTCGTCCTCCTGAATATCGGACGACATGACATGCTGTTTCAAGGCCATGCGCAACGCGACTGGCAATGACATTTTTGGCATAAATTGAATCTCTTGCATACCGTTATTGCGACCTAGTTAGTGGTCTTTTTGACGCTTTCTAGCAGCGCCACTTGAGAGCCTGTATGTGTGTCAGGATCATACTCTATTATCAGGATATCGGCCGTGTCGAAAATTTTTCCATTAAATCCATGACATATTTTATCGGCAAGCAAACTCACCAATGGCATGTGCGTGACTAACATAAGATGCGCAGGAGGGGAACTGCCCTGCGCATAGCCATCAATAATATCGTGCACGCTTTGTAAATTGCTCATGGGTGTAATTGCATCAGTATCGGTAATATCTTCGAACTTCACATGCTCTCGCACCGCTGAAAAGGTCTGCTGCGCGCGAATGTATGGACTGACTAGGGCTTTGTCCACGGAAGATGGTACATCTCGCGACTTAAGAAGCTCGGCTAGGCGCAAGCCAGCAGACAAGCTTTGACTGATACCAAAGTCAGTCAATTGCCTGGACTGATCATTCGTCTGATACGGCACCGCCTCACCATGACGCATTAAAATTATGAGCATGTTATTTTCAACTTAAGCACTATTATTTGAGCCAACCCTTTCAGTATTAACGACAATTTGCACACTTACTTTACATCGCGTTATGCTAGCAACAAGAGGTATATGTGTATTTATTAAAAGACGCTGAACGAAACCTTATTATCGATACGCTTCCCAACAAGCTAAAAATAGCGACATTGCGAAGCGTCAACACGTCTGTGCCTATTATTTCTATATCTGTAAACGTTGGTCATTATCATGAGCAATCGAATGATGATACGAAATTGTGTTACGGTTTCGCGCACCTTTTAGAGCACATGATTTTTCATCGCAGTCAAAACTTTAACAGTTCTGATGCACTCGAAAAACATATTAGCCAATACGGCGGCTACATAAATGGATGGACCCACGCCTGCCATACAAACTTTCATTTAAGTTGTCATCAAGACGGTTTTTTAGAGGCTGCGACAATGCTTTGCGACAAAATTGCGCATCCAAGCTTTCGCATAGACGACATCGAAACGGAAATTAGCGCCATTGATGAAGAGTTTCGCTTAAAGCTTCAAGACCCCATTCGTGGCTTGTTCTCAGTTAAAAAAGCAATTTGCAATCCTGACCACCCATTTTCTCGGTTTACTGTAGGCAATAAAGACACCTTCTCAGCATTTAGTGCCCAAGCCCTGCAGGCTATGCTCAAAGACTATCATGAACGATATTTTCACACCGGCAACATCACAGTCTGCTTAAAAGTCCCTGTAACGGGTGACTATACAAAGCTGGTGCAAGCGCTAAAACAGGTGCTTGCGCAAACCATCATAAGCAAAGAATCTAACGCGGCGCTAACCCTTCCCAAACTGCATTTATTTTCTGAAAAGAGCAACTGGATTGATATCCGTTCTACTCAGTCACATTGCCAATTAATATTGAGTTGGTTTATACCCACTGAACACTCGGTAATCGATCATCAAGCATTGAAAATGCTGCGCCACCTTATTGAAAGCCAACATAAAAACGGCTTAGTCGATGAATTAGTTTCTCGAAAATGGGTGACCAGTATTAAGGTCACCGGCGGCATTGAGCAAGCCCATTTTGAAGAGATCCAAATTCACTGCGCCCTTTCTTCCGATGGCGCTGAACACAAAATCGACGTTATTAACGTGGTCGCAGGCTTCTTAGGTTTCTTAGCTCGTTCAAACTTAGCAAACTGGCGCTTTATCGAGCTATTCAAACAGACGCAACTGCTTGAAAAGTATGGTAACACTGGTGATCCTGTACAGACTTGCATAGAGATCGCACAGAGCCTCCATGGCAATGAAATAATTCAGAATAACAACCCCGCTCAGCTAATTGGTGAGATAAAAACACGCCTGAACGGGGTGCTACAGCACTTAGTTGAAGCACCTAAACAAGTTATGTTTATCAGTACACATGCACAGCAAAGTCATACCAGCGAATTCTACAATGTAGGCTACTCGGCCAGACAGATGCATGGCTTTGCGCCCGACCAATCAGTCCATTTTATGCTTAGTGCACAGAACACCTACTTACCAGAGCAGCTTTTACTGGTATCTAAAGAGCTTCAGCATGATCATCTCGAAGTGATGAATCAACATGGAGTGACGCTAAAATTTGCTCAAATTTTAGATAACGAACAACCTTGCGGAGATTGCTTTGTTTCCATTAACAGCCCGCAAATGTGCGATAGTATTTCACATGCAATGAGCAAAAAGATCTGGGTTGAGGGTTTATCGCACTATATTGATCGCAGATTCTACCAAGCCGCAGAAGCTGGCATCAGCTTTAGAGTTTATGGTCATCAGCACGGTCTTTGCATCCATACCACCGGATTTAGTGAAAAACAGCTTATGTTGTGTATCGAAATTATTAACTGCATGATTTCATTTCGCTTACATGCACATGAGTTTGAACACGTTAAACAACGCATCATTGCGCGTTTAACGAATCGACTGGTACAAAAATCCATTAACCAATTATTAGCCAATTTAAACACCATGGTGCAAGGCGACACTTATTCTATCCATGAACAAGTGGCCGCACTTAAAGCCAGTAACTTTGATGAGCTAAACACCCATCAACGTTCATTTTTTGATAGCGTGTGCGTTGAGTCCTTATTGGTTGGAAACTGGAGAAAGTTTGCGGCTATTCGCCTGCACCAGCAATTGCAATCTCGACTTACCTCCAAGGGCGTTTGGCAAAAGCCGAGCATCAGGGCGCGTGAATTGAGTCAAGCTACTATGCCTGTGTTACCGAGCTGGGAAGAACCGTCGTCGCCCGACACCTCTGTGGTGCTATACCAACAAGTGGTGCAACTTAACGAAGACTATATCTATCTTCCCGAGCATGCGACAGCTATTTGCTTAATGCTTGAACATATCCTCGGGCCACATGTGTTTCTTAAACTAAGAACACAAAAAAAACTTGGCTATTTAGTGGGTGTCGGATACAAGCCTATCAATACGCAAGCGGGTGTTGTGATATACCTGCAGTCGTCACATGCGAGGCCCGAAGAGATTTATGAAGGTTTCCAGTCTGTATTCGATAACTTGATGGGCGATTGGGACGCTACCTGTCGAGAACTTGAGAAGCTTAGGCCCAGAATAGTTGAGCAATGCCAACCAGCAGACAAAAATATCTCTGCCATTGCGCGTCGACTCTGGAGTAGTTTTGAGCAAGATAATGCTTTTTACTCCTATCAGCGACTACAACAAGAAGTATTGAACATAGAGCCAAACGAAATTAAAGGATGGTTGGCAAAAATGCGCGACGCGTCGCAGGGACAAGTATTTTTAAGCAACACTGCTGTACCAATAGACAACGCCAAGCTATCTGGCTTTGTGCAGCAGCCATTCCATAATTGAGCTTAGGCTTTAATTATTGTGTCATCGTCAGCGCATGTTGGTAATGTATTTGTTTGCAATCTGTAGATGAATCCTTCAAGCTTTAGTAATCACCCTCAATCAGTTTGACTCACATGCAACCAATCTTACTCAAATCAATCCAAGTTGTTTGCGCATTTAGCATTCTTGCCGTTCTATATGCATGCCAGCAAAGCATGCAAAATAGCCAACATTTAGTCCAAGCCCCCATCAAATTATCGGTTGGCGAAGGATTCTACAACCCAATTGGATATTATGAACCTATGCCAAGGTTTTCCTGGAAAATCCATCCTGAATCGTTGTCTCAGTCTCAATCTGCTTATCAGATTCAAGTCGCATCCAATATGTTTGATAAAAACAGCGCTGACATTTGGGACTCGAAAAAAACGCTGTCTGCAGAAACGTCGTGGATAAAGTATGAAGGAAAAGCGCTGAGCTCTCGTCAAGGTGTTTATTGGCGCGTGAGATTTTGGGATGAGCAAATGCGCGTGTCCAATTGGAGTAAACCCCAATCGATAGAGATGGGTCTGCTAAATAATCAGCAGTGGCAAGGAAAATGGATTCGCCATCCTGAGGCTAATGAAAGCTACGTTCGAGAATATGAGGGAAACATCGTTAAAAATGCGCTTTATCGACCTCAATATCTGCGCACAGAATTTAGGGTAAAGCCGGGAGTCAAAAAAGCCCGACTTTATATTACGTCTAAAGGTGTTTTTACTTCTTTTATCAATGGAACGAAAGTGTCCGCAGATGTTATGACCCCTGGCTGGACGCCCTATTTAAAGCGCATCGAAACCCTCACCTATGATGTCACAAGCTTGTTAACTGACGGACAAAATGCACTTGCTGCCATTGTTGCAGAAGGCTGGCATACAGGACGAATACTATCGCCCGAGCCAAGGGAGGTGAAGCCTTCAGCCTTGTTATTGCAATTAGAAATAGAATATCTTGATGGCAGCAGTCAGACCATCAGCACCGACAAAAACTGGAAGGCAAGTATCAAAGGTCCTATCCGTTTAGCGAGTAATTACGACGGTGAGACCTATGACGAAAATTACAAAATGCCTGGATGGAAATTGGCGGGGTTTGACCAAGAAAACTGGCTAGATGTCATCACCGACGATATTGAATCCGACCTTGCTTTGCAACCGAAACGCCACACCGCGCCAACCACGAAAGCCATTATTGATGCAATAGACATCATAGCTGTGGATAACCCTCAAGCGGGCGTTGTGGTCTTTGATATGGGTCAGAATATGCTGGGGGTGCCGGAGGTTCATATTCCTGCCCTTGCCAATCAAAAGATAACCATACGATTTGCTGAAGCCCTTGAGCATAATCGCTTCTATACGAAGAATTTAAGAAGTGCGCTAGCGACTGATTATTACATCCCCGCCAAAAGCGGCATTATCCATTATATACCTACCTTTACATTTCATGGATATCGATATGTCGAAATTTCTGGCTATGATCAGACGAAAACACCTGATTTAAGTTGGGTAAAGGGTCGAGTTCAGCATTCAGACTTTGATGTTACTGCTAGCTTCGCCAGTTCACACAACAAACTGAATAAACTATCAGAGAACATCGTATGGGGATTGAGAGGTAATTTTCTGGACATTCCCACAGACTGCCCACAACGTGATGAACGCTTGGGCTGGACAGGAGATGCGCAAGTATTTTCTGCGCCATCCATGTATATGGCAGATGTCTACGGTTTTTGGTCGGCTTGGATGCAGTCTATTCGGGAGGAGCAAGATACGAATGGAAGAATTCCGAACTTCGTTCCAACTAAACAGAACAAGCACACGAAAGGAGCATCCTCCGGATGGGGCGATGTCGCCATCATTGTACCCTATGAACTTTATCAACTGACCGGCGACACCCAAATATTAGCTGAAAATTACACTATGATGAAGGGCTGGCTAGACTTTCACCAATCGAACGCTAACAAGCACATTTCATCCATGGATAGCTTTCAAGATTGGTTACAGCCGCACTCTCAAAGAACGGGTAAGTGGGAAAAGCTCAGGGGAGATACGCCACGAAAGCTTATTTCTACAGCCTACTATGCAAGAGCACTTGACTATATATCGCGTTCAGCACGAGTACTAGGGCTCGAGCAAGACGCTAATCAGTATTCAGAAGAGTTTAGGCGGGTGAAAAAAGCGTTTAGGGAAACCTTTTACGACAACAATTTGATGGCCAAAACATCCAGTACGCAAACTAGTTACTTGCTCCCACTAGCTTTCGATCTTTTTTCTGTCGAGGATGCAAAAAAAGCGCAACAGCATTTGCTTGATGAGATTGCACGCGCAGACAATCATCTTCGCACTGGGTTTTTGGGAACACCACTGTTGGCGCCCGTTCTGCAAAAGATCGGTAGAAGTGACCTAATGTACGAAATCCTATTTAAAGAAAGCTACCCCTCTTGGTTTTATTCAATTAACAATGGCGCTACTACAACATGGGAGCGCTGGGACTCGTATTCTCTCACTGATGGCTTTAGTGATGAGAGCATGAATTCTTTAAATCATTACGCATATGGCGCGGTAGCAAAATGGTTTTACGAAGGGATATTGGGCATCAGGCCGAGCTCACCAGGCTTTAAGACGATCACGATTGAACCGCAGTTTACGACGCATTTATCCCATGCGAAAGGGGGATATATGACGCCACAGGGCGAAGTAATCGTCGATTGGAAAATTCATAATTCGCAACTCTCAATGCAGGTCGTTGTTCCAAAAAATACATCTGCAACAATAGTCTTACCTGAAGAGACCTACTCTACCCTTAGACTGAATAGGCATTCACTTGTTTCTGCAAATGCCTTGGTGAACTTAGCACCGGGCAGCTACGATATAGCCGCAAAGCTTGATTTATAAGTCTTATGCGCTGAGGTAAACATTATTGTAGCCAGTAGCCTTTCTAAGCGCCGTGTGCTTTGAAATTTGGAACATAGGCAATAGCATTGGCCCCATTACGACAGCCGCAATGGTCCATTTACGTTTTGCCAATCCATACACAACTGATTCAACATGAATATACATACATGAGAGTATAAAGCTTATTACAATAAAAAACGTTACCATGTCACTCTCCGCCTACAAATTAAGTCGTTAAATATTACAATAATCCCGCATAAAAAACATGAATAATGGATATTTGAGAGAGAAAAACCGGCTTAAGCCGGTTTTTTAACAGTTTACTAACGTCATAATGACATATCAGTAAAACGTTTCTTTCTTTTCCTTCATATCCAACAGTATTTGAGCAGGCGCATATTTCTCAGCATATGTTGATGCATAGTGCTCCAGGCGGCTCACCAAATGTTCAATGCCCAACTCATCCATGTATCTAAACGGGCCGCCCAAGAATGGCGGGAAGCCTATACCAAATATTGCACCAATATCACCATCTCTTGCGTTACGAACCACCCCCTCTTCTAGGCACCGAGCCGCTTCGTTTAGCATGAGCAACACACAACGCTCCACTACCGTCGCATCTGTGTACTTTGTAACCGGCGATATACCTAATAAGTCATATACAGACTCATCTACATCTTTACCTTTGCTTTTTCCCTGATAATCGTAAAAACCAGACTGGTTTTTCTTACCTTTTCGATCATTTTCAAGCAACTTATCAAAGGCATCCGGCGCACTGAAACGCTCTCCAAACTGTGCTTTTAAGATAGGAATTATTTTTGTCCCTACATCAATACCCACCTCGTCAAGTAACTTAAATGCACCCACTGGAAACCCAAACTTAACAAGCGCCTTATCAATGGCGTCGACCGGTTGCCCTTCCATCGCCAAGTAACCTGCCTCACTCATGTAAGGCGCAAGGATTCGATTAACATAAAACCCGGCACCGTCTTTCACTACAATGGGTGTCTTACCTTGTTTTTTTGCAAACTCAACCGTCGTTGAAATACTCGCATCCGATGTACTTTCATGCGGAATCACCTCTGCTAAAGGCATTTTATCTACTGGTGAAAAATAATGAAGACCAATTACATTTTCTGGACGTTTTGCTTTTGCGGCTATTTCCCCAATGGGAATGGAAGACGTGTTAGAGGCGAATATGGTGTTCTTATGGCACTGCTTTTCGACATCTGCCACCATTTGTTGCTTCAACTCTACGTTCTCAAATACCGCTTCAATCACAATATCGTTAGTCTTGTAACCGCTGTAATCCAAACAACCAGTAATTAAAGAAAGCTGCTGCTGCATCTGAGACTTACGCATAAACCTTCGTTTTACTTTTTTATTCAAAATGTCGTAGCTGTATTTAATTGCGCCTGCAATACCATTTTCGCTTATGTCCTTAATGCGCACAGGTACTTTCGCTTTAGTAGCTGTGACAAAGGCAATCCCGCCGCCCATTAATCCGCCGCCAAGCACGCCAGCTTTTTTTATCGGTAGCGGTGTTACGCCCTCTACGCCATTTTCTTTTTTCATTTCTGTGGTGGCAAAGAAGATTTCTCTAAGCTGCTTTGACTCTTTGCTCATCACCAACTTGCCAAAAAGTCGCGCTTCAGTCTCGTAGCCTTTATGACTATTTTCCAAGCCCGCTTCAATACTATCAATGATGTACATAGGCGCTGGGTAATTGCCTTTCGTTTTCGCCAGGGTTGCTTCACGGGCTTTTTTGAACATGATTTTGCGACCAAAGCCCGTATCTTCAAGCACTTTGTTTGTGACTGACTTGCTGCTCTCACGTTTTTTAATGGGTGTTGATGCCAACTTAATCGCTACATCCATTAAAATAGACTCGGGCACCATATCATCCACTATGCCGTATTTTTTCGCTTGCTTGGCTCGCGCAGGTGAGCCCGTCAGCATCATTTTCATCGCTTGCTGCACACCAATTAGTTTTGGCAAACGTTGAGTACCGCCGCTACCGGGAAGCAGTCCAAGTTGAACTTCCGGCAAACCAAGTTGGGTTTTGCTACTATCGGAGCACACTCTATAATGACAAGCCAGCGCAAGCTCAAGTCCACCGCCCAGCGCTGGACCATGAATGGCAGCGACAAAGGTTTTTGTCATCCTTTCTATGCGAGCAAATACTTCCTGACCGCCAGTTGCTAGGGCCTGAGCGTCCTGTGCAGATTCGCAGGCAGCAAGCATTGATACATCAGCGCCTGCTACAAATGAGTCTTTTTTACCACTTGCTACCACAACACCTTTGACGGCACTGTCTTGGTCAATCTCGTCCAAAATCGCGACAATCTCATCACCAAAATCAGCTTTGAGGGTGTTCATTGATTCACCGGGCACATCCATCGTTAAAATGGCGATACCGTCTTCACGTTTCTCTAGTGTAAATGCGCTCATTATTCGGTCTCCACAATCATTGCTGCACCTAAGCCACCAGCGGCACATGCGGTTAACAATCCTGTGCCCCCTCCTTTTCTATTTAGGTCGTTTAGCATCTGCGTTATCATTCGCGCGCCTGTTGCAGCAAAGGGATGCCCATAAGCGATGGAGCTGCCCATTTGATTGAACTTATCCATGTCTATTTCACCCGTAGCTTTGCTTCGGCCAAGCTTTTCTTTTGCAAACTTATCACTGGCAAACATTTTCACATTAGCAAGGGTTTGCGCGGCGAAGGCTTCGTGCATTTCGATAAGGGTGAGATCATTTAAGCTCATACCTGCTCTTTCAAGCGCAATTGGGGTAGCGTAGGATGGCCCCATTAGCATGTCTTCCCATACATCGATTGCCGCAAAGGCATAGCTTTTAATAAATCCTAAGGGTTTGTAGCCGAGTGCTTTTGCTTTGCTTTCAGTCATCATCAGCACCGCAGATGCCCCATCGGTAAGTGGCGTCGCATTGGCGGCGGTCACGGAACCATGCTTTTTGTCAAAAACAGGGCGTAATTTAGCGTAGCCTTCTAAGGTAGAGTCAAAGCGAACATTGTTGTCGCGAGAAAGCGCCCCTTTATACGGTTCCGCGTAGGCAGTCATCACTTCATTATCTAGGTTGCCAGCTTCCCAGTTTTCGGCGGCTCGGGAATGGGAGCGATGCGCTAGCGCATCTTGATCTTCTCTAGAGATACCGTGAGTTTTTGCCATTTGTTCGGCCGTTTGCCCCATCGATAAACCTGTTGAGTATTCAGCCACGGCTGGCGGCACTGGAAGCAGGTCTTTCATGCCCAGTTTCTTAAAGATATTAAATTTTTGGCCGATGGTTTTAGCTTTTTGTAAATCTACCAAAGCGCGAGCTAATTTTTTGGACACGCCAATGGGAGAAACCGAAGTAGAATCTGCGCCACCCGCAATGCCTACTTCTATATTTCCTACCATCATAGATTCAAGCACATTCACTGCAGACTGAAAGCTGGTGGCACAAGCACGAGATACGCTGTAGGCATCAGTATGCACTCTCATGCCGGTGCCAAGCACCACTTCTCTTGCAATGTTTGGCGCTTCAGGCATTTGTACTACTTGTCCATATACCACTTGTTCAACCAAGGCAGGATCGAGGTCATTTCGAATAATAAGTTCATTAACGACCATTTTTGCCATATCAACGGCCGGCACACCATGAAAATAAGTCGCCATTTTAGCAAAAGGACTTCTCAGCCCTGCAACAATAGCGATTCGGTCACCAGAGCCTGTGACTAAATTCTGTTTATTCGACATATATATTCCTCGATTGCGCGCTAATTAAGACTAATGCGTTTACTATAGGTGTGCTTTGTCAATAAAGCTACGGGTCAAAACTTAAACAGGCACACTCATCTGGTCAGACCACGCAGTAGAATTGTCACAAATGATTACACAAAGCGCAAGGTAAAGTTTTAAGAAGCGATTGGAAGTTGATCTTTGTAAAATCGAACCCTTATACATTTTAAGAGTCCATCAATAGCGCAAAATGTAAAACTTGAATAAATGCGCATAAGCCTTATATCCAAGATATCGAGTTATGGCATCTGAATGCCGAATGAAAATGGGCGATAAACGCCACTTCTTTTGTTAATTGTATAGGTGTAGGTCAATACATGGCAGTGAATCAAATCAAGCAGCTGTTAAATCACTTGAATTCGCAGGTGATTGGGCAAAGCGAATTAACGCAAAGTATTATTGTAGCGCTGTTAGCAGATGGTCATATATTGGTTGAAGGCCCGCCCGGCCTGGCCAAAACTCGAGCAGTCAATGCACTTAGCGATGGTATAGATGCGAATTTCCATCGCGTACAGTTTACCCCAGACCTGTTGCCTGCTGACTTGACCGGTACCGATATTTATCGACCAGAAACCGGAGAGTTTGTATTCCAACAAGGTCCCTTATTTCATAACCTCGTGCTCGCAGATGAAATTAATCGTGCTCCAGCCAAAGTACAATCTGCCTTGCTTGAGGCCATGGCCGAGCGTCAAATCACTGTAGGCAGTAAAACCTATAATCTCCCTCAGCTATTTTTGGTAATGGCAACGCAAAACCCGCTTGAACAAGAGGGTACTTATCCCTTACCAGAGGCGCAGCTCGACCGATTTTTAATGCACATTGAAATTGACTACCCCAATGCAGACACCGAGCTAAAAATTCTCAAACTCAACCGAGGCGAATCGCTTGATGACATGAATCACGCCTTGCCAAAAGACATTGAGAAACTCTCGCAGCTAGACATTATGTCAGCTCGCAAATCCATCCTCGAAATTCACATGTCAGAAGCGATTGAAACCTATATTGTTCAACTCATTATGGCAACGCGTAAACCGCAAGCCTACTCAGAACAGTTACGAGAATGGATAGAAATTGGAGCTAGCCCTCGTGCAACGATTGCTCTGGAGCGCTGCGCACGAGCACATGCCTGGTTGAACGAACGTGATTTTGTGACACCAGAAGATGTGCAAGCCATGCTGTTTAACGTGCTGCGTCATCGACTGATATTAAGTTACCAGGCCCAAGCAGAAGGTATTGATGCCAATAAGGTAATTGCACAAATCATGCAACTGGTGCCGATCCCCTAATTAATGTTTATTTGCAGTGTTCAATACAAAAGATGTGAGACGACACTTTTAACCACAAAGATGATAGCTCTTTTATACTTATGTTAATTAACGAGTCATGATTACAACGCAAACAGACGATTCAGTGCAAGCCAGATTGGCACATTTAAAAAGCGATGGTATTCATGTGTCAATGCCGGAATTGGTGCGCTTTAAATCCCTTGCGCATATGGTTTCTTTGTCTCCAAGCTCACGTGCCATGAGTCAATTGGCAGGTGCTGAGCGTTCGCTGTTTAAAGGGCGCGGAATGGAGTTTGACGAAGCTCGGCACTATCAACCGGGCGATGACATTCGCAGTATCGACTGGCGTGTCACGGCGCGCACTGGTCGCACCCACACAAAAATTTTTCGAGAAGAGCGAGAGCGCCCGGTATTTTTGTTTGTAGACTTGTCGCCAAGCATGCAGTTTGGTACTGAGCTTTTATTTAAAGCCGTTCAGGCAGCGCATATTGCAGCGTTGGTTGCATGGGCAGCGGTTGGTCGTGGCGACAAACTGGGTGGCATTGTATTTAACAACTATCAAGATGTTGAGTGTAAACCACGGGCTCAAACCAAAAATGCGCTCCATTTTTTACATTCAGTGTCTAAAGTACAAAATACTTACATCGCGCGCGAATTTATGAATACAGATTCCACACAAATAAATGACACCGATAAGGCAAGTGCTGAATCGGCATGCATGTCTGCACTCCAACGCATGCATTTTTTAGCCAAACCCGGCAGCCTCATTCACATTATCACTGACGGAAGCCAGCTTACTGAGTCACATTTTGCATTAATGGGTGATATTAGTCGCCATTGCGAAATTAAAGTGAGCTTAGTGCAAGATTCATTCGAGCAATCGCTACCGCACACTGAGTCTGTGCAAAGCTTAAATGTTACCGACGGTGAGCGTAAAGGCAGCGTGCTGCTTGGTGACGCCGACTACGGCAAACACTACGAGCAGCAACACCGTTCTCGACTCGACTTTCTTAAAAATAACTTTGCAAAAGCCCGTATCAAACCACGCTTAGTAAGCGCAGGAGTAGCGCTTGATAAGCAGTTAGTTGCTCACAAAAGAGGTTTCGAAGTGGGGGAAGTAATATGAACCCGCTTGACCAACTCGCCGATATTCGAACGCCAGATAACATTTCCGTATGGCCGCTGGCGATGGGTTACTGGATTGCAGCGGCGCTGATTATCCTTGCCCTTGCGCTGACGCTATGGCAAATAATGCGCCGGAAGCGACGACTTGCGGCTAAAAAGGACAGTTTAGTAACCATGGCGTCCATTGATCTCAAAGATGCGAACGCCAAAGCACAAATCCATCAAGTGCTGAAAAAGTCGGTGCAAGCTTACCTCCCTGAAGAAAACGTATTGCAAATGTCGTCAACGGCATGGCAGGACTTTATTCATGATCAATATTCTTTGAGGAAAAAACGAAGCGCTTCTAACGAGACAATTGAGACGCTTATCGCGCTAGCGAATTGGCAATATGATCAACGAATTGACTTGCCTGATAATCAGTTAATACATAATGCTGCGATGGAATGGATGGCACTTTGCTTACCACCAAAAGCGCAGGCAATAGTCACAAAGAATATGAAGAATCCTGCGGTAAATGCTAAGGAGGCAAACAGTGTTTGAATTCGTTTGGCCCTTAGCTTTTTTGTTGCTGCCGCTGCCTTTTTTATTACGCTATTTGTTGCCTGCAAAACAGGGTAACCAGTCGGCTGCACTAAAAGTGCCCGCATTGCACAGTCTATCTTATTCGCAAAAACGCAGCGCAAAACCCAGTGTGGCCATCAGTATCCTTGCTTACCTCATTTGGGTGCTTATTGTGAGCGCTTCTGCACGTCCGCAGTGGTTAGGTGACGCGGTTGCAATTCCTAATGAAGGCCGAGACTTAATGATTGCAGTGGATTTGTCTGGCAGTATGAAGCAGGCTGATATGCGCATAAACGCTCGTGAAGTCAACCGTCTCACGATGATCAAATACGTGCTCGAAGACTTTATCGAAAGACGCGTTGGCGATCGGCTTGGATTGATTTTATTTGCTGATACCGCATATCTTCAAGCACCCCTGACTTACGACAGAGAAACGGTTCGAACGCTTTTAAACGAAACCGTCATTGGATTAGTGGGTGAGCGCACCGCCATTGGTGACGCAATTGGGCTTGCCGTAAAGCGGTTTAGCGAAAAAGAAGAGTCTAACCGCGTGCTTGTTTTGCTAACTGATGGCCAAAACACAGCCGGAAACATCACTCCCGAGCAAGCACTTTCATTAGCAAAGGCCAATAAAGTCACCGTGTATACCATTGGTGTAGGGGCTGATGAGCAGGTAGTAAGCAGCTTGTTTGGCAGCAGAGTGATTAACCCATCACAAGATTTGGACGAGCGCATGTTAAGCAACATTGCCAGAGAAACCGGAGGGCAGTACTTCAGAGCACGCGACACTCAGGAGCTTGTTAGTATTTACCAATTGCTGGATAGTCTGGAGCCTGTCGAAGGAAGCTCTCAGAAAATGCGGCCTCAAACTGCACTATTTTATTACCCCTTAGGCGCTGCCATCTCTATTGTGCTTACTGCGATATTCGCCAGTGTGTTGAAAAGGAAAGTCTTAAGTTTAAAAAACACCCAGAAGCCGACAGGACAAAAACCCTCACCCAATGACAAGAAACGAGGTGATTATGCTTGACGGGATCATGACATCGTTTCACTTCATTCGACCTTGGGCACTGGTGATGGTACCGCTGGTTATTGCAGTGAGCTATATATGGATGCGAGTCAAAATGGCTAACAGCCGATGGCAACATATCTTACCCGCTCATTTACATAGCGTTTTAATTGCGTCAAAGGGTAATAAACAAAGCAAACAAGCCTATATTTGGCTCATGATTGCCCTGACACTTGGCTGTTTTGCCTTAGCGGGTCCCGCTTGGCAGAAGTTACCGCAACCAGTGTATCAAACCGACTCTGGCCGCGTTCTAGTTATGGATATGTCTCTATCCATGCGCGCCACCGACGTAAGTCCAAGTCGCCTAGCCCGTGCAAAGTTTAAAGCCATTGATTTAATTCAGGAAGTTAACGACGGTGAAGTGGGTTTGGTTGCCTATGCATCTGACGCCTTCACCATCAGTCCGTTGACCCAAGATATTAGCAATTTAGAAAATCTCATTCCCGCACTAAGCCCTGAGATCATGCCAAGCGATGGCAGCAATCCCATCGCCGGTTTACAGCAAGCTCAAGCCTTACTCGAAGGCGCTGGCTATCAGTATGGGCATATTTATTGGATAACCGACGGCATTGAGAATATCGATGTTAAGCCAATTCGCGACTTCATCAATGACAGTCCATTTGAATTTTCTGCGTTGTTAATTGGCAGCGAAGAAGGTGCTCCGATTCGACTTAGCGACGGTAGTCTATTGAAAGACAATCGAGGCGCAATTGTCATTCCTCAGCTTGACGCTGCTCAACTTAGACAAGCGCTCAGTCCCTCAAACGCGAGGTTTACTCGCATGAGTATTAACGCAAGCGATATAGAGTCTATGCTGTTAACCAGTAATCGGTTGGAACAAGTAAGGCAGGAACAAACGCAAGAGAGCACGGGAGATGCATATGAGGATGCGGGCATCTATTTGGTACTCCTATTGCTGCCTATTTGCGCCTTATTATTCAGAAAAGGCCTTTTGTTTTCGCTGTGCCTCAGTGTTTTCCTATTCACGATGCCACCGCACAACAGTGCGCTTGCGCAAGAAACGGATACTTCTGTAGGGCAAAGCGCAAATACAAAAGGTCCTCAAGAAAGTGCGGGCAGCGCTTTGGGTAGAGCCTTTCGTGATGCGTTTTTAAATCAAGACCAACGGGCTAAACGGGCTTATGAATCTGCAGAATTTGATAAGGCGCAAAGCCTGTTTCGCGATACGAACTGGCGGGCTGCGGCGGCATATAAAGCAGGTGATTATGAAAGCGCTTTATCCCTGTATCAACAAAGCGATGGGCTCGACAGCATCTATAATCAAGGCAATGCACTGGCAAAACTTGGTCAATTCCAAAAAGCAATTGATGCCTATAACAAAGTGCTTAACGTAAACCCTGATCATGAAGATGCGGCCCGCAACAAAGCCATTGTGGAGGATTTACTGGAGCAACAGCAGCAGCAAGAAAATCAACAGCAAGATGGGCAAAACCAGGATCAAGAATCACAAGACCAATCATCCGAAGAGCAACAGTCACAGGACCAGCAAAACAGTGGTGAGTCCCAAGACGGTGAGCAGTCTCAACTGGAGCAGGAGCAAGAACAAAACCAACAAAGCGAAAGCGAATCGGATGCTCAACAAAACGATGACAGCCAAACTGGGCAAAACGAACAAGCTGACCAACAGCAATCTAACGCTGAGCGCAGTCCTGATGACGAGGAAGCTGGCGAGCAGGAACAAGATCAGGAGCAACAGGAAAGTCAATCTTCCGGGGAGCAAAATGCACAAGCGGAAGAACAAGAGCAGGACGCTGAGACAGGTAGTGTGCAGGCAATCAGAGAGAGTGACCTGACACCAGAAGAACGAGAACAAATGCAGCGTATGCAAATGCTAATGAACAAAGTGCCCGATGATCCGGCGTTTTTATTACAACGAAAAATGATGATTGAGGCTCAAAGACGCAAGCAATATGGTCCGCCTCAAACCCAAGAGCAGGAATGGTAATGTACACATCACTTACATTTAATCGAGTCTTACAACTTACTGCATTGATGTTTTGTTTCAGCACTTGGCATGCTCTTGCGCAAGTAAGCGAACTAACTGCGTCTGTGAGCAAAAATCCAATTCTTGCCGATGAAGCGGTCACTTTGCAAGTTAGCGCCACCGGAGACGCCGACAGAGACGCAATTGACTTTTCTGTATTGACACAAGATTTTAGAGTCAGTCAGCCTTCAGTGAGTCAATCGACTCAAATCATCAATTTTAACCGCACCCAAACCATCAGTTGGACATTGCAATTATTCCCGCGAAGAGAGGGCAAGCTGACCATTCCTAGCTTTGCTATAGATGGTCAGGCGAGCGCACCAATCATTATGGATGTCTTGCCTGTAGGTCAAGCCACACAAGCTCAACCGCGCGATTTTTTCGTTACTACGAGCGTGACATCAGATGAAGTATTTTTACAACAGCAGGTGCTTTACACGGTAAAAATTTATCTTGCCGGGGATATTCAGCGCGGTAGCCTGTCTGAGCCGGTGCTAGATGGCGCCGTGATTGAACAGCTTGGTGAAGACAGCGAATATCAAGAATTATTAAACGGTGTACGATATCGCGTCATTGAACGCAATTTTGCGGTGCTTCCTCAAGCCAGTGGTGTATACACCATTGATGGTCCGGTATTCCAAGCTGAGGTATTGAGCAATACGCGTCAGAGCTTTGCATTTTTTAATCGTAGCAAAACGATTAGCCGAGTCGCGCCGCCGCAAAACATTATTGTAAAACCGATACCAGAGAGCTACCAATACACATGGCTTCCCAGTGAGCAAGTGCAAATCGACGAAGAATGGCAAGGTTCAAACGATAATTTCGTTCAGGGAGAGCCGATTACGCGAACGGTCACACTAACTGCGCTTGGCTTGATTGAAGAGCAGTTGCCTATGATTGAGCCACGTTACCACCCCAGTTTTAAAACCTATCCCGAGCAGGCTGAAAAAGCCACCGTGGAAAGAAACAATCGATTGATTGCCCAACTAGTGCAGAGCACAGCAATTATCCCAAGCGAAGTGGGAAGCTTTGTTCTTCCAGAAATATCGGTACCCTGGTTTGATGTCAATTCAGGAGAAACGCGATTTGCCACCCTACCCGCTCGTACAATAAATGTAGTTGCCCCGGCTGCAACAGTTGGCGTCACAACACCCGACATTATGAACGAAGATATGAGTGCATCGGTATTTGATGAAGCGATACAAACAGGCTCGGGAACCGAACGAGGTTATACAGACACATCGCGCTTCCCTATTGTGCTATTTGGCTTAGACCTTTTGCATATCATTCTCATGCTGGCACTTGTAATACTGTCGCTGATAATGCTTTACATGCGAAACGCATATCAATACCGAAGAAATACTCCCCCCGTCGAAGAACAAAGTGCTGCAAAGGTGTCGCTGGTCGCTAACGAACAGGATGCATGGTTGAAGCTTGGCGATGCAATAGATAGCAATAACCATGCACGGCTGCAGCTGTGTTTGCGCAATTGGTTGAGCTTGATACTTAACAAAGACATCCATTCAATCAACGCAGCATTTAGACAGCTAAAAGCTGAGGATGCCGCAAGGACCTACAATGAAACGCTTGCGTCACAATATTCACAAAGCAAAGACAGCCATCCCGACTCAATACAAGACTTCAAAACGCAACTGAATGCAGTAAGAGATAAGCTCCAAAACACGCGTGATATGCAAAAGCATACTAGTATGTATCCTATCCACTGACGATAAGCAAAAATCTTGGGAACGATATGAGAAGTAACAAAGCATTTATACTATCAGCGGCCTGCATTGCCATCTCGATGACATTGGGCGCATGCACAAAGCAAAACGACGACACGGCAACTCAAGGCAAACAAGCTAGCGGTTCTAAGCAAGTGCAACGCGAAACAGTATTGGATGAAAACGCTAGCGAATCACAAAAGCTAGCCAAGTTTTTTGAAGACTCATTTCAGCAAGATCTTGAAATGTCTCCCATGCGACAAAGCCGTTTAGGGCTTAAATGGGATTATGATAAATGGGATGATGTGTCACCCGAAGCGCAGGAGGCCAGAGTTGCACTGATGAAAGAGCGGCTAGCGCGCTCTAAGGTGTTTAAGCTCGACGAGTTGTCTGAGCAAGAGCGCTTAAGCCTGCGCATTTATCAAACTGACCTTAACAGACGCTTGGCAAATGATGAATTTCGTCTTAACACTTACGTGATGAACCAATTTCGCGGTTGGCATACAGGCGTGCCGAGTTTTCTCATAAATATTCATCGCATCAATTCAATTGAGGATGCGGAGGATTACATTTCGCGATTAGAGAAAGTGAAGCCGCTGTTTGAGCAGGTTTTTGCACAATTAAAACTGCGTGAAGAAGCGGGCACATTTCCACCTCGCTGGGCATATGACCAGATGATTCAAGCCGCAGACAACGTGATTAAAGGCAATCCCTTTGCTGAATCATCTGAAGATTCCAGCATCCTTGCGGATTTCAAATCCAAATTAGATGCGCTAGGGATATCCAATGCCGAGATCAGCGGCCTGGTTGCTCGTGCCGAAGATGCCCTGAACCAAAGCGTCAAGCCCGCCTATGAGAAGCTTATAGAAGTGCTTAGCGAACAACAAAAGCTGTCGCCCGAAGGTGATGGAGTTTGGCGTTTAGCGAAAGGAAAGCAATGGTATCAAAACCGCCTAGAATGGTTTACTACGACTGATTTAAACGCGCTTGAGGTACATAAACTGGGGCTTGAACATGTACAGCGAATTCACGAGCAAATGCGTGAAATCATGACACAGGTAAATTTTGAAGGCAGCCTGCAAGAGTTTTTTGTGTTTATGCGAGAGGACGACCAGTTCTATTACCAAAACACCGAGGAAGATCGTCAGCGCTACATGCGCGAAGCGAAAGAATACATTGATATCATGGAAGCGAAAATTCCAGAGTACTTTGGACTTACCCCAAAAGCCGATATGATTATCAAACGCGTCGAAGCATTTAGAGAACAATCGGCTGGCAAAGCATTTTATCAATCTCCGTCAAGAGATGGCTCAAGGCCCGGAACATACTATGCAAATTTGTACGATATGCGCAGCATGCCTACCTATCAAATGGAGGCGCTTGCCTATCATGAGGGTATTCCAGGGCATCACATGCAGCGCGCAATCGCGCAAGAGCTAGAGGGCATTCCTGAATTTCAAAAGTATGTTTCGTTTACCGTGTATACCGAAGGTTGGGGACTCTACACCGAAGAGCTGGCCAAAGATATGGGCTTTTACCAAGACCCATATTCTGACTTTGGACGCCTCGCAATGGAATTATGGCGTGCTTGTCGGTTAGTGGTCGATACTGGCATTCATGATATGCAGTGGTCACGAGAAAAGGCGATTGATTACTTGATTACCAATACACCCAATCCCGAAAATGATGCTGTAAAGGCCATAGAGCGGTATATTGCACTACCCGGTCAAGCTACGGCTTATATGATTGGCAAGCTAAAAATCATGGAATTACGTGACAAAGCTAAAGCACAGCTAGGCGATAACTTTAGCTATGCAGGTTTTCATGACCAAGTATTGATGTACGGCCCTATTCCATTGAACATTCTTGAAGAAAAAATAGACCAGTGGGTTGCTGAAAACCAAGCATGAGTTGATTTATCAGAAGAATTGAGTAGGAGGAGAGTTTACACTCTCCGTCCTCTCACACCACCGGACGTACGGTTCCGTATCACGGCGGTTCATGTTAAATACTTGAGACGATGATAATAGTCCATTAATGATATTAAACCTAGGCTGTCGAAGAACTTTTTAGGTAGTGCTTGATTCATGTGAGAAGCCCCTGAGTTGAACCAAGGTCCTCTGCCATTCGTCGCGCTTGTCGCCGCCCTCGCTTCATCAATACCCAATGCGATTAGTCTCTTAATGCGTGTGTGAACACGTTTCCATTGACGCCATAAAATCTTGCGTAGATGTCGGCGAAGCCAGCCATCCAAGTCAAGAAGTACCTTTTTGACGTCTATATGTCGGAAGTAAGTTATCCAGCCTCGCAGTTTCAGGTTCAGTTTTTCCACCGTACGGTGAATTGACCATCCTCTTGCACTGCGCAGTGTATGTTTTACGTCCTTTTTAAAACGCATTTGCACCGCAGGCGCTATTCGCAATCGAACATTTTGCTTGCGATGACAGACACTATACCCCAAGAACTTTCGTTGCCACGGTCGACCCACATCACTTTTCTCTTTGTTCACCTTTAATTTTAAGGTGCTCTCTAAGAAACTCGTCACGCTTTTCAATACACGATGTCCTGCACGCTCGCTTTTGACGTAGATATTACAGTCATCAGCATAGCGACAGAACTTATGCCCTCGGCGCTCAAGCTCTCTATCTAAGTCGGTCAATATGATGTTCGACAGTAACGGCGATAATGGTCCACCTTGAGGTGTCCCCATCACCCGTTGACTGGTTTTGTCATTCTGTGACACACCTGCCCTCAGATAAGCACGAATGAGTTTAAGCACCGCTTTATCCTTGACATGGCGCGCTATTCTCGACATCAATATGTCGTGATTAACATTGTCGAAGAACTTCTCCAAGTCGATATCGACCACCCATCTATAACCTTCCTCGATATAGGCTCGCGCTTGTTGAACAGCTTGCCCTGCATCGCGATGCGGCCTAAATCCATAACTATTCTCTGAGAACTGCTCCTCAAATATAGGACTTAATACCTGATGTATCGCTTGCTGAATCAATCTGTCCAACACCGTTGGGATGCCTAATTCGCGTTGCCCACCGCCTGCTTTAGGAATACTCACCTTAAGCACCGCTTGTGGACAATAACGCCCTGCCAATAAATCGGCTTTGTGGTCTTGCCAGCGTGTTTGCAGATACGCTTTAAGCGCATCTACACTCATACCGTCAACTCCTGCCGCCCCTTTATTGCGCATAACTCGCTGATAAGCACCTTGCATATTAGGTCTTGATAGTATCTTTTCGAGTAAGGTCATCGTCTCCTCATGAGAGTAAATCCTTGTGCGCCGCGTGGCTTGAAGCCTTATTCACCTACTCTTGCAGATACTGTCTGCACCCCTTGGCGATAATCAGCTATATCTCAGTAGCTGTTTCTGCTCCTTCTACCCTCATCGAGCACTTGGCTCTCAAACCATTTAACATGTTCAGCCCTTCAGTTGACGGCAATCAACCTACTATGGCCTCGGCTGACTTCTGTTTACCCATCTCAATACCTCTCGATATTAATAGCCAGTGGCAGATAAACAGACCTCCCAAGGTAATGCGCGTGACCTTCACACTTATGCCCGCCGTATCTACGTCCGCAGTTTCTGGACAAGTATTGGGCTTTGAAGATAATGGCCTTCTCACCCACTGCGACCGCCTCATATACGATTCCTGTTCGTCAGGCCAGTGCTTTGCTTTCGGCTTTCTTCAGATTTCACCTCACGATGAACACCCTTGCCGTTCAGCTAATTATTCCCCTTGTCGGGCTAATAGTGGACTTTCACCACCAAGTCATCTGATCGCCACCATGCGTATCAGAACAGCACCATTAAGGCGCTACGCGCCATACTTGGCGCACCACAAAAAAGGCTTAAGCAAATTGCTTAAGCCTTTTTTATGAGCATACACTGAAAACCCAGGAAGACTAAGCTTTCCAGTAAGGACTACTGCTCGTACACACCTATATCTGCAGCTCCACCGAGCGGGCGTGGTATACCGTTGATATCCTCAAAAGACTTCAAGATATCCGTGCCCGCATCAATTGCTGGTGAACTTGGCATAAGATTAAAATCAAAGTTAAGTTCATCAACAAACTGCGCAGAGTCGTAAATGGTGTCTGAAGCCAAACCTAGACGATCGTCGTCAGTAAACTCGCCGTCTTTGACAATGATGTTGTGACTAACATCAATGTTCGATGATAAGTATTCTTCAAAGGTATTTTCACCTGCATCTACGTACAGAATATTATTGTACATACGCACATTCTTCACATTACCGAAGACCGATTCGCTGCCAATATCCGGATGCTGAGAATTGTTATAGCTCACGTTGTGAATAATATCGATATTGTCAGAGGCATACAGATTGATACCGCGACCACCGTTGTTGTAAGTGATGTTGTTTTCAATCAATGTACGTCCACTGTAAATACCCACCAAACCATCGCCAGTGTAACCTTGGTCAATGGCAAGGGCATCGATGATAATGCCATTACCGTCGGTGACCGTTTCTTGGAGTTCAGGCGAACTACTTGCGTAGAAATTAAAGTAGTTGTAATTGCCGTACGATATATTGCCCGTAATTACTGTACGATACTTGTCTGTCGCGTCGTCATGATTGTGGTTTTCCCATACCGAAATGCCGCTTGGCGCCCAAACATTGTAATAGGCGTTGTTATGCACCAAGTTGCCTTTGATCAAAATGTAGTCCGCACGTTTCATTGCAATGCCGCCGGCAGACATATTGAAAATGTGATTATCTTCAATGATCAAGTGGTGTGGATAATAATAAGTACCGTCGACTTCTCGCGACTCGGTGCCAATACCCACACCTACTAAGCCCTCGGCGTACCAATTGACCTCACGAAGCGCCTCAGCTTCATCGGGCGTCAAGGTATCTGCCAATCCGCTTATTTTGAGTCCTTTCACACGAAGATAAGCTGCACCATCTGCGACGACGCCGTAGGGTCCTCTCACAATGAAATGAGCCGTGCCGGGTTCGAAGGCTTCAATGCTGATCCAATTATCGGGTGTACCTGACTCACTAATGCTGATACTTGTGCCGTAACCTGGCGTGTAATACTCCCCAGGCATTACAATAAGTTTGTCGCCAGCGCTAAGCTTATCTGCGCCTACTTGTGGCGTTAAAACCGCAGTTTCAATAGTAAGACCATCATTGCTATCGTTACCTTCAGGAGAGACGTAATAGTCTGTGCCACCGATTCGCGCATATTCAATGTCATAGAGCACTTCGGTGAGAGGGGGAGTGGTGTTATCGCCCTCTTCTATGCGCTCAACAATACTTCCAGTAATGCCATAACCCTTTTCAAACCAGCCTGTGCCTACTGCATCTGTTGCGCCGCGTTCGCCCTGCTCTTCGCCACTTGAGCTTGTGACAACAATATTGTCGAAGTAGAAAGCGTTTTCTGGTGTAGAGTCATTACTCGCATCATACCCAATAAAGAAATGCAGCTCTGATATATTGCAATCGCCGTCATCTGTGCAGCCGCTGGATTCGCCAAAGTCTGATTTTGAAAGTGTAATACGCGTCCACTCTTCAAATGCGTAAGTGCTGAAATGGTTTAAGGCGTCTTTACTGTTGCCATTTCGCAAATACACCCAGAAGCCTTGATTTGTATCAGCTTTCACATCAAACGAAATGCTTTCGAAATCATCACGCGCGAATGAATTTTCCAATATAAGCGCCGGTACACTATCCCAACGGTTCGCTGGGCTAGCAACGTTTAGTTCTGCTTTGTATGCATAACCAATCGTTACCGGATTATCGGCTAACTCGCGGGTAATACTGACCGAGTCTTGATTATATCCAACGCTTGTCCAACCGCTTCCTGCTTCATCTACCGCGCCTAGCGCTTCGCTATATTGCACAGAGCCGTCGGAAAGTGACAAATTATCAAAATAGAATACGTTACCCGAATGATCATCGTAACTTGGATCGTTTCCAATAAAGAACTGCACGCTAGCAATTTCACCGCTGCCCAAAGTGCCAAAATCACTGCTATTTAAAGTAACCGTATTCCACGCGTCTCCAGTATAGGTGTTGTAGTGTGCACCCAAATCGTTATTACCTGAATCACGTAAATAGACCCAGTAGCTTTGCGGTATTTGCGCCTTAATTTCAAACGTAAGGCTGTCAAAGTCAGCTGTTGATAAGGTTTCATCTAAGGCTACACCCGAAACACTGTCCCAACGGTTAGACGTGGTTGCGGGTAATGTCGTTTCAATGACGTAGTCAATAGCGGGAACTAAACTGTCAATATAATCGGCCACAGCACCTGCAGTTGCCACCCGCTCTGGAAACGTAATCGCGCCGTATTTTCTGAACTGATCGGCCTGACGCCTTCTCTCCCACTGACGCGTTGGTTCATAAATTACGTGAGTATTGGGCGCCACGTTTGCTAAATGTGAATCAACTCTGTCGAGCTTGAGTCTAGAAAGGCTAATATCAGGATTGGACGTGACTTCAAATAAAACGTGTGTATCTGAACTATATCCCACTGCTACATCGTCAAAAAAAGCGTTTGCACGCACATAGTCAGACATTGGCCCATAAGAGATGACAGCATATGCGTTAAGCTCATCCGCCCACTGCACCACTTTACCAATCGCGTAGCTCAAATCATTTAAATGAGTATCATACCAATAAGAGCTGCTATCGATATCTTCCCAGTATCCCATCCAGGGCGCTATGCGAACAACATTAGCGTCGTTTTCAGTGATGAGGTCTTTCAGGTATGCCTCATAGTCGCTCTCTTTGGCTTTCATATCTGCGATATCATAAATATCAATAAAAAAGTCTACGCCGATAAAGGCTTCGCCAGTGTCGGTAGTGATGGTTTCGTTCGCTTCATCCCAAATTACCGGGCCACGGTTTGAGGCCTGCAAAGGAGATAAACAACAAATTAAAAATAAACAAAGCAATACTTTGAGTGAGGTGGTTTTTGGCGTGTTCATGTAAGTATCCAAAGCCCTTAGAAACTAGAGGCTAAACTTTATGTCATTAATATGAGGGCTTAAGGCGTAAAGCGACTCATCTCATCACTTATTTATGGCGCACAATGTATCAAAGCGGCCAACGTAAAATAAATGTTAATAAACTGTATACAGGACTTAGTGGTGCTGCTATAAAAATATCGCTAATTTCTATAATTATTTCGGCGTTGTATTATTTTTGATTATCCTGACTTTATGGAATTTTGTTGTCGCCATGACTCATACTTGAGTAGTAGGTCAATATTTACGTACTGATAAGAGTTTTGCTTTTGTCTAAACTTATTGCGGCGATGAGGCTATTACAATAATTATTTGTTTATATTAAGCAGGCGAGCTATTTCAGCAGACTATATCGTGCGTTTACAATTGCATAAGGAATTTTGTTCTGTTTCTTGCCTCAGGTCATGCTTGGGCACCTTTTAAGAAGCAATTTGAGATATACATTCTAGGCATTACACCTATACTTAGCAGAATCTATTGGGATTAATATTCAGCGATGCCAGTATTTCGCGTGAGATATTTCACAAGAAAAGTGAGTTTTTTAAAAATGTTGGGAAATAAAAACACTGAGTCCTCGGTCTCTACAGATATGATGACAAAACAACGAAGATATGAAGCCTTAGTGAAAGCATTGCACGCTGATGTATTTCGCTATGCAGTTTGGCTTATTAGAGACAGGGCCATCGCCGAAGACGTGGTACAAGAGACCTTCCTTCGCGCATGGAAATCATTAGACTCACTACAGGACGAATCGGCCGCTAAATCGTGGTTAATCACCATACTAAGGCGCGAAAACGCTAGGCGCTTTGAGCGCAAACAATTTGATTTAGTCGATATAGACGATGTTAGCGTAGCAGACCCGGTCGCAACGAGCGATGGAAATGCTCAAAACAGAGACTTACGTCGGGCTATTGCTTCTTTAAGTGACGAATATCGAGAGCCTTTAGTTATGCAAGTGATTATGGGTTTTAGCGGCGATGAAATTGCCCAGCAACTAGACTTAAACAAAAATACGGTAATGACTCGCCTGTTTAGAGCGCGCAGTCAAATTAAAGAGATTATGACAAAAGACACCCGTTTCGGAGCGCAGTCAAATGGATGAGATTACATTTAGACGTACTATTTATGCTGACCCTTACACACAAGACCCAGAGGTTGTTGAGGCCGCCAAGCAAGATCCAAAGAAGCAAGCTTTTTGGGAAGAAATAAGAGCAATGGAAGCATCTTTAGAGCAGGCAATGGACGTGCCTGTACCTGATGACTTAGCGGATAAACTTATTTTGCGTCAGTCGATGAAAGACTACAAAGAACAAAAACAGCGCAGACCTTGGTATTTTGCAATGGCCGCGTCGGTTGTATTAGCAAGCCTGCTCACTGTAGGCGTTGTGACGCAGTCAGACAGTGACTTGACCGCTGACGTTTTCGCACACATGTCTCATGTAGAGTATGAAGTGAAGGGTGATTCGCCAGTTGATCTTGCGATGGTGAATGACAAACTAGCGACCTACAATGGCAGTGTGGAAGAAGGTATGGGCGACATTGTTTCAGCCAATTATTGCTACCTTGATTCCATAAAGAGCCTGCATTTAATTATTAAAGGCGAAAACGGACTCTCAAGCCTGTTTGTTTTGCCGTCACAAATCACAGAAACAGTTGATGAATCATTCAGTAATGAACAATACTCAGGTGCTTCGTTTTTCCTAGAATCTGCAAAAGTCATTGTTGTGGGTGAAGATAGTGAGCAAGTCACGTCTTTGAAAGAAAAAGCGCAGCGTTTGCTTTCGTTCTCTATCTAAGCTTCGCAGTAAGAATATTAGCCCCCTGCTAATCAGATTAAGGGGGCTTTTTTGTAATTCCCTTCATATGGTTAGTGCGTGGAGCTGTGAGCATAGTTTGGTATTAGGGCAGCAAAAAGTCGACGGTAAGTCGAATGAGATCACGGCTATTCCCGCTTTGCTTGAGTTATTAGATATCGAAGACGGCTGCATTACGCTAGATGAAATGGGCTGCCAAAAAACTATCACTCAGACTATTACAGCGAAAAAGGCGGACTATGTGATTGCCCTTAAAGGCAATCAGAGCGGCTTGCATAAAGAGGTGAAAGCCTATTTCCACAAAGTAGAACGAGAAAAATGTGCGCACACCGAGCACGATAATCGAAGGTGACTGCATCGCAACGTGGAAAAAATAGCCCTAAACTGGCAGATCTCGCAGATAAGGAACAACCGTCTGATAAACCCTATCATGCAAGAGGCATGAGTTGGGCTTAGCGGCCGGTAGCCGGCTAGTAAGAGCGGGTCTCTAACATAGATATTACCGAATGTGAAAAATGTCATATCTAGACAAACAAGGCTCACCCTTCACTGCCAACAATACCAGAGCACCGCCAGTCGAAGCTTTAGAGCAAACAGTTAGCGCAAAAAAACGCCTGAAAGCATAAAGCTTTCAGGCGTTTTTCACTATGTAGGGTTTGGCTTTTGTCTTACGCTTTTCTGGTGCGTCTAGCACAAAGAAACAACAGACCACTTCCAAGCAGCAATAGTGCATTTGGTGCAGAAACTTCAGCCGCGTCTAATTCCCACTTAACTGCAAAGAACTCATCATCAGCAAAAGCACCACCTGGACCGGTACTCAATGACGCATCACCATCGGAAGCAGTGCCTGAAAATCCATCTGGGAAGAATGCGATAGAAAGGTTACCGTTGTCGGCTAAGTTGCCTGCCCCGTTTACAATAATGGGAAATAGGCCGCTTGAATCCATAATAGTAGAATCACCTGTAGCAACGTCAGCTAAAGAAAATACCTCTCCAAAGACATTCAGGCTCAGGTCAGTAATGGCGGTATTAGACAAAAACTGATCGCTTGAACCATCAAAGGTGCTATCGTCGAATTCTACGAATCCAGATACGCCAACTACACCGGTAGCATTAAACTTGATCAGGGCGGCTTGTGCACTGCTAAACATTAAAAAGGTAAGTGCGAAGGTAGCAAATTTTAGTGCTTTCATTTTCATCTCGTTTGTCGTTATTCACTTGGTGGGTCTGTTTGCATAAGCTATGCCAAATTTAAAATCAATAAAAATCATAGACTTAAAAATGCAACACGTGAAGTTGTAAAAACTCCCGACATATTAAGAACAAGTAGGATTGCTGCAGCCGCGGTCTAGTGATCTACTCATAGTTGTGAATTGCTAGGGTATTTGATGCTATGAGGGTAAATGCTCAGGCTTATCTATCAGCCCTTGGTAATTAGCGATTACGACAGAATCGCTTGGTAATTAAGATACGACAAAGTCGCTTGGTGTTAACAAAATAGAGTGTAGTCGCTTATATTTAATCTGACACATTGGCGCAAAGGTTTCGATTTGCGTTGACGCGCTACATTAGAACAAAGTGGACATCAAAAAGTGTCCGCTCGATTGTAGCTAGGTCATTATTTCAGTGATTTCCAAAAAACTACTTTATCGTCTCCCTCGTCGTAATACTCCGGGATCACAGCAACTTGTGTATATCCGCATTTTGGATAGAAATTTCTGGTTAATTGGTACTCAGGTAAACCGGAAGTTTCAACAAGCAAGATTCGAGCGCGATTGATAGTCAAAGTCTGTTCGACTTTCGCCATCATGTCACCTCATATTGGAATCATCAAAATGATATGTTCGCATTTCCACATATCGCATATATTGTACAAAGCAGACATTCGCGGTCGAAGCGAAGACTATGTCAAACCTTATAGATGATGTAATACTACACCCTGAGAAATTTCCGCTAAGTCCGCAGTGCATGGTTATCAGACACAAGTCAAAACAAGCCCTTAATTTTAAATAAAGATTTCCTAACTATCCTTTAGATTTATACTCAAGCTGTTACCATACCGCAGGCAAAAACTGATCGAATAATAAAACACCTAAACACATGAGGTTTTAATGGAGTTTGGTACTTACATTTCTCTCGCGCTTTATTTCATCGCCATGCTTGGCATCGGGCTGTATGCCTATCGCACTAATGAAGAAAGTGCGTCTGGATATTTATTAGGAGGGCGAAAGCTCTCTGCGCCTGTGGTAGCGCTATCGGCTGGTGCATCCGATATGAGTGGTTGGATGCTCATGGGCGTGCCCGGTGCAATGTATCTGTCCGGCGCCTCATCACTTTGGATTGTGTTTGGCTTATGCATCGGTGCATGGTTTAACTATTTACTGGTTGCGCCGCGTCTTCGCGTGTTTACTGAAGTGGCAAACGACTCAATTACGCTTCCGGATTTCTTTGAAAACCGCTTTTTTGACCACTCTCACGTACTGCGTATCGTGGCCTCCGTCGTCATTATTATTTTCTTTACGGTGTACACATCATCAGGCGTAGTGGCTGGCGGAAAGCTCTTTGAAAGCTCGTTTGGACTCAGTTTTTATTGGGGCGTATTCATCACCGCGGGTGTAGTTGTCGCGTACACATTAGTCGGAGGGTTTATGGCAGTTTCCCTAACCGACTTTATCCAAGGCTGTATCATGTTTATCGCATTGGTTATGGTGCCAACGGTGGTGATGTTTGAGCTTGGCGGTATTAACTCTACCCTAGACGCCTTATCAAGCATCGATCCGAATTTACTGAAACTCTTTACCAATGCCAGTACCGGTGAAACACTTGGCTTCGTTGCCATAATATCTTTAATGTCATGGGGTTTAGGTTATTTTGGTCAGCCGCATATTATTGTTCGCTTTATGGCAATCAACTCCTTAAAACAAATACCTGTTGCCAGACGTATAGGCATGTCTTGGATGATAGTATCGCTTTTTGGTGCGGCAATGACAGGGCTTTTCGGCCTTGCCTATATCAGCCAAACCAACACAAATCTGGACGATAGCGAGACGATTTTCATTGTGCTGTCGCAACTGCTTTTTCATCCACTGATAGGTGGTTTTTTACTCGCTGCCATTTTGGCTGCAATTATGAGTACCATTTCCTCACAGCTTTTAGTGACTTCAAGCTCCCTGACGCGGGATATTTATGTTAGCTTTTTGAATACTCAGGCTTCTGAGAAAACGCAAGTTTTAGTAGGCCGTATTTCAGTGTTGGTGGTTGCAGTAGCGGCCATTGCTTTAGCGTTCGGAGAAAATCAAACAATATTGTCTCTGGTGAGTCATGCATGGGCTGGATTTGGCGCAGCTTTTGGTCCTTTAGTGCTATTTTCTTTATTCTGGTCAAAGATGACGCAAAGAGCAGCAATTGGCGGAATAGCCTCAGGCGCGGCTACTGTGTTGATATGGATATATGTTCCTATTAGCGATGACCCGCAGAGCATATTTAATACCATGTACGCCATTATTCCAGGCTTTGTGATCAGTTCTATTGCTATTTATGCCTTAAGCATGCTTGCACCATGCACTGATAAACAAGTGGAAGCGCTCTATGCAAATTATAAAAATGAGTTAAAGAACACTGAATTTGGAAACAAGTAAGATATAAATGGCTTTTTTCGCTGCCAGGCAGCCAATCCTCGACCTCAACAAAGTACTTTACGGTTATGAACTGCTGTTTAGAAATAGTATGGAAAACGCATTCCCGAACGTCGACGAAGAGAAGGCGACATCCAAAATGATCGAGGGTTTGTACCTTGATTTGGGTTTAGACAGAATTGCTTCTGACAAACTCGCGTTTATCAACTTTACCAAAGCATCCATACTTGAAGGCCATCCAGCGCTATTGCCCAACCAAGAAATTGTCGTCGAGGTGCTTGAGAGTGTTGAGCCCACTGATCAGGTCTACACATGCCTCAAGCAAATGAGGGATCGAAGTTATACTCTGGCGTTGGACGACTTTGTCCATTCAACGCCTTGGGAGCGCTTTTATCCGCTAATATCCATTATCAAAATAGACTGTTTGGCCATTAGCGAAATCGAGCTTGATGCAGTGGTACAGATCCCAAAACGCCATCCTCACATTCAGTTATTGGCCGAAAAGGTGGAAAACATCGAAGAATTTGAGAAATATAAGGCACTCGGATTTACCTTGTTTCAAGGTTACTTTTTTAGCAAACCTGAAGTGATCAAAAGCGTCTCTTTATCATCCTCACAAACGCTGCTGAACTCTCTACTCAGCGAAATTAGTAAGCCAGAGCCTAACTTTAATGAAATTGTAAAATTGTTTGAGCTTGATCCGGGACTCTCATTTAAGCTATTGCGCTACACCCAATCCCCGTATTTTCAGAGAAATAAAAAAATAGAGAACATTCGCCAAGCAGTCGTCATGTTAGGTAAACGAGAGCTTGAGCGATTTATCACCCTCTTATTTGCAGCGACTTTTGGTGAAAATAAACCTAACGAACTCATTCGCCTTTCTTTACAACGTGCGAAGTTTTGTGAAATATTTGCGGATAAAACGCCGCATAAAGGCAAGCTATCTTCTGCCTTTCTGGTTGGCATGCTATCGTTACTTGACGCGATGTTAGATGCCAATTTGGCATCCGTGATCAGTCAACTGCCTTTATCAGCAGAAATAAAAATTGCTTTGGTGAGAGAGCAAGGTTGGCTAGCAGACTGCATTGCGCTAAGTAAACAATTTGAGCTAGCGAATTGGGAAGCTATGCGCGCAGGCTGTGATAAATACTCAATAGATTATGAAACTATGCTCACCGACTTCGATGAAGCAATTAAATGGTCTGAACAGCGTATGCAAATGCTGAGCTAGACGCGCGAATATCTACTGTGCAAATTCGTAGAGGAATATGTCCAATGTATAAATTAGTATTCAATCGCTTTTATAATGGCGTGCTGCTCTGCATAGTCCTTGTTTGCTTACCATCATTTTCCATTGCCAGTTCAGCAAGCGATGATACAAATCCAACGAAGGTACACAAAAAAGAAATTGCGTTTAGTTTCGATGACTCACCGCGCTTTGCGCGCGGATTCATGGACGGCCCCACCCGCGCGAAACGCTTGATTGCGGAGTTAGAAGATCATGACATCGGTCGCGTGGTGTTCTTTTCGAATACCTTTGAGCTTGATGACCCAAATGGTGAAGGCATGAAACGCTTGCAAAGCTATAGCGATGCGGGACATATCATTGCCAATCATACTCATTCGCACGCAAATTTTAATGAGACAAGCGCACAAGACTTTATTAAAGAAATTGATAAAGCAGACCAAATTCTGCGCCAATTTGATACCTTCAAACCCTGGTTTCGATTTCCCTATTTACGCGAAGGTAACACGCTTCAAAAGCGCGACGCTGTGCGCAAGCACCTTGCGTCTTTAGGCTACATTAACGGCTATACCACCATAGACACATATGATTGGTATATGGAGTCGCTGTTTCAACAAGCGATAAAAGAGAACCCTCAGCTTGATTTAGAGCGAGTGAAACGCTTTTACGTTGAGACCATTGTGGATGGCGCAGAACAAGACTATAAAGCAGCATTGAAGGTTCTCAATCGTTCCCCCAAACATCTACTGTTAATGCATGAAACCGACCTTGCCGCCTTGTTCACTGGCGATTTAGCGGATGCCTTACGTGCAAAAGGTTGGACAATCATCTCCAATGAAGAAGCCTACACAGACGATATTTCAAACTATAAAACGCCAGCTTATTACGATTTTAACCCTGGCAGAGTTGATGAAATTGCGCTAGATAGAGGCATAAACATATGGCCCGCGCGAACCTCTTTAACCCAAGAAGGTCTGAATACAATATTTTATGAGATGGTGTTAGAAGACTAAGCGGGATGTTATGCTTGCTACAAAAAAGCCAATAAGCTCTGCGCCCAGTGCTAATCTGCCTTACATCGTTGCGTTAATATGCGTTTTATTGCCTTTTTTATCAGTCCATTTAACCTTTGCAATATCGGTTTATTTTCAAAATTTGAGTCTTTGCATGCCTTATTGGGAGCAATGCCACTCCATCAGTGCAACTGGCCGTCAATACCCCGAATTTTTCTTTTTTAAAGGCCTGCTTATTCCTACTGCGGTGTTCATGGCTGCCTATTGGCTGTTGCTTAACTATTGGCTGAAAAGTATCAGCAACGGGATGATTAAGCCTAGGTCAATTACGATCATGGGACTGTTTGCAGCGTTTGCCTTGATTGTCTATACCGTAACGCTCGGTGCTGAGGGAGAGCCATACGCATTAGCAAGAAGAATAGGTGTCATTTTTTATTTTGCATTCACTGCTTTCGCTCACCTTATTTTGCTGCGCCACCTGGAAAAACTCGATACCGTCTCACTTTGTATATCGCTTTATCAAAAGCGTTTAACATGGATTTGTTTTATTTTAGTGAGCACCGCAATTGTTAGCGCACTACTTGGTTTCTTTTGGGATGAAGGCTGGGATAACTGGGAGAATGCATATGAATGGTGGTTTTCGGTATTCATGGTAGCCATGTTTTATCAGGTTGCTAAAATGTGGCAGGCCACGGGCTTTGATGTATCGTTAAAATTATCAAAAACCGCGCCGTAGCTGAATACTCCATTCCCAAGTATTGACACTTTCACCCTCCCCTAAGGGTTTCGCAATATCGATATGCACCACCCCCGGATTGCTTGCTTTGTTGGAATATAGGCGCGCACCGATTCCCGCGCTTGCCAGAATATCGCCATCTTCGTTCAAATCAGAAAATTCCCCACCATATGCTCTTCCTACATCGGCAAAGGCTGCAAAACCCAGTTCAAATAATTGATAAAAACTATAGCCTGTATAAAAACGGGTTTCTAAGCTTGCAGAGAATCGATTATCACCATGTTGGTACTGAAGCGGATATCCCCTCACGCCATTGTCATCGTCAATGACAATGGGGCGATCACGAAAGGGATTGTCGGATAATGTAGCGGAAAATCGCGCGTACATGCCAAGCAATGGGGATGCACGGTAAAAGTATTCGGCCTGGCCATTTATGCGCATGTAATCCGCAATGTCTGTGTTCAGAATGGCTTGTAGGTCTGCATTGAGCAGTATCAACCCCTCGCCTAAATAAGCGCCTTTTCTCAGGCGCAATTGAGTGTGTGTGCCTAAGCCACCTGCTTCGTCATTAAGCTCAAGGCCTAACTGGGCATAAAACTCCCAGCCCAAATTAATATCTTCCGGTTGCTTGATCAGATAAATATCCTGCATAACCTGAATGTTTCTTTGCACGAATTCGTAGCCAATCCATGGATAAATAAAGTCACGCGACTGAGGAACAAAGGCGAGCTTATCTTCGGCCCGCATTACACCATCCATAAGCGCGGTGTTTTCAAAAAACTCAGCTTGCTCATTTAGCGTATCGGGGCCTGATGAAAACACGAGCCGTTCACGATGAAGGCCTAAACGCAAGCGCTGTGTCTCTTGGTTATTTGAGCTAAGTTGTATACCATATGCAGCGCGCAAATTTAATTCATCAATTAAAAGGCTATTGCGCGTATCACCATTTTGAAAAATATCGTCAATTCGCTCATTATTTTCGGCAAGCGCCAACACGCTGTAGCTGCTGGCTAAATGATAAAATGGTTTATCAAAAGCTAAAAAGTAGGCTTCTCCATCGTCGTTGTCTGCAAGACCCAGCGAAATGTTGGAGTGTCTGACCCATGGAAAGGCAGAGCGCAGCGATAATTGATAACCTGAACGCTGTTCATCTTTACTATAACGCAAGGTGCTGCGGATCCCCAGACCCAGCAAGTTGTCTTCCCTCACGCCTACGATGGTGCTATTTTCTCCGCCGCTTCTGCTGAAAGAAAGCGTTGGGATCAGAGACCAGTTGTCGTATGTCGTCGCCTGTATGTCCACCATCTGTGATGCACAGTCAAACTCAGCTTTAATATCAGCATTTGCGATATATCGCTCACGTCGCAGCAAGGCTTCTGCCTCAACAATATCGGCGGGCGTTATTTTATCCCCTTCATCAAAGGGTAAACGCTCGGCCACAACAAAAGGTTTTGTGATAATGTGCAGCGCATTGGCCCATCTGTGCAAAGCGATTGCGTCGGATGCCTCTTCGTTGAAAATTGGCTGTGGGTTGATAACAATCTTTCCAACGGTAAACCGCGAGTCTTCGCTAAGAGAAGGAGTACATTCATTTACTTTTGCGTTGAATGAACCTTTTGCGTCAGCGTCCAGTTTTGGAGACCCAGAAGCGAAGAAGCAAAGCGCCAATAAAGCAATTACAAAGCCGATATGTGCAGATGAGTATGTGCTTGTCTTCATTACAGGAGTGACAACCCTAAATGACTATCAAATTTATTGCGCCAAACGCTAAGAGTAAGAGAATTTATGAACATATTATGAACTCGTTTTGTTTAAGGCATCGGCGCGCATCAGAGCCTTATCTGGATTCCGACCACCACTCAACACTGCAAAAACTTTTGGAAAATATTTAGCTGTAACGTGCGCCGCATAAAAACTACACACTAATGCAATAGGAAAATTAAGGAAAAATGAGAGCTCTTTTGTAAATAATTTCTCAGTAAGAATTCTGAAATACGAAAGCGGAACGAGATGATACATAAAAACGAAGAACGTCAGCCCCGAGCAATAGACGACCGTTCTATTAAAGGCTAGAGGTTTACACAAGCTGAAGATCGCCACCAATCCAATAATAATAGAAAGCTTGTAAAGCAATAAAGAGCTTAAGGTGTAATTTTCGACATACCAAAGGTCGATAGTTGGGTCGATATATATCCGAATCAAAATTAATGAGCTCCATGCCGTAAGGACAGCTAATTTAGCGTTCTTCTGTAAATTGAGAAGCCACATTACTATTAAACTTTTACGCGCGAGCAAACCACCCAAACTAAAGAAAAAAACCGTTTCGATGTTCATCAAATAATAGTCACCTACAATTGGAAAGACCTGTGCATTTAGCAGCCACAAAGCGCCGAAAGCGCAAACAAGAGCAGAGTGAATGAAAAATTCTCTGTATAACAATATCGGTGAAAGCAAAACGAGAAACATCAAATCTCGGAGGAACCAAAGTTGCGGGGATAGCGGTGAAACGACACTTCTATATAGGATCACATTGAAGTCTATTGGGATAAACTCTTGAGGCTTGAACACATACGTGATGAGGCTGTACGAAACAAAAATGAAGAATGAAGCAATTAGGTAAGGCAACAGCTGCGACTTAATTCGGGTTTTAAGCAATGAAAAATACGTGTTTTTTGTTGAAAGTTTTTCCCAGATAATAAAACCGGATACTAAAGCAAAAATTGGAACGGCTATTCGACTGATGCCGTTTACGAAAAATTCTTGCAGAAGGTAATTGATACCGTAGCCGCTGGAAACATCAATAAAGGCTTTGGAGTTATAATGAATAGCCACGACCATGATGGTTGCAAGCAAATTAATCGCCATAAGCGTTGCGCTTAGCGTCTTATCCACACTACTCCTCCTTTTTATCCGCCACTTATAAGAAACACCGCTTGCATAATTAAAACGGATACACCGTCAACACGATTTACGAGAACTTTTTAGTTTTTAACCACTAAAAAAACTAACTTTAGATGATTTTGGCCGATAAGATCACATAGTTTCAATAATTATTAAACTTGTAAAAATGCTCAATGACAAACAAAGAGTTAAAAATGCTGCGTATTCTTAACAAATACGCTTGCTCTTCATCTGAACAAATCTGCGTACGCCTGCGGTCAAGAATCGGTAATGCTGAATGAATCTTAAGCATGGGGTTAGCATTACTCTGATTGCGAATATTGCAATGGCGTTATCCCAATGGGCTGTCATCGCGTGGCTCAATCGAAGCGGAAATGTAGATGATGTCGGAAGATATGCTTATTCCCTAGCGCTTGCTGGTCTAGCTTTAAGTCTCGGCCATGTGGGACTTAGGCAGTACCTCATGTCCGACCGCATGTCCAAAGCTGACGAGCAATTTGTGTTCCCTACCCGAGTGATTACCTCTTTCCTGGCGTTGTTTATTTTGGCGATCATCTCTACATTTACGATTGATATCGCCCTCATAACTCTGGTGTTAATACTGGGATTAGCTAAGTATTTTGAGAACTTATCAGATATTGCACACGGTTTTGCACTTCGATCATTTAAAAACACAGACTTAGCAATCTCTCGGATAATTCGGTCTATTTTAACCCCCACTTTGTTCATCTTGGCATACACATTGACTGGGAATATTTCAATTGCTGCGTTAGCAATTGTGCTAGCGTGGGTCATCGTATTTTTACTTGTTGATACAAAGCTCATCCCTTCGCTTCCGCGCAAACAAATACCTTCTTCCGGAAATAAAGCGTCCAAACTGGAAACAGACCTCGGGCATTATCTTAAAAATGGCTTTCATATCGTAAAGCAGTCCTATCCGATGGGAATAAGCTCTGTGCTTCTTGTTTTCACGGTCAGTTTTCCTCTTTTTATGCTGGGGGAATATGCAAACGATACGTCTTTAGGTATCTACTCTTCTGTATTTTACTATGTGACTGCTGCCAGCTTACTGCTTCAATCTTTATTGCAGGTTCTGTCACCGCTATTCTTGCGCTATTTTCAGCAGTCCTCATTTCGCAATTTGAAGAAACTTAGCGCAAGGTCATATGCTTTTGCACTGGCATACGGTGTTATCGGCATCATGATCGCTTACTTTTTTGGAGAGTCTGTGACAGTGCTGCTATATGGTAATGCCTTTATTGACACGCATTCGCTTGTTATCGCCGCTGCCACATTAAATATGGCTTTAGCCATTCAGTCGGTTGGCGGAATTATTTTAACCGCTAAAGGCTTATTTGCTTGGCAATTGAAAATCATGAGTTTTTCTGCGCTCTTGTGCATTGCAATAAGCGTTTTATTTATAGGGCATCGTCCGCTGATTGTTGAGCATACAGATATGCAATTTCCATTGACGATTGCTGCGATGCTCGCATGTGCTGTCGTTGCTTTTTTTACAGCAATATGTTTTTCAATCAAGGTTTTCAGAGAGATAGGAAATGGACTCACCACGCGTCATTCACATAGTTAATCGCCTTAATCCAGGGGGCGTAGAAAGGTGGTTAGTGGGTGTCGTGCAAGCGCTCGCTGATTCAGACATCAAAACAGATGTGTTGGTGCACAGCGAAGAGTCGGGCGAGTATGATGCCTTAGTTAAACAATGTGGCTCAAACATTGTAGTATGCAAACATAGCAAAAATCCGTTTGTCTATTCATTGCGATTGTTTAAAGCTTTAAGGAAAGGCAACTACAATGTTGTTCATAGTCATGTACATCATTTTAGTGGCTTGGTCTTATTCATAGCTTGGATGTCAGGCGTAAAAAAGAGAATTGCGCATAGTCACAGCAATCGCTCACAAATTGAACCTCAAACTGGCGTCAGAGCTTGGTATCTAAAAGCAATGAAGTTCTTGATACGCTGGTTTGCAACGAATTATATTGCCGTGAGCCAAGAGGCAAGCTTCTCTTTGTTTGGTTCTGTTGTGTCGAAACCAAGTATCCAGATACTCTATTGCGGTATTGGCCATCTAGATAAAATCGACCGAAAAGCATTCATTCGGGACGATTTCAATTTGACTCACAAAGGAATAGTTGTGGGGCACATCGGTCGCCTGTCCGTGCCAAAAAATCACAGCTTTTTACTCGATATTTTCGGTGCAATTTTACAAAAAACCGATGCGCACCTGGTGCTAATTGGAGATGGCGAGCTTAAATCCGAAATAGTGAAAAAAATTCAGGAATTAAACATTGCAGATAAAGTATTGATGCTAGGCGCCAGAAACGACGCTGTAGATATCATGGCTTCACTTTTCGACGTTATGCCTTTTCCATCTCTATATGAAGGCCTGCCTTTAACGGTTGTTGAAGCACAATCTGCTGGAGTTCCTGTTGTAATGGCCGACAACCTTACCAAGGAGGCGATATTTGATAACACAAAAGTCCGTTATTTGTCCCACTCCGACACAGTAGATATTTGGGCTCAACGCATTATTAAGTCGGCACGGCAGGTGAAATCACCTGATACTAGTTTGTACAAACAAACCGATTTCTACATGCCCAATCATCTACAAAAGCTAAAAGACTTATATAGCACAGATTGAGGCACGCATGCTTCTGGTAAGAGCAGGAACAGTATTCGTTATCAGTTTTAATATCGCCATGTGTGCAGCGGTTATATTCTTTCGTGTCTTGGACGGTGGCGATAATCTACATAATGTTCTCTTAGCCCAAAGCGTCGTTGCGCTCACCCTTGTGCTTACTCATTCTGCAGCATGGTTTCGACAGGGCGGCGGCGACTTGTCCCTCGCATATGTGTTTTTCCTAATGGTGTTTATATTCAATTGCGGCAAGTCACTGTTGTTCGTGTTCTATCCGTTTTCAAGCATATCCTTCTTCACCTTTTTTAACGAAAACGATTATCAGCTAATCGTGCAAGCTTCTGAATATTCTTTGGTGGGGATGCTGGTGCTTTCATCTGCGATGTTGCTGACGCAATATACTAAAGCGCCTCAACAGGTCGCACCTACCAATATCCAGCTTTTTGCTGCGCAATTAACAGGGGGCGTATTTATGCTCGTTTCCGTCCCCGCTGCAATCATAGACCTGCAAGCAATGTTGCTGCTTGTGCTACAAGGTGGTTACTTCGCACTCTACAGCACGGAGCAAACTTATGGTGCTGCGGGTATTGTTAAAGTGCTCTCGTATTTTCTATTTCCTTCACTTTTTATAAGCATTATTGCATTTCGAAAAAACAAAGCTTTGGTATACGCAATAATCATTTTTGCGGTAATTTACACGCTGGTTCGCCTAGCGATGGGTGGAAGGCTTAATGCCTTAATTCCGTTTATTGTTTTAATGAGCCTCTGGGATGTAACGATACGCCGTCTTAATCGTACCTTCATATATGCAACCAGTGCTATCATGATAAGCATAGTCTTTCCCGCGCTTTCGGTGTTTAGAACGGGCGTTGGAGAAGCTACAACCCCACATGAATCAGGTTCCGGACTGTTCAATATCATCAAAGAAATGTCTGACAGCATCGGCCCCTTGGCATGGACAATTCAAAGAGTACCCACCGACTACGACTTTCTCTATGGCCATAGCTTCTATCTGGCCCTCACAACCGCGATGCCCAACTTTTTTTGGGATGTTCACCCAGCAAAAGAAGGCAGCTTGGCAAAATGGCTAGTACATGAGGTAAACCCTTGGATAGCTGAAGCTGGAGGTGGATATGGCTTTTCAATTTTTGCCGAGATGTATTTAAATTTTAATTGGTTTGGCATGCTCGCACTTTTTGTTGTTGGATATTTTACAACGCGATTGGCCATCGTAAAAACCAATCCCATTAATACCGCATTTTGTTTTGCCTGCTTTATAGGATTAATGCTATGGCCTCGAGGCGAGGTGCTCGGCGTGGGGAGGTTTATTCTATGGCACGTGGGAATTCCATGGTTATTTTATCACGCGGCAATATTTGCTTTTGGCCGGTTTAGATAGCTTTGAAACACTTTTTAAGGAGAACGCTGAGTGTTGGTTGATGTCGTTATAGAACAGCGGTTTTATCGTTGCTCTAATCACTTTTATTGGACAGAAAACGCCTTTTCTTACGCATTTTGGACCAGGTACTTATTAGTATTTCAAGCCGTTGCTATTGTGGCTCGTGTCTCGCACGTAGATAAGCCAAACAAAGAGTGGCATAGAGTGGATGGCGACAGAGTGTCTTTTCATGAGCTTCCCATATACATTGGCCCCCTCGGTTTTATTCGAAACATACCAACGATTTATCGAAGACTCTGCCAGCGACGTTCAATACAGCGCGCTGTCGTGCTTAGGGTGCCCGGTATTCTTTCGCTAATGTATCAATTTTTTGCAATGCAACGCGGGCAAGCGTTTGCCGCAGAGATAGTAGGCGATCCTCTAGACACTTTTTCAGCAACGGCAAGCAAGCATCCCTTGCGCCCTTTTATTGCCCATTTTTTCACCCGTTTGTTAAAGAAGCAATGCTTAGAGGCAGATGCCACGAGCTACGTGACCCAATTAAGTCTTCAGGAGCGTTATCCACCTCACCCCAGAAGGTTTTCAACGCACTATTCATCAATCAAGTTGCTGGATGACGACTTTAACTCTGTTGACAGCTACTCACTCCAATCACCTATGAAAATTATATGCATTGGCAATTTATCACAACCTTACAAGGGCTGTGATGCAATGCTTAAGTGCTTGGCACTTATCAACAAAGACTCTCTCAAGGCCAAACTTCAATGGGTGGGCGGGGGCGCATTGCTAAATGAAATGCAAACTTTGGCAAAGAAATTAAATGTATCTGAGGCCGTTGATTTCATGGGCAACGTTGCCGAGAGGGCAGACATTAGTGCGCTTATTGATAGTGCCGATGTGTTTGTGCTGAGTTCAAGACAAGAGGGACTTCCACGCGTGTTAATTGAATCTATGGCGCGATCAAGACTATGCATCGCCACAAATGTGGGTGGGGTAAAAGAGTTATTAGATCCGCGTTTCATTATTGAGCGAGACGATATTGAAGCCTTACGCGAAAAATTACTTGGCATGTATGCGCTTAGCGAGAATGAGCGTCTAGAGATTGCAAATCGCAATTACTTAAAGGCAAAAGAGTATGAGGACACTGCGCTGCAAGACAGACGGAAGCGAATGTATCAAACCATTTATGAGCAAAGCCAATCGTGAAGTTATCGAATAAAAGTAAGTCAAACATTAGAGTATTGCATCTTATCAAAACCTCAATTGGGGCCGGTTGGGCTCTGAGGCAAACGCGAGAGCTTATTGCGCTGGGTATCGAGGTGCATATCGTGTTGCCCGAAGGTCCAATGGTTAAAAAGTACGAGCAAGCGGGTGTGGTCACGCATGTGTTTGATCCCTCATTTTCAGTCACATCTATTTTTAGCAATCGGGCTCGTTCTGCGATGCTTCGCAATCTGGTAGAGCACATTCAACCTGATATAATTCACAGCCATTTTGTAGCGACAACGCTACTCATGCGTTGGTCTTTGCGCAAATTGGATATTCCACGCATCTTCCACGTGCCAGGTCCCTTACACCTTGAGCATCTTATATTTAGACAGCTTGACCTTTTATCTGCAAAGTACTTATCAGCAGCCACTGCCCAAGACTACTGGCTAGCCTCATGTAAATGGACGAAGAATGCCTACCGCAGTTATGGCGTTAATAAAGCGCGCGTTGGCCTTGCATATTACGGCGTGAACGAGGGCGACTTCACAGCACCCGAACCCACGACTCTTTCGCTAAGGAAAGAACTTAATATTGATGATGAAAGCTTTTTAATTGGAATGATTGCATACTTTTATGCACCTAAACCCTATCTTGGCCAACGGCGAGGATTAAAAGGTCATGAAGATCTTATTGATGCCATGGCCATCGTTTGTCGCACCTATCCCAAAACCAAGTGTGTGTTTGTCGGCGGTCCATGGGCTTTTGCTCAGCGCTATTTTGAAAAGGTCAAGGCATACGCTCAAAAGGTGGCGCCAGAGGCATGCGTATTTCTTGGAGTCCGTACTGACGTACCAACAATTTATCCTCAGCTTAACCTTGCGGTGCATCCCTCTCACTCAGAAAATGTAGGTGGCGCAGTGGAGTCTATGTATGCGAAAACGCCTACCCTTGCGAGTAATGTGGGAGGATTTCCTGACCTTATTTGCGATAACGAAACAGGTTTGTTAGCGCCTGCGAAAAATCCAGAGGCACTGGCTGAAAAAATTATATATGCCATCGAGAATCAGGATAAGTTGCGCGATTTTGCGACGAAGGGATTTGTAAAAGTAAAAGAAGTAATGAACGTTGAACATAATGCTAAAGAAGTACTCGACTTCTATCAGCATGTACTATGCGATTATAGGAATAAATCGATATGACTAAACGACTCATAGATCTTTTTATTAGCCTTTTAGCCTTGCTTGTTTTGTCACCCCTGCTTGTTCTGGTCTTGATACTGGTGAAAGTCAACCTGGGCTCTCCTGTGTTCTTCAAGCAAGCGCGGCCCGGCAAAAATGGCGTTATTTTCAATTTGCTTAAATTACGCTCAATGACTGACCACCGGGACGCCAACGGCAAGCTCCTTCCTGATGAGCATAGACTTACCCGCTTTGGACGCTTTTTGCGAAGCACTAGTTTGGATGAATTACCAAGCCTTTTAAACGTTATTAAGGGAGACATGAGTTTGGTTGGCCCCAGACCATTGCTGGTCGAATACTTGCCTTTGTATACACCATTTCAACAAAGAAGACACGAACTGCGACCCGGCATTACGGGCTGGGCACAAGTAAATGGTAGAAATGCCGTTTCCTGGGAAGAAAAGTTTAAGTTAGATGTCTGGTATGTCGATAACCAGTCTATAGCAGTAGATTTTAAGATTTTATTTTTGACGGTATACAAAGTGATAAAACGCGCCGATATAAATGAAGGTGAGACAGGCACGATGACACGGTTTACCGGCACAGATATCACTTATAGCGAAAATAAACAATGAAACGCAGACTTTGCATTGTCGGTGCTGGCGGGCACGGAAAAGTGGCCGCGGTTACCGCTATAGAAATGGGTGGTTATAGCGATATTGTCTTCTTTGACAAGTTGGCAGACGCTAAATCATGCCCAGAGCAACAATGCGTAGAACAATGGCCAATAGTGGGTACGCCGAAGGACTGTATGAAGTATTCGTCAAAGCATACTGATTTCTTTATTGCGATTGGCAGCAATGAAGCACGTCGCGATATGTTCAAGCTTTTACAGTCATATTCACTGCCGATTGCCAGCCTCGTTCATCCTAGCGCTTATGTGAGTGATAGAACTGAGTTGGGACATGGTTGTTTGATTTGCGCGAATGCATCAGTGATTGGGTTTTCAAGTATCGGTCATGGCGGCATTATTAACACAAATGCAAGTGTTGATCATGATTGCCGCCTCGGTGATTTTGTTCATATTGCACCAGGTGCCAATGTCGCGGGTGGGGTAGATATAGGTAACGAATGTTTAATCGGAATAGGATCATCAGTACTCCCGAATCTATCGCTAGGTGCAAGCGCAACAATTGGCGCGGGTGCGACCGTTATCAGTAACGTAGCGCCAAATGCAACAGTAGTTGGAACCCCTGCAAAAACATTAAGGTAATTTATTCTTAGGAAAAGACTATGCTCAACGGACCATTCTCATCTTGGCCATCTTACTGTGATGAAGAAAAAAATGCAGTGATGGCGATTCTTGACTCCAACAAAGTGAACTATTGGACTGGCACGGCCGGCAGAGAGTTTGAAAAGGAATTTGCTCACTTCGCTAATACAAATTATGCCGTTGCCGTAGCAAATGGCAGCGTAGCACTTGATCTTGCTTGGAAGGCACTCGATATGCCCCCTGGCTCAGAAATCATTGTCACTTCCCGTACCTTTTTGGCATCCGTTTCTTCAATTGTTTTAGCTGGTTACGTGCCCGTATTCGCGGATATTTCGCGGGATTCACAAAACGTGACTTACGATACCATTCAGCAATGCATCAGCGAAAAAACGGCATGTATTTTGTGTGTTCACTTGGCAGGCTGGCCGTGTGAAATGGACGATATATTAGAGTTAGCTAAAGCCCATAACTTGTTCGTGGTTGAAGACTGTGCACAAGCTCATGGTGCCAAATATAAAGGTCGCTCAGTGGGCAGCTTTGGGGATATAGGAGCATGGTCATTTTGCCAAGATAAAATAATGTCTACTGCTGGCGAAGGCGGAATGGTTACCACAAATGATAAATCCTTGTGGGAAACAATTTGGTCATATAAAGACCATGGGAAGTCATATTCTGCTGTTTATGAGAAATCGCATCCGCCAGGATTTCGATGGTTGCATGAGTCATTCGGGACAAACTGGCGTATGACTGAAATCCAGTCCGCAGTTGGACGTATTCAACTGCAAAAAATGCCTGACTGGACCACAAAGCGAAGGCATTACGCAACGGCGATACTTGACGTAGCGCGCAAATACTCAGCAATACGGGTTCCCGACGTCCCCAAGTACGTGGTGCACGCATTTTACAAATGCTATGTATTCGTAGAACAAAAACACCTTCGGGATGGCTGGGATCGCGATAAGATAATGGCGAGTATTAACGAGCGTGGCGTACCCTGTTTTTCGGGATCATGTTCAGAAGTCTATTTAGAAAAAGCGTTCGATAACACTCCGTTTCGACCGAAAAAATCGCTACCCATCGCAAAAGAGCTGGGAGAGACCTCACTGATGTTTCTGGTTCACCCCACCCTATCTGAGAAGGAAATAGAAAAAACCTGTCGCGTAATTGAAGAAGTCTTTCAAGAGGCCTGCGTCTGATGAACGTGACAAAAAAGCTATTTTTACTCACCAGTAAAAGCAAGCTGTTTTTAAGCCTTTTGTGGGACTCATGCTCCATAATGCTTGCGTTAATACTCGCTTACATCATTCGTTCGGGTATAGAGGGGATCCATTTCAAACAGGAACAATGGTGGCTAAGTCTTGCGATCACTGGGTTTGTTATTTCTGTTTTGTGGTTAGATGGATACTATCGCCAAATCGTGCGCCACATCGGACATAAAGAAACCTATAAGGTTGCAGCTATTCTGCTTGCAGCAAGTTTGTTTTTGTTCGTTGCAGATTTACTTGGGCTTGCATTTATTCCCAAAAGTGTCCCATTTATCTTTTGGGGGATCGCATTTTTATCACTCACTGTCCCTCGCTTTGTTTTGCAACTAGGGGTTCAGTCGCATAGTTACCGAAACAGAGAAAAGTGCATAATTTTTGGGGCAGCGGAGGCTGGCAGAGCACTTGCGATTGGTCTGTTGGAGGGGCGAGACTTGGTGCCTGTGGCCTTCATAGATGATAAAAGCCGATATCACGGGCAAGAGATTGCGGGTATCCCAGTAAGAAAACGCGAGGATATTGCAGCGATTATAGAACGACACGGTGTCACCAAACTATTATTCGCGGTGAATAATAGCTCCATTGAACGACGCAAAGAACTGCTTAGTGCACTAGAGCCCTATGCAATTGAAATTTTAAGTGTGCCAAACATAGCTGACATAATTTCTGGCAAACACAAGATTGATGAACTGCGCGAGATAAAAATTGAGGAGCTGCTTGGCCGAGAAGCCGTTCCCCCTATTGATGAGCTCCTGAATAAGAATGTGCTCAATAAAAACGTGCTAGTCAGCGGCGCCGGCGGTTCAATAGGAAGTGAGCTTTGTCGACAAATTGCTAAGGGCAAACCAAACAAATTGATCTTGTTTGAAGTGTCAGAGTTCAACCTCTATCAAATCGAAAACGAATTGACACGCAATTTCCCCGACCTCAACATTGTGCCAGTACTTTCGACTATCCTGAATATATACTCAGTGCGCGACACGATTAAACAGCATAAAGTACAAACCATATACCATGCTGCTGCATACAAGCATGTTCCGATGATTGAAGCCAACCCAATTATCGGTATTCGAAATAATGCCTTTGGCACATCAAATGTTGCGCAAGTTGCAGCGGAGTGCGAAGTCGACAAGTTCGTATTGGTCTCCACGGATAAAGCCGTCAGGCCCACTAATATCATGGGAGCGACTAAGCGGCTAGCGGAGTTATACATACAAGGTATCGCTGAGCTTAACCCTAAAACTGAATTTGCGATTGTTCGATTCGGAAACGTACTAGGCTCGTCAGGCTCCGTTGTGCCTTTATTTAAAAGACAAATCGAAGCTGGTGGGCCAATCACGGTGACGCATCCCGAAATAACGCGTTATTTTATGACAATCCCAGAAGCCTCACAGCTAGTGATCCAAGCTGGCGCAATGGGCAAGCGCGGCGAGGTGTTTGTGCTAGACATGGGTGAGCCAGTTAAAATTGTCGATTTAGCGATAAAAATGGCGCACCTTATGGGCAAAAGAGTTATTACCGATGAACAACCTGATGGCGATATTAACATAGCATTCAGTGGCTTGAGACCTGGCGAAAAACTCTATGAAGAACTTTTAATCAGCGATTGCGACACCGAAACGCAGCACCCGAGAATTATTGCCGCTGATGAGAAGAAGATTCCGTTTTCGGAGGTGGTTAGCTTATTGGCGGAGTTAAATATTGAATTGTTAGGAAATAACACAGAGCGCTCCATCGAACTACTACAAGAAGCCCCCCTCGCCTACGCTCCAGCAATGCACAACTGAAAGTTCAAAGAACGTTCAGATTTTTACTGTATGGCCGATATCTATTGTAACGATTAACAATGGTATATGGTCACATGTTGCGCGAGTTTTAAGGTACTTTTCATCTTTCTTGCGCCACACCACCTTTACCATACTTGCTTTGAGTAACTGTGTTGACTTTTATGAGAAATGCACTCATTCACTTTGTTTTTGGACTGATTCTCGGTGTTGCTTCATGTGACGTATCTGCAAACGACGACGAGTTTGCTATCGGAGTTGGTGACGAACTTGCGATTGCGGTATACAACGAGCCTGACCTATCTGTAAACGCAAAGGTCGGAAGCTCTGGCTTGATCAAATTGCCCTTGGTGGGTGATATCAGAGTTATTGGAAAAACCGCGAAAGAAGTAGGCAGCGAACTTGAAGCTATGTTCTACGATGGCTATTTAGTCAATCCAAGTGTATCAGTCGTAGTTGAGTCGATTCGTCCATTCTATATCCGAGGTTGGGTTAACCAACCCGGCGCATACGCATTCAGCTTCGGTATGACGGTGGAGCAAGCGTTTGCCATCGCTGGAGGCTTGTCAGAACGGGCGTCTAAAAATCAGTGGCTAATACTCAGAGAGGGCAAAAGCGAACGGATAAAAGCAAATAAAGACACCTTGGTTATGCCTGGCGATGTCGTCGAAGTTGGGGAAAGCTTCTTTTAAGATGGACGACAAAGATTTCCAACCCTCTCCGTTTTCACTTGCGGACTTAATATCTTTTTTATGGCACAAAAAGTTTCAACTGCTGTTGAGTACTTTATTGATGATATTGCTTGGCAGCTATTTCATTCTGAATATTCCCAAAACATATATCGCTACGGCAACACTTCTCCTTGAAGAGTCAGACAATAAATTCACCTTACAAGCAGACCTACTTTCTCCTGCTCGCAAAGAAGACAAGATGGATACGCACATTGAGTTTCTGCGTTCGCATCAGTTTGCCAAAAAGGTGGTAACGGATTTAGGCTTAGAATACAAGTTAGACTTCTGGATAGATACACCGTCTGCCATCAAGCTATCATCAGATTCAGACACCCTATACGACGATGCACGCGCATACGAAGAAGAACGAATAAAGTATGCTGCAAGCCAGTTTCAACGAAGATTAAGTCTACGCAAAGTTACCGGAACAAGTATGTTACGTGTAAGCTTTGAAAGCTCATCTCCCGAATTGTCTGAAAAAATAGCAAACCGCATTGGCCCAGCATTTTTTGACTTTCACAAAGAGAAAAACAAAGACAAAGCCGACAATGCATCGCTGTGGCTCAACGAGCAATTGGCTGTTATTCAACGCTCCCTGAAAAACGCTGAGGACGAGCTGCAACGCTTTTTAAAGGAAAACGGAATTGTCGACCTCAACAGCCAAATGGAACTGGCAAGAATAGAGATATCTGCAATTAACCGCGAAAAACTAAATAGTGATAAAGCCTTGCTTGCACTCTCGTCGTCATTGCAACAAGTAGAGGCTGCCGATGGCGACCCTGACAAACTGTCTAACGTTGATTGGATATTACAAAATACTTTGGCACGGGAACTCAGACGGCAACGCCTTGCTGAACGACAGGCTTTTGTGGCACTCACCAAAAGATATAAAGAAAAGCATCACGCATACAAAGCTGCGCTGGCCAAGCTAGATCAGATTGAGACAAAATACAACGCCTTACTGTTAGAACTGAGCGCTAACCTTGAAGAGGCGTACCGAGTCGCAAAACAAGAAAATGATGAATTAGCCGCTCAGGCTCAACTGGCGAATGAAGCTCATAGCGCGTTAGGTCAGCATGAGCTAGAACTCGACAAACTAAAGCGGAAATTGGAGTCAACGCAAAAGCTATACGAGGTCTTTCTGTCTCGTCTACAAGAAACTGAACTGATGAAAGATTTGGGCGAACAAGATAATTTCCACGTGGTTGATTTTGCAAGTCGACCAATGAGCCCCGCGAAACCAAGAATTTCACTTTTAATGACGGTTTTAACCGTTTTAGCCGCTTTGTTAAGTTTTTCCGTGCTATTGTTATTGCATCTTATAAGCGACAAAAAGACACGAATGATTGAAAAACTGCGCAGGCTGAAAGTCCCGGTACTCGCGACGGTTCCAAGAGAGCCTCGCCCGCACCATGGCAAGTTGACCAGACGGCTCTATCGACAAAGTCGCAAAGAATATATTTTCTCAGAATCTATTAGGTCACTGCGTTCATCGTTAATGATACGATCCGGAGAGAAAGCGATCAGCACCATTACAATCACCAGAATAGGTGAGTCGAAACAAGCCTCTACTCTGCCAAAGTATCTTGCAGAATCATTTGCCAAACAAGAGCGAACACTACTTACTGACCTAGACTTTCGTCAGCCATGGTTGGCTAAGGCTTACGATATGCCTGATAATCATATGGGGATAGCCAATTTAATTGACAATCAAACAAAGTTTTCAAAATGCATAAAAGTTGTCGAAAAACTCTCATTGATGATCATGCCGACTGGATCGATAAAAGAAGATCCCACTTATTATGTGTCAAAACCACGTTTTGACCGTGTTTTAAATCGTCTGGAAAAAGCCTTTGACCGACTTATTCTCTGCGCACCTTCTATCACTCAATTTTTAGATGCGCTTGTAATTGCAAAAAATACGCATGGATTAGTATTAGAATGCGATATTGAAAAAACAGAAATCGCCGATATGGTGGACGCTATCAGGCAAATAAAAGATGCCGATATTCCTCTTCTGGGTGTAGTCCTGACGAAGGTTAGAGGGTTGAGGTAAATCGCATGGTGAAAATGTAAATGCTATCTTAAGGTATATTTATCTAATAATTAACCAGTCGCTCCACGGTAAACCCATTACGTCATAATCGCACAAACAATACATGCGCTTTCATGTGCTCTAGGATATACCCTTTATCAACAAGCGATACTCATTTGACCTTGTCGTCAGTGAAGGACAACTGATATTGTTGCGTGCCATTTTTTAGGAGAAACAATTTGAATACGTTATTTTCGGCCAGTGCAGTCGTCGCTATTTGTGTTTTGATAGCAAGCATTACGTCAATCGCGCGGGCTAATCCTGCTTGTAGTTCCTTGAACGATCAGTCTGCAAATCTTCGTGCGATGCTCGACGTTGATGGAGTTGCAGAAATTCCGGCTGGGCAAACGTGGCGCGTCGATGAACTCGAATTGTTTGATAACGAAGCGATTTTAGGTAAAGGTACGATCTGCAAAGCGGCAAGCTCGACTTATGGACTGATCGTAAAGGGCAATAATGTTCGAATCGAAGATGTGACCTTCCGACCTGAAATGGTGTCTGGCCAACCAAACTGTGATGTTAAATTAGCCGACGGCAGTCGTAATGTAAGAATTGAATCAAATCATTTTGAAGGTAATACATATAGCGCGATTTGCGGTGCGAATGATACAGCAGTTGGCGGGCAGCCACACGTCATCCCTGCTACCGGTATTATGATTAATGACAATACATTTAACGGTTACGTCAGGCCTATCTTTCTACACTCGACAGATAATGTAAATATTCGTAACAACATACTTAGTAATTCACTGCGAGATGCTATCCGTCTGCGCGAGAATGATGGCTATGTGCTTATTTCTGGAAACCAATTTATTAACGTTGGAAATGGTGTTCAGTCAACCGAAACGCAAGACGCTATAGACACGCAATGGAGCGGTCAAAGACTCGTTATTACTGACAATATTGTACGCGGTACCGAAAGTATCGGTTTTGACATAAAAGGTGTATCTCCTGACTCGTCAAATCTAGGCTCGCGCAGCATTATTATTGCAAATAATCATATCAGCGATACCTTTTTCAGTGCGATCGTACTGCATGGAAATCTGGACACCGGTGAAGCGAATTTCTCAATCATAGTTGAAAGCAATATTATAGAAGGTGCTGTGCGGAATGCGTCCTTTGCAGATGCAGCGATATGGGCAAAAGGTGCGGTTAAATATCTAACCATCGCAAATAACCAAATTCGCTCTAATAAGGCTCGAGGAATCACAGTGCAAACTCGCTCAGGACAATCGGATGGCACAGTCGCAGGTATTCACGTAACAGGCAATACATTGATCAATAATGGCGTCGAAACAGCAGGTAGCTCAATTGGTTTGTATTTGTTAGGTGTTCACGGCGCAATCGTTACAGGCAATACAATCGGTAACGATAACGAACTCCCTAATCCATCTACTCGTTTTGGGATTTACGCTACTAAGATAGTTGACGGGATATTTAAGAATAACTTTTTACGTTGCAATACCTCTTCGCAGATAACCGTTTCTGGAACTAACACGATTGTTTCCGACAACCTGCAGGCAACAACTGGCTGCACACCCTAGCGTGTTACTTGCGCCGCACATAAAGCCAATGTCAAATGGCTTTATGTGTAGCACCTTACTCTCCAAGAATGGAAAGTTTTCTGAAAGCGCTATGTCTAGCGGTCTGAAACATATTTATATCTATCAATGACTTGGAAAAAACCGAAGGTTGTCAAACAAAAACTTATCTCGACTTAGTGTATTCCAATTTGATACGCGAGAATATTATTAGCTCATCTGAAATCACATCTAATAAGCGCGAACTAAGGCGAAGATGAGTCGATATTTTTGTTTTTAACATGCTTATAACAAAACCGAATAATTAGTTATCAATTAGTAATTAACAATACCAATTTGTCATAATTCGCAATGATTTATTGTGTTAAAGTTCTATGCTATTCAGTTGTAACGCTATTCACTTTCAATATAACAAAAGGAACTTGCTGTAATGAGCGCAGACGCCGCTATTATTTCTCACCTAAAGCAACTTGAAGCGGAGAGTATTCATATTTTCCGTGAAGTTGCCGCAGAATTCGATAACCCAGTCATGCTTTACTCGGTTGGAAAAGACTCATCCGTGCTGCTTCATTTAGCGCGTAAGGCTTTTTCTCCAGGCACTATTCCGTTTCCGCTGTTACACGTTGACACCACGTGGAAGTTTAGGGAAATGATTGAATTTCGCGACCGTATGGCGAAACAGCACAATCTAAATTTGCTCGTGCACACCAATCAAGAGGGCGTAGAAAAGGGCATCAATCCCTTTTCTGTAGGCAGTGCGAAACATACCGACATCATGAAAACAGGCGCGCTCAAGCAAGCGCTTAACAAGTACAAATTTGATGCCGCTTTTGGCGGTGCGCGTCGTGATGAAGAAAAGTCACGTGCCAAAGAGCGAGTTTATTCATTCAGGGACGAAAATCATCGCTGGGATCCTAAAAATCAGCGACCCGAGCTTTGGAATATCTATAATTCGCAAATTGACAAAGGCGAGAGCATACGTGTATTCCCCATGTCGAACTGGACTGAACTCGATATTTGGCAATACATTTATATGGAAAATATTGAGATCCCATCGTTATACTTAGCCAAACCTCGCCCAGTTGTGGAGCGAGACGGGGTGTTGATTATGGTTGACGATGATCGCATGCCGCTCAATGAAGGCGAAGAACCGATGATGAAGTCGGTACGCTTTAGAACACTTGGTTGCTATCCGCTTACGGGCGCAGTTGAGTCAACCGCTGATACGCTTCCTGAAGTTATTCAAGAAATGCTATTAACCAAAACCTCCGAACGCCAAGGGCGCGTGATTGATCACGATTCTTCTGGCTCAATGGAGAAGAAAAAAATGGAAGGATATTTCTAAATGTCTGAGAACGTCGTATGGCATCAACACACTATTGATAAAGCTGAACGCGCAAAAGCGCTCGGTCAGAAACCCAGCATCATTTGGCTCACGGGTTTATCCGGTTCAGGTAAATCAACGCTGGCTAACCTGCTAGAAAAAAAGCTATTTGAGAAGCAACATCACACTTACTTGTTAGATGGTGACAACGTGCGTCACGGCTTGTGTGGCGATCTGGGCTTTGATGATAAAGCCCGCGTTGAAAACATTCGCCGCATCAGCGAAGTCGCAAAGCTCTTTGTAGATTCTGGTTTAATTGTGCTTACCGCATTCATTTCTCCATTTAAAGATGACAGACGTTTTTGCCGCTCATTAGTGCAAGAAGGCGAGTTTATTGAAGTGTTTGTAGACACCCCATTAGCGGTGTGCGAACAGCGCGATCCCAAAGGTCTATATAAAAAAGCGCGGCAGGGCGATATTAAGCATTTCACTGGAATTGATTCAGCCTACGAAGTACCGGAGTCACCTGAGGTTCACTTGGAATATGTTGATGAGGCGCCTGAAAAAACCGCTGAGCGCTTGTACGAATTGCTAAAGCAACAAGGATATGTGTCATGAGCAATTTTACAATAACACAAGGGCTGGTCGATGACGTGGTGAAAGTATGTCAAGAGGCGGGCGACCGCATTATGGAAATCTACTCAAAAGATTTTGAAATTTATGAGAAGAATGACGCCTCTCCACTAACCGAAGCTGACTTAGCGGCGCATTTACACATTGTAGAGTGCCTTGGCAAAGTGAGCGATATTCCGATTCTTTCCGAAGAGTCTGCGGACATTAGCTGGGAAACGCGCAAATCGTGGACACGTTACTGGCTCGTTGACCCACTTGACGGCACCAAAGAATTCATCAAGAAAAACGGAGAGTTTACGGTAAATATTGCACTGGTTGAGTATGGTGAGCCAACCTTAGGTGTGGTTCATGCGCCCGTGCTTGAGCGTACCTACGTTGGTTGGGTGGGCCAAGGTGCATACAAACTAGAACAGAGCGCTCGTTCTGAAATTGCCTGCAAGCCCCATCAAGCGGGTGATACTTGGCAAGTAGTCGGCAGTCGCTCCCATCAAAGTCCAGAAATTAACAAAGTGCTAGAAGCATTAGGTGGAAGCAGCGAACTTATCGCCATGGGCAGCTCACTCAAGCTATGCTGCGTTGCCGATGGAACTGCTCACGTTTATCCGCGCGTTGGCCCAACTAGCGAATGGGATACAGCCGCTGCCCACGCGGTAGTGCTTGCGGCAGGTGGAAAAGTCACCGTGCTCAATGTGGACAAGCCGCTTGACGCTGATGCACATCCGCTTCGATATAACCAAAAAGAATCCGTATTAAATCCCTTTTTCATGGTAAGCAGTTGATATGAACAACGAAAACGAACTTTTAAAAACCGATATCCTAGAATATTTGGAGCAGCACGAGAAAAAGGACCTTTTAAGGTTTTTAACCTGCGGCAGCGTAGATGATGGGAAAAGTACCCTCATTGGCCGCCTACTTCACGATTCTAAAATGATTTATGAAGACCAGCTTGCCGCCATCACTAAAGATAGTAAAAAAGTGGGAACTACCGGCGAAAAGGTTGATTTGGCGCTTTTGGTCGACGGTCTGCAATCAGAGCGAGAGCAAGGCATTACTATTGATGTAGCGTATCGCTACTTTAGTACCGATAAACGCAAGTTCATCATTGCCGATACCCCTGGACACGAGCAGTACACTCGAAACATGGTCACTGGCGCATCAACCTGCGATTTAGCGATTATACTGATTGACGCGCGTGCAGGTGTTAAGACCCAAACAAAACGCCATTCCTTCCTAGTCTCACTGCTGGGCATAAAGCACGTGATTGTAGCAATCAACAAAATGGATTTAATGGACTATCGCGAAGATGTATATGAGACGATAAAGGCTGATTACACCAAATTTAGTGAAGAGCTTGATATTCCTGATATTCGATTTGTTCCACTGTCAGCGCTTGAAGGTGACAACGTAGTCAATCGAAGCGAAAAAACACCTTGGTTTAAAGGTGAGCTATTAATGGATTTGCTTAACGACATTGCAATTACGCCGCAAAGAACGGAAGACTTTAGATTTCCTGTTCAGTATGTTAATCGCCCTAATCTGAACTTTAGAGGCTTTGCGGGCACTATTGTGTCCGGTGAGGTCTCTGTAGGTGATCAGATTAAGGTGCTGCCCTCGGGCAAAACCTCAAAAGTAAAAACAATTACCACATTTGATGGCGACTTATCTGTAGGCGAGGCTCCCAACGCGGTAACACTTACCCTCCAAGATGAAATTGATATTTCGCGCGGTGACATGATTGTAAAAACGGGCAGTAACCCACTGCATGGCAATCAGTATAAAACGCATATGGTGTGGATGTCTGAAGATGCGATGATCCCAAATAAGCAATACAGCTTTAAGTTTGCTACCAAAATGGTCAGCGGCAGTATTTCTAACATCGACTGCAACATTGACGTAAACACGCTTGAAAAAAGTGATGCCCTTCACCTTAATCTCAACGAAATCGGCATAGTAGACATTCGCTTAACACAGGCAGTTGCGTGCGATGCATATACTGACAATCGCGCAACTGGCGCATTTATTGTTATAGATCGTCTGACCAACGGCACCGTTGGCGCAGGCATGGTGATTAGCGAAAATGCGCATGCTGGTGAACAAAGCAACTATTCAGACTTTGAGCTTGAGTTCAATGCTCTGGTGAGGAAACATTTCCCACATTGGGGCGCAGCTGACATTACAAAACTTTGAGTAATCGTATTAGCAATAAAAAAGCGCGATTTTTCTGCGCTTTTTTATTGTTGGACCTTTCATGCTGGGCGCTATGCATTGTGAGACTGCTTCGAGCGTAATCTTTTTTGGTAGACTAAGTTGAGATTTACTTTTAGTCTAAACGCTCACGGTTAAGCAATGCCAACACGGTAACAACAAAAATAAATGCCATTATCTCAACTCACCGTCATCGCTATTTTTTTTGCGACGATTGTTACACTGATATTTACCAACAAACGTCCATCAGGCGTATTTGCGGTCTCGACCTTGATGCTGCTACTCACAGGTCAAGTCGATTTTGATGGCGTGCTAGCGAATGCTACCAATACAGGACTTATCACACTCGTATTGCTGTTAGTCGTTAGTCACTCTATTGACAAAACGGCGTTTATAAAGCGTTTAGGACGGGCAATTGTTACTCCTTCTTATCGACGAAGCTTTATCAAGATGTTTGCCATCACCTTTAGTTCTTCCGCTTTACTGAATAACACCGCTGTCGTCGCAAGCCTAATAGGGCCAATAAAACAAAATACTCTGCATGCGCCGTCAAAATTACTCATTCCACTCTCATACGCTGCGATTTTAGGCGGCACGGTTACCCTAATTGGGACTTCAACTAACTTGATTGTGGATAGTTTCTTAATTGAGCACGGTCACCCCGGGTTTAACTTTTTCGACTTTACTCTGTTTGGCTTAAGCGCCGGTCTTATTTGCGGTGTACTGCTTTTTTTAATGACCCCACTGTTGCCAAACCTTGGCGCTTCAGAATCTAATTATAACAGCTACTTGATTGAAGCGGATGTAGAAGAAGAGTCGGAATTGATTGGCAAAACGGTTGAGCAAAATCACCTTCGAAACTTGCCCGAGTTATTTCTGATAGAGGTCGTGCGAGACAACAAAGTCATCTCCCCTGTCTCCCCTCAATTTATGATTCAAGCCCATGATAAGCTCATATTTACCGGCAACGTGAAAAAACTGGATAGCCTGGAGCATATTCAAGGGCTCACAATGTTTGCTGAAGCAGATGGTTTATTGAGTGAAAACCTCACCGAAGTGATTGTTTCAAATCGTGCTCCAATTATTAACAAGACTTTAAAACAAGTCGGGTTTCGCGCGCTTTTCGACGCAGCTGTAGTGGCAATTCGCCGAGATGGGGAATCAATTTCCGGAAAAGTGGGTGAATTGAAGCTGCAAGCGGGTGACTTTTTATTACTCGCCACTGGCAGTGATTTTCAAAGGCGCGAAAATATTTCTCGCCATTTCTTTGTAGTATCCGAGCAAAAACTCACAAGAAAGCTTCTTTCGTGGCAAGAGTACTTCACATTAGCGGGCTTTATTAGTGTGGTTGCACTCGCCGCCATGTCAATCATACCGCTCGCACTTGGTCTTTTGTTCTTTGCAGCGGCGCTGACGATCGTAAAGATATCTTCAATCTCTGAAATTAAACGTAATCTTCCGCTGAATCTCATCATTGTTATTGTCGGCGCTTTGTCGCTGGCTTCAGCGCTGGAAAACTCAGGCGTTATAGACAGTGTTACCGCACATATAAGCCCACTACTGCACGACATGCATCCTGCCTATGCTCTAGTGTGCATATACGTAATGACAGTGTTGTTAACTGAATTTGTTACCAATAACGCCGCTGCGGCCCTGATGTTTCCGTTTGCCTACGGCTTGGTCATTGCCATGAACTTGCCCATCATGCCCTTTGCATTAGCGGTTGCATTTGCTGCCAGCGCTAGCTTCATATCACCATATGGTTATCAAACAAACCTGCTTGTTTTCAGTGCGTCTGAGTATAAATTTTCTCACTTTATACGCATGGGTCTGCCAGTATCATTCTTATATGGCGCGGTGGTGCTGAGTTTACTCACATTCGTATATCTATAGAGCTTGTTGCTGCAAAAGATTGAGGTAATGAACATTATGAAGTACTGGATAAGTAACCGTATGCTCAATTTTGATGTGTGTAACGGAACTTGTTAGATTAACATCGAGGTCTTCTAACGCTGATGTTCAACACCATTTTTACCCTTGAGCTTAGCTTGATATAAGGCTTTGTCAGCGGCATCAAATAGCTTATCAAAGCTATATCCGCATCCTTCAGAGCTTGCTACTCCAAAGCTGGCTGTCAATGTGTAGTCTTGTTCACTAGAAGCGTTTGTTCGGTCAATTTCCTTGCGGCAAGCTTGCGCTATCAGCAAGGCTTTATCCATGGCGCAGCCCTCTAAGATAATTCCAAACTCTTCACCACCGAGGCGACCGATAAGATCATTTGTTCTGCAGCCTAGTTTGCTTGCGTCAACAGCCTTTTTAAGCGCATCGTCACCCACCGCATGTCCATGAGTATCGTTTATTTGTTTAAAGTCATCTAAGTCAAACAGTACTAGGCTCATGGGTATATTTTCGCTACTGCATTTTTGAGCTGACTCATGAGCCGAACTAGTGAAAAAATGGCGATTCGCAATGCCAGTTAAGCTGTCCTTGCGCGATATTTCCATGAATTTTAGATAATTGCTGCGCTTCTTATATATCCAAAAGCAAATAAACAGCAGCAGCATAGTCATCGTTACAATTACAAGCAGCCGGTTGTTCGCGGCTTCTTGATCTAGCTGAGCTTGCGTTCTCAATAGAGAGTTTTCAGCGTCTAACAATGCAATTTGATTGCTTTTCTGTTCACTGTCTTGCCGTGCTTTCTGGATAGCCAGCATTTTCGCGTTATCGCTGGTAATGTTGCGAGATTTAGCGTCAGAGTATTTTTTATGATATTCGAGTGCCTGTTCGAAGTTTTGCCGCTTTTCCGCAATTTTTTGTAAAACCTTATACCCGACCGTATCAGCCACAGATAGCAGACTCACTTCTTGCTTATTTTCGACAATTAGACTGGCAAATTCACTTGCTAATTCAAAGTCCCCTTGCTCGAAATAAGCCTGACTCAACAACATATAAGACTCGTCTATCAGCGGCTTATATCTGCTGCTTGTAATGGCATCAAGATTAGCGTTTAGAATATCCAGCGTTCTATCAGGGTTGCCTTGCTTAAAGTAATACGTGGCTAATTGATTTTCAATATTGAGTGCCGCAAATCCCTCACCGGCCAAATCGCAACGCGCTTTCGCCTCACTAAAAGCTTGCAGTTGAAGTTGCGATGCGTCGATATCAATTAAAGCCCCGAGCAATTGCATATTTGCTAAACACTCGAATCGCAGGCTATATCGTACATTGAGCAAGGGCGGAATGTATTCTAAAAGAGTATCCGCTTCATCTATTTGACTGTAGAAATTAATGACGGCTAAATGCGCTTGCTCTTCAGCTTCAAGGCTATCAATTTGCGCGATATTCTCGCTTAAATAATCTAAGGTTTTAAATCCAGCAGACCAATTCTGCGTCCCCGAATACAATGACACGAGCGACGCGTACGCATTAAATCGTTCCGCTTGTGTATTGCCATTTTCAGCAAGCAACTCGAAAGCATTGATTGAACCCTTAATATCTCCGTTCATAAAAATTAAATAGGCTTGAATAATGTCATACTTGTCTTGCTGAGCACCTGAAAGTGTATCTCGATTTATCTGAGTGAGTATTTCTGTTGATTGATGTGGTTTAGAACTTCGAAGAGAATATGCCCGTTCTAGCAAGTCAGCCACACTTATGCGTTCAGAATCGGGCGTCTGAGAATATGCATTGTGCAATGGTAGCAAGGCCGCTAAAACAAGAGCAATGCAGCTAATGAAAGCTAATTTTTTTGCGGTACTTCTCATCATTATTAATGCACTAGAATATCCATCAGCATTCACCGGCCTAAGCAAACGCTCGCCAAACATAGTTTAATATCGGCTTCAGTGTGAAATTGTTAAGTTATACAGGTCAATACATAGGTTTCATTTACTGAAGTTCACTTTGAATCTGCTCTAACGATTTATGCTTGGTTTCAATCATCATCACAAATGCGAATATCAGTTGTAAAATCATGAACAATGCAAAAGTTAAGAAAATGATTGAAGGTTCAACATTTGTCAAAATAAACGGCATTAGCAAAGCGAGTGATGCAGCAGCAATCCAATGCGTGGAAGAACCGACAGACTGACCAACACTTCTTGACTTAGTTGGAAATATCTCAGCTATATACACCCAAATAACCGCCCCCTGTCCAATCGCGTGTGAAGCAATAAACGCAAAGATAAAGAGTGCTGTTGTTCCATGACTTTGCACGTAAAAATTCCAAGCGATTGCGCAAAGCGTAAAGATATACCCCAGTGAACCAATAATAATAAGCTGACGTCTGCCTAAACGGTCTATTAAAGCCATACCAATGAGGGTAAACATAATATTGACCAAACCAATGCCAACAGTTGCTAAAAGCGCAGACGAATAAGTAGAACCCGCCATCTCCAAAATACGAGGTGCAAAATAGATAATCGCATTAATACCAGAAAGTTGATTAAACAAGCCAAGCAAAAACGCCAGTATTATTGGCTTTCGCAGCGAACTCGTCCACATCTCCCTCAGGCCGACTTTGTTTTTATCAATTTGCAATTGCACATCGCCGATACCGCTTTTAAAGTCAATTCTGATTTGTTCAAAAATGGCGTAAGCAGCTTTTGTGTCCTGCTTGAATTGAAGGAGCCACCTTGGGCTTTCAGGCAGGCGAGTCATGAGCAATAGAAACATCAGCGCGGGAATTGCCTCAATGCCCAGCATGTAGCGCCAGTCTAAATTGCCAGCAATGCCTACGCCGCCAATCGCGTAATTAGATAAATACGCCGTAAAAATGCCCACGACCAAACTCAACTGATATAAAACAACCAACTTACCTCGACTTTTTGCAGGTGAAATCTCACAGATGTAAGCAGGCGCTGCTATAGTGGATGCGCCCACCCCTAGGCCACCGATAAATCGAGCGAAAGCAAAACTTGAAACATCCCATGCAATGGCCGAGAGCAGAGCTGAAATTAAATACAGAAAACCAATGCCAATGAGTGTGGTCTTTCGACCAAAACGGTCATTTGGCGCCGTGCCAAATATGGCGCCAAGCACCGTTCCCCACAATGCAGCCGAAATAGCTAAACCATGGATCAAATCAGTGCTTTGAAAAGTAAGCTGAACGGCCTTTTCTGCGCCAGATATAACTGCAGTATCGAATCCAAACAAGAAGCCAGACAGCGCTGCGATTAATGACCAAACGAAGAGCTTACGCTGAGTGAGCATGTTATGCAGTGACGCTCATAATACGATACCGCTAATTGCGTTTTTTTGTATCGTCTTCATGACTTTCGATAAGAATATCACCGTAGCTCCTTAACTTGTCTTTTGTTCTAAGGTGAGCAAAAGGATCGTGTTGCTTTCCATCATTGGCGTCTTGCCCTGACCTTTGCCTATTATTTGGCTTGGAGGGAAGTTCGTTGCTTTTTGATTGTTTCTTCCATGCCATAATTCGAGAGAGTGCAGAATTATTCCCCTCTAAATCAGCTTGTTTTTGCTTGCGCTTATTGTGCAAATGATTCACACCGAAAAACAGTAGAAGCGCCACAATCCAAGACGTCCATTTCACCGCAAACGACCACCCTACAGAGACATTTTCGGTACTTTGCGCGTAGGCCAAATAGTCTTGGTGAATCTGACCAGCTATAAATACAAATAAGATCAATAAAATTAGGCTGACCAGCAAAAACTTGTAGCGACGCCAAAGCAAACCGGATAGTACAATGTTGATTAATTTATTCATTTTCCCTCCGCCTCTTTGCTCTGTGCTTTAAATTTTACCGCGCACTGAACACGGACAAATTGGGTCCCCCTAACCAAAGATATTGAAACCTAAAACGGCAAGCACAGCTAAAAGCCCCTTCTCTTTAATTGCAGAGTAAAGCTTACCTTCTTCCTCTTGAACGATAACTTCTAATTCATCAGGAGAGAAATCTTCAGGTCGTTTTTGCATTAGCACGATGCGTGTTTTCGCCCGATCAATAGCTTTGTTTCTAATTGCAGTTTTAACCTTTTGGTTAAGTGCTTTAAATGGATTATTCACGCATGTACCTTACTTCATTTTTACGAGCGCTAACACCGCTCGACGCTTAAGCAAAAACGCCGGAGTTAACCATTGCTCTAATTGTAGACCAGAAACTACAATCGGTAAGCATAATTGAAAAAGTAAAAATTAACGCCATGATTAATATCTGCAAGGTTTGCATTAGAATAATGATTAACGCTCACAGAAACTCGATGCCGCTTAGCCAGCACAATGCCAGCTTCGAGCCTGTCTTCAAATAAAAACCGCGAACCTAATTTTCTGTCAATCAACTCATCGTCATTCGAATAGGCCAACCCGATCCCCGCGCCAAAATATAGTCTTTGCGTGAATGCAGTAAAATAATAACGCCACATAGGGTTAACGAAAACACCGGTTTTATCTTCGTCTAGCCAAGGATCTTTCCAATGATGTGCTCCCGCTTCCAATTCGAGCCGCAGCGTGCTGTCTTCCCCGAATTGCCACTGCATGTCGGTGGTGTAGACATATGCCAGTCGAAATGCAGTTGAATTGAGTTGGCCACGGTTCGGAAAATCCCAGCGAGACTTTCCTTCTGCGACTGAGAGGCTTATTTCTGAGCGGCTGAAGGGGCTATCAAACTCAGTGTTCTGCTCCTGAGAGTAAACGCTTGTACTTGTTAAGACGCTTGCAATCAGCAAACATATAGAGAAACAGCTAAGTTTCAAAGTAAAGCGCGATGCGTTTTTATAATGCTCAGCGATGTAACTGCCTTGCACTTCATTCAGTGTTCGTGTGAGTGTATTCAATGGATTTCTTATTTTAATTTAACTTGTTCAGTGCTTGAGTGATTTACCTAGCGCGTTTGTTACGCCGCATCACCTTCTAAGGTGTTTATTGTGCAACTATTGAGTTAGGCGTGATGCCATTTTGCTTGTACCCAAAATTCATGTAGTGCGATGATACACATATGCATGTCGCCAGCACAATTTTAATTGCGGGTATTGATTTTAGGGTTCCGCCGTAATTGAAGCGGCAGCGTGACAATTAGTCAGCGGCTAAAGCATGTTTATCAGTACATTCACACAGGACAAGCAATGATTTTTAGGCTTCTTAATACGAGCGAAAAGTTTGAGGTTCAAGCTCTCTTTACCAATGCTTTCAGCGCAGCTGAGGGGGACGAAGAAGGGAAAATGGTAGGTGAACTTTCACTAGAGCTCGCATCTAATATCGATAATACCGACATACTTTGCTTGGGCGCATACGAAAATAAGTCTTTGATAGGCTCCATTTTTTTCACGCGCCTCATGTTTGACGAGCCTACCTTAGTATATATGCTCGCGCCTGTAGCAGTCAGTGCTGAGCACCAAGGTATTGGAGTCGGGCAATCGCTTATACGGTATGGACTGACGGAATTGGCAAATCGCTCTGTTGCAGTAACGGTAACCTACGGCGACCCGGGGTTCTATTCAAAGCTAGGATTTCAGGCACTTTCCGAAAGTATCATTCAAGCTCCACTGACGCTTTCAATGCCACATGGTTGGCTCGCTCAATCATTAACGGAGCAAGCTATCCGAGCTATTTCCGACCGTCCAACATGCGTAAAACCATTCAACAATCAAGCTTATTGGTAGTCAAACCAGCATGTTAAATCGAGTTACTTTAACAACAGCAGGACTTTTTGCAGCACTCACAAGTTTTCTTTTCACAGCACTCTGCTTTTTTGCAATCACACTTACATTTTTTTTCAGTCATCTTGTCTCTCCGGTTTACACTAAAGCTCTACACATGTCTCGCATGTCTTGGCTTCTATTTTATCGGCAAGCGCTCTCAACTCTCTTGCCACGTTTACCCTGTCTAACACGTAAGTTTTTTCGCGCCCTTTTTTTTCAGATTTTAAAATCCCGGCTTGTGCCAAGGTTTTTAAATGTCTCGACGCGACAGAAGCATCAACGCTGCAACAATCACATAAGCACATAGCGTTTTGAGGCGTTTGGCATTCACACAATCGATAAACAATTGAGAGACGATTAAACTCTCCCAAAGCCTTTAGCAGCTCCACTGTTTCGTTAAATTTGTTATCTTTCATATGCTAACTATTGCATATTTTTGCAAATATGCAACTTAATTATTAATTTAACGAGAATACTGCTTAGGTCTATACTTTACGGTGATACTTTTATTTTTATTGCGAACTAAATGAAAACTCTGACCCCGCACCTAGCGCTAATAATCGCACTTTCCCTTATAATTGCAGCTTGCAAGGCACCCACGGCACAAAGCACAGGAAGGCAAGCTACGCCCTCTTTCAAAAGCGCGAATAGCGTAAAGTTTGCTGCATTTAATGTGTCCTTTGCACATGACCGCGACCCGAGTGAACATTTTGAGCAGTGGGTGACCTTTATGAATATGCCCCACGCTCGGCAACAGGCGCTCATTGATTCATGGAAGGCAGGCGGACTTAACGAGCATAAATATCGTCAAGAACACTTGCTAGCCGAACGCATCATTCAAATACGGAACGTCGCGGCGATTATTCAAATAGTGCGTCCAGATGTGCTCTTACTCAATGAATTTAACAACGATGGAACGGGCGAGAATCTGTCTGCACTCATGGGCTTTCAGAAAAACTATTTATCCATCAGTCAAAGCATGAATAGCGTGGACGGCGGCGATATGCTTGAGCCTATCATCTACCCCTTTCTTGAAAGCTATGCGACAAATACAGGCCTGCCCTCAGGCATGAACTTAGCCAACAGCGATTCCGGCTATGATCCTATTAATCCAAACAACGCTTATGGATTTGGCTATTACCACGGGCATTATGCCTTCGCATTAATGTCGAAATATGAGATTGATAAATCTGAAACACGCACCTTCCAAGGTTTTAAACGCAAAGACTTACTCAGTGGCGATGAGCGCCCAATAAATCCCACCATCAATGTATGCTCAAGTGAACGAAAGCTACCTGAAGGTATGCGTTGTGGCGACACCTGGTTTTCTGCCGATGAATGGCAAAACATCAGGCTCTCTTCCAAAAATCACGTGGATGCGCCTATTAATATTCCCACATCATCCGGTATTAAGACCATTCACGCACTTCTCTCACACCCTACACCACCGGCATTTGACACGTTCAGCGATAATAATAAATATCGAAACAGCGCGGAAAACCTATTTTGGCTTCACTATATTACCGGCGGCGATATGTTATATGACGACAACGGTATCTATGGCGGATTGGGTGATAAAAGTTTTGTGATAATGGGCGACCAAAACGCTGATACTGTATGGGGCCGAACCACCGATGAGCGATTTAACGGTATCCAAGACTTGATGTTTCACCCCCGTGTGAATCAAGCCGTTTCGCGCATTAACGGCGAGCATCTTCCGATTTCATCTGGCGGCGCGCAGGAACCCAACAGGCGCGGACATCCGCATCCAAGTATTCGCACCGCTACCTTTGGCTCACGTGCTGACTACAGCGTCCCTTCTGCTGATCTACAAGTCATAGATTCAGGTGTGTATTGGCCCGCAGAAGGCGAGCCGGGGCGATTACTGCTCAATGACTCACGCGTTGGCGACCGTGGCACTGACAAAGAGGTGTCGTCAGATCACCGATTGGTCTGGGTGACGGTGGCACTAAATTGACAGTTGTTAAGTTTTACGCAAGGTGCTCTTAAAACTGCTAAAAGCATTTACCGCGATATAAAATCGCGTACGAAGAGGGTTGCGGGTAGTAAAAAATAGTGTTTCGCAAATAAGTTATTCCATCCCAACTATTGATTAAGCCTGTGCGTTTATATACTATTTGCGCCATAAACAAATGAGCACCAATAAGCCAGAGTCTCATACATGCTAAATACAAATTTCATTCATCACCACCACAACACATAACCTTTCAGGTATGTGCTTGGAAGGTATGGCCCTTCCAAGCTGGCGAATGAAGAAATTTGAAGCCCTCGGAAGGAAACTTTCGGGGGTTTTTACTTATTCCCCCTGAATATAAACGATAAAGATACGCAAAACGCGAAAGCGCATAAAAGGACAAAACATGAGCGACAACTCCAGACTACGCATTGCAGTTCAAAAATCAGGGCGTTTAAGTGACGATAGCATAGCCGTTCTCAAGGCCATCGGCATCAAACTTCAAATTCGTGACCGCTTACTCATTGCGCATTCTACCAATCAGCCCATTGACCTTTTGCGCGTGCGCGACGACGACATTCCCGGTTTAGTGATGGACGGTGTGGTTGACTTGGGTTTTATTGGCGAAAATGAACTGGAAGAAAAAATGCTGGAGCGCAAAGCCTCTGGCAAACAATACGAATATAAGACGCTTCGTCGCATGGATTATGGTGGCTGCCGTTTGTCCATTGCCGTACCCACTGAAATGGACTATTCATCAGTGAAGTCTCTCGAAGGTAAAAAAGTGGCGACGACCTACCCATTCCTGCTGGAGCGCTTTTTTGAACAACAAAATGTCAATGCGAAAGCTGTCATGCTGACAGGCTCGGTAGAAGTCGCCCCGCGTGCTGGTGTAGCAGATGCAATTTGTGATTTGGTGTCCACTGGCGCAACTCTAGAAGCCAATGGCCTCACTGAGCAAGATGAAGTATTTCAGTCAAAGGCAGTATTGATTCAAAAATCAGAAGGCCTAAGCGCAGAAAAACATGCGTTGGTCTCGCGCTTATTACCCAGAATTGACGGCGTACTGCAGGCGAAGGAAAGTAAGTACATCATGCTTCACGCACCTACCAGCTATCTGGAGCAAGTGAAAAGTCTGCTCCCCGGCGCAGAAAACCCAACCGTATTGCCCTTATCGGGTCATGATGACAGAGTCGCGGTGCATGTCGTGAGCTCCGAAACCCTTTTTTGGGAAACCATGGAAAAGCTCAAAGCCCTCGGCTGCAGCTCTATTCTAGTAATGCCGATTGAAAAGATGATGGGATAGCGCAAAATGAATGAGTCTGCTGATAACACACTGGGCATTAGCCAAATCATCAACTGGACAAGTCTGTCTGATGAAGATAAACAGCTGTCACTTGCTCGCCCCGCCCTGAAAGACAGCGTGTTGCTAAGCGACACCGTGAATAAAATTGTTACAAAAGTTCTCAGCGAAAAAGACCAGGCTGTATTGGCATACACCAAAGAGTTTGATGGCGCCGACCTTGCAAATCTTCGCTTGCCTGTTGAGCACATAGAGCAGGCACAAACACTGGTAAGCGCTGACGTCAAACAAGCAATCGATTTAGCGTATTCAAACATCTACCGCTTTCATGAAGCACAGCGCCCGGCAGATATTTCGCTTGAAACTCAGCCTGGAGTGCTTTGCGAACAAAAGCATGTAGCCATTTCGCGGGTGGGATTGTACGTTCCAGGTGGCAGTGCACCATTACCTTCTACCGTATTAATGTTAGGCGTGTGTGCGCAGGTAGCAGGCTGTGAGTTACCCATTTTGTGTACGCCGCCATCGGTTCAAGGCACGGTCGCCCCAGAAATTCTTTATGCAGCAAGCAAATGCGGGATTGAGCATATTTATTTATGTGGCGGTGCGCAAGCTATCGCGGCAATGGCCTTCGGTACGCAAACGATTCCTAAAGTCGATAAAATCTATGGGCCAGGAAATAGTTTTGTGACCGAAGCAAAACAACAAGTCAGCCAACGCGTTGATGGTGCAGCTATTGATATGCCTGCAGGTCCCTCTGAAGTGCTAGTATTGGCTGATGAGCATGCAAACCCAAGCTTTGTAGCCTCTGATTTGCTCTCACAAGCCGAGCATGGGCCAGACTCGCAAGCCGTCTTAGTCAGCAACAGCGAAGCATTGATTAAAGCAACTCAACAGCAAGTGTTGCATCAGCTTGCCACACTTTCGCGAAAAACCATTGCCCAGCAGTCAATTGCGAACAGTCGTTTTATCTTAACCACTGATTTAGATGAAGCAGTGAAGGTGAGCAATGCCTATGCTGCTGAGCATTTAATTGTGCAGACAGAAAACGCGCGAGCGCTTTTAGGTGAATTGAAACATGCCGGCAGTATTTTCTTGGGCGCATATTCGCCAGAATCTGCTGGCGACTACGCCAGCGGCACCAATCACGTTTTGCCCACTTATGGCTATGCGCGCAATTATTCTAGCCTTGGTTTACTTGATTTTATGCGACGCTTCACCGTGCAGGAGTTATCCGAGCAGGGTATTCAAAACATTGGGCCTGCGATCATGTCCTTGGCACAAGCTGAAGGTCTGGATGCACATAAGCGCGCCGTCGCATTGCGCCTTGAAGCACTTGGCTCCTTAGAAGGCAATAAGCAAAGGAGTGGCAAGGATGGACAATAGAAACACGCCAGCAAACACATGGATTGATGCGCTTACGACCGAGCATGTAAAGCGCTTAAGGCCTTATGAATCAGCTCGACGCTTGTTTTCGGCCAGCACCAAGTCTGGCGATGCAAATTCACAGGTTTGGCTAAATGCGAATGAAGCGCCTGTTGCAGATGAGTTTAGGGTAAACAGCGAAGTGTTCAATCGCTACCCCGACTGCCAGCCAGAGGAGTTAATTAGTGCCTATGCGAGCTATTGCGGCCTTGAGAATCGACAAGTCATCACCACTCGTGGCGCGGATGAGGGTATTGAGCTTATTATTCGCGGATTTTGCGATGCCGGAAAAGACAGCGTTCTCATTTGTCCGCCAACTTACGGTATGTATGCCATCAGCGCTCAAACCTTCAATGTTGGCGTTGAAAAGGCGCAGCTTAAGCCAGATTTTAGTCTGGATCTACAGGCCATAGAACAATACGTCGACAAAGTAAAAGTGGTATTTTTGTGCTCGCCAAATAATCCTACCGGCACGCGCTTATCTGAAGATGATGTGATTGCCGTGCTTAACATGTTTAAAAACAAAGCAGTTGTGGTATTGGATGAGGCTTACATTGAGTTTGATGCTGAACATGCAAAAACAAACTTGCTGGCGCAGTTTGATAATTTAGTAATATTGCGCACGCTTTCAAAGGCCTTTGCTTTAGCAGGCATTCGCTGTGGATTTGTGCTAAGCAATCCAATTATTGCAAAAGTGCTGATGAAAGTTATTGCGCCCTATCCGGTACCTGCTCCAGTTGCGCAAATTGCGACTTCGGCGCTTTCAGAAAGTGGTATTGCTCATATGCGCAATAGAGTGCAGGATTTGCAAGCAGGAATGGTTTTCATAACAGACGCTTTACAACAACACGGTGAAGTGGAAATTGTCGGCGACACAAAAGCGAATTTTGTTTTATTTAGACATGAAGCAAACGCCGAACTCATGGATTATTTGGTTGATCACGATATGATCATTCGCAATCAGAGCAAACAGATCAGCCTGCATAACTGCTTACGAATTACTGTTGGTAGCGAAAAGGAAAACCACGCTTTAATTCACTTAATTAACGATTTTTTCAAAAGGAAAGCGGCATGAGCCAGCAAGCGATTCTATTTATTGACCGAGACGGCACTCTTGTAGAAGAGCCTCCCGTTGATAAGCAGCTAGACAGCTTAGAAAAACTCGCATTTGAGCCTAGTGTTATCCCTGCATTGCTTAGCTTGCAAAATGCTGGCTTTCGTCTTGTCATGGTGTCAAACCAAGACGGCCTTGGCACCAACAGCTTCCCTCAAGCAGACTTTGAGGCGCCGCACACTGCTATGATGAACCTATTTACCAGTCAGGGCATTCATTTTGATGAGGTTTTAATTTGCCCACACTTCCCGGAAGATAACTGTGCCTGTCGCAAACCGCACTTAGGTTTGGTGAAAGCGTATTTACAAGAAGGTAAAGTCGACTTTGCAAAGTCTTACGTGATTGGCGACAGAGAAACCGACATTCAGTTAGCTGAAAACATGGGCATTGAAGGCATTCGATATCATCCTGAAAAGTTGAACTGGGACGCGATTGTAAAACAGCTCACGCTAGCGCCACGCACCGCCCGCGTAACTCGCCAAACCTCAGAAACTGATATTCTCGTAGAGGTAAATTTAGATAGTCAGGATAAGTCTGACATTGGCACCGGCATCGGCTTTTTTGACCATATGCTGGACCAAATCGCAACCCATGGTGGCTTCTATCTCAACTTGCAAGTGAATGGTGATTTGCACATAGACGACCACCACAGTGTTGAAGACACCGCACTTGCGCTTGGCGATGCGCTCAAGAAAGCCTTAGGAAACAAGCGAGGTATCGCACGTTTTGGCTTTGCTTTGCCTATGGATGAATGCCGAGCGGAATGTATCTTAGATATTTCCAATCGACCGCACCTTGAGTTTAACGCTCAGTTCACCCGCGAGTCGGTGGGTGAAATGGCCACTGAAATGGTGCCGCATTTCTTCTATTCTATTGCGCAATCAATGGGTTTATCGCTGCACCTGTCAACCACTGAAGGCAATGCTCACCATCAGGTAGAAAGCTTATTCAAAGTGTTTGGACGTGCACTTCGTCAAGCTATTAGCAAACAAGGCGATGCAATGCCAAGTTCAAAAGGGACGCTGTAGAGGCTAACATGGAAAACGAATCTTCAAACTCAGCTGATTTGGCAAGCAAACAGATGTCGGCTCGCAAGCCTATCACGATTATTAATACTGGCTGTGCAAACATATCATCGGTGCGCTTTGCGTTTGAACGCTTGGGCTCTCAGGTCACCGTTACCGATGACGTCAATAGTATTGCCAAAGCAGACCGACTGATTCTGCCGGGTGTTGGCAGCGCGCCTGCGGCCATGAATAGCATAAAGTCTAAAGGGCTCTTGCAATGCATCCAAAACCTTGACCAACCTGTGCTTGGTGTGTGTTTAGGCATGCAAATTATGGTGCAATCGTCTGAAGAGAACGACTTTGGAAACACAGACGAAACTGCATGCTTAAATTTAGTTCCCGGCCAAGTAAAACGCATGCAGGTGAATGAATTAAGAATTCCGCACATGGGTTGGAATCAGGTATATTCAAAGCCAAATAATCCATTGTTTAAGGGTATCGACGATGGCGCACATTTTTATTTTGTGCATAGCTATGCGGTGGATGAATACGAGCATACCCTTGCTTGTTGCGACTATGGTCAGCGCTTTAGCGCAGCTATTCATAAAAACAACTTCTACGGCGTGCAATTTCACCCTGAACGCAGCGCAGATGCTGGCGCACAATTACTTTGTAACTTTTTAAACATTTAGGCAGGCCCGCTATGATCATTCCCGCTATTGACCTGATTGACGGCAAAGTCGTGCGTTTATATCAGGGCGATTATGCGCAAACTACTGAATACAAGCTTGACCCTATTGACGTGGTCAAGACCTACGCGAGCGCCGGCGCTAGCATGCTTCATATTGTTGATTTGACCGGCGCTAAAGACACGAGTAAAAGACAGCTGCCGCTGATCAGCACCATGGTCAAAACGGGCCTAATGCGCTTTCAAAGCGGTGGCGGTATCCGCCGTGAAGCTGATGTCAAAGGTCTATTGGAGTCGGGTGTTGAGCGAGTTGTCATTGGCTCAAAAGCGGTGTCAGATCGGGATGAAGTGGCAAGTTGGTTCAACACTTACGGTAGCGATCATATTGTATTGGCGCTTGACGTAAATATCGATGAAAGCGGCAACAAATTTGTCGCCACACATGGATGGCAAAAAGATTCGGGCGTGAGCATCGACGAGCTTATTGCCTTTTATTCTAAGGTAGGCCTTAAGCACGTGCTTTGCACCGATATCAGCCGCGACGGCACGCTTAAAGGAGCAAATGAATCACTGTACGCAGAGCTTGTAGCGCAATATCCACAGATTCAATGGCAAGCCTCGGGGGGCATCGGCAGCTTGGGAGATATCAAAAATTTAATCCCTACAAAAGTGCAAGGCGTGATTTTAGGGCGAGCATTACTCGAAGGTAAGTTCACTTTAGAGGAGGCTATCGAATGCTGGCACGGCGAATAATTCCCTGTTTAGATGTGCGAGATGGCCTTGTGGTAAAAGGCGTTCAGTTTCGCAACCATGAAATAATTGGTGACATCGTACCGCTTGCGCAAAAGTACGCCGAGGCTGGCGCGGACGAATTAGTCTTTTACGATATTACGGCATCTAGCGACCAACGCGTTGTGGACAAAAGCTGGGTGAGCAAAATAGCCCAAGTCATCGACATCCCTTTTTGTGTGGCGGGCGGTATCAAAACAGTTGAACAAGCTGGCGTGATTTTAGAAATGGGCGCTGACAAAATATCCGTAAACAGCCCTGCCCTTAGCAATCCCGATTTGATTACCGATTTATATAACACCTACGGTCAGCAATGCGTCGTCATTGGTATCGATAGCTATTTTAACGACGAAACTAAGCAATACGAAGTGTATCAATTTACCGGTGATGAAAGCCGCACTCAAAAAACAAAATGGCAAACCATCGACTGGGTTAAAGAGGTACAAGCGCGCGGTGCAGGCGAGATTGTGCTAAATTGCATGAATCAAGACGGCGTGCGTAAAGGCTACGATATTGCGCAGTTAAGTGAAATTCGAAGTGCTTGTGGTGTACCCTTAATTGCGTCTGGCGGCGCAGGTGAAATGCAACACTTTAATGATGTATTTAAATTAGCCGATGTCGATGGCGCTTTAGCGGCCTCTGTATTTCATAAGTCAGTGATCGAGATACAGGCGCTCAAAGCCTACTTAAGGGAGCAAGGCATAGCCATCCGCGTGTAGCGGCGTTTTTTTGTGCAGATAAGTTTCTCAATGTGTACAAAAACACACAACGGCATACCTTGAACCGAACTTACATAACTCAACGCCCTTGACCGCTTGTGTTGGGTCATTTATTTTTTCGATTCATATGCAAGATATTCAAACCACCCACAAGGACGCAGCACTTAATATGAAACTTAGCTTAGATAATATAGACCATCTTGCATGGGAAAAGGGAGAGGGATTGTTGCCATGTATTGTCCAAGATGCGACTTCTGGCACTGTCCTAATGCAAGGCTATATGAATGCAGAAGCGCTTAATACAACGCTTAGCAGCGGCAAAGTGACTTTTTTCAGCCGCAGCAAACAGCGTTTGTGGACCAAAGGAGAGACTTCTGGCAACACCCTTGAGCTTGTAGACATTTCTGCGGACTGTGATGTAGACAGCATCCTAGCTATCGCTAATGCGAATGGCCCAACCTGCCATAAGGGAACGACTTCTTGCTGGGACGATGCGCAAAGCCCTGACTTTAGCTTTTTGGCAGAATTAGAGCAGATTTTGTCTGATCGTAAAGGCGGCGATCCAGAATCCAGTTACACCGCATTCTTATATCAAAAAGGAATTAAACGCATTGCTCAAAAAGTGGGAGAGGAAGGCGTTGAAACAGCGCTTGCCGCCACTGTAAAGGATTTAGATGAGCTGAAAAACGAGTCGGCTGACCTCCTTTATCATTTGATTGTGCTGCTGCAAGCTAGCGGTCTGTCGCTTGCGGATACTATTGACGTGCTTAAACAAAGGCACGATAAGTAACCCGAACCTGGATAAGTAATTTTGAGAAGACAGAGTTAGAAGTGCCTAGTGTTCTTTGCTGTAGATCGTAACAAGCCCCCGAACGAAATGCCTAAATCATACATGTAGCGCTTAAAAGCCCGCAAAGCGCGTCAGGCAGGAGGGGGTTAGCTGTTGAAAACGTCGAAATCAGGGAAGATTTCGTCGAGCGCCCAAGGACGGGCTCGCAGCGGTTTTCAACAGCTAACCCCCTCCTGCCTGACTCGCTTTGCGGAACTCCACTCAAAACAACATAAAACTTTTACTTATAGATCAATTAGATAAAAATAAACTCACTACATTTTACAAGTTTTTTCTTGAAAATCTAAGCACAATCCCGATATATAAATTGTCGGCGCCGAAAGGGTCGATAAACAAAAAGCTTACCGCCGAATGGTCGGGGTGAGTTTAGGTTCACATCATGCGAACCTTATTTAATTTAAACATATTGCTTAATAGGAAGAATATGACTATGCGTACTATTGATCTATCTCCACTTTACCGTTCATTTATTGGTTCAGACCACTTAGCATCTATGATTGATGCAGCCACTCGTCAAGAAAAGCAAACGGCATATCCACCATATAACATCGAGCTTATTGCCGATGATAAATACCGTATTACCATGGCGGTGGCGGGTTTTGCAAAAGACGAAGTCAGTATTGAAGTGCAGGAGAATACGCTCAAAGTTGTTGGTTCAAAAACCGACGCCAACAAAACTGAAGAAGAGCGTAAATTTTTACACAAAGGAATTTCCGAGCGCAACTTTGAGCGCAAATTCCAGCTGGGTGACAATGTAAAGGTACTCGCTGCAGACCTTGAGCACGGATTATTGCACATTGATCTTGAGCGAAAAATCCCAGAAGCGCAAAAGCCAAAGCGCATCGAAATTGGCAGTAAGCTGATAGAAAACAGCTAATAGCAAATTGGCTAGCGTCATCAGACGCTAGCCAAATATAAGATGTCTCCCAAATAGGCGTTTGTATAAAGCATCAGCTTTTATTACACAACGCCTTTTTTATTTTCCTGACTTTCGCACCCGCGCTTATTCATGCAGTTACGCCATCAAGACAAAGTCCTTAGCCAATGCTAAAGTATACCGAACAACGCATTAGCCAATATTTCAATGAGCACTCAGCCATTCTCAGATAATTACTCAGGCGAAAAACCAAAACGACCGCTAAAACGATTGATGCTGACAAATCGCAACAATATGCAAGTTCAGCTTGTAGATTATGGCTCACGCATCATCGGCATTCGTATCCCTAACGCGGATGGAAAAATGATAGAGGCGACGCTAAGCGACCGCGCTGACTACGACATTATAAATGATGCCGCGTTTAAAGGTGCCACATGCGGCCGGTTTGCGAATCGCATAGGGGGTGCTCAATACAGCGTTAATGACGCAGCCGGAAATAAAACAGTTAAGCTTCACGCAAACGAAGGTCAAAATATCCTCCACGGCGGAAAAACTGGCTTTTCACAACGCCAATGGACCATTAAGTATCATCGTAAAACGGCCGGTTTCGACAGCGTATGCTTTATCCTTCACTCTGTGCACGGCGAAAATGGCTTTGCGGGTAATTTGGACGCATCGGTTGTGTATACCCTTTTTCATGACAACCGTCTTGCTATCGAGTTTAGCGCGACATGCGACCGACTCAGCCCAATCAATATGTGTAATCATACTTACTTTAATTTAGGTGAAAGGGACATTCATCAACTCAAGCTTGAGCTTAATGCAGATGGCTTTCTGGAAACAAATCGACAAAGCATCCCCACAGGGAGAGTGCTCAGGGTCAGCCATCGTGATTCATGGTTAAATTCGAAAAGAATTGGCGAAATGCTTCGTTATAAAGACTTTGATGATTGTTACCTAATCAAGCGAAGTAGCAATACAAAGCAAAATGATCCGCATAACTGCGCTAGGCTTATTTCACATAAAAATAAGCTAGGGCTTAGCATATCAAGCAACCACATCGGCATGCAGGTATATACGGGTAATTATCTACCGGCTAAATATGCTGCAATAGCACTTGAGGCTCAGGGATTACCTGACTCGGTCAATCATTCGCATTTTCAAACAGATTGGGTGGCGCCAAATAAGCCCTATTCAAAAGAAATAAGCTACACATTCTTTGATCTGTAAAACGGCTTCGTAATATACAAAGCCGTTCGTCATTAATATCGACCAATAGCTAACAATTAGCGCAATCACCACAAACTATTGATATCCATCCGGTGATTCAGCTTTGCTGATATATATGCGCCAACAAAGGCTATCCATGCTATGTGCGGATTTACACTTAACAGTGCCAAGTATAATCCAAGGAGAATCAAAGCATATTCTCCAATTTGAGCATGGCGCTTTTTCTTGATGCCAAAAAATTGATATCGAAACCATAAAGGCTGCGCTTTCCACTGGGCTGATTCTTTATCTATCACGGTAATTTCCTTAGTTAAAGTTGAAATATCCACCTCAAATACCGAAGCAAGTGATTTCAATGATTCGAGACTCGCGTTGTTTCCTGACTCAATTCGCTGAATGGTGCGAGTGCTTAATCCGCACATTGTTGCCAATTGCTCTTGAGACCAATTTCGCTTTTCTCGTAGTTTTTTGATAATCATCTTCACTCCTTGTGTTTGAGAAGCTTCACCTTAAGGAAAATCCCTTTTGTCGGTGACGAAATTAGCACGACACGTGCACGACATCCACATCTTAAGACCGAATAATCTGCCCCTTCCTTACACAGATCACCTGCGTAAATCACCAGGTGTAAACAATTCGAAACAAAAAAAGTATTATCTAAACAACTGTATTTATTAGATTAAAAAAGCATAGAATTTCATCTGTATGCGAAAAGCTACGACATATAGACACTCATTAAGCATTGCAGAATAGCGTAAAACCATTGCGAAAAATATGCGCTAGGTTTAGCTTGAATTAGCGCAACATTCTAATAATTACATGCGCACTTTAATCTCTCCTCGCATCACATTTTAGGAATATATCATGGTACATATCCAAACACGTCGCCGTGCATTTGGCGCGTTCGCTTTGTCAGCTTTGGCTTTTAACGTTGCCGCTGCCACGCAAGAACCAATTGAAGTGACAAGCACCTTAGACAAGGCATTACAAGCCCAAGAAAGCCAAACAGCTAAGAAATCGCTCTTACCAGACAACCAATACGAACAGAATCAAATCCGAAGCGCAGCTCAAAACGAGCGCTATATGGTGGTATTCAAAGAGACGAAAGTCGGCTCAGCTAACACCAGTAAAACCGGCGGCAGCAAAGCAATTACTGGTCAACAAGCGGTAATTAATGGAAAGCTCAAGGAGGATGTCGCTTCAAGTATATTGCGTGGGGCGGGTGCTTCAAAAGTGCGTACCCTTGATAAGCACAATATGATTGTCGCTAACATGAATGCAAAAGCGGCGTATCTCTTGTCGCAAAACCCAAATGTAGACTATGTATCTCGTGATCCACGACGAAACTTGATGGCGGAAACGACACCCTATGGTATCACCATGGTGCAGGCTCAATCGCTTAACCAAAATGATCCTGGTCGTCGCAAAGTTTGCGTAATTGATACGGGCTATAACCTCGGGCATCCAGATCTTCCAGACCAAAATGACGGTGTTACCGGGCAGGCAAACAACTCACAGGTAGGTAATTGGTTCAACGATGGAAACGGTCACGGAACGCACGTAGCAGGCACAATAGGCGCGATTGCAAATAATGAGGGTGTGGTGGGTGTATATCCTGGCGTGAATATGCATATCGTCAAAATATTCAATGATAATGGCGATTGGACCTTTGCATCAGACATTATAACGGCAATAGATCAATGCCAAGACGCCGGTTCAAACGTGGTCAATATGAGTCTAGGCGGTGGTTCATCGTCAAGCGCTGAACGAAACGCCATGCAGGGCTTTGTTGATGATGGCATGATGCTAATTGCGGCAGCTGGCAATAACGGTACTTCAAGCAAATCCTACCCAGCTTCCTATTCATCAGTTATGTCGGTCGCAGCCGTAGATTCCAACGAAAATCGCGCATCCTACTCTCAATTTAATGATGCTGTTGAAATTGCAGCACCCGGAAGTAGCGTTACGTCAACTTGGCCGGTTAATACTTACCGAACCATAAACGGTACATCTATGGCAACGCCACACGTCGCTGGCGCTGCTGCCTTAGTTTGGAGTTTCTTTTTACAGTGTGACAACGAACAAATTCGTAATGCGCTTAATGTAACTGCCAAAGACAAGGGTAGCTCGGGCAGAGACAATTCATACGGTAACGGGATTGTTAAAGCACGTGATGCCTATGATTTTATTCAAAGTAACGGTTGTGATGGTAATTCAGGCGGCGGTGGTGGCGGTGGTGTTACCCCTGTTAGCGGACAACTTAATAACCTTTCAGGAAGCACAAACAACTGGGCTAGGTACACTTGGGATATCCCTGCAGGCGTATCTTCAATGACCGTGAGAATATCAGGCGGCAGCGGCGATGCTGACTTGTACTTAAGATATGGTTCAGCACCGCAAACCAATCGTTATGATTGTCGACCATATGAAGCTGGAAATGACGAAGTTTGTACCATTAGCAATCCACAAAGCGGTGAATGGAACATCGGTATACGTGCTTACTCCACCTACAGCGGTGTAACGCTTCGCTATAGTTATGAATAGACTAGGCAAACGCCTTTAGTATTCAGTAGATTCATACCAAGCAAATGAGCGTCCCTCGGTTTGCTTGATTTTGAGGCATGCACTTTCATCGGTGCATGCTTTTTTGCGTCTAATCCGAAAGTCGTAGACAGGTAAAAAAATTGTTGCATTGTATTGATGTTAACTAATTGCTACATTTGTGTTGATTCTGCGTTACACATCTATTGTTAGTGCAGACAGTACCCGAACAAAACTAATAATATCGGTTACACAAAGTAGTCAGCGCAAGGTGAATCAGGTTTGAATAATAAAATACGACTCGCGATTATATTAGTCATTGTGTGGCTATTACTATCAGGCATGTTCGAGCCACTTATGCTCGGATTTGGTCTGTTTTCTGTCATCTTTGCTATGTGGCTCACCTCACGGATGCATAAAATTGATCAAGAACGCTATACCTTTTTTGTTACGGGCAGCTTCATTGTTTTCTTACTCAAACTTGGCATCAAAGTTATCCAGTCTAATATTGATGTGTGCGCTAGAATTTTGGGCTTCAAACCTATTGAATCTACCTTTATTACCATCGATATGCCATATAAAGACGACGTTGCTAAAGTGCTATATGCCAATGCAATTACGCTTACGCCGGGCTCTTCTTCTATTGCATTAGATGACAATACGCTTTTAGTTCATACCATAAGCGAACAGGGTGCGAAGGACTTAGCTGAAGGTGACATGCGTAATATTATGCCAAAACGTTATGCCATCACCGACCTAGGAAAACAAACTTCGTGACGCCTTTATTTCTCGCTGCTGCCATTGCGATCATGATGACTATGGCACTTGCACTTTGCCGCGCCTTACTTGGCCCAAGTGTGTTCGACAGAATTTTAGCGGTGAATATGTTTGGTACAAAAGCCGTGTTGCTAGTGGCGACATTTGCGTTTTTCTCGGGTCGTCATGATTTACTTGATATCGCCCTTCTCTATTCATTACTGAACTTTGTTGGCGTAATTGCTGCACTGCGTTTAGTTGAAAGGGGTAAGTTTTTTGCCGAGAACAAAAGCGTGCTGGGTGCAAGATTAGTGAAACATGCGCCGCAAGCGTCACAGCAAAACGAAGCGGTATCGCCACAAAGCGAACAACAAGATAATAAGGACAGCACAAATGCTTGATATTGTTAGTTTTTCGCTTATTGGTCTAGGTTGCTTACTCGGTTTAATAGGGGGTATTGGCATTTTGCGCCTGCCAGATACTTACGCTCGTTTGCATGCCGTAGGTGTCACCGACACGCTTTGCACTTTTTTAATCTTGACGGGGCTAGCGCTTCAAGCTGATTCATATATACACGTAGCAAAACTCTCTCTCATTTTTATGTTTTTAGCTTTCACTAGCCCGGCCTCTTCATATGCGCTTGCTAATAATGCATGGCGTTGGGGCTTAAGGCACAAGCAAAAAATTCACGTGCAATCGCTCAAGCAGGATGGATCATGAGCCTTCTTGTCAATATTGTTTTGCTCGTATTTCTTCTAGTAATGGCACTGGCAGTATTAAAAACCAAACATTTGTTTGCGATGGCTATGCTTTTTGGCCTGTATAGCTTATTGGTTGCAGGTCTATTTGTTGTGCTTGATGCACCCGATGTTGCGTTTACGGAAGCGGCGGTTGGCACCGGCATCTCAACCGTGCTGATGCTAGTGACACTGGCCTCAATCAAAGATGGCCATGAAGCAACTAGCAATGCCAAAGTACGCAGCGCACCCATCTTAATTTGTTTGCTAATGGGGGGCTTACTGATTTACGGGACCCATGATATTGCTGAACTTGGAGACTTAAATAGCGCCGTCAACCAACAAGTTGCACAACGATACATTGAACAAGGTGCGGCTGAAACAGGGGTGCCAAATTTGGTTACGGCGGTGTTGGCAAGCTATAGAGGCTTCGACACTTTGGGCGAAGTGACGGTTGTGCTAACCGCCGGTATCGCGGTACTGCTCTTGTTAGGCAACCGTCAAAAACTTAAAGTTCGCACACGCGGACCTGCAACAAGCAAAGGTACAAAGGATAAGGAGGCCAAACATGGGCAATGACTTAGTGTTGAGAGTCGTCAGTAAATGGCTCTCTCCCATTATTATTTTATTTGCTTTATATGTTCAATTTCACGGCGATTACAGTCCTGGCGGGGGTTTTCAAGCTGGCGTAATCTTTTCAACTGCTATTCTACTCTATGCCTTAACCTATGGATTAGATGCAGCGCTTAAGCTAATTCCAGAGACGCCTTTGCGCTTATGTGCGAGCTTTGGCGTGCTGCTTTATGCCGGTGTGGGGATCGCATCCATGTTAATGGGCGGGAACTTTTTAAATTATAGCGTGCTTGCTGAAGATCCCATCGTCGGTCAGCATATCGGTATCATTGTTATTGAGCTTGGGGTAGGTATTACCGTGGCTTCAGTCATGATCTTGTTGTTCTTTACCTTTGCAAGACGGGTCGCGCCTGAATGATTGAATATATTCTAGGCCATATTAATTATTGGCTTATCGTAATGGTCATGATGGTAGGACTCTATACCCTGATCAGTCGCTCTAATTTGATGAAGAAGCTGGCGGGTTTGGCGATGTTTCAAACCGCAGTTATCCTATTTTATGTAAGTTTGGGAAAAGTAACCGGTGGCACGGTGCCTATTGTTGATGAGCAGTACTCTCTTTATTCCAACCCTCTTCCGCAAGTATTAATGTTAACGGCCATTGTCGTAGGCGTAGCAACCACCGCCGTGGGATTTGCACTTGTTATTCGAATAAAAGAAGCCTACAACACGATAGAAGAGCATGAAATTGAAGCGCTTGACCGTAATTCGGACTCTGATGCATGACTGAGCAGCTCACCATCTTGCTGGTGGTCATCCCACTTGTTTTTGCACCTATCACCGCTATTTTTAAATCGCACAAAGTCACTTGGAGCATCACATTATTAGTGTCCATTACCTGTTTTGCGATCTCGTGCTTGATTTTGTCGCATGTGATTGACGGTAGCCATGTTATATACGAGCTTGGCGGCTGGCGACCACCATGGGGCATCGAATATAAGATTGATTCTTTAAATGCGTTAATTGCCGTTATTGTAAGCGGCATTGCCCTACTCTCGTCTATTTATGCATACGCCAGCGTGCCCGAAGAAATTGGTAAGCAGATTTATGGTCTATTCTATGCGGCATTTCAGCTGTGTTTGCTAGGTTTGTTAGGCATTGCGCTTACCGGTGATATTTTTAACTTATTTGTATTTTTAGAAATCTCCTCACTATCTAGCTATGCGCTTATCAGTATGGGGCAAGATAGAAAAGCCCTTACCGCTGCCTTTTCTTACTTGGTCTTGGGTACCATAGGTGCCACCTTCTTTTTAATAGGCGTGGGCTTTTTGTTTGCTGCATCGGGCAGCTTGAATATTGCTGATATTGCCGAGCGCTTTGAGAGCTTTGACGATATGCAGCTTGTGGTGACAGCCTTCATTTTTATTCTGCTCGGTATCGGATTAAAAGCCGCTGTTTTCCCGCTGCATAGCTGGCTACCGAACGCCTATGGTTATGCACCTTCGGTTGTAAGCGTATTCCTATCTGCAACGGCAACAAAGGTGTCAATTTACGTCCTGATACGCGTACTGTTCGATCTTTACCCAATCGCCTATTGGGTAGAAATGCTGATCCCGCAAATTCTATTAAGTTTAGGTTGTGTCGCTGTCATTTACGGCTCCTATCGGGCTTGGCAGCAAAACGAAATCAAACGCCTTTTGGCATTTTCCTCAGTTGCGCAAGTAGGCTACATCATAATTGGATTATCACTGTTGAGCGAAACGGGAATGATCGCAGGCATTTTACATTTGTTCAATCATGCGCTGATTAAAGCAACACTATTTATGGGAGCAGGTATGGTGTTTTATCGGGCGCACACAACTTACCTGCACGAAATACGAGGCTTTGGGGCAAGCATGCCATGGACCTTTGGCGCGATTGTTCTGGCTGGTTTGAGTTTAATTGGCGTTCCCGGCACCGTCGGATTTGTTACGAAATGGTACTTACTTGAAAGTGCTGTTGCTCAACAAAAGTGGATAGTCGTAGCTGCAATAGCCATTGGTTCTGTGTTTGCTATCGCATACGTCTGGAAAATTGTAGATGCTATGTACTTCAATTCAAAGCGAAAACTGCATATATCCCAGGTGAAAAGCGGCGATGTCAGCGTTGCGATTGCGCCCCGCAGCATGGGTATCGCGCTTTGGGTGGGCGCCATTGCTTGTTTATATTTTGGTTTGTATACCAGCATTCCTACTGATGCCGCGCAATCAGTTGCGAAAGCGCTTTTAGGCGCCTACACGCAGGGAGCGAATTAAAGATGGATTTGTCGTATATCTTAATGCTCACGCTTGCTGTGCCGGTTGTAGGGTCGTTAATAATCTCTCAGCTTGGTAAAACACCCAACCTTCGAGAAGCGGTCACCTTAATCACGGCCGGTCTGCTGTTTGCCGTAAACGTGTATCTTTTTCTGCATCAGGAACAAGCCTCGATTGAAGCTGTATTTACACTTGCCGAACCCATAGAGGGATTGGCCATTTCTTTTTCGTTTAACACACTTGGAATTTTGTTTGCATTAATTGCCAGCGGCCTATGGATTGCCACCTCTATCTATGCCATTGGCTATATGCGCGCCCACAAAGAAGGCTATCAAACACGTTTTTTTACACTGTTTGCAGTAGCAATTGCTGGCGTTATGGCCGTTGCATATTCAGATAACTTATTTACCCTGTTTATTTTCTACGAATTTTTGACCATTTCAACTTATCCGCTGGTCACACATGCCGGTACAAGCGAAGCAAAGCGAGGCGGTCGAAAATATATTTTGATTCTCATGGGCTCATCGATTCTTTTCTTTCTCCCCGCCATGATTATTACTTGGTTTTCGGCAGGCACGCTTGATTTCGTCCAAGGTGGAATATTGGCAAACAATCTTTCGTCCACTGCTGTCATTCCGTTGTTGATTCTGTTTATTTTGGGCATAAGTAAAGCAGGCGTCATGCCGCTTCATCGTTGGCTTCCTTCGGCCATGGTAGCGCCCACACCAGTAAGCGCTTTGCTTCATGCTGTGGCGGTTGTAAAAGCGGGCGTTTTTTCAATAGTTAAAGTCATCGTCTTTATTTTTGGCACCGATTTTATTACTGACACTCATGCCAACGATTGGCTAATTTGGCTGCCCACTCTCACCATACTGTTTGCCTCCTTAATTGCCCTGACAAAAGATAATTTAAAGGAACGTTTGGCCTATTCAACAGTGAGTCAGTTAAGCTATATCGTACTAGGCGCGTTGTTGGCTAATCAGATGGCTATTATCGGCGCTAGTATGCACATTGCGATGCATGCCTTTGCAAAAATCGCCTTATTCTTTGCTGCCGGCGCTATTTTAGTGACCATGCATAAAAAAAACGTGAGTGAATTGTCGGGAATGGGCAAGCGCATGCCCTTCACATTTGCTGTGTTTACCATCGGCACACTAAGTATTATTGGTCTGCCGTTCTTTGGTGGAATGTGGAGCAAATGGTATTTACTCTCAGGTGCACTAAATTACGAGGGCATATCGGCAACTTACTGGTTGGTGCTAAGCGTTTTGACAATTAGCTCCATGCTAAATATCTACTACCTACTGAGTATTCCAGTAAAAGCTTTTTTTACCTCACCAAGCGAGGACGAGTTAGCCGAGAACGATACCAGCATAAAAGAAGCCCCTATTGCCTGTTTAATCGGCATGGCGATACCTACCGTTATGACGCTTTATTTATTCTTCGATCCAAGTGTGTTTTATACCTTGAGCGAGGCCATTTCAAAATGACGCAAGCCCCGAAAGATGAAAAACCCAGCTTTTTTGATAAGCCAAATAACGTGAAGCGGATATTATATGTATTTTACGCAGTGTGTGTATTGCTCGTCGCATTAGATTTTGTGGTGCATCGCCATATTTATTTATATTTTGAAGAAATCCCGGCATTTTATGCCATTTACGGCTTTGTTGCTTGTGTGGTCTTGGTGGTGTTAGCCAAGCTAATGCGCATTCTTCTCATGCGAGAAGAAAACTACTACGAAAAAAGTGAATCAGAAAACAGGCAGAACAAAAAGGATGGCATTTAATGTTTAGCTACGCTATCCCCGCATTTATTCCTTTCTTTGTTGCAGCTGCGCTTGCGCTGGTGCTGCCTCATCGACTCAGATATGTCCTTATTCTCGTCCCGCTGGTCAACGGCGTACTGCTGTACTTAAGTGGCTTAAATACGCCCTCACATGAAGTGCCATTGCATCTATTGAATCTTTCATTGGTAAATGTCGATAAGCTCAGCTTAATGTTTGCCTATCTATTTCATGTTGCATGCTTCATTTGCTTAATCTACGCCATGCATCTAAAAGACAAATTGCAACTGGTGGCAGGTCTTGCCTATGCTGGAAGCGCGATCGGAGCCGTGTTTGCCGGTGATTACATTACCTTATTCGTATTTTGGGAACTACTCGCCTTAACTTCCGCCTTTTTGGTGTTTGCGCGGCGTACTCAACGCGCCCGTGATGCAGGCATCCGCTATCTGATCATTCAAATATTGTCCGGTGTTGCACTGCTCATTGCGGCAATAATGTACTTCAATGATTCGGGCTCTATTGCCATCGACAAAATAGAGCTTAAAACCACCGCTTCTTATATCTTTTTGTTTGCATTTGGTATCAAAGCCGCGTTCCCCTTTTTGCATACGTGGCTGACCGACGCATATCCAGAAGCAACCCCCGTGGGTACAGTTTTCTTATCAGCCTTCACTACGAAGGTAGCTATTTATGCTTTAGCGAGAACCTTCCCAGGAGAAGATTTACTCGTTTACATTGGCGCGGCAATGACCTGCTTCCCAATTTTTTACGCGGTGATTGAGAACGATTTACGCAAAGTTTTAGCCTACAGCCTTATCAATCAGCTTGGATTCATGGTGTGCGGAATCGGCATTGGTTCTGCCCTTGCACTCAACGGCGCTGTTGCCCATGCCTTTAATGATGTGATATTCAAAGGCTTACTATTTATGACAATGGGAGCGGTACTGCATCGCATCGGGCACGTCAATGGCTCCGACTTAGGTGGCTTACACAAAACTATGCCTAAAACGACGATATTTTGTATTGTAGGCGCTGCATCTATCTCAGCATTCCCGCTGTTTAGCGGCTTTGTCAGCAAAAGTATGGTAATGGCGGCAATGATAGAGGCCGGACATGAGTATTTGTGGTTAATGCTCTTATTTGCTTCTGCCGGAGTGTTTCATCATGCGGGGATCAAAATTCCTTTCTTCGCCTTCTTCGCGCACGACTCAGGGCAGCGTCCCAAAGAGGCACCAACCAATATGCTGTTTGCAATGGGCATTTCGTCAGTGCTGTGCATTGCCATTGGCAGCTATCCTGCAATTGTTTACCATTTACTTCCATGGGAGAGCACTTACCAGCCATATGACATTACTCATACACTCACCCAGCTTCAGCTATTGTTTTTCTCAGCACTCGCTTTTGTTTGGCTAAACAAACAAGGCTTATATCCACCTGAATTACGTTCAGTAAATTTGGACGTTGAGTTTCTTTATCGCAAGGCATTGCCAAGTTTTGGGCAGGCATTGTTCGCAAGTTCGAATTGGAGCATTAGTTTCATAAAATCCCGATTTATATCGATTCGCGACTTTTTGCCTAGCAAGGAGCGCGAAACAGACGCAAGTGCAGCAACCTTAACTTATCGAATGGTAATTGGCTTCGTTTTACTTGCCGTTATCGCCTTTGTTGCAGAGCTTATGACGAGAACTTAATACATCTTAGTTCAAAGTAAGTAGTCGGCCTGAAAAGGGTTTATTGCGGTCGATAAAAATAGTGATAGTGATCAGCTAAAAAGTCGCTGTTAACCATTTTAGGTTTAATATCAAACACTGCCATGCGATCGCCAATAATGGCACTAGGCTTACAGATGCGCTCCACTACATGATATCGTTTTCGAACGGCATAATCATCAAACAAGATCTTCATATTCGTCTTAGTGTACGCGCAGCAGGCTAGAAAGCATGCGACTCGAAAGCGACCATCTATTAACGCTAAATCTGGCGAGAGCTTGTGTTCGCGACAAAACAAAAATGGCAGTTTGGCATAGTTGGGCCAATCCTTATATTTGGATTCATCAGCAGGATAACCAAACTCTTTGGTCTCTCCAATATCTGCCCACAGAGGCACAATGTCGCCCTTTAAGTCTTGCTCTTTATAGGCGCTCATCAGTTCCATCAACCACTTTATATCCGATTCAACGCTAAGCACTTTTTTACCAGATAAAGCGGCTGCTAAAAAGGTAGAGCCACCTGAGCCATATTCCACAATTAATTTGGCTTTCTTATATTCTTTTTTTACAAACTCCCCACACTCTGGCGTAAGGGTTAATTGGAAGTTTCTAAACAAGACATGCCTCTCTATTCAATTAAAATCGACCAACTTCAATGTTGTGTCGACCTGGGGGTAACTGTAAATAATCAATAAATGAAGGAAAAAACTTTCCCTCATAACGCAGTGAAAATCCGTCTGTAGGCGTAATTGAAAACTCCGCCACCATATTACTTGGAATGGTAATACAAAATTCAGATGATTGCTCACTATGCTTTGAATAAGACGCTTCTATAAGGCCTCTTATCGTCGGTACTGTGATGCGGCTCGTTTTTAAGCCCTCAAGCTGGGGCTTAATAGCAGCCACTTTAAAACCTGGCTTGAGCGGTGTAATACCCCACAATCTGCGCGTAATAATGTTAGCAGGAGCCGCGCCCCAAGCATGATTCCAATCTGCATTGGGTTTAAACTTCATGGCCCAAGCCTCCATCGTTATCGTGGCTCCTTCTCTTATCATATTATACCAACTGCGTTCAGCCTTACTCGAGAGAAGTTGCAATGCATGTTCTGAAGCATTGGCGTTATAGAGCGCATCTAGCAAATACTGCGCGCCATAGACACTGCACGCCATACCTTTATTTTTGATGTGCGCCACTACGCTTGGCAGCATATTTTTAGGGACTAAATTGAAGGCGAGTGGAAACATGTTTGCATGAATTGAGGCGTGCTTGGTGCCTATTCCATCTGTGTAAATCCCTCTCTCACGGTCTAAGAAGACCTCATTAAAGGTGTTTTTTGTAATCATCGCTAAGTATTCAAACTTCTGTTGCTCGCGCACTTTCCCTAGGAGCTTCGCAAACTCAGCCATTAAGGTCAGATTTTGGTAGTGCATTGCATTTACATGGGCTTTAAACGGCTTCGCAACAAACCCATCTCTTTCGCCGAAAATTGATTTTCCATTACGTTTTCTAGCGGGCGGCCAATCCACAATATCACTTAAGCGAATGGTCTCGTCGCTAAAGCCGAGTTTTCGCATAATGTCTGGCGTTGCACGCTTAGCAGAAATCAAACCGCGAGCATCACGCAAAGTAAAAAGCGTTTTATGTCGAAGTTGGTAAAAGTATTTATCAATGAGTGATGCATCACCGGTATACATAAAATCTTGATATACCATAGGGACCATATGTAATTGCCATTCAGTTGGCCATGTCGGATTATTCAGCAAATACTCAATTGTTCTGCGAGCAATAGCATATTCTCTATCGCACGAATAATGGCTAAGCTGATTAATGTATGCGTCAGCTTCATAGGGTAATCGCTCCCGATCGCCATCAATGTAGAGACCAGAAAAACTAGTGGCTTTAATTGAATATTTACACAGTTTCCAAACTCTATTCAAGACAGCGTTGTCGCTGGTAAAGTCGCTTTGATTATCGTCCCAATAATAAAAGTAGGCATTTTGAATGGCATCTTTTTGACGAATTTCAGACCGTGCATGTTCAATTTCAACGTATCTAAACGGCATAAGCGCTGGCAGATTTTCAAGTTTAACAGCCTGCGATGCTAGTGATTCAGGTTGGTCGATAGGCAATGAATATGAATGCTTCCCTTGTTTTACTGAAAATGGAATTTTTTGATATCGAATACTGCCTTGTGGTTGCCTGTCTACAGCACCATCTTTTAGCCGCTCACCCAAGTGAAACATTAAGGTGTGAGCCGTCTCTGCCGTGTAGGTGAAATCTAAAGATGCAAAGGCATCACGACCGTAATCTAAAATATAATGGCCTTTACCAAGCACGTTCAGCTCAGGATAGACCTTTTCACACTTAGTCTGGTTTGCTGTTATACCCTCGCTAGCGTCATCCGCTAATGAAAAACTTTGCATTTCAGAAAAGCGAGATGGATAGGTCGATTGTCCCCAAACACGGACTTTCCAGTAGTAATCACTACCAGCTTTCAAGGCCAAATCATTGAGGATGACATTCTGCGATTCAGCAGATACTATCTTGCCGGAATTCCATACATCACCATGGTCTTTGTTGAGGCTTGTTTTGTTTGATGCCACTATTATTTGGTAGGCAGTTTGAAATGTTATTTGCCTTGGCAAGTTCCAGGCAAATAATGGCCTAGTAGATTGAATTTCGATCGCATGAGGCGCTCTGATAAAGTCAACGGTTAAAGTATTGGGCGGCGGGCACGACTTAAAGGCACCGATATTGACAAGTTTTTTAAGAAACCGCATTGAACGTTTAATATAAAAAGCCTTTTATATGAAGGTTTTTGCTAGCTGATAAGCCGCATCCGCGCTCGTCTGATTTTTACAAATCGCTTGTTGTTCAAGTACTTTCGCACTGCGGGCTTGATGATCAGATAAATATCGTAAAATGAGCGCCTCTAACTCATCATCATTACCAAATACCTCGCCCCTATAGTATTCTCTAGCATCAGGATTGTCGTCACTGATCACAAAGGCTCCACCCTTGATTAGGTCAATGTATTTATGGCTTACCGCACCATATTCCTTCATCGAAGCATGATGATCGACAAGATGAATTTTTGCGCTATTGGCAAACGCTGGCATATGCCTGTATGGAATGCGGTCGGTCGCGCAATAGTTAATGGCGTCAGGGTTACCGGGATATGCTAGCCAATCAGCGCCAATAATTTTGAAACTCAAATCGTGCTTTTGCACAATTTTAACGGCTGACTCTACGATGGGTCGCAGACGCGGCACGCCCATAAACGCAATATCGCATTCCAATTTATAGAGTTTGTCATCGTTAGGTTCAAGAGAAGAAAACGGACGCACGATGCCGATAGGGCGTTTGGTTTTGAAGGCTTTTTCTTTTTTCAGTGTCAAGGTATCCAAAAAGGCCTTGCGTTCGAACTTTTTTTTAACTGATTCACTGGGAACAAAGACGTGGTCAAACTGAGAAATGTTTTCAATCTTTTGAAAATGACAATAAATCAGTGCAATGTTATTTGCGCTTGGGTCGAACTCCCCAACTTTCGGATAGTGAAATTTCAATGGCGCCCCTAAAAAATAAATCCGGTTTTTCGCACCGGCCTGATGTATATGACCTAGTCCAGAAAGCTCCTGCTTTAAACTCAAATAAAGCCTATAGTCGTACCAGGTATCATCTTTATGTGGAGAAGCAATGCAATACTTAGCCATTTTTTGACTGCCTGGCATTTAACATTGCTTGATATCGCGCCTTTAACTCTATAATTTTAGGGCCATGTGGTCGAAGTTCATGCGCCCGCTCAATCAGTCTAACAGCATCTGCTACGTCATGGTGGATGGCATCTTTTGCTAAGTCTCTGTGTATATCAGCATCATCTGGATTAATTTCACTTATACGTTTGCGATGCAGTGCAAACGCATTCAATACGCGAGGGTCGCTTACATGTGCAAAAATTGATTTCATTACCTTGTAATTCTGTTTAAGCGCCCCCTCTAAGCCTTCAATTGCCTGCGAGTAACGGTTTCTAACAAACTCTCTTGCATTTTGTAAAGCGGCATCTAATTGGCACTTTTTTATAAACTCGTTGAACTCTTTCTGACGACGTGAATCTTTGAACACGCGAATTTGATGATATTTTTCGGACTGTTGCGTCAAACCTTTCCGGTTTTCTTTGTACGCAAAGCTTGAGCTTGGTCGACCTCTTCTGGTCAAGGATACGTACTCAAATGTACTGCGATTAGCTCGATGAAAAATAAAGCTTTGCTTTAGTGAGTTGAGACTTGGATGAAGACTTTGCACAACATTCTCATCGTTTCTAAATTCTGAATTATCTGCTAAAACCGTACGCTGCTTGTTTTCAAAGGTACTTGTATGAAGCCTAAAGCGATGTACTTTTGCGCTAAGCGGAAAAATACATTTTCCAAGCACAGACAGATTACCTTGAATATACTCGCCAATTGGCGAAAAGGGCGCTGGATCAGGAAGATCGATCAGCCACTCTAAGTAAATAACATCATCTTTCAAAAAACCGGATACAAAATCATGAATGCTAATCTGAGCTTGATGCATCCAAAATTCATCAATGTCCAAAAAGGCAATGTGGGTGTAGTCGCCACTTATTGAGGCTTCATAAAAGGCTTTTGCATAAACCACAAACTGCATACGATTAAACACGGTGCCGCCACACTGGTCGACCCAGTCTGCATGATAGAACTTGACTTGCGGGTATTGTTTATTGATGAGCGAGAGGACTTCTTCACTGTTATCAGTCGTGCGATTAATGTAAACATCGATACTGTCAAAGCCACACGAAAGGTGGTGGAATATCCACTCTGGCAGATAAGCAGCCTCGTCCTTGGCAATCGCAACGAGTTTTACTCGAAGGTCGTTGTTAGCATGGTCTGACAAATACTGTTCCTTCTATTTGTGCTTTACAAACACTCTATAGCCATAGGCTTCTAACTCTAATACAGCTGAATTGGAAAATGAATGATCTTCGCTGATATATTGGTGCTTGCTTGAGCTTAAATATCCGTCATAAGTGTCGGCATAGTAATGCTCTTTGAACTGAGTTTTCACTGAATGTCTAGAAAAGTTAAGTACGCAAAACCATTTACTGTATTCATCTTCACGAACAAAACTAAAAATCTGCTGCATATTTGAATTGGGCACTTGATGCATTCTTGCGCCATGTTCACCGTTATGCAACGCGGTGTGCTGCTTTCTCAGCGCGAGTAGCATCTTGTAAAAATCATGCATGAAATGATCTTGCCAATTGATGGGATCACGTTCAAAAAATGCCAGTCGCTTACTTTCACCCGCTTCTTGACCATTGTGAATGAGCGGCATTCCTTCCCCCAGCACGGATAGCACAATGGCAGCACAAAGCATGTCACCAAACTTTTCGACTGGCGTGCCCTCCCAGGCATTTTCATCATGATTGCTCACGAATGTCATGCGATAAGCTTCTCGTGGCCACGCGCGTTCATTCCAAGAGTAGTATTTGCGCAGTTTATCAAGCTCTAGCTCGCCCTGAGCAATACCAAACATGACTTCATTCCATGACCAGGCATAAGTCATATCAAAGCCTTGTGCATGCATATCCCTGTCTTCCCACTCAGCAAGCATAAATACATCTTTAATTTGTGATAAGGCTTGACGAGCCTGATGCCAAAAATCATTCGGGACATAGCCTGCAACATCGCAACGAAATCCATCTAAATCAAACTCTTTTACCCAGTAGCAAAGCGCATCAATCATGTATGCACGAAGCTCGCTCTGGCTATAATCTAACTCGATAATGTCGTCCCAATCCCACCACGGTGACGGTCTAAAATCTCCTTTGTAGTCTCGCGCATACCAATGGGGATGGCTTTCGACTAATGGGTTGTCCCACGCTGTGTGGTTGGGAACCCAATCTAGAATGACTTTTAGTCCAAGTGAGTGCGCATGTTTAATCAAGGACTTTAAGTCGTCAGCTGAGCCAAACTCTGGGTTAACTGAGTAATAGTCTTTTACCGCGTAAGGGCTACCCAGGGAGCCCTTACGATTCTTTTCACCAATTTCGTGTACCGGCATGAGCCAAATAATATCGCTGCCAATCGCCTTAATGCGCGCTAAGTCTTTAGTTACTCCTCCAAAGTCACCAGACGGGCTAAATTGACGCGTGTTGACTTGATAGATAGTGGCATCTTTTGACCAAGCGGGGCTCTTGATTTGTACGTAACTGCTAATGGGATAACAAGAAGAGTGTTTTGAATTCATGCGTCAGGTATTGCCTTTAATGCGCTGGTGAAGGGTTAATCATCATTTGCTACTGTGTTCTTTACCGCCATATGAATCTGCCAAATCATCTAAGACTGACAATGTGCTGTCATAATCGCCTGCGACCATATTATATTGAATGCGCACTTTGTTGGTATCGAACAACCTAGCTTTAGCATGACCCAGCGCTTTGTGTGAATTCACGTCATTCAAAAAGCGATTGGCAATCTGAGCACTATCGAAGCCGTACACAATCGACACTAACATGTTTATATGTCCCTCAATTCATAAGTCATTTGTTCGTAACACGCCTGCACTAGTAAAAGTGACGGGAATCTAGAGCCTGTTGATTATGCAAAAAGAGGTAAACCCGCCAGTCCCATAATCATTACCCATGATGCAAAAAATATCTTCAGGTTAACGGGTGAAAAAAACAACACCACATGCTTCGCAATCATACCGCCAACGACAGCACCCGCGCCTGCAAACAGCACAATTTGCCAGTAAACTGCACCTGAGACAGCTATGTGATAGCCAATGGCTGACCATACGCTAAGGGCGCTTAAAATAACAGCAAGCGCGATAGCAAAGGTAATGTTAAAACCGCGCAAAATGAGATATACCGCCACCAACTCGCCCACTCCAACCGATAGCCAAGCAGTGACAACACCACCGGCAAGCCCAATTACAGACAAAGCGAAAGCATCAATGATAAGTAATTTTTCTTTGAATTTCGTGCGCTTCATTAACGGAACTGAACCATAGATGCACAATGCTAAAACGATGGAAAATAGGCCAAAATACAAATGAAGCGAGCTTTGCACCGCATCGGTGTACTGGCCTAGTAAAAACTGCGCAATCAGAATGCCAGCAATAGAAAAGGGTAAGGCACAGGCGAGTCCTTTTGACAGCATTGACCACTGCGCATCGTTTTGATGATGCAACTTATAATGTTTATACCAAGTGATTGCTCCTGCAGTCATCCCGCAGCACTGGATCCCAAAACTAGTCGCGACAATCGTCTCATTTGACAATGCCAGCTGATTAAAAACAGGCACAAAGACGACACCACCACCGGCACCCGTCGCATTAGCAAAAATAGCGCCCAATACACCTAAAAACACAAAACTTACGTACTCGACTAATAACGCCGGCATCTCGGGCTGGACACTTAGCAATACAAGCCACGCCAGCAATAGCATGCATTTGTACTTGTGTGCATTGAAAAATTCGCTCATACGCGTTATCAGTATTCCGTTCTTGCAGTCGATGGCAATGAAAAACCATCGGATTATACATAAGGTTGAAAGCGATGGTAGTCACAGATAGCAAATCTGATGAAACAGTGATCACTTTGTCACCAAACCGTTCAGCAACATGGCAACATACCAAAATCGTCATCTGCGTTATGGTGGCGGTGGTAATGATTATTGCCATTGCCTGGAGTTTTGTCGGGGCATGGGTGGTATTGCCGTTCGCGGGCCTGGAAGTTGGACTATTTGCACTGCTCATGTACAAGGTATCCAAGTTTACTCACAGCAAACAAGTGATTTCGATATATCCTCAGAAAGTCGTCATTGAGTGGGGAAGAAAGACAGTTGAAAAGCGAGATGAATTTAATCGGCACGATTTGTACGTATATTACTACGAAGCCGATGAGGGTTGGCACTTACCGCGCATATCACTTAGCCAGGCCAAGCATAAGCTTGAGATAGGCAATTTTTTGAATCTCGAAGACCGCCAGCAGTTAAAAGCTGATCTTGAGCATGCCGGTTTAATGGTATGCCGAAACAAGTGGTGGCAGAGCTAAACGCTTATCAATAACCAGATTATCATCGAGCTGGTGCCTAAGAAAATGCTCAAATTTTGATCTACAAATTATCAGTGAGCGTTTCAATAGACAGCGACACTGCATTTTCAGTTGCGCTTCCAATGCATAAGGTAACGCAATATGAATTTATTTATAGAATCAATTGAAGGCGGCACTTATTTGGCCGGTATCGGCGATCAGCATGCTACGGAATATTTAGTGGACGAATACCGTGGTGGCAAACAGTTCCAATCCTTGTCAGACATTAAGGAGCAGCTTTCTGGCAGAGCATTCGATAGAGTCTTGCTCCGGCAAAATACGCCCTATGACGAAATGTGTGGCTCTCAGTCTCCATGCGACAAACTGGAGATTGAATTAGAGTGGCGATAGGACAATAGCTGGCATATCATATAAGTGTGATGGTGCATTAGTTGACAGTCTTATATTGGCGTTACAAGCGCCAATACACGATTGAACACTCCTATTTGGAAAAGGACAATGGCAAGATATGACATAGTAATCGTCGGCGCAGGAAGCGCCGGTTGTGTGTTAGCAAACCGACTCTCAGAACACCCCGACGTCAGCGTTTGCCTGATTGAAGCGGGACCTAAAGATAAGCATCCAGCCATCCATATTCCATTTGGTTTAGCGCTGATGAGCGAGCTCAAATCCATTAATTGGCACCTTGATACCGCAGCAGAGAAACACCTCAACAACCGCTCTTTATATTGGCCCCGTGGCAAAACTTTGGGTGGTTCAAGCTCGGTTAATGCCATGTGCTATATTCGCGGCATTCCGGAAAATTACAATGAGTGGGATGCACTTGGCGCAAATGGATGGTCTTGGGATGATGTACTGCCCTATTTTCGAAAAAGCGAAAATAACACGCGGGGGATATCAAAACTCCACGGCAGTGCAGGCCTGCAAAGTGTCAGCGACCTAAAACATATCAATCCATTAACGCGTGAATTCGTAGAATCGGCGAAGTCCCTTGGGTATGCGGAAAACCCCGATTTTAACGGCATACGTCAAGAAGGCGTGGGGATTTATCAAGTCACGCATAGAGACGGTTCGCGCTGCTCGACTGCCAAAGGTTTTCTAAGCGACGAGGTCAAATCCCGTCCAAATCTTACCGTACTAACCAATGCCGAAGTGAGCACACTTATTGTCGAAGATAAGCGTTGCTTGGGCGTGATGTTACGTATCAATGGAAAAACTGAACAAATCTTCGCAAATAAGAGAGTGTGCTTGTGCAGCGGAGCGGTTCACTCTCCGGCTCTGTTGCTTGGTTCAGGCATCGGTCCAAAAGACGAACTAGAAGAGCTTGGCATACATGTTCAGCATCATTTAGCCGGCGTAGGTAAAAATCTTCAAGACCATCTTGATGCGACTATCCTGTACAAACAAGACCGCAGAGACTCATATGGATTATCTATACGCGGAATGCTCAAAAATGCGCTCGAGCCCATCAAGTACTGGCGCAGTCGTAGCGGAATGTTGAGCTCCAATATCGCCGAGGGCGGCGCGTTTATTAAATCTTGTGCCGACAAGCGTCATGCTGATATTCAAGTTCACTTTCTACCGGCCTTACTAGTAGACCATGGCCGCACCAAACCCTGGGGTCACGGCTTCACCATTCATTTTTGCAATTTGTATCCTTATAGCCGTGGTGAAATCAAACTCAAGCGCGGTGATGACAGAAAACTCAGCTTAGATATTCGCGGTAATTACCTCAGTGACGATCGCGACATGGCCCCAATGATCGCGGGCTTCAAATGGGCGCGATCAGTTGCACAAACCAAACCACTGAGCGCAAAGAGCTGGGAATTTATCCCCGGAGACAGTGTACAGACTGACGATGAAATAGAAGCGTTTATAAGACAAAACGCCGAGACCGTTTACCACCCCGCCGGCACCTGCAAAATGGGCGCGCGTGACGACCAGATGACGGTAGTGGATGAAAATTGCTCGGTGCATGGCATTAAAAACTTATCTGTAGTGGACGCATCTGTTATGCCTCGCTTAATTGGCGGTAATACCAACGCACCAACCATCATGATTGCCGAAAAGGCGTCGGATGCAATTTTAGACGCAATGATTAGCCCTGAATCTTAAGAAGTAAGGAAATATCATTAATCAATTACCATATTTTTCAACTAAAGTTAATATCGGGAAAAAGGCTAGCTTGTTAAGCTTATTAAAATTTCATTAACAATTCGCAATATCGCGTTTGCTTAGGAAAAAACATGTCAATTAAACGCCCATTCAAACCCGCTGCACTAGCATTTGCTGTTGCTTGTGCAATGTCTATTTCTGCTTGCTCAGACAGTCCAGATGCATCTCAATCAAGTCCTTACGGGCAGGCTGTAGACAAAGCTTCGTCTGAAGCGTCTAGCTCTCTGGCATCCATATCGGATAACAAAGCCTTTTGCGCAGCTACCCTTGATTACTCCGCTTCGCACTTAGACCATTTCAGAAAGACCTATACTGATCCCACACAAATCCCTCGTTCATTTGAAAAAGAAGTGAAACTGGTGGAAACAAGAGACTGGACGAGTGGATTTGTGGCAGGCTCGTTTTGGTATTTGTATGAGCACACTAATGACCCATCATGGTTAGCGTCAGCTCAAGAATGGACGCATGCACTTGAAAGTCAGCAGTTCAATGTAAAAACCCATGATACGGGTTTTATGATATTTAACAGCTACGGAAATGGCTTGCGTCTCACCGACAATCAGGACTATATTCCAATCATCGTGCAAACCGCGCGAAGCCTAATGCAACGCTATAATCCAGTCGTTGGCGCAACGCGTTCCTGGGATTTTGGCACATGGGAATTTCCAGTTATCGTCGATAACATGATGAATTTAGAGTTATTATTTGAGGCAGCCAAGCTAGCCGATGAACAAAGTTTCGCAGACGCAGCAGTCTCTCACGCAACAGTAACCATGAACAATCATTTTAGAGATGACTACAGCTCTTTTCACGTTGTAGACTATAGTACCACCACCGGTGAAGCCATTCATAAACAAACATGGCAAGGCATTGCTGATGACTCAGACTGGGCGCGCGGTCAAGGTTGGGGACTTTATGGTTATGTAATGATGTATCGCTACACTCAAGACCAAAGCTTCTTAGACTTTGCAAAGAACATTACAGAGCACTACTTAAGTCATGAAAATATGCCGGACGATTTGGTGCCATATTTTGACTTTGACGCGCCAGATGATCCTGAAGTAATTAATTATCGTGACTCCTCTACTGCAGCCTTAGTTGCCAGCGCACTATTTGAACTAGCCACTTATGTGGAACAAGACGAGGCAAAACGTTATGAAGATGCTGCAATGAAAATGCTTCGCAGTTTGGCTGGCTCAGATTACCTCGCTCAAAAAGGTGAAAACGGACAATTCTTGCTGAAACAGGCTACAGGCAATTTTCCGGGAGGATACGAGCTAGCGGGCGCCTTGAACTACGCAGATTACTATTATTTGGAAGCACTTACGCGTTGTAAAAAAATGATGTAAAGCGCTTTTTTGCTATGCGAAAAAGCCGCATCACTGCGGCTTTTTTCGTTTTTACATTTTGGATCTGTTGATAAACAAACTTATTTTGTCAGCAGCACTTCTAACTCTGAACTTACCGTATCAACCGCCTTAGTACCATCTAATTTAAAATACTGACAATCTCCATTTTTTGCCGCCGCTTCATAGTAATCAACAAGCGGTTTCGTTTGTTCATGATAAACACCAAGGCGACTGCGGACTGTGTCTTCTTTATCGTCATCACGAATAATTAAGTCATCTCCGCTCACATCATCTTTACCCTCTATTTTCGGGGGGTTGTAATCTACATGATAAACTCGACCAGATGCGGGATGCACTCTGCGGCCACCCATTCTATCCACGATAACGTCATCTGGTACATCAAACTCAATGCAATAATCGATAGCTATATTGGCCTCTTTCATAGCGTCTGCTTGAGGAATTGTGCGTGGAAAACCGTCTAGCAAAAAGCCTTTAGTGCAGTCATCTTGAGCGATGCGCTCTTTTACTAAACCAATAATAATATCATCGGATACTAACTGACCTGCATCCATGACTTTTTTCGCGGCTAGTCCCATTTCAGTTCCAGCTTTAATGGCACTGCGCAACATGTCGCCAGTGGAAATTTGAGGGATCCCAAATTTATTCATTAAAAACTGTGCTTGCGTGCCTTTTCCTGCACCCGGTGCGCCTAGAAGAATAATACGCATTGCGCGTCCTCCGATAATTTATGAGTAATATCAAAACTCTACAGGGTAGATATGCGCTTCACAAGCTAAAAACTGAGAAATTGGTCAGACTTTAGCATCATGTCTACACCAGCTTTCAATAGAGTAAAAAAAAGCCAAACATATCAGATGTTTGGCTTTTGATATTTTGTCATGCGGTAAAAGGCAACTTGCATCACACACCACATTTTTAACTTATATTAGTTGCTTATTTAACCAACGTAGACAACAGGCTGTTTAAGTTATTTACAAACGACGCGGGCTCTTTTAAAGAACCTTGCTCACTAAGTTTAGCTTGGTCAAACAAAACCTCAGCCCACTGCGTGAATAAGGACTCATCTTGAACGTCAGCTACTAGTTTTACAAGTTGATGTTCTGGATTTAGCTCGAAGTTATACGTTGGCTCTGGTACCTCCTGTCCAGCCGCTTGCATCAGCTTAGCCATTTGCGTAGTCATGCCATTTTCACTGGCTACTATGCAAGCAGGAGAGTCGGTGAGGCGGTTAGTAAACTTCACCTCTTCTACTTTGTCACCCAAGGCGGTTTTCACTCGCTCAAGCACGCCCTCTACTGCTTTTTCTGCTTTTTCTTGAGCTTGTTTAGCTTCCTCATCGTCCAGCTCGCTTAAGTCAACGTTAGCGCTTGCAACCGACTGGAAAGACTTCTCTTCAAACTCAGTTAAGTGCGACATTAACCACTCGTCAATACGCTCACCCATTATCAACACTTCTATTCCTTTTTTGCGGAATATTTCTAAATGAGGACTAGTGCGCGCTGCTTGGTATGAATCGGCCGTAACATAGTAAATTTTATCTTGACCTTCTTTCATTCTCGAAATGTAATCAGCAAGAGATACCGTCTGCTCGTTACTTTCATCATGCGTAGTAGCAAATCGAAGTAAACTAGCAATTTTATCTTTGTTAGCAAAATCTTCAGCGGGTCCTTCTTTAAGCACATTACCAAATTCAGTGTAGAACTTCTGATAGGTTTCAGCGTCGTTTTTCGCCATTTTCTCTAGCATGCCGAGCACACGCTTGGTGCAACCTTGGCGAATCGACTGCGTAATTTTATTATCTTGCAATATTTCGCGAGACACATTCAATGGCAAGTCGTTTGAATCAAGTAAGCCTTTCACAAAACGCAAATAAGTCGGCATAAACTGTTCTGCGTCATCCATAATAAATACGCGTTGAACGTACAGTTTCAAACCGTTTTTTTGCTCGCGATTCCACAAATCGAAAGGCGCTTTTGATGGAATATATAGCAAAGATGTATATTCGGTTTTGCCTTCTACTTTGTTGTGTGACCACGTTAAGGGATCGGAATAGTCATGAGAAACATGCTTATAAAACTCATTGTATTCGTCATCAGAAATATCAGACTTATCTCGCGTCCACAGTGCAGTTGCTTTATTGATTGATTCCCACTGACCAGGTTCGGCAGGGATTTTCTCTCCGTCAGGGCCATCTCGTTCAGGCACTTCATCTTTCCAAAGCTGCACAGGAATGCTGATATGGTCTGAGTATTTAGTGATAATCGAACGCAGGCGCCAGCCGTCTAAAAACTCTTTTTCATCTTCTTTAAGATGTAAAATAATTTCAGTTCCACGGTCTTCTTTTTCAATATCACCGACTGCAAAATCACCCTCGCCTTCGCTAACCCATTGTACACCTTCGCTAGAAGCTGCGCCTGCGGCGCGCGTATTGACTGTGACTTTATCAGCAACGATAAATGCAGAATAGAAACCAACACCGAATTGCCCGATAAGCTGAGAGTCTTTTGCTTGATCACCCGATAAATTGGCGAAGAAGTCTTTGGTTCCCGACTTAGCAATCGTACCTAGATTGGCAATGACATCTTCTTTGCTCATACCAATGCCATTATCTTTGATGCTCAAAGTGCCTGCGTCTTTGTCGACACTGACTTTAACGTGCAAATCGCCATCACCTTCAAATAGGCTATTGTCTGAAAGTGCTTTAAATCTAAGTTTATCCGCCGCATCTGCAGCGTTAGACACAAGCTCACGTAAAAATATTTCTTTGTTTGAGTACAACGAGTGGATCATCAATTGAAGCAGTTGTTTTACTTCCGTTTGAAATCCATGCTTTTCGTGTTGGACAGTCTCAGCCATTGCCAAGGTTCTCCTCTAATGTGTTCAATAGGTTTTAATATCAACGAGTACAATGTGTGGACGCGATACATATTTTCAAGCATAAAAATACACTTGATGATAATAATTTTGGGATGATTGCAAGCTGCTGAGCTAATTTCTGGTCGATACGGTTAAATGACGTGAAAGCTCAGAACTTTCTGCGCCCGCTAAACGCATGAATTAGTGTATTTCCGTCAATGTACTCTAACTCGCCGCCGACTGGGACACCGTGAGCTATCCGCGTAGCCTGAATGTGATGCTTTTGACAAATTTGGCCAATATAATGCGCTGTCGCTTCACCTTCAACAGTAGGATTAGTGGCTAAAATAACTTCCTCTACTGACTCTTCAGCCAGTCTTTTTTGGAAGATATCCAAACCAATTTCAGCGGGCCCGATACCGTCAATGGGAGATAAATGTCCCATAAGCACAAAATATAAGCCTTTGTACTGAGCGGTTTGTTCTATTGCCAGGATATCTTGAGGCGATTCAACTACACAAATTTGAGCTGTGTCGGCCCGGGAGGGATTTGAACATATGCCGCAGATAGATGTTTCAGTGAAGGTGCGGCATTGCTCGCAATTTTTGACGTGTTGCATAGCATCATGTAAAGCTTCACTTAGCTTCATCGCCCCATCGCGGTTTCTCTCTAGCAAGTTAAAGGCCATTCGCTGAGCACTTTTCGCGCCAACACCAGGCAAACACTTTAATGCGCCGATAAGCTCGCTTATAAGGGGGCTAAATGACATGTGATGCTAGAGTTGCCAGTTGTCGTGCGTAACGTTGTTGTGCATAACGTTGTTGTGCATAAAACAAAATAGCGCACATTAAAATGGCATCTTAAAGCCAGCGGGCAGATTCATGCCACCTGTGACCGAAGACATTTTCTCTTGCGAGGCTTCCTGTACGCGGCGAACCGCATCATTTATCGCAGCGGCAACCAAGTCTTCTAACATGTCTTTGTCATCGTCTAACAATGACGGATCGACCTCCACTCGGCGTACATTGTGATTGCAAGTCATAGCAACTTTTACCATGCCAGCGCCAGACTCACCCGTCACTTCTAATTGTGCTAACTCGTCTTGAGCCTGCTTCATTTTCTCTTGCATTTGCTGGGCTTGTTTCATCATATTGCCCATGCCACCTTTAAACATAATTACCTCGTATTCTGTCTTGTTACCATGCGATGTTTCGTTGGCTCGTCTTTAAATATAATGCGCTTATCGTGATTCGACCGACCCGGGAATTACCTTACCATCAAAAGCCTCAACCAATTCTTGTACGGCTGAATCCGTTTCAATGATCTCATTTGCATATGCTAAGCGCATTGCATCAATTTGTTGCTGAATTTCGTATGGCGTATTTTCAACCGGTTTCTCAGGCGGCGCCATTTTTACAGTAACAGCAATATCTTTACCGTATTGCTTCTTGAGCGCTTGAGTAATTGAAACAACACTGCTTTGCTCATTAAGGTGGTGATGGTCTTGATTAATTTCAAGCACCATCGCACTGCTGTTTATGCCTTGTGATCGCCCATGTATGAGTAACTGTCGCGCAAGACCGCGCACATCTAATGAATCAACAAAGCGACTCCACTTATCAATTTGGCTAGCTTTGACTAACTTTTCACCATTATCCAGATATGCTTTGATTTCACCTATGCTGCCGACACCGTCTTTTGATTCAACTTTCGCCACGTCAGTTTCAGCCGTGTTTTCAAGGTTTTGTTCAAAGGCAGGATCAGATTCAAGCGCGCCTGATAAGCCTTGTTGGCTATCGTCAACACTTTCATTATTCAGGGCGTCAGCTAGGGGAATGTCTACTGAGGATTCGTCTACTGACGATTCAGACTTTTTTACGCCAGTTATTCCATCTGAGTCGGTCGGTTGTGCTGAACCAGACGTGTCTGGCTGCTGCTGGCTGTCATCAATAATTTGCTTTTCGTAAGACGCGAGGTCATCTTCCATCGCGAACAGATCTTGTAGATGTGCTACCGAATCAGTGTCATCCTGAGACTGAGAACTTGCCTCTGACTCTGGCTGTGTGCCTAGCTGCTGTTCAAGCTCTGCATGAGGAGCAGGACTCGAATCATCATCGAAAAACGGAGGCTGCTCTGGTTCAAGGTTACTTTGATTTTGCTCAAAATTTGAAACGTCCATCGTTTGCACCGCCGCTTCTTCAGCATCGTCACCTGTGTCCTTAAGGGCAGTTTCATTCGCGTCTAGCGCTTGTCGCTTATCTTCTTGTTGAGGCAGTTCATTATTAGGGGAGTCAATGGGCTTAGCCGACGCTTTAGCTTGTTCGAACTTGTCATTCTGTTTATTTTCATCAGATTCGGCGGACAAAGGTTGTGGCGCATCTTCGTTTTTTTTGAGCGCTTCAACATCAAGCGCGATATTTTGAGCCGGTGTAAATACAAGCATTCGCATAATCGTCATTTGCAAACCAGTCAGTGCATCCGGCGCATAAGGCAGGTCGCGCTTGCCATTAAGTGCAATTTGATACAATAGCTGCACGTGCTCAGGATTTACCGCTTTTGCTAGCATATAAACGGGCTTTGCCGAGTTCGTATCAAGCTTACACACATCTGGCACTATTTGAGTCAATGCCACTTGATGAATTAAAGCCAATAATTGGGACAGTACTTGAGCATAGTCTGGTGCATCTGCGCAAATTTCTTCAAGCTGTTTCATCGCGCTTTCACCATCGCGCTCAAAGACATACTTCGCCAATTTAATCACTTGGTTTTTGTCGAGCAAGCCCAGCATTGAAACAACGGTATTCACCGTGACCTGATTGTTTCCTTGGGCAATAGCTTGATCGGTAAGACTCAGCGCATCTCGCATACTGCCAGCGGCAGCGCGCGCTATGTGTATAAGTGCTTCAGGCTCATGTGCCAAAGATTCTTCACTGAGTATATAAGAAAGCTGTCCTTGAATTTGCTCTCGACTGAGCGCCTTTAAACTGAACTGCAAACATCGAGATAAAATGGTCACCGGCAGCTTTTGAGGATCGGTCGTGGCAAGCAAAAATTTAACATGCGGAGGTGGCTCTTCTAAGGTTTTTAGCAGCGCATTAAAACTGTGCTTCGACAGCATATGCACTTCGTCAATTAAGTAAACCTTAAAACGCCCTCGCGTTGGCTTGTACTGAACGTTATCTAGTAAATCTCGGGTGTCTTCAACTTTTGTTCGCGAGGCGGCGTCAATTTCAAGTAAATCGACGAATCTGCCTTCACTAATATCCAAACAGGTATCGCACTTACCACAGGGCGTTGCGCTTTGACCTTGCTCACAGTTTAGCGATTTTGAAAAGATACGCGCAATCGTCGTTTTTCCAACCCCGCGCGTGCCGGTAAACAAGTAGGCATGATGAAGCTTATTGTTCTCAAGTGCATTCGTAATAGCGTCAACCACATGCTGCTGTCCAACTAATTCAGCAAAGGTTTGTGGACGCCATTTACGCGCTAATACTTGATAGCTCATGCTCAGTCGCCTTCAAACTCGCATATACAATAAGGCTTGATACCAGCAGCCTCGAGTCGTTTGTGACCGCCAATGTCGGGCAATGAAATGACAAAACCGGCGTGATCCGCATTACCGCCTAAGCGACGAATAAGATTAGCCGTTGCCACCATCGTGCCGCCTGTTGCTAGCAAATCATCAATCATTAATACATTGTCACCTGCGCTGATGGCATCTTTATGAATTTCGAGCTCATCAGTGCCATACTCAAGCTCATACGATTCGGATATCGTCTCTCGCGGCAACTTTTTGGGTTTTCTCACAGGAACAAACCCAATGCCAAGCGCTAAGGCAAGTGGCGCACCAAATAAAAAACCCCTGGCTTCTGTGCCTACAATTTTGTCAAAGAGCTGTCCATTATAATTTTGCTTTAGCATATCAATACACGCTTGAAACGCATCGTGCTTAGCTAGCACGCTGGTTACATCTCTAAACAAAATTCCAGGCTTTGGATAGTCCGAAATGGTTGTTACAGCTGATTTAATGATCTCTTGTGTCACAGTGAATCCTTGTGAGTATTCATAAAAAGGCAATTACGGCCTGTGTGCATACTTGACAAACATAGCCGCTAGTTGCTGAAAAAGAAAACGTACCATCCTGCCAAGATATGCATGAGGGGGAATATTGCTAATGCGCCAACAATACCGAAAAAGTACCACCAATTAAATACTTCTTTAAATTCTTTATCTTCTGACATTATTTGCCCTCGAGTACACCAAAAAAAGAGCGCGGGATTTTACTTGATTTGTGCTTTAAATAATAGCGATTAATGTCTGATAAAGCACGAAAAGCTTCGCATTAAAAACAGACGGACGAGCACATTTCCATTAAAGGGATGTAGAAGAACTGTAATCAATTACAAATGGTAAGTAGGTGTATCCGCAATGTTTACGATCTCTATCAACAAAAAACCGTGTGGTATCATCTGGTGCAAGTACAAATGAAGCATTAAACAGACTAAATGAAATCGCGTCTGTGCCGCCGCAATATTGCCGAGTTACATCACGCCAAACGCCCTGTTCTAATTTAGAGAGCACTTTGCGTTCACTGACTATCTCAAATCCTTGCTGTTCGCCGCTTTCATTTAATTCAAGCATACCCAGTTTGGGAATCGGCGCTTGGTTTTTCGCCTCACGCTCTAATGAGTTGATGGGTATCGTTGCGCGCATTCCGTCCACTAGAAAGTGAGCAAAACCTGCCATCTGACGTTGTGAGAGTGCCGGACTGTTAACGATTTGCTGAACGTGATTGTCGCCATCTACCAAAAATACGCCGTTTTTACCCAACACTTCCAAATGAATAGTCGTATTGTCGTTGGCATAAAGTAAGGCAGTCGTCTCATCAACGCCCGCTGCAAGGGCACTTTTGCTGGTCAGCGCCAACGCAATCATTCGCCCCTCTCGGTCACGTTCAGAAAAATGCGTATCCAAAAACCCTACGTGAAATAATCCAGAGCCCCCTCTTGGCATGTAGGTTAAATCGTCAGCGTTCAGACCATTATCACACGCATCTGAGCTACATCGCTGACTTGGTGCTAGCGCTGGAAACGGACCTCGTTTAACTGCGCTCGCGCTTGTGCCGTTGGTGATCATTGGAATCGGTCTGTTAGCAAAAACGTTTCCAGCCTGAACCGCCGTTCCGGCGCTTGTGCCGCCAACAATCATGTTATTGTTTTGAACCTGCTGCTGCACTAGCTTCCAGAAAGTTAAGGGCAAACTCCTATTGTTTAACAAACTGTTTAGGGTTTTGCTCTGATCACCTCCATTGAAAAACATTCCTTGGCTGCGTTCAATAAGCTTAAGTAAGATTTCGCTTTGCTTGCATACCTTTTCTTGAAATTGCGTTCGTTGAGGGTAAATACGCTCTCGATCATAAAGATGAAAGCGCGCTCGTATCGAGGGTAAATTCTCACAGGTATCTGGCTGTAAATCTTTGTTTGAAAGCGCATAGGCAAGGGCTTGATCGACTGGAAACCATGTCGCTTCGATGCCTAGCGATTCAAATGCACTCTCATAAAAATCTGCAACTTCAAACGCATCTCTTGACGATGACGTGGCCACTAAAATGTGTGGATTTTGACCTAAACGCGTTGCTTTTAAACGCACTTGCTCAGCGAAGCGCTGATAAATTCTTGCCGAAAAGTGATTTGTGTTTTGATTCACATCGGCCAGTTCACGAAGTCGATTGCCTTGTGAGTCTAATTGCTGATGCTCCAAATGATCCAACAATGCAAAGTATGCAGGATCAGGAAGCGCCTTTACCGCGTCTAGAATATTCATATGGTCAAAGTAATCAAATAATTCAGAACGAGTCAGGGCCGCTTTGCTCAGGCTAGTTTGTAAGCCATTTCTTAATACCGAAGAAACATGATTAAGCTCGGCTGAGCCCTCGTCTATCCATTGCTTTTCAACTAATACCTCTAAAGCCTCTATGCGCTTATCGCTAATCTCATAAAGCATTTGCTGGCGAAGCGGCGACGTCGAGTCACTGTTTAAACGAGAATGAGTGCAATTATGCTGCGACAGACTTGAACAAGTGTTTAGTGCCCCGCCTGCCAGCAAAAGCTGATACTCTTTTTGTTGTGCGGCTTGAGCGTGCCCCGCCAACCACAAATACAGTGGTAACATTAAGATATTAATATACTTTTTTCGTTGGGCGTTCACATTTTTAACAGCGTGTTTATACCTGAGAATTTCACACATCATAATGTTTTTTAACCATATTACGGCGACAGAAGAGTTGAACAAATACGCTAACAAAGGCAAAGTTTTGCGCACTGAATTTGACTTTCTTTTACACTAATGGGTATTCTTATAGGAAGTCAATCGACAAATTTCGCTCGATTTTCTGCTTTGCGTGCAAAGCTTTTGTTTTCAGAGTCACTGTTTAACAAGGGCATTTGGCGCTAATAAGAGGAACGTTGCGTTGTGCTTTGTTATCAGTATCGCACTGATAGCATAAAGCAAACGTCAATCGAAAAACATGATCAAAAAAGCAGCCAACTTAAGCATGTATCGCTATCAAAATTACTATTTGTCAGAATGGTTTGACGAGTAGGCCAATTTCTATTTGCTAATCATTCCTGTCGCTCAGGAACATCTGCGCTGTACTCAATACAATTCATAAATTTATAAAAATTTTGCAGGCGCATTTTTCAATCAGCTCATATTTCAAATGGAAGAACATCTTATGAAACTGCATTCAATCGCGCTTGCGCTTTCCGTCGCAGGTCTAAGCTTATACCCGCATGCGTCAGTGCTTGCTCAAACTCAAAACGACAGCCAAATCAACGAAGTCAATCAGGCTACCGAAGAAGCTAGCGAAATCGAAGTGATTAGTGTCACTGGCTCAAACATTCGCGGCGTCGATTTAGAAGGTTCTCAACCTCTCACCGTCATCAGCGCCGAAGATATTCAACGTTCTGGTTTTAATACGCTGACGGAATTGATGCGCACCGTCAACCAAACCCGTGGTGGAACGAGCTCTTTTACCACCGCACAAAGCGGCGCAACCTCTACTAGTACTCCACCAGGGCAGGCAACGGCAGCCTTGCGCGGAATGGGCCCCTCATCAACACTTACACTAGTCAATGGCAGGCGCATCGCCGCTAGCTCATTTGCATCAGGTACCGAAAACTTTGTGGACATCAACAGCATTCCACTATCTGCCATTGAACGCATTGAAATATTGGCAACGGGTGCGTCCGCTATCTACGGCGCCGATGCAGTAGCTGGCGTAATTAACTATATTCTCAAAGACGATTTTGAAGGTTTTGAACTAAGCGCGCAGTATGGCCAATCGGACATATCCGCTAACGAAGATGAGATTAGCCTGCAAGCCTTTTACGGAATGAAATTGGGTGATGGCAACTTATCAGTGTTCGCTGATTACTTTAATCGACAGGAAATTGAAGCCACGAATCGTGAAATTACCGCCACGCCTGTTCTTCAAAGCAGCTACTCTTATCTACCAAAAAACACGCCTAATATTTACTTTGGTTCAACCCGTTCTGGTGACGAAATTGGTAATCCTGCGTGCTCTAGCCCATTAGTGACAACTGAATTCGGAGAAACCATCTGCGCATATTACAATAACGAAGATGATTGGCTCGAAACGCCGCTTGAGAGTGTATCCGCCGGTTTTATCTACAATACGGCTTTTGGTGACATTGATTTTTCAACTGACTTTTTATTTTCAAGCAGCTCATCCACATCCGTCTCGCGTCCCTCCCCCATTAATAGGGTTGACGATCGAGAGGGGCCTTTTGTTGATGAGTCAATCCTAGACACACTGCCCGCAAATTTTGCAACAATAGACGACCTTTTCATAGACCCTTTTGACACGCCTGCAGGTCGTGAACTATTCGGCTTCATGTTCGATGCACGCTTCTCTGACCCTCGCACAGTTGAAATCGATACTCAAGCCATGCGCTTGGTATCTCAACTGAGTGGCTCATTCGACGATTGGGACTGGCGAAGCGGTATCACGCTTTCTCGCTCAGAATCTGAGCAAGTGGCAACGGCCGGTATTTATAATCGCTATCAATATCATGCTGGTTTGGCAGGTGAGCTATGCGCCAATGGTGATATTGCAAGTTATGACCGTAGCAGCGACACACTTAATTGCGCGGGCTCCACCTTGCTCGGTATTTATAATCCTTTCGATAATCGCTCGCCCGACAATCTTGCCATTTTGGCGGCTTCTCAAGCGTTTCCGACAAGAGATGGCACTAGCGAATTATACGGTTGGGATGCAACGATAAATGGTGAGCTATTTGAATTTAATGGCCGCATGGTTTCAGCCGCATTTGGCGCAGAAATTCGGCGAGAAGAAATTTCTGATGTGCCCTCTGAAAATTCTAGGGCACGCGCTGAAAACGACTATTTAGTCGATGTTTTCGGCTTCGGTTCAAGCTTTTCAGAAGCCTCAAGAACCCAATGGGGCGCATTTGCAGAGTTTCAGATCCCCCTCGCTGATTATTTAGATGTAAATATGGCAGGTCGATTTGACGATTACAACGATTTTGGCAGTAGCTTTAATCCGAAAGTGAGCTTTAGTTTGCGCCCTGCGGAAAACCTAATCGTGCGAGGCTCATGGTCAACGGCCTTTAGGGCGCCTTCACTGACTCAGGCAGGTGTGCAATTAAGGACCACTCGCGCCAGCTTTGATTGTGGCGCTAATCAGCAGGTGGCCGATTTATATTGTGAAGGCGACAACATTATACGCGGCAACAATGTGCTGGAGCTTGGTAATCCAAATCTGCAGCCAGAGGAGTCGGAGTCGTATAGTTTGGGTATCGCATATAGTCCTACTGAAAATACCGATATCACGATTGATTATTGGGCCTTTGAACATGAAGATCTAGTCGATACCAATATGACTGGCGTGCTTGCCGCCGCAATCACAGATGCTAGCTTACGCCATTGCGGCGTGTTGCAAGAGGGCGAAATCGGCATAAGCTACGACCCCTTCTTGTGCGACTATACTGATACTAATGGCAGAACCATTGAAGAAGATGGCGCAAATCTATCTGAAATTCTTGATGAATGGATCTTCTTTGAAAACCCTAGATTCGAAGAACTTCCGCTGTTTCGCGATCATGTACTTCTGCTCGATAATACGGGAACACAAGAGCTAAGCGGAATAGACATTTCCTTCTTCCAGCGCTTCGAGTTCAGCTCATATGATTTAGAGTTATCCTTTGACGGAACTCGTTATATCAGCTTTGAGCGAAATATTCCCGGATCAGACCAAATAGAGCAGTTGGCAGGTAGCTTTCAATATCCCAAGACCGTTGCCAATGCAGAAGTTTTCGTCGTTACCGACGATTGGTTTGCCGGTTTTACGCTATTTATCACGGGCGAATATGAAGATGATACGATCCGACTTCGCTCTCGAGAACTTGAAGAGCTTCAAGCTCTTGGTGAGATAGACGATGAGGATCGCAGAACTATTGAGTCGTTTACCACACTCGATTTTAGTGCGGGTTATTATTTTGACAACCTTGACATCCGGCTTCGAATTGAAAATCTATTGGATAAAGATGCGCCAGTCGCGTATGGAACGTCCAGAGGCTATGATAGTTTTAATCACGATCCATTTGGAAGACGTTATACGCTCTCTGCTACCTATCGCTTCTAGCGATAGGTGTCGATTGCTCTAAAACAGGCGCAATAAATCACGATGTCACAAGCACAACGCTCATTAAAGTCGCAAGCCACTCAACTATCTTCTCGGATGCCTGATGCTTTCGTGATCTTATTTTTTGTGATTGTGTGCGCAAGTGCCCTAACTTACATTTTACCGCAAGGAAAATTTGAGACCCATCTTGTCGAAAAAATGATCGACGGTAAGCTCGAGCAGCGCACCCTGATTAAAAGCGATAGCTTTGAGTTTGTGGAGGCAAGTGAAGGCATCAGCCTATTTGCAACTGGCGATGCCATGGGCGCTATGAACTATGCCTTTGAAGGCTTAGTCTCAGGCAATAAGTACGGCTCTGCTGTAGGCGTGGTTGCCTTCATTTTAGTAGTTGGCGGTGCTTTTGGCATTATCATGCAGACAGGTGCTATCAATAATGGCATCTTGGCACTCATTGATAGAACCCAAAAGGCGCAAGGCCTCATCATTCCATTGCTTTTTATCTTGTTTTCACTGGGTGGGGCAATCTTTGGGATGGGTGAAGAAGCTATCGCATTTTGTATCATTCTAGTTCCGCTGATGATTGCGCTTGGGTATGATGCCGTTACTGGCGTGCTTGTGACTTATGTAGCAACCCAAATTGGCTTCGCAACTAGTTGGATGAATCCGTTTTCCGTCGCTATTGCCCAAGGTATCGCCGACGTGCCTTTGCTTTCGGGTCAAGAGTTTAGGATGGCAATATGGCTAGTGTTTACCGCTGTGGGTTTGGCATTTACCTTATGGCACGCCAAACGCGTGAAACGCCGACCTGAGCTTTCACCTTCAATCAAAAGCAATGCTTTTTTTAAACAGCAGCAAACTCAGATTGTTTCCAGCTTCAATAGAATAGACAGTGCGATTCTTATTACCTTTTTTATCGGTATTGCTTGGGTCATATGGGGAGTCGTCGAACACGCTTACTATATTCCAGAAATCGCAACGCAGTTTTTTTGTATCGGCGTGCTATGCGGTGTAATCGCGCTTGTCGGTCAACGCATGCGCGCGAACGATATTTCCGATGCCTTTCAACAAGGCGCCAAAGATTTACTGCCCGCTGCCCTAATCGTTGGCATGGCTAAAGGCATTGTTCTTGTGCTTGGAGGAGATGACGTCACTCAGGCATCGGTGCTCAACACTATTTTATTTTACGCAAGCAGTGCAATTGATGATACAGGCGCTTACTTAAATGCTTCTGCAATGCTCATATTCCAAGCCTCATTCAACTTTTTTGTGGCTTCAGGCTCTGGTCAAGCAGCTATCACCATGCCGCTAATGGCGCCGTTGTCGGATCTAGTTGGCTTAAGTCGACAGATTGCCGTATTGGCATTTCAACTTGGAGATGGCCTCAGCAACATCATTATCCCAACGTCAGCCTCGCTGATTGGTTGCCTGGGGGTGGCGAGAATTGATTGGAGTGTCTGGTTTAAGTTTGTGTGGAAGTTCTTTTTCACTTTGATTGGCTTGGCCTTAGCCACAATGTGCTTAGCGGTTGCAATAAGCTTTAGTTAACCTCAGCTCGGGATAAGCCGTAGCTTCTCTGTCCTAAAGGATAAGCTGAAGCTGTATCGCTGCTGTATCGGTCTGAAGTCCAAAATGGCCCAAAGCTAGCGTAAAACTGGATGTTTCTCCTAATATTTGTGAACTGTGGACGCCACTGGTGCGACACGACCCGCCAGCGCAGACAACTTGGTCGAAGTTACTTTTGATACTGTATACGCGAGAGGCAATTGAAACATTTGATATGCTTCGCAAAAATGGACTATTAATTGAGAGGCCATTTCTACCGCAAGTACTGCTTGGAACGTTAAATGGATACCAGCCACAGCTTCTCAAACCCCTGACGGCGCCAGCTATTCCAACAAAGCTATCGACACTAGCCGACGCATTCAGTTTGGCGATTTGTTGAATGGCAAGCGTCACTCCCATTGAGTGCCCGACTACGTCAATTTTTCCGGTACATGATAACGCGATAGCATTTGAAATTGCTTGCCGAACAGGGCTTTCTTCGGAGCCACTGTGATTGTTGCACGCAACACATGTTTTACTGCCCCAGCTAGGCCGGACAATCTCATTTTCTTCATATCCACTGGCACGAAGCAAATTGTATGTATTATTCCAGCTACTTGGATAAGCACCATTGCCGTGAACCAATACTACAGCGTCTTTGCAGGCCATTGAGAAGTAAGAGACAAGGATAAGAAGTGAAAGCAAAACAAATCGACTGAGTAAATACATTGGCATGTTCACGTGTAAATATTTTGTAAAACAATAGTCACAAATTTTTTACTTATGAATAGTACTTTAGTGCTGTCCTAATAAACCTTATGAAAGAGGCATATGAACACCGCTTAGGTCTGAGTTTCAACGAACATAAAAAAAGCCCCAGCATCACGCCAGGGCTTTCTTTAATTGGGAGTCTGGCGATGTGCTACTCTCACATGTAGCTGGGGCGGTCACCGCAAACCCCACACTATCTCCTGCGCACTCACGTGATGCCAGTTACTGGGCGCCCGGTAACCGGCAGGGCATAATACGTTTCACTTCTGATGTAAAAAAAAGCCCCAGCATCACGCCAGGGCTTTCTTTAATTCGGAGTCTGGCGATGTGCTACTCTCACATGAGGAAACCCCACACTACCATCGCCGCTAATACGTTTCACTTCTGAGTTCGAAATGGCTAGCCCTGTTACAGGTCAGGTGGTACCGTATCGCTATTGTCGCCAGACATAAACTGTCGGTATATCCGCTTGTGCAGATACACCTAAATATGTGTCTTTAACATCTGAAAAAACTGCTAATTATCATCATTAACGCAAGAGGCTACTCTATCGACGATTAACAATCGTCCTCACACACTACCCGCTTCAGCCTCAGCCTACTTAGGTGTTGTATGGTTAAGCCTTACGGGCAATTAGTACAGGTTAGCTTAACGCCTTACAACGCTTCCACACCCTGCCTATCAACGTCGTCGTCTTCAACAACCCTTCAAAGCGATTAAATCGCTAGGGATGACTCATCTTTGGGCCGGCTTCCCGCTTAGATGCTTTCAGCGGTTATCCGTTCCGAACGTAGCTACTGGGCAATGCAATTGGCATCACAACCCAAACACCAGCGGTTCGTCCACTCCGGTCCTCTCGTACTAGGAGCAGCTCCCATCAATCATCCAACGCCCACACCAGATAGGGACCGAACTGTCTCACGACGTTCTAAACCCAGCTCGCGTACCACTTTAAATGGCGAACAGCCATACCCTTGGGACCGACTTCAGCCCCAGGATGTGATGAGCCGACATCGAGGTGCCAAACACCGCCGTCGATATGAACTCTTGGGCGGTATCAGCCTGTTATCCCCGGAGTACCTTTTATCCGTTGAGCGATGGCCCTTCCATTCAGAACCACCGGATCACTATGACCTACTTTCGTACCTGCTCGACGTGTCTGTCTCGCAGTTAAGCTGGCTTATGCCATTGCACTAACCTCCTGATGTCCGACCAGGATTAGCCAACCTTCGTGCTCCTCCGTTACACTTTGGGAGGAGACCGCCCCAGTCAAACTACCCACCAGACACTGTCCGCATCCCCGATTAGGGGACAACGTTAGAACATCAAACATACAAGGGTGGTATTTCAAGGGCAGCTCCACATCATCTAGCGACAATGTTTCATAGCCTCCCACCTATCCTACACATGTAGGGTCAATGTTCAGTGCCAAGCTGTAGTAAAGGTTCACGGGGTCTTTCCGTCTAGGTGCGGGTACACTGCATCTTCACAGCAAGTTCAATTTCACTGAGTCTCGGGTGGAGACAGCGTGGCCATGGTTACACCATTCGTGCAGGTCGGAACTTACCCGACAAGGAATTTCGCTACCTTAGGACCGTTATAGTTACGGCCGCCGTTTACCGGGGCTTCGATCAAGAGCTTCGCTTACGCTAACCCCATCAATTAACCTTCCGGCACCGGGCAGGTGTCACACCGTATACGTCATCTTTCGATTTAGCACAGTGCTGTGTTTTTAATAAACAGTCCCAGCCACCTGGTCACTGCGACCCTCAAGCGCTCATGGAGCAAGTCCAATCACACCCAAGGGCGTACCTTCTCCCGAAGTTACGGTACTATTTTGCCGAGTTCCTTCACCCGAGTTCTCTCAAGCGCCTTAGTATTCTCTACCTGACCACCTGTGTCGGTTTGGGGTACGGTTCGTATAATCATAAGTTTAGAAGCTTTTCCTGGAAGCCGGGTATTTGCTACTTCAACTCCGTAGAGTCTCGTCTCGTGTCTCAGGCTCATCTCTTAAATGGTCGGTCCGGATTTACCTAAACCAACACCCTACGCACTTTCACTTGGACTACCAACGCCAAGCTAGCATAACCTTCTCCGTCCCTCCTTCACTGATTATACAAGTACGGGAATATTAACCCGTTTCCCATCGACTACGCCTTTCGGCCTCGCCTTAGGGGCCGACTTACCCTGCCCTGATTAGCATGGGACAGGAAACCTTGGTCTTCCGGCGTGGGGGTTTTTCACCCCCATTATCGTTACTCATGTCAGCATTCGCACTTGTGATATGTCCAGCAGACCTCTCAATCCACCTTCATCCACTTACACAACGCTCCCCTACCCAAAGTCATAAGACTTTGCCGCAGCTTCGGTATATTGCTTAGCCCCGTTACATCTTCCGCGCAGGCCGACTCGACTAGTGAGCTATTACGCTTTCTTTAAAGGGTGGCTGCTTCTAAGCCAACCTCCTAGCTGTCTTAGCCTTCCCACATCGTTTCCCACTTAGCAATATTTGGGGACCTTAGCTGGCGGTCTGGGTTGTTTCCCTCTCCACGACGGACGTTAGCACCCGCCGTGTGTCTCCCGGATAGCACTCATCGGTATTCGGAGTTTGCAAAGGGTTGGTAAGTCGGGATGACCCCCTAGCCTTAACAGTGCTCTACCCCCAATGGTGTTCGTCCGAGGCTCTACCTAAATAGATTTCGGGGAGAACCAGCTATCTCCCGGTTTGATTGGCCTTTCACCCCCAGCCACAAGTCATCTCCTGATTTTTCAACATCAGTGAGTTCGGTCCTCCAGTTGATGTTACTCAACCTTCAACCTGCCCATGGCTAGATCACCGGGTTTCGGGTCTATACCTTGCAACTAGACGCGCAGTTAACACTCGCTTTCGCTACGGCTCCCCTAATCGGTTAACCTCGCTACAAAATATAAGTCGCTGACCCATTATACAAAAGGTACGCAGTCACCCCTCCTTAAGTAGTCTCCCGCTTGTCCTGCCGTCGAATCTTGCGAGTTACTTTTGCTTCCGTTTCTCATGTACTTAAACGTACACTGCGAGACGGGTCAAAACTAACTCACAACCTTCTTAGCCAGTCCTGCGCTACTTCAGTTATAGACATCAAAGATTTTTCTTCGATGCCCTCACTTAAGGCAATCTCATTTTATAAGACCACTTAAGTGAGGGGCTCCCACTGCTTGTACGTATACGGTTTCAGGTTCTATTTCACTCCCCTCACAGGGGTTCTTTTCGCCTTTCCCTCACGGTACTACTTCACTATCGGTCAGTTAGGAGTATTTAGCCTTGGAGGATGGTCCCCCCATCTTCAGTCAAGATAACACGTGTCCCGACCTACTTAATATGACCAATATGAGCCTTCGTGTACGGGGCTATCACCCTGTATCGCCATGCTTCCCAACATGTTCCACTAACTCATATCAATTCGGCTGCTCCCCGTTCGCTCGCCGCTACTAGGAGAATCTCGGTTGATTTCTTTTCCTAAGGGTACTTAGATGTTTCAGTTCCCCTCGTTTGCCTCTACACCCTATGTATTCAGATGCAGATAGTCCCTAAGGACTGGGTTTCCCCATTCGGACATCTGTGGCTCAAATGCATTTTGTCAGCTCACCACAGCTTTTCGCAGACTTACACGTCCTTCATCGCCTCTAACTGCCAAGGCATCCACCGTATACGCTTTGTCACTTAACCATACAACCCTAAATAGACTTTTTACCACACACATTTGCTGACGCAAATGGGCGCTGCGCTGGGCGTAACCGGAGGGAAACCCTCCTGACCCATCACATGCTCGCTAAAGGATTCAGATGCGCATGTTTTCACATCTACTCCCGTTGCTTGCAGGTAGGTTCGCTTACTTTAGCAAGGTGCCTTTTGAATTCACCTTGCGTTGAGCTATATGCATGACGTTTGCTAATCAACATGTGCCTAAGCACACGCTTTATTTGTCAGATAGAGTAGCTCTCTTGAAAGAACGTCTTTCGAATTGCTTCGAATCTGTTCTATCAGTTACTCTTTCGTTAAATATTGATTACTAATTATCAGCTTTTCCAAATTGTTAAAGAGCATTAAGTGTCACCACTTAATTTAAGGCTTAAAAAAACCCTAATGAATATTCTCATCCGAGCCCATTCATTAAGGCTTTATTGTCCCTTTCACTTCTTACCACATCACATGCCAACATAATGGTAGGCTTGGGCAGACTTGAACTGCCGACCTCACCCTTATCAGGGGTGCGCTCTAACCAGCTGAGCTACAAGCCTATG
>NZ_CP171821.2:4182500-4417500 GCF_028401415.2 Ningiella algicola | reverse complement strand
TATGTGGCTCCCAAGTTTGCTCAAGCGCTCTGGTAACGCAAGTGAACAGGATTCTAGAGAGCGTAAACCTAGAAAAGCAAATAACGCTAAGAAAAAGCCTACCGCAGACGCCAGTTCAGGTGAACTCGCCACGCTGTATGTAGGAAACATTTCTTACAATGCAGACGAAGAGGCCATAAAGGCATTTTTCGCAAAGCACGGCGAAGTAAAATCCGTGCGTTTAATGAAGGATAGGCGTACTGGAAGACGCAAAGGTTTTGGATTTGTTGAAATCAACGCTGGTGAAGAGGAACGCTTTATTTCAAAACTGAATGATGCAGAATTTATGGAGCGAACAATCAAAGTTCGTCCCGCTAAGGATAAAGTTGACTCATAGCATTGATTAAGAATTGACGCGATAGAAGAGGTCGACCATTCGACCCGCTCTATCTAAAGTCTGGGGCTTAATCGCGCCGCATTTATATAAACTTAGCGTTGAACTTGTGGAACCTGTTGATGGCTTGCACTAAATCAGGGACTTGTACATCTTTCATTTGGTTTACTAAGCCGTTAATGATGTCTTGATAGTCTTCTTGCGACGCTAGTTTTTGCTCAATGTTAGCGGACATATCCATTAACTTTGCTACATAAGCTGAAACGAGTTTTGGCGCCTCTACTGCTTGTCCTCGCTCTAGCGTGCCCATTAGCCTTACATTCTCATAGGCATTCGAGACAGAATTCTCCGATGTGGACGCCATCTTAACAAACTGCTCATTTTCATATCCAAGCGCAAGAGCGCTGCTGTACGAGCTCTCAATATTTTGTCGATAGAAAGTATCGATCACTGCGTCGACTTCATTTATTAAGTCGGCTAAATCTCTTCTTTCAGTCGTACTGACAGCTCCCGAAATATTAAAGGAGAGGTTTGACGCTTGGGTGGTGTAAATCTCTAGATCAGATGCTTTACCTTGTTCTTCATTAAAGACACGAGCGCCAAGTTCAATGTCAACTTGCGCACCCGATGGTATCCTCATGAAGAAGCTACTAGTTTGCGCATCCTGTTCAGTACTGCTCGTATTTTGTGAAGCAAAAACTGCGTTAAGGGGTATAGCCTTAACTTCCTCGATCATTTGCGCTTGTTTGCTATTAATAAGCTCTTCCAATGGCTCGCTAATATAATTGCCCAATTCTTTTTTAGCGTTTTCAACACCTAAGGTAATCCCTTCTATCGCTTGCTGCCTGAAGCTTTGCAATTGTTCTTCTGAAGCGCCATTGTTCGCAAATTCGTTCAGTGACTGGGTAACAAAGCCAATCACATTTTTTCGCACCAAATCAATATCAAACTCCATAGGTTTTGAATCGATTTCGGGTTCCTGAAGTTTAAGGGCTAAGTTTCCGCTCTGCGATTGCGTTGCGCCTTCTATGCCTTTGCCTACCGAAAAAGAGAGTACCTTAGCAGCCACACTCTCGTGAGAACCAGTTGCGCTGTATCTATCCGCACTGGGAGCACGCTGGTTTGACTGGCGATTCTGTAAATCGACTACATTGGCTGCGTCTGCTGCTGATAAACGCACTGCTGGAGCATTCATCTCTACCGTATTCATTGTATTACCTCACTATCCTCATCCATGTTATCGGCAAGATAAGATTTTCTTTAATAAATAGTTGGTAATTATATTTTCGCCGTTACAATCGACTCTTCCAATTTCAAATGAGCTGTGTAAACGAAAAATGAATCAAGCGAAAAATGTCTATGCAAGCGAAACTTACTCTGACGAAGACTACGCAATACAGCTCAAAGAAAAGAAAAACCGGCTAATGGATATGCTAAAGCCGTTTTCGACAGAGCACTCTGCACTCTCATTTGATGTACACACCAGTACACCAAAGCATTATCGTATGAGAGCTGAGTTTAGAATCTGGCACGAGGGCGATGAGAGCTATCACATTATGTTTGATCAAGGCACGAAAGCTAAATATCGCGTGGATGCCTTGCCCAGCGCTTGCAAACTCATTAACCATGCAATGATTGAGATGATGAGAGAGGTGAATGCAGATCCAAGCTTGAGGCATAAACTGTTTCAACTTGACTACCTTGCCACGACGTCCAACGAGCTCGTAATTTCGATGCTTTACCATAGACAACTAAACGAAAGCTGGCACGAACAAGTCAATCAGTTACGGAACAAGCTTAAACTTACATTGGGGTTAGAACGATTCAATATCATTGGTAGGGCAAAAAAACAAAAAGTGTGTGTGGACGAAGATTTTGTTTACGAAACGCTATACATCAACGGCAAAGCGTACCGCTTTAAACAAGTAGAAAATAGTTTCACACAGCCCAATGCAACAATTAACGTCCAAATGATTGAATGGGTGCTGAACAAGCTTGGGCATGACACCATGGACTTACTTGAGCTTTATTGTGGAAACGGGAATTTCAGTCTCCCTTTGAGCCAAAGTTTCAGAAAGGTGCTCGCTACAGAAATATCGAAAACCTCTGTTAATGCTGCGCTGGATAATATTGAGGCTAATGGAATTGATAACCTACAAATTGCAAGACTTAGTAGCGAAGAATTTACTCAGGCTTTCAACCAAACGCGCGAATTCAACCGGCTTCGAAATATCGATTTATCAAGCTATGAATTCTCGACCGTTTTAGTTGACCCGCCACGAGCTGGACTTGATGCACAGACCTTGGCTTTGATTCAAGGTTTCGACAAGATTGTTTATATTTCCTGTAACCCCACTACCCTAGCAGATAACTTAAAAGCTCTATTAACGACTCACGAACTAGAGCATACCGCTATGTTCGACCAATTCCCTTTCACACCGCATATTGAAAGTGGCGTTATACTTCGTCGAAAAGTATAAAAATGGCGCTCACTTTTGATAATTTGCAGAGTATTGTAGTGCTCCTAGCTGAACAAAACGTAATTGAATCATGACGCGTTTCGCAATGCCCCTAACCTCACTTGGAGTCGAATCGATTGCCTCGGCACCCGCGCTAAAGACAAGCCTTACCATCGCTTGCGCTTGCAGATGAGATATTTCGGGAGGCAGCGCTAAGTTAGATGAAATATAATCTGATAATTCTTCAGTAAAATATTGAATTTCTCTCATAACCGCAGCTCTAAAGGCTGACGATGTTCCGGTATGCTCGCGCAGTAGTAACCTAAAAACATTTCTGTTTTCCATAATGAACTCCATGAATGTCTGCACGGAAATTTCGATTACGCTACCGCCTTTTTGTATGCGTTGGCGCGCTTTTCGCATTAATTGTCGAAGTGCAAGACCGGACTCGTCGACCAGTGTGAGTCCAAGTTCGTTGATGTCCGCGAAGTGGCGATAGAAGGAAGTAGGCGCAATACCGGCCTCACGAGCAACTTCGCGTAAACTGATAGCAGTAAAACTTTTATTTTCATCTAAAAGAGTAAATGCTGCATCCACAATTTTTTGACGCGTCTGCAGCTTTTGTTGTTGTCGATTCATAGTTTTGGAATTACGTTTTGATGACATCATGACAACATATAACTTGCCTTTAAACAAACGAAAAGTTAAATTAAGCGAACAGTTGTACGCTGAACCAAAGAAGTGAAAATTTAGTGAAGAAACCTCGTATTATCCCCTTAAACATTGCAGTATTTTTAGCCACTACCCTTATTGCTCTCATCGCAACCCCCATCTGGATCATTTTCAACGGTATTGATTCGACCGAGATCATAGTGGCAGTTGCTTTATTCTTTTTCACTGGCATGTCAATTACAGCTGGCTATCATCGGCTCTGGTCACATAAGACCTACGACGCCCACCCTATCGTAAAGGTGTTTTTAGCAATTGGCGGAGCAATGGCAGTGCAAAATAGCATTTTGCACTGGAGTTCAGACCATCGAGTGCATCATCGCTACGTGGATGAAAACGACAAAGACCCTTACTCTGCGAAAAAAGGCTTTTGGTTTTCTCATATTGGTTGGATGTTGAGGGAGTACCAGGCCGAACGATATAGCGATTATCGAAATTGCAAAGACTTGCAAAAAGACAAGGTTGTGATGTGGCAGCACAACCATTATTTAGCCATTGTATTGGGCGCTAATTTTGGCATCACAGCATTGTTAGGTTTTTTAAATGGTGACGTGCTCGGCATGGTATTAATTGCTGGGGTAGCCCGACTCGTTGCAGTGCATCATGTAACGTTTTTCATTAACTCGCTAGCGCATATCTGGGGTTCTCGCCCTTACACAGATTCGAACACCGCTCGTGACAACGGTTTGTTAGCATTTTTTACCTTTGGAGAGGGATATCATAATTATCATCACATATTTGAATATGATTACCGAAACGGGATCCACTGGTGGCAATACGATCCAACGAAGTGGTTGATAAAGGCACTGTCCTGGTTGGGTTTAACGTCGAACTTGCGCACCACACCAGAAGAAAGAATTGAAAAAGCAAAACTTCAAATGCAGTTAAAGAATGCAAAAACCAAGCTGGTCCATTTGCCTAATGCCGATGAAATTGCAGCTGTTGTACAAGCCGAGTATGATTTATTGGTCAGTAGAATGACAGCCTATTACACCGCAAAGAAGCGATTGATGCGCGAAAAACATAGTAATATTAAGGCCTCATATGAAAGTCTTGAACTTGATTTCAAATACAGAGAATTAAAGCAGGCTTTTGCGCTTCAAAAAGAAAAATGGCATTCCATTTATTCCCTTTATTTGGAGCCACAAGTTGCGGCGTAGCGTTAAAGCAAAATACCGAAAACTAAAAAACCCGTGTTTTGCACGGGTTTTTCGTATTAGTTTGTCGCCATTTTACTAATGTTCGACTTTTGCTAGCTGAGCATCTTTGTGAGCAACCACTTTAATATTTAAGGTCTCAGGGTCTATTGTGAGTGACGCCATTGCGTTATCACCGCTTTCAATTTGCTGTGAAAAGTCTTTTTGAGACTGAACAAAAGCGTCGTTCATTTCTATTTTGTTACTCATACACGATGCATTTATCTCAAATGACTTTGCGTCTACGCATGCAAAGCTTGAACTTTCAGGTGCCTTCGATTGAGAGGCTGAAGCACCGAAACATGCTAATACCAGCATTACGGCAATGGGTGACTTCATATCTTTCTCCTTTTATTGATAGTGTTAAGTATAAGTTGGAATAACCAAAATATCAAGATGCATCAGACAAATATTACAGTAGTATGACAATATAATGATAAATAGATGACAAAATATCTTTCTATCTCGCTATCGGCACAATGAGGTAGATTTTAAATCGGAAATGAAGAATAAATTGAAAGTAAAGCACTGCACGAGTTGGATCTCATGCAGATTTAGCTGAAATATAAGTATCTAAATACAAACCTGATATCTATGCGAAATTACCTGCAGGCGCGCTCTAGATACCGTCACCGTCACCGAACTCATGCAGGCCACATTCTCTTTTTAATCCAAAGAAGCGTGTGTCTTGCTCAGACATGCCATCTTCTAGCGCTCGCGTAGTATGCCAGTCACCGATAGATACAAATCCTTTGTCCCAAAGCGGATGATAAGGCAGCTGATTTGCCTGCATGTAAGTATGAAGCCGTTTGTTCGAATAATCCGCTAGGGGGTGAACTTTATAGTGCCCCCCTTGCTTTTTAATAAACGGAATATCTTGGCGGGAATCCGACTGCGAGCGGCGCAATCCAGCAAACCAAGTCTGCGCGTTAAGTTCCTCTATCGCTCTTTGCATTGGCTCGACTTTGTTGAGTTGATTGTACTTTTCAATACCCTCAATACCCTGCTCCCACATTCTGCCATAGCGAGCTTCTTGCCAAGCCCCGCTGATAGGCGCTCGATAAACGTGTAAGTTGAGATTAAGTTTTTCCGTAAGCTCATCAATAAACTGATAGGTTTCAGCAAACAAATATCCTGTATCTGTAAGCACAACTGGGATGTCTGGTGAGGCTTGATTAAGCAAATGAAGCATCACGGAGGACTGCGCACCGAAGCTTGACGAAACGATATGAGAACCCGGTAGATTAGTGAGTGCCCATTCTACTCGCGCTTGCGCGTCCATCGCGGCCAGCATGTGGTTTGCGGACTCCAAATCAACAAACTGAGTAGATAAGGTAGAAGATTCAGCTAAGCTCGGCATAAAAATCTCTCGCAGAATCAACAACAGGCTTCACTATTTCAGCTCGAATGACAAAATCGCCAAAGGATTCCGTCACTTCTCGCTCTTTTGCCCAGCGTTCAATTAACGCGTCAAGAATCTCCATGATCTCTGTATCGCTTATATTCTCGCGATACATACGAGGAATTCTTGTTCCGTTTCTATTGCCACCTAGATGCAAGTTATATTTGTTCGGGCCTTTGCCAACAAGTCCAATTTCAGCCAGCATGGCTCTCCCACAACCATTAGGGCAACCGGTAATTCGATAAATAATGCTCTCGTCTGCGACACCATGTTTTTCGAGCATCGCTTCGATTTCGCTGACCGCGTCAGGAAGATACCTTTCTGCTTCTGCCATCGCTAGCGGACAGGTGGGCAACGACACGCACGCCATAGAATCTTGTCGTTGCTTACTGATGTCTTGTCGCTTTAATCCATATTTTACCGCTAGTGATTCAATCTGCTCTTTCTGATCACTTGGTACGCCAGCGACAATCAAATTTTGATTAGCGGTAAGCCTAAAATCGCCTTTGTGAATTTTCGCAATTTCCCTGCACCCTGTTTTTATGGGCTTATCAGGAAAATCTAGGATCCTACCATTTTCAATGAACAGGGTGAGGTGATGTTTTGAATCAATTCCTTCAACCCAACCGAAGCGGTCGCCTCGTGATGTAAACTCGTAAGGTTTACTTGCTGCAAAAGTGACACCAGCACGCTTCTCAACTTCCTTTTTAAAGGTATCCACGCCAACACGTTCTAGCGTGTACTTGGTCTTCGCATTTTTTCGATTGACTCGGTTTCCCCAATCGCGCTGAGTTGAGACCACCGCAGCTGCAACATCCAGCGTATGCTCAAGCTCAATAAAGCCAAAATCATCAGCCTTGCGAGGGAAGGTTGAGGTATCACCATGAGTCATAGCAAGCCCACCGCCAACGAGAACATTAAAGCCTATAAGCTGGTTGTTTTCGCTAATTGCAACAAAGTTGAGGTCGTTTGCATGGACATCTACATCATTTTGCGGCGGGATAACAACCGTCGTTTTAAACTTACGTGGTAAATAGTTTTTACCTAAAATGGGTTCGTCTTCTTGAGTGGAATCAACTTTTTCGCCATTCAGCCAGATTTCCGCATACGCATTTGTTTTGGGTAATAAATGCTCGCTAATTTTAGCCGCCCAGTTCCACGCTTGTTTGTGTACTTGCGACTCAATTGGGTTGGAGGTACACAAAACGTTTCGATTCACATCGCCGGCTGTGGCAATAGAATCGATACCTGTCGCATTTAGGGTTTGGTGCATCGACTTAATATGGGGTTTCAATACACCATGGAATTGAAAGGTTTGACGAGTAGTAAGGCGAATACTGCCGTAAATTGAGTAGTCTTCAGCGAATTTGTCAATTTCAAGCCATTGCGCTGGGGTGATCACGCCGCCTGGTAGTCGGGCACGAAGCATCACATTATGCAAAGGTTCAAGCTTTTGCTTTATCCGCTCTGCTCTGATATCTCTATCATCTTGTTGATACATACCGTGAAAGCGAATTAACTGGAAGTTATCCGCGGTAAAACCGCCTGTTACATCATCAGCTAGGTCTTGCGTGATAGTACCGCGTAGTAAATTACTCTCTTTCTTAAGGCGTTCGTTATCAGAAAGCTTACCTTCAACCACCAAATTCTTTTCGTTACTCATTAGTATACGTCCTTCTGATACCGTTTTGCTTTACGCAGCTCAAGTAGATATTTTTTGGCATCTTCAGGCGCTTTTTTGCCGTGCTTCTCTATAATTTGCAATAAGGCAGACTCAACGTCTTTTGCCATGCGCATTGCATCTCCACACACATAAAAGTGTGCACCTGACTCTAGCCATTCAAACAACTCGGCACCGTTTTCAAGCATGCGGTCTTGTACATAAATTTTGTTCGCTTGATCACGCGAAAAGGCAAGACTGATCTTACTGAGCAGGCCAGACTTCAAATACCCCTGCCATTCAGTTTGATACAAAAAGTCCTGAGTAAAACTCGGATTGCCAAAAAATAACCAATTGTTACCCGGTGCTTCTTGTGCTTCACGCTCTTGCATAAAGGCTCTAAACGGAGCGATACCCGTACCTGGCCCCACCATAATGATAGGAGTGTTGTTGTCGCTCGGCAGTCTGAAATTATCATTGCTTTCAGCGTAGACTTTAATTTCTCCGCCTTGCTCTAAATGCGTACATAGAAATCCAGACGCACCACCTTGATGTCGAAAACCAAAGGCCTCGTAATCAACATGGGCAACAGTTAAATGCACTTCATCGTCTACCTCTGCCTGACTTGAAGCGATACTGTACAGGCGCGGTGTCAGGGGTCTCAATGCATCCACTAGAGCTTGAGCCGATATATCCGCCGGGAACTGCACGACCACATCAACAATTTGGCGTTCTTCAAGAAACGCCCTTAGCCCTGCTTTATCATTTAAAATTGAAGCAAGCTCTTTACTTTGAGAAGCCTGTTGATAGGCCTTCACAAATCCTGGATAACTTAGCGTAAGCTCTAGCTTTTCTGATAGTGCTTTGGATAAGGGCATTTTATCATCATTGATATTCACTTCGTCTTCAGGATGATTCGAAGTGTGTTTTATCATTGAATCTACGATGCTAGGCGAATTGATAAAATACACCCCTAAAGCATCGCCAGGTTGATAGTTAATCCCAGAATCCTCAAGCGAAATTTCAACATGGCGGATATCTTTTATCGAATCTCGACCCGTTATTTTTAAACTTTCACTCAGTGAGGCAACAAAGGGGTTTTGCTTAGTCCACTTTGCTGTGGATACCGCTTGCGCTACTGCACTTACCCCGATGCTCTGCGCCGCTGCACCTTGATCGTTCGCCATTTCACAACCGAGAATCTCATTTAACTTTTGCGACCAAGCGCTTAGTTCTGCCTCAAATTCCACATCGCAGTCCAAACGCTCAATAAGAGGTTGAGCGCCAGCCTTTTTCAAACGCTCATCGAAGTCTTTACCGGTTTGGCAAAAATACTCGTAGCTGGTATCGCCCAGGGCTACAACTGCATACTTAAGATTCGCGAGTTTTGGTACTTTTTTAGAGGCTAAAAATTCATGAAACTCAACCGCATCATCAGGGGCATCGCCTTCGCCATGTGTACTAACGAACACCACAAGATGGGTTTCATCTTTAACTTTACGTGGCTTGTAGTCGGCCATACTAACAACATTAGTGCTTATTCCTTTCGCTTTTGCAGATTCTGCGTAGGCGATGGCCGAATGCTTTGCATTTCCCGTTTGCGAACCATACATGATGATCAGGGTTGGTTGCTGTCTCTGCGTCTGTGACTGAACTTGCGGCGCACCAGCACTGGCAACACCTGCCTGCGCAATACCGGCTAAATAACCGCTCGCCCATACGAGCTGGTCTTTATTTAAACCCGTCACTGCCGAGTTAATATGAGACAACTGCGCCTCGCTGAGAAGGGATAATGGAACTTTGTCTTGCTGTGAGGACATTAAAAAACCGCTAACTGTAAACTATGCGCACAGATTAGCGGTTTTCTGCAATAGCGTGAAAGAATAAAAACTAATTTTTTATATTCTTTTATGCTGAAAGTTTAGGTGCATATACCTAGAAGTGGAACTGTAGGCCGATAAATGGGCCTTTAAATTCTAGATCAGCAAAAATATCGTCTAAATCTTCCAGTTCAATACTGGTAGCGCGATAACCTGCCTGAATTTCCATATCTATAGCAAGCGTGTCAACGAAATTATAGACAATCGCGGCTTGATATTCGCTAAGCGTATTATCATCAAAAGACAAAAAGCTGCCCTCAACAAATGCACCTAAACCAGTAAGGGGAAGGCCAACCTGAGCTCTAGCGTAGGCCATTGGCACAATGCCGCTGAAAGATTCAAAGCTTGTTTGCTGCGTGTCTTCGTCAACAACCACGAAATCTCCATCTATTTGCTTACCGCTTAGACCCAAGTCCAAACTGACAACATCGTTATCTAACAATTCATAATAAAGAATATAATCAGTGGTGGTTAAATCTGCCGTGGTATCCAGTCTTGAATTGACCGTATATACCTCGTCACCGAAGGTAAAAGTTCCATCTAGCGTAGTGATACCAGAAGTATCTAAGGTGGTCCGCACCACTTTTACGTTAGGCAAGAGGGGAATCGGATGCTCTAGGGCGACGTAGAAGTTTGTGTGTGTTTCATCTTCAAAATTAAAATTGGCAAGCGATTCGTTTTGCGCGAAACCGCCTTCTGTTTCCATGTTCCAACCTTGAACACCTGCGTAGACGCCTAGAAGGGTGTCCGCTTTTGCAGGCATGATGCAAGCCGTGGCAATCGCGCATGCCATTAGCGTTTTTTTCATAATTTATCCCTGATTAAGTAATTCAGATAGTTCTATAAGTGCTGCGTTTGCGCGAGATATGTAATTTGCCATCACTAAGGAATGATTAGCCAAAAATCCAAAACCGTCGCCGTTTAATATAACGGGCGAATAGACAGAATCTTGAGTCGCTTCTAATTCTCTGATGATTTGCTGTAGGCTGACTGTTGCGTTCTTCTTTTGTAACACATCTTCAAAATCAGTCTCGATTGCCTTTAAGAAGTGTAGCAAAGCCCAGCTTGCTCCGCGAGCCTGATAAAAATTATTATCCAGTTTAAACCAGCTGGTTTTATTGATTACGTTTCCTGACTGAGGGGTAGATTGGGTAGCAGCGCTGTCTCCAGCTAAGTCAGTATTAAGCGATTCTGTGCCAACGCTAGCGCTGAGTTGCTGAGACAGACTACCCAGTCGTTTTTCAACTTGTTTTAAGTAATCGCGTAAATTATCCGCTCGCGCATAAAACTGGCTATTGTTTTGGCTAATGTTGCTAAGTTCAGAGCGATAGGCTTTTAGCTCTTCAATCGCTTTTTCATATTCCCCTTCTGATGAGGGTAGCAGCCAACGTTGATGGTCAATACTCACGCTTGTTTGAACTTTGATAAGCTGCGGATTTTCTAATGACTGAGATTGAGAGCGACTCAGGTCTTTGCGCATTGCCAGCGCCAAATCGCGACTCATTTCAAGCGCCCCAAATTCCCAGCTTGGGATATTATCCATCAAAACACCTGGCGGCATGACGTCGTTGGACAAATATCCCCCCGGTTTATTAAGCAAGGTTTCAAGCACAGTAATGAGGGCCGTAGAAGTTGTGTAGCCCGTTACCACACGTTCGCTATGTTGTTCAGCATGCTTAGCAGCAAGTTCGTCTACATCGTAAGTGCTTGGCTCAAATCCCCACCAAAACCCTAACAAAGCAATGATAAGAATAATAATGCCAATGACCACTGAAATACTTTTTGTGCTTATATTCATGATTTTCCTAAAATTGCGACATGCTTGCGTCTATGCTCCTAGTGTACATGGGAGCCTAGCGATATCGCAATAGCAGTATCGCAAGCACGTAAGCAAGCGCGGTAACAAAAGGAAGAAACACGAAGCTTGCCACTGCCGCGCCTCTCACCCACCATGGGTTCACATCAAATTGTTTTGCAAGCCCTGCACATACGCCAGAAATCTTCGCATGTTGTGCATCTCTGAAAAACCGCTTATCGTTTAGAACTGTTTTCATTGTTTACCTCTTTGACTCTCGGCTTTTTAAAGCAAAATCTGTTTTATCTATCTTGATTCGCTGTGTGTACAAGCCCTATCGATTCGTCTTAAATACTTTGGTATTTGATAAAAGCACCAATACTATCGCACTTCCCAAGTAATACAGTACAGGTGATAGGGCCACACTTAATAAATTCATATGCATCAACATTTTCGACTACTCCCTTATCTTTTTGATTTAGCAACGGTGCACTGAGCGGAGTCTTCGTGTTGGAAGCTTAAAAATAGAATTCGCCCTGCGACGTGAAAGGCTTTGCGAAAGCTATGCCATCTTAGATAAATGCAAGTAAAGACATTTTAAATCAATAATTTAGTCTAAAATATTGACCGTAAGAATTTACTGAGTGAAAAAGGTATGAATACTAATATTAGTTTGTTTGACCACTTAAATTAGTGTTTTTGACCAACTAAGTAACCTCAACTCGGGATAAGCGATAGTGCAAATGCATGTTTTAACTATGTATTTATTAAATTATTACCAAGTAGTGATAAAAACGTGAAGTGCAAGGCGCAAAAGTGACGTAATAGTCATTCTATTGCTCGCTTTTGCAACGCAGTAATTCGCGTTTTTAGCGCTACTTGGCGCTGTCGCTTATCCCGAGTTGAGGTTAAGTAATTTCTACAATGGAATTTACGCACTAAAGCGCCTGGCTTGCTCCTGCGCGGCAAGAACCTGATCATAGCCTCTTAATAATAGGTCAGGATCATTGTGTTTGCCGGTGCCGTTCTGACTCAAATACCTTCTCCAAATCTTGCCGCCTGCTTGACCTTGAAATAACCCCAGCATATGCCGAGCAATATGCCACACTCTTGTGCCCCGTAGATGTTGAGCATGAACGTATTCTGTCATCTTTTGGATTACCTGCTCTCGTGTTACAGCGTCGCTTGCGTTAGCCTCATAAAACGTCGAATCAACTTTACTCAAAATAAATGGGTTACTATAAACTTCTCTGCCCATCATGACACCATCGACATGACAAAGGTGTTCGTTTGCATCGCTTAGGGTTTTTATTCCTCCGTTTATGCTCACTGACAAATCTGGATACTGCTGTTTTAGTCGGTACACACGCGGATAGTTTAGAGGCGGAATGTCTCGATTTTCTTTCGGGCTCAGACCTTGAAGCCATGCTTTTCTTGCATGCACAATCACATGTTCAACTTTAGATTGAACCAAGGGCTCAATGAATGTGCTTAAACCTTCATCATCGTCCATATCATCAATGCCTATGCGGCATTTAACCGTCACCGGGATGTCTACCTCTTGATTCATTGCCTCAACACAAGCAGCCACGGTGTGAGGTTGAGCCATCAAACATGCGCCAAAACTTCCATTTTTCACTCTATCGGACGGACAACCCACGTTGATATTTATTTCGTCGTAGCCCTTTGCCTGAGCAATTGCTGCACACCTTGCCATGTCATCAGGCTTGCTTCCACCTAGCTGAAGCACCACCGGATGTTCAGCATTGTCAAAACCCAAATAGTCACCCTTACCATATATAATGGCGCCAGTGGTGACCATTTCGGTGTACAGAACACTTCGTTTTGATAGCAATCGTAGAAAATATCGGCAGTGTTTATCTGTCCAATCCAGCATTGGCGCTACTGAAAATGTATGCTTGTTGATATCGCCACAAACTTTACTGCCAATAAAACTCACCAAAACACTCCGCTAAACCGATTTGTGCGAATTGTAGCGCTTGTCAAAATTGAATAAAACAAGAAAGTATGCATACTTAACCAAATCAAACCGGTGTTCAAACAAACCTTAAAACAATAATAATAAAAGTAAGGAACGAATGAGCCACAAAGAGATAGCATCAACGCAAAATACTTCGCGTGGTGAATCCAGCTTTTTTTCACTCACCAATATCTTATTTGGTATCCATTTTGGTCTTCTAGGTGGCGTGATCAATCTGTATTCCAATGTGAATTTTTTCGGTGATTTCAACTTTTATTTTGGTCAGATTTTTGTTCTGCTTTGCTTGCTTCTTCGCGGTATAAACAGTGCAATTATTGCCGCTGTCGTGTCAGCCCTAGTGCTTGCATTATCGTCACAGGCACCATTCATGTTGATCATTCTTTTGCTTGAAGTGCTTGTGTTAAATAAAGCACTTAAAAGCGCAAGGTCTTTACTTAGCGCTGATGCAGTATTTTGGTTCGTGGTAGGTGCGCCGCTTTATTTTTGCTTTATATCCGTTTCAAGCAACATGGACACGACAGCTAACCTGATGAGCACCTTAATCGCTGCTATTAATGGTGCATTGTGTATTGTGAGCACTTGCGTAATACAGCACATACTTCCTCGCTCACTTATACGCAAAGAATATCAACGCAAACCTGCTTCAATTCTGGCTTTCACTAGCAATACCTTTTATTTGGCAGTTGTCATACTCGCTCTCATTTTAAGCCTTGCACTGGTGAATCAATACGCGCAGTACCAAACATCATTATTAGAGTATCGCCTTGCTAAAATGAGTTCGGCGAACGAGACTCTCCTTAAAAAGGAAAACAACGCAAATGATGCACAACAACATGCACTCAAGCTTAATGACAGCAGCGAGGTGCATGAGCATTATCTACTGATTAACGCCCAATCATCGTCATTGAGCGGCTCAAGTTCAATAGTGGATAGTCAAAGCGCATTTTCTATTGTCGCGGCCTTGAGCAGTGAACAACAAGTCAAAACACACCCATTTTATGAAAACATTGCATTTATCACGCTGGAAGGCGCATCCTATTTTTATCAAAGCAGTGATGCTATAGACAACCTGACCCTTGTTAGCCTGCTTGATGCGCAACCAGAAATAACAAAACTAGCGGTGTTTGTTGCGCAAGCCTTGTCTTTCGCTTTTCTATTGGCCAGCGTTATGTGCGCCTTTGTCAATTTGCTGATTAAAAGAGTCACCCTTCCGATCACCTACTTAGCAGAAACGCGCTTTTTAGGCTTACAAAAACTTGATGAGAATCAGACCTTAATTCAAAGCCAAGAGTCAATGAAGCTTAAAGCGCTTGTGTCTGATGCCAGTACCCTTAAAAATAGCTTCGAGAGAAAACTCGAAGAACAAGTGGACGAGAAAACGAGGGAACTAAAGCAGCTTAATCGTGAGCTGTATTCGCTTGCCCAAAAAGATGGATTGACGCAATTACTCAATCGCACCGGCTTTAATCGTTTTGCACTTCACTCCTATCACAATTGTATGCGCAATCGCATTCCCATGTCTTTGGTGTTGATTGACATCGACCATTTTAAATTGATTAACGACCGTTACGGCCATCCATTCGGTGATCATTGCATCAGCTTGCTCTCGGATATTCTGACGAAACTATTTAAGCGAGAGACTGATATCATTGGACGCTTTGGAGGTGAAGAATTTATTCTGTTGCTCAATGGTGAGCATGTCAATGAGCACTTTGAGCGTGTAAAAGCAGTAAAAAAACTGTTGAGCGATGAAACACTCCAGCATGGTTCAACTGAAGTGACAATGACAGTGAGTGCTGGCATATTGAGTGTCAGTGAAGACTTTTCGATTAGCTTCGAATCAATGATAAAGCGTGCCGATGAACAGCTTTACTTAAGTAAACGCAATGGACGTAATAAAATAAGTGTGATTCAGTTATAGTTGCGTAGTAAACTCTGACGGGGAAACAATTGTTTAATAAGGAGTTAGTCCTTTACAGGCCTCCTTCGTAGTAGTCCTTTGCAGTGAACAAGGCGTGACATGAGAGAAATTCAGCCACTCCAGGCGAATCAACATAAAAGTATCGAATATTTACAGCGATGCTTATTTTTGTCGCTTTTGACAATTACGTTTAATCTTTTTCTTGGCATACCGCTTGTTGGCGACGCAGAAATTCATTTAGCAAGTATCTTTGTACTCGTTGCATTGGTTACGCTTCCCTCAAAATACGCAACCGCAGTGTTGATCGCCAGCTTGGTGAGCCACTTTTACGCTGGCCATGGATGGGCATATTTAGTGGTGCATACGCTAGAAATTGTGTGCATTTCTTTTGCCATCCGCCGTCATCTGTTCTTAATGTTTGCTTCAATTGTGTATTGGTTGTTTTTAGGGATGCCTTTCCTCTGGATAGTTGCCTATTTTGGCATGTCCCATTTCCAAGAGGCCGCTTTACTCATTGCCACGCAAGAAGGCTTAAATGGTGTATTGGCAGCCTCTGTTGCTTCACTTGTCCTATCAGTGCTTCCAAAACGTTACAAGTTGGATGAATTTAAAGCAAAAGAGCATCGACTATCTTCAAACATATTTGTAACTTGCGCATCTTTAATCTTGGTTCCAACACTACTGATTTCATTTATTTACATCAGTGTAAGCTCCAATGAAAATGAAGCATTGTTAGCCGACAAGATTGAATCAAACAGTGACTATGTTACGCAGTTAACGGAAGCTTTCATTAGCGAACACAGGCTGATTGTTGAACATCATGCCAGGCTCATCAGCGACTCAACACCACTGAAACACGTACACGCATCGATGTTGCAATCGCAACGCGACTACCCTGCATTTTTTAATATTACGACCACTGACAAAACCGGCCGCTTGCTCTTTTTTGCACCAGAAAAGTTTAATGCTGAAATTGCACGTCTTCCGGACGAAATGAAAACGGTCGCTGACCGGAACTATTTTATCAACGCAAGAAATACCGGCGAAGTACAAATCTCCAATACGCTTTTAAGTCGTGGCGTAGTTATGGCGCCCATGGTATCTATTGCAGCGCCTGTGTTCAAAGACGGAGAGTTTGATGGCGTGGTTTTCGGTGCAATAAACTTAGACGTTATCCGAAATTTTAAAAATCGAATTGAACGCCTACTTGACGGCGATTTAGTTATCATCACCGATTCGGCAAACCTAACTATTTTTGCTTCATCAGTCATAGAGACCGAGCCACTTTCGGTATTTATTCCTATGCCCAGCTACAACTATATAATTAGTGAGCTGCCAGTTTTGTTATACGAAGGTAAACACTACGCGTATAAAAAGCAGCAAAGTGCTTACGGATGGCAAATCTATGTATTGACTGAGTCGAGTTCACTTACCACCAGTATACGACATCACTTTGTTATGGCGGGTTTGAGCTTGATGGTTATTCTTGCGGTATTTTTATTATTTGCAGATAGGTTATCGAAAAGGCTGAGCGCCCCACTTATGAACCTACTTGAAGCAACGGAAGACGGTGGCGACCTTAATAGTCAATATTACAATAGTAAAGAGTTTTCAGATGTAGCAAATAAGCTCAAACGCTCTCAGTTTCTGATGAGAAACTTTGAAAATCGGCTCAAGCAACAGGTAACAGAAAAAACGGAACAACTAGAGCAACTGAATTTACAGCTTGCTGCTCAAGCCAGAGAAGATGGCATGACACACTTGCTAAATCGCAGCGGCTTTGACGAGATGGCTATTAATGCGGTTAAAACAAGCTATCGATTAGGACAACCCTTTAGTTTAGCGCTTTTGGACATTGATCATTTTAAACGCATAAACGACACCTACGGTCACTTATTTGGCGACAAATGCCTGCAAGCATTCTCTGCCTTAATGCAGCGAAACTGTAAGCGTGAGACCGATATTATAGGCCGCTATGGGGGTGAAGAGTTCATCATATTCATGGCGGGTAATAAAGTGCACTCCCATCATCAGCTAGTGCAGAATATCCATCAGCAAACGCGGGGTATAAAGCTAAGGCCTGCTGACTCAGAAGACACGGTATCATTTACTGTGAGCGTCGGCATTTGCAGTGTGCTTGGCAATGTAAACCTATCTCTTAAGGACATCGTCAAACTTGCGGACGAAGAGCTGTATAAGTCAAAAAGAGGGGGGCGCAACAAAATATCTTTGGTAACGGTGGGATACACCGATGACGAATTGTAACGGAGGCTTATGAAGGCTTTTCTTTCCAGCTTAAATGGGGCTATTTCAGCGGTCATTTATGTCATCAATACGATATTTTGGGTTATTCCACTGCTGTTTTTTTCCTTACTAAAGCTACTGCCTATTCGTATATGGCGAAAATGGATGTCATGGGTGGTGGACGGCATTGCTTCGCTGTGGATTGCAGTAAATAACCTTAATCAACGCATTTTTTCACGCACAAAATTTGTGCTTTCTGGTAAGGCGAAATTGTCTATCGAACAATGGTACTTGGTTATCTCTAACCATCAGTCGTGGGTAGACATACTAGTGTTACAGCGCGTGTTCAACTATGAAATCCCTTTTCTGAAATTCTTTTTAAAGAAAAATCTCATTTACGTGCCCTTTCTTGGTTTGGCTTGGTGGGCTTTAGACTTCCCCTTTATGCAGCGATACAGCAGAGCTTTTTTGGAGAAACATCCGCATCTTAAAGGAAAGGATTTAGAAACCACAAAAAAAGCCTGTGAGAAGTTTGAAAGCAAACCCGTTAGCATTATGAACTTTGTTGAAGGCACCCGCTTTTCCAAGGAAAAGAGAGACGACTCATCTGAATTTAAACACCTGCTTCCGCCGCGCTCAGGCGGGATCGCGTTCGTACTAAACGCCATGGGAGAACGTTTGACGAAATTGGTGAACGTCACTATATATTATCCCAATGGGATCCCTAGCTACTGGGATTTTGTATGCGGGAGAGTCAACAGCATCGCTGTTTACATTGACACAATCGAAATAAAGCGCTTATTTGAAGAAGGCTTGTTTAGTGAAAAGTATTTTGATAGTGAGTCAGACAGACAGGTGTTTCAGCAATGGGTCAATCAACTTTGGTTAGAAAAAGACCAACAGATTGAGCAACTATCACAAGAGAAGTTCCATTAATGAGCAATACCAGGAGTATAATAGTTTTTCCAATTCACTTGTTTTTTCAGCTTAGCAACCTTGCGTTTTGGGGCATTTTAGTCATTCTTTTTGGACTAATTAAACTGATCTTGCCCTTTGACGCAGCTCAAAAAGCGCTGCTGTCCATCATGCACAGGCTCTATTTTTCCTTTGGAATATTCAGCGTCGCTTTAATCAAGGCCTTCAATCGTATTGAAATTAGAATTGAGATTGATGAGGCGCTCTCAAAACAAAAATGGTATTTAATTACCGCCAATCACGTAAGTTACCTAGACATCATCCTATTAATAGATTTTTGCGCGCCGCGCATTGCACCACCTAAATTCTTTTTGAAAAAAGAACTGATTTGGCTGCCTTTTGTTGGCCTTGCAGCATGGGCACTGGAAATGCCGTTTATGCGTCGTTACTCCCAGCAATTTTTAACTCAGCACCCTGAGTTAAAAGGCAAGGACATTGAAACGACAAAGCACTATTGCCAGCGCTATGTAAACAAACCTACTACGGTCATTAATTTTGTTGAAGGCACGCGCTTTACCAAAGACAAACATGCAAAGCGAAAAAGCCCATTTTCACACTTAATGCGACCAAAGGCAGGCGGTATTGCATTTACGCTATCTGCTATGGGAGACTTGTTTAGCAATGTACTAGACATCACCATTGCCTATCCAGATTCTCAGCATCCGATGATGGATATGCTCTGCGGGAGAATGACGAAAATTATTATTGATGTAACCACTCTGCCAGTGACCAATGAGTTGGTGGGAGATTATTTTAACGATGAGTCATTTAGACAGGGTTTTCAAACTTGGCTAAATCAACTATGGCAACGAAAAAACGACCGCATGCGCGCATGGATGAGTTGATATGACCAAGCTTCCCAACACCGAATTTGCCAAAGCTCAGTTGAGCGAAATGATATCCGAAGTTGCGAGTTTTTTAGGGCTAGAATCCCAAACCGGGGATTTGCTTCACCAATGGGTAGGTTTGTCGGTGCTTATTATTGCCGCGATTTTAGCTTGGTTAGTCGCCCTTTTCTTATTACGTTTTAAAGTCACTCGCTTAGTCAGATTCTCTAAAACAAATTGGGATGATAATCTGCAAGAGGCAGGAGTATTCAGACGGCTTGCGTTAGTGGTACCCGGCGTTGTGCTCTATTTCGGTAAAGACGTGCTGCTAGTGCCAGATAGCAAGATGTTTATTGCCGTTGGCAACCTTAGCGCTGTTTACATCATGATTGTTATCTACAGTGCGCTTCAGGGTGCATTAACCGCCACCGACCAAATCTACAAGACCACCCGATTTGCGAGAAAAGCACCCATAACCGGCTTTATTCAGGTTGCTAGACTCTTGTTTACCTTAGGGCTTATTTTCTTAATTGTCTCGTTAATTGTGGGTAAAAGCCCTATTTACTTACTGTCGGGGTTAACGGCTATTGCCGCGGTATTGCTGCTTGTATTCAAAGATACAATTTTGGGTTTTGTTGCTGGAATTCAAATCGCCGCCAACCGTATGTTCAACAATGGCGACTGGATACAAATGCCCCGATACGAGGTTGACGGCGAAATACTGGAAATAGGTTTAACGGTGGTAAAAGTGCAAAATTGGGATAAAACTATCTCGACTTTGCCCTCTTACAGCTTGATTACTGAGGCGGTGAAAAACTGGCGCGGCATGTCAGACTCAGGCGGTAGACGAATCAAACGAGCAATTCAAATCGATATGCGCAGTTTGCGCTTTGCTAGTCGCGACGACTTAGAAAAATGGGAAAAGCTTGCGATATTACAACCCTATCTTGCCTCCAAAAAAATAGATATAGAGCAGCACTGTAAAGACTTGGACGCTCGAAGACTAGATATCGTCAATAGCAGGAAACTCACCAATGTCGGGACCTTTCGAGCGTACATACAAGCCTACATTGCTCAGCATCCAGATATTCATAAAGGACTTACATGCATGGTTAGGCAATTACCCCCTTCAGAAAAAGGCTTACCCATCGAAGTGTATTGTTTTAGTCGAATTCAGGATTGGGTAAGATATGAAGGTGTACAGGCCGATTTATTTGACCATATTCTGTCGATAATGCCCTACTTTGGCTTAAAGACCTATCAGCGTATTACCAATGCTAATGGTGATGACCCAAATCAACGGTCTGGCATGGTAGGTCAATAAGCGCTGAATATCACCTTCGTTCGGGATAAAAACGTCCGTCGTCGCAATTCGCTTATCAGGAACTGTCGTTAGCTTAAGGCGTAAGCCATCAATAGCACAACTACTAACCCTGCAACACCCATAAAACCATACTCAATTCGCTCTTGCATGGCTTCTTTCCCTGACTTTGTTGAAATAACAGCCATTACGATACAGCTTAAACCAAGCACGAGTGCCACCAGCAAGACCCCAAATTTCAACAAGTCAAGAATTTCGTTCATCACGTTCCTATTTTCGCTATACGTCTAAAAATCGGGCGTATTATGCCCGAAAGTTTGCCTGAGCACTATGCTACTTCAGTCTTTTTTGCATCAATGTAAGTTACTGCTGCTGCGATAAGCAATATGGTCAAAACCGCTAACCATCGCATGTTTGCGCCTGCTTTTAGCTATTTAAACATTAAACCTTCTGTTTAACTCATTGATTTTATTGCGTTAAAATGATGGCTCACAAATTGCTAAATCACTTTTAGCGAACATATATACACGCAATCAGGTAAAAGGTACTAGATGTTTGCATCTAAGTATCCGTATGATAACTTGCAAGCTTAATATAAGGACCAAACATGACTAACAGGCATATGTCTTTCAGGCACTCTCGTATTTTAGCGCTTGGCGCTGTGGCATTAAGTGCAATGCTATTTCATTCAAATGCAAGTGCATATAATTTCAACAACGAGACTTGTAATGTTCAGCTTGACGGCGATATTTTATTGACCAATACCATGCTGACTATCACGACCACAGATAATGACCAAATCGAGCTAAGCGAATCGGGAAACGCTGTCATAAATGGTCAATCGATTGACCTAACCCGTGCACAACGACAAGACGTAATAGCCTATGTGGATGGCTTCGAAGCGACTGTACCGAAAGCAATGGCTTTAGCTGCCAAAGCGATCGAACTCACCAATGAAGCACTCACAGAAGTCTTTACAGGGCTACTTGGTGAAGGTAGTGAGCTTCCAAAACTTCTGAACAAACGTCTAAATGAACTTCAGCAAAAACTGGAATCAACGGTTTATCCAAGTCCCGGTACCTTAGTATTCGATAGCCGAACATTTGGAAGTAATATCTATAACGACAAACAAGAAACTCAGACTGAATTTGAGCGAGATCTAGATCAAGCGATAGAGGAAATAACCAGCAGCGCAATGGCTGAAATGCTGGTACTTATTGGCAAGAGCATGCTCAGTGGAGACGGCGCCATGCAGGACTTTGAAACGCGCATGCAAACCATGGGCGATAACATTGATGCAGCAGTTAGCACCCAATCTGAAGCACTTGAGCAAGACGCAACTGCCCTATGCGAGGACTTAATCGCCATCGACGAAACGGAAGACAAACTACAAAGCATTACTGAACTAAAGGACTTAAATCTTTTAAATGTATCTGCAAATCGAGCATAGACGAACTCAGTATCATTTTGGACGGCCCTGAGAGCATGGCAAGTCAAGCAAGGACAAATCGAAAAGTGAGCATTATCGGTTTGGGATGGTTGGGCTTGCCGCTCGCTGAGCACTATTTGTTAAGTGGCTATCGTGTTTTAGGCACAACGCGAAGCCGCGATAAATGTGCTACCTTACAAAAAAGAGGGCTTGAAGCTTATCAGTTTGATATATATAACGCACATCTAAAACAACAGTTACCCCGTTCATTTTTTGAGCAAAGCACTTTGGTTATCAACATTGCCATTGGCAGGCGAGATATTGATGCTGAGCAGTACATCAAACGCATAACAAATCTTATTGATTTGGCCTTTGAACGTAACGCTGAGCAACTTATTTTTGTCAGCACCACATCCGTATTTTCGCAAACATCACACATTTATCCGATTCAACTCGATGAAGATAGCCCCACTGACCCTGCTTCAAACTCTGGCAAAGCGCATGCAAGCATAGAAAGGTATTTACTCCATAGGTACGCAGATAAAAGCGCGATATTACGCCTGGCTGGTCTTATTGGGCCCTCAAGCGCAGGGGGAGCAAGCTTTCGCCATCCCATATACGTTTTATCACAACGCGAGCAGATAAATGGCGGGAATGAGGCAGTTAATCTGGTTCATCAAGCCGACGCGCTCAGTTTTATCAAAGCCATTATCAACCAACAGGCAACTGGAAGAGTGTTTCATGCATGTGCAACTGAGCATCCGTCTCGAATCGACTGTTACACGCATGCTGCCGACGTACTGAAGTTGCCACGCCCTAAGTTCACTGACAAATCAGGAACACTGTGTGGCAAAGTAATTGACGGACAAAAAAGTTTAAATTCACTGTCGCTGAGCCTGGCTTACCCAAGCCCATACGACATGCTGCGCTCTCCTTTCGACTAGCAGCTCATGCTAGCCGCCGATTAGCGCCACGCCAAAGTATTTAAGCGCAACGGTATTTGCAAAAATGAGCAATAAAAATAAAGGAATAAAAGTGCCTAAGGAAAAGCTGACGTAACGCTCAAGGATACTGCCCTTAAATGAAGGGGCACCTTGCTCAATTTCTTCATTAAACTTTGATTTCTTCCAACGATAAATCACAAACAAGCAAATCAGCAGACCGTTTAAGGGTAAAATCGTGTCGTAGAAGACATCGTACACCACATCGAAAAAGGACTTGTTTGTACCGGCATAGGATACAAACTCACTGAAGAAGCCCACGAAGCCAAAAGACAGTGCGCAAAATACTGAAAAGACCACCAGTAGTGCACCGCAAATCATTAATGAGCTTTTACGACTAACGCCTTTTTCATCCATGAGTGCTGCCACCGGCACTTCAAAAATAGATACCAGAGAAGTGATAGCTGCAAAAAACACAAGCAAGAAAAAGATACTTGCGATTACGCTGGCGCCAAAATATCCGAAAGAAGCCTGCATCTCTAAAAATATTTGCGGCAGATATGAAAAAATCATCGAAATTGAGGATTCACTCAATTCATCAGGATTCACGTTTGGATTAAATGAGAAAATAGCGGGCAAAATCATCAGCCCGGCTGTAAAGGCAACCGCAGTGTCGGTTAAAGCTACAAGCTTTGCCGAGCCAGGAAGATCTGCGCGACGATCAATGTAGCTTCCATAGGTGATCATAATCCCCATGCCAAGCGAAAGAGAGAAAAAGGCTTGTGAAAGCGCGCCGTTTACAACGCTTGCATTAATTTTACTGACATCGGGTACTAAATAATATTCTACCCCTGCAAACGCATTGTCGCGAGTTAGAACGAATACAACCAGCGCCAGCAGCATAAAAAACAACGCGGGCATCAATATCTTTGCAGCTTTCTCAATGCCCTGCTTCACACCGCCTTGCAAGATGAGATATACCACGGCAATGACACCCGCCATGTAGATAAATAAACTTGGGCTGTTGATGAAGGTGCCGAACGTTTCTGGTTGGGCAAGTAAGTCTAAATTGCCTATTACTGATTCATACAAATAACCAAAAATCCAAACTGTGATGACCAAATAAAAGACTGCAATCATGAAAGGCGTAACTATAGATAGCCAGCCAGCAAAGCGCCATCCTGCATTGTTATTAGAGAGCTTAGTTAATGCACCTAGCGGGTCTTTTTGCGAAGCTCGCCCCACGGACATTTCTGCAATCATGACTGGGAGGCAAATAAAGAAAACAAAAATAGCGTACATCAGCAAGAAAGCGCCGCCGCCATTTTTAGCAGCGCCGACTGGAAAGCCAACTAAATTACCAATACCCACTGCTGAACCCGCTGCCGCCAAAATAAATCCGAGTTTAGAGCCAAATTGTTCGCGTGAACCTGCCATGGCGAATTCCTTTTTATTTTTCTTATTATCTAAAGGCTAAATGTTAACAGTCATTAACATAAATGTCTTCTGCGCTGGCTATTTGATTTGCAACAATCAATAAATCTCGTTCTGCACATCGAACTGGGGTTGAAAACATAATAAGTCTACCAATTAATCGTTTTACCATCCCAATCAAGGTAATAGGGCGACGCTTCAGGACTAAGATTGGCCGTATGTTTAAGCAGCTGTGAAGCCGTAAAAGCGGGTGTAAAAAGTTTCTCAGGTTTTACGTTAGCCTGAAATGGCTTGGACAAGTCTGTATCTACCGTACCTGGATGGTAGCAAATCAAAACCGTATTTGCAGAGCGCCGGGCGTACTCAACCGCAGCCGTTTTCACAATCATGTTCAATGCGGCCTTTGAGCTACGATATCCATACCAACCGCCAAGCGCATTTTCGCTGATGCTGCCTACTCGCGCACTAAAAACGACAATACTCGAATGGGCTTTGTCAACGAGGTGAATCGCGTGCTTTATCCAAAGTGCTGGCACCACGGTATTCACCTTGAAATACTCGATAAATTGTTCTGGGCGCATATCCTCAAGCCGCTTTTCAGGCTTCAGCACAGGCTCCGCCTGCGCGTGTAAAATTCCGGTACAGCAAATCACTCTGTGAAATTTATATTGTCCTTTTTGTTCCTGTACAAAGGCCTTTATCTCATCTTCATTTTGAGAATTTATGATGACATGACGATGTTTGGCAGCTTGTGAGGGAACAGCACTTCTTGATACCGTAACCAAATGAGCAATGGACTCATCATTAAGCAATTGTTCTGTCAATGCTGTGGCAATACCACCACTTGCGCCAATAATGAGCACATTCGTTTGCATATGAAATCCTTAGAGCGTGTTTGTCTTTGTTCATTTTTTGTGTTGGCGTCTAAAATTGGCGATAACTGTGTTCTTACTTATGAAGTTTGGTGGTTCCAAACGAATAAGTAAGAACACAGTTATCGCCAATTTTAGGCCCAACCCGAAGGGCTGTGGCCATTTAATCGCTATACTGCCCACAAACTTGCTTATTTGGAACCACCAAACTGCGCAAATTTGCGATTGTCTAGCGATTAAATGACCTACAGCACAAATAATGAACAAAGACAAACACACTCTAATATTTAATTCGACAATTGGTTTCGCAGGGCTTTTTTCCTGTTAACCAATATGAGATTTTGTTGCGGTGTTTAGCAAAGACCAAGTAAATTTTGTCCGCAAAAAAGCGGATCACCGGCCAGCGGGTGGGCGCGTACAACCATCCGTAGCCGACTAAACTCCACGCTTTATGTGTAACATCTAAGCCAATTAAAAAACTGCCATCTTCGTTCATGCCGTGAATACGGTCATACAGAGCCTGCCAATCGAGTTCGGGATAACGCTGCTGGAAATCCTCGGCTGTAATATCGACAAAAGCAATCTGCCCCTGAGTGTTGCGCTTTTTTAAGTGCGACATTTCAATCTCACATAAAGGACATTGTCCGTCATAAAAAATGGTAAAGGCCAATCCTGACTCCGAATTTGCTATATCTTTGATGTAAGCTATATATGAGTACGCAATTAAATATCGAATGGTTGACTTGAAAAGCCATGTCTATGCACAGATAACTAGCACATCGGTGTAAATGGAGCGAGACAAATGGCAAATGAAACAATTACTTTGGGCGGTGGATGCTTTTGGTGCATCGAATCGGCTTTCAACAGTGTAGAAGGGATTGTAAGTGCGTATTCCGGATATGCCAACGGGAATAGCGAAAACCCAAATTATGAAGCCGTGTGCTCAGGCAATACGGGCTATAACGAAGTAGTGCAAGTATGTTTTGATACCGAGATTATCTCACTTCGAGAAATACTTGAGATTTTCTTTGCGTTGCACGACCCAACCCAGCTCAACCGTCAAGGTAATGATGTAGGAACACAGTATCGAAGTGGAATTTATTACCACAACGAACAACAGGCAAAAGCCGCTCACGACATTATAAAAGAAATCGAGTCGGCCGAAATATGGCCAAATCCGGTTGTTACAGAAGTTGAGGCCTTAGCGAAATATACGCAAGCCGAGGATTATCATCAGGATTATTTTAGCAACAACCCCCAAAACGTCTATTGCAACATGGTCGTTGCGCCTAAATTAGCCAAATTTAAGAAAACCTTTGCCGCAAGGTTAAAACAGTAGCGCAGGTTATTTAAACCAACTTGGGTCAATGGGTGTTTTAAACAGCAGCGGTGACATTCGCTCATAAAACACCCTATCCTGCTCGCATACCACGTTCCTAAGGTAATTTCTCCGCCAGGGGTCATTAACCAGAAACACACTATCACCTTTTACTGCAACGCCCTCAAGTGAGGCATTATGCATGTAATACCCGCCGTTTATATATGCAGTATCTAAGGCTTCAACCCTCGCATTCTCGCTCAAGATGCACGCTTGCGATGAGACTGACGAAGGCGCCGTATAGCGAAGCGGAATAATTTTGCTTTTGCGCTCACCAGATAAATCGATTAACCACAGTTGATTATCGTTTCGAGCTGCAGCGATGAGCCATGCTTGCCCGCTGGCATCGGTATATATGTCCATTCCGTTAATAGGGTGATTGCCTTGCTCGAAAGTCGGAAGTTTTAATTTCGCATCTTTAACGGGCAAAAATTCTGCATCATTTTCAAAGGTCGACGCAGATATATCCACCATAAATACGCGAGCGGAACTTGTCGCGTCTTTTTCTAGACCTAAATATAAACGACTAAAGCCATTTAATTCAGGAAGACTAGAGGGAGGGAGAATTGCCAACCCTTCAATGCCGTCATTCGGAAAATTGCCAATCTGATCGTTTACATCAAATTGGACAGGTCTCAGCCCTGTGACAATCATTTTAGTATCTTGTTTTTGAACTTCCACTAACAGCGTTGGAAAGTCAGTTGATCCACTTGCAGCAAAACGTGCCTGGCATTGTTCCGTCATCGCCCCACTTCTTGTGGCATCTTCCGTGACTAATATCCACGCTTGAGGTTTAAATGGGTGTGCAACCATTGCTTCATAATCAGGCGCAGTGGCAAGATATTGCGCAAAACAAGATTGCTGAATGCCTTCGCTTAATTCAAACGGCCCGAGCCTGCTCAAAATGTCTACGCTTGACTCAGTAAGACTTGTGTCAAGCAGATGCAAGCGTTGGATCTGGGAAGTATCGGCACTGGCGTCTGATATGGTCCAAATCCCATTCTCAGCAGCGACAAGCCCTGAGGTCTGTGGATTGAGCATAGTACTGCCATCATGTTCACGAATCCACTTACCTTCTAATGTGAGTACGGGTAAGATAGTGGCACCGCTATCCGCTTTGAGCGCTGGCTTAGCGTCGATGCTATTACTTACCGTAGCGAGTGAAACAAAGAGTATCAAGCAGCTCATCGAAGAAAGAAATAAGCGCTGCTGTAGACGTAAAGCCATGTGTATAATTTGATTTGCGAGATTCATAGTTGTCAACGAGAGTAAAGTAACAAGAACATGGTATTGTTGCTTGCGTAATACACTCTCACAGGCATTTTGTGCTTGTTTGCAATGTAAGCCGCAACCGCTATTGTATAGAGCGTAATCATAGTAGAACTGAGCAATGAAATCAGCATGAAGTTGCGCTTTATGTCACTTTTGCTGATGAAAAAGTAATTTGAAGTGAGGATTATGTCGATTAGTCAACTGCCTGAAGATATCCCAAGAATTATTGCAGGCCCCATGCTCCGCCATGTTAACAAAGATGTCGTTACCGTATGGCTTGTGACTCGTGAGCCTGATGATATTACGCTGAACCTGATTGACCACACCGGCGCCTCAATTCCCCTCAATGACGAAGAAAATGAGCATATTCGGTACTGCTTAGGCAAGCGATGCTATATCAATTTAGTGAAAGCCTACCCTGCCAAACAGCTGCTTGAAGATAAGCAGTATGCGTATGATTTATCGCTTATATGCAGTGCCAATGAAACGTGTCATAACAATGGCAAGCAAAATTCATTAAAAGACTTATGCCCTGAACTATTTCATGATAATCAAACCCACCTTCCTTTTTCCTGTGCACACAAGCTCACCAATGTCCTGCATGGCAGTTGCAGAAAGGCGCATTTTGATGGTGACGATGCCCTTGCTCGTGTTAAAGAGTTTACTCAATGCAGCTTAGAGGCGAAAAACGATAAACGGGCCGATATGCTACTCCTTACCGGCGATCAGGTATACGTAGATGACGTGGCCGGTCCAATGCTCAACGCAATTCATCAAAGCATAAAGCTACTTGGACTGCATCACGAAACATTTACAGATAGCGTGCTAGAGGGCTCTGAAGACTTATTTGATCATGAATTTAGCTATTATCAACGAGAGCGCCTGTTTCCTGAAATAGCGCAAAATGAGGCCTTGGAAACAGCCTTTTTTAAGGGCAAACGAAAACCTGTCTTTACCTCGGTTCACGCACACAATCATCTAATCGCACTGAACGAAATGATTGCGCTTTACCTACTGTCGTGGTCATCAAGGCTATGGCCATTCATCAAGCAAATGCCCGAGAATGAAATCGCGAACATGCTTAGTGAAAAGCACGCACAGCAATACCAGAAAGAACAGGCCTTTGTGGACAATTTTGTTGGCGCACTTAAGGATGTGGAATATGCATTTAGCCGCATTCCAACCTATATGATTTTTGATGATCACGACGTGACCGATGATTGGAATTTAACCCGCGCGTGGGAAGAGCAAGTTTACGGTAATGCCTTTTCTAAAAAAATGGTGGGTAATGCACTTACGGCCTATTTTTTATGCCAAGGCTTAGGCAATCCAATCGACAAATTACGCCCCTTGTGTGATCAAGCAAGCAAGGTATTTACACCTGACGGTTATCAGCATCAAAATGCCTTTATTGACACCTTGTTCGACTTTGACCAATGGCATTATCAGCTTGACACGTCACCCCCTGTGCATGTCCTTGATACTCGCACACAGCGCTGGCGCAGTGAGTCGAATAAAAATAAACCATCAGGATTGATGGATTGGGAGGCCTTGTGTGAGCTACAGCACAATATGCTTGGACATGACTCAGTCATTATGGTGTCGGCCGCCCCTGTGTACGGTCTTAAGTTTATTGAAGCGGTACAAAAAGTATTTACCGTCTTTGGTGGAGCGCTTATCGTTGATGCTGAGAACTGGATGGCGCATCGAGGCACCGCCAGCGTTATGCTTAACATCTTTCGACATGTCAAAACACCGCCAAACTTTATTATCTTATCGGGTGATGTGCACTATTCCTTCGTCTACGACGTAAAGCTTCGATTTAGACGAAACAGTCCAAAAATTGTCCAATTCACTTGCTCAGGATTTCACAATCGCTTTCCTGACAAACTACTAAGCTGGTTTGAAAGGCTAAACCGCTGGTTTTATGGTCATCGCTCACCTCTGAACATTTTTACAAAGCGCCGTAATATGTCAGTAAGGCAGCGTGAATCCGATAAACATGACGCAAATGTGGTAAACGCATGCAGTGTGGGCTTGCTTGAACTGGATCGCGATGGCAGAGAGAAAGCGTGCAAAGTGATCTGCGCTGACGGCAGCGAAGTAAAGTTTACCCACCAGTAGTTAAACGAGCAAGCCTGAAGATCATAATTATGAAATGCAATATTCAAATGAACCGAAGCCAAAACAAGTGAAGCTATGACAAGTAATACAAGCAATCAGAAAATCGCTATCTTTTACGGCTCAACCACCTGTTATACGGAAATGGCGGCAGAAAAAATTCAAAGCGCGCTTCAAGCCCTAACTGGATCTAATATTGATTTGCACGACATTAAAGATACTAATTTAAGTAAAACAGAAGACTACGACACAATCATATTTGGCATTTCCACATGGGATTTCGGCGAGCTGCAAGAAGATTGGGAATCTACATGGGATGACATCAAAACGATGTCACTTGCCAATAAGACGGTGGCATTGTTTGGCCTTGGCGACCAATTAGGCTATGCAGATTGGTTTCAAGATGCATTGGGCATGTTACATGACGAAGTCCTCGCGCTGGATTGCAATATCGTTGGCTATTGGCCTACGGACGGGTATGAATATATCGCATCTAAAGCACTTACTGAGGATAATGCGTTTTTTGTTGGGCTGAGCTTAGATGATGAGAATCAATTTGATCAAAGCGATGAGCGTATTAGTCAGTGGTGCCAGCAAATTGTGGAAGAGTGGTCTTAATGCTGAAATACTGCGTCGGTGTAGCGTATAGCAACGCGAAGCCTAGCGATTTTGGTCAATGCTCGTTCCAGAATGATTGAATAAAAGCGCAATATTTGCAAAATTGTTAATGAAATTTATCCAAGCTACTATGCATTTTTGTCTGAATCGATATACTATAGAGAAATATGCCATTCTGTGTTTATAAAGAGAGCTGTAAAAAATGAAGAGAAAAAAGCACACGTCCGCAGATGAAGATGCTCAAATTGATATGACCCCGATGCTCGACATCGTGTTCATCATGTTAATCTTTTTTATTGTGACAACCACCTTCTCATCAGAAAAGGGCTTAAGTGCCAATCGGCCAAAAGACAACACCCCAACAAATCAACCAAGTAAAGCCTTATCTATTCGTATTGATGACACAGGTCAGATTATGATGGCGGGTCGTATCGTAGATATACGCCGCGTTGTGGCAAACACACAAACATTTCTTGCGGAAAATGCCACTGAGACCGCAGCTATACAGGCACATGAGAACACCGAGCACGGCATCGTTGTAGAAGTCATGGATCAAGTCAAACTAGCTGGCATTCGAAATGTGTCGGTGTTGGTGAAAAAAGACTAAAGTCATAGCGAAAACATCCAAGAGCCAGCCCTTGAAACAACCGGCTGGCTTTTTTGTATCTGGCCTTCAAGGATTGGCGTTTTAGGACGCGTTGATCTTTGCTATATGATTTTGCAGCAAATAACACCACGCCCTAGTCTTTGGATTTACCACGCCTTTCTTTATAAAGAACATAAAATATGCTTGAGAGATTAGTGATATTGAAGATGGTGCCAAATATGCTGCCTACCAAGACCGCGTAAATTAGACCCAGCGCTTCTGCAAGAATAAACCACCGCCTTACCTGCGCAGCTTCAGTAAATACAATCGTGCCTACGGTAAATATTAAAGATGAGCTATAAGCAATAATGATGATCCAAGGGCTATCTAAGTATCCCCACTCGAATGCAAAAAAAGCGATATTAAGCACGACAAACAACGCCAAAATCGCATTCCCTCGATAATACATCGCAATGACGTTACGCACGCTTGCCAGAGCAGTACCGATACCCGCAGCCAATGCCCCGAGCATAAAAAAATGCGTGCTTACCGCCGCAAGCGCAATAGCAGAAATTAAGCGATACCGGTTAATGTCTTGCTGGCGATATCCAATAAAATTGAATACCACAGCAATTGCGCCAAACAACTCGGCGACAATAATATGTGCTTCCAAATGACACTCTCAAGCCTAGATTTAAGGCTGGGTATTATGCGGATATTCTAAGAATAAGCTAGGGCGTGTTTGTCTTTTGTCTGGCAAACCATTCATCGTAAGTGATGCAATAGCTTTCATCCATGCAGTCTGCGGGATAGGCATACAAGCCAAATTTATCGCCTTCTTGATGAGTCAGCACCACGGCATACTTTGGCATACCTTTTAGCTCCTTATGCATTGGATCCCAAATCGGCACATGATAATCGCCCAACACTAAAACCGGTACGTCAAAACCATTAATTTTACTGTGATGGTCCGCGACAGGGTTGGGGATAACGGCATAGATACAATGAAAAGGAATATTGACCTGCACGCCGTCCCACCAGAATTTTTCTACTTTTACTTGGTTAAACAAGGCTTTAGTGTCATGCGGGATGCAACTGTTCATTAACGTAACCTCATTATTTAAGTGATAAGGGATGTATCTATACTTCTATATCCACAATATTTGCCAAATACTTTAATTAATTTTGCTTGAGTTATGTACCTAATGACACTAAACGCTTACGAATGGCTTACAGGCTCTAAAACACCTGTAAGCTTATCATTTGCGAGGCCACTTGATTTGCATCCACAGGACGATATTTCTCTAGCGGTCCTTTCATAATGGGCGAAAGGCACTTTAGTACCTTAAGCGCAAAGCGCTCACCTGCTCTGGGTTTATCTCTGTGGCCGTCCAATAATGGCGGCCGCACCGCTGCGGCATTGTTGAGCTGCGGCATCGTTAAAATTGCGTTCTCCAGCTCGCCTTTTACTTTTAAATAAAAGCTTTTGCTTTTTGCGTTAGCATGCAATGACGAAATCCATACAAAACTCGTCGCTCGCTGAGCTCTTGCCAATTGCGCAGCAACATGAACGAATTCAAAATCAACGCGACGAAATGCGCTTTTACTGCCAGCATCTTTGATTGTGGTTCCCAGACAGCAGTAAACATGGTCTACCGTAAAATATCCCTGATAATCTTGGAACTGATCAAAATCGATGACTAGGGGTTTAATTTTCCCAATCGGGTCATAATAATGCCTAGCTGGCAGCACAGAACGCACCAAACAGGTGATGGACTCGTATCGTTCATCTTGGCATAGCTGATTGACCAATGCTTTGCCAACCAATCCAGAAGCGCCTACTACACATGCTGTATATTTCCTAGTCATTCAAGCGTCGTATGTGTTAGCTTTTCATGTAAGGCAACATAACAATAAATCATTTAATATGCACAAGATTTCAAGCAATTACACATTAACTTGTTTTAAGAATGCATGTTTAAACTATATGGGCGCCGCAGATCAATGAGCATTACTTTTGCAGATATCGAACGAGCTAACGAACTGATTTCGCCACATATCGTCAACACCCCCGTTTTTAGTTCATCTTTACTCAACACTTGGTTAGGCCATGAGATATTTTTTAAGGCAGAATGTTTACAAACGACCGGTGCATTTAAACTGCGCGGGGCGATGCATTTCTTATCTCAATTGAAAGCTCAAGGCCGCCTACCTAAACACATTGTGGCAAACTCCTCAGGCAATCATGCGCAAGCAGTGGCATACGCAGGCGCAAAATTTAATGTGCCGGTAAGCATTTACAGCGCAGCTAATATCTCCCAAATTAAGGCAGCAGCCACACGCTCATACGGCGCTAAGCTCCATACTTTTGATACTAGAATTGAAGCAGATGCAGCGGTTAAATCAGCGAGCGACGATAACAACACGGTATGGATACCCCCGTTTAATCATCCCTATATTATCGCCGGTCAAGGCACTGCCTCATTTGAAGCACTCAAACAGGTAGATAATATTGATGTCATTGCCACCCCTTGCGGCGGTGGGGGCTTGCTTAGCGGCACGATTGTTTGTGCCAAGGCAATGAACCCGAATATTGAAGTGATTGGAGCAGAGCCTCTTGAAGCGAATGATGCGGCCCAATCTTTGCGCGAAAACCGAATTATTTCACTCAGTGAGCCACCCAAAACATTAGCCGATGGCGCAGCCACGCCCAGTGTTGGCGAGCACACCTTTAAAATTCTGAAAAAGGTCGATGCTTTTTATGAAATCAGTGAGCACGATATTGTGTATTGGACGCAATGGCTACAGCACATTTTAAAACTGCACATTGAGCCCACTTGCGCAATGACCATGCAGGCGGTAGTTGAGCACATAAATCATATACAAGCCAAAGAATTAAAAAAGACACCATCCAGAAAACGTATTATGGTGATAATATCTGGCGGCAACATTAGCCAACAAAGCATGCAAAAAGTGTATAGCACTGATGCGCTTGCCATTCGTCCTAGTCTTGATCGATAAGCTTTTATGACATTAAATAGCCATACATGCGCATATACTAACCATCAGGGAATACAAAAATGATTAAGAGAGCCTACCCGCTTTTTTGGGGGCATCAATTTAATTTGGCAACACTGCTTAGCTTGAGTGTATTCACGTATTTCACGATGTTTTCTAACAGCGCAAGTGCCGCTTTGGCCATGAACACAGAAGCAGCACCAAATAAGCCAAACGCGCATTATCTTACCAATGTAAATGGCTACACCTTAAATGGTGACGGTGAGCTGATTCGGTTTTCTGAAATCTACATTGAAAATGACAAAGTGATGGCAATTGGTGAGGAATTAAACAAGGTTCAGAGCGTACAACACACAATTCCTCGCGATATGAAGCAAGCGACTATGATCCCTGGTTTAATCGATGCTCACGGTCATATTCTAGGTCTTGGTGAAAACTTGGTGCAGGTCGATTTACGCGGCACACAGAGTGAGCAAGAGGCGGTCGAGCGAATTAAAGCGCATATCTCAAGCAGAGATAGCAATGGTGAGTGGATAATCGGTAGAGGCTGGAATCAGGTCTTATGGCCGAATCAACAATTTCCAAGCAAAGCCAGTTTGGATGAGGCCTTCCCTGACCGGCCGGTTATGCTTAGCCGAGTAGACGGTCACGCAGACTGGGTTAACTCAAAGGCCTTAAGCTTAGCCGGTATTGATAACAATACTCCCTCACCGAGCGGTGGTGAAATTGTCAAGGATGAAAACGGCGAACCAACAGGCTTACTCATTGATAATGCAAGCTATCTGGTGTTTGAAAAGCGCCCACTTCCGACCATTGAAGATAAGACTTATCAATTGCAACTTGCCAGCCAACATTTACTGAGCCTCGGCATTACTAGCGCCCATGACGCAGGGATAAGTGAAGCAGTAAGAGCCTTATATATCAAGCAAGCTAAAAACGAAGACCTTGATTTTAGAATTTACGCCATGCTTTCTGCTACCGACCCAAATATCACCGACATGCTTGCGCAAGGACACTTCCAAGACGAAGCTGGATTTTTATCCATTCGCAGCGTAAAAGCTTACGGCGATGGCGCACTGGGCAGCAGGGGCGCAGCATTACTTGCACCTTATTCAGATGACCCAGATAACGTGGGATTATTAGTGACCGCAGAGGAACGCCTACCAATGTTATTTAATAGCGTGATTGGTGCTGGCTTTCAACTAAATTTCCATGCCATTGGCGATAGAGCCAATCGCTTAGCCTTGGAGCAATTCAATCGTAGCTTTAAGAACTTTCAGGAAAACCCGGGGCGTCACCGTATTGAGCACGCACAAGTGGTGGCCGTTGAAGATATACCACTGTTCAAAGAATACGGCGTCATACCATCCATGCAGCCAACTCATGCCACCAGCGATATGAATATGGCAGAAGCTAGGCTTGGCATTGCAAGGCTCAGAGGTGCTTATGCCTGGCAGACATTCTTGAAACAGGGCTCAATTATTGCCTTTGGAAGTGATTTTCCCGTAGAACTAGCCAATCCTTTTCATGGTTTGCATGCGGCGGTTACAAGGCAAGACGCGAACCAGCAGCCTGCAGAAGGTTGGATAAAAGAAGAATCTGTGACGCGTGCACAAGCATTTAAAGGCTTTACCATAGATGCGGCATACGCGGCCTTTCAAGAAGATATGATTGGTAGCTTAGCACCGGGGAAAAAAGCGGATTTTGTCATCATCGACAGGGATATTTTTGAAGTCGATGCATCCCTTATTCGGGACACACAGGTAATTGAAACGTGGGTGAACGGACAACAAAAATATGCAAAAACCCCACAATAATGCGGGGTTTTTGTTTGGTCTGCTTTGACATAAAACGCTTATTGATACAGCGTCTTTATCCAGCGTTCTTCGGTGATAAAACGCCATGCCCAACTGTCCCATTTTTCGGGTAAACCTGCATCAATTACGGCTTGCTCGCTGAGGCCTTCGACTTTTTTCGACTGCACGAACGCGTTTGTTTCTTTGATCATATCAACAAAGCGCTGCAAGTCAGCCTTGTTTGCCAAGGTACCGTGCCCTGGGATCACCTGAGTGTCATCGTCAATTTTGCTGAGCAACACTTCAACAGACTGAATATAGCCATTGACGCTTCCGCCGGCTCCTAAGTCAATATAGGGAAACATGTCTTTAAAGAATAAGTCACCTGTGTGCAACACATCTGGCTGTTCAAACCAAATCGCACTGTCGCCGTCAGTATGGCCATCAGGTAAATGAAAAACGTGCACGGTTTCGCCATTCATATGAAACTTAACGCCATCTTGGTAAGTCACCACTGGCAGCATCGCGGGACTCACATCTTCTCCCGACGCAAGGCGCATGCGCACGTTTTCATGTGCAAATATTGTAACGCCTTTGTTTTCAGCAAAAAAAGCATTGGAGCCGGTGTGATCGCCATGATAATGGGTGTTGATCACAAAGCGCTTTGGCGCATCGCTTAAGCCGCTAATGGCTGCACTGATTTTTTCCGCAAGCGGCGCGTATTGATCATCTATCATCAATACACCATCGTCCCCTGCGGATACGCCAATATTCCCGCCTGCTCCAATTAACATGTGCACCGAACCGCCGATATGCTCGGCAGTCACTTCTACGTCTGCAAAGCGGTCTTGGGCGATAGTGGCTATCGACGTGCTTGCTAGCAGAACTGCGATTAATACTCGTTTCATACAATTTCCTAGTGGTAGTGTTTAAAGCGCAGGGCGCAAAATTAATGTCGTCGCATATATGCGATTATTCAGCGAGTTAGATTTGAGCTCAGTATAGTACACACGCACATACTTGCCGACTTTTGTTATGCCGACTTTTGTTGTGCCTACTTCTCATTCAGCAATTAAACTTTGTTCAGCTAAATATTCAAACCTCATCCGATTATTGCCATCTACTGTAACGCTTTCAAAGAACATATAAGCCGGGCGAACCCATAAGGACTGATTATCGCAGGCTTGGTGGGTTTGAGGGTCGTACAAAGGTTTATACAACACCAATGTTTCTTCCGTCTCAGAATGTCTCACCAAATCAATGACTCGATACATGCCGCCTTTGTAGTGCCGATAAAGACCGGTATTCAGCGATTTTCCTTCCACCTTTAGTTGCTTATTTTGCATTCTGATTAACGCCTGTTGGTCATACTCCGTTGATAAACTGAAAATCTTAGTCAAGCAAAGGCTTTACGTAGCTTGCGACAAACGCTGCGACCGGCGCCGCTGTAGGCTTGCCATGCTGCCAATCTAAGCCTTCAATGCCGGAGCCTGCAATATCAACATGGGTATAGGCTATTGCACTTTCACTGCTTGCATTGTGACTCTCTATGCCTGAGGCAATGCTCAAAAATGCCATCGGAAACTGGTGTCCCCTTACTGTGCCAACCGACGCCGCATTGTTAGACGATAAAACATCATCCGCCTTAGAGCGCGGCTTAATAAAATCGTAGTCTTCGCGCCTGACTCTTGATTGTTCACAAGGGTCTGACCACTGATGACCAGCAGCAATCAATGTGTCGCTTACGCCTTGCTCAATCGCTTGTTGATTTTCAAGTAAGGCAGTATATGGGCCAAAGGCAATTGCAGCATGTCCGGTTAAGGTTGCGACTGAGAATATTTGTGGATTCACGGCCAATACGGCTTGCTCGCGCAGGTGGGATAAAACGTCTGTCAATACCATCCTACCTTCAGCGTCAGTATTACCCACTCTGACGCGCACGCCTGCATGAGAAGTAATGATTTCATCGGGCACATACGCGTCCGCCCCAATTGAATTTCGAACGGCTGCAATGGAGGCAACCACTTTAATTCCTGTGGGTTTAAGTAGGGCTAATGTCTGCATAATACCAGCCACGCCAGCTGCGCCGCCTTTGTCGCGGCTCATGCCTGCCATATGACCATTAACTTTTAAATCTGCACCGCCAGTATCGTAGGTGATGCCTTTACCGGCTAGGAAAAGCGTACGCTGTGGATTTTCGCCCTCGTAAGTAAGCTGTATAATTCTAGGATGCTGTCGCGGAGTCTCCAGCGATGCCCTGGCAACCGCATGCAAACAGGGATAGGATTTAAGCATTTGATGCTCATTCTCAATAACATCTACCGAAACGACACTATCGGAAAATGCGGCCTGGCAATATTCAGCAAATTTAATGGGTGACATTCGTTCTGGTTCGGTGCCACAAAGGTCTCTCGCGAGGCGTTTTCCTGCTTCTAAAGCGTTGAGATACTTCACCTGCCTTTCGTTAATACCAAATAGCGAGATAGATTCAACCGGCTCAATCGCTTTTTCATCACGTGCTTCTCTTGCCTCAAGCGGTTGCCAAAGCCCCTGGCATATACCCAAATACACGTTCTCCAATGCATGCTGATAGTCATCTTCACGCGCTGGTGTTAAGTCAATCTTCCCCAGCGTCAGCAGTGGATTGAATGCTTCTATTTCAAGCAAAATACTAGATATGTTTTTGCCTAAATCGAAAAACCGCCTGACATCATCATAATCTCGATTCAAGTTACCTACTGGAACATGCAAAAATCGTTTACCCGGCACGCTATCATAGGCAATCAGAGAAGGCTTAAGCCCTACCCTGGGGTCACTATTTTTAGCGATATTGAAGCTTTCAATTAATGAGCTGAAAGGGCCCTGTGTATCGATAGAACCGATAATTACCGTAAGGTCGCAGCTACATATACTGAGTGAATCGGCGCCAAGTAGTGATTTAGGAATTGGGTAAGCCATTAAAATCCTTTAGGTTCGCAAACGCGTTTTGTTATCGTTTAGTATCGTTATACGTGCAATACACAATTTTGTTTTCGCAAACCGTCAATTTCGCAACGCACGCACATTTGCGCCGATAGATTTTGCGTAGTCTTGCATTTGCTGTTTGAGACGCTGCACGTGTTGCGGATGTTGCTGCGCCAAATTAAACTGCTCGAAAGGATCGTTTTTCAAATCAAACAATTCTAAATAAACAGGAGTATCACTGTTCGTATACTCTGGTGATGTCCAGTCATCGGCCTCTAAGCCAATACGCAACTTCCATCGCTTATCCCTAACAGCCTCTAGACTATTGCCAGAAAAATAATAGAAATAGTCATGCGGAGATGGCGCCTTTTCAGTCAGCACAGCCAATATGTCACGACCATCTAGTGGTGTTTCCGATGCTTCTTCTACACCAGCAAGCTTGAGAATGGTCGCATGAATGTCCATGGTACTAGTTAACTCAGAAGACACTTGTTTAGCGCCAATGGTGTTCGTCCACCTAAATATCGCTGGCACGCGTTGCCCGCCCTCATAGCTCGTGCCTTTCGCCCCGGCTAAGGGCCCAGTACTGCCACCATGCCATTTCTCCACAGCATCTGTATTGAACATGCGGGTCGGCAGATTGCGCCACGGACCGTTATCGCTGGTAAAAATAATTAGCGTATTTTCTGCTAAACCTTGCTCATCCACTAATGCGATAATCTCGCCCATAGTGCTGTCAATTTCTTCAATCACATCCCCGTAGTCACCACCTGCTGAGCGTCCTTCGAATTTTTCAGATGCATAAATGGGCAGGTGCGGCATTGAGTGAGCTAAGTAGATAAAAAACGGCTCTTCTTTATTTTTTTGAATAAATGCTTTCGCCGCTTGCGTATAGCGTTGCGTCAGTAGGCTTTGATCGAGAGCTTCTTCAATCGGCTTGTCATTGGTGTAAAGGTACAAGGGACGCTGAGTGTTTACCCAAGGCGGTATCATGTCGTTGCTATACAACAGACCTAGATATTCATCAAACCCTCGGTCGGTAGGCATATAACCCTTTACTGCACCAAGGTGCCATTTGCCATAGGCTGCCGTTTGATAGCCTTTTGTTTTAAGTGCTTCGGCTAGGGTTCGCTCCTCAAGCGACAAACCACCCGGCGAATCAGGACCTAAGTTTCCTGGCATACCGGCATTGAGTGGGTATCTTCCAGTCATTAATGCGGCTCTGGAGGGCGTACATACTGAGGCCGCGGCATAAAATGAGGTCATTTTAATGCCCTCATGCGCTAATTGATCTAAGTTAGGTGTATGAATAGTGGGATGCCCATACACCCCGAGATCGCCATAGCCTAAATCGTCGATGAACACTAAAATAACATTAGGCAATTGCTGAGATTGACTTCCTTCACTCGCATGTACGTGCAGCATGGCACAAAAAAGTAAATATATGGCTATGATGAAGCGAATATACCTTGATGGCGGTAGATGCATGGGGTGTATCCTTATATGGGGCGGTATTAGGGTGTGCTTCTCAGCGCAAATCGAGTAAATAGGCTTGAGTATTACGCACTTAAACTCAGAATCAAAATATTATAGTGAAAAGGCTGGGTATTGTGAGGCGTGCAAATTGCCCTGATTTATCTCACCGTGGTTAGATTACTCAGCTTATTAAGCACAAAATTATCAGCAAACCCCGCAATAAGCGCCCAAAGCAACAGTTTGTATAAGTCAGCATTCGTGGCAACTCCTGCACCGCCTCTAAGCGCACTCTGAATGCTACTTACCGTGTCATCACCACCGGTTAAATTTGGAAATATCTGCCCGGCGAGCAAACCTGAAGCAAACAGTAGCGTAAGAATTAAAGATAATATGCCGCCAATAATCACGGAAAACACAAATACGCTGGGCGCTTTTTCAGATGGGCTGTCCTGTTTGACGAACGCGGCGTATTCTCTTAACACGGCGCCAAGCATACCCAGTGGAATGGTTAACTGTAAAATAGAGGCATCATTTGTATTATTTGCGTGTATATAAGCGATAACCGCGATAACGATAACCGCGAATGCGACAATACCTTTGTGATACTCAATCCATATTTTCACTGCAAAGCTCCCGCTGATGGCAATTTGGCAGTGTTTAAAATGCAAACAACTTGCGAGATGTAAGACGAATAATACACCACCTTAATCGATTTAACAGGCTCTAGTCCTAGATGACAACTTAAAGCACCAGTAAAGCACTATGGAGAATCAACTTTCACATTTGCTGTGAGCGTTTCTTTCTAACAACTTGCCAAATCTACAATAATGGCAGTAACCTACAAAAAACGGTCTTGAACCCGTTGTGCTAAATATTCTGAATCCTGTTTAAGAAACGGCGCTCACTACCGCAACGCCTAAAGGGGAAACAAGTGAAAACAATCGGTTTGTTAGGTGGAATGAGCTGGGAAAGCTCGCTTGAATATTATCGCACCATCAATGTGGGGATTAAGCAAGCCCTTGGCGGATTGCATTCTGCAAAAATTGTAATGTACAGCGTTGATTTCGACCCTATTGAAAAGCTACAACACAATGACCAGTGGGAAGAAACATCAACTATCCTATGTGAAGCGGCTAAAAAGGTGGAACGAGCAGGCGCGGATTTCCTGCTTATTTGCACCAACACCATGCATAAAGTTGCTCCACATATAGAAAACGAAATTAACATTCCCCTTTTACACATTGCTGATGCTACCGCCGAGACTATTCTTGAAAACTCGATGCGCACAGTGGGCTTGCTCGGCACTGCTTTTACCATGGAGGAAGACTTTTACAAAAGCAGATTAACTGAGCACTTCGGCTTAGAAGTGTTGATTCCTAGTGATGACGATCGAAAGATTATCCATGATGTGATTTACAATGAACTTTGCCTAGGGAAATTACTAGCAAGCTCCAAACGAGAATATTTGCGCATTATTCAGTCTTTAGCAGACCAAGGCGCTGAAGCGGTCATCCTGGGTTGTACCGAAATTGGCCTGTTAGTCCAGCCAGGAGATACTAGCATTAAACTTTTGGACACCACCCTTATTCACGCAAATAAAGCGGTCGAACGGGCGATATTAACAGCGTAGGTAACCATCGTTCCGGTAGCTAAATGCACGCCACGTTGGAAAATGCTCTCATGACAAAAATAAAAGGCTGAAGGCCGCTTGACTCACTAGGGCATGTTGATCTTTGCTGTATGAATTTTGTACGCTCTGTGTGTTCATCGATCGCGGCACATGCTCGCAGGTGCAGTATATCTGCATCAAGAGCATGTAACAAAGAGCGGTGGACACACAGAGCGTACCCTTTGTGGCTCCCACAGCAGTGAGCGCTTGTGCACCATTTATACTGCATCATCGCAATTTTATGTAGATGACTACACTTCAATTGCGTTTCTTTGTCTAAATAGCGCACAAACTGCTGCAAAATCATACAGCAAAGATCAACACGCCCTAATATCATCCCGAATAAAGAAACAGTCACCAGCGTTTGTTTTGCAATTGATATAAATTTCATGATAAATCCTTATTGGCTCAACGGACATATTTGCTATTGTTAATTTTTCACTTGATTTTAAGCAAAAAACAATCCAATTTTAACCCTTTGATATTTATAGCTATTTTATTTTTTGTAAGTGTCCGCGGACACTTAAGTGTCCCCAGCGGACAGTTGACTATCAGCTCATAGGCTTGATGCACAGTATTCTTGGTAATAGCGCGACGGATGATTTGTATGACACTCTTTTCAATAGATTAGTGCTGAGTACAAGACAATTTAAAGCTATCGACCAACCGTCGTGAAAGCTGCATTTTTGGACAGTTTTATGCTTGATTATTTGCTGACTTGAAGAGATTAGCGAAATTTTTCGCCCTTGAGATGAACAAGTAAACTGGCGGCTGGTACTGTAATCTTGGTGGATAGATGCTATGTGACTTACCTCAAAATACAGAATATTCAAGCATACGATATTTCTTTTGTATCATGCGTCAAAGTCAAAATCTCTTCGGGTGCTGAATTTGTCTAATGTGGCGGTTCGCGCTAATCAGCCCAAAAATCATTGCTTATATATACGCCACTCGTATTCGCATAATTTCTGCTATAAACATTATTCTGAGAGTTTGCGCCTAGCGACAGAGTGTTTTGACCATCTTGGGAAAAGTTATCGGAAAGGCTATAAACTTGAAAAGTCTTATCCTGATTGTTGGTGAACGCATTACTGTTAGCCTCAATATTTCGAAACCACAGAGTCACTGCAATAACACGTCCAGAACCTGACATGTTCGATATCGTGTTTTGATTAAACGTAAGCGTATCATTGACTGAATTTGGATTGGAAACACCCGAATAATCATAAATATACATAGCGTGACCGCCATCTATTACATTTAAGTCAAAGCGAGTCGCGTGACTACGTGTTGCATTTCCTGCACGGCTTACAATATACATACTGATAACACTAGGTAACTTGAACGTATTGCCTTGAAACCGACAATCAGCAATATCAAACAATCTAAATATTGCGGAGCTACTATTGCTCGCACAATAAAACATATTATTTCTTACTATAGCTTGCTGTGAATAGAGATGGTTTGCTGAAATACCACCTCGTGAAACCCCGTCATTCTGCCCAAAGTAGTTGTCTTCTACATACAAGGGCAAAGTATCAACTAATCCATTTTCAGTGCCAACAACGAACCATGCCCCAAAGAATTGATTTTGCAGTATTTGAACACCACCACGGATATCCCTCAAACTATCATTCTGGTATAGCACGATTGATTGCCCCATCACGTCAGTATCATCAACTTTCAACGCACTATTACTAACGAATTCCTGATTACCGATGACTCGCGTATTAAGTGATGCACTCAATTTAATACTCGGGTAGACGTCTGGCAGCTGGGCATGCTTGCTCACAATGGGCTCGTAATCTGTTAACCAATAGCTGCGGCTTACATCAAACTGATTAAACTGGATGATGTTGTTCTGGGGAAGTGATGCAGAGCGCAGAAAAATATCGCTCCCAAGGTATTTGGGATTTGTGGGTTCAGCTAATCCCATTTCGTCAATATAGGACTTTATGCGCGCATCAAGCGAACGACTTCCTTCTTGCTCTTGCACCGCAGCTTGAAAAATATAAGGTTGTGATGGAGCAAATACAGTAGTTGGTTTCAATCCTGCAAAAACACAATTTTCTACGATATTAAAGCTCGCACCTTTATCAAACTCAACACCCGTTCCTTCACATTTATTAAATCCACAATAAGAGACTCGATTAAATATATTTAGCTTTCCTGCAAATTCAATGGCACTGTATTTCGAATGATAAAAATCGCAGTCTGAGATCGAACAATTTCTATTCGCTTTGTCGGTCGATTGATCCGAGCCAAATAGATTAGCAAGGTATTCGCCAATTTTGGCATCGTCTGGTACAACACAAGACTGGTTGCCAAAATCGTAGTCATTGGCATTACCACCTAGAGACTCACATTCTTGAACACTTTGTATACCTGTTTCCAGGCGAGTCATTACAGTCGCAAAAGGCGCTTCAAAACGTAAACAGAAGTTGTCTGCATCACCACTTTGCGATCTAGCGTCAAAGTGACAATGCTCAAATCGGTGATTTGAATTGCCGAACACACTGTTGAGCTCTAATTGAACAGCGACAAGGCTACTATTAAAGGCGCAATTGTGTACTAAACAATCACGCGAATCTTTAAAACTGATTGCATTGTCGAATTCATGAAATCTGATCCCTGTAATTTCGATATTAAACGATGGACCGAGCTGGTTTAATGCCGAATCAAGACAAGCACTATCATAAGTTGGACAAGTATTGATTACATCTAACCTTGTACTTGGCATTATCATCAAAAATCGATATTGATCACTTCTGGGTTGGGCACTTGTAATGTGCGTTAAGTCGCGCCCGGCTCCCATTAACTTAAAGGTAGGAGGCAAATGGAATGGATAGTTTCCACGATTGTTTCCAACTATATCAGCCACATCATATTGACCAGCAGGTATTTTGATAACCGGTCGTCTTGAAAGCGGGTCATCTACCCATAAATTGTAAGCTTGCTCAAAAGCGACTTGCAGCGCTTCAGATATATTTTGATTTGTAGTATTGACAGTAATCACATCAGGGTGATCATTTGTGTTTGCTTTTACACTTAAAGGATTTGCTAGTATAAGTGAAGATAAACCAATCGAAGTTGATTTAAGAAAATGTCGTCTATCCATAATTGCTTCCTTGCTTTACTCATCAGAGTATAAAACAAACTAGAGCTATCGACCAGCCTCTGTGGCGGCTGCATTTTAGGACAGTTTAGTACTCAATTATTTGTTGGCTTGAAAAGATTAGAAAAATCTTTGTCCCTGAGATGAACAAGTAAGCTGGCCATTGGTACCCAAATCTTGATTGATAGATGCCAAATGACTTGCCTAAAACTATAGAATGTTCAAGTATCACGATATCTCTGTTGTGTCATACACCAAAGTCAAAATCTCTTTGGATGGTGAAGTCTTTTAACATGGTCGTATGCTGTAAAGCATCAAGTGGTGGTGTAAACCTCCCCAAAAGCAGTTGAGTTCCATAGTATCGAATAAAGGCGATATGGTTGTTTTAGGCAATAACTATCAAAAGGGCTGTTAGAATTCTAATGCGCGCTACATCGGGATCATAACATGTTGCGGCTTTGGTGAAACACCACCTGTGGATTTGGTCAAGTTCTGCACATTCACAGCGTGTGTTTGATTCCAGACTAACTCATATTACACTACTCATATTAAAACCTCTTGGAATCATCCCAATCAAAACTCAACTGCATGTGATCCTCATCTCTCTCATCCTTTAGGCCAATCTGAACACCGAGCAAACGAACATGTTTATCTCCCCCTCTGGCAAGCGCCTCATGCAAGAGATTCAACAATAGCGGTTCATCGATGGTATCGTGCTTTGCTTCTTTAGTGGTTTGTTGAAAGTCGTGAAATTTAACTTTCACGCCGATCTTATCAATTCCGCGTTTTTCTATGTATTTCTCGGCACGTTTTTTTACCTCAGGTACCAAGCGTTCAGTCATATACTCTGCAAGCTCAGCCTCAGACACCTTATCTTCACTGAAAGTCCGTTCCACCCCTACCGATTTTCTGACCCGCGAGGTTTCCACCGCTCGATTATCTTGACCTTGGCATTTTTGCCATAGAGACCGTCCAAACTTGCCAAACTTTTCAACTAGTTCGCTTTCGGGTAAGGCTCTAATATCAGCACCTCTTAGCAATCCAAGCTGTTGAAGTTTTTCAAAGGTGACTTTTCCTACGCCCGGTATTTTTTCTAATGGCAGTTGTTCAATGAACGCATCTAATTGAGCCGGCGTCACAACGTATTGGCCATTAGGTTTGTTGAGGTCTGAAGCCACCTTCGCAACAAACTTAATCGGGGCGATACCCGCAGATGCGGTTAGTTTGAGCTCGCTTTCAATGCTTTTTCGAATGTCTTTCGCAATTAACGTAGCTGAACCTTTGAACAAGCCACAATCACTCACATCCAAAAAAGCTTCATCTAAGGAGAGTGGCTCAATAATTGAGGTATAGCGTTCAAATATGGCTCGGATTTTTTGGCTTATTTCTTGGTAGACCTGCATTCGCCCTGGCACAATAATTAAGTGCGGGCATTTTCGAAGCGCAAGGGCGGCTGGCATGGCTGAGCGCACACCATACTCTCTAGCAATGTAGTTGCAGGTCGTCAGAACACCACGGTTTTTAGATTTTCCGCCAACAGCGACAGGATGCCCTGCTAAATCGGGGTTATCACGAATTTCCACAGATACATAAAAGGCATCCATGTCTACGTGAATGATTTTGCGCATGCCAAGAGTGCTTATTGTAAGACTGTATATTTACACAGGAGTATGACGCTTTTTGCCTTTTTTGCCAAGCATGCACTTTGCTTGATGATGCAAGCCATTCCAAGCATAAAAAAGCCCGCTAAAAAACGAGCTTCTGTTTTGATTAAGCATACTACTGAAAAGTGCATTATATAATCTGGTTGTTTTTCCACTCTTTCAGCTTTTCTTCGCGTGCGGCTTCCCTTTCCATTCGCGCTTTCTTTCTGTCACAAGGTTCTGGACAATCGCATGCCTTCTCAACACCCAGTGCGCCAAGCCCTCCGCATGAACCAGATATGGATTTTTTCTGAAAGATATAGCCAACGCCCATGGCTAGAACCATCAATAAGAAAAAACAAAACGCTAGAATAAATGTACTCAAATTAACCTCTGCTCTATTGGACTACTTTCTATTCGACTATTTTGACTTGTCTTTCAAATGCAGTAGACCGGTATTCTACAAATCTATCTTCTTCTTTTGTGATAAATATTGCAGCGATGTTTTCTTGCTCTGCCAAAACAGTACCTGCTTCTGCCCCCATCACAATCAAGGCAGTAGCAAGACCGTCTGCTTCGATGCATGTTGGCGCGATCACGCTCACGGCGACCAAGTTATGCTGAATTGGCGCGCCGGTGCTTGGGTCAATAAGATGAGAGAAACGCACCCCATCTTCTTCAAAATAATTTCTGTAATCTCCGGAGGTCGCAATCGCATTGTTCCCAATACTAATGATACGCTGAGCTACGCGCTCAGTGGTAATCGGTTTTTCTATAGCTACTAACCAGTCTTGATTACCTTGTTTTTGACCAGACAGGCGCATCTCGCCGCCAATCTCCACTAGGTAATTGGTAATCTGATAAGATTCAAGAATCTGGGCTAGCTCGTCTACTGCGTAGCCTTTAGCAATGGTCGACAAATCAATATACACATTTGGATGGTGCTTGGTGACCAAATTATTGTTAATAGACACCTTATCCAGGCCAACATAGTCTTGCGCCCGACTCAGTTGCTCGGCACTTGGAGCACGCTCTGGACGCTTAGTCGGGCCAAAACCCCACATATTGACAATTGGCCCAATTGTAATATCCAAAGCACCTTGACTTAATTCAGCTAGCGCCAAGGCCTTATTGATCACCACAGCAGTGTCTTGGCTTATGGCGAAAGGGGCGTTTGCCGGTGCTTGATTTAATAAAGACAGTTCCGAGTCATCGATATAAGTCGACATTAACTGGTTAATTTGAATAAGGCGCTTATCCACTTCCCGCTGAAGAAGATGGCTATCTATATCCGCCGACTCAGTGCTTCGCACGTACTTGATATTGTACGTTGTGCCCATCGTCTTGCCGCTAAAAGCCTCTGACTGCTCTTGGCTGGGCACACAAGCGCTTAATAACGAGCAAACTGCAATGAGGCAAGCAATGAGAAAAAAGGGGCTCAAGGCCCCTTTTTTGCACTGATTTGAATGCTTAACCACCAAAGTCATCCAGCATGATGTTCTCGTCCTCAACACCTAAGTCTTTAAGCATGTTGATAACCGCAGCGTTCATCATCGGTGGACCACACATATAAAACTCACAGTCTTCTGGTGCGGGGTGATCTTTCAAGTAATTCTCTAGCAATACATTGTGTATAAAGCCTGTATCGCCTTCCCAGTTATCTTCGGGCTGAGGGTCTGAAAGCGCCACATACCAATCGAAGTTTTCGTTTTCTTTTTGCAGCATGTCGAAATCTTCTACATAGAACATTTCGCGCAATGAACGAGCCCCGTACCAGAACGTAATTTTTCTATCCGTTTTGATGCGACGAAGTTGGTCAAAAATATGCGAGCGCATTGGCGCCATCCCTGCTCCACCACCCACGAATACCATTTCAGCGTCAGTGTCTTTGGCATAGAACTCACCAAATGGACCTGAAATGGTCACCTTATCACCTTCGGTTAGCGACCAGATAAAGGAAGACATTTTACCCGCTGGCAAACTCAAATTATTAGGCGGAGGCGTAGCAATACGTACGTTGAGCATAATAATGCCCTCTTCCTCTGGATAGTTTGCCATTGAATATGCACGAATCGTTTCTTCGTCTACTTTAGATTCAACATCGAAGAAGCCGAAACGCTCCCAATCTGGGCGGTACTCTTCTGGGATTTCAAAGTCTTTGTACTTCACATGATGAGGTGGCGCCTCGATTTGGATATAACCACCGGCTCTAAACGGCACGCTTTCACCATCTGGAATGCGAAGTTTAAGCTCTTTGATGAAGGTTGCTTCGTTGTTGTTAGAAATAACTTCGCAATCCCATTTTTTGATGCCGAATACTTCTTCAGGCAATTCAATTTTCATGTCTTGTTTGATTGCTACCTGACATGACAATCTGCAGCCTTGCTTAGCTTCGCGTTTGGTTACGTGGTCGAGCTCGGTTGGCAAGATTTCACCGCCGCCCTCTTTTATGTCTACGCGACACTGACCACAAGAGCCACCGCCACCACATGCAGAAGATACAAAAATACCAGACTCAGCAAGTGCACCAAGTAATTTTCCGCCAGGCGCAGCGGTAATGACCTTATCCGGGTCATCATTAATCATGATTTTGACGTCGCCGCTGGGCACAAGTTTCGATTTTGCGAAAGTGATAATCAATACGAGTACAAGAACAATCGCAATGAACATCCCTACGCCGAGATAAATTTCTATTTGATTCATTTTATGCTCCTATCCGCTTTACAGCGAAATACCGACAAACGATTGGAAACCTAAGGCCATCAAGCCTGCGATCATAAACACAGAGCCTAAGCCACGAATACCATCTGGCATGTCAGCATATTTTAACTTTTCACGAACCGCTGCCAATAGCACAATAGCAATTGCCCATCCCAAACCGGAACCTACGCCGTACACTATGCCCTCTGTCACGGTGTATTCGCGCTGAACGGCAAAAGCCACACCGCCGAATATTGCGCAGTTCACAGTAATTAACGGTAGGAATATGCCCAAGGCGTTATAAAGTGCGGGAAAGAACTTATCCAGCGTCATTTCCAATATTTGAACCAAAGCAGCAATAACGCCAATGAAGGTCAAAAAGTTAAGGAAGCTTAAGTCAGCATTGGGAAAGCCCGCCCAAGCAAGTGCGCCAGGCGCGAGAATATTCATATAAATAATCTGATTTACCGGCACCGAAATACCTAACACCACGATTACCGCGACACCAAGCCCCATAGATGTCTTAACCTTTTTTGATACCGCTAAAAAGGTACACATACCTAAGAACAAAGACAGCGCCATGTTTTCAACAAATATGGCTTTTATAGCAAGTGATAAATAGTGTTCCATGGTCTTATTCCTTCGGCTCAACTTGCTCTGGACGGATTGTGCGAATCGCCCAAATTAATAAACCAATCAGAATAAAAGAGCTAAACGGTAAAATTAATAAACCATTGCCCTGATACCAGCCACCATTTTGCACAAGCGGAAGTATTTCATACCCTAATAATGTACCGAAACCGAATAGCTCTTTTACGACACCGATAACAATAAGCACAAACGAGTAACCCAAACCATTACCGATACCGTCAAGCAGGCTCATAAATGGTGGGGACTTCATTGCGTAGGCTTCAGCGCGCCCCATTACAATACAGTTGGTAATAATTAAGCCAACGAATACTGAGAGCTGCTTAGAAATCTCATAAGAATATGCTTTCAAAATTTGGTCAACAACAATCACCAATGAAGCAATAATCGTCATTTGAATAATGATTCGAACGCTTGAAGGAATTTGGTTTCGAATCAGTGAAATAAACAGATTCGAAAACGCAAGTACTGAGGTCAATGCCAACGACATTACCAATGCAGTTTCTAATTTGGTTGTAATCGCTAGCGCTGAACATATACCAAGTACATGCAAGGCTATCGGGTTACTTCCGATAATTGGCCCGAACAGGGCTTGTTTCATTTCTTTAGTATCAGCCATTTTCGTGCCCTAAGATTTCCAAGATTGACGTTGAAGGTATTTGCCGTAGCCGTTTTCGCCCGCCCAGTATTGAAGAGTATTCTCGACGCCGTTACTGGTTAGCGTTGCACCTGATAATGCATCTACCGCGTATTGATTGCCATCGCCAACGTTTTTGTCAACACTGATAGCAACTTCATCCCCTTTGAACAATTTCTTACCATCCCATTTCTCTTGCCACGAGGGATTTTGAATCTCGGCGCCAAGCCCAGGGGTCTCTTTGTGCTGATAATAAATAAGTTCACGAATGGTCTCGCCATCGTTATCAAGGGCAAGGAAGCCGTACATTAGATCCCAAAGGCCCGAGCCGTGAACCGGCAGTATTATGCGGCTTACCGTACCCGTTTCATCTTTTATGTGATACACACTGGCTACGCTTGAGCGCTGTTGAAAGCCTACGTTTGAGCCTTCTACTCGCACGCTAAACTCGGGTTTCTTTGCCGCTTTATACATATCGAAGTCTTCAGACGGTTTTTCTACATACTCACCACTTGATAAGTCGACAAACTTCTCTTCCACACGGTTTTCGTACACTTGTGCAATTTCTTGCTTCGTGCCAACACCGTCTAGTAGTCCCGCAGCGTTTAAGATATTGGATTTTTTATCGAGTGCAGCATTTGTTTCTTGCAAAGAACGCAAGCCAACCGCCGAACCGGACACAACAACCGAACATGCCAAGCACACTGCAACAACGATAAATATTGTTTTACCTAATGTTTCTTTTTTAGCCGACACGAGCTAGCCTCCGCTTTATGTTGCTTTGAGCAACGAAGTAATCAAACAGTGGCGCCCATAAGTTTGCAAACAAGATGGCTAGCATAATGCCTTCAGGGAACGCTGGGTTGAGGACGCGTATTAATACTGTCATCAGGCCAATAAAAAAACCGTACATCCATTTACCTTGATTGGTAAAAGAAGCCGATACCGGGTCGGTCGCCATGAAGAACATACCAAACGCCATGCCGCCGATGACGAAGTGCCAGTATGCGGGCATTGCCATGATTGACGTAGGATCGCTAGCAAACAAATTTAGCAAAGTAGCGAAAAAGGCAACGCCTAAGGCAACGCCGGCGACAATTCGCCAACTCGCAATCCCCAGATAAATGATAAACAAACCACCTAACATAATCATCAGGGTAGATACTTCACCTACTGAGCCTGGAATATTTCCCAAGAACGAATTCATGAACAAAGTCATGTCAGAATAGTCCATTTGACCATTAGCAGCATTACTTAGCCAAGTGGCACCTGAGTAGCCGTCAGGCATTGACGCTGCAACCCAAGGTTGGTCACCTGAGATTTGCGCAGGATATGCAAAATATAAGAATGCACGGCCAGATAGCGCAGGATTCAAGAAATTTCGACCCGTTCCACCAAATATTTCTTTGGCAATAACCACACCGAAAGTAATCCCAAGTGCAACCTGCCAAAGTGGAATGGTAGCCGGTAAGGTAAGCGAGAATAAGACGGAGGTAACGAAGAAGCCTTCGTTCACCTCATGTTTGCGCACTGAAGCAAACAAGACTTCCCAAAACCCGCCGACAATAAAGGTGGTAGCGTAAATAGGCACAAAGAAACACGCGCCGTACAGCATCATCATAAACCAACCTGAGTCGGCCGTTAACGTTCCGCCTATGGCTGTAAATAAGCCAGCCTGCCATCCATCGTATAGTGCTCCGCCAGCTTCAATAGCGTAGGAAGCCTGCAGACCAACGTTGTACATGCCATAAAACATGGCTGGAAACGTTGCCATCCATACCATGATCATAATGCGTTTTAGGTCGATGCTGTCTTTTACGTGGGTATTGGATTTGTTGACTTTTCCGGGTGTGTAGAAAATAGTCGCCGCCGCCTCATACAAAGCGTAGAACTTTTCATATCTTCCACCCGCTTCAAAATCAGGTTCGATCTTCTCTAAATATGCTTTTAAACCCATGACTTAACCCTCAGCTTCGATTTTGGTTAGACAGTCGCGCAAAATAGGACCGTAGTCATATTTGCCGGGACAGACGTACGTACACAATGATAAATCTTCTTCATCCAACTCCAATGCACCAAGCGATTGTGCACCGTCGGTATCACCTGAAATGATATCGCGCAATAGCAGCGTTGGAATAACATCGAGCGGCATAATTCTTTCGTAGTTGCCAATTGGCACCATTGAGCGGTCGGAGCCATTGGTGGTAGATGTCATTGCAAATTTCTTTTTACCCGCCAGATGCCCAAGGTATGCGCGCGTGACAGAGTGTTTGTCCGAACCTGGTGTAATCCAACCAAACAATTTCTTCTCTTTATCTTCTTTTATAAGAGACACTTGGTTGTGATATCGACCTAAATAAGCATGCGGACCCGACGCGTTTGTGCCGTTTAATACAGAACCAGACACAACGCGAATCGGCTCATCGCCAGTTTGCCCTTCAATGAGTTCGTTCACATTTGCACCCACTTGTGTGCGCACAATTTTTGGCGAAGCGGCCATAGGACCTGCAATGGAGACAACCTTGCTCAAGTCTAATTGACCTGCCTTCAATGATGCACCAATCGCAATAACGTCTTGGTAATTGATGTACCAAACTTTCTTGGTGGGACCCACTGGATCAAGATAATGAATGTGAGTACCGGGCAAGCCCGCAGGATGGGGACCTGCAAATTCATTGACTTCTACTCTCTCGCCCGATGCTGGAATATTTGCGCCCGGCGCCTTATTTACGAAAATCTTGCCTTCAGTGAGTTTCGCTAACACTTTAAGGCCGAAAGCAAAGTCTGCTTCGCGCTCAGCAATCACAATTTGAGGGTCAACTGAAAGTGGATTACTGTCAATCGCAGTAACAAAAATAGAATTGGGCGTAGAGTCAATGGCCGGAACTTTACTGTAAGGTCTGGTTCGTAAACCCGTCCACAGTGAAGTTTCTACCAGCACATCAACCACTGACTGTCTTTCAGATGATGCTAAGCTTGAGTCATCAAAGCTTGTAAAAGTTTCTGATTCATCACCGCTAACACCAATAACAACTGACTGCAGTACGCGCTTAGCTCCGCGATTAATTTCGACAATTTCGCCCGCAGCTGGCGCAACAAATTTCACACCTGGGTTTTTCTTGTCTTCAAAAAGCAGTTGCCCCTTTTTAACGGTATCCCCTACCTGTACATGCATAGTAGGACGCATACCGATATATTCCTCTCCCAACACAGCAACCTTAGTCGGCTTAATCGTGTCAACGATTGCCTGCTCAGGTTCGCCCTGTATGGGAAGGTCTAGACCTTTCTTAATCTTAATCATATGCTATTGACTACTCTTAATTTAAAAACCAATTCAAACCCGCCTAGTTCTTCAAGGCCCATGGTTCGCTTTACGCATTCGCATAGTGAACATCGGCCTTTTTGACAAAGACTTAATCCCTGTGCCTCTGTGCCTTGCATTCGGAATTTGACTGCTTTATGCAAGAAACAAGCTTGTTTCAATTGATTCCTAATGATTAGGGTATCTTTTTCTATACATAGGTATTATTGAGCACAAACGACATTTAGCTATCTCGAACTCTAATATACAATTGTTTTTATTATGATTTTTAGAAAAAGTTTCTTCATTCAGCCAAGCTATGTGACGATTTAGCGACATGCCCATGCTGAATGGGCGCGATTTTAGCATTATCTGCCCTGTAAACGCCATCGGAATTATACCAAAAGCGTATTTATTCCAAAGCTATCGTGAACAAATAATTCCACGCACTCGCTCGCACAAGCCTTTATTTACAAAGGATTAACGTTTTATTAAACATACAGGGCTCAGTATAGACGAGAGACTGACTACGACCAATGGACGATAGGGTCTACATCCACTTCATAATCAACACCTTCAAACGCAAAACCAAACAGATTTAGGAAGTCTGAATGATATCCGGCGTAGTCTGACAATTCATGGAAGTTATCTTGCGACACCTTATCCCACAAGACTTTAATTTTTGCCTGTGTCGCTTCATTTGTCTCAATGCCGTCCATTCTATATCGATTCATATCGTCGGTTGGCGGGGACGCTGCATAAAGTCGCTGGTCGAACAAACCCACAATTTGCTCAATACAACCTTGATGAGTTCCCTCTTGTTTCATCACTTTGTAAATCAACGAGATATATAGCGGCATCACAGGAATAGCTGAGCTGGCTTGCGTCACCAAAGCCTTTAATGAAGAAACATTTGCTTGCACAGCGAGCGAAGACAGTTCTGACATAATCGCCTTTGCAGCTCGGTCTAAGTCTTCTTTCGCTTTACCTATGGTAGCTTGCCCATAAATTGGCCAAGTGAGTTCTTTGCCAATATAGGTATATGCAGTTGTTTTACAATTTTCAGATAAAACGCCTGCTGCACCTAATTGCGACATCCAGCGCTCCCAATCTTCTCCGCCCATTACCTTGACCGTTTGTGCTATCTCATCTTCATTTGCCGGTTCCAGATTAACCTCATGTACCATGTCTTTGTCGGTATCGTAGGTTTTTGTTGTGTAAGCGCTGCCAACAGGCTTCAGCGTTGACTTGTATACTTCGCCAGTCTCTGGATCGGTGCGCCGTGGCGAAGCGAGCGAGTAAATAACTAAATCTATTTGACCGAGATCTTGCTTAATTAAGTCTATGGTTTGCTGCTTGATTTCATCAGAAAACGCGTCACCATTTATGCTTTTTGCATACAAGCCTTTTGCCTGCGCTTGTTCATGAAATGCTGCGGTATTATAAAAGCCAGCCGTGCCAGTTTTACGCTCATTTGGCGCTTTTTCAAAGCATATACCCAAGGTATTTGCACCATAGCCAAAAGCAGAAGTAATTCGCGACGCTAACCCGTAGCCTGTTGAGCAACCAATTACCAACACATTTTTAGGGCCAGTCTGCTCAAGCGATTGAGACTCAACATATGCAATTTGATTTTCAACACTCTTGGCGCAACCAACAGGGTGAGCGTTTGTGCAAATAAATCCTCTAACTTTTGGTTTGATAACCATGGGGGCTCCTTTAAAAGCTCGGTAAGGCTGTTTGCCGCAATATGCTGCATTGTCTAAAGATGAGCGGCGGCGATATTTAACTCGGCGCGCATTCTAAAACGAAGTGCGCCGCTAACATATCAGTCCAGATCAACACGCCCTAGCGATTGTTGTAATAAGCTTGTTCAGATAGCGCATGATAGCGTTTTGCACTTTGAAAAAAGCGCTCGTAAGAAGCATAGATTCTGTCAAAATCTTCATTCTCGGCACGTTTTTGAGCCACCACTTTTGCGTTGGCCATTTTTAATGCTTGGATAACGTCATCAGGAAGAGGGCGAACATCAATATTGTGTTCGTTTATGAGCTGCTCCATTGCGGTATGATTGCGTGCGGTATATTCATCGAGCATGTCGGAGTGAACTAAGCGTGTCGCAGCTTCGACAATTTTCTGTAAATCAGCAGGCAGGGCATTGAAGGCTTCTGCATTTACAATAAACTCAAGAGTAGTCCCTGGTTCGTGCCAGCCGCTATGATAATAATAATCAGCTGCTTTATGCAGTCCAAAGGCTAGGTCGTTATAAGGCCCAACCCACTCAGTAGCGTCAATAGCACCGCTTTGTAGAGAGGTAAAAATTTCACCACCTGTTAAGGTCACGGGCAAGCCACCAACCTCTTTAAACACTTCTCCACCAATGCCGGGAATACGCATTTTCAAGCCTTGTAAATCATCCACGGAGTTTATTTCTTTCTTAAACCAGCCAGCCATCTGCACGCCAGAGCTACCGCCAGCAAAAGGAATTACACCAAAGGGCTCATACAGCTCGCGCCACAACTTCATACCCTCTCCGTAGTGCAACCATGCGCTTGTTTCAGCAGCATTCATACCAAAGGGCATTGCTGAAAAAATGGGGGCTGCAGGAATTTTACCCTTCCAATAATACGCTCCTGAATGACCCATTTGAGCGCTACCAGCTGATACTGCATTGAATACCTCAAACCCCGGCACTAACTCACCCGCTCCGTACACTGCAACTTCTAGGCGGCCACCAGACATTTGATTAACGTATGTCGCAAAGGTTTCTGGACCCTTGCCCAATCCGGGAAAGTTCTTCGGCCACGATGTGACTAACTTCCATTTAAACGTTTCACTAGAACTGCTCACAGCATCTTTATTGCTTGACGCGGTATCTTCGCCACAAGCAAATAAAATCAGGGTGAGGGCAAAAGCAATCAACAAAGTCATAAAGCGCTTTTGAATGTGCATGTCGGTAATCATCCTTATTGATAAACGGTATCGGGGAGCCAAGTGACGATTTCAGGCCAAATCGACATCATCACCAACACCAATATTTGTATTGCAATAAAAGGTATCACGCCTTTGTAAATCTGGGTAGTCTGCACCAGGTCACTTGCTACCCCTCTAAGGTAAAACAGCGCAAACCCGAAAGGCGGGGTTAGAAATGAGGTTTGAAGATTCACCGCCAACATTATCCCTAACCATATCGGGTCAACGCCCATAATAATCAGTATCGGCGCCACAATGGGCACCACAACAAAGGTAATTTCAATAAAGTCGAGAATAAAGCCAAGTAAAAATACAACCACCATCACCAGCAGCATCGCAGTGAATACACCACCGGGTAAACTGGTGAAAAACTCTTTCAACAAAATCTCACCACCAAAGCCTCTAAACACGAGGGAAAATATAGATGCGCCGATTAAAATAAGGAAAACCATGCAGGTGACTTTGGTGGTTTCTTGGACCACGTATGTAACGTTAGGCTTAGTCAGTTGACGCTTAATTGCTGCAAGTATTAACGCCCCAACTGCGCCAACACCTGCAGCTTCGGTAGGCGTTGCAAAGCCAAATAATATTGAACCCAACACAGCGACAATCAAAATAAGAGGGGGCAGTAACGCGCCGAGTAGCGCACTTACTGAAGCGTGCTCATTTTCTTGCCCCTTTGCGGGCACCTGCGATGGCGAGAATCGACTCACACCCCACATATACAGAAGATAACACGCCACTAATAACAAACCCGGTACCAGAGCACCAACAAACAAATCACCTACTGATACACTTTCAGGTGAGAAAATCCCCATGTCGAGCTGTGCCTTTTGGTAGGCGCTCGATAATACATCGCCCAATAAGACTAACGCGATGGAGGGAGGAATAATCTGCCCTAAGGTACCGGTGGCGCAAATGGTGCCCGTTGCGAGTGCAGGCGAATATCCACGTTTGAGCATGGTCGGCAAGCTCAACAGTCCCATAGTAACTACCGTAGCACCGACAATGCCAGTGCTGGCGGCAAGCAGCATACCCACTAAAATGACCGATACACCCAAGCCGCTTTTAAACCGGCCAAGCACCGCCGACATAGCAACCAATAGATCTTCCGCGATTTTAGAACGCTCTAGCACAACGCCCATAAATACAAACAGCGGTACTGCGATTAAGGTCGTGTTGCTGATTATGCCGAATAAACGAGACGGTGCGGTGAGTAAATAGTTAGCATCAAACACACCAAAGAGCGCGCCGACACCCGCAAAAATTAGAGAAACACCTGCTAGGGTAAGCGCCACAGGGTAACCAAATAAAAGGGCACCGCACACTGCGGCAAAAAGAACGAGTGAAAGCCATTCCATGCTAAATATGCTCCTGCTGCTTGGCATTCAAAGCGTTTTCATCTTCTGAGAAGCTAATGTGCCCTAGGAGTCTCAAGGTATTTGTAATGATTTCGGAGATGGCTTGCAACACCATGGAAATGGCAAAAATCAGCAAAAATGATTTTAAAACATAGACAAACGGTAAGCCCCCGGGCTCCCTGCTACCCTCTAACAATGACCAAGAATCAATTACATAGTCAAAGCAAATTATTCCAATATACAAAGAAACCGGGAGCATGAATACAAGGCTGCCAAGCAAATTGACCATGGCTTGTTTACGCTTTGAATATTGCCTATAAAATACATCAACGCGCACGTGCGCGTTTTGTTGATACGTAAAAGCACTGCCAAGCAAAAATACGGCAGCATGCAAATACATGACCGATTCCTGCATGGCAATCCACCCAAGACTGAATCCGTATCGAAGTACCACGATCCCAAACATTACGATTGCCATTGCAATGGTAGCGTAACTCACTACTTTACCCAACGCGGCATTGATTCGATTAATGATATTCGCTACTGTTGCTAGTACGTTTTGCATTTCGACTCGAATTCTAAGAGCTGATTAGGCTATTAATAAAAAACGTTTTTAAAAGCAGACTTTACGAGACGACTTCTAACAGCTCTATATCAAATACTAAGGTTGAGAATGGGCCAATCGCACCACCTGCACCTTGCTCACCGTAGGCTAAATCGTGTGGAATAAACAAACGCCATTTATCACCAACATTCATGAGTTGAAGCGCTTCTGTCCAACCTTTTATTACGCCGCCCACTGGAAACTCAGCCGGTTGACCGCGCTCATAGCTGCTGTCGAATACGGTTCCGTCAATCAAGGTTCCGTGATAATGGGTTTTTACAGTAGATGAAGCATCTGGCGTTACATCAGATTCACCTTTATTAACCACCTCATATTGCAAGCCCGATGCAGTTACTATTACTTCATCACGCTTGGCGTTATCGGCTAAAAACGCTTCTCCTTGCTCCACCACTTCTGCAAACTTATCTTGCTTTGCCGCTTGCAGACGCTGGTGGATTTCGTTAAACGCGACGCGAAGTTCATCGTTACTCACTGCCGGTTCCGATTTATCAAAACCATCTTTAATGCCCTGCGCAACAATATCAAGCGATAGTCCATCGAAAGGATTGCTCGCTAATTGCTCACCCATCTGATACCCAATACCATAACTTGCTTGCTGTTCTACACCTGTAATCTTATCTGACACAACATCTCCAAAATAATGAAGCCTTTCAATCAACATTAGCATTTGAATGTGAATTCAAAACTGGGATAAAAAGGCGCTTAAGCGACTGCTTCGCTTATGAATAAAATGAGGCGCTAAAACTATCACAGTAATGTGCGAATTAATACATGTCAGTGTCGCTTCATGAGCCATTAATCCTATGCTGCATGCATGTGGGTGCATAAATTTCCACAAGAGATTCATAATTATTTATAATAGCAAATTCAATTTGCACCATAGACTTCGCATGTGCATCTGCGTATGTTGTGGTTCGAGATAATAATGGATATATATTGAGGAATATGCCTACATGAGCAACGTGCATGACGCTAAAGAAACTCTTGCTTCGCAATTAAAAGAGACAATCAAGTACTTAGGCGCAACCCTTGGTGAGACCATTGAAGCCGAACTGGGGAGCGAATGGCTGGCTCGCATCGAGCAAGTACGACACGACGGTCGTCATTCCTCGCAAGGAGAGGTGCAAAGTAGCGAGCGCCTTGCTAAGACAATTGCCCAAATGGACAATCAATCATTGCTTACGGTGGGTCGCGCCTTTGCGCAATTTCTCAATTTGGCCAATATTGCCGAGCAAGAGTTCAATAGCAAAGCGCTTGAGGGCGAATCTTTATTAAGCTACTTTTCCGAACTGCTTGATAGCAACGGAGTGACAAAGGATGCAGAAAAGAAAACTCAAATTCTGCAGGCCATTAACAAGCTAAATATTGACTTAGTGCTAACTGCGCATCCGACTGAAGTGACCAGACGCACGCTTATTCATAAACACCGCGCGCTAGCCTCTCAACTTCAAAAGTTACACAACCCCGGTATATCCGAAGTTGAACAACGCAAGACTAAAGCAAGAATTGCCGACCTGATTGCCCAAGCCTGGCATACAGAAGAAATTCGCTCTGTGCGCCCTACGCCAGTAGATGAAGCCCGGTGGGGATACTCTGTAATTGAAAGCTCATTATGGGAAGCTGTGCCTGACTTTTTACGCGATCTTGACGACCTGCTAGATGCAAAGTTCGACACCCAGCTACCCCTCGACGCGAAACCTGTGCAGTTTAGTTCTTGGATGGGCGGTGATCGAGATGGCAACCCTTTCGTTACTTCAAGCGTCACTGAAGAAGTGTTGCTCAGAGCCCGCCGCCGCGCCGCAAAGCTTTTTTTAAACGATATGAATGACCTATACGTCGAACTGTCGATGAATGACTGCAATGGGCCTATGCGAGAGGCTGTGGGAGATGTCAAAGAACCCTATCGCGAACTGCTTAAGCCGCTGGTTAAAAAACTAGAAATCACCCGCGAAGGCAGAGCACCGCTAGAACAGTGGATGCAGACGAATGATGAGTTACTCAGTCCACTTATTTTGTGTTACGAGTCGCTGATAGAGTGCGGTATGAAAGTCATTGCAAATGGCGCTCTGCTTGACACTATCCGGCGCGCACATGTCTTTGGCATGCACCTGCTCAAATTAGATATCAGGCAAGATTCAGGCAGACACGCGGATGTGTTTAGTGAGTTGACTCGCTATTTAGGCTTAGGTGATTACAATCAATGGTCAGAAAAAGATAAGCAAGCCTTTTTACTTCGAGAGTTAGCATCGCGGCGCCCGCTAATACCGATGCAGTGGCAACCAAGTGAGGAAGTACAAGAAGTCCTAGATACTTGCAAAGTGATTTCAAATCACGGCAAAGAAGGCTTCGGCATCTACATTATATCAATGGCGAGTGAGCCCTCAGACGTTTTGGCTGTGCAGCTTCTACTGAAAGAAAGCGGTGTTGACTGGCCGATGCCCGTTGCCCCCCTGTTTGAAACCTTGGACGACCTTAATCATTCACCTGCGGTAATGCAGTCTTTGTTAAACATTGACTGGTATCGCGGATATATAAGCGGTCAGCAATACGTGATGATTGGCTACTCCGACTCAGCCAAAGATGCAGGCTCACTCGCGGCAGGATGGGCGCAGTACAGCTCGCAAGAAGCACTGGTTAAAATTGCAAAAGAGCAAGACATCAAACTCACCTTATTCCACGGTCGCGGCGGCACCATCGGTCGCGGTGGATTACCAGCAAAAGCGGCTATACACTCCCAGCCACCAGGATCACTGGCAGGTGGCTTTAGGGTGACCGAGCAAGGCGAAACGATTCGCTACAAATTTGGTATGCCGCAACTGGCAAAACGCAGCTTATCCTTGTATGCGTCAGCGGTTGTGGAGGCTATTACCTCACCACCACCAGAGCCAAAGCAGCGCTGGCGAGAGCTGATATCGCAGATGGCAGAGCAAGGTTGCGACAATTATCGTAAAACAGTGCGGCACGACAAAGAATTTGTGCCTTATTTCAGAGTTGCCACGCCTGAGCAAGAATTGGGTAAACTACCCTTGGGAAGTCGGCCTGCTAAACGAAAGCCAAGCGGCGGCATTGAAAGCTTGCGAGCTATTCCGTGGATCTTCGCGTGGGCGCAAACTCGTTTAGTTTTGCCCTCATGGCTCGGCGTGATGCGGGCAGTGGAATCCCTAAACACGCCAGATAATCAAGCCGATGTGCAAGAAATGATTGAGCAGTGGCCGTTTTTCGCATCACGTTTGTCTATGCTCGACATGGTGTTTAAAAAAGCTGACCCTGCTATTAGCGAAGCCTACGACAAACGCCTCGTACCTGATAACTTAGCTCATTTTGGCGAAGCTTTGCGAGAAGAACTGAAAGAAAGCATGGATTCGTTGCTTAAAATTACGGGGCATGACTACATGATGGAAGACGATCCGCTAGGTCGAAATTCCATGAACATTCGAGCGGGATACTTGCAGCCTTTACACTATTTGCAAATTGAACTCTTAGATCGCATTCGAAAATCAGAAGCGTCTGAAAGTGATGCGGATGATGATATTCGCGCATTAAATAGTGCGATGATGGTAGCGATAACCGGCATAGCCGTTGGTATACGCAACACCGGCTAAGCCTTGTCATTTGCCAGTATGGGAATGCATAAGAGAGTTGTAATAAAAATGGATGTTAATTTTGAACAATGACTCAACGCACGAGCCAGGGCTAGTGAGTATTGGCTTAGTGAACCCAAAATCCGCATCAAATGTCGCGTCAATATTGCGAGCCGGGGGATGTTACGGCATATCGTCAGTATTTTATACCGGACAGCGCTTTCGTCGAGCTAAAGACTTCAATCAAGATACTAAGGGAGTAAGGTTTAAAATCCCGACTATTGGCGTAGATGACTTATTCGAGTTTATGCCTCATGGCGCTACGCCTGTTGCAGTCGAAATTTCGGAACAGGCGCAACCGCTTCCCGAATTTGAGCACCCTGACAACGCATACTACATACTGGGACCTGAAGACGGTTCAATACCGTTGAAGGTAGTTAAGCAATGCTCTCATATAGTGTACGTACCCACCTTCACCAGCATGAACCTGGCCGCGACCGCAAATGTACTGCTATATGACAGGCTGGCTAAACGAGGATATGTGCATTCCAAAGCGTTTATTCGCAAAAGCCGAGACAACAATAATAGATTATAAAAAAGCCACTGCGTCACAGATACGCAGTGACTTTTTAAATGATAGAGCGATAAAGCAAATCGTCAGATTAACCTTTGACGAAGTCCACACCTAACTGAATATCGCCGCGCAGGCCATCTAGCATGTCGTTTTTGGCTTGCTCTTCAAAGGCGCTTAAATCGCCGTAAGGTAGGATTTCTTCAACACCGTTTTTGCCTAATCTCACTGGGTGCGCAAAAAATGCAGCATCTTCTGAGCCATCCACTTGTACGTAGGTATACTCGGTTACTGCTTCACCCTGCATGGCTTTAACTAGCGATAAGCAAAAACGCGCCGCTGCTTGTCCCATAGACAAGGTAGCAGAACCACCGCCAGCTTTCGCCTCAACCACCTCGGTGCCTGCATTTTGAATACGTTTCGTCAGACTTTCTACTTCGTCATCGCTAAAGCTCACGCCTTCAACTTGTGAAAGCAATGGCAAAATCGTGGTACCTGAATGTCCGCCAATAACAGGAACGTGGACATCTGAGATGCTCTTTACTTTCAGTTCAGCAACAAAGGTTTCTGAACGAATAACATCAAGCGTGGTTACGCCAAATAACTTGTTCTTATCGTAAACGCCTTTCGCTTTAAGCGTTTCAGCCGCAATCGCAACCGTGGTGTTCACCGGGTTTGTGATAACGCCAATGCACGCATTTGGACAGTTATCAGCACAGGCTTCGATCAGATTTTTAACGATGCCTGCATTGATATTAAATAAATCTGAGCGATCCATACCTGGTTTTCTTGGCACGCCAGCAGGGATTAAAACGATATCACAAGCACTTAGCGCATCTGCTAAATCATCTTTGCCGTAACCTTTTACTCTAACATCAGTAGGTATATGGCTAAGGTCCACTGCAACGCCTGGAACAACTGGGGCTACATCATATAAAGATAGCTCAGAACCTGCTGGTAACTGAGTTTTGAGTAGTAATGACAGTGCTTGCCCAATTCCGCCTGCGGCGCCTAATACGGCTACTTTCATGTTTTATCTCCTGTGTGAGCTTATGATCTTGGTGCACCTGTATGCATGCACTGACTTAAATTCGTGCGTGAGAATAATCTATATGAGGTGTTATCTCAATGACACAATGGTCTGATAAAAATTATTTAACCTCAACTCGGGATAAGAAATCGGAAATGTTAAAGCGTGTTATCTTATTCAAGCTTGGAGCCTGTTGATCTTATTGCGCAAATCAAGTCTCCAGCCTATCATTAGTACGTTTATTTTTAGGTAATCCATTCCTTAAGCAAAGTATAACGAGCAGCCAAGCATGACAAGCAGCAAACAAGATGAATTAGTAAAGGCATTCAAAGAGATACTTAATACTGAAAGCTATGGCTCTCAGGGCGAAATTGTAAGCGCATTAAAAAACCTAGGCTTTGACAATATCAGTCAGTCTAAAGTAAGTCGTATGTTGAGTAAGTTCGGTGCCGTGAGAACGCGCGATGCTCGCGGCGATATGGTCTATTGCCTTCCACCTGAGTTGGGCATGCCCACTGCTAAAAGCCCAGTCAAACAGCTTGTTTTGGATATTGTGCATAACAACGTCATGGTCATTATCCGCACCAGTCCGGGCGCCGCACAGCTTATCGCTCGATTACTCGACTCGTTAAGTCATACTGATGGCGTGCTGGGCACGATAGCTGGTGACGATACGATTTTTATCGCGCCAGCTGACATTAACGATATCGATGATCTTAGGCAGCGTGTACAGGACTTATTCGACAGTGTTTAAGTGTCCTTGTTTAAGACTCTTTTGCCTTAAGGGCAAACTCATACAGCTGTTTTTTATTTACCTTGTAGTGTTTTGACACCACCGCCGCGGCTCGTTTTGGCGGGAGCAGAGACCCTAGCTCATCCAGCAGGGCAATTGCTTCAATAGGCAAGTCTTCGTCCTTTTCTTTCGCTAGATGCAACATCAACACAAACTCTCCTTTTTCATGCGCACTTTCAAGATTTAAATAATCCAAAAGCGTTTGTGCACTGCCTGAGATATACGTCTCAAAGGTTTTGCTTATTTCTTTTGCTAATACAAAATGACATGAGGCCGGAAGAACGCGCATGCACATGTCAACCGTCGCTTTGATTCGTCTTGGCGCTTCATAAAACACAGCCGTATGATGAGTATACGCGGCATGCTCAAGCACATTTTGCTTTGCTTGTTGCTTAACCGGCAAAAAGCCAAAAAACGTAAAAACATCTGTGGGTAAACCTGAAGCGCTTAGCGCTGTAGTCAGCGCACACGGGCCTGGCAATGCAATCACCTTAATGTCCTCTCGTCTGCACGCTGCTACAAAGGTAAATCCAGGATCGCTTATTAAGGGTGTGCCCGCATCGCTGATTAACGCAACAGATGTGCCGCTCAATAGCTTTTCAATTAAAAGTGCGCTGCGAGCACTCTCGTTATGAGTATGCAGACTTATTGTGCGCGTTGTTATGTTATAGTGATGCAATAGCCGAGCAGAGTGACGCGTATCCTCAGCAGCGATTAAATCAACATCGGTTAATACACCCAGAGCACGATGGCTAATATCAGATAGATTTCCGATGGGCGTTGGCACAATATACAAACATGCTTGCTCTGGCATTTTATCGCTCTAGATTGAATGATGATGATATTCTACATGACCTGAAGTACAGAATCTGGCTTGTTCACTAGAATTTTTATCACAGCGCGATACACTAGAGCGTGTTTAGTGCATAGAGTAGACTAAGTGGAAGCATGAATAAGGACAATATGAATACAGCCCCAATGCACATTTATCCCCTTTTCGGTGCCGTTTCACTCATGTTGCTTTTAAGCGGATGTGCTAGTCAGAAAACAAGCTCTGTTAGTCAAAAGCCAAAAGATCCTATCAAGATCGAGCAAGCAAGTGAGCAAGAGACTTTTGACTTTGACTCAATAGTCGAACGCTATAGGCGCGAGCAAAACATTAGTTCCCTGCTGAGTCAATTGACTACTCTGGCCCAAGATTTTGCCAATCAAGGCGACTGCTTATCTGCAAATGCCATTGTAAAGAACACATTAAATTTAGCGCCTGAGGCATTGTCAAACCCCGCTGGTTATACAGGCTTAAATGACGCTCGTGAAGCTGAAAATATAGCAACCCTGCATATTATTCGAAGCGAATGTGCCATAGCTGAGTATTTCGGTCTGTCGGGTAAGGGCATTAGTGCGCAAAGCATTGCAAACACATCCGATGTTAAGGCCTCTGCAATCGCCTTAACAGAAGCTCGTCTATTGCTGCTACGACGCTTAAGTACTCTAACTCGGAATACATTCGATTCATCAGTCATATCTGAGGGCCTTATTCAACGCTTGAATTTTATCAATAGTGTTGAGAAAGGACTCGCAGGCGCACATCGCGAAGCCCTCAGTCTTGCTCTTCAATCTCTTGGTGATGACGACACACGAAATAAAGATAGCTGGGAGTGGCTGTTTGAAACATTCTCTCGACTTTCGGCACCCGAGCGACGCGAAATTATCAATAACGCAGGTGCAAATGCACAAGTCTTGTTTTCTTTTAATGCCATGATAAGTACGGTGGAGAATCCAGATTTAAGCAAGTCTCAGCGTATTGAGCAACTCTCAAACATCGTCGCAGAAACGCGCATACAAGATGACTATGTGCCGATATCTATTCAAGAGTTTCTCGACCAAAACATGCTTACACAGGAAAAAATTGCGGTTCTCCTCCCGCTATCAGGACGTCTCGAAAATCAGGGAGAGGCCATAAAACAAGGCATTCTTGCCAGTTATTTCACTCAACTAGATCGCAGCACCAAAGCGTCCCAAAGGAGGGGGCGTTTCAATAATCAACAAGCGCCTAATATAAGCTTCATCGATACCGGTTCATTTCAAGATTTACCAGCCCAAATCACTGCCGAGGCTTTGAGCGAATATTCTCACATCATCGGGCCGCTATTGAAAAGCCATGTAGAGCAAATTCAAAGCTTAACATCAAAGTCTGTTGCAAGAATTAGTCGCGAGCAAATGATTGGAAACCCTTTATCAAACCTTGCGCCTGACGTCACCAGTCCTTCATATCCTGCGATTTTGTATCTTAACGAAGTATCTGAACCAGAATCGGGTGTAGAGGGGATCTATTTTGCCCTTTCGCCAGAGCAAGAAGCACAACAGCTAGTGGAAAAAATGTTACGTGCAAACATTCGCCACCCCGTTTTAATTCAAGATAGTTCCAGCGTGACGCAGCGAATGACAGACGCATTCGTCAAAGCCTGGGAGGTTGCACAAAATGGTAGGGCTGAATCGGCGCCTAGTATTGTGGAATACACTGACAACAAAGCAATGCGTGTCGGCATTACATCTGCCTTGAACGTGCTGCAAAGTCAGCAACGCATTAATCAACTGTCTAATTTGGTCAATGAAGAAGTGTACAGCGTAACAAGAAATCGCAGAGACGTTGACGCATTTGTGATTTTTGCGAGACCCAATGAAGTAGAACTCATCAATCCCATTATTGAAAGCAGTATGAGCTTGTTCACCGACAAACAGATCCCCGTATATGCAACCTCTTTTAGCTACAACCACAAGCAAAATAAAAACACACTACGCGATCTCAGAAACCTCGTCTTTGTAGATATGCCTTTTGTGCTTCCAATGGGCCGTGAAAGTCAACTTGCATCAGAAATTGACAGCTTGTTCAACGAGCCCTCTAGCACCTTCTTACGCCTTTTTGCCTTTGGTTATGACGCCATGAGCCTCAGCACTGATGCAACGCGAATGCGTATTTTCGGGCAGGTTGAATCACAAGGGCTGTCAGGAACACTGAAGGTCAACAGAAATGGACTCGTGCTGCGAGAACTGAAGGTGAGAGAAATTCAAGCAGGGGGATAGATGCCAATTAAGCAATGGATTGCTAGTGAAACCGGTGCGAAAGCCGAACAAGTGGCAAAAGGATATTTGATTGATCAGGGGCTTGGCTTTATTACTGAGAATTTTCGCTGCAAAGCGGGCGAAATTGATTTAATTTTCAAGGATATGCAACAATTTGTCTTTGTAGAAGTCAAATATCGCGAAACCGATTCTCATGGCAGTGCCGCCCATATGTTTACGCGCGCAAAACGGCGTAAACTTGAGCGAGCAATCATGTGCTATTTGCAGGCACTTGATTTAAACTTACACCATACTTCTTTGAGAATAGACCTCATCGCAATCGATAAACAAAATATCAATTGGATACAAAACGTGTAGACAGCAATAGGAGTGACACATCCGTGCTAGATAATATTAAGAAGAACTTCACGCAAAGCATTCAAACAAAAATCGCGGCGGCTGAACAGTTGCCGGAGCCAATTGCAAAAGCGGCTCAGATGATGATAGATGCACTCATTCAAGGCAATAAGATCCTGACCTGCGGAAACGGCGGCTCAGCTGGCGATGCCCAACACTTTTCATCAGAGTTGCTTAATCGTTATGAACGCGATCGACCACCTTTGCCAGCGATTGCCCTGACCACCGATTCTTCAACGCTAACTTCGATAGCAAATGACTTTTCCTATGATGAAGTCTTTTCCAAACAAGTCAAAGCGCTCGGTCAACCGGGCGACATTTTATTGGCAATATCAACCAGTGGAAATTCACCAAATGTGATCAGTGCTATGCAGGCCGCTTTATCCAGAGACATGACCATTGTTGCTCTCACTGGAAAAGACGGTGGTGAGATGGCAGGCTTAATTGGTGAGAACGATGTGGAAATTCGCGTGCCCTCCTCACGAACAGCACGAATTCAAGAGGTGCATCTGCTCGTTATCCATAATTTGTGCGAGTCTATCGACAACGCGCTATTCCCAATCACTGACAGCGAGGGCTGACGTATGTTTAAACACCTAGTGCTGCTGGTGCTGTGCATTCATCTTAGCGGTTGTGTGTCTGTCGTGGCAGTGGGCGCTGCCGGCACTGCCGCTGTGTCAGCCAGCGACCGAAGAACAGTCGGTACACAGATTGATGATAAGACCACAGAAGCCCGCGTAAATGCCGCAGTAAATGACGTAGTTGCGATTGATGACAATGCAGCTATCAGTGTGCATGTTTACAATGGCCAAGTGTTATTAACCGGCCAAGCAAAGATACAACAGATCATCGACGCAGCGTCGCGCGCTGCAGCAAGCGTTGCCAACGTGAATAAGGTACATAATCAGGTTCGCCTAGGCAGTCCTATCCCTGCCACAGCGACTATGAACGATATTTGGCTAGGCACCAAGATTAGAACACTAATGACAGCTGAAGAGAAAGTGCCATTGTTAAAACTTGATCTTATTGTTGAAGATAGCGAAGTATTCATTATGGGACAGCTAACTAAAAGCGAAGCGACGGCCGCAGTGGACATTGCTCGCAACGTGCAAGGCGTTTCGAAAGTAGTAAGGGTGATGGAGCTACTGAATTAAGTCGATCCGGTAAGCGTGACTAAATTAGCGTATTGACTGAAGACGAACACGACTATTTTATGACACGCAAGCTGGCTTTTTTGCCTTTATTCGGCGTTGGTGAGGGGCTAGGAGGTTTCGGAGGTTCATCATCACCCATGGTTTCTGCAGTAAACACGGTTCCAGCGCCGTTCTCTTTTGCATAAATCGCGCTCACCGCAAAGCAGGGAAATTGCACTAACATCGGTTGGCCACTAAAGCGAGCTTGAAAGCTTATTTGCTCTAAGTCCATATAGAAATTGACGCATGCGCTTGGCGAAACATTCAATACAATTTGTCCGTCTCGTACAAACTCGCCGGGTACTTGACACCCTTCTATGCTCGCATCAATCACCATATACGGAGTGAGGCCATTATCAAGGATCCAATCAAAAAATGCTTTAAGCATGTAGGGCTGATTAGATGTCATTCCTGTCATAATTGCATTTCCTTCACAGGGCTTTGATAGCGACCTAAAGCGTGGACAACCTTGTACCTACAAAGGATTGTGTATCTCACGCTCTTGATCTGTCAAAGACGCTTTGAACGAACCACGCTCAAAAATACGCTTCATATAGGCATTTATTTCGCGTGAGCCAGTTCCACTGAGCGTAATGTCTAGTGCTGGCAGTCGCCATAATAGCGGTGCAAGATAACAATCGACTAGACTAAACTCTTCGCTCATAAAATAAGGCGTTTCGTTAAATACTGGAGCAAGACTTAAGATTGCTTCTCGCAAATCATTTCGTGCTTGCTCTGTACCCTCTTCATTTCTGAAGATACGACCTGCTAAGCTATACCAATCTTGTTCAATTCTGTGCATCATCAAGCGGCTTTGACCTCGTGATACTGGATACACTGGCATAAGTGGCGGATGGGGGAATCGCTCATCGAGATATTCCATGATGATATGCGACTTGTATAACACCAATTCACGGTCAACAAGCGTTGGGACAGTGCCGTAAGGATTTAATTCAAGTAATTCTTCGTTTAACTGAGTAGGATCAGTAAAGATGATTTCTACTCCAACCCCTTTTTCAGCAAGTACAATGCGTACTTGATGGCTATAGATGTCAATATTGTCAGAGAACAGGGTCATGATTGAACGTTTGTTGTTGGCTACCGCCATTAAAAACCTCCGCATTCTTCGCGCCTAGCAAGGTAAGCAGTAGAAGAACTTTTTGCATGTAAATAGAAGATATCAAAAGGGGGCGTAATGCCCCCTTATGGAAAAAGACTCGCGATTATAGAGTATTACTTTAAATCTCGCCAGTATTCTTTCTTCAGCAAGTATGCTAAAACAAAGAAAATCACGATGAAGATTAATACTTTTTTACCAATCGCTTCTGACTGTAAGCGTGAGGGCTCACCGGTATATTCTAAAAAGTTCACCAAGTCTCGCATGGTAGCGTCAAATTCATCAGGTGAAAGTGCGCCGTTGCCATCCACAACCAACTCAAAAACGTTGGTCTCTTGCATCGAACCATCAACCATACGTTCATTGTATTGTTTACGCGGTGTTCCTTGCAAAGGCTCCAAAACATGAGGCATGCCTACATTAGGAAAGACTAAATTGTTTACACCAAAGGTTTTACCCTCTTCAGCATAAAAGGTTCTCAAGTAAGTAAACAGCCATTCAGGCCCTCGCACTCTCGCTACCAAAGTCAGGTCGGGTGGCGGAGCACCAAACCAAGTCGCTGCATCTTCAGCCGGCATTGGGCTAGTAATATAATCACTCACCTTTTCGCCAGTAAACTGCAGATACTGCTGACCTAAATCTTCGGGAATACCCAAATCATTAAACGTACGCTGGTATCGTTGATACTGCATTTGGTGGCAACCCAAGCAGTAGTTCATAAATATCTTTGCACCGTTTTGTAGAGATGCTTGGTCAGTTAAATCAATATCCACGTCATCTAAGGGATAATTAGATCCCGCAGCCATCACCATACCCGGAATGAGCAATAAAAGGGCTAAGCATTTTCTCATTTCGGGATCCTCTCTGGTACCGGTTTGGTTTTCTCACTTTTCGAGTATATAAACAAGAGAATAAAGAACCCGAAATACATCACAGTTGCAATTTGAGATGCAACAATTTTCCAGTTTTCTTGAGGCGTGCCGCCCAAGTAACCCAAGAACACAAACACGATTGCAAAGACAATGAGGTTGGCTTTGTGCAAGCCACTTCTGTAGCGCCATGAACGCACATTACTTCTGTCCCACCATGGCATTGCAAATAAAAAGCCAATTGCGGCAAACATGGTAAGCACACCACCGAGCTTATCAGGCACCGCTTTTAATATGGCGTAGAATGGCGTGAAGTACCACACAGGGAAAATGTGCTCTGGTGTTTTGAGCGGATTCGCTATTTCAAAATTCGGATGCTCCAGGAATTTGCCGTCCATTTCAGGTGCAAAGAACATGATATAACAGAAAATAAACAGGAAGACCGCAAAAGCGACCAAGTCTTTCAATACAATGTGCGGGAAGAAAGGCACCACATCATCGGCAATGTCGTACTTGCTAGTGTAGTATTCATGTATTTGGAAAGATGTTTTTTCGCTTTCCGGCAAGCTGCCTTTCTTATGTTTGATAGCCACACCGTCAGGATTATTTGAACCAACCTCGTGAAGCGCAACAATGTGCAAGAACACTAAAATTACAATCACCAGTGGAAGTGCAATCACGTGCAGAGCAAAAAATCGATTAAGGGTAGCGCCAGAGATGACGTAGTCACCCTGAATCCACTCCACCAAGTCTGGACCAATAACAGGAATGGCACTAAACAAAGAAACGATTACTTGCGCGCCCCAGTAGCTCATTTGCCCCCAAGGTAATACGTAGCCCATGAAGGCTTCAGCCATAAGCGCAAGGTAAATTAGCATACCGAAAATCCACAACAGTTCGCGTGGTTTTTGATAAGAACCGTACATCATGCCTCTAAACATATGCAGGTACACAACGATGAAAAAGGCAGATGCGCCTGTGCTGTGCATATAGCGAATTAGCCAGCCGTAATCGACTTCACGCATGATATACTCAACTGACGCGAACGCGCGCTCAGCGGAGGGTTCGAAGTTCATTGTCAACCAAATACCAGTCACAATCTGGTTTACTAATACAATGGTTGCTAAAAATCCAAAGGCATACCAAATATTCATATTTCGTGGCGCAGGATATTGAATCGCATGCATATTTGCCACGCGCATCATTGGAATGCGTTGTTCAATCCAATTTAGAAAGCCATTCATTATGCTTCCTCCGCGTCTGAACCGATGAGAATTGTATTATCGTCGATAAAGTAATAAGGGGGAACGACCAAATTCAAGCCTGCTGGCACGTTTTGGAATACTCTACCGGCCATATCGAATTTTGAACCGTGGCAAGGGCAGAAGAAACCATTATCTACCCCTTCCTCATATTCAGAGAACGCGCCTTCGGTTAAATGCTGAGGGGAGCATCCAAGGTGAGTACAAATACCCACCAACACCAAAAGCTCTTCTTTTCTTGAGCGATACTGATTTTGCGCATATTCAGGCTGTTGCTCAGCTTCTGAGCCTGGGTCTTTAAGCTTGTCTTCAACTTTTGCTAACGATGCAAGCACTTCTGGCGTGCGCTTAACAACCCACACTGGTTGACTACGCCAAATCTTACGTATCAACTGTCCGTCCTGAATACCGCTGATATCCACCTCAACGTCGGCACCCGCCGCTTTGGCTCTGGCACTTGGTTGCCATGATGCTATAAACGGCACTGCCGCTCCCGCTACACCGACCGCACCAACGACTGAAGTCGCTACGGTGAGGAACTTGCGCCGACCATTACTGGGCGGGGTAGCTGGGGACTGTGCTGACGCATTAGCATCTACTGATACATCGCTCATCAACTGTTCTCCGAGTTAGACAGGTCGTAATCCTGCTGTTTGAATATTCAAGACATTTATCGGCAGGTATTTAAACGAGTGAAATACGTGCAGCAAACAAGAGAATATTCAGGCTTAAAATTTCACCGCGTATGGTAAAAGAAAACACTTAGTAAACACAAGGATTTACTGCCAAAAAAGCAATGTATTCCCTGATTTAAGTCAACTATTTTGCACACTCACCCTAATATCGCCATGAGACCATAGTCTTTTTGATTTCGCTTGCATAAAGATGAGGTGAGCTAGGATAATCGCTCATACAAATTATGTCTGTTATTTGATCTTTCGAGTGACCACGCCCTGCTCAGTCATCACAACCGGTAAAATAAAACCGTCTTCGTCAAAATGCATTTCATCAATCGCAACGACACGATGGTGTGGGCTCTCATTAGGGATAGGCCGCCGGTGATATACGAAATAGTAATCATCGCTATCGGGAATATGTAGAACAGAGTGATGACCGGCACCGGTGGCTATTGGCGCTTGTGATGACATTACGACCCCAACGCGCTCAAATGGCCCCTCAACCGAGTCTGAAATACTGTAGGCCACCTGATAACTGTTGTCAGCCCAATCTCCTTCAGACCACATGAAATAATACTTACCATTTCGGATAAACATCACAGAGCCTTCAACGTAACCTTCTGGTGTAACTTCCTTGAATAACTCACCGTTTTCCCACGGCTCAAAACCTGTGAAATCCTCATTTAGGCGACCTAAGTTACAATGACCCCATCCGCCATAAAAAAAGTAATGCGTGCCGTCGGTGTCTTCAAATATAAATTGGTCGATAGGCTGAGCACCGTTATAGAACTCTGAAATTAATGGCTGCCCTAGATAATCGCGATAAGGGCCGCCGGGACTATTAGCAACGGCAACGCCTATGCCGCCAAAATGATTAATGTCATCATCAGGATTCCACCATTTTCTATCGGGCGTTTGCGGGTCGTTTGCCGCGAAAAATAAATAGTATTGATTGTCTTTTTCAACGATGGCAGGCGCCCACATCGCTTGCTTTGCCCAAGAAATAATATCGTTATCAATGATATTTTCATGCTTTTGCCAATTGGATAAGTCGGTCGATGAAAAAGCATCCATGTGCAGCTGCGCTCTAAACTCATCGGAATAAGTGGGGAATATCCAGTATTGATTGTTGAAAATGGCTATCTGTGGGTCAGCATACCACCCGTCAAACAAGGGATTGCCGCTGTAGGACTCAGGATTCTCTGGTGCGTCTTCCGGCAACTTTGTGCATCCATTTAAGCATAAAATTGCCAAAAATATGCCCGACGCGGTTGACAGCTTCATCACAACTCCACTTAATAAATTTACTTGTAAGAAGTATGCTTGTCATCTTTAAAAAAAGCGAATAGTATAATTTTTGAACATTCAAGGACTCACCTTTAAAAAGGACATATAATGAAATACACAAGCACCTTAAAAACACTTCTAGCATGCTCAATTGCTGTTTTCTCAATCAATGTATTTTCTGCAGCGCTTAGCGACGGCATAATTGACAAGTACGTTTCGTCTATCAACCAAATAAAATCAAGTGACAATCCTAATGTGCAATCCATAGAAGGCTCATTGATGAATAATGGAATGAGTTTTGATGTGGATAGTGACGGCAAGATTGCGCTCGCCTCACAAATGCTTGCTGGTCTGGAATCCGCTCAAGTTGATGCGCTTGAAGACGTCGTCGAGGACGCAGGGTTTGATGATTTAGATGAGTGGATAGATATCAGCAATCGCGTATCTGCAGCAATGCTAGCAATTGAAATGGAGAACGAGCCCATGGATATGTCTGAGCTTACTCCTGAAATGATGCAGATGATGCCACAAACGATGCGGGACCAGCTCGAAGGCACTTTACGTATGTTAGAGGCCGCCAAAGACGTCCCGCAAGCAGATATTGATGTAGTAAAAGCAAACATGTCCAAGCTTGATTCACTCTAGGGCGTGTTGATCTTTGCTGTATGATTTTGCAGCAGTTTGTGCGCTATTTAGACAAAGAAACGCAATTGAAGTGTAGTCATCTACATAAAATTGCGATGATGCAGTATAAATGGTGCACAAGCGCTCACTGCTGTGGGAGCCACAAAGGGTACGCTCTGTGTGTCCACCGCTCTTTGTTACATGCTCTTGATGCAGATATACTGCACCTGCGAGCATGTGCCGCGATCGATGAACACACAGAGCGTACAAAATTCATACAGCAAAGATCAACACGCCCTAGTTACAAGCAAGTAAATTCAAAGCGCTAAACAGCCATGAGCTATCGTTGCGGTGATTCCTTATCACTGTTGACGATAGCTACAATCAAAACAAACATACACAAAACCAGATTGAACAAAGGCACTTGCAAATCGCTAGGCATGGAGTAAATGATAGATACTGCCGGTATCCACACAATCCATGTGCTGACTAAAGTGGTGAAAACTTGATTAATAAATAGAGCGAAGTGAAAGGTTTTTGTGAATATAGTGACGCTAAAACGGCAATCACGAAATAGAAACCAAAAGGTTAGAAACGGAGAGGCAAAAAAGGCGCTGAATATAAATTGGTCGCACAGCACCTTCTTTACAACCGTTTCCAGCGCATTATCGTCACCAAACATCACGCTTTGGAATTGATAAAACTCATCAATGACAAAGCCCATAAACCCCCACAGTAAACAGTAGAACAGCATTTGCTGGATTACTTGCCCTCTTACCTGCCCCGTCCTAAGTAAAATCAAAAATGGGATCAAACCGCCGAAAATACTGGTTGATAAGATGGCAAACACTCGACCATACGTGCTTTTTAATTCAGCGAAAAAGCTAAACGTGGGTTGAGCGGCATCCCAGTAAAAATATGACAAGGCAAGACATAGCGCAATGAGCTGAAGGTACAGCGCAGGTTTGAGATTTATCAAGATTGCCGAAGCAATCTTGTCTTTTAATGCGCTTTGTTGCAATGACGGCATACAATCTAAGGCGTGAGGCAATAAGGAATTTGCCTGTATTAAACCTCTTTAGTTGCTGACAACCAATAGACCGATTAAAAAGCGTAAGCTCATTTATATATTCATTAACCTCAACTCGGGATAAGCGATAGTGCAAATGTTTGTTTCAACGATGTATTTAATAAATTGTCACCAAGTAGTGATAAAAACGTGAAGTGCAAGGCGCAAAAGAGACGTAATAGTTATTCTATTGCTCGCTTTTGCAACGCAGTAATTCGCGTTTTTAGCGCTGCTTGGCGCTGTCGCTTATCCCGAGTTGAGGTTCATTAATCTTTTATGGTGCAAATGCAACAAGAGCACAAAACGTGCTCTTGTTCCTTATCCGAATTCGTTAACCTAATTATTCAGTGTATCAAATACGTTTTCAGACATACTTTTGCGGCGGCTGTCGTCAACTGAGCGCACCTTTGCTCCCCAACTCCACCAGGTTCGACCCGTGCTTTCCTCAAAATCGATGACAATCCCATTGGCTGACACATTGTTAATGATTGGCGCATAAATACCGCCGACTCGATCATTGTTAATGTGCTGGCTGTGATTCACCTTCTCACCCATTAGTATCGGATAATGATTGGCAAGTAATGCACTTGGAGCGCGTGCAGAGCGAAGCACACCGTTATTGCGAATACCGGAAGAACAAGAATCGTAGCTACTTGCGCGATTTGACCCGCAAGCACTGTGCAAAGGCACTACACTGTCATCTTTACCGGAAATGAAAGGTTTGGTAATGCCTAAAAACTCAGAGCCAGTGCCTACAAAACGCAAGCGTGGAATACCCTGATTGCCTTGTGCAATATTTCGAGCGTTAGCCGGGCGTAAATCATTCACTACCCCCAAACCTGAACTTGATGGGTCTACACCTAAGAATGCACGAACCACTTGGCGAACAGTAAAATCTACGAATCCGCCGCCGGTCGCAACATTTGATGCAAGATCCGCTAACTCTGTACCCCCACCCGCGCCAGCAAAATCGATAACCGTTAAAACTTTAACCCGATTCCTATCAATCCCCCACTGCCCAAGACGATTCAAGGCATCTCGCAGCACTAAGTCACCTGTTGAATGCGTTACAAAGACACAACCACTCATACACAGTCCGCTGGATTCGAGCTCCTCAAAATGTCGACGGAACTGATCTTTTACACCTCCACTGACTCTGTCGGTACTCGAAAAATAATGGTGACGGTCGGCGCGCGCCGTCCAAAAATCGCCAAAATACTCACGCGATTGTTGAAGCAGGAACTGTTCGTTGGGTGGCGTATTTTGTAAATCGGTAAAGTTAAAGCCGTGTACCAATATTACCGGTTTACCCGCTATCGACGCAGTAGCTGATGCCGATATGCAAAAAAGACTTAAAATACACAATCGTAGTAGTTTCATATGCTTTCCTAAATGTGTTACTTCCCGTGTTTTTATAAGCTTGACTATTAAGCGTTATCAAGCCTGCTTGAATGCCGCCTGATCAATTACCGCTAACACTGCTCAAGCGACGTAAAAATGCCTCACGCTCTTGCGCTAAAGGATCGACATACGCCTTATCCTCATAACGCTCAAACGAAAAGGCCTCAATGTGTAGCGCTTCGATGGCGCTATTTCCGGCGCTATCATAAAGTTCGCCATCTTCAGCGCCCCGTCGTAATGAGAAGTGTTTCAACATATAAGGCCCTTCGTTCGCACTTACTTTAAGCGCTTGGATATGCGCTTTTAGCACTATCTCTTGGTCGCCAACTCTCAAACGCGCTTCCTCCTGCAGTTGAACCAAAGGTGCTTTGCCGTTCGCATCAAAAAGCACTGCACTCAAAAAATAATAGCCAGCATCGTGCACATCAATTTTAAGGGGTAGGTCTAAGTACTCGGCATTCGGGTTTGCATTACCCAGCCCTACAATAGTGGCGGAGGGATCGTTATACTTAAGCGCAGCGCTAGAGAAAAACACTTCCCCATCTACTTCAACAGTCGCAGCTATCTGAAGCTCAGGCGGGAGGTCTAGTTCGGCTAAGTCGGAGCCGTTAATTGCACCCCTCAACTCCCAGCTTTGCTTAAAGCCGGTGTCTAAATCCAGCGTAAAAAGCGCATCTCCATTAATATCGCTAAGTATTGCAATAGCATCTACAGATGCAGTTCTAGGTACTTTGCCGACACTTACCAACACCTCGATGTCATCACCGCTAAAATGCTGATATTGCTTAGTCGCTACCGACAATTGAACCTGCCCGTGCATATTTGAATCCAGCTCAAAGGATGTGGCATTCTCTTCAAATGCCGAAAACACGATCACTTGCTCAGGATTGAGCACTGGCTGGGAGCCGCGCGGATACTGTGCGCTTTGGCTATAGGCAGTCGCAATGTCTTGAATTTGACTTGCTAGGGTAAAAACGGCCTCATCAGCAGGCGCTTCGACTACGCTGAGTGACATGCCTGTGGCTACATCGGCACTTGATGGGTCGTATGCTTGATTTTTAGCTTGATTATTAGGCGACGAAAGCTCAGCTGAATTATCTATGGTTGCGTCAGCATTGAGTAACCAAAACAGTCCAGCGGTGAGGATGAGAAAAATGGTTATTAACACAAGCAAAGTTGAGTTGCGCATGAACTTGTCAGGTCATCGGATGAGACAGAATTACAGTTTAAACAAATAATTTACATTTGTTAACAACTAATTCACATTGCAAGAACAAAATTGAAAAATAAGTTGTTTGGCTTCGATTTATGCCTCGGGGTGGGCTGATGCTTTGGCAAAGTCTCCAAAACCATGGATGGTTTTGGCGAAGCGGCCATGGATGGCGAAGAGCGCCTTTGCCAAAGCATCAGCCCACCCCGAGGCATAAATCAAAGCCAAAAAAAACCCCGCAAAAGCGGGGTTTCAAACAATCTATACAGATTAACGTTTTGAGAACTGTGGACGCTTACGCGCTTTGTGTAGACCCACTTTCTTACGCTCAACTTGACGTGCATCACGCGTCACAAAGCCTGCTTTGCGAAGCGCAGGGCGAAGCCCTTCGTCATACTCCATAAGAGCACGAGTGATACCGTGGCGAATCGCGCCTGCTTGACCAGAAATACCACCACCGCTTACGGTGACGTATAGGTCAAACTTGTCGCTCATTTCAACTAGCTCAAGTGGTTGCTTAACAATCATTCGAGCTGTTTCACGACCAAAGAACACGTCTAGAGGACGCTTGTTTACTACGATGTTACCGCTACCTGGACGAAGGAAAACGCGAGCGGTAGAGCTTTTTCGACGGCCTGTGCCGTAATATTGTGTATCTGCCATGTTGCTCGCTCCTTAAATATCCAATGCTTGTGGTTGCTGTGCTTGATGTGTGTGCTCAGGACCGGTGAAGACTTTCATCTTACGGAACATTTCGCGACCTAAAGGGCCTTTAGGCAACATGCCTTTAACCGCTTTTTCTAGCACCATCTCAGGCTTCTTTTCGATCATCTTTTCAAATGTCGCTTCTTTCAAACCACCTGGATAACCAGAGTGAGAGTAGTACACTTTGCCTTTAGCTTTGTTGCCAGTAACTGTGATTTTCTCAGCATTTACGACAACGATATAATCGCCAGTGTCTACGTGAGGTGTGTACTCTGGCTTGTGCTTACCGCGCAATCTGCTTGCGATTTCAGCTGCTAAACGACCTAGCGTTTTGTTCGTGGCGTCTACCACAAACCAGTCGCGTTCTACGCTTTCTGGCTTTGCAACAAAAGTTTTCATTAATTATTACCCGAATTATAAAATAAAGTTATGTATATCAACCATTTGGTCCCTTCGAACCGGTCAATCTTCCACCGTCCCAACGGTGGGCGTAACTGGGCAGGTCGCGAATTATACAGATTTTGGAGGAAAAGCGAAGTTATTTATTAATACAAACTCCCCGATTAATGCCGGGAAATATTAAGAACGCCGCTTACCCGGCTCAATCGAAGCACCATTTTATTTAAAATAGACGCATTTGCCACTTCAATGGTCAGTTTGATAAGTGCAGTGTTGTCTTTGGTGTTAGATAGACTATTCACGCCCAACAGGGCAATTTTTTCGTTGATAAGCTCAGTGGTTAGGTCGCGTAAAATACCATCGCGGTCTTCACTAAGCACATCGAGGGTTGTCCTGAATGCGCCTCGATCGTCATCCGCCCAGCTCACTTCTATTTCGCGCTCTGGATGAGTTTTCAATAGATGTTCTAGCTGCGCACAGCCTTCTTTGTGCACACTCACACCTTTACCCAGCGTGATATAGCCTATAATGCTGTCTCCTGCTACAGGTTGACAGCACTTTGCCAGCGCACTGAGCAAATTTCCTACGCCCTCTGCAATGATAGGCTGATTCGACTTAGCTTTCCTAGGCTTTCTAATTTTCGCCTCGACCGGCTCCTCAACCACCGGCGCGTACTTTTGCTGAAGCGCGTTAACCACATTCATTACTCGCACGTCGCCCGTGCCAATGGCGGCATAAAGGTCATCAGCGGTCTTCACATTATATTTTTCGCAAAGCTCAGCGGCATATTTTATTGCGATATTGACTTTATTTAACTCTCGCTCAAGCAGCTCTTTACCCGCTTCACGATTTTTATCCTTATCTTGTTTTTTAAAATAGGAATGAATAGTCGCCCGCGCTCGCGCGCTGTGTATGTAACCTAAACCTGGATGCATCCAATCACGAGAAGGATTAAGCTTTTTGCTTGTCAGGACGTTTACCTGATCGCCTGTTTGAAGCTTGTAAGTGAAAGGCACTATCCGATCGTTCACTTTAGCGCCAGTGCATCGATGCCCGACATTGCTGTGAATATGATAGGCAAAATCTAGTGGTGTGGCGCCATGGGGCAAATCTATAACATCCCCTTTTGGCGTGAAAACATACACTCTATCTTCAAATACTTGACTTCGGAACTCTTCGATTAAGTTGCCAGACTCTGCCATTTCCTCTTGCCAAAGCAAAATTTTGCGAAGCCAGTTTACGCGCTCGTCAGTGCTGGCGTTGCTACCTGCGCTTCCTTCCTTATATTTCCAATGCGCAGCAACCCCGAGTTCGGCATCCTGGTGCATTTGCTCGGTACGAATTTGGATTTCGATGGATTTACCCTCTGGACCAACGATCACGGTATGAATACTTTGATAGCCATTACTCTTGGGGGTGGCAATGTAGTCATCAAACTCTTTAGGAATATGTCGGTAATGGCTATGCACCGTGCCAAGCGCTGCGTAGCAATCTTGTAAGCGCTTAGCAATGATCCTCAGCGCGCGGATATCAAACAATTGTTCAAAATCCAGCTGCTTCTTTTGCATTTTCTTGTAAATACTATAGATATGCTTGGGGCGGCCAATCACTTCTACTTGAATACTTTCTTCGTCCATTAAACTTTGCAAATGCGCAACAAAGTCGCTGATGTATTGCTCTCTATCTAAGCGTTTTTCTTTCAGCATTTTTGCAATACGCTTATAGGTTTGCGGGTGTAAATAGCGAAACGAAAGGTCTTCAAGTTCCCATTTTAATTGCCCTATGCCGAGCCTATTTGCCAGAGGCGCATAAATTGTTGCGCATTCACGAGCGGCAATTACTCGTGTTTCCTCATCCTCGTCTTTAATTTGATGCAAATGGCAAATTCGCTCGGCCATTTTTATCACCACGGCTCGCACATCCTCCACCATGGTCAGCAGCATATTTCTGAGCTTTTCTACTTGTACACCATTTGACTCAGAGCGCGACTGCAAGGTCTTAATCGCATCCATTTTGCGCACGCCTGCGACCAAATCCGATATAGATTGACCAAACTTTTCGGAAATATCTTCTGCATTCAAGTCGTGAATTTGGCAATAGGGAAACACCAGTGCAGCCTGCAGGGTTTCATCGTCCATGTGAAGCTCATGAAGAATTTCCACCATTTCCTGCCCAATTAACAGAATATCAGGCGTATCAGAGACTTTTCGCAGCTTATCTTTAGTAGAATCAGAGACCGGCAGTTGTATTAGCCACTGCTCAAAGGCGGGGCGCTGAGATTGATGAACACTGCGGATTGACACCATAAGATCTGCCTAACTAGCCTCAATAAATAACCTGAATCCTGTTTAAGAAACGGCTCTCAGTAACGCGAGAATTTCGAATTACTACGTTGCAAAAACCAGCAATAGAATAACTATTACGTGACTTTTGCGCCTTGTACTTCACAATACTAGCAGCACTGAGTGTAAAAATTAATTTAAGTAACCCGAACTCTGGATAAGAGGCAGTGCAGGAATATAAAAAGTGCTGAGATTTCAGATTGTTAGACTCAGTAGTCCTAATGGCGTGGAGGACAAGGCATAAAAGTGACGTAATAGTGAGATTCTATTGCTCACTTTTATAACGCAGTAATCCGCGCCATTAGGGCTGCTGAGCGCTGTCTCTTATCCAGAGTTCGGGTTAAGTACGTAAAACAATCGCTTGCACCATTCCTTAAACAAGATTCAGGTTAAATATGAAGTCGATGGTGTTTAGTGTATGCGTTTTCACTTTTACACGCTAGACCAAACCGCCTCTGTTAATGCTAACTTTCAATCACGACCGTTGCAGTCGCGTAGGCTTGTTCATCAGCAATACTGATATGTAGACTGCTAACGTGATTCACTTCACACCAATGCTCAAACGCGCCATGCGCTAGTAAGATTGGTTTACCGAAGTCATCGTGTCCAATTTCAATATCTTGCCAACTAAAACCATGCCCTATCCCCTTCCCTATTGCTTTGACAGTTGCTTCTTTACTGGCAAATTTCTTCGCTAAATATCGAGCCTGTTTCAGGGTTTTTGGGGGTGGCGTATCAAGCACATGGGACGTATTTTCATCAACACCTAGCTTGTCAAATTCTTTGAATTCAAAATCGGTCAGAATACGTTTTGCAAGCGCGAGTGACTTTTCAAGGGACTCTTGAATACGTGTGATTTCAACGATGTCTGTTCCGATGCCAATAATCATTCAGTGTTCACACTGCTTGGAAATTGCGTTCTAGCTTCTTGCATCAGACATCGCATGTCTCTCACCGCTTTTTCAAGTCCGTCGAAGGCTGCGCGAGCAATAATTGCATGTCCGATATTCAGTTCAATCAGTTGGGGAATGGCCGCAATCGTTTTGACGTTATGATAATGCAGTCCATGACCTGCATTCACTTTGAGTCCTAGCCTATCGGCATATTCAATACCATTAACTAGCTTTTTCAGCTCCCGAGCAGCTTCATGCTCGTCTTTTGCTTCCGCGTACTGCCCCGTATGAATTTCAATATAAGGAGCGCCAGCATCAACCGAGGCCTCAATTTGCTTTTCGTCAGCGTCAATGAACAGCGAAGCTTGGGTATTTTGCTCACTTAGCTGAGTACATGCTGCCTTTATTTTATCGAAATTGCCCACTACATCCAGCCCACCTTCGGTGGTTAATTCTTCGCGTTTTTCAGGTACTAAGCAGCAAAATTCCGGCAACACTTTTGCAGCAACCTTCAGCATTTCTTCTGTGACTGCCATTTCCAAATTCAGACGGGTATTGATGGTTTCTTTTAATAAGAAAACATCTTTATCTTTTATATGTCGCCTATCTTCGCGCAAATGCACGGTGATGCCATCAGCCCCCGCTCGTTCGGCAACATCCGCTGCATGCACAGGCGATGGATAATTCGTGCCGCGAGCATTTCTCAAAGTCGCAATATGATCGATGTTTACCCCTAAAAGGATGTCTTGCATAGTGTCATTCTCGCTAGATAAGTGCGCGTTAGAGCCAATATACTACTTATGAAAGTGCCCGGACGATCTATTGTGACACAAAAAGCTCGCGTGACTTCAATGGTTTATCTCCAATAATCGGCAACAGCGCTTGACGACAAATGTACTTGGCTACTTTACGGGCACTTTGAGTGTAATGGCGCTGCTCAATATCAAGGATATCTTTACCGCTAAGCGCATAGCGTTGGGTCGGTGGACACCTTACAAAACCCTGCTCAGCAATAAAGCAATAGCTCTGCTGAGGCGCTATTTCCTCTGCGTTGTCGGCGCAGGTGGTAAAGTCTGGGAGGTAGCCCAAATCCTGTAACAACACGAATTCAAAATTGCGTAGTACCACTTCCACGTGCTCTGTTGGACTATCTACATCAAGTTCAGCTAGTTGCAGCAAACTTTGCTGATACTGCTCAAACAATATGCTCATCGGCTCAGTCTCTGGTATGGCTCGCATCAGCAATTCATTCAAATACATGGCACTGTACGTACCTAAACCCTGCAAACGAATCGGGCTTTGCACCGCCTCAAGTAAGCCCAGGTTTTTGAGCTGACTTCTTCCGCTTATTTCAAACATCAATAGCTGAAGTGGCTGAAGCAAACTTTTACGATCTGATTTACCCGCTCCGCGCGCACCTTTCGCTACCACTGCGATGCGGCCATACTGGCGAGTAAAAAAGTCTACAATCACACTGGTTTCGCGATACGCTCGTCGATGGATCACAAAGCCCGTCGCCTGAAGCCTACTCATGCAGGACTCAAATCCTGCACCAGAAGTTGCACGCTCACCTGACCGCGATATTCGTTTATGTCCAGGCGATAAGCCAAGTGTACACGCATGATGTGATTATTTGGCCATAGCGAAGTATCCACGTTAAACGCAATTGCATCGAACAGTTGACCTTGTTTTTGCACCACCATTTTTAAGTGCTTCTGGCCAACAATTCGATGTTCAATTAAGCTAAATTCATCGTCAAACAGAGGCTCTTCGAAGTGCTGCCCCCATGGAATTTTTAGCTTGAACAAACTCGCAGTATCTATGTCTATGTTTTCCGCAGGTAGCTGACCATCGGACAACAAGACCTGTGCATTGGGCAATGCGGCGGAAACACGCGCCACCTCATTCTCAAACGCAGTAATGAACTGTGCTAAATTCGCTTTGGAAAGTGACAATCCCGCGGCCATAGCGTGCCCGCCGAACTTAGCGATTAATTCTGGGAATTGTCGATGTATCGCCTCAAACACATCACGAATGTGGACGCCAGCAATTGAGCGCGCAGACCCTTTGAGCATACTCTCAGATTCATTTGCAAAAGCGACTGTTGGTGTGTTGTACTTTTCTTTTATACGTCCGGCAACAATGCCCACTACACCTTGGTGAAAACTCTCATCATATAAAACAATGCCTGCTGGCGTATCAGGCTCCGATTCCGCTGAGCTTGAAAGACTCACTTTGCTTAAGGCCGCTTCAGCCAATTCCTGCATCTCACTTTCAATGCTTCGTCGCTGTCGATTTAGCTCGTCAAGTTGAGCAGCAAAGCGTTGTGCCTCATAGCTATCTTCACACAGTAAACAATGGATGCCCACTGACATATCTTCAAGTCGACCCGCAGCGTTTAATCGCGGTCCAAGTACAAAGCCCATGTCAGACGAGGCGAGTCGTGAAGCTTCCCGATTAGCTACCTGTAATAGCGCCAAAATCCCGGGACGCGTTTTTTTAGCACGTATCCGCTGTAGGCCCTGATGCACCAAAATGCGATTATTCTTATCTAAAGGCACTACATCAGCTACAGTACCCAGCGCCACTATGTCTAAATACTGGGCAAGGTTGGGCACAGGTAAACCTTTTGCCTCAAAATAGCCGTTTTGAAGCAAATGTGTTTTTACCGCTGACATTAAGTAAAACGCAACACCGACGCCTGCCAGGTTTTTAGACGCGAACTTACAGCCAGGTTGATTGGGATTCACAATGGCGTCAGCATTAGGCAAATGCTCGCCCGCTAGGTGATGGTCTGTCACTACAACCTTGATGTTTTTCGCCTTCGCCGCTGCCACGCCGTGCAAGCTTGAAATACCATTATCAACGGTAACAATAAGCTCAGCGCCTTGATTCGCCGCCATATCGACCACAGGCTCAGTCAGACCGTAACCAAAATCAAAGCGATTGGGCACAATAAATTGCGTTTTTTCGGGCGCATGACCAAAGTCTTTGAGACATAACATACAAAGCGCAGTGCTTGTCGCACCGTCTGCGTCGAAATCACCGACAATGCAGATTGTTTGCTGCTTGACAATTGCTTCAGTTATTACGGCAGTTGCAATGTCGATATCTTTTAAGTCTTGATAATGAAGTAGGTCTGAAGCTTTGGTAGAAATGTCGCCGATATTGTCCAACCCACGCTGGCGCAGAATCTTATCAAAAATCGGAGGAAGAGATTTATCCAACACAATTTCAGTGCGGGCATGTCTGCGTTTTATTCTATTTTTTAATAACACATTATCTGCCATATTAAATGACCACAACTAAGGCAGAGAATACCGTAACAAGCGCTTTGAATCACTATGAATCTCTCATTCAAGCCGCACAAAGATATACAGCATTATTGACCTGCCAAAACACTTCACTGTTTTAGCTTTTGCTGCATCTGTTCAATTGGCATGTAATCAAAGTCAAAACCAAAATGCCTTGGCCCTATGAGCTCTATACCCTTTTGCGTTCGCCATTGCGCTGGTGCAGGAACCGCAATAAGCGTTACGCGCTCGCCTACCACATATCCGCCATATCCAACGCCTAACGTAGACTCACCTGTTGTTGGATCGAGGTTGTAAATATAGTCAGGTGCCATCGCGCTCAACTCCCCATCAAGCCAGCCAACAATGTTCTCGTTCTTGACAAACAATTTATAACTGCGACCTTGGAAATCCCCTGTACCCTCAAACTCAGCTTCCACCCAGTTAAAACCACGATCGCCTCTTTCTTGCGACTTCATCACATTGCCTTCAAAGAGTTTGAATGCGCCAGCAACGTCTATCAGCGCAGCAATGGGATCTCTTCCTTTTTCTCTGGCTTCGCGAACTGTTCTACCATATAACTCCGCCTCAGACAGGTTGCCCGGCAAGATACCTTTGGCGAGCTGACTTCCCGACATTGGCGTCATGCTTATCCAGGCATCACCCGCACTTGCCACAGCAATCGCTCTTGCTATATCTTCTACACGGTATTCATCCACCGCGCGTGTAATAACGATTTCATCTCCCCATGGGCTGATAATTGCAGTAGGCACCGAAGCAATACCGTTGATCCATGGGATAGACTGTTGCACTTCTGGTACTGCACGACCTGTAATGCCGCCATCGAGAGTGGGAATACCCATTTCTGCACCTAACAGTAGCGCTGTGGCAGTCGCACCAGCTGCTTCAGACCGGACTAGGGCAGCAATTCTCTGATTGCTGTATTTGCTAAACAACTGCACGACGCGCTTATGCGGATCATCGATAAGGGCCAACTCTTGCTTGTCGGTTCTATCAATTACATATTGCCAAGGTCCGCCACCGCCAATTCCCTGAACGGCAATAACCATCTCATCGCTTGCCACATTCTCAGGTGCAATGGTGCGAAATACCTTTCCCTCAGAGAGGGCTTTTTTTACATCAGCAATTGACTGAGACGGATCACAGTTGCGCGTTGATTGGATACAAGAACCAACCAGAATATCAATCAAATTTTGTTCATTGAGTATGCGTAAGGGAGCTTCGGAAGTTGGCTTTAGTGCGCAAGATTGAAGTAAGCAGCCGAGTACAAAAACTACTAACATTTTTAATGTTTCATCACTGTATGATGTTTGGATTTTTAGTAACATGCCGCTCGCTCCGAAATCTTAATCTTAATTCGTAAGAATACCCCATGTAATATGATGATTCATCATCGTGAATAAGTTTAAAGCATGACAACTCAGCATAAACCAGCAGTCTGAACAGTGGTCAATGCGCATTCGTTTTTTGTATATATTTTAAGCACTTACGGCTATATCATCGTCAGATATCTTTACATCAGAATAATTGCAGATATGGCCTTTGAGCGAAAACCTTTGATAATACGAGGTTTTCTTGTTAAGGCATGTTTATTGCTCGCTCGGTCGTGTAAAAAATCTTCGACACATATTCAGCCGGATTTAAAGCTCAAAAGGAATCGATTTATGAAGTACGTTTCTCACACGGTAAGTGTTGCGCTTGCCGCGTTATTGTCACTTTCTACCGTCTCACTATCGTCTGTCGCAAAACCCATTTATACTATTGAGAACTTAGGCACCATTGGTGCGCCTGAAAGCAGCTCATCTGCACTTGCACTTAACGAATCAGGTCAAGTGGTTGGCTCTTACACTGACGCAGACGGTAACACTGTTGCTTTCTTATGGGACGCAATCAACGGCATGCAAAGTCTTGGTACATTAGGTGGAGACTTTTCAACAGCTCGAGATATTAATAACCACGGACAAATCGTTGGCACATCTGGAACAGGTGTAGACAACCAAAACTCCGGATTTGTTTATGACAGTGGCGTGATGAGCCAAGTTATCGATTTAACATCGTCTGTGGATGGCGGTATAAAAAGCTCCGACGCATATGGAATTAACGATTATGGCCAAATTCTGGGGAGTTATTCTGAAGCTGTATTCAATGAAGAGGATGAGTCCTTTGATAAAGTGGCAGGTGAGACCTTTTTAAAAAGCGGTGAAGAGCTTGAGCTAAGTGGCCGCCTTCCTGGCAATGAATCCGGCGCTTCAAGCGTGTTTATCGCAGGCACCAATGCTTTAAACGAGAATGGCGACTACACTGGCCTCGCATTCGGCACTAGTCAATCGGAAGATGGCGGCGCGAGCGGCGTTTTTGTTAAAAACCGAGGCGAAGACATTATGGGTCTAGGAACGCTTGGCGGAAGGGTTGCTTTCGGCTTTGATATTAATGATAGGGGCACCATAGTAGGGAGAAGCCGATTAGAAAATCCTGAAGATGGCTACCACGCTTTTGTTTACAACGAAGCAAGCGGAATGACTGACATGAACGACCTATTTGGGTTTAATACAAGCAACCTGCGAAATATTAACAATAACAATATGGCCGTTGGATGGGGGAGTGCTAATTTCGGCATCAGCGAAGATGAACCGACTTTTTCACCCTTTTTGTTTGACCTTGATACCAATGAATTGTTTTTACTTAATGACTTATTAAGCGCAGACAGTGACTTTATGTCATTAGACTTTGCATACTCCATTAACGAGAATAATGATATTGTCGGTTACGGTACCACCAAAGCAGGGTTTCAGCGCGCATTTTTGATGAGCTTTCAAGCAAGTGAAGTATCCGCACCTTCAACAATCGCTCTGATGGCCGGCACTCTGCTGCTACTCGGAGCAAGACGCAAGTCAAAGCTAAAGTCGTAATCCTCAAACAAACACCCAAAGCCGCTTGTTTAAGCGGCTTTCACCATGAAAACTGATTCAATAAGTATCGTTGTACTGCGGGCGTTTTTCCTTTTGCATTGAACACCTCTTTTATGAGTGTGATGCTACCATTTAAAAGGTATACGGCTTTACTCTGCCACTATAACTGCAAATAAAATACTAGTAGTAAAACGTATTCGTCCCCTATATTTTTTAGTGATACTGAAGAAGTTATCTCAAGAAATGCAAAAAATTGAATTAATTTATATTGAATACTAGCTTTTTCATATAAAGTTATATACGTCACGAATACAGGGATTAATTCACTCAAAAACAGGGACTCTTATGTCTATATCAATTAGAAAACTGCTTCTATCTTTGAACTGGTCTAAAATGATCGCTTACGACGCAATAGCGAAATGCGGGAATAAATATCGCGCTAACATAGGCGCAGAAGAGCAAATATGCGATTCAATCAAACACAACTCGAACGCAGATTGTAGAGAATTCTTCGGGTAACACTGAATGAAAGCTAAGATATTAGCATCGGCTTTTGCAATCGGGTTAGCATTTTTATTCGTATATAACTTTCATGTAAGCAGCTCTGATGAAGTAAGTTCGTGGCTGGTAGCCGAGCCCGAGCTTACTGAGTTGACTGGCTCTCGTGACACAACTGATCAACCAAAGATATTGACTTGCGATGATAGATTGGTGATTGACGATAGCATTTCTAATCAAATTTCCCAGTTGATATTGCAAAGTACGCGAAACAGAATTAATAGTGGTGCTGATCTTCGCTTGTTAACACTAGCACTGGGAGAGCTAAAACTCCCAGTCAGCAAGATCGTATCATCCGCATTATCGGCATTATCAGTGAGCGGGGATTTTTCATTTGAGGATGCTGGTTATAGCAATGTTTATGATGCTGTTTCTGACGATAAACGTGAGCAGCTCATTGATTACATCCAAAGAAATGACTTAAATAATTTGTTCGGTTTGCTATCATCCAGCGAGTTTGATCAGACTTACTTTACGGTGCAAAACGGACAAGTATTTACTAACGTTACAAAATACGGTCTTGCCTTATCATTTCTAAAGCAGGATGTTGACGAGTTTGATGCTCAGTATGCTCTTGAAACTCTCAGTTTGCATGGAATATTTCCTACAACGTTGGATATTGCAAGTGCTATGGTTTGGGGATTTAGTGTTTCTGAAATTGACTACCTGAACACTGAGCTCAAAGAATCTAGTTTTTTGAAGACTGGTCCAATTCCATTAGGCGCCGAATTTGGTAATGTTACCCTACTTTCATTGAGTATAAGGCTTGAAAGACTTGACCTTTTGGAGTACTGGTTGTCAGATAATATTGTTCAATTGGGCCAAAATGCTGACGAAATATTGGGTGCATTACTTAGTGACGACAGCGAATTTTCATCGAAAGCTCTGTTATTATTGTTGCAACATCGTGTCAATCCAATTTCCGTCAACATATCAAATAAACTTAGCTTGTCATCTATTATTTCTGAAGAATATAGCGAGTTAGAATCCTCCTTCACCTATAATTTTGAGAAATTGTCTCCCGAAACAAAGCTGGATGTTAAAAGTTTGTCGATAGAGATGCTGGCTGAAGTGACCTCGTTACTTTCAGTAAATAATGTTAATTCCTCTCCCATGTGTGAACGTTTATTTACTTTAGGATACCTATATTCAACAGATTGGACGAAGGACAGGGAATCGGAATCGAACATCACAGAGGAGGGTGAATTTCTAGCTAGTCTAAGAACTCCAGAAAGTAAGTTCATTCCAAATTCAATGGATGAAAAAAATGTAGATAATGAAATTGTATTTTCAGAAGATAGTGACATTGATGCTTTTAAAATTCCTTATGAGATCAACACTGAAGCGAGGCGACTTATTGCCGACGGAAAGAACAGCGAGCTAGCCTCATTATTAACTGATAAGTATGGCTTGACGCGAGAAGAGAGCGCCTTTTACAGAATGTATCTGGCCAGTATGGCCAACGATGGAAAAGAATTCGTTTCTCTACTATCTGAAGTCGGCGAAGCAGTTCCCACAAACATATATCAAAGAGCGATTTTATTCGATAATCCAATAAAGGTACTCTCGGCTATGAATGAGCTAGGCCTGAATTTGGATAGGAAGTATCACTCAAATAGTACTAATTTATTAGTATCTTTTGCGGTAGAAGGAAACTTCGAAGCATTTGAGTATTTAACAATGCAAGGTAATTCGCTAAGACCAAGTGAACACCATTTGGATGCGATTGACGCGGCCATTTATCAGTTCGTCGAAAAAGACAATTCGAAATTTTTGGAAGTTACGTTAGAACAAGGACTTACTCCTAGAGGTTCAAATTTCACACTTATTGACCAATTAAAAGCGTCTGACCGCGAGAAATACGATGAGCTTATTAATAAATTTCCACAATTAGGTAATGATTAGATGGTTGAATTTTGTTCACACGTCAATTGCTCTATATCATCACAACGACAGACATTTTCATAAAAACTGCTGAAAACGCGGTGTGGTAATGTAATGCCTTGCTAACTGTTCGTATCAAGGTGCTGGTGCACGATTTTTGTTGAATCTGATAAAAGGATTCTTAATTAAATGTCGTTATCTGAATAATCGATAGTCCATACCTACATTCCCAGTCTTACTATTGGTTGGTCTCAATATATAACGTGTTCGACCATGCACCTTTTTAGCGTCGTCTCCTAGATGCAGATTACCGTATCCATGTTAGCGATGGAACTAGCTGTAATAGGTACATCGTCAGTTAAACATTTTGCCTGAACCATTGATTTTTCTCGAAACCACTATACTTTGCTTACTACGCGGCGGTGTGTTTATAGTTGAGAATCAATACCCTAAAACCTTACGAAACAAGTAAATAGCACTAACGATCTTATTCGCTCGCTCAAAATCCATTTAAAGGAGTGTCAGCAAAATATCTATCTTTGTTAGCTTGGGACCACGGTATCCAGTGAACAATGCTTGGCGCCCAGCAGAAAATATGTAACTGGATATTAGCTTTACTATTTTAAACAATAGTGAAACCTTTAAAATATTCAAACCACTGCTACGACACACAAATATTCCCGTCTATATATTGTTCCATCTAACGCTTTTAAATAGATGAGTTTATTGATTAACCGCTAAATTCTCGCCTGCCACGTCGCTTAAATGCGCCGCTGGTTTAAAGGACTTGGCATCTGCTTCAGCAACATCCAGCTCATAATAATCAGGTACGTCTGCGGTATTGAAGCCTCCTGTTTTCATCAGTGGGAAAATTTGATCGTAACGTTTGACTCGCGATTGACTGATTCGCCTAAAAATGTGGGTGCGATTCAGTTCGCTTGGGTGCCTGACGCCAGCAGAAGACATAATATCTACCGCTGCGTGAACGGTTTTTTTCTGAAACTGATAGACACGCATGGCTTTATCTTCCGGCACCAAGCCTTTCGCGAGCTTTTCATCCTGAGTGGCAACGCCTGTGGGGCAGCGGTTGGTATTGCAGCTTAGCGACTGCACACAACCAAGGGCTAGCATCATACCGCGAGCGCTATTACAAAGGTCTGCGCCAAGCGCTAAGTTTTTCACCAAATGAAAACCAGAAATAATTTTGCCGCTGGCGATAATTTTGATTTGATCTCGCACCCCAAAACCGGTTAAAGCGTCATCGACGAAGGCAAGCGCTTCACGCAAGGGCGCCCCGATTGAATTGGAGTATTCCAAAGGTGCGGCACCTGTCCCACCTTCCCCGCCATCTACCGTAATAAAATCGGGACCATTATCTAGCTCGCGCATGGCTTTGCAAATAGCTAAAAATTCACTTTTACGACCCACAGAAAGTTTAAAGCCTATCGGCTTGCCGCCAGAAAGCTCGCGTAAATGCATGATAAACTCAACCAATTCAATTGGCGAGGTAAAAGCCGTATGAAATGGTGGCGAATCAACTTGCGTACCTGGTTCAACACCTCTTATTTCTGCAATCTCTATAGTGTTCTTCGATGCAGGCAAAATTCCGCCATGTCCGGGCTTTGCGCCTTGTGAAAGCTTAATTTCAATCATTTTCACTTGTGGTGAGACAGCGGCTTTAGCGAAAGTATCTGGGCAAAACTTGCCATCTTTTGTTCTACAACCGAAATAACCGGTTCCAATTTGCCAGACTAGGTCGCCGCCATGCTCTTTATGGTAGGGGCTAATACCGCCCTCCCCCGTATTGTGATAAAACTCACCTTTTGCTGCACCAGCGTTGAGTGCTAACAACGCATTTTTACTCAGCGAACCAAAACTCATTGCGGAGATATTGAGCAGGCTCGCGCTATAGGGCATTTTGCAGTGCTTCGAACCTATAGTGATTCTCGGCTTACAATCGATATCGTTTACATTCAGCGCAGAAATAGAATGACCAATCCACTCATAGCCAGTTTTATATGTATCCACCTGTGTGCCAAAGGGCACCGTATCTCGCGTATTTTTTGAACGCTGGTAGACAATGGTTCTGAACATACGGCTGATGGGCGTACCCGACGTTTCAGGCTCAATCAAATATTGCTGAATGAAGGGCCTTATTTCTTCCATAAACCAGCGACCTCGCGCAAGTGCCGGAAAATTTCGCCAAAGAGCATGTTTAGTCTGAGACATGTCATGTAAAACGAGCGCTAGCAAAGGTAAGGTGAAGAGCAATAACCAAACTAATCCATGGAAAAAAATAGCGCCAAAAACTGTCAAAACATTCAGTCCAATCACAAAGGCTAATATTGTTGAGGCCATGCCGAGTCGTCTCCTTCGAGTTTGACGTTATTCGTAATATGAAAGTAGAACGTAGGAGCAATAAGAAACAAAGCATCGTTATAAATCAAATGCTGTGCTTTTCATTATACTTTAGTGTGGTTCATTAAAGGTCATAAGTACAATAACGCCTGTGTGATCAGGTAAATTATTGATGCTTAAGCTACCACCATGAAAACGCACAATCATATTCGCAATGTATAGCCCTAAGCCCAAATGCGAGGAAGATTCAGTCGTATTGGCGCGCACCGATACCATGGAATCTAAGAGCTGTTGTTTCATATCTTTGGGAAGAAGCTTACCGCGATTGCTAATAGATACTTCCAACTTATTGCTCTTTTCAAATACTCGGATATTGATGCTTTGCCCAGCCTCACTAAAATCCGTCGCGTTACTTAAGACCTTATCCAGCATTTGCGCAAAAAGCTCATCAGAGCCGTTTAGTCGAGCATCAGGCAGCTCGTTTTCCAGTGAAAAGACATGGTCACGATAGGTCATGCGATAACCTTCAACGCAGCCGTTTAATACCTCCGCCAAGACAAAGCTTTCTTTCTCAGAGCGCGCAATGGCTTCTTCCAACCGGGTTGCTTCGCTCATGCTGTTGAGAATTTTACTCAAACGTGAAATGCCATTTTTTGCGCGCTGCACATAAACTTTCCGCTCGTCTTCATCGCTCTCCAGCATCAAATTATCTAGCGATGAGTTCACGATCGCCACAGGCGTTCGAAGCTCGTGCGAGAGGCGTGAAGCCATGTTCTCTAAATAATGGTTGTACTGAGATAGCTTGCCAAGCACCTGATGAAAGCTGCGCGTGAGATCGCCAATTTCATCAGCAGAGTTTGAGCTTGGCACCTGGGCGACGATTTTGCCATTTGCGTCAATGGCCTTTTCAGTATTGTCGCGCAAACTTCTGATTCGGTTTGAAATGCGAGAGGCTATCAATAGCAAAGACACAATCGCCAGCAGCATTATCCCTAAGATAAAATGAAACTGTTTTTCCAGCGCTTGATTACGCAGCGTGCGGATCCCATTCGTCGTTTGCTCAACAACCACTGCCCCCATCACCTCACCGTCAATAAAAATAGGGTGAGCTGCAGACAAAATCACTGCCTTATTATCTGGGCTTAATCGCCACAGCGTATCTGGACTGCCGCCAAGGGCGCTAGCAATATCTTTGCCCCCTAGCGAAAATGCACCTGCAAGCTCATCAACAAACTCATTGGGTGGGCGAGTCAATATTTGATAGTACAAAGGTAACAACAACTTTGACTCTAATTGTTCCCAAATACCTGATACAAAGCTTTTCTTATCAGGCGCTTGTTGAACGGTGGCTTCTACGCCGCCTGAATTTTGTATATCGCCCGAACGCGCCAGCACACGCATATGCTTATCTACCACCCAAACGCGAGCATTAGAATACTTTAAGCCAGATACAATGCGCTCAATCTCGGGAGAAGGCACAAGCACTGTACCCAAATCTTCTGATTTTGACGGATTAGCCGTGCCCATAATATAAGCAATTTTTCGCGTTTGCTCATCATCTACATCAGCAATCGCAAAGGCAATACTGCTGCCTAACATATCTAAAGGAAAGCGAAGCTCCAGCTGATATCCATTTGAGGTCTCACGCCATTGACCTTGAATGCGCGTTTCTAAACCAACAGGTGAGTAAGTTTGTGAGCTTCTTTGGGAGTCAATATCATTGAGCTTAAATGCATTCACCCAGCCGGGTTCAAACGGAGCAATCAGATAGCGGGAGAACTCACCACTTTCATTCACCAGAGCAATTTGCACAAAATCGTTGCGATCAATCCGAAGGGCATTAGATGGGCGATATAATAAGGTGTCGTCTCGCACATCAAACATGGCATATAAGTAATCATCAAATTGACCCACCATATGCCTGAATGAAAGTGAATCACTGCGATAGACCTGCGACTGATCGATAAGATTTTCAACGCCATATTCAATGCTTAAGTCTTGATAGTCTTGCCAGTCTGTGAGGCGTCCATCAAGTTGAATGGGATAGTCAATCTTATGCGCATACAAATCGCGTCCTGGGCGCACATCGGCTAAAAATGCGGATTGATTGTCAAACAACGCCGGACGTTCGTGCAAAGCGGTCGCTACTGCTCGCGCGGTGCCTACAAGTGTCTGCTCTTGTCCAATACGTAGGTAAGTTTCAAGCTCCCATACAAACTGGTAGCCCAAATAAGGAATAGCGAGTAAAAATGAAGAAAATAGCAAGAGCTTGGCTCGAAGGCCCAAACCCCAATGCCTGAATCGTCCTTTTAGCATGCAGACTTCCAGCGATATCCCATTCCGTAAACGGTTTCGATGCAATCAAACGTCGAATCTAGTGACATAAACTTTTTTCGAATGCGTTTAACGTGAGACGTAATAGTGGTGTCATCTACCACCATCTTTGACTCTTCCATTAGTTGCTGACGGCTTTTTACATGCCCTGAATACTTAGCAATCGCATGCAACATCCAAAATTCAGTCACGGTGAGCTCCACTTCTTGCTCTTTCCAAAACACGGTCATTCGATTTTTGTCCATGCGCAAATCACCGTTTTGAACCACGGCATCACTGCTACTATCAATCGGCATCCCAATCAGGTCGTTACGCCGAAACAAGGCTGCGATTCGGGCGAGCAGGTGCGGCAAACTAATATCTTTGGTTAAATAATCATCCGCTCCCATTCTAAGACCACATATGGTATCTACATCGTTATCGCGGGCCGTAAAAAATATTATTGGCAACGTTTTTGATAGCGCTCGCAACTGCTGGCAGATAGCAAACCCTCCGTCAATTTCATCTTGTAAACCGATATCGATAATCGCTAAATCGGGCAATGCTTGCGCAAAAGCCTTTTCTGCCTCAGGCCGGTTTGCGTAAGCGCTTACCTGATAACCTTGTTTACTTAAGGCAGCAATATAGTTTTCACGCAGCGCTAAGTCATCTTCAATCAGCGCAATCTGTTTTGGCATAAAGTGCAATCTTCTGGTCTGTGGCGGTATTGCGCTCAACTATAACCACTTTATGTCCATTTCAAAACTTCCAGAAGGCAATTTCCATTTTTTCGCCACAATTGATCAGCGCATTGCCATTTTTACTGCCAAAAACCGTCACTTTTATGCCTTGTAATGAACATCAACAACGCATAAGCAATTTATTTACGACCATCAAAAAGGAAAAACAATGAAAAAACTCATGTTAGCAACCGCACTTGGCTTCGCACTTAGTCATGGCAGTTTTAATGCTCAAGCAAACGACACGACGCCACCTGAAGGTTCACAGCCGCACAGCAGTAGCCATACTCCATACACTTTAGATGCAGAACACCCAAACAAAACCAGCAATGATTTGATTGGTTTCGGCTCAGGCGCATTGGCAGGTGCGTTAGTGGGCGGGCCTATTGGCGGTGTTGTTGGGGGGCTTTTAGGCATTTTCGTCGCAAATGACATTAATCGCGAACATGAGCTCCAAAGCCATGAAGTGGCATTAGCTGAGGTTAACCAAGACCTGTGGCAACAACATCAAGCATTCGCAGCACTTAAAACCGAATATGGTGCGCTCGAACAGTCGCAAATGCTCCAATTGGCCAATGTGGATGACTCAATGACAAGCGAATGGCTAAAAAACATTCCTGAAATTGTATCAAACATTCAGTTTAAAACGGCCTCATTCTTAATCGAAGATGAGTATAAAGCTCAGCTTAACTCAGTGGCGAGCATGCTCACGCAGTATCCAAACTTACGAGTACACATTTCTGGATATGCAGATATGCGCGGCGACAGTCAATACAACCGCATCCTCTCTGAGCAGCGCGCAACAGCGGTCAAACGCTTCCTTATCAAGCAGCGCGTTTCGCCTGAGCAAATTTTGACGCATGGACAAGGCGAGCTTGCAGCCAATACGCTTGGTAATGCTAGCGACGTTGAAGCGCTCTTTTTCGACCGCAAAGCAACCATCAAGCTGATCACTGAGCAAGGTGTGCTCTCGGCCTCAGCCAATACGCCAACAGATACTGAGAACTAAAGGCATATTCACGTAAATCAGTAGCTAGTCGCACCAAAAGCTGAGGCTAGCTGCCGCCGGATAAAACATATGTTCTAAGTATTCATAAGCGCATAACGCGCGTGTTCAAAAAAAGCCGAGCCATCACCTGACACAAAAAGGGAATTCCTCATGAATGCCATTCATAAACTGCTTGTGGTCATTGCAACCATAGGTGTCATTAGTCTTATTAGCAATATGTCAAAACACAGCGCAAGCATGGAGAGAGTAGTAGATGCTGTTGAAGATGCAATAACCACTACAAATAGTGAAATTGACCGAAGCAATGAGTCTAATATTAACGCTTTGATTAATTTTGGAAGCCACTCCAACACCCAATACGTGACCAATATTTACGAGGCAGACACCGGGAGCTTTTACCTTAGCCATCCTGATGAGGGCACGCCATCTAAAGGCTATGAAAAGCTCGGTGAAATAGAGAGTCATTTTCAAGTACAGGTACAGGGCAATATTGTACGCACCCGAGTCCATCAGATTTTTTATAACGCCAGTAATACATGGCGCCAGGGTGTGTACGTATTTCCGCTACCTCAAAATGCCACGGTCGACAGTTTAACGATGCATATAGGCGAGCGCGCGATTAAAGGGGAAATCAAGGAAAAACAAGCTGCCCAAGCGATGTTTGATCAGGCTAAAAAGCAAGGAAAAAGCGCATCTATAGTGCAGCAAATTCGACCTAACATGTTCGTAAATAAGGTAGCCAATATAGCTCCTGGGAACAGCATTAGCGTTGACATTGAATATCAGCAAATAATTAATATTGAACAGGGAAAATATGCCCTTCGCATACCCACTGCCATCACACCGCGCTACACACCTGCCAAGAAGCCAATAGTCGAAACGGAGCAAGCGCCCTTATCGTCATCCATGCCATCGCCTTTGTCTTCGAAAGGCATGACCGAATTAGAAGCAAACACCAATCAAGATAGTGAACAAAAGGGCTCAGCGCAGACTCCCTATCGAAAACTTAAAATTGATACCATTATAGATATGGGCACGCCACTTAAGGGTATTCATGCAGGTCATCCGCAATATACCGTTGAAGTTTCAGAGCTTGGAAATCATCAATACAGCGTAAGCTTTAATCAAGATGACGCAGCTCAGAAAAATGATTTTGTACTGCATTGGGAGCTAGCAGAATCGGATGCACCAAAAGCCGTACATACCACACAATTCATCGGTGAATATCAATATGGTTTGGTGCAGATTATACCGACTCAAAGCCAAATATCTGGGGGTAGCATCACGCCCCGTGAATTGACGCTCATTCTCGATACGTCAGGCTCAATGGTGGGTGACGCTATTGAGCAAGCAAAAATGTCAATTAGCTGGGCAATTGAAAGTCTAGGAGAGCACGACCGATTCAATATTATTGAGTTTAACAGTCGAGCCAAATCGCTATTTGAAGGGGCACAACTCGCTTCAACACAAAACAAAGCGAAAGCCCTGCGATTTGTTCGCGCCTTGCAAGCAAGCGGCGGCACCGAAATGCGCGAGGCACTTGAGCTTGCTTTATCCTTAGAATACGAAGCGCCTATCGACGAAGGTAAGCATGCCTTACAACAAATGATTTTCATCACCGACGGCGCAGTGTCCAATGAAGCTGAGCTACTGTCGATGATAAACAATAAGCTGAATAATATACGCCTGTTCACAGTTGGCATTGGCAGCGCACCCAACACCTATTTTATGAGTGAAGCCGCCATTGCAGGCAGAGGCAGCTATACCCTCATCGGTGATGTAAGCCAAGTTGAAGAAAATATGAGTGCATTATTAAGCAAAATCCAGCAAGCTGCGCTAAGTGATATCGAACTTACATTTTCAAGTACCGTGGATGAATTTGAAATGTATCCGCCTATTGTGCCTGACGTGTATGGCAAAGAAGCAATCAACCTAGTCTATCGATTTAGACCCAATGCAAAGCAGGCATCAACATCAGCGCTGAATATCAGTGGCACGTGGCATAGCCAAGACAAAAACGACAAGTACTCTCCTGTTTTATGGCAAAGCATACTTCCCGCTCGCGAGATTGATAATGGACAAAGCAATATAGTGGGTAAGAGCGCACTAGCCAAACACTGGGCTTATTCAAAAATTAGACAATTGAGCCGAAATTTAAACCTTAGCCCAGCTTCGGGTGAAGATTATATGCGCTTACAAAACTACACGAAAAGTGAAATCACGCGCATCGCGCTAAGTCATGAAATAGTGAGTAAACACACCAGTCTAATCGCAATAGATGACCAGATAACACGCCCCTCCGAAGAATATTTAAGCATGCTAAACAAACAAAGCGAACATCTTCAAAGCTTGCGTACACAAAAGTGGCAGGCGGCCGGGGTTAGCCTTCCGCAAACCGATGCAGGCACATATGCCTATATTATGTGGGGAGCGCTTATATGTGCTCTAAGTGGCTTTGCTTTAATGTTACTTGGCCGCAGCGCTAGCTAACTGGTTAACAAGGAGTATTCAGTTTATGCAAGCAATGGCACAAAGCATGACCCGTCCTAGCTTTTTTCGGCGATGCCGTTGGCTGTTAATGATCGCTTTCCTATTGGGTATGGGCATCCTCGCTAATGGTATGTACACTCACGCAAAAGCCCTACTTGCTCAATATTTAATGGAAGTCGCTTTTGAAGAAGGACGCAAACAGGGTCATGCGGCACGCCCATGGTCGTGGTCAGATGCCCGGGTCACTGCACGCATACATTTGGGCGAGCAGTCTCATTATGTATTTGACGATCATGCGGCTCGAAACTTAGCGTTTGGACCGGGATTGATGAGCATGAGCGACCTTTTGGGGAGTGGCGGACACTCGGTAGTCGTTGCCCATCGCGATACACATTTTTCCAATCTTGACCGCCTAAATACTGGAGATCAAATTATGGTCGAACACTTAAGTGGCACTAAGTCCTTTACGGTAATCGAGGTGGGAGTGATTTCAGCGCACGATATGAGCGTGTTAGAACTTGATGAACAAGCGCTGGATGGCGCCTCAGCCCTGACACTAATTTCTTGCTATCCCTTCAATACCGTTAAGGCGGACCCCTCACTGCGTTACGCAGTGAGGGCAATTTCGAGTCGTTAATAAATCAAGGAATTTAGAAAGGGCTTAACCCGCTGCGGCTTGAAGCGCAAGCTCCAGGCTTTTTGCAGGCTGGTACCCTGGCACTACCGAGCCGTCTGGCAAAATAATATTCGGCGTACCGTTTACACCAATTTGTTTACCAAAGTTATACTGTTCTGCCACTTCATTTGCACAGCTCGCGCTTGCAACGTTCTCACCTGCTTTGGCTTTCGTAATGGCGTCTTGCGGGTCTTCGGCGCACCAAATAGAGACAGCATCCGTGTATACGCCGCTATTAATACCAGCCCGCGGGAAGGCTAAATAGCGAACGGTAATGCCAAGGTCGTTTAACTGATCCATTTCATTGTGTAGTTTTCTGCAATAGCCACAAGTTGCATCAGTGAAAACGTTGACAACATATTTTTCGTTCTCGGCTTTAAACTCGATCGCAGAATCTTTGAATTTTTCGATACCGTCTAACCGCATTTGCTTGAGCGAGTTTTCAGTTACATCAACAATTTCATTCTGGACATCATAAACACGCGCCTGTAAAAAGTACTGGCCGTCTTCACTGACATAAAACAAACCTCTGTCAGTGTATATTTCGAGTAAGCCTGGCACTTGAGAATCGGCAATAGTATCAATACGCAGCTGCAATTTTGCGCCCAGTTCTGAGGCCATAGTATCTTTTTGCTCAGCGGTCATGTTGCCGGCGTGATCGTCAGCAAAGCTTGCCGATGATACAAATAAGGCGGTGAGCGCTAACAAGGCAAACATTCCATAAACCATCTTTTGTGAGAATGAATTCGCGGAGGGTCGAGCTTTTACATAATTTGTCATTTACAACTTCCAATGATAGACACATTCACCCGTGTAGACCGGCAATGTGCAAAAATAATTTCAATTAATTGCTTTTTTAAGGCCAAGCAAATAAACAAAGCAAGATTAATACCTAAAAAAGTATACGCAAAAAGACGATATTTTGATGAAAAAGTTTCATGTTTTCCGTTTATTTCTAGTAAGTGCCAGCAATAACGAAGATTTACCCTCGCGGATGATGCTCTTGAACAAGCGACTGTAAGCGCTCTTTGGCAACATGAGTGTAAATTTGCGTGGTCGATAAGTCACTGTGCCCAAGAAGCATTTGCACAACTCTCAAGTCGGCGCCATGATTAAGTAAGTGAGTGGCAAAAGCATGGCGCATGGTATGCGGCGAAAGATGAGTATTGATGCCCGCAACTTTCGCATAATGCTTGATGCGGTGCCAAAACGTTTGGCGCGTCATGGTAAGCCCGCGCTTACTAGGAAACACGGTATTGCTAGGCTTGGTCATAAGTTGCGCGCGAGCTTCTTTTAAATAAGTCTTTATCCAGTGCGTGGCGTGTTCACCCATCGGCACCAAACGCTCTTTACCCCCTTTACCCGTTACCCGGATAACGCCTTGCAACATACCAATTTCATGCATCTGCAGATTGACCAACTCACTTACTCGCATGCCCGTTGCATATAATAACTCAAGCATCGCTTTGTCACGAAGCTGGACCGCATCGCTAAGGTCAGGCGCATCAAGCAGGGCCTCAACTTGTGCCTCAGACAGCGTCCCTGGTAAATAACTGGGTAATTTAGGGTTACTGACATGGTCAATAGGGTTTTTGTTACACGCTTTGAGGCTGATTTGATACCGATAAAAAGCTCTTGCGCTTGACAAAAAACGCGCGGTAGAGCGCTGCGACAGTTTTTTTGTCAATCGATGAGCCAAGTAATCACTGACCTGAAATGACTCGACATTCAACATATCGTCCACGCGTTCATCCTGCAAAAAAAGCGCGAACTTGCTAAGGTCCGTGCGATACGCGTTAACCGTATTTTGGCTCAAACCCTTTTCTAGCCAAAGCATATCGACAAAAGCTTCAATTAACTGTGCATTTTGTGCGTTGAGCACAGACGAAAGTTTTACTTTTTCATCCTTGCGTGATTTGTTGCTCGCTGTCACCATTAGCCTTAAATAAATGTAAAAAAATGAAGCGCCTTATGCCACCACTTGCAAGTGAAATTGCTCAGGCAATCCTAACTGGCTTTAATCGCCACTATCACACTTTTTTGTACTTCACTCAAGGTGCAAGGGAACGTTTTGAAAACGCCGATTATAAAGCTGTACAAGAAAGCTCGGCACTGAGAATTCAATCTTATGATGCCAAAGTGAATGAGGCGGTTACGCTGTTAAAAAACCGCTTCGGCTTGAAAACGCTGGATGAGAATATTTGGCATTGGGTGAAAGACGCCTATCAATTGCTACTTAAAAACCATAAGCAGCCTGAGCTTGCCGAAAGCTTTTTTAACTCCCTTTTCTGTCGCATGTTTGACCGGCGCTATTACTTAAATGAAAACATTTTTGTTAAAACCCATATCGACCCTGGTCGATTTGAAAGGCACACTGAAGCCAAGCATTATACAATGGCAGATAGTGCGAGCCATAACCATGAAGTATTAGCGCAACTTCTAGAGGATTTACCCTTACGCTTAACCATCGCCCGTGACGCGCATCTTTTCGATAAAATTTTGTCAGGGCTCTATGAGCAAATTGAAAACCTATCCTTAAGTGGCGCAACAGTTTCAGTGCTCTCGCCGCTATTTTACCGCAATAAGGCAGCATATGCAGTTGGCAGGCTCACGACTGAGAACGGAAACGCCTTCCCATTTGTGCTGCCCATTTTGAATGATGAGAAGGGCTATTTATTTGTCGATACCGTTGTAGCCAATGAGCAAGATACCGCAATAACCTTTGGTTTTGCGCGAGCTTATTTTATGGTCGACACTGAACATCCGGGCGCCATTGTACACTTTCTAAAGTCCATTCTGCCGTCAAAAACCGCTTCAGAACTCTACACCTGCATAGGCCTGCAAAAACATGGTAAAACACTGTTTTATAGAGATTTCTTAGAACATCTATCGGCAACTGATGACGACTTTATCGTCGCACCCGGCATCAAAGGTATGGTGATGGCGGTGTTCACACTCCCAAGCTACCCTTTTGTGTTCAAGTTGATAAAAGACAAATTTGCACCACAAAAAGAGATGACGCATGCCACTGTGAGAGAAAAGTACCAGTTGATTAAACAGCACGACCGTGTCGGTCGTATGGCAGACACGCTCGAATTTTCGTGGGCAGCTTTTCCAAAGTTTCGCTTTAGCCCTGAATTAATTGAAGAGTTGCAAAACACGGTGTCTAGCCAACTGCGATTTGAGGGAGACATGTTATTACTTAAACACGTCTACATTGAACGACGGATGATCCCTCTTAACCTTTATCTGGATAACGCCGAAACCGAGCAGCAGTCGATTGATGCCATCAACGAATACGGTTTAGCTATAAAACAAATTGCAGCCGCGAACATTTTCCCTGGCGACATGTTATTCAAAAACTTTGGTGTCACTCGACACGGGAGAGTCATATTTTACGATTATGATGAAATTTGTTATCTAACAGAATGCAATTTTAGGCGCATTCCACCGCCGCGCTATCCTGAGGATGAAATGGCCAGCGAGCCATGGTACTCAGTCGCGCCTAATGATATTTTCCCGGAGGAGTTTGCCTCATTTTTATTATGCGACCCACTTACCCGCAAACACTTTAAGCAGCTGCACCCAGAGCTTCTTGATGCTGATTATTGGAAATCGAAACAAGATAATATCAAGCACGGTGTATTTGAAGATGTCTTCCCCTATTCACAGAGTAGGCGGTTTAACATTCATCAAAATAGTTAAGCAAAATGCAGCGAACAAGGCGAACAGTGCACTCAAATTCCCCGTTTTTCTTTGATGAGTTCATAAGCTGACTGTATTTCCTGAGTGCGTTTGTTAGCTAGCTCAATGGCTTCTTTAGGTAAACCTTTCGCTGCAAGTTTGTCAGGGTGATGGGCAGACATTAACTTTTTATAGGCTCGCTTTATTTGCTTATCGTCATCACTGGTGGAAGCGCCAAGTATCTTATAAGCGTCCTCTAAAGCCGTTTGACTGGAGTAAGTTTGACTGTATCCTTGTCCATTGGAGCCTGCACCCGATGCATGTTGCTGATGGAAACCACCTCCTCGGCGAAAGCGCTGCGCTGCCTCAAATGTGGCAATCAAATACTGTAGGTCTTGGGCACTAAAACCCAAACTAGAGGCAACTGTTTGTAAAACCCGCGCTTCAGACTGACTAATTCGACCATCGGCGCAAGCAGCAGCAATCAGTATTTCTAGAAATACCTGCAAAATATCTCGTCTCGAGTGCACATGTTGCTTGAAGGTTCTTAGCATCTCTGGCAATGGAAAGTCTTTTGCTTTCCCCTCTCTAAATGCTTGTTGAGCTTCTTTTCGAACCTCCCCTCGCAACTGCATATCGTCCATGAGCCTGGTTGCCACGCGTATTTCTTGCTCAGTCACTTGACCATCTGCTTTGCAAATGTGGCCAAGTGCTGAAAATAATGCATGAAAGAATGTTGCTTGCTTTTCGATACCGTCTTTGGATGAAAAGAAGCGCGCGAAGCCGCCTTGTCGATTAAAGTCACGCGCATAATTGATGTCGAACAAATGACCAACAATAAGGCCTAAGATAGCGCCCGGCAGCTTTAACACTGCCATACCTATGAGTACGCCAATTATTTTTCCCCAGTACGACTTTGTGTTATTCGACATAATCTATTTCAAATGCTTCGTGGTGCTTAAGTTTGTGATGTATTTTAGAGCCTTTGGCAAAAAAAAGACGACAAATCGCAATATTTATTTATTTTTGACAGTTTCACCTTGGGTTTTCAAGCGATTAGACTTAATATTATGAGCTGATCGCTCCGAAACAATATACACAACATTTTAATGAAGTTTGAATGAAATTAGCACCCATTGCGCTGTTGCTCAGCGTCACATTATGCAGCGCAGGCGCTAAGGCTCAGCTGACTTGCGAGCTTCAAACTTTCGAATTCGAACCGCCTTCTATTGCCCAAGGGTCCATCGAAGTTCTATCTGATGCCGCACAAATTATCAAAGACGAAGTAGCCGTGTTTGAAGGGAATGTGTTGATCACAAGCCCCGAGTCTATTATTCAAGCTCAATCTGCGATCGTGCAGGAAAATGGCCGCACGATTGAAGCAAGCGGCAATGTTGTCTACACCGATGAATTTCTCAAAGTGGAGAGTCTCGGCCTTGAAGCAAATGCAGATATCGAATTGCTTCAATTGCAATCGTCAGAGTATCAAATCAAAGACATCAATGGGCGCGGCGGAGCAGATTTACTGTCAATTTCCAAAGAGCAAGGCGTGGTATTAGAAGACGTTTCGTTTACGACCTGTCCCAAAGGCGGTGAAGACTGGCGAATTCAAGCCTCTGAAATTTCAATCGCGAAAGGAAAGCCATTTGGTGAAGCAAAACACACGCGCTTTTACATCGGTGATGTGCCCGTTTTCTATTTGCCGTATTTTGCGTTTCCAATTACCACTGGACGGCAAACCGGTTTTTTGTTTCCGCAACCAGGCGGTACTGGAAGAACGGGTGTCGAATATGAGCAACCTTTTTACTGGAACATTGCGCCAAACATGGATGCAACTATCGCTGCTCGCTATATGACAAATCGTGGGCTGCAGCTTAAAAACGAGTTTCGATACTTAAGTGAGAATCACCGCGGTGAGTTTCAGCTAGAATATCTAGCCAACGATACCGATACGCAAAGCGGCGACGCACGCTACTTCTATCGCTTCAATCATCAAGGTCAACTTAGCGAAAACTGGACGGTGGTGGCCGATATCAATGATATCAGCGACAACAATTATATCGTTGATTTACGCTCTGACTTCTACAATCAAGCTGATACCTACTTGTTTCGGCAAGCTGGCGTCAATTATTTCAGTAACGCGATCGATTTTTCTCTGTTCGTGAGAGACTTCACCGTTATCGGCAACTTTGACGACAATTATCGCGCCTTACCTGAGGCTAAGCTGAACTATTCAAGCGAAGTAAACGAATGGATAAACTTTGATGTGAAATCAGAGATGGCTTATTTTGACAACCGCTTAAGTCAGAGACCTGACGCCTTTAGAATGCATGTCGAGCCATCTTTAAGCTTCCCCTATCAGCGCGCGTGGGGTGAAATCTTGGCTGAGCTAAGTGTGCTGCATACTTATTATGATCAAGATATAGAAGGAATCGACAATACCAATCTAGACAGCAGTGTCGATAGAACACTAGGTCAAGCCCGCTTGTACGGCTCATTAGTATTCGAGCGTGAACAAAGCATCGGCAATAATGACTATATGATTACCATTGAGCCTAAAGCTCAGTATTTATATACCAGCTATCAAGACCAGTCTAATATTGGACTGTACGACACAACGCAGCTATTGACGACTTTTTCAAACATCTTCCAAGGCCAAGAATTTACTGGGCTCGACCGAATCAACGACAATAATCAAATTACCATTGGTGCAACAACACGTATTACTGACCGCAACAATCGTGAATTATTTTCTGCCAGCATTGGTCAGATTGTATTTTTAGAAAATGCGAGACTTCAGGCTAGCCAGCGGAATAATAATCGCTCAGCGATTGCCGCTGAACTTGACTGGCGGGTGAACCAAAACTGGTTTTTGCACTCTGATATACAGCTTGGGAATCAAAGCAATGAGGTAGAGCGCAGTAGCTTCGCGACGGAATACCGATTAGCTGAAAACAAGCTCATTCAAGTAAATCATCGTTATATTCGTGAGCTTTCAAACGAGAAGATTGATCAATTTGGTATCTCGGCGAGTTGGCCAATCAATGATAAATGGCATTGGGTAGGCCGCTACTATCGTGATTTCGAACGTTCCAGAACCACCGAAAGTTTTATGGGAATAGAATATGAAAGCTGTTGCTGGGCATTGCGATTAACCGTGCAGCGACATTTAGCAACGCGGTTTAACAATGACGGCGTGCGAGATATAGATGAATTTGATTCGGGAATTGCGTTACAATTCGTATTTAAAGGAATGGGAAGCAAAACCAATAAGGTAGATATGCTTCAACAAGGCCTGTTTGGCTATCGTCAGCCACTGGTTTTGAACTAGCTTAACACTAAAGAGTATTATTCGAGACACTATGAAAAACACATTAACTCGTATCGGCATTGCATCCTTGCTTTGCGCAATTGCAATGGGCATTCAAGCAAAGCAATTGCTTGATAAAGTATCGGTCATTGTTGACCAAGGCGTCATTCTTGAAAGTGAAATTGTCGATATGGTGGAGGGCGTTAAAGCTGGCGCCATGGCAAGTGGACAAGCACTTCCTTCAGACCGTGCGCTTAGAACCCAAGTTATTGAACGACTGATTTTGGAAAATCTCCAAGCGCAGATGGCAGAGCGCATGGGAATTCAGATAAGCGACCCACAGCTTGACCAGACAATTAATAACATTGCACAAAGCGAAGGCTTTAGTCCTCAAGAGTTTCGTGATGTGATTACCTCAAGCGGCACTACTTATGAGTCGTATCGCGAGTCGATTCGCAAAGAGCTGATTATGGGTGAAGTGCGACGAGCCAATGTGCGTCGACGAGTCTATATCACCCCACAAGAGATCAATACCTTACTTGACCTGTTAAATCAGCAAGGCGAGGCACAAGCGGAATATCGCCTTGGTCACATCTTAATCGGTCTTTCTGGCAATGCTAGTGAGGCCGATATAGCAGATGCGCGTGATAGAGCAGACAAGGTGCTAGAGCTATTGAACGGTGGCTCAGACTTCGCCAAGATAGCCATTGCGTCCTCTTCTGGCTCAGAAGCATTAGATGGCGGTGATATGGGTTGGATGAACATCAACTCTATGCCAACACTATTTGCAGAAGCGGTAGAAAACAAACCCAAAGACGAGCTTGTTGGCCCTATCCGTTCAGGCGCGGGCTTTCATATTCTCAAAGTGCTAGATACCCGCGGTATTGAAATTGTGCAAGTTGAGGAAGTCAACGCTAGACATATTCTCATCACGCCATCCATTATCCTAAGTGATGCTAAGGCTGAACAAATGTTGCTGGAATTTAGAGCACAATTGCTTGAGGGGGATGCGGATTTTGCAGAATTAGCCAAAGAACATTCAGAAGACCCCGGTTCCGCGCTTCGAGGCGGTGAACTAGGTTGGAATGACCCGAACATTTACGTCCCTGAGTTTTCAAGCGCCCTATCGCAGCTTGAAAAGGATGAATACAGCATGCCTATCCGTTCACAGCATGGTTGGCATTTAATCCAGTTAATTGATAGACGCATTGATGATGCGACTGAAAAACGAAAAGAAGACCGAGCTTATCAGCTAATTTACAACCGAAAATTCCAAGAAGAGACTGACGCGTGGATTAGAGAAATGCGTGATCAAGCCTATATAGAAGTTATCGAAAGTTAAAGGAAGGCTTATGTCACAACCATTGCGCATCGCCGTTACGCCGGGCGAACCAGCCGGTATTGGCCCGGATTTAATGATAAAACTGTGTCAGCAAGTATGGGAAGAGCAGTTAGTCGTATTCGCAGATGCGCAAATGATGACACAGCGTGCAATTGCATTAGGTGTAGGCATCGAAATAATTCCATTCGAACCAGGCTTAGAACTCATTCAAAAGCCCGGACAAATGATTGTCAAGCATGTGCCAACGGCAGTGGAAGTCACAGCGGGCAAGCTTGACAGTCGCAATGGGCAATACGTTGTGGAAACGCTTAGGCAAGCATGCGAAGAAAACATGCTTGGTAATTTTGATGCGGTTGTCACCGGTCCCGTTCATAAAGGCATTATCAATAAAGCGGGCGTGTCGTTTAGTGGACATACCGAATTTTTCGCTCAACAATCTAATACAGCAGACGTGGTAATGATGTTGGCAACCGACGGTTTGCGAGTCTGTCTGGCGACAACGCATATTCCGCTAGCTTATGTATCCAAAGCAATTACCCCACAGCGCATTGAGAAGGTAATTCGCATCATCAATACCGATCTCAAACTTAAGTTTGGTTTATCGGACCCCACCATTTATGTGTGCGGGCTCAATCCTCATGCTGGTGAAGATGGCCACCTAGGGCAAGAAGAAATTCAAGTGATAACACCCACCTTGGACGTACTACGAGCACAAGGTCTAAACCTAGTGGGTCCACTGCCCGCCGACACGATTTTCCAACCAAAGTATTTAGATAAAGCAGACGCCGTGCTTGCCATGTATCACGATCAGGGCCTTCCTGTTCTAAAGTACAAGGGCTTCGGTAATTCTGTAAACATTACCTTAGGTTTACCCTTTATCAGGACATCGGTGGATCACGGCACCGCTGCCGATCTCGCGGGCACCGGAGATATTGACTGCGGAAGTATGAAGCGGGCCATTAGCAAAGCCATTAAGCTGGCGCAACGAAAGCTCTAATGCCTGTCCACTTGTCGGTGAACAAACATCATGAGTAAAACACATCTTGGCCATACAGCCCGAAAACGATTTGGACAAAACTTTTTATTCGATGAATATGTCATCGACCAAATCGTAAGTGCAATTAAACCGGAAAATGGACAAAACCTAGTTGAAATTGGCCCTGGCTTAGGCGCATTAACCGAACCTGTGGCTGAAATAGTGGATAAGCTGAATGTTGTCGAACTTGACCGCGACCTAGCAAAGCGCTTGCGCGAACATCCCTTTATTCAAAATAAGCTAAATGTGATTGAGCAGGATGCACTTAAATTTGATTTTTCAAACTTAATTGACCCAATCACACATCCTAGTCACAAACTGCGGGTGTTTGGCAATCTGCCCTACAACATATCCACTCCACTAATGTTTCATTTATTCTCATTCAGCGATTGTATCGATGACATGCACTTTATGTTGCAACTGGAGGTAGTAAAGCGCCTTTGCGCAACACATAATGATAGCTTGTATGGCAAACTTTCAGTAATGTCCCAATACTACTGCAGCGCGACGCCGGTTGTAATGGTGCCGCCAAGCGCATTCAAACCAGCGCCAAAGGTGGAGTCTGCGGTAGTGCGACTGGTGCCTCACGCACGGCCCCCCGTTGAGCTTCATGACATATCAAGCTTATCACTGGTGGTGGGCAGCGCTTTTAATCAGCGGCGAAAAACTATCCGCAACAGCTTGAAAAAGCTCATAGACGAGACTAGCCTTAATCACTTAGACATTGATGCTGAAAGACGAGCACAAACCCTTTCGTTAAAAGAATTTTCAGCAATCGCCAATTACGTATACGAAAAAAACAGCTAAGCCCGGGGCCAAGTGTGAGTGAGCTAATAAAAATAAAAGTTAATTCCAAGTACATCGGTACACAAAAAAAATCGCCAGAACATGAAGTATTCGTATTCAGCTACACCGTCAATATCACCAACATAAGCGATGCACCGATGACCTTAAAGAGTCGATACTGGCTAATTACTAACGGCGATGGTGAAAAAGTGGAAGTCAGCGGTTACGGAGTTGTCGGCGAGCAGCCTATCATTGCCCCCAAGCAAAGTTATGAATATACCAGTGCATCCATGCTTAAAACCGAAGTAGGAAGCATGGAAGGATACTACGACTTTGAGCGAGAGGACAAACAAGCCTATCGTGCTCAAATTCCCGTGTTTGGACTCGCTGTGCCCAACGCAATTCACTAGCACCTAAATTCTCAAACTCAATTAATGAAAAACTACGTCGTTGGCGATATACAAGGTTGTTATAGAGCGCTAAAAAAAGCGCTAAAACAAGTCAAATTCAATCCTAAACACGACAAGCTTTGGGCGGTTGGTGATTTGGTTGCTCGAGGGCCAGACTCACTAGAAACGCTTCAGTTTTGTAGAGACTTAGGCGAACAATTTGAAACGGTGCTAGGTAATCATGACTTGCATCTGATAGCCATTGCTCATGGTATTCGCTCTGTGAAACCTCAAGATAAACTCGAAAGTTTAATACAACATAAGCATTTTGACGCCCTTATAGACTGGTTGATGCAAAAGCCACTTGCCATAAAACCCGCCAAAAAAACACTGATTAGCCATGCGGGGCTCTACCCCTCTTGGTCAATAAAAACTGCCCTTAAGCTTTCCAACGAAGTGCAAGCAAAGTTACAGGGAAAACAGCCTGAAGCCTTCTTGCGACAAATGTATGGCAACAGCCCAACAAAATGGGACGACACACTCATGGGCTATGAACGCCTGCGATTTGTTGTGAACGCCTTTACCCGAATGCGATATTTATCGCAGGACATGGACTTAGATTTCGCCATTAAGTGTCATCCAAATGACGCACCTAAGCGGGTAAAGCCTTGGTTTGACATGCCAAACACCGCATTAAATGAAAAGCACCTTATCTTATTCGGTCACTGGGCGTCCCTTATGGGTGAAATACCGCCGCACATCGCAAATCACGCTCGAATTAGGGCTCTGGATACCGGTTTTGTCTGGGGCAACTCGCTATCGCTTTACTGCATAGAAACGCAAGAAACCTTCCAGCTTCAGGCGTGACTCAGTGGCGCTCAAGCGCGCAATAATTAAAGCAATATTTATATCTTAAGTTATACCTCAGCCTACCGATACTATAGTGAAGCCATTCAGAATCACTTTAAGGTATTAACGGGAGCCAACATGAAAATAACAGTAGCCATGCGCGTGATAGGCGGATTCGCCGTCATAAGCTTATTATTGCTGTTACTTGGATTTTCTTCGATGTCCAGCCTCAACAAGGTAGGCGATGCATCAAGTGAAGTAAGTACACTCGCCCTTCCCACTGTGGCGGGAACCTCCAATTTAAAAGCAGCATTCCTGAACATGGGTCGTTTAGCTTTTGAAGGGTTTGTGAGCGACAAAGAAGACGCGGTCATTGAAAAGCAAGCCATGTTTGCACAAAGCAAAGAAAACTTTGACGCAACCTTGCAGGAACTCAACGAGATTGTGAAAAAAGATGAGCAATTGCGCTCATCGGTCGCGCAAGTCAGTGCGATGTATGACTCTTATGTCGATACCTCTCAAAAAATGTTTTCTGACCACACCAGTGCGCTTCGCCTTCGCTCAGAATTACTCAGTAAACTCGAAACAATCGAAGAAAGCGCTGACGACGCATCATCTATGTTGCTCGATTTCACTGACCTAGATGAGATTGAAGAATCAGATTCCTTGCAAGAAGCGGCTGATTTGGCAAATTCTGTCGAATCAAACATGCTGACTTTAATGACAGTGACCGCTGACTACTTAAAAACAGAATCTATGCAGCGTGCAGAGATTCGTAAAAAAGAAGTGAGTGTCATTCTTGAACAAGCTAACGAAAATTTCTCAAACATGGTTAGCGCTGCAAATGGAGAAGACGAATCTGGCACAATAGACGAAGTGCAAGAGCTTCTTGGACAAATAAACAAAACTCTAAGCGCTAACGACGGCCTGTTAGACAGCAAGATTAAAGAGCTTGAGTATGTATCATCAGCACAAAATGCTTTGCTCACCTCAGATGCAAAAATCACCGAGGCCATTGTTGAGCTAGATGCCCTTACTGAAATGGCAGATAACAAAGCCGTGACCTTGAAAACAAGCGTGTCTGATCAAGTTTCAAGCAGCTCAGTGACCATTGTTGTTGTCGTGTTGATTTCATTCGCTATTGCAGGTGGCGTAGGCTATCTAACGGTAAATGCAATTACTCGCCCGCTTGAGCGCGTTAACAACTTACTAAAGATTGCCTCGTCTGGCGACTTAACACATAAGCTAGATGACTCCTCAGGTGATGAGTTTGGTACACTGGCGAAAAACTGCAACATGCTGATTGATAACTTAAAAGAGCTTATCCACGCAATTAACCAGCGTGCAGATCAACTGGCGGCAGCTTCGGGTGAGACCTCTACTATCACCATGCAAACCACAACATCAATTGAAGATCAAAAATCACAAATTTCGCAAATTGCCGCGGCAACAACTGAAATGCACACCACTTCAGAACTAGTATCTAGCAGTGCAAACGACACCTTAACGGAAATCAAGCATGCAGATAAAGAAGCAGAGAAAGTGAAGCAGATTTCAGCTAAGAACAAAGACACTATTCAAGTGCTGGCTAACGAAGTCGAACAAGCGGCTGAAGTTATCAACAAACTGCATCAAGATAGCGCAAGTATTGGCGGCATCTTAGACGTAATTCGTGGCGTAGCCGACCAAACTAACCTGCTTGCATTAAACGCTGCTATTGAGGCTGCCCGTGCAGGCGAACAAGGTCGAGGTTTTGCAGTGGTAGCAGATGAGGTACGCACCTTGGCAAGCCGCACTCAAGAATCTACGCAAGAAATCAATTCAATGATTGAAGTCTTGCAAGCGGGTGCTGAAAAAGCAGTAGCGGTAATGAATCAAGGTAAAGAGCAAACTAATGCTTGCGTAGAACAGACTGAAAAAGCCGGTGAAGCACTTAACATGATAACCGACGCAGTGCACAAAGCTTATGAAGTGAGCACGCGCATTGAAACGGCGGCACGCGAGCAACACTCTGTATCGTCACAAATTAGCGAGCGCTTAGAAAACATTGTCGGTATTGCTGAGCACACCACCATTGGTGCTAAGCAAACTGCTGAATCTAGCAGCGAAGTGGCCAAATTAGCCGAAGAATTGCAATCGTCCATTAGTCAATTCAGAGTTTAGAGTCAGTAAAAACAATTGAGTGTGAGCGATTGAGTGCTCAATGAAAAAGCGACCTTGTTGGGTCGCTTTTTTTATAACTTGTTTTCACTCACATTGCGCGACGATGAGTCTAATCTTAAAAATTTATCACCACATTAACTGAAGTATTTCTGCCCGGTGATGAGAATCTGCCAAGGTTTTCATTTTCTATGCGCCCTCGGACTTCTGATGCAAGATAATACTCCTGGTCGAATAGATTGAATATACCAGCATTAATGCGAATATTCGGTGTCACTTGATAGTGCCCAAGTAAGTCAACCAAGGTATAACTCGGTGCGACGAAAAACTCTGGCGCATCAGGTTCGTTTTCTACTGTATTGGCCTGCTCAGTGTAGCTTGTAGCAAGCTCTATTCGCCAATGTGCATCAAGGCTAACATAGCTTATACCAACGATGCTCTGGGCAGGTAATATGGAGTCAAGCTCAGCACCGATAGCTTTATCTTCGCTATTTTTGACTCGAGTAACTCAACCGCAGCATCCAATGCGCTAGCGACTCGAAACTTTCCCCCATAAACCAAGTAGCGCTTACGGCAACACCACTGATTTCTACCTCGTTAATAATATAACGCGCTTGAAATTCCAGTAACCCGGTTTGCGCGTTCAAACCATTCAATGCCAAAGACTCAATGAAGTTTTCATAATCATTTCTATACGCGCTGATTGAAAACTCAGACGCATCTGTAGAGGCTCTAAAACCCACTTCATTGCTAACAACGCTTTCAGGCTACAGGTTAATTAGCGTAAATCGTGCCGAATGCTCCTGCATCCAAGCTTAAGAAGTGCCTTTTCAATTGATGTCTTAGTGCGCTCTACTCAATCCAATCAGGAACCGAATATCCATTGTCTTGCAAAAATCGTCGCGCCGCATCTCGGCGACTTGATGAACTATTAAGTCGCGCCTTATCCTCATCGTTTGCACCATAAATGATTTCGCGCTCAACAAAACTTGCGCCAAACACAGCCAATTGGCCCCTCCAAAAGTCCTTACCAGCTTGATCTGGAGTGCGCCCAAAGTATCTACTATAAATTTGCTCGATTGTTTGATTCCAGGTGTTGTGCGTCGACCAAGTTAACCAGTTTGGTATCGTAAAACCATTGTTTTGCAGGAAGTTTCGAGCCTGTGCCCCCTTGAATCTCACAAGGTATGCTTTGTCGTCTCTCAATGCACCCGTTATTATCCATGCCTCTACTTGGTTCTCTCTTTCAGGGCCAGTCAATTCTACGAGGTAAAGATTTATACCAATATTGTCGGCCGTTCGACCAAAGTACTTGCGATACACCGATTGCAAAAATTCGATCTTGGCTTCCTCGGAGTACTCAGGTGGTACAGGTAGATCAGGCCTAGAAGGTGGATTAATTGCACCAGACAACCAACTGGGAACTGCAAAGCCATGATTGTTTAAAAAGGCAATTGCTTTTGATGCATTATGCGAAATGAGCCGATTGCGGTCGCTTCCAACCGCGCCAGTGATAATCCAATATTCTACGTCGATTTGTTTGTCAATCGACTCTAGGGCATCTAAATATGCATTCATACCATCTTCATCAGGATATCGGTCAAAATATTTGATATAGACGGACTGAATAAAGCTCCTCTTTTCTGCATCACCATATGGGGGCGTTTCGTCTGCTGATTCTTGCAGCCATTCTGGTATGTCAAATCCATAAGCTTGTAAGTGGTCAATGGCATCTTGTTTTCTATTCTGCACCACATGCACTCGGTCGATATCCGCAGCGCCAATAATAATACTCGCCTCTATAGTCGGCTCTAGTCCTCTTGAAACAAGATGTTCAAGATAAAAACTCAATCCTGCGTCATCTGCATATCGGCCAAAATAATGCAAGTACTTGGTGTTGATAAAGTTCTCTTTGTCGATGTCGCTGTAGTCTGCATCGGCCGCATCAATTAGCCAGTGTGGGATCCCAAAAGCATTCTCTCTCAGGAAATTAAAGGTGCTATCCAAACTGTGGTCGATAATGTTCTGTCTGTCAAAATCTGAAGCAGAATAGATCATGTCCCTTTTTACTTCTGTCTCTGTTGATGAACATATCTGCCCGCTCCAATACCCTAAACCACCCTCTTCAGCCGTTCGATTAAACAAACTCGCATAGAAACCGTTTACAGTGTCCCTACGTGCACTTACTGCCGCAGGCTCTATCCATGCAGGTACGGCAAAATCGTTACTGAGTAAATAGTTTCGGGCTAGCTCATGAGTGTATCCGCAAAGGTGATTTTTATCCCCTTGTTGCGCACCATAAATAATATATGCTTCAAGCTCACGGTTAGTTAAATTAAGCGATTGATTAACCCAATACACCATGTCATTTTCACTTAGTGAACGGTCAAAGTACTTGACGTAAAGGCTATTGATGAGCTGCTCTATTGGAGAATTGCCGGGTTGCAACCACTCTGGTACATCGAAGCCATTGCTTGTAAGAAAGCTTCTAGCGGCCTCTGCCGTATTGGCAATTATATGAACCTGATCTTCTCGGCTGGCGCCATAGATTATTTCTCGCTCGGCCTCCTCAAATGTATGATTTTTTAAATAGCCCATCCAAAAATGATAGCCCTGAAACGCTGGCACCCTGCCAAAATAGCGCTCATATGTGTCAGTAACAAAATCCCTGTTTGCCTGTGTTTCGTCATCAAACTCAAACATGAACACTTCGTTGAGAACGCTTTTAGTCATCAAAGAACGCACTAAAGGCGCATCCATGATAGCAATGTGGTCGTTTGCATTGAGACGAATTACGCAGTAGGTTTCTGGACGATTATGCTGCCCATAGCAAGTAAGCACTCTTTTTAAATCTCGCCAGCGGTCTAAGTCAAAAAAGCGAATATCAATTCGGTCTTGTTCCAAATCGAATTCGTTTATCACATCCCGACCCGACCCAGGATAAAAAATAAATACATCTGGACCATCACCCCCTAGCAGGGTGTCGTTGCCTTCACCTCCGAACAGGAAATCATTTCCTGTACCACCGTCCAAATAGTCGTTTCCAGCGCCTCCGTCGAGTAAATCAGTGCCATCGTCGCCGAATAATAGGTCATCGTCATCGCCACCATGCAGTCGATCGTGTCCTGCGCCGCCTGTAAGTCGGTCAGCGCCTTCGTTACCATAAATTAGGTCGTTCTCGCCATTTCCATACAAATCATCACGACCCTCGAGACCATGCAAGTCATCATGCCCTTCGCCACCTTCAAGCCGGTCATCGCCGTGACCGCCTAGCAAAAAGTCGCGGCCATTCCCACCTTTTAAATAGTCAACGCCAGAGCCTCCAACTAAAAAGTCTGAGCCGTTGTCGCCGAGTAAATAATCATCGCCAGAGTCGCCTTCTAGTAAGTCATCCCCTTGCCCTCCAGACAATACGTCATTATGATCTCCCCCAGCGAGGTAATCATCGCCTAAATCGCCATACAGAGCATCTTCTCCGCGGCCGCCAAAAATGCGATCTGACCCGTTTCCAGAATAAATTAAATCATTACCTGAACCACCATTTAAGGTATCGCTTCCGTCTCCACCTCTTAGCTCATCGTCGCCCCCCCCAGCGTAAATGACATCATCTCCTTGATACGCCAGAATCAAGTCTCCGCGGTCAGTGCCATTGAGTATATCGTCAATGTTCGTGCCTTCCATTTGTTCTGAATAAATGTCACCGAGAAAGGTTTCAGGCGCTCGCAAGCATGAATTTGATATTATGCAGTTTGTCTCTGTCGCAATATTGTTTTCTGACTGCGCGGTAACCATGCCACTTTCAATTTCGCAAATAAAACTCTTGTCGGCACCGTCTTGATGCAAAACATATGCGCCAGTTTGCATGTAAGGGTTAACGGCGAGCAGTTCTGCACAGCTAGCGACCTTAGCATCCTTAGAGAGTAATAAAGATTGCATGTATATCTGTTGTTCAATCATCGCAATTGCAATGTCAGAGTGACTAGCGTTTGCCTTTAAATTATTCAGATTTTCAATGGACTCTAGTCGCTCTGCATTGCTTACGCCTTCCGCATTAGCTATAAGGGGGAACAACATGACTAGCAAGCTAACAAGTCGCAAAAATAGTGGGGTAATGATTTTCATATTCCTAATCTTCCTTAAATGGAAATAAAGCTAAGCGTGAAGCCGTTCTATGCTAAGACTTAGTTTTGTGAATGTGCATCTGAAATTTCTTGAAATCTCTCTTCGGTGAACTCAAGCGCACCGAGATTAATCACCTCGATGTATTCGGCACTTGCTTCTCTAATTTGGTCAGTGAGGGTAACCGCGTCTTCATAGGATAGGGTAGTGGTATTCAATACGTCCGCAATATGGTCTTCCCTACTCAAAATTTGGGTTTTAGCTACACCCTCAATTATTTGTGTATGGTATTCAACACCGAAGTTGCCGCCTACTAATGGGGTCTCGATCAACCTTTCTCTCGCTTCCATACTCTCATGAAGGGCTGCTAGTGTTTGGGCGCGCTCGAGTTCGCCGCTGAACGCATCAAGTCTTCGTGTACCTCGCTCGTGCGCCTCTACCGCGGCAGTAGCATACTCTCCTATAGTGAAATTAAAAGCGTGCTGAAACTCCTCTTGCACAGTGTTTTGGTGTTCAGTCTCGTCAAGTATCCCTCTTTCGGGTACAAAGGCTAAACCACCGGCCGCAAATGGGTCGCCAACGGCCTCAAAATTAGGAAAAACAAATGCACCATTAGGACGCTCCCAACGCTGGGTTCTGTTCCTAAGCCCTTGGATAAATGCGGGCGAGCCTTTTATGACAATGGAATGATTAAGTGCACGCCTCTGCTGATCTGTCAACTCAACACCCTCGTAAAAGGATTCTATGTCAGCTTGAAACGGTCCAGCATTTGCATTTCCAGGGAGTGCGATGTCGATTAAACCATTTCCCCAAAGCTCATCAAGCATTCGTGCCGTTTCATGATGTTGTAAATCGTTTGTTTCAAAGACTTCAAAGCGATCCAAAGTATAGTCGTACAGTTGCCTAAATTCTGGTGGTAAGTTTCCGGTTCGGACAGCCCAGTCTATTATCCCCCTTGGAATAACTTCTGTAATCGGGTCTAAACCAGCATCAATTCGCTGTCGATTTTGACTGTCATAACTGAGTGCGGCGCCTCTAGTAAAACGCCGCAAGCTCTCCAGCGTGTCAGTTGCACCCGCCGAAAAGCTGCTTCCAGCTTGCCATGCTTTGACATGCGGGCCAGCTGCGGCAAGTGTTCTTTCTGCTATATTTTGAGCGATGTCTCGGGCTGCATCAACAAGAGAATTAGCGTAGCCAAAAATGTCAAACCCGCTTGTCGCATTTGATAGAGCCTCTTCGGTTTGGCGGACCAAGTCGTCTTCAACCGCATCAGCAATAGCGCCGCTATTGTGGCGCGATTCAATAATGGTTCTGGACGTTTCGAATGCGGCATCGAAGTCATTGAATGACTCAGGTGGAGTTGACGTTTTAATGTTAAATGAAAAGGTCTCAGGGCTTACAAAAGAACCTGTGTTAACATTTCCACTAGGCCAACTGTTATCGTCGCCTCCGCAAGTACCGCATGAGCCAAAATCAGACTGACTCAAACCTGCACCGGTGAAAGCGTCGGCTTCAGTACTCAAGCCTGCTGCTGCTCTTGCGTTGTAGTCTACAGCACCACCATTTTCAATATGCTCACGCTGCTGCTCACTCGTCCACGAATCCAAGTTATTAACACCTTGATCGGTGGCACTACGAATTGCACTCTCGTGAAGTGCTGCGCTGCCCCAGTCACCGTTCCCGTTCGACCTTATGTCGTTGGAATCAAGCGCCATTGAGCTTGCGCCTCTAGCGTCAGATTTTCCTGAGGCGGCAATTAGAAAGATAAGGCTTAATAGTATTATAGGCAATCTAAACAATGAAAACTCTCCCTGTAATTCATGAATGACTGGTCAATTTGTGACCATGTTTCTTAGGTTACGATAATGTGCAAAAAATAGTCAACTGTTTTTTTCAAACGCTCTAGCAAAAGAAACATCAAACCGATCGGTTGGTAAAATCTCATCCAAATGTAAAACTATTCCACACTCCCTTTATCAGTTATTACTGCAGCCGCAATGAGCCTTAGTCATGCTCATACAGCCAAAGGGGTGTGATTGCTACGTTTAAGATGCTGGCACAATGTAAGCAACAATATATTCACAAAGCTTTAAAAGCCCTAATTAGTGATGATTTTTTCAAAGACCATAAGCTCAGAGATTGATTGCCAAGTGAGTATTACGACATAGGCCCTGTCAGAGAGAACAGAAACAGTAGCCGCTCGCTTTAATGTGTTTTTATGTCGTTGATTCTAAGCAGAGGAAAAGCAAATAGTATCCTCATTTAGACCTGCATCGGCTATTCAAAAAGCGCTGCATGCAGTCCTTTTACTACATCCGTGCTGTCGTTTTTATCTACCACAAAAGATAGGTTATGCACATTCGCACCAAAGCAAATCATTCTTAAATTGAATCTGGCCACCGCAGCAAATATTTTGGCCGAGACACCTGCTTCTGAATGCATGTTGTTCCCTACCACCGTTACTGCATCAAAATCTCGCTCGACATTCACCTCACAAAGTTGGCTCAGCTCAAGTAAGGTCTCTTTATTGATTTTTTCCGACATACTATTGGGCGGATTATCAAGCGTGAACGACACCGATATTTCAGATGTCGTAATTAAATCTACGCTGAGCTTATGCTTGGCAATGATATGGAACACTTGTTCCAAAAACCCTTGAGCATACATCATTTTCGGAGTTTTCACCGTAACCAGAACTTGGTCTTTACGGCGTGTAATGGCGCGAAATGCAGGCTCATGCTTACAGTCTCGCACTATCCACGTTCCGCCCTTCTCAGGCTCCTTGCTGCTGCCCACAAATACTTTAATATTCTGACGAAGCGCAGGCTCCATGGTTGCAGGGTGTAACACTTTTGCGCCAAATGTTGCCATTTCAGCGGCTTCCTCAAAGCTTAACTCCGCTAGCGGACGGGCTTTATCAGTGATGCGCGGGTCAGTCGTGTACACGCCAATAACATCCGTCCAAATTTCACAGGTAGATGCACCAAGCGCCTCCGCTAACAGCGCTGCCGTAAAATCTGACCCACCGCGTCCTAATGTTGTCGTTTTGCCTGCTTTGTCAGCACCAACAAAGCCTTGAGTGACCACAATGGCAGTCTCAAGCTCTGGAGCGAGTAACTGTGCAGACAATCGCTCAATATCTTCAATGTTTGGACTTGCCTCGGTATGACGAGAATCTGTTCTAAGCACTTTTCTGACGTCAAAGTTAATGGCTTGGTAACCGTGTTCGCGAATAATGGCGGCGACCAATAGTGACGAAATACGTTCACCCATGGAAAGCAAAGCATCTTTTAAATCATCTCTGAAATTAATTTCCTCATGACAGGCGTATTCCTCTAACTCATCAAGTAAGGCAAAGAGTTTATCCTCAACCTCACTTGGATTTTTTAGCTCATTCAAAATGGCTAACTCAATCACGCGAATTTTTTCGATGATCTCGCTTGCTTGTTGAGAGGTTAAGGAGGTGTTTGCCAACAGTACCAAATGATTGGTTACGCCAGCTGCCGCACTCACCACCACCACTTTGGTGTTGGGATTGTTAATGACCACCTGCGCACAATTATTAATTGTGTCGTAATTTGCGACGCTTGTGCCGCCAAACTTAGCGATATTTAATGAAGATTGCATGCTTAATTGTTTATCCTTCGAGCATTCATTATTCGTAGATTAGGGCTTTACGGAGGCTGGCAAAGAAACTTTGTCTCCCTCTTTAATCCCGTTTGCGGCAAACCAGCCTTCGTTCATTTCTAGTGCGTACAAAACCGGCATAGAGCTTGGGACAGAAGTCAAATCGTGAGGCACAAGCTGCTTAATATCGATAATTTTGCCAAATGCATTGATGTAGGCCAAATCAAGAGGAATGTAGGTGTTTTTCATCCAAATGCTTGCCACCCTGACACTATCAAACTTGAACAACATGCCGCAGTCTTCGCACATCTGACGTCGATACATTAACCCAAGCTGTCGCTCATGCGGTTCGTCCGCGTATTCGACTTCTATGTTTACATCGTTTCCAAATGCAAGCGTAACAGTATCGATGCCCTCTTCGTATTGAGATTGCCCTTCACTATTATTCTCTTCAAGTGCAAATGCATTTGCACAAAAATACATCGCAATGATCAGCAAATTTATTTTGCCGATGGCGAAAAGGAGACGATAACTGACGCCGCGGTGCTTTTTATCATGATCGGACATATAAATACCTTCGATCCATTAATAACCATTTTTGCAGTTTGAGAGCCATCAAGACCCAAAAGAAGGCTCGTGCGCAAGGATTTATTGTAAACAAAAAAACCCGCCATGCGGCGGGTTTTTACATGCTATCTAGCTATAAGCTATGTTTTCTGTGCTTGGCGCACTCACTAAGCAACGTTTAAAGCGGGAATGATATTCGCTTTCGCGTCTTCTTCCGCTTTTTTAAATGATTCCATTCGATCAAAGTTCAAGTAGCGAAATACTTCCCCGCTCATCGACTCAATTTTACCTGCATATTCCATATATTCTTCAACACTTGGGATTTTACCGACAATCGCGCCTACCGCGGCCATTTCTGCCGAACATAAGTATACGTTTGCACCATCACCTAAGCGGTTGGGGAAATTACGTGTTGAGGTCGAAAGCACGGTTGTACCTGCCAATACGCGTGCTTGGTTACCCATACAAAGCGAACAACCCGGCATTTCTGTGCGTACACCTGCACGACCGTAAATGTTATAGTAGCCTTCATCCATAAGCTGGGCTTTGTCCATCTTAGTGGGTGGCGACATCCATAAACGAGTAGGTAGCGTTCCATCAAATTGCTCTAGCAATTTACCCGCAGCGCGGAAGTGACCAATGTTAGTCATGCAAGAGCCAATAAACACTTCATCAATTTTGTCACCGGCAACGTCTGACAAGGTTTTCGCATCATCAGGATCGTTAGGACAACACAAAATTGGCTCTTTAATCTCGTTTAAGTCAATCTCGATAGTCTCGACGTACTCCGCCTCAGCATCCGCTTCCATCAACGATGGATTAGCCAACCACTCTTCCATCTTCTGCGCTCTGCGCTCAAGCGTGCGCGGATCACCGTAACCTTCGTTGATCATCCAACGCAGCATGGTGATGTTTGATCGCAAGTATTCTGCTACTGAATCTTCAGAAAGTTTAATGGTACAGCCAGCGGCAGAGCGCTCGGCAGAAGCATCCGATAACTCAAATGCTTGCTCAACGGTTAAATCTTCCAGACCTTCAATCTCCAAAATGCGACCAGAGAATGCATTGATTTTGCCTTTTTTGGCAACGGTCAACAGGCCTTGCTTAATTGCATAAAGCGGAATGGCGTGTACAAGGTCACGCAAAGTAATACCTGGCTGCATTTTACCTTTAAATTTCACCAGCACCGACTCTGGCATGTCAAGCGGCATCACGCCGGTTGCAGCGGCAAACGCCACTAGCCCTGAGCCTGCAGGGAATGAAATACCCATCGGGAAGCGCGTATGCGAATCTCCCCCTGTCCCCACGGTGTCGGGTAACAACATTCTGTTTAGCCAAGAGTGAATAATGCCATCGCCCGGTCGAAGCGACACGCCACCACGGTTCATAATAAAATCAGGTAAAGTATGCTGAGTGTCAATATCCACCGGCTTAGGATAGGCGGCAGTGTGACAAAATGACTGCATGGTTAAATCAGCTGTGAAACCTAAACAGGCGAGATCTTTTAGCTCATCGCGCGTCATTGGGCCTGTGGTGTCTTGCGAACCCACGGTCGTCATTTTTGGCTCACAGTAAGTACCTGGCAAAATGCCATCAACACCACATGCTTTACCCACCATTTTCTGAGCAAGTGTAAATCCTTTAGCTTTCGAGGTAGGCAATTCGGGCTTGCGGAAGAGATCATTTGCCTCTAAACCAAGAGACTCACGTGCTCTTTCAGTCAAACCGCGACCAATAATGAGGTTAATTCGACCACCGGCACGCACTTCATCAAGCAAGACCTTGGATTTGTAGCTGTACTCAGCAATAACTTCGCCGCTGTCTGCATTTTTGATGACACCTTCAAATGGGTAAATTTCAATTACATCGCCCATTTCCATCTTATCCACATCTGCCTCAAATACTAATGCACCTGCATCTTCCATGGTGTTAAAAAAGATAGGCGCTACCTTTGAGCCGATACAAATGCCACCGCCACGCTTGTTTGGTACGCCCGGTAAATCTTCACCAAAGAACCAAAGCACTGAGTTAGTTGCCGATTTTCGTGAAGAACCGGTTCCTACAACATCACCAACGAAAGCAACTTGATGGCCTTTTTCTTTTATGGCTTCAATTTGTCCCATTGGACCAACGTCGCCATGTTTCTCTGGCTCCAAGCCGTCGCGCGTCATTTTATACATCGCTTTTGCATGCAAAGGAATATCGGGGCGAGACCACGCATCAGGCGCAGGCGACAAGTCATCGGTGTTTGTCTCACCGGTCACTTTAAATACGCTCGCGGTGATTTTTTCGGCTAAATCATCACGTGAAGTAAACCATTCACCTTCAGCCCAAGAATGCATGACTTCAGTAGCAAACTTGTTGCCAGCACGGTGCTTTTCTTCTACATCGTGAAATGCATCGAACATGAGCAATGTGTGCTTAAGTTCTTCCGCGGCAAGCTCAGCAAGTTCAGCGTCGTCTAATAAAGCAACTAAGGTCTCAATGTTATATCCACCGTGCATGTTTCCCAACAGCTGAACGGCTGCATCTGGTGATATTAGAGCGCACTTGTCTTCGCCTTTTGCGATCGCACTTAAAAATCCAGCCTTAACATAAGCCGCTTCATCAACGCCAGGAGGCACGCGTTCTGAAATTAGTTCTAATAAGAAATCTTCTTCACCGGCAGGGGGTGCTTTTAACAATTCAACCAAGCCGGCTACCTGTTCTGGGTTTAGTGGCTTTGGGGGAATGCCTTGAGCGGCGCGCTCGGCGACATGCTTACGATATTCTTCTAACACGATAAGGTCCTCTGATAATTAGTGCACTGGCAATTGTGTCAGCAACTAAGTTAAAAACTCCGCTTAAAACTCCGCTTAAAACTCAGCGAAAGACGGCTTAGGAGTACGACTAAGGGGCGTGATTATACCCACAAGAGCCAAGAAAATGAATGTTAATCGGTAAAAAGGAGCTTATACCCAATATTCACGTTAATAATTGAAAAAGAATTGTTAATACGTCCAATCAATATTGATGGTTTATGACAAAAGCGTGCGACTAGCGTTATTCGGCACTAAGCCTGAAAATTCGCGTCGACTTGTCATCGCCTGTGCCATCTCCCAGCACCCAAACCTGTCCGGAAGGGTCAAGGACAATGTCACGCAATCGCGCCATCGGGGTAGCAAGTAAGGTTGATGCGCCAACGCTTTTTTCCGCAATTTCACCTTTGGCATCTGCTTGAGTCACATCCCCTAATCTGACGACGTATATCTGCTGATATTTAAGTGAAGTAACAAGTAGGCAGTTTTGAAGCTCCTCAAACTGCTTGCCCTCGTAAAGCACCATGCCTGATGGCGCAATGGAAGGCGTCCAATTCACCGCGGGTTGTCTCATGCCTTGATACTCGGTAAATGGTGAAATGGTCGCGCCAATATAGTCTTTACCTTGGGTGATCACAGGCCAGCCGTAATTCTCACCAACACGCAGTACATTGATTTCATCTCCACCAGCAGGCCCATGCTCATGTGCCACTAACAGCCCATCAGTTGTGGAAATAAGCCCCTGTGGATTGCGATGTCCAAGAGTAAATATGTAATCTTGTGGAGCATTGGTTCCGGTGAAAAAAGGATTGCCCGGATGCGGCGCACCTGTATCGCTCATTCGTAACACTTTACCCAGATGACTGCTTTTTATTTGCGCTTGCTCTCGATAATCAAAACCATCACCTGTTGTAACCAACAGCGCGCCTTGAGCGTCAAACACCATGCGCGCACCGTAATGCACAGGCGTATCTTTTTTATCGAAGGCCTCGAACACAGTTTGTAACTCAGAAACCTGAAAAGGCTTATTCGACGCCTCAGACGACTCGACTTTAAAGCGCACAATTTTCAACGCATTTGCTGCATCCGTTCCCGCAGAATACGACAAGTACACCCAGCCAGAACGCGCATAGTCAGGATGCAATTCTATATCTAACAAGCCTCCCTGCCCGCCTGTAAGCAAGTCGTCTGGTTTAAATGCAAGGATTTGAATTAAAGTCAAAGTCCCCTTGTCACTAATTCGATAAAGACCAATATCGCCTTCTCGATGACTGACAAAGAGCGTATTGTCAGCAGACACGGCCAAGCCCCAAGATTTCGCTAAGCCCTCAATAACCGGCTCAAGCTCATATTTATTTGATTGCGCCCTTGCAAATTCATGACGACTCATGCTCACCAACATGACTATCAGAATGATAAGCCTAGTGACAAGCAATACTGTTGGGGCACTGGACATAAAAAGCCTCATCTGAACATGGTGTTAGCCAGCTTGTGCAAACAGAGTTTATTTGACAAGTATCATTGAAGTAACTTAGCTTGGACTTAAGGTTCTCGCAAAAGGGCATCAAATTGAAAAAGTGGTTAATGCGTACTCTGCATCTTTTACTAGCATCTATCATTGGGTTTTTCTTTGCAAGTTTGCTGCACACTCAAGCGGTGCTCGCCAAGCTAAGCGCAATCGATATTATTATTCCTTTTAGCGAACGATTAGAAAGCACTTGGCAAGACATGTTGGGTCTTGCTCCAAGCTATGGCTTGATTGTTCTTGCGGCGCTGCTTATTGCGTTTAGCATCGCCGGCCTCATCCTCAAGTATGGCAATTTGAGCGAAAAGGGCAGTTTGTATTTATATACCAGCGCCGGCATTGTCGCATTCTTTGTGATGTTGATAGCAATGCAGCCTATTTTAAACGTGACTTTGCTTGCAGGTGCCCGAGGCGTTTCGGGGCTAATGATGCAATGCATGGCAGGCGCCATCTCCGGTGCATGTTTTGCATTTTTTCGACGCGCTTATCATTCTGAATAAGGCCATGCTCATACAAAAGATTCGCATTGATCCACTATTGTAAAAATACTGTTAAAAAGACATATTTTGTGGCAACAACGACAATAATAAAGAGGACATCAATGGCTCGCTCATCGCTTATCCCCCAGCATATCAATAGTTTGGCTGACTACATCGAAGAAACCTTCGTACAATACGCCAACCGCCCCTCTTACTCAGCGCTTGGACAAGAAAAAACGTTTGCCGAAATGGATGCGCTTTCATCCCAATTTGCGAGCTATTTGCAAACCCACACCGAGCTTAAACCCGGCGATAGGATCGCCATTCAGTTGCCTAATTTAATTCAGCATCCCATCGCAGTTTATGGCGCTCTTCGCGCAGGATTGGTCGTTGTAAACACCAATCCTTTATATACGACAACAGAAATGAAGCATCAATTTAACGACTCTGGCGCAAAAGCTTTGGTGATCCTAAGCGACTTGCTACCTAAATATGAAGCCATAAAAGCCGAAACCGGCATTGAAACGGTGATCGTCACAAGTGCTGCTCAGTTGCTAACGCACGAAGTAGTTGAAGGAGAATACCCGTGTTATGCCGAAGTCTTTGATAAGTCAAAGGGTCTCAGCTTACAAGCCAGACCTGATACATCGTTAGATGACACCTGCATACTACAATACACAGGTGGCACAACAGGTGTATCAAAAGGCGCAGAGCTTTCCCATCAAAACGTACTGGTCAATAGTATTCAAACCTTAGACCGGTTGGGTGGCGCCTTTAAATCGGGTGAAGAGCTCGTTGTGTGTCCGCTTCCCCTTTACCATATTTATGCGTTTACGGTATGCATGATGACCTTTTTTGCAAAAGGTGCAATGGTATTGCTTATCCCCAATCCACGCGATATGGGCGCCTTTATAGAAGCGATGACTCCGCATAAGTTTACTGCCTTTGCGGGGATCAACACTCTATTTATGGGATTATGTGCCCAGGAAGCATTTCGTAAACTCGATTTCAGCGAACTTAGACTCACCATGTCTGGCGGCACTGCCTTAACCAAATCTGCAGCTGATTTGTGGCAAAATACAACCGGCTGCCCTATCACCGAAGGCTATGGCTTATCTGAAACCGCCCCCGTCGTCGCGTTTAACGAGCCAGGTAAAGAGCAACTTGGTACCGTTGGCCCGGCGCTTGTCGAGACAGATATCCAATTGCTCGACGCTAACGATAAGCCAGTTGCAGACGGACAAGAAGGGCAAATTGCCGTTAAAGGCCCGCAAGTTATGAAAGGTTATTGGCAGCGCGATGACGAGACAGCCAAAGTAATGACCGAAGATGGCTATTTTAAAACCGGCGATGTCGGGCTTCGTACACCTGATAACTGCATTAAAATTGTCGACAGGCTCAAAGACATGATTATTGTGTCAGGGTTTAACGTATATCCGAATGAAGTGGAAGATGTGCTCACCCAACATCCGAATATTTTGGAAGCCGCCGTTGTCGGCAAAAGTGACGAAAATACGCAAGAGCGCGTTTGTGCTTATATTACAGTCAGCGAGGCAGTAACAGACGACGAGATTCTTGCGCATTGCAAAGCGCACCTTACCAACTATAAATTGCCAAAAGAAATCCACGTGATTGACGAATTACCTAAGTCCACTGTGGGTAAAATTCTACGTCGTGAGCTGCGTGCATAAGTGTATTCATTTTGCGCAACTAAAGGGAACAGCATCCTAAATGTTTAATATTTATGTCCAACGTCAAATAAACAAAAACATTAACGACGTTTTTGCGCAGCTTAGTAATCATGCCGCCTACGACCAGTTCAAGGGCGTAGACGCCGCTGCGCTTTTGGAGCGGGGTAGCGAAACACCAAACGGACTTGGCGCACTGCGAGAGATACGCGCAGGCAAATCCGTTTTGCATGAACGCATTGTTGCGTATGAGCCACCCAATCTGCTCGCTTATAAAATTGAATATAGCAAGCCGCTTCCCTACAAGCACGAATTGGGTGAAATTCGCCTGGAAGAAAATGAGCAAGGGACGCTTGTTACGTGGAGGTCTAAAGGAATAATTGCCATTCCAATATTAGGGCCCTTATACTTCGATAAGCAAATTGAAAAATTCGGTGCAAGGGCCTTTGGCAGTATTTTAAAAACCATCGACACACGGTAATTTATACCCTCGCTTGTGCCCTTATTTATGCAATAATAAAGGCACCAAACCACGGTCTTTAGTATTCGCCATCTCCGATATTCATAGCTTTATTTCGTTTACCCTTTCTGTAATTGGCCCTGTGCTGTTGCTCATTGTCATCGGCTACCTGTTTTATCGCTTCAAAGTGCTGGACGACGCTTTTGTTGAAAAGGCCTCTAAACTGATTTTCAACTTTGCTTTACCCGCATTGCTGTTCGTCAACATCAGCGCTAGCGACATTAGTGCGCTCACGGAGCCAAAGACCATTGCAATTGGTGTTAGTGCTACCTTAATCATCTTTATATTATATTTACTATGGGCGAGCTTCATGGTGAAGCATCGCCAAGACAAGGGCGTACTCATTCAAGGTGCATTTCGTGCCAATATGGGGATCATCGGCCTGGCTTACTGTGCGAACGCATATGGCAGTGAAGGCTTAGCTTATGCATCTATTTACTTGGGCTGTCTTACCATTGTTTATAATGTAATGTCGGTCGCGGTTCTCAACATTTTTAGCGCAGAACAAATTGCCCTAACAGGGAGTAATAAACAAGACCCGCTACTTTTAAAGAATAAAGTGCGCGTTAGCAAATCCCGCATTGGCAAAGGCATTATCACCAATCCAATTATTCTAAGCATTATCGCAGGGGTAATGTTTGCTTACCTTCGCATACCTGTACCTGAGTTTGCGCTCAATAGCTTGGGCTACTTTGCACAGCTTACCCTTCCCCTTGCCCTTTTGTGCACGGGTGCGTCACTTCGGTTCAGCAATGTAGGCAGCAATCACCAAGTGCTAAGCGCTGCAGTTATGGGAAAATGTATATTATACCCGCTTGTCACCATCGCATTGGCATTGGTGTTTGATATCTCAGGTCTATCGCTTGGCGTGATATTTTTCATGGCGCTTAGCCCAACGGCTGCCGCTAGTTATGTCATGGTTCGCAAAATAGGAGGGAATCATCAGTTGGCGGCTCAAATTATTGCTTTAACAACGATTGCGTCGGTTCCCGTTACCGTGCTTGCTTACTTTCTAATGCTGAAATACACGAGCATCGCCTAATGTTCGATGCTAAACGTGTATAGCTGCATTCATTAGATAAACAACACCAACAGTTTTAGCAACACACAACCGCCAGCCACCAGTAACACATGCACTTTAAAACGCCAGGCCGCTGTTAGTGCCACAAGCGCAATGAGCACATCTGGGAGCGTTTTTAAAGCATGAGTAATAATAGGGTCATAAAGTGCTGCCGCGAGTAAACCGACTACTGCTGCATTTGCTCCAGCAATTAAGGCATTAAACCTTGGTTTTGTACAAAGGATATTCCAATATGGTAAGGCTGCTATTAGGAGCAAAAAACCCGGTAAAAATATGCACACAGTCGCAATTATCGCGCCCAGATAAGCGCCATTTTGCTCAGAAATAAAGCCTAGATAAGCCGCAAAACCAAACATTGGACCAGGCATCGCTTGCGTTGCGCCATAACCCGCAAGAAAATCCGCTTGTGAAATCATCGCAGCGTCCGCAAGGTTTTGCTCAAGTAAAGGCAGCACCACATGTCCACCACCAAACACAAGGGCGCCAGAACGATAAAAGCTATCTGCTTGGATTGATATAAAAGGCAGTAAGACAAAAAGGGCAATGAAACCTGCTAACGCAAACCATGCCATAAAAGGACGTCCCATAACTTGCTCATCGCGCACTGTAGAGTGCGTGGTCTCTTTCGTCGCTGTGTTAGCGGCACGAGCTTGAACGATGGCAAAGTGTATGACTGCACCACCAATAATCACTGATAACTGCATCCAGACACTTGGCAATACCACAAGTAACACAAAACTCAGCATCGAAATGCCGGCCAGTAAAAATGTGCTAGACAGACTCTTACACATCCCCACAAGCCCCTGAGACACGACCACAAATGACAAGATCATTAAACCGCCTATCACTGCTTGTCCGTACTCACCTGAAAACAGATACAAGTAGTTAGCAAAAGCTACCAACAATATTACGGTAGGCGCAGTAAAGCCCACAAACGCCAGTATCCCGCCTATCAAGCCGCCTTTATGCATACCAATCGCAAATCCGACCTGACTACTCGCTGGCCCCGGCAGCGTCTGACATAACGTTAATAAGCGCGCGTACTCTTGCTCAGAAAGCCAGTGATACTGCTCAACAAAACGCTTTCGAAAATACATTAAATGCGCAATAGGCCCGCCAAAAGACGTACAGCCTAAACGCAGAAATATCCAAAAAATGTTTAGTAGAGACATTTAACTAAAGGCGTCACATTGTTCAGCCTCAACCATTAACGACAAATACTTATCTAATTTACGCTCGCTTGCCACTAAATTTAGCTCTACCGTTTTTCCATTCTCCATTTGCGATGCTAAATATGGATGGGAACAGACAAACGCCAATGCTTCCGCTCGATACGACTCAAACTCGCCTTCAATACCTGTCACATTTACTCTGAGTTCAAGCAAGCCTTGCACTTCACGATAGGTAATTAAAAGCGCGCGTGTGCGCACTACGCTAGCGTCGTCAACATTATCTGCAAACAACATTGTGCGGACGTCTTCAGCCATGTGTTGATATCCGCCTGCGCTTCGAAAATTAAACAATATGAGGATCAAGGCAACGCCCACAATTGCAATACAAAGGTACACAAAAAGCTTATTATCTTGTGAGTTGTGTGGCTCGTTTGTATTACTTTGCTCATCTACTTTCTGCTCTTCACTCATTGATGCATTGCCTCGTTTTGAATCACGCACGCGCTGACGCGTGCATTACCACTGAAGTTTATATATGAAAAGCCACGCTTTGGTTCTTTACAGAAAAAACCGTTTTCCAGTTAGCGCAATGTATGCTGCAAAAATACCGACGACCGCATATGTTAGTTCAAAAAAGCCAATGGAATCTTGCTGTCCATCCAAAGCTAACTTGAGCAACATGGCGGTCAGTATCAATGAGGGGATAGATAATATGCCAATGATTAATCGGACTTTTTTAGACAGGGTTTTAGCTTGCTTGTTTTGGTCATGACTCATTCGCCGCCGCCTCCGCCGCCGTCGCCATCACCACCCGAGAAAAATCCCGAACCGCTTTTATCACTATACGAACCATCACCCCCTACGTCGACACTTTTAGAGCCAGAAAAAAGCCGCTTAACAAGCATCAATACCGCAACAACGATGCAAGCCCATGCCAGCAAAGGAGGCGCCCCAGCATCTAAAATGATAATGCCTAAAATTAACATAACGATAAAAAGTGCTGTACTCATGAAATAGCTCTCTCGCTTCATTTAAAAACTAGTTTACACATTAAAGTAAACTCAGTCTGAATCCTTATCTTTTTTTGACTGCCTATCAGCCAGGCTTTTGCCAGCGAATATAGCAGCAATGAATAACACCAAGATCACCAGTCCTGCGCTTAGCATAAAATTTATGATTGTTTCCATAGCCATTCCCTTTTAGATGTATGAAGCCGCTCTGGACTTACTCTGCGCCGATGCTACAGCCTATTATTGCGCCAACCTTGAGTATACCCTTAACAAAGGAAACTTGTTGGGACCAAAGTCGATAATGACCGACAAGCTTTCTTTTGCAACAAAGCTTTGTGATATCTTTCTCGGATGCAGCCTTGTGCCGTCGGCTAACAAACCCATTATGTGCTTATGATTGAACGTTCTGCGCCCCGATGCTTCGTTCTTTAGGGTAACAACAACCCATCGTTCACCCTTTTCGTTACTCATTAACACAAAATCTAACACCCTAAATTCACTTTCCTCTGGCTGCAGATTTGTGTCGTTTGGAAAAACAAGCTCAAACTCAGACGGCAATGGCGTATCAATAGATAAAGTCTCTTGGTTTGCAAGCGCAAAGCAAGGAAATAAAAACAAGTATGTAAGTAAGCGTTTTTTCATTGAATTTCCTTAAGACAAGGCTGTAAAAAAATGCATTTCACAATCTAGTTGCCCCTACTTGTTGCTGTGCCCGCGAACGAGAATGGGTATGATAAACTGTTTATTAAGTCGTATGCCTAAAAGATCCAATGATGGTTAGTACTACCCACGCACCGATACAGAGTTTTTGAATGAGACTCAACTTCTGCTCAAGCTGGAATACCTTTTTTATATCGTATTGGGTAACAAAGAAAAATATAGCCATGAAAACTATTGATGCTCCGTGGACTCTTAGGTCATAAACAAAAAATGAGCCGTATGCCATTATCAAACATGCAACTGTTAAGAATAAAAACGCTATTCTGGCACCTAGCTCACCGCTTGACATAAGAAAACCTCCATATATGAAATTTCAACAAGCAACGTGACACTTTGAATAAGCGGTTTTGAAACGTCTTATTGCAAAATCCGTTTTATTCGTTTGTTATGCAGCGTTCTCGCTATCAATATCCCAGCCAAGAAAAACCAAAACTGCAGGATGACATTTTAGATCACTAGCTAAAGACTTGGCTCTTTCTATTTTTCAGAGAGAGCTTCATGCTCCTTAACCGTCGCTCTTAATACTGTTCGAGACCAACTCATAACGTTATCAATATCATACGTTGAGTCCTTGCTCTCTTAAACTGCGACTATCGGATATCCACCATTTGGACAAAAAAGCTTAGGATCAACACCTCCAAACATTAACCCCAACCCACGCATCGGTATTGAAGGATCACCTGTAACCCAATAGCTCACACGATTATTGAAACCTGAATCATAAATTTGCTGCCCCATCGTTCTTGCCGCTTCTTCAGATTCCAAACATATAGATTCGTGATGGGACGTTTGAGTGCTTGAGCAACCCACTATTGTTATAAGGGTACTAAGGATGAATAGAAACTTCATATGACCTCGCTGGATTACACGATGAGCACTTGTCCCTAAAAGCGAAGCGAACAATGTTAATTGGTTTGGATGCGCAACTACAGCCAAAACTGCCACCATTTTTTATTGGCTTTTTTCTCTCGCTGCTGTTTTAAGTAGTTGGCGATATTCTCATTTACCGAGCTATCTTTTGGATAAAGACCGTCTACTCTGGCAGCTTCTCTTTTTGCTGCATTATTAGCGGAAACTTTTTCATCGTATTCGCGTTTTTGTGCGTTGTAATTTTTAAACCAAATTCCGTCAACGATAAAATACAACACCAATGGGATAGAGACGAACAGGTAATGTGGAGCCTGCCAGAGGAATAACGCCAAAATGACATTTAAAACAAAAAAGGCTATAAGGAATTGGTCTCGAATATAGTTCTTTGGTTTTTCAGGTTTCTGGATCATGAATTACCTTCGCGCAACACTTCAATTAACGGGTAAACGCCGGGAGGCGCGTCTTCTCGATTCAAAAACGAAAAGAGCGATTTAAGTTCGTCAATTGCCATCGGAATCGCCTATATCTTTGAATCATTCATCTAAGGTTGCCAGGGCTCCTCAACGTTTTCATCTAAAGCGGTATACTGCTTAACGTTTGTGCGTATAGTGAGACTGTAGAATTAATAGTATCCTCAAAATTTGCCGTCTCCTGTGTCGATTATTTGCTTCAATCAATGCTCAAACCTATCTAAAATTTACATAGCGTTAGATTTTTTGATTAAATTTCACACAATTTTTAAGCTTGCTTATGACACCGATAAATTCTACAGTCTCAACACTTTTGACAAGCGGTTTGGCACCGCTTTTGTGACAAATCCGTCTTCATCATTTTGTTATCCCGTGATTAGTCAATACGTTTTGCCAATTTCTTAAAGATTGCATCTTTGTCTCGCTTTCCGACAGCTAAAACGTAGACTAAAATCTCATCATCAAACACTTCATACGCCATTCGATATCCGGCAGTTCTCAACTTAATTTTATAGACTGATTTATAACCTTTTAGTTTGTCGGGAATGACATGTGGGTTGTCAAGCCTCTCTCTAAGCTTTTTCTCGAATTGAGATTTAATTGACGCACCTAGTTTGTTCCATTCTTTAAATGCAGATGGAACAAACTTTAACCTATAAGTCATTCAATTTAACTTCTATTGCATTATCAATCTCGGAGCGGCGGTTCTCTACAATCTTTGATAGTTCGTAGTCATCTAACAAATCCATCAATTGCTCATAAGTATCTGCCGGAACCAGATAGGCAACAGGTCTGTTATGATTTAGTATCGCAATTGTTGCACCATCGGCTTCATTTAGCAGTGCAGAAGGATTTTTCTTTAATTCAGATATGCTCGCTGAACAATCAGCTAAAACTTGTCGCATGGTTTTACCCCCCCCAATAAATATAGAGCTGATTGTAGCTCTTTATTTAGGGCTTAATCAATGACTCATTTTTTAGGGATAACACCCGTTTATGCAGTGTGCAATTTGTTGAGGATTTTGCAAAAATGAAGCGAAGCGGAATGCAAAATCCTCAACAAATTGCACATCCGAGAGAGCGACAACGAACGCCATGAAACGTTTGTTAGCTACTCGTTTTCCATGCAATGTCTATTTTCCTGTGCTGAACAACACAATCTCGAAGGTATAAATTAATGAGGCTTTGGTAAGGCACACCATTCTCCTCTGACATCGCCTTGAAATAATCAATAACATCTTCGCTCAGTCGCATTGTGACAGGTTTTTTTAATTTTGAATAATATGGGTTTTTTCGAGACTTCATCTTCGAGAAATCATATTCAGCTTTCATAAGTCACCTCGATAGTGTTTTTGCTCTTTCTTCGTTGCTCTCCGTGCTGAAATTAATCGTATTATTTCGCCATCACATCTCTCGCAATGACATACAAGAAGTATCCTCGACTCAATACTAGTTCCAAGCAGTAAAAATCGGTCTTCTTCGATACCTGAATTTGAATCATCATAGAACTGCAAAGCAAACTCATCGAAAAATACCGATTTCGCCTCTTCGAAGCTTATACCATGCTTTTCTATATTTGATTCAGCTTTCGCCGAATCCCATTCAAATTTAATCATATGTACATTGTATGTACATTAAAAAATGTGTCAAGGGTAGCTAACAACTGCATTAGCGGCAGTTTGTATTTGCTAAAATCTGCAACAATTGAACGAAGTGAAATGCAGGTTTTCCCGCCATTATGCTTAAAATCATTCTCTACGCATATGCACATGGGATAGTGTCGAGTCGCCGTATCGCCCATGCCTGTGAAACCAATATCACATTGATGGCGCTATCTGGCGATACCCAACCGCACTTTACCTCCATTGCCAGTTTTGTGGCCAATATGCATCTCCATATTGAGCCTTTGTTTACGCAAGTCTTGATGATTTGTGACCAGCAACAGTTAATTGGCCATCATATGTTTGCCATCGATGGCTGTAAAATCCCTTCCAATGCTAGCAAGGAGTCAAGCGGTACCCATGATGAGCTTAATCGTAAAGCCAAACGCCTGCGTGAAGCCAGTCAGCGTATTCTTAAGCATCACATTGAGCAAGACAACCCCCCTGAAAAAGAGTGCAAGCATCGCAATAAGCTCGATAATACGGCCAAGCGCATAGAGGCCTTCTTGCAAGACAAGCGCAATGTAGAGCGTATTGGTAGTCGAAACAAAGCCATTAAAAGCAATATCACCGACAACGACAGTGCCAAAATGCTCACCAGCAAAGGCACTATTCAAGGCTACAATGGTGTCGCGATTAGTGATGATAAACATCAAATCATTATGCAAGCCCAAGCATGGGGTCAAAACATCAACAAACTAGACGCAAACAACGCAACCTAACAAAAGACAAACTCTTCACACCGAAAGACTTTCACTTCGACCGCGACGCCATGACTTGTAGTTGTCCAGCCGGCAAGCCAATGTGGCTATCTTCTAAACAGCCACACCTAAATGAAGGCCACTATTATTACAAGTTTGAAGGCTATCTCAACCACTGCAAAACCTGCCCAATGCAAACGCGATGTATGCGCAATCCCCCTAACAAACGAGGCAGGCAAGTATCTCTTAGAAGCGGTGCACCTCCCACCAAAAATGTGGCGTTAATTCAGCAAATGAAAGATAAAATAGACAGTAAAAAAGGCCGTGAGCAGTACAGTAAACGCTTAGGCTGTGTGGAGCTTGTGTTTGCTAACATCGCCATCAATAAAAAGATAAATTACTTTACCTTACGTGGAAAAACCAACGTAAATGCTCAATGGAAGATGTACTGTTTAGTGCATAACATTGAAAAATTAAGGAATGCGCTGCAATAGCCATCTCCAAACGTGTAATTACGCCCATCTCACACACAAAAAGCAACTATCTGCATTCGCAACCTGTTCACAAAAAAAATTATCCAAAACCCAAATTGATAGCTGACATCTTGAGGAACAAAAAGAGAAACTCAAATAATGATCTTGGGCGACAAATTTACTGTGAAAAACGATTAATTCTACAGTCTCAACGCTCGCATTTGCGGCGTTGGCCGCTCTTGCCAATGTCCGTCTTTAAGTTCTTGTTATGTTTACGGTTACCAATTTTCCGCATTTTTTCTCCAATGTTTTTCAAATTGGTCTTTTGACAGTCTTGTACAAATCCCAAAACTACTGTCATTTAAGTCATCATGGGTAACCCGACCTTCGGGTAATTGCCCCATTGAATCTGCTTCATGCTGTTCGGAATATTTCAGTATAGTCTTGTCGTTAAGCACTTCAATTGACCTGACAATAATATCCGCCTCATCTATTTCCCAATAACATTCAATAGTCTCTTCCAACCCCTGACTATTTCCTTTTGATTCGTATTTATAATACTTCATGCTAATGCTAGTAAACATAACGCTTCAATAACGAGTTATCAGACTATGGCGTGGCGGTTGCGAACGCAAGCGACATGACATAGGCTGATAATCTTCGTTGGTTGACTTGTTAGCTTTAAACGCACTTGGCGATAGTTGATAAAGCATCTTTCCAAGCAGCTACAGCATCAAAGTTTTCTACCAAGCCGTCTTTAGTACTTTGACCAGTGAAAGCCCCCATTCCATGTTGAATCATATAAGTTGGCTTATATGCTGGTGCACCTAGATTAGTTAGGCTTTGACAAATCGCAGTATTATCAGAACTTAATTTTGTAAGAGCCGTTTGTAACTTATCCATATCTTCTTGTGATCGCGCACCGAACAAATTCATACGCAGAACACTAATAGCTTGATGTGCAGTTTTGTCTGAAACACGTTTAGTATCAAAAAAGCCATAAGACATGCCGGCAAAATATAGCTCAGCAGCCTTCGAGTAATTATTGTTGATCAAGCAAGCATTAAGTCCAGTAAAAATATCGACAGGGTTCTGCGTGTTCGATAGCTCGACCACTGCGACGCATCCAGCTGGTTTCGGGGATTCCAAATTTCCAGCAGACTCATACTTTGTGACACCACTTTTAGGCGTAGAATTACAAGCTGAAAGTAGCAAAGTTGATAAAGCTGCAAATATAATTTTTCTATCCATGAGCACAAAGCCCTCCTTTAAAGCTAACGCTAAGCTAACGGGCAGTGACGTAGCGGCATAATCGCGAAGCGCCGCTGCGTTACTGTCCCAGCGAACGCAGTGAGCGAGTTTAGCGCTTTGTTAGGTGCATTCATCTGTTGTTAACCAGAGAAAAGAACTAAATCTTGGTTCTCCAGAACTCTTGGAGATAAATAATTTCTCAATACTCACGTTAGTAATCCTTTCACAACGTGCACTAAATTTAGAATTGAACGTTTGAACACGTTCTGATTTTAAAATAGCTTCCATGTACGCATCACGGATCTGAATTATTGCTGGATTATGCATATTCCCTGCTGACAACAATGCTGTTTTCAATTTAGTGGGATAGTGAATTTGCAAGTACGAGAAAATTTCATCTTGAAACTTATTCTCATTTAGAATGTTTGACACTGCAATGTGTTTAATCCATGAGTTTTTGGGGACAGAGTCTATTGCATTTTTTAAGTCGTCAAATCCCTTGTCAAATTGGTAAATAATAGTAATTCCATCAGGTAAATCCCTTGTCTTCCACATTAAATTCTGGGCGAAAAGACTGCTTGATAAGAGAACCGTGCAAATTAAAACAACAATCTTGATCATAATAGGCACCTAACGCCAGCATTTGCGGCAGTTTGTATTTGCTAAAGTCTGCGATAATTGAACATAGTGAAAAGCAGATTTTAGCAAACGCAAAATGTCCGAAGGAGCGATAGCGACTGCCAATATGCTTTTGTTATGCACCATGCGAATAAACTAAATTGGGGCGCTGGTTTATTGGCGTTATTCTTTTTAGTCTATCGCTCAGAGATGTATCCAACATTATCATTCCGATATTAAAAAAGTTCCTAATATTGTCGCGTGGAAAGTTAATACTCAATGGTAATTTTAAAGCCCGAACAAATTTCTGGACTTCGGAATTTTTAAAGTCACAGCCGAAAATATTATGAGCGAACGCATTCCTTATTTCTCTTAATGTGTTTAGGTCGTCTTTTTCTTTTTCAGTGATGAGCCCTAGACTAAAACAAAGATTTATCTTGTGTGAAAAATTGCTCTTTTCCGCAATATTTTTAGAAGAGGATACACCTTGAACTAGAAACGACTTAAGAAGTCGTTCCAATGATACTTCAAATGCAGCGGCAGCACTTAAAACAGCGCCTCTTACCGAGTTGTTTAGGACATCATCCCAAATTTCTTTATTCGCAGTAAGGGAGACGAACTCATCTCGATTGTCTTTTATTTTCATGCTGCAACCTCCTTAAACGAATAACTTAATACTCAATGATATAGCGACGAAACAAATCACCCATAAAATGATTTGCCCTGATGCTCCTTCGAATTCAAAACCCAATGCTTTGAATTTGATATTCTCTGCTCTTTGTTCTAACGATAAAACTAGCGCTAATGATATCAGTGCAGCAAGTGGCAAGCCTATGACCAAAACTGGATTAAAAACCACGGCTTTTTGAAGCCCATGTTCGATTAGAATGCTACCTGTGGTTTTGAAGCCAAAAGTAGAAGCAATAACAATTAACCAGAACGAGAGTAACCATTTGAAGGCAAGCACGACCCGTTTAAGCAGGCTTTGACCTTTTTCCTCATATTTATCCAAGGGCACAAACTCCTTTTGGTGCAATCGTGGTAGAGCGACCCATTACTGGGTCTACCCCACACAGATCCGGACGTGCGGAATTACCGCATCCGGCTCTTCAGTTATATATTCACTCGTGTAAAACATGACCCTAATACCAGTCAACTTCTATTACTCGCTTCCTGACGCGTAATGGCTCAATCTGAAAATAGATTAGCATCTCTTTAAAACTGCGCCAATTGTAACTTCGCCTACCACTGCGTCGGTTGAGCCATTTGTAAAGGCTATGCAATACAAATGCGCTTACTTTCGCTAGGCTGCGACTGTTATCGGGTAGTCCAAAGTAGTGGCTAAACCCCCTAAGCTTGCGCTTTAGTTGTGGCAGCCAAATGTTCAACTTCTGTGAACGCTTGGCTTTAATCCAACGATACAGCTCATTAAGGGTTGACCGCTGTTTCTTCGCTGCGGTCCGACGCCTTAAGCGGGGCTGACCACCGGTATCTTTACCCCAGTAAAATGCAAACCCCAGAAACACAAATTGACGTTTACAGCTGGGATGAAAACGACTGAAACGCATCAGTGACGTTTTCTCTTTTGCCACGTCTAAGTTGAATCTCTGTAATCGTGTGGGTAATGCCTGATAAAAGTACTCAGCGTCTTGAGCATATTGAAACGCACACACAAAATCATCTGCATAGCGTATCATCATGGCGCGACCACGCAGACTCGGCTTTACACGCTTCTCAAACCATAAGTCTAATGCGTAATGCAGATAAATGTTCGCCAGCACAGGACTGATAATTCCGCCTTGTGGACTACCACTAGTCGGCTTATTAAACGCCCCACGAGGCTCTTTTATCCGCGCCTTTAACCATTGTTTGATTAAGCTCAGCAATGCCTTATCGTCTATGCGCTGTTTGAGCATACGCATTAGCCAGTTGTGGTCAATATTATCAAAGAACCCCTTGATATCTGCTTCCACCACATAACCATAGCCCTTAAATTGCAAGTTCAAGGTCAAACTATGCACGGCTTGATGCGCACTTTTATGCGGTCGATAACCATAGCTATGGCGTACAAAATCTTGTTCCCAAATACCTTGCAGTAATTGGCTCACACTTTGTTGCACTAACTTGTCATCTACCGTAGGTAACCCTAATGGCCTTTGCTTGCCATTCGATTTGGGGATATATACGCGCTTTATGTCATTCGCTCGGTAGCATTTCTGCTTAAGCGCCCAACTTAAGCGTCGTATATTTTCTGGCAGGCTATCCTCATACGCCGGCATCGTGATCCCGTCTATACCTGGTTTGGCCTGCTTATTGAGTTGACCCCAACTTTGATACAGTAAATCAGTATTTAGCTGTCCGTATAAATTCTGAAACCTGTGCTTGGGGTGGGTCTGTGCTTTAAATGCGATGGCGTTTAGTGTGTAAGCGATCAAAATAGACCGTTCTTCACCCACTCGTAAGCATAATTTAAGATCGCGTCATTGATAAATACAGGAGACCTATCAATGACCAGACGAACAAGTGAAGAATGGCAACGCCTCATCGACGAGCAAGCCGTTAGCGAGATGACAATCCAGCAGTTTTGTCAGTCGCGCAACATCAATCAATCTACGTTTTACCTGCAACGCAAAAAGCGCAGTGACAGTCACTTAGCGCAAGCGCCATCTCAGTGGTTGCCGATTGATACGAAGTCAATGGCCTTGCCAGACACGCGCCAATGGCAAATTGAGCTAACGCTACCAAACGGTGTCGTGCTGAATATGAGTACTGATGGCTGATGTTGTCCTCTACCAATGCACGCATTTGGTTGTATTTGGGCATTGCCGATATGCGCAAACAGTTTGACGGCTTGGCGGCCTTGGTGAAACACCAGATGCAACTGCCTGCGCATGCAGGCGATTGGTTTGTGTTTGTGAATCGTAAACGCACGATGATGAAGGTGCTGTATTATCATCAAGGTGGGTACTGTTTGTGGTCAAAACGACTGGAGCGCGGCACCTTTGCCAAGGTGGCGGGTAACGATGGCAAACTATCGCTCAATGCCGCGCAACTGCAGTGTTTAATAGATGGTATTTATTGGCAAAAAGGCAAACAAAACAAGCGACTTAAGTAGCTGAATTCGCTATACTTCGCGGCATGAAAAGCGCCTCAACCAGTATACAAAACAGCACGCATATTCCTATCGAAGAATATGAAAAAGTGCGTGCGCAAATGGCAGCATTACAGCAACAAGTTGACTGGTTTAAACGCCAATTGTTTGGGCGCAAATCAGAAAAACACATCATCGATAATCCTGACCAAGCCAACTTGTTTGGTCAAGCTCAGGATGAAGGTTTACCGTCTGCGCCTAAAAAAGCCGTCAAAGGCTATGCGCGTTCAGTCAAGCAAAAAGATGAAAATAACGTCAATGACACTGGTCTTCGCTTTACTGATGATGTACCGACAAAAGTGATTGATGTCCCATGTCCGGAGCTTGAAGGTGAAGATGCAGATAACTATGAGGTCATTGGCGTAAAAGAAAGCCATCGCTTGGCACAATTGCCAGGCAGCTATCAAATTCTCATTTACCGCAAAAATGTACTCAAGCACAAAGACAGTGGGGATATCCAATCGCCTAAAACACCACTTAACGTACTAGAAGGCACCTATGCCGATGTGTCCTTATTAGCAGGGCTCATGGTAGATAAAGCGGTTTATCATTTACCCCTTCATCGCCAGCATCTGCGGATGTTGCAATCGGGGGTCACGCTATCACGCGCTACCCTAATTAATTATGTTAGCCAAGGGATTGATTTACTGACCCCCATTGCCACCGCCGTGCTGAGTAATATCCTCACCGGGGGGAACATCAGTATGGATGAAACGCCGATGAAGGCGGGTCGACAATCCTCGACTCGCCGCAGCCGCAGCCGCACATCAAGCCAACCATCAAAAACAATGAAGCAAACCTACTTCTGGCCGATGTATGGTGAGCAAGATGAAGTGGCCTTTACCTGGTCGTCTTCTCGCGGTAAACAACATGCAATGGAGCAACTAGCAGGCTTTAACGGCACCTTGTTAAGCGATGGTTATGCGGTATATAGCCAAGTCATTGATACGCTTAATCATCAAGGTCAAACAATTACCCATGCAGCGTGCTGGGCGCACACGCGCCGCTACTTCGAAAAAGCATTGGATTATCACCCTAAAGAGGCGCAATACGCCTTGGCTGAAATACAAAAGCTATACAAGATTGAAGCGCACATACGAAAACAGGCACTTAATGCCGAGGATACCGTGCAATATCGCCTTAAACACAGTGAGCCTATCATTACTGCATTATTCAAATGGATATACGAGCAGCGCCAGAGACCTGAATTACTGCCTAAAGACCCGTTAACCAAAGCACTTGCTTATGCCTATGAGCGCCATCATGAGTTAAAAACTTACCTCACTCATGCGCAAGTCAGCATCGATACGAACCACTTGGAGAGAGCCCTGCGCGTTATCCCTATGGGAAGAAAGAATCACTTGTTCTGTTGGAGTGAACTAGGCGCAAAACAGCTTGGCGTCTTGCATACACTCACCGTGACGTGCAAATTACACAACATCAATCCGTATCACTACTTGGTGGATGTACTGCAGCGCGTCTCACAACATCCGGCAAAAGACGTTATCGATTTAACCCCTCGGCGCTGGAAAGTCCTGTTCGCAGACAAACGCCTGCGCTCAGATATAGAAAAGTAAGCACACCATGACAAATAAAGACATCAAAACCACGATAGACATCAGCCATTTATCCATTGACCAACTATATATACTCAATCAATTTGTATGTGAGCGCATAGATACCCTGCAAAAGCAGCAAGACGAAGCCGCGATTGCCATCTTACGACCTGGTATGAAAGTGCAATTTACTCATGACGGCACGACAGTCACCGGCACGTTACTTAAGAAAAACCGAAAAACGGTGTTGATTGCCAACGACAACGCAAAAACACATCACAAAGTACCGGCAGGCATAGTCAGGCATATTAGCGCTGCACCACTAGACCTAAATCAAACGGTTGTAAAGAACGGTCTAAAATGATCGCTTACTTTAGTGTAGTTGTCATAGTGGCTCCAGCCCTACTTTGTCCGGCCTATGTGTCTGCTAAACACCTCATATAACTGTCAGCTCCTTCGCCATGTACAAGGCTTTCCCCTGCTCAGACTACTATGGGCTGATCTGACTGCCAAAGCGTCATCGGCTCACCTTGCTTTTGGGCTAAGTTTACCTACCCCGTCCTTAGGGAACACCTTTGGCTCTCTCAAGTTCCTAACGCATCTCTTTATACATGCCACGGCTTGATAACTCCGCTGACTCGCCACAACCTCACCAATATCGGTTGCTTTACGTGGACTTCGGCTGTGTTACAGGCCTTGTCAGTCAGATCTTAAGTATTATCGAAGCGATACCAGCACTTCAGGGACACGTATCCCCTATGGCCTATATAATTCGCTGTCTACGCTTCACGTTACTTGTTCATTTGATTGTGTCTGCACACTGGAAAGCAATTCCCATCCTCAAACTCCGCACAACGCGCAAGACTCGCTACAGGTGGCTGGCTAAGCCTTACCCGACAGGGACTTTCACCCTGCAAGATGCATCAAGCTTGCTTGACGCACTAACGCAAAGCTAACGGGCACAAATGCAGCGCTATAATGGCGAAGCCGCGCTGCGTTTGTGTCCCAGCGAACAAAGTGAGCGAGTTAAGCGCCTTGTTGTACGCCATGGATTTAATGTAAGTCGTTAAAGATTTCTGGGTGCTGCTCAGCAATTCTTAAAAGAGCAACAGCTGGACCTTGCGGACTTCTGCGTCCTTGCTCCCAGTCTTGTAAAGTTCGCTTACTTACACCGAGAAGGGCGGCAAAAGCGGATTGACTGAGCTTTAGTTTAGAGCGAATGATTTTTGGCTCGGATGGTTCACTTAACTCGGTTGTTCTTAGTTTAGTTTTACCTTCTTTAAACGCCTTAATTTCATTGATTCCGTTCAAGATTTCCAAACCTATATCTCTGTTACTCATGATCTATGGCCTCTGCAATCTGCTTTAAAACATGACTAGGAATAGTCGCTCTTTCTGATTTACTGTACAAAGTAAGCATCCAAATTTCACTTTCCGATTTCTTCCAGTAGTAAATAGCCCTTACACCGCCGCTTTTACCCTTACCTGTTGCTGCCCACCTAACTTTCCTTACCCCTCCTGAACCACGAACAAGATCGCCAGCATCAGGTTTTTGAAGAAGGTAAGTCTGAAGACCTCGATATTCTTCGTCGGAGAGATACTGCGGGAGTAAATCAGTAAATTTAGATGTTTCAATAAAAATCATAGAATCAATATTACGGCAATGCCGTACAAAGTCAATGCCGAGTGAATGGCGTACAACACCCCATTAAGCGGCAAAAATTGCTCTTTATTTTTGTCCACTTGAATGGTTTGTTATGTACCGCCCTCAAAATAACAACTCAAAAAAAGTGCCAATATTAGCGATAAACAATCCGACAATTAGTCCATAGCCAAAAGCTCTATATACACGGTCATTGGCTTTTTGCCCTTCGATTTCCGCCACCATTTTATCAACAGAACCTCGTGTTTCAGTAAATTGACTGAGTTTATACTTAGTTTCTCCGTTTAATGGGACGCAGTACTGTTTGTGGTTTTTAAAGAATCTTCGTAGGTCTGATTGACTGTAACCTGTTTCTAAGGCAAGCGTAATCACGCCTATACCTTCTTTACCGGAAGATTCCAACGCTTCAAAAACTGTTCGTGCATCAATGCTCATTTAAACTTCCTGTGTTTAACTTTTCTTGAGGTATAATCGTGGTAGAGCGACCCATTACTGGGTCGACCCCACACAGATCCGGACGTGCGGAATTACCGCATCCGGCTCTTCAGTTATATATTCACTCGTGTAAAACATGACCCTAATACCAGTCAACTTCTATTACTCGCTTCCTGACGCGTAATGGCTCAATCTGAAAATAGATTAGCATCTCTTTAAAACTGCGCCAATTGTAACTTCGTCTACCACTGCGTCGGTTGAGCCATTTGTAAAGGCTATGCAATACAAATGCGCTTACTTTCGCTAGGCTGCGACTGTTATCGGGTAGTCCAAAGTAGTGGCTAAATCCCCTAAGCTTGCGCTTTAGTTGTGGCAGCCAAATGTTCAACTTCTGTGAACGCTTGGCTTTAATCCAACGATACAGCTCATTAAGGGTTGACCGCTGTTTCTTCGCTGCGGTCCGACGCCTTAAGCGGGGCTGACCACCGGTATCTTTACCCCAGTAAAATGCAAACCCCAGAAACACAAACTGACGTTTACAGCTGGGATGAAAACGACTGAAACGCATCAGTGACGTTTTCTCTTTTGCCACGTCTAAGTTAAATCTCTGTAATCGTGTGGGTAATGCCTGATAAAAGTACTCAGCGTCTTGAGCATATTGAAACGCACACACAAAATCATCTGCATAGCGTATCATCATGGCGCGACCACGCAGACTCGGCTTTACACGCTTCTCAAACCATAAGTCTAATGCGTAATGCAGATAAATGTTCGCCAGCACAGGACTGATAATTCCGCCTTGTGGACTACCACTAGTCGGCTTATTAAACGCCCCTCGAGGCTCTTTTATCCGCGCCTTTAACCATTGTTTGATTAAGCTCAGCAATGCCTTATCGTCTATGCGCTGTTTGAGCATACGCATTAGCCAGTTGTGGTCAATATTATCAAAGAACCCCTTCATATCTGCTTCCACCACATAACCATAGCCCTTAAATTGCAAGTTCAAGGTCAAACTATGCACGGCTTGATGCGCACTTTTATGCGGTCGATAACCATAGCTATGGCGTACAAAATCTTGTTCCCAAATACCTTGCAGTAATTGGCTCACACTTTGTTGCACTAACTTGTCATCTACCGTAGGTAACCCTAATGGCCTTTGCTTGCCATTCGATTTGGGGATATATACGCGCTTTATGTCATTCGCTCGGTAGCATTTCTGCTTAAGCGCCCAACTTAAGCGTCGTATATTTTCTGGCAGGCTATCCTCATACGCCGGCATCGTGATCCCGTCTATACCTGGTTTGGCCTGCTTATTGAGTTGACCCCAACTTTGATACAGTAAATCAGTATTTAGCTGTCCGTATAAATTCTGAAACCTGTGCTTGGGGTGGGTCTGTGCTTTAAATGCGATGGCGTTTAGTGTAGTTGTCATAGTGGCTCCAGCCCTACTTTGTCCGGCCTATGTGTCTGCTAAACACCTCATATAACTGTCAGCTCCTTCGCCATGTACAAGGCTTTCCCCTGCTCAGACTACTATGGGCTGATCTGACTGCCAAAGCGTCATCGGCTCACCTTGCTTTTGGCTAAGTTTACCTACCCCTTCCTTAGGGAACACCTTTGGCTCTCTCAAGTTCCTAACGCATCTCTTTATACATGCCACGGCTTGATAACTCCGCTGACTCGCCACAACCTCACCAATATCGGTTGCTTTACGTGGACTTCGGCTGCGTTACAGGCCTTGTCAGTCAGATCTTAAGTATTATCGAAGCGATACCAGCACTTCAGGGACACGTATCCCCTATGGCCTATATAATTCGCTGTCTACGCTTCACGTTACTTGTTCATTTGATTGTGTCTGCACACTGGAAAGCAATTCCCATCCTCAAACTCCGCACAACGCGCAAGACTCGCTACAGGTGGCTGGCTAAGCCTTACCCGACAGGGACTTTCACCCTGCAAGATGCATCAAGCTTGCTTGACGCACTAACACCTTACATAACCGGCGCTGGCCGCTTTTGCCAGTGTCCGGTTTATGTATTTGTTAGCAGCTCGGACTTTTAACAACCTCATAGTTTATATAATACTCGAAATTAGTAATTGAATTATCAAAGGCAAAAAAATTGGCGACACCACAATCACCACCACTTTGTAAGTTTGTTATTGTAACTTCAGCGCTACCTATAATGATTTCTGCGTTTTTTGCGCTCTTATATTGCGTCATGTTCAAAGACGATAAAATTTCATCGTTATTTAGCAATTGGATATAGTTCGGCAACTGAATATTTCCAATTTTCCTAGACGGCAATAGTCTGATTATTTCATCAGGTGGAATCGCCGCCAGAATATAGGCCTCACCAGCTTCATTTATAGTTGCTACAACTTTAGCATTGAAAGTAATCTTTCCAGAAAATTGCAGATATAAACCGTTGTCGATTGGATAAAGCGCAAAAGGACTTCCTTCTGGAATAGAGAACTCCCAATCTCCAAATCGTTCGGCACTAAGCTCGATTGAAAAAAATAAAACAACGAAAAATGCTGAATATTTCATGGCTGCTAACACCTTACATAACCGGTGATGGCCGCTCTTGCCAGCATCCGGTTAATGTATTTGTTATACGTTAATCGAAGAAACAATCTAGTCTCAGCTATCATTGTCTATACTCCTTTGACTAACTAACGATTTAAAAAACGTATCACCACTATTCTCGATACTAATCGCATTTTTCGTGAGATCTGCTAGCCTCTCATCAGACATCCAATGCGGCTTTTCATCAACTATAATTAATTCAGGGTATTTCTCTAAAATCTGAGATTTTCCATCAGCATCAATCACTCTCCAAATTCCCCCACAATCATAATCATAGGCAACTAAAAACTTAACTTTCAAAATAGCCTCGTTTACGACTTAAAGAACAACGTAATCGTGGTAGAGCGACCCATTACTGGGTCGACCCCACACAGATCCGGACGTGCGGAATTACCGCATCCGGCTCTTCAGTTATATATTCACTCGTGTAAAACATGACCCTAATACCAGTCAACTTCTATTACTCGCTTCCTGACGCGTAATGGCTCAATCTGAAAATAGATTAGCATCTCTTTAAAACTGCGCCAATTGTAACTTCGTCTACCACTGCGTCGGTTGAGCCATTTGTAAAGGCTATGCAATACAAATGCGCTTACTTTCGCTAGGCTGCGACTGTTATCGGGTAGTCCAAAGTAGTGGCTAAACCCCCTAAGCTTGCGCTTTAGTTGTGGCAGCCAAATGTTCAACTTCTGTGAACGCTTGGCTTTAATCCAGCGATACAGCTCATTAAGGGTTGACCGCTGTTTCTTCGCTGCGGTCCGACGCCTTAAGCGGGGCTGACCACCGGTATCTTTACCCCAGTAAAATGCAAACCCCAGAAACACAAACTGACGTTTACGGCTGGGATGAAAACGACTGAAACGCATCAGTGACGTTTTCTCTTTTGCCGTAAGCGATCAAAATAGACCGTTCTTCACCCACTCGTAAGCATAATTTAAGATCGCGTCATTGATAAATACAGGAGACCTATCAATGACCAGACGAACAAGTGAAGAATGGCAACGCCTCATCGACGAGCAAGCCGTTAGCGAGATGACAATCCAGCAGTTTTGTCAGTCGCGCAACATCAATCAATCTACGTTTTACCTGCAACGCAAAAAGCGCAGTGACAGTCACTTAGCGCAAGCGCCATCTCAGTGGTTGCCGATTGATACGAAGTCAATGGCCTTGCCAGAAACGCGCCAATGGCAAATTGAGCTAACGCTACCAAACGGTGTCGTGCTGAATATGAGTACCGATGGCTGATGTTGTCCTCTACCAATGCACGCATTTGGTTGTATTTGGGCATTGCCGATATGCGCAAACAGTTTGACGGCTTGGCGGCCTTGGTGAAACACCAGATGCAACTGCCTGCGCATGCAGGCGATTGGTTTGTGTTTGTGAATCGTAAACGCACGATGATGAAGGTGCTGTATTATCATCAAGGTGGGTACTGTTTGTGGTCAAAACGACTGGAGCGCGGCACCTTTGCCAAGGTGGCGGGTAACGATGGCAAACTATCGCTCAATGCCGCGCAACTGCAGTGTTTAATAGATGGTATTTATTGGCAAAAAGGCAAACAAAACAAGCGACTTAAGTAGCTGAATTTGCTATACTTCGCGGCATGAAAAGCGCCTCAACCAGTATACAAAACAGCACGCATATTCCTATCGAAGAATATGAAAAAGTGCGTGCGCAAATGGCAGCATTACAGCAACAAGTTGACTGGTTTAAACGCCAATTGTTTGGGCGCAAATCAGAAAAACACATCATCGATAATCCTGACCAAGCCAACTTGTTTGGTCAAGCTCAGGATGAAGGTTTACCGTCTGCGCCTAAAAAAGCCGTCAAAGGCTATGCGCGTTCAGTCAAGCAAAAAGATGAAAATAACGTCAATGACACTGGTCTTCGCTTTACTGATGATGTACCGACAAAAGTGATTGATGTCCCATGTCCGGAGCTTGAAGGTGAAGATGCAGATAACTATGAGGTCATTGGCGTAAAAGAAAGCCATCGCTTGGCACAATTGCCAGGTAGCTATCAAATTCTCATTTACCGCAAAAATGTACTCAAGCACAAAGACAGTGGGGATATCCAATCGCCTAAAACACCACTTAACGTACTAGAAGGCACCTATGCCGATGTGTCCTTATTAGCAGGGCTCATGGTAGATAAAGCGGTTTATCATTTACCCCTTCATCGCCAGCATCTGCGGATGTTGCAATCGGGGGTCACGCTATCACGCGCTACCCTAATTAATTATGTTAGCCAAGGGATTGATTTACTGACCCCTATCGCCAAAGCGGTGCTTGGCAATATACTGAGTGGGGGGAACATCAGTATGGATGAAACGCCGATGAAGGCGGGTCGACAATCCTCGACTCGCCGCAGCCGCACATCAAGCCAACCATCAAAAACAATGAAGCAAACGTACTTCTGGCCGATGTATGGTGAGCAAGATGAAGTGGCCTTTACCTGGTCGTCTTCTCGCGGTAAACAACATGCAATGGAGCAACTAGCAGGCTTTAACGGCACCTTGTTAAGCGATGGTTATGCGGTATATAGCCAAGTCATTGATACGCTTAATCATCAAGGTCAAACAATTACCCATGCAGCGTGCTGGGCGCACACGCGCCGCTACTTCGAAAAAGCATTGGATTATCACCCTAAAGAGGCGCAATACGCCTTGGCTGAAATACAAAAGCTATACAAGATTGAAGCGCACATACGAAAACAGGCACTTAATGCCGAGGATACCGTGCAATATCGCCTTAAACACAGTGAGCCTATCATTACTGCATTATTCAAATGGATATACGAGCAGCGCCAGAGACCTGAATTACTGCCTAAAGACCCGTTAACCAAAGCACTTGCTTATGCCTATGAGCGCCATCATGAGTTAAAAACTTACCTCACTCATGCGCAAGTCAGCATCGATACGAACCACTTGGAGAGAGCCCTGCGCGTTATCCCTATGGGAAGAAAGAATCACTTGTTCTGTTGGAGTGAACTAGGCGCAAAACAGCTTGGCGTCTTGCATACACTCACCGTGACGTGCAAATTACACAACATCAATCCGTATCACTACTTGGTGGATGTACTGCAGCGCGTCTCACAACATCCGGCAAAAGACGTTATCGATTTAACCCCTCGGCGCTGGAAAGTCCTGTTCGCAGACAAACGCCTGCGCTCAGATATAGAAAAGTAAGCACACCATGACAAATAAAGACATCAAAACCACGATAGACATCAGCCATTTATCCATTGACCAACTATATATACTCAATCAATTTGTATGTGAGCGCATAGATACCCTGCAAAAGCAGCAAGACGAAGCCGCGATTGCCATCTTACGACCTGGTATGAAAGTGCAATTTACTCATGACGGCACGACAGTCACCGGCACGTTACTTAAGAAAAACCGAAAAACGGTGTTGATTGCCAACGACAACGCAAAAACACATCACAAAGTACCGGCAGGCATAGTCAGGCATATTAGCGCTGCACCACTAGACCTAAATCAAACGGTTGTAAAGAACGGTCTAAAATGATCGCTTACCTTTTGCCACGTCTAAGTTGAATCTCTGTAATCGTGTGGGTAATGCCTGATAAAAGTACTCAGCGTCTTGAGCATATTGAAACGCACACACAAAATCATCTGCATAGCGTATCATCATGGCGCGACCACGCAGACACGGCTTTACACGCTTCTCAAACCATAAGTCTAATGCGTAATGCAGATAAATGTTCGCCAGCACAGGACTGATAATTCCGCCTTGTGGACTACCACTAGTCGGCTTATTAAACGCCCCACGAGGCTCTTTTATCCGCGCCTTTAACCATTGTTTGATTAAGCTCAGCAATGCCTTATCGTCTATGCGCTGTTTGAGCATACGCATTAGCCAGTTGTGGTCAATATTATCAAAGAACCCCTTGATATCTGCTTCCACCACATAACCATAGCCCTTAAATTGCAAGTTCAAGGTCAAACTATGCACGGCTTGATGCGCACTTTTATGCGGTCGATAACCATAGCTATGGCGTACAAAATCTTGTTCCCAAATACCTTGCAGTAATTGGCTCACACTTTGTTGCACTAACTTGTCATCTACCGTAGGTAACCCTAATGGCCTTTGCTTGCCATTCGATTTGGGGATATATACGCGCTTTATATCATTCGCTCGGTAGCATTTCTGCTTAAGCGCCCAACTTAAGCGTCGTATATTTTCTGGCAGGCTATCCTCATACGCCGGCATCGTGATCCAGTCTATACCTGGTTTGGCCTGCTTATTGAGTTGACCCCAACTTTGATACAGTAAATCAGTATTTAGCTGTCCGTATAAATTCTGAAACCTGTGCTTGGGGTGGGTCTGTGCTTTAAATGCGATGGCGTTTAGTGTAGTTGTCATAGTGGCTCCAGCCCTACTTTGTCCGGCCTATGTGTCTGCTAAACACCTCATATAACTGTCAGCTCCTTCGCCATGTACAAGGCTTTCCCCTGCTCAGACTACTATGGGCTGATCTGACTGCCAAAGCGTCATCGGCTCACCTTGCTTTTGGGCTAAGTTTACCTACCCCGTCCTTAGGGAACACCTTTGGCTCTCTCAAGTTCCTAACGCATCTCTTTATACATGCCACGGCTTGATAACTCCGCTGACTCGCCACAACCTCACCAATATCGGTTGCTTTACGTGGACTTCGGCTGTGTTACAGGCCTTGTCAGTCAGATCTTAAGTATTATCGAAGCGATACCAGCACTTCAGGGACACGTATCCCCTATGGCCTATATAATTCGCTGTCTACGCTTCACGTTACTTGTTCATTTGATTGTGTCTGCACACTGGAAAGCAATTCCCATCCTCAAACTCCGCACAACGCGCAAGACTCGCTACAGGTGGCTGGCTAAGCCTTACCCGACAGGGACTTTCACCCTGCAAGATGCATCAAGCTTGCTTGACGCACTAACACTAAGCTAAGGGGCGCTTGCGCGCGGGGCATAATAACGAAGTTGCCCCGTGTGTAAGCGTCCCAGTGACCGAAGGGAACGCCTTAAGCGCTTTGTTAACTGTCATTCCTAATTAGTCCTAGGAATAGCGACGACAGGCAATGTGAAAGATTCATTGAATTGCTGTTGGGGTGCTACAGCAACTTGTATTACTTGTTTATTTGAGTCTAAAAGTGAAATTCGATAATTGATGCCAACAACTTCGTTTACAAAGTAATACTTTTCACCTTCAGTTAGGTCAACATGGAATGAAGCTAAAGCAAAGTGATCGTTACCTCTTCTAGCTCGCATGACAACTTCCGATTTACCAGCAGGTAAAATGAAGTTTTCGAAAGTCCAATATCCCCACCCATTCACGGGTAAGTCATTAACCCACATCAAATCCATATCCTCTTGAGCAACAATATTTGCGTGAGGATCTTTTTCTGTAGGGGCTTTCCAGTGATTAGTAGTCATTGCATTACAACCGCCTAATAATAACAGGATTGTAACTAATATAACCTTCATTGATTGAATCTCCTTTTTGGCAGTTAACACCCAATTAACGGGCAGACGCATGGCGCGATAATGGCGAAGCCGCGCCATGTGACTGTCCCAGCGACCGACGGGAGTGCGTTGAATTTTTTGTTAGGTGTAATTTTCAATTAGTCCTTCCAGTCTATCTTGTAAAACCGACTTAAACGCCTTTATTTCAAAATACCCTAAAATTATACGCTCGCTAAGCTCTAACTCCACTGAATCACTATTTATTATTTTTACAGTTACGTTAAAGCCTACTTTTTTATAGTGCTTAGGATCTGCAGACCTCCCAAAGACGATTCCAACGGCGCGTAAATCAGAAAAAAAATTACCCGGTACTCTAAATATTGATTCGTTTTGTGCTTCACCTTTAAGTTTAAAATTCGTATTTAAAACTTTTAAAAAATCATTAGTGGATCTAGACAACTTAATCGTTTTTACAACCTTCGCTTTAGGAGCTAATAAATCTAGCATAATTGATATCACTGTTTTACACCTAACGCAAAGCTAACGGGCACAAATGCAGCGCTATAATGCCGAAGGCGCGCTGCGTTTGTGTCCCAGTGACCGAAGGGAACGAGTTTAGCGCCTTGTTAGGTGCCACTGCCAGCACTCCCCAAAAGTATAATCTCGATTTCTTTTAGGTTAACAATTTCTTTTCCACCAGAATCTTTGCGCATTAGCGAGAATACTTTTGCGAAAGACTCTTTTTGTTTTTGGGTTTCAAAAACTCCGCCTAAAGCCAAAAACTCTGAGTAAGCTGTAACGACTTCGTTTGAGCCGTACAGACAAATTCTAGCTTTAGCATCTGCAATTTTAGAATAAATATTTTTTTGTTCGACACTACCTGATTCGTAATTGTGTGATGCGTCTTCGGAAATGGCTTTTAGATAATCAGAATACGCTTTGGACTTTAACTCTTTTGCATGCTTTAAGGTTTCTACATGCTTAGTAAAAAAATATTGAAGCGTTGCACCAACGATTACACTTAAAAAGGCCAATAAGCCGACTGTCAATTTAATATCCATAGATAAAAATTCCTCCGTGGCACCTAACACCTTGGATAAGCAGCGGAATACCGCTCTTGTATTACGTCCGTCTTAATCCTTTTGTTAGGTGCGCTCATAAATCTTCCAATGCCTTTCTAACACTTTCGTAATTTGGCGGAAACCGACACCCACCTGAAGAGTTGGTGTTCAATTTTTCTGATTTAATATAAAGAACAAACGACAAACCGTCACAAATAAGTGGGGTGTTACTCTCTGGATACTCCGGCTTCCATTCTTGAACACCTAATTCTATTAGTTGCTCAATTAAGTTTTGCTGCGCTTTGATGTCTAAAACAAGAGCTCTAAGTTTAGGTGTGCTAGGTATCCAATTGGATTCGTTATCAAGTTTAAAGTGATCGTCAATGTAAACATATTGATTATCTTTAATGTAAATCTCGTGCCGATACTGACCCAAGAAATGAGACTCTCTAAAAACAATCTCAATAGCTTCTGAGACTGCTGGCCAGAAAAGTGCGAATAAAACTAAAATCCTAATATTCACCATTGAGCACCTAACGCCCAACTTAGGGGCAATAACACGCAGGCTAAAATTGGAGCGAAGCGACTGAGCCTGCGTGTTATTGTCCCAGTGAGCGCCAGCGAACGACTACAGTTTTTTGTTAGGCTTTTCGCTTTGTATAAATTAACAACAAAACAATAGAGGCTAAAGTGTGTGAGATTGAAGCCGCCGTAAAAAGAATATCTGGATTAAAAAGCACAGTTTCCAGATTTTTAATGTAACTATACATATACAGTATTGCGCTAACTCCAGATAGGCAAGATATTGCAAGTATCAGGCTTGAACTCATTTTTGCATCCAAAACTTCATTTCTTCCAATTTTTTTACAAAGTTGAAACTGTCGATAATAAATATAAAAAATAAGTGCGCTCACCAATAAGGAAGGAATAATAAATATTGGAGATAGGATTGAAAAAGCAGTAGCCATAGCACAAATAAAGGCTGCAATAGCTGCCGGAAAAAATAATAAAATACTTAATAAAATAGCTATTATCGACATAGAGCCTAACACCACGTTAAGCGGCGAAAATCGTTTTTTATTTTTGTCCGCTTCAACGTTTTGTTATGCATCGGTGTTTAAAAAAGCAATGTTACATCTCACTGCTTCATCGATATTTTTATTTGAACATTCTGCTAATGGGTGTTCGCGTAAAAAATCCAAAATAACCTGATTAGTCTTTATAGCAAAATTATCAGTTCCATAAACATCACCGAAAACACCTTTGAGTCGGACGTCGTCGTTGTACATTAGCAATAGAGCGTAACGCAATTGACGTTTTGCAGTTTCAGGTGAATTGAGCAACTGCTCATATAAGTGTTTAAGCACCATTGCTTCCTCCCATCTATCATTTACCAAATTTGATTGAGCGATCAAATTTGCATTTAATTCATCTGTTTTGAGCTGCTTGTCCGTTATAAAACCAAGGCCATATGATAAAAGTCCTACGATGACAATTAATGTAACTGTGAGTTTCTTGCTCAAAAAGCCTCCTTAGATGCATAACGCCTGTTTAACGAGTGACCAGATTATGGCGTGGTGGTTGCGAAAGCAAGCAGCATGACATGAGCTGGGCATCTCTGTTCAAACTCTTGTTAGGTTTCCCCTCCTCCGATCTCTGGTGAAGGCATTAACGCAAAAAATCTCTCGCATCTTTCTTCAATTTCATCAATTGAATCGTGACGAAAAACCTCAGTGTAAATGCGTTCACATCCTTGCGTAATAGAGTCAATAGCAGTTTTTTCCCAAAGAAGCTTGCATGGCCATGAATTTATAACAGTTGAGAAAGGAGCAGCGGTTTTGTGTGACCTTAATCTCTCATCTAAGTTGGTGGCAAATCCAAGTTTGAATCGTCCTTTATCGTGCTCCGGTTCCAGTTGGATTAAATAAAAAACACCCGATGTTGCAGACTCAAAGCTCACTTCTGGAGTGGAGCTATTTGCCTGAGAACTGGTTAAAAGATGTTCTTTGATACGTTCGAGATCGTCGATGCTAATGTATGTAATGGTTTGGCCGCGAGCGCCCGAACTTTTTTGCATTACTTTTTCAATTTTTAGTCGATTGACTAATTTGAATATGTATTGTTTCTGTCGTCCCAACTCTTCTGCGACTTGAATAATTGAAATTAGCTTTTGGCTCATTTGTTAAACAACCCGCGACCTTGATTGGAAACCTAACAATTTATTAGCGAGCATTTACAATAAATACCATACGACATTTTCGTATCTCACATTCTCATTTAATGTTAGTTATTGTTTTACTTCTTATTTCTAAAACTATCAAGCACGATTGTTAATATCTGGCCTATGTGTTTAGCGAGCATGCTTTTAGCGTGCCGCTTGATAAAAATCAGATTTTAGTAAAGGCCAATAATTTCAATAACATTAAAGTGGCTGGAGCTGTATTTTGCAAGAAGTCAGACGAGTTATAACGAGAACAGAATGAATTGTAAACGCTGGGATTGAGTAGGAGGAGAGTTTACACTCTCCGTCCTCTCACACCACCGGACGTACGGTTCCGTATCACGGCGGTTCATGTTAAATACTTGAGACGATGATAATAGTCCATTAATGATATTAAACCTAGGCTGTCGAAGAACTTTTTAGGTAGTGCTTGATTCATGTGAGAAGCCCCTGAGTTGAACCAAGGTCCTCTGCCATTCGTCGCGCTTGTCGCCGCCCTCGCTTCATCAATACCCAATGCGATTAGTCTCTTAATGCGTGTGTGAACACGTTTCCATTGACGCCATAAAATCTTGCGTAGATGTCGGCGAAGCCAGCCATCCAAGTCAAGAAGTACCTTTTTGACGTCTATATGTCGGAAGTAAGTTATCCAGCCTCGCAGTTTCAGGTTCAGTTTTTCCACCGTACGGTGAATTGACCATCCTCTTGCACTGCGCAGTGTATGTTTTACGTCCTTTTTAAAACGCATTTGCACCGCAGGCGCTATTCGCAATCGAACATTTTGCTTGCGATGACAGACACTATACCCCAAGAACTTTCGTTGCCACGGTCGACCCACATCACTTTTCTCTTTGTTCACCTTTAATTTTAAGGTGCTCTCTAAGAAACTCGTCACGCTTTTCAATACACGATGTCCTGCACGCTCGCTTTTGACGTAGATATTACAGTCATCAGCATAGCGACAGAACTTATGCCCTCGGCGCTCAAGCTCTCTATCTAAGTCGGTCAATATGATGTTCGACAGTAACGGCGATAATGGTCCACCTTGAGGTGTCCCCATCACCCGTTGACTGGTTTTGTCATTCTGTGACACACCTGCCCTCAGATAAGCACGAATGAGTTTAAGCACCGCTTTATCCTTGACATGGCGCGCTATTCTCGACATCAATATGTCGTGATTAACATTGTCGAAGAACTTCTCCAAGTCGATATCGACCACCCATCTATAACCTTCCTCGATATAGGCTCGCGCTTGTTGAACAGCTTGCCCTGCATCGCGATGCGGCCTAAATCCATAACTATTCTCTGAGAACTGCTCCTCAAATATAGGACTTAATACCTGATGTATCGCTTGCTGAATCAATCTGTCCAACACCGTTGGGATGCCTAATTCGCGTTGCCCACCGCCTGCTTTAGGAATACTCACCTTAAGCACCGCTTGTGGACAATAACGCCCTGCCAATAAATCGGCTTTGTGGTCTTGCCAGCGTGTTTGCAGATACGCTTTAAGCGCATCTACACTCATACCGTCAACTCCTGCCGCCCCTTTATTGCGCATAACTCGCTGATAAGCACCTTGCATATTAGGTCTTGATAGTATCTTTTCGAGTAAGGTCATCGTCTCCTCATGAGAGTAAATCCTTGTGCGCCGCGTGGCTTGAAGCCTTATTCACCTACTCTTGCAGATACTGTCTGCACCCCTTGGCGATAATCAGCTATATCTCAGTAGCTGTTTCTGCTCCTTCTACCCTCATCGAGCACTTGGCTCTCAAACCATTTAACATGTTCAGCCCTTCAGTTGACGGCAATCAACCTACTATGGCCTCGGCTGACTTCTGTTTACCCATCTCAATACCTCTCGATATTAATAGCCAGTGGCAGATAAACAGACCTCCCAAGGTAATGCGCGTGACCTTCACACTTATGCCCGCCGTATCTACGTCCGCAGTTTCTGGACAAGTATTGGGCTTTGAAGATAATGGCCTTCTCACCCACTGCGACCGCCTCATATACGATTCCTGTTCGTCAGGCCAGTGCTTTGCTTTCGGCTTTCTTCAGATTTCACCTCACGATGAACACCCTTGCCGTTCAGCTAATTATTCCCCTTGTCGGGCTAATAGTGGACTTTCACCACCAAGTCATCTGATCGCCACCATGCGTATCAGAACAGCACCATTAAGGCGCTACGCGCCATACTTGGCGCACCATACAAAAAGGCCGCTCAATGAGCGGCCTTTTCAATGTGGTTTGAAATACTAGATTAGTCTAGGATTTTCGCTACAACGCCAGCACCTACGGTACGGCCACCCTCACGGATTGCGAAGCGTAAACCTTCGTCCATCGCGATAGGAGCAATTAGCTCAACTTTAAATTTCAAGTTGTCGCCAGGCATCACCATTTCTACGCCTTCTGGTAGCTCAACAGCACCGGTTACGTCAGTTGTACGGAAGTAAAACTGTGGACGATAACCTTTGAAGAATGGCGTATGACGGCCACCTTCGTCTTTGCTTAGTACATATACTTCAGCTTCAAACTTAGTGTGTGGGTTGATTGAACCAGGCTTAGCCAATACTTGACCACGCTCTACTTCTTCACGCTTAGTACCACGTAGTAGTACACCCACGTTCTCGCCCGCACGACCTTCGTCTAGCAGCTTACGGAACATTTCAACACCAGTACAGGTTGTTTTTGTGGTTTCTTTGATACCAACAATCTCAACTTCTTCGCCAACTTTTACAATACCTTGCTCAACACGACCGGTAACAACTGTACCACGGCCTGAAATTGAGAATACATCTTCAATTGGAAGGATGAACGGCTTGTCGATGTCACGCTCTGGCTCTGGGATGTATGAGTCTAGTGCTTCGCCTAGCTCAACAATTTTCTTTTCCCACTCAGCGTCGCCTTCAAGGGCTTTAAGTGCTGAGCCTTGAATTACCGGTAAGTCATCACCTGGGAATTCATACTCTGAAAGTAGCTCACGCACTTCCATTTCAACTAGCTCAAGTAGCTCTTCATCATCTACCATGTCGCATTTGTTCATGAAGACAATCATGTAAGGTACGCCAACCTGACGACCTAGCAAGATGTGCTCGCGCGTTTGCGGCATAGGGCCGTCAGTGGCAGCAACAACCAGGATCGCGCCGTCCATTTGGGCAGCACCGGTGATCATGTTTTTAACGTAATCAGCGTGTCCTGGGCAATCTACGTGTGCGTAGTGACGAGTCGGTGTATCGTACTCAACGTGAGACGTTGCGATAGTGATACCACGCTCGCGCTCTTCAGGCGCATTATCGATTTGGTCGAATGCTTGCGCGCTACCACCGTAAGTCTTTGCTAGTACTGTAGTGATTGCCGCGGTTAGCGTCGTTTTACCGTGGTCAACGTGGCCGATTGTACCTACGTTTACGTGCGGTTTCGTACGTTCAAACTTTTCTTTTGCCATTTCTATTTTCCCAGCAAAGTTAATTAAAATTATTCAGATGTCAGAGAATGGTGCTGATAGGCAGATTTGAACTGCCGACCTCACCCTTACCAAGGGTGCGCTCTACCAACTGAGCTATATCAGCGAATTGGATGGAGCGGGCAGCGGGAATCGAACCCGCATCATCAGCTTGGAAGGCTGAGGTAATAGCCATTATACGATGCCCGCATTCCTTAATTCTCTGGCCACCTCATAAAAAGTGGTGGAGGGGGCAGGATTCGAACCTGCGAAGGCTGAGCCGTCAGATTTACAGTCTGATCCCGTTGACCGCTTGGGTACCCCTCCTGAGATTGATGGTGCCGACTGCCGGAGTCGAACTGGCGACCTACTGATTACAAGTCAGTTGCTCTACCAACTGAGCTAAGTCGGCACTGCATCAAGTGGGTGCGCATTCTAGAGTAAGCTTATGCTCATGGCAAGAGACAAATCGCAAAAAATGAGTTTTTTTAGGTAAAAAAAATAGTCCCTTAAAAAAAGCCGGATTTCCATCATTATAAAAGGCTAGCTATAGTACGGTGTTGAAGTACATTCTATTAAGATAAGCGACTGATTTTATGATCTAATTCTCATTTTCAAACGATAGTCGCGCTAAGCCCGCTAAGACCAAATTGCTGTGCTGATAAACCGGTACTACAACTTGCTCTGAAATTATTGGGGCCAGAAGATCGCTATCGCCACCGCTGATCACAATGCAATAATGCTCAGTGTGCGCTCGCATGATACGACTTGCTTGTACAACCATGCCGCACAATTGTGCAAACGCGCCGTTGGCAACACACGCTGGCGTATCATTGCCTAATGCGAGTCGGGCTACGTTATTTTCGTTATCCTTATCCTCAAAATCAAACACTCGCTTTGCTCGGCTGGTAATGGCCTCTCTCAACAGGCCCAATCCAGGGGCTATCCAGCCTCCTAAGTGGTTTTTATCAAGCAATAGGTCGCACGTTATAGCTGTACCGGCATCTACAATGATTATACCTTGGGCGGCATTGCGAGCGTCATTTTCTGCCATTTTATTGATGTAGCTGAACAAGGTATCCGCTGCAATCATCGCCAACCAGCGATCACTTCCCATATTAGCAACAACTGCATAGCTATTGTGGAGTCCACACTGCTGTTTTTGACTTCTTGCTACATGAACTTCAAACCCGAGTTGCTTAATGCTGTTGGTGACAAGCTGAGTTTTTTCATCATCTTGAACACTACACAAATACACCAAGACCTTACCCTCGATAGCTTCCTTGTTAAGCACTTCAACTCCGCCTTCTTTCAAATGTGCAGCTAAGAGTTGTCCAATATTGTCGTGCACGATTTGTGCTAGGGTGTGATCATCATACGCAATCGCTTTTACCTGCAAGCTTTTTAGCACTTCCTGCGCAGAGGATTGTTCAGGCAATAAAGTAAGCCATGCATACTTGAGCTTTGTATTCCCTAAATCAAGCAATAAGCTACGCTGGCCTAACACTTATCTCACCTCCGTAATATGCTTTCACTGTGCCATCTACTTCTAATAACAATGCGCCACTTTCATCTATTCCGCGGGCAATTCCAGCGGTAGTAAATCGACCTGAAACTAAGTTTACGTTCCGGTCAGCAAACAAATCCGCTTCTTTCCATTCGTCTAGAAACGCAGATAAACCTTCTTGTTCAAACAGCGGTAAGATACGCCACAGTTCCTCTATTAAAGTGGCTGCTATGTGATTTCGATCTAATACCAAATTGGTGGACTTAGATATGCTTGATAAGTCAGTGAAGGCTTGATCAATATCTTGTACGCCTTCTGGCAAATTAACATTGACGCCAATCCCTATAATAGCATCACTGGCCTCGCCCAACTGCCCCTCTACTTCTACCAAAATGCCTGCTAATTTTTTATTGTCAAAGTAAACATCGTTCGGCCACTTTAACTTGCACTCGGGCAAACCTAGCTGGATGAGCGCGCGCTTGAGCCCGATACCAATCAGTAGTGATAACCCAGACATTGCCTGATATCCGCTATCAAATCGCCACAGCATGGTCAGATATAGACTCGCGCCGAAGGGCGATACCCATTTTCGACCGCGCCTGCCGCGCCCCTGAGTTTGCGCTTCGGCTAAAATAGTACTGCCTTGACTAAGCTGTGCTTGACCTTGTGTGTCGCCGAAATTATCCGCGGCTAAACGTTCTTTCATTAAATCATTGGTCGAGCCAACAATATTATGCACAACAATCTGTGCATCTTTTTTGTTCGATATGCGCGCAACAATGAGGTCGCGATCAAGCATACTCAGCGCTTGAGACAGTTTGTAACCACGCCCTTTTACACTGAATATGTCCAGACCAAGATCGTTAAGTGCTTTAATATGATTGCATACAGAGCTTCGAGTTATGTGAAGTGTGCGTGATATCGCTTCACCCGACACAAACTTTTCATCGCTTAGCAAAGCAACAATTTTGGTGCGCGTATCGTTAGCACGCTGTTTGGCTAGCGAAGTCACTTAAAGGTTAACCAATCCGTTTGCACCGATTAGTCGGACTTCGTTTTCAAGGATGATCCCAAATTCATTCTCCACTGCGCCTTTTATTTGCCTTGCTAACGCGAGTAAGTCTTCGCCTTTGCCTCCATTTGAGCGACTTGCATGATTCACCAATACCAAAGCTTGATGCTCATGACATCCAATATCGCCAATGGTTTTGCCTTTGTAGCCGAGTTGGTCGATTAACCACGCAGCGGGCACTTTTACGCGATTATCAGGCACATTGTAGTGTGGAATGTCCGCAAATTTGGATTGCAAGCTCAGAAATTCTGGAATCCCAAGCGTTGGATTCTTAAAAAAACTACCGGCATTGCCAAGCGTCGCTGGGTCTGGCAATTTACTCTGACGCACTTCAATCACTTTGTTAAATACATCTTTCGGGCTCACATGGCCATTTTGGATAAGCTGTGCAAGCGGGCCGTAATCGGTCACTAGTACATGAGCCTTGGGGAGCACAAAATTGACCATGGTGATGATGCGTTTACCCGGGGATTGTTTAAATCGGCTCTCTCGATAAGCAAACTCGCACTCTTTGTGATTAAAATACCCCATCATTTCACTATGCGTATCAAAGAATTCAACGCTATGAATGAATTTTTCAATTTCTACGCCATACGCACCAATATTTTGAATAGGGCAAGCGCCCACCGTTCCGGGGATCAATGCGAGGTTTTCAAAGCCGTAAATGCCCTTTTCCATGCATAAACACACTAAATCATGCCAATTTTCGCCCGATGCAACACTTAAAAAATAGCGCTCATCGTCTTCGCTGATCTGAATCCCTTTGAGCTGATTTTGGATAACAATGCCATCAAAATCTTCTACAAACACCGTGTTGCTGCCTTCGCCAATAAATAGCAAAGCCTTATCTTTACAAGCTTGTACGGCATTGAGCAAACTATCCACTGAATCTACAGTCATAATCTTCAGGCAGCTAGCGGGTAAGCCGAAAGTGTGAAGGGCGCTCAAAGAATTCAAAATTTTATTAACCGACGCTTTATCATTTGACGTATGTTACCTACTATAATATGGCTTAGCTACAATATTTATAGTGTGACTGCAATCCCATGCACTGTGCAATTATCAACGCGCTTAAGTATCCAAACGTGCGTAACTTATACTAAGAAGTGAGACTTAAAAGGCAGATGTTTTTGATATACGAAAAAGCCAGCAGCGCTCGTTTATTAATAGCCAATAATTTCATATTACGCTACTTCAATTCATCGTTTGCTCCGGTCAGCACGCTCGCCACGATGCTAGTTGTAGCCCTTTGCCTGTGCTTTAGCGCATTTGCAAATTCACAAGATTCACAAGATTCGCAGCTCAATCAGGGCTTAGTGTTAAAGCCCGCGCCACTTTTAAACGAAGACTATGAGCGTAAACTGCAGCGAATGTTAGCCAAGCCCGCTGAATTTTTAGACGATGAATCCTCAGCATCTGAGCAGGAGGGCGAATTTGTCACCATGCAGCATTATTATTTAACGGCGCAAGCTCAACTACTCAGCGGTGAGCCTGAGCAGGCCCTAAGGGCATTACAAAACGGACTCAGCTTGGCAGAAAACAGCTCACTGAGTTCAAAGCGTGCCTTAAATGCACTATTTTTTGAAGGAATGGCCAGTATCTACCTGCAGTTGAGCGATTTGCCAAATGCAAGGCAGGCTATTACTGAGGCGATAAACAACACCGCGTTGCCCGACTCTCAGCCAGTCCTAATCCAAAGGCTTGAAATGCGGGCGCTAATCGATTTACAGGCAGGAGCAAGTATTTCCGCGTTGCAAGACTTGCAACTTGCGCTACAACTAGCCTCAACCTTGGAATTAAATGCACAAGAAATCAAACTGGCTACCGAAATTTCAAAGGTTCACCAGCAGCGAAATGAACACGCTATTGCACTAAGCTATGTTCAGCAAGCGTTAGACAAAGCGCAGACAACAAACAATGAGAAAACGCTTCTTGATGTGCTTATCACAAGCATGCCCAGTCTTCTCGCCAGTCGTCAATTGCCCTTGGCAAGTGAACGCTTAGAACGAATAAATGCGCTTCTGCTTAAGCACAGTAACCTGCAGTTAAGCGCCAAAGCTTTGTATTACGCGGGAGAGCTTGCATACAATCAAGGCGACGTGCAAGAGGCGATTGATAAGCTCACAAGCGCACAACAACTGTTTGACGAGCAAACCCTAGAACAAGCCCAAACTCAGCTATTGCTTAGCCGCTCGTATACGGTATTGAACGACATGGACAAAGCCATTAAGCACTTGGTTGACGCTTTTGACGCGGTACAGGGCAACATGAGCGACTTCAATCTTGTGCAGAGTATTCAACTGCACAGAGCAGAACTTCTCGCCAGACTGAATCAATTTGAAGAGGCATTCAAGGTAACAAGAGACGTCATTGCCGCGCGCGATATCAATCAGCCCATTGATGAAGTACGACGCATGTTAGACATGCACACCAATTTTCAATTGCAAATGCAAAAACAGGAAAACATTGAGCTCAAGCAGAAAAATGAATTTCAGTCTTTTGAAATTGAAAATAAGCAGATGTTAAATCGTTTGTTCTTTTTAGTCATTGCTCTGCTGATTTGCATAAGTGCGCTACTATTGCTGATGTTCATACGCAGTCGACGTCATCGGCAAAAGCTTGAGCAAATTGCACATTCAGACGCGCTGACCGGCGTATTTTCTCGTCGGCGTATTTTAGAGATTTTGGATTTTCAGCATGACATGTTTAAGCGTAATCTCCTGCCTTACTGCGTAGCCATCATTGATTTAGATTACTTCAAACAAATCAATGACCGACATGGCCATCAAAAAGGCGATGAAGTGCTCAAAGCCGCAGGTGCAATCGCTCAACAGTCTTTTCGCAAAACCGACAGTATTGGCAGAATTGGCGGCGAAGAATTTTTGTTTATCTTCCCCGATACTCATATTGAGCAAGCAAAACCGTTGTTAGAAAAATACTGTAAGGCACTTTCCAAGGTCAGCACGGAGCTTAAGATTAAGCAAGACACCAGTGCTTCTGTCGGCTTAGTGCAGGCTACAGAGGATGAAATAGCAAGCAACATCATTAGTCGCGCCGACAAGGCAATGTATAAAGCGAAAAACAATGGACGAAATCAAATTGTCACAGCCTGATGAAACACGCCCCAGCTCAAACAGCTTAGATCAGCCCGCTGAAGAAAATATTCCCTTTGGCAGCACACAACCCTCTGATGAAACCTGCTTTTCTAACGCTGCGGTTCCCCTAGAGAATATCTCTATAGTGAGGCTACAGTTAAGCGACATATCTTCGCGCTATCGAAGTATCAACATGGTGATGAGTTTCGCGATCACCTCACTCGTATGTTTGATAATGCTGATTGTGCACCAAGGATGGTTGTTTTCTCCGCCAACAGGATTTGTTGAACCGGGGCCGTGGATAATTTCAGCAGTGGCGCTCTTAGGCGTTGTTAACATCAGCTATCACTTCTTTGCCGATCCTAAAATTAAATATGCTTTACGAGAGCAAGATTTACATTTTCAGTCTGGTCTGTTCTTTCGAAGACTTGTCAGCCAACCCATTCTGAGGATTCAGCATATAGAGTTGAAACGCGGGCCTATAGAGCGAAAGGCTAATTTAGCGACGCTACAGGTATTTAGCGCTGGCGGCATGTCTCACACCTTTGAGATCCCAGGCCTTCCTTATGAAAAGGCGGTGAGCTTGCGCCAATTCATTATTGATCATCGGGACTTATCTATCGATGAATAAAGACGATACGAGCATCGATGAATCAACACCAGTAGATAAAAACCAATCAATTGCAAGTCAAGGCGAAGATGACACTAATAGTGTAAGTGCACAGGCGGTTGAATCTGACTGGGCGCGAGTGTCTCCGGTTGCCATTCTTTATTTCTTTGTAAAAACCATATTCGCCTTTGGCAATGGACTGATTTACGCCCTCCCGGTGGCGGCATTCAATTTAAATACCATTCGAGAGAATCCTGTTCCCGTTATTTCCGGTGTCGTCGCGCTTATGATACTGGTTGCGGTCGCTTCAATCTTGAAATATTTGTTTTATTATTATCGTTTGGGCGATGACAGGGTAGAAATTCGACAAGGTGTAATCAAAAAATCACATCTGGATTTACCTTTTGTAAAGATTCAAAACGTCAAAATTATTCAGCCCTTTTACTATCGCTTTAGTGATTATTCCATCATCGAGCTAGATACTGCAGGCTCTGCCCGACAAGAGGCCAATATCGTTGCTATCCGCTTGCCCAAAGCAGAGCTGTTCAAACAAAGTATTCAGGATACAAACATCGCCCTCAGTGCAAAACAGGCCTCTGAAAACGGTGCTGATTCGATAAATCCAGATGCGATTGATAGAGATAGGGCTGCCTACGAACACAATGAAGAAACAACTCTAAACACACGCTCTATAAAGGATCTTATTATTCACGGCGTTACCAACAACCGCGTGTGGATTTTCCTTGGGTTTTTGGCGCCTTTTTACAACACCATTTCGCAAAACATCGGTCAAGTGTTTAGCGCAATCGGCTTAGATGTCGCCTCCTACCTTAACTATGAAACCCAAACCATTTGGGTCTTCATGCTGCACATTTTATCCATCGTAATGGTGATCATGCTGCTGGTTGTGCTGTTCTCAATTATCGGCTCAATTTTTGTGTTTTACGACTATCGATTGAGCAAACGTGGTCAGCGCTACATAAGACGAAGCGGCTTGTTAAGTAAGCATGAAGTCAGCATGAACAAAAGCCGAATACAGCGTGCAGTGGAGCAACAAGACTGGCTAGACATGTTAATTAAACGCGTAAACGTGCGCTTTGAGCAAAACACCACCGGTCCAAACAATGCGGGGCAAGCCAATCAAATCAACAATGCAAACAAACTGATTGTCCCCTCGGTTACGCCAAACGAAGCCGACAATTTGGTGGCCGATGTGTTTGCGACTGGCAAAACACTCTCACAAATTGCTTTTTTTCATGTGAATCCGCGCCTAATCATTCGCTACTTTTTATACCCTTGCCTACCGTTTATCTTGTTGTTTGGCGCAATTGGCTTAGCAAATGACTATTCTATCCAAGGATGGCTTGGATTCAGTGGCTTTGTATTAGTGCTGTTGGGCGCCTGCGTTTTACGCTGGTACCGCTGGGGATTTGCGCAAGATGCAAATTACGTTTACATTCGAAAGGGCTTTTTTGGACGAGATTTTTTAGTCTTTCCTATTGATAAAATTCAGCAGACTTTACTCTTACAAACCCCTTTGATGAAGTTGAACAAACTCGCTAGCGTCAAGCTGGTATTAGCATCTGGCGGGATGAAGGTTCCCTACTTGCCACAGGCAACTGTTACCAAGCTTATCGACCACGCTTTATTAAGAATTGCCCGCGACAAACCGGCCTGGATGTGAGCACTCACACAATCGCTTTAAATACCCATTGACTGTGTGAATTTAACTCCCGCGACATCTTCCCCTCATAATACAAATAGTTAAGATGCGCTAAGCCTTCTGCGATAGCAAAAAACATGTTGTGAGGGTTCAACTTGCGTTTAAAAAGTACTGCCAAACATTGCTCAACGGTTTTAGGTGTAGCGCAGTGCGTTAACAACGTGGCTAAGTGGCTTTGATGATGCGCAATCAATTCGTCTACCCGTGTATGCAAACCAGTAAAGGGCAGTTTATGTGAGGGTAAAACCTGAGTATCAGCGGGTAAGGCCTTAAATTGCGGCAATGTTTGTAAGTATAGATTAAGCGCATTTGCATCAGGCTCTGTGCTGTACACACCAATGTTAGGCGATATATTTGGCAGAACATGATCACCTGAAATCAATATCTTCTTATCTTCACAATATAAACAGGCGTGTTCTGGGGAGTGCCCACGTCCAATCATTATTCGCCATTGATAATCACCAATGCTAATGCAGCTGTCAGCATTTAAACGCTTAAATCCAAGTGGAATGGGACGTACAACTTTTCCGATTCCCCCTCTTCCCGACATCGCGTTATTAATATATTCTTCGCTCATGCCGCACTTGTTTAAATAGTCTCTGTCATGCCAGTCAGAGGCTCCTCTGCCGCCAGCTACAATAGCGCGAGCAACGAAGTACTCCGACATTGTCATATACAGTGGGGCTTTGAACCGCTCGGATAAATAGCCCGCCATCCCAATATGATCAGGATGCATGTGGGTGACAATGATCTTGCTTAAGCGAATATTAAATTCGCTGAAAATCTGGTCCCATATAAGCTCTGTTGTATTGGTGCCAATGCCAGTATCAATTGCCGCGTAGCCATCCCCATCTTTTATCAAGTATAAATTAATGTGGTCAAGATCGAAGGGAAGTGGCATTCGAAGCCAGAAAATATCAGCGTCAACTTCACGCAGTTGTCCGGTGCTTGGCAAAGCTAAGTCCAGCGGTATTATTTCAGATACGTTTGCCTCAACCGGATCAGTCATCGCTACTTATTCTCCAAGACATGTCTTACACGAAATACAACACAAAAAAAGATGACGCTAGTGTTACCGACCAGCGCCATCTTTGGCAATTCATCAATATGAATACTTAGGGATATCTGTGATGAATTATATACATCTCAACTGTGGTTCAATCTTTAGGCAGTGCAGGTTTGCGTGGTTCCCAGAGCCTATTTAGTTTGATTTTCGTACAAAAACAATTCCGTAGACTCGTGATTTGGGTAGCGGAAAAAGTCCATGTCGCCGTCACCTTCAAAATCAATGGCTACGCCGTTGTATATGCCTTCTGCGCTTAGCACTTGCGATTTACTATACAATGCGCCATCACCTACAAGCAGGCTTACATCGAAATTAGTCGAATCTAAATTTACTGCCCGACCTGAGTTAATGCCGGTTAAAATGTCTTTTTTGCCATCTAGATTGAAATCATATACCTGAAGCGTATGACATGCGGTTATCTCTGGCAGAATTTCACTTTCTTCCCAGTTGGGGAGCCCATCCGTTTGCTGCGTTGCCGTGTATTTTACTAGCGGATATCCCGCTCGCTCTGAATGACACATGAATATATCGTCAACGCCATCGCCATCGGCATCAGTTACAAAGGTCTTAGTGCCGTTTCTTGACCAGTCACCCGTTTGATTATTCCATTTTTCATCCAAGTTTTGCATCGCCCAGTCTTCAGTGATGTTACCTTGCGGGTTGTAAAACACATATGCATTAGCAACAATGTCCTTGAAGCCATCGGCATTGAAGTCACCAATATCCATGCCCTCGTGCAGGGTTTCATCTTGAATGAACTGCACACGCTCCCAATTGTCAGCGTCATGGTGTTTGAAAATGCTTAGCGTGTGTGAATCAAAGGTCAATAGTGCAACATCGAGCAAACCGTCTTGGTCAAAATCCGCAAAATTGACGTCTTTCACCGCATCTGGCACGTCACCTATATAATGTGGGTTCCAACCCTCACCCGTATTTTCATACCAGAAAATCTCTGCTGTGGCGCTGGCATCAGTCCATTCGCCTGGGTGCTTAATACCCACAACATCGGTGTCACCATCTTGGTCAATATCGGCGACTTCTAAATCGCCACCGGCGAACAAACCACCTGTAGGAGGCACATCAGCAATAATGATCTTCTCCCACATTCCTTCTTCGCGCTGCCCTTTGTAATAGCCAAGTGAGCCACCACTTGCGTTATTGTTAATAAAGACTAAATCTGCCAGACCGTCACCATCGATATCGCGCGCTGTGTGCGCCCAGAAAAACTTGGCGTCGCCAATTACCTTGCGGTCAACAAAATCAACGCCAATGATCGCATTTGCCGCCGTTGTAGCCATCGCCTCAACTTCAGCTTTCTTTTGTTCGGCCTGCAGGTCTTGTGCAGAACTTGGTTCGGCTTCTTGCTCCTGCGCCGGCTGACAGGCAGCCAACAAACACGCGCTGGCTATAATCGTAAGAGGTGTTTTGAACTGCATATTAGGACTCCGTTGAATAGTAGGAAACTTGTTGGTTAATAAACCGTGTAATGTCTTCATGAGCCTGTGTATCGCTTACACCCAGAGGCGCTAGACCAAATAGAAAGCTTTGCTTGCCGATTAAGCCTGGTGCGCCGCTTCCATCTCTGCCGAAACCAAACACCACCATCCCGTCAGGACTGTTTGCACCGGCTTGCGTATTGCCTAAATATGACATTACATCTGGGGCATTATCATCAGTTAACTGGGCAAGATACAAAGACTGTTCAACACTTGAGTGCGAAAAGTATGCCCAATCAAATTCCCCTTCTTTTACGCTACCTTGATAAAAGTCCGGCGTGTCAGATTGAAAGCCAAGGGTGTTCGTGCCGTAAGTAGATTGGCTAAGATCATATACACCTCCTGGCGTTCCCTCGTACAAAAACCAGTATGGAACATCTGCTGGGGCTTTCAATATCTGCATCTTCACGCCTTGTGGATAAAAGGAATACTGCCATTGCCAATTGCCGCTAGCGCTGGTGCTGACAACACGTTTTTCATCAACTTGCGAAGTTTGCATAGTGTCAAAGCCCGGATGGCCCGCGCCGCTATCGGCCTTTTGACCGCGGTCGTTGTTGGGGTCATGAATCGCGTTGGGGATCCCTCTAAACGCACCGGCAGCAGCCGCAGGGTAATCCCCCCACGGCTGCATCTTAAAATTTACCCAATCGTTCCCCCTTACATCAATGATGCTTGAAAAACCGCCACCTGCTCTATCCAGTAAATAACTGGCGCTGGGCGTTTTCACTAGAAAGTGCGCGCGCTCTAAATGCTCAACTTCACTAATAGATATATTGGATATAGCCGGATTTAACCAAATATGCACAAACTGATGCTGATCCCAGCCTGCGCTGATAATGTCTAAATCGCCATCACCGTCAATATCAACCAGCTGCGTACCTAAGTGGCTCTCTTTACCGGTATCAATCACAGATTGAGTGAAGTTACCGTTTCCGTCGTTTTGCCAAAGCTCCGTTTCTAAAACTTCACCCTTGTGTTCAGCAGTAATTAAATCTAAATCGCCATCTTGGTCAACGTCACCAATATCTAAGTTATTCATCGAAAACTGCGTGACCAATACTTCACGCTCCCACGCACCATCGCTAGTTTGAACAAACTTCACCATCTGTGCATCTGGCTCAAGACCGGGGTAGCGCTCTTCAGTGAAAACGATATCCCCTAAACCGTCACCATTGAGATCTGCAATTTCAACACGGTCGATGGGATGGGAGCCTTTTCCGACATAATGGGATTGCCATTGTCCGTCCATGTTTCCTGGGTTTTCATACCAAAGCACTTCTTTAGGCTCTGGATCGCCCTCTGGACGCCGACCCGCGGCTAAATCAATGTCACCGTCGCCATCTATATCGCCAACGCCAATACCTTCGTCAGAGGTGTTTGCAGCAACCAGTTGTTTTTGCCATCTAACGCTGCCATCGTCGTTTGAGTGAGCCTTAAACGCGAACAAGTTGCCGTTACCGGCAATGATAAATTCGTTTCTCTGGTCACCAACTATATTTGCAACCGTAAAGCCTTGGCTATTTACATGTGTGGTAGCAGGCACTTCGCCAATATTAGTGCGAGTAAAGCCACCCTCATCATTCATTTCATACCAATACAGCTGCGGAAGCGCTTGGGCAATAATATCGAGCTTATCGTCACCGTCTGCATCGATAATCAATATTCCATCAACATTGTCCCCTAAATCCAGTCGTTGCCATTGACTCGCGGGAACACCTGTCGCGCTATTTTTTTGAAGATACACATAACGACCTGACAAAATATCCATTAAACCGTCACCGTTCACATCGCCAGCAGCAAGTCCAAAATAGCGCAGCCATTCTGGTTCGGCCCAATCACCCCACATTTGTTTACTGTCATCCACTTGAATATATTGCCAATCAAGCGCAGGCATTGCTGATGCGGTAGATACGCTTTTAGCTACTTGCTCTTTTGTATTCATTGCCATATCGGGCGCAGCCTCGCTTTCACTTATCGCCTCAGCTTCATTATTCGCAGCTGGCTGGCAAGCAGTTAGTGCAAAAGCACACATACCTGCACCAAAAAGTCGGCGTGAATTTGTCAGAGAACAAGCGCGAAACAAGGAGGATGTAAGAACTGAAAAACGTGAGCGAAATACTGTCTGATGAATAGGCATAGCGTCTCCTGATAAATGAATGAACAAGTATGTGATAGTGAGTTTCGAAATAAAGTTATGATATTTGCTTTATCATGTTTAATATTTACAATTAATTCACATTTTACTTGGCGTTAAAGCCTTGTCAGCTAAGCCAAGCCACAATCTTGCAAATAACGTCTTCCACTGGCTGCCCATTGCTAATCGACAAGGTACGGGGTTCTTTGATTGGCCGCTCGAGCGTTTCAAACTGGCTTTTTAAAAGCGCGGTCGGCATAAAGTGAGCGCGCTGGGACATACGCTTTTCCAAGGTATCAAAATCGTTATCTAAAAATATCGTGTATAAATTCGTTTCGCCTTCACGAAGCTGATCGCGATAAGCACGTTTTAGCGCAGAACATGCGACAACGAGCGTTTTATTCTCTCGCTTTGCTCTTGCAAATTTCTTGGCAATTTGTTTTAACCAAGGTTTGCGATCCTCATCATTAAGTGCCTCTCCTTGCGACATTTTCTGAATATTTTCCTGTGGATGTAAATCGTCTCCATCAATATAGCTACCGTCCAGAGACTTCGCTAAATTACTTGCTATGGTGCTCTTACCTGAACCACTCACCCCCATAACAAGTACCCGCAACGGTTTGATCGTTTTCACATCGTTCTGGTCGTGGTCATTCATAAGGCTTAAGCAAGTTTGTTATTGTTTTGTAAATATTTTCAGTTTACATTGATTGGCGCTTCAGTTGTATCAATTTGCCACACAAGGAATGTAAATCTCGTGCTTGCCAATTTCCCTCTACTTCTTGCCCTGCTAGCTATTGTCAGTTTATTAATTTGCATCATCTATTTACGCATACACGCTTTTATCGCCTTGATTCTAATTAGCGCGCTTACTGCCGTGTTTGGCGGTGTGACAATTGACAATATTGTACCCACCATGATGCAGGGATTTGGTTCAACGCTAGCATCTGTCGCCTTATTAGTGGGTCTTGGTGCAATGATTGGCAAAATTTTAGAAGTGACTGGCGGTGCACAGGTGCTAGCCGATAGTTTAATCAATCGATTTGGCATTTCCCGTGCACCATTTGCCCTTGGTATAGCTTCTCTACTATTTGGTTTCCCTATTTTTTTCGATGCCGGTTTAATTGTTATGCTGCCGGTAATTTTAAGCGTTGCTGCACGCTTTAAAGGTTCAGTACTGCTATACGCCCTTCCCGCTGCAGGTGCATTTGCCGTAATGCACGCTCTAGTGCCGCCCCACCCGGGCCCCGTGGTAGCCGCAGATTTACTCGGTGCAGACATCGGCAACTTATTGTTTTGGGGGGTACTGGTGTCGCTTCCAACTTGGTATTTCGGCAGTTATCTTTTCGCCAGATGGATTGCGCCGCGCTTCGATGTGCCTCTTCCTTCTTTATTTAGTGCCTCACACAATGACGCTTCTGCGCCAAATGACACTCATCTATCAGAAAGTCTGCCGCCGCTAGGCCAAGTATTAAGCATCTTACTTTTGCCACTGTTGCTCATTTTTTTGAACACGGGCATCAGCACTTACCTCGTCGCCTACAGTATTGAAAACAAATCAACCTTACTAATGGTGCTTCAAACGATCGGGCAAACCCCTATCGCATTGCTCATCACACTGTTGATATGTCTATTGTTATTTTTACCGAAGTTAGGTAAACAAAAGCTTCATGACCTATGTAACGATGCACTCGCTCCGATTTGCGCGATTATTCTGGTCACCGGCGCTGGCGGCATGTTTGGAGGTGTGCTCAGAGCTACGGGAATTGGAGATGCATTATCTAATGCGCTAAGCGATACCGGCATGCCAATCATTGTCGCTGCATTCGTTATCGCAGCCAGCCTGCGCATAGCACAAGGCTCGGCCACCGTTGCTTTAACCACTACAGCAGCCTTGGTTGCTCCCATGCTCGCCACGCAAGCCCAGCTCTCGCAAGCTGATTTGTGTTTCATTGTTATCGCTATTGCGGGCGGCGCAAGCGTTTTATCCCACTTCAATGACTCCGGCTTTTGGCTGGTTAGCCGCCTCTTCGGCATGGACGAAAAAACAACGCTTCGCACATGGACACCCATGGTGACGCTAATTGGGTTGTTTGCGTTTTTGTTTGCAGGCGTGTTGAGTTTGGTATTTTAACCTGAATCCTGTTTAAGGAATGAAGCAAGCTTCTGTTTTACATACTAAATCTATTTTTACCACGAGCTCTAGACTTTGTATGAGGCGTTTGGGCTTTGATGTGGGGGCTAACCTTAAGAAAGTGTGCAAAGACATGGATGTCTTTGCTCAAGCGCCCAAGGATGGCGAAGAGCGACTTTCTGAAGGTTAGCCCCCACATCAAAGCCCAAACGCCTCATACAAAAAACCCCGCCAAAGCGGGGTCAAACACCTAGGGTGGTATTAAAACTTAAGAGAACAAAACTTGGTTAAGACGGTTCTCAAGCATTTCTTGCTGACCGCTTTTATGACTAGGAGAAATGTTATTATCAACTGCCAACTTCGCTAAATCTTCAAGTGAGCTTTCACCTTTTAAGATTTGACTGCCTAATTGGCCATTCCAATTCTTATACCGCTCGGAAACTTTCTTGGCTAGGAAGTCATTTTCAAGAATTTTCGCAGCCTTTTTAAGCGCAATGGCCATGTGATCCATACCGCCAATATGGCCAATAAACAAGTCTTGCAAATCAACGCTTTGACGACGTAGCTTACAGTCAAAATTAAGTCCGCCGGTTGAGAAACCACCGGCTTTGATAATTTCATACATTACCAAGGTCAGCTCTTCTACATTAGTCGGGAACTGATCCGTATCCCAGCCGTTTTGCTCATCACCGCGGTTTGCATCAATACTCCCAAAAATACCCAAGCTAATCGCCGTCGCAATTTCATGATGGAAGGAGTGACCAGCAAGCGTTGCATGGTTTGCTTCAATGTTCACTTTAAACTCTTTCTCAATGCCGTACTGCTTCAGGAAACCATATACCGTGGCAGTATCGTAATCATACTGATGTTTTGTCGGCTCTTGAGGCTTCGGCTCGATAAGCAGTGCACCGGTAAAGCCAATTTTGTGCTTGTGCTCAACCACCATTTGCATAAAGCGACCCAGTTGTTCACGCTCCTGACGCAGGTCAGTGTTAAGCAAGGTTTCATAACCTTCACGACCTCCCCACAAAACATAGTTTTCACCGCCAAGGCGCTTTGTGGCGTTCATTGCATGAAACACTTGCGTTGCGCCATAGTTAAAGATTTCAGGATCAGGACTTGTTGCAGCACCGCCAGCATAACGTGGATTGCTGAATAAATTTGCGGTACCCCAAAGTAGCTTAAGGCCCGTCTCTTCCTGTTTTTGCTCTAACACATCGACCATTTCACCAAAATTGGCCACATACTCTTTGATTGAATTGCCTTCTGGCGCAACGTCAATATCGTGGAAGCAGTAGTATGGAACAGTAAGCTTGCTGAAAAACTCAAAAGCAGCGTCAGCTTTCGCTTTAGCTTGCTGCATTGGGTCAGCAATTTTTAGCCATTCCCTGCCAAAGGTGCCCTGTCCAAATACATCCGCACCGTCCCAACAGAAGTTATGCCAGTAACATGCTGCAAAACGCAAATGCTCTGCCATTGTTTTACCGGCAACAAGCTCATCAGCTTTATAATGCTTAAACGTAAGCGGGTTTTCGACTTGTGAGGGGTCGAAAGTGATTTTATCAATATCTTTAAAATACATAACTTTTTCCAATCGTTAGTGGATGTCGCGCCGGTATTGAGCGTTACTTCTAATTAAACTGCTTAGTATTATTCGTTGATAATACCGTATCGTTGGTTACATCAAGGCCATTTCACTATCGGTGAGCATGTGTGATAAGCTCTGTCCTTAGCGGGTAAACAAGGGCGCAAGCTGCTGATATATTTGCTTGAAGCGCACCCGCCGCTTGCTAAACATTGCATGGCGCTCTGCGTTTGGCTGATACACCGCAATTGTCTGAGGCTGTTGACAAATCTCTGCCAAAGATGATTGCTTATCAACGGCTAATTGCGCTAAACGCGCCGCACCCAAACCAGGCCCCACTTCTCCCGCCTCGCAAAAGGTAATGGGAATATTAATGACGTCCGCCAACAGTTGACGCCAAGCTTCATTTTTAGCGCCACCACCAATCAGCATAATTTCCTCGGCTCGTGTACCAGATGCATGCAGCGCTTCAACCCCATCGGCAAAGGCGAGAGAAACGCCCTCTAATACGGCATTGAACATCGCCTGCTTATCGCTCTCGTGCGTTAAGCCGAAAAAGTTTCCCTTTGCGTGCGGATTATTATGCGGCGTTCTCTCCCCGCTTAAATAAGGCAGAAAGTAAGGAGAATCCTCGTTAACACTAATATCCTTACCAATCTCGGCGAATAGCTCAGGCAATGGCTGCTTTAGCACACTATCGGCAAACCAGCTCACGCACGATGCAGCGCTTAGTAGCACTGACATTAAATGCCACGTGTTTGGCAAGGCATGGCAGAAGCTGTGGACAGCAGACTCAGGGTTGCTAGTGTAAGTGTCTGAAACGACAAAATACACGCCTGAGGTGCCTAAAGATAACATAGCCTGACCCGGCTGGGTTAAGCCAACGCCCACAGCACCGGCCGCATTATCACCACCGCCAGCCACAATCGGAACCGCATTCATGCCCCATTTTTGCGCAAGCTCACTCGACAGATGCCCAGTAATATCCGAACCTTCGAAAAGTGCTGGCATATGCTCTTCGTTCAACGCACATGCTGCGAGTATTTCTTTACTCCACTTACGCTTGCCTACGTCCAACCACATAGTGCCCGCCGAGTCAGACATATCGCTCGCATAGTCCCCCGATAAGACATATCGCAAATAGTCTTTGGGCAAAAGCACTTTAGCGACTTTAGCAAAATTTTCTGGTTCGTTGTTTTTGACCCACAAAAGCTTTGGCGCAGTAAACCCAGGCATCATCAAATTGCCTGTGATATCACGGCTATTCGGTACGGCCTGCTCCAGCAACTTGCATTCTCGCTCGCTACGCCCGTCGTTCCACAAAATGGCAGGGCGAATCACTTGTTCGTCAGAATCTAGCAGCACCGCACCATGCATTTGACCGCTTAAACCTATAGCCTCAACTCGGCGTAAATCGTGGTCAGATGCAAGCTCACCCATGCTCATATGCAAAGCATCAACCCAATCTTGAGGCGCTTGCTCACTCCACAGAGGTGCAGGCCTTGACACAGACAAGGGAGCACTTGTTGTTGCAAGCACTTGTCCGTTTCGCTGGGTGAGCACTATTTTGACGCCTGAAGTGCCTAAATCAATCCCGATATACATATTCGTTAAATTTTATGTTAATAATTTGTAACGTATGGTGTATGATGAAGTGAAATCCAACAATTACGAAATTTTGCAATTAAATTTCGTAATTTTCTGGCTAACCGGTTGAAACCATTTAACGAAATGGAGATTTGGAGTCGTATTCATGTTTTCCGCTGCTCACAGTATTAGTTTGTTGTTTAACGCCAATAAAGTTTTTGACCGCCAGGTCATCGAAGGCATTGGACATTATTTGCAGTCTACACAGGTAGATTGGGACGTTTATCTTGAAGAGGACTTTCAGTGTCGTCTCGATCACATACATGAATGGGGCGGAAACGGCATCATCGCAGACTTTGATGACCCGCAAATACGCGCAGCTCTCAAAGATATAAAAATCCCTATCGTCGGCGTTGGCAGCTCCTACGCGGACGAATCGCTTTATCCAGAAGTGCCCTACGTAGCAACCGACAACACCGCGATTGTGAAAAGTGCTTACGAGCATTTGAAACAAAAGGGTATGGAACGCTTCGCGTTTTATGGTTTACCGGTAGACGAAGGCCACTTATGGGCGCATGAACGCGAACAGGCGATGCTTGATTTATGTAAAACCGATTCTCGCGAGTGTGCTTTGTACCGCGGCCAGCCAACGAGCGCAGAAACTTGGCAGTACAATATGAATCGTTTAGCTGATTGGCTTGATTCTTTGCCAACGCCTATCGGTATTGTTGCGGTGACAGACGCCAGAGCGAGACATTTATTACAGGCCTGTGCAAACATTAACCGCCTGGTCCCTGATCATATTTGCGTTGTAGGTATTGATGATGATGACATCGCAAGAAATTTGTCGCGCATTAGTTTAAGCTCTGTCACGCAAGGCTGTTTTGATATGGGCTTTCAAGCGGCAAAGCTGCTTCACAAGCGCATGGACAATCCTAACTTAAAAGACCGACGCGTCACCATTCCACCTGTGGGTGTGGTAGAACGTCAATCGTCCGATTTCAAATCAATTCAAGACCCTTATGTAATGCAAGCAATGCACTATATCCGTCAGCATGCATGCAGAGGAATTAAAGTAGGGCAAGTGCTGGATCATATCGGTATTTCTCGCTCAAACCTTGAAAACCGCTTTATGGAAGAGCGTGGGCACAGCGTCCATGCCGCTATTCACCAGGAAAAACTCAATCGTGCGTGTGAGCTCTTATCTAATTCGAACAAACCCGTAAAAGAGATTGCATTGGTGTGCGGGTATCGTTCATTGCAGTATCTGTATGCAGTGTTCAATCAACATTTTGGGATCACCCCCAGTGAGTATCGTAACCGTAATAAAATGAAAGCGAGTGCATAGGTAAGCGCCGATCAAAGTTTAAAAAAGGCCGCGAATTGCGGCCTTTTTAATGGATAAAAAATACTATCCCTTCATATCCTCGAGTTCGATACCTTTGGTTTCATGAACAAACTTCAGCACGAACAGAATCGATACGACAGCGCCGGCAAAGTAGAAAGAGTAAGCACCTGCTAGGCCAATACCGGTTAACATCACTGGGAACATCATTGTCACTAAGAAGTTGCTTGTCCATTGCGCAGCACCAGCAATCGCGAGCCCTGACCCGCGGATTTGATTTGGATACATTTCACCAAGCATTACCCACATCACCGGTCCCCAAGACATGTTAAAGAAGAAAACAAAGGCATTAGCCGACACTAGTGCAACTAGACCCATATCTCCTAAGTCCAGATTGCCGTTTGCTTGAACCTTTGCTGTTGCAAATACCAGCACCATGATGCCAAGAGCAATCGACATACCAATTGAGCCAATCATAAGCAGCGGTTTACGGCCAATTTTTTCAATCAATGATATGGTGATAATGCAGGCAACAATACTCACCGCACCGGTTATCACATTCGTTAGCAATGCATCGCTTTCAGAAAAGCCTACTGCCTGCCAAAGCACCGCACCGTAGTAGAAAACAACATTTATTCCCACAAGCTGCTGAAAGGTCGCTAAACCAATGCCTACCCACACTAAGGGGCGTATTTTGTTGCTTGTTTTATCCACTAAATCTGCAAACTTTGGCGCTTCTGTAGTAGCCACCGTTGCTTCAATTTCAGCGATTTTTGTTTGAGCAATTTGCTCACCGTATAGTTTAGTGAGTACGGTTTTAGCGGCACTTAACTTATTGCTTAGCACCAAATAACGTGGGCTTTCTGGAATAAGGAAAAGCAGCAGCAAGAACAACACTGCGGGAAACATCTCCATCCAGAACATCCAACGCCATGCTTCAAATCCCATCCAGAATTCAGTGGTGGACGAACCTGCAATATCTGCTAAAAAGTAGTTACTCAAAAATGACGAAAACAAGCCGAATATGATAGCAACTTGCTGAATGGTGGTTAGCATACCCCGATAACGCGCTGGTGCTATCTCACTAATATATGCAGGTGCCATAACAGACGCAGCCCCCACCGCTAAACCACCTAAAACACGATAGAAGATAAACTCGCCCGAGCTTTCAGCGATACCTGAACCCCAAGCACTAATTAGGAAAAATGCAGCTGCCACAATCAGCAGTGTTCGTCTTCCATATAAATCTGCGAGACGACCAGCAATAAAGGCGCCGACTGCACAACCAAGCAGCATGCTTGCAACATTAAAACCGGTGCCAATGCTGTCGGCATTAAACGCTTGCTGCAAGCCATCAACAGTGCCGTTAATCACTCCGCTATCGAACCCAAATAAGAATCCGCCAATGGTCGCGACAACGCTGACCAAAATGATGAATCCTGTATTTTCGGTGTGTTGTGTACTCATTTATCTTCCTTTCTCACTATCTGCCTGATTCACGCATTGGATCATGCAGGACTGCTATTGGTTGCAAGTTAAAATAGCTATGTTTAAGCTAAAACAAAACTACGATGTAGAGCAACTTTGATGTCACTTCCCAAATTGTTTTATGGCTTGGGCACCATTCTTTTTGCCGTTTTTGCCTATTTACAGTTCAACGATGCAAGCCAATACGGCAACCATGATGCTTGGATATGGATTGTCTTATATGGCTTTGCAGCACTGATTAACCTTTCGTCTTTACTCACCGCACTTCCAAACGCCATTCTGTATGTATGGCTAGGTTTTACCTGCGGAAGCTTGCTGTTTAGAATGCAAGACGACCAGGGTAATTTACATCTTGATTGGCTTAATCCCAGTCAGTATTGGAATGAAGCCGGTACGCAAATGGTTCAACAAACCAACGAGTCTGGTGGGCTTGTAATCTTAATCGTTTGGGCCATTTTGCATTTGCTCGTTAGTAAACGCAGCAATAAAAAACGGCTGTGATAAACAGCCGCTTTTGTAACTAGTGAACACCTAAACTCTTAAGATATTCGATGCTCTTTGGCACTTGGCGCTCCACCCGAGACGATTCATCTTCGATGAAATAATATTTAATACCCTGCTTTTTCGCCTCTTCAACTACTGCAGCAATACCCACGTCACCCTCACCCAATACTACGTTGGTTTCAACATCTTGCTGGCCGCGAGTGTTATTTTCAGTCCCTGGTAAACGGTCTTTTAAGTGCAGTGTTCTAAATCGCCCAGGATATTTTTGTAGGTATTCGACTGGATCCCCACCGCCGTTTTTAATCCAAAAAACGTCCATTTGGAAATCAGCTTCGGTCACGTTTTGCACCATATAGTCAAGCAAAGTGCCATCTTCGTGCGGGATCAACTCATAACCATGAGGATGATACTGGAGGGTCACGCCATTTTGCGCCAAGATCTTCCCCGCTCTATTCATTACCTCAACCGCTTCTTTAGTATGCTCATAACCAAATTCGCCCTCATGAGGTATCCAATAGAAAGTGGCGAACTTAGCGCCGTAAAAGGCTGCTTTATAAGCCACCGCCATTGGATTATCACGAACTTCTTCGTAGTTGGTGTCAACGCTCACTACTTGCAAGTCGTGCTTGATAAGCTCATTCTTATAATCGTAAATTGAGAGGCCGTATAAATTTCCAGCCGCTTCTAACAGCTCTAAGTCCCAACCCTGAATAGTCGAAAATGTGTCGGAAACCCCGTTTGCTTCAAATTGATTTCGTAAGCTGTAGACCTGAATACCCATTTCGTGGGCAAACGCACTTGTAGTTACGCCAGCAAGAATGCACGCTGCGAGGGTGTTTTTTAGATATTTAGAAATAAACATGTGCTCTCCAAAGCTCAAGATAAGTGCCTAGCTACTGCGTACCTGTTTTCTGATGGTCGAAAACATATATCATTCGCTAGGTGTATACATTTTGTTAACATCATGATTGTAGTCATAAGCAAGCAAAACCCGTTAACAGTATTTCGGTTTAGACTAAGACGTATTCGGCGTTACATACCTTAAAAGTTATCTTTAATAAAATACTTAAATCAATTATATCAACAACTTACAATAATCCATAATGCGTGGCAGGTGCTAAAAAGCAGTATAGACCACGCGTATCGCTTTACTCTTTCGCCGAATTAGTAGCATCTTTAACCGAATACCTCTTAACTCATTAGTCTCGCTTTTAGGTCTAATTGTAACAATATTTTAACGAAAACGCTGAGCAAAAGCGGAAAAAGAGCCAAATATGCTGCATGCCTTGAAACACAATTGTTGCTCACACCCCATATTAAAAGTATTGGCATTTGCCTATGTCGCTCTAAATGCAACTTCTAGCAATGCAAGTGAATCAAATGCCGTAGCCATAGCCAATAATCCCAACATTCACGTGATGGGCCGCAGCCTAATTAACGCTTATGAAGGCGATGCAAAAAGCGATTCGCCTAGTGAAGTCATAAAAATGAGTTATCCGGGCGTCACTTTGTTATTCAATGCGCTCGCCAAAAGAGTCACGCTTACCGCGCGCAGCAATTCGGGGCGTGGTCGTATTGACGTCGTAATCGACGGCGAATTCAGTCATACCCTTGATATCTCCAAAGAGCTTAACACTTATCCCATCACCTATTCTGAAACGGTAGCACGGCACCAAGTGCAATTAGTCAATCGCTCGGAAAGCTGGCAAAGCATCAATGAGCTTCACTCATTGACTCTTGAGCAAGGCGCACTAGCATCACCACCAAAACTACCTTCAAGAAACATTTTGGTGGTGGGTGACTCCGTTAGCTGCGGCGCTGCTGTCTCGCGCGGCGCTCAGTGCGATACAAAAATTAACGGTCATGATGCGCGCAGCAGCTATGGCTACAAGCTTGGCGAAAAGCTTGACGCAAATGTTCATCTAGTCTGTTTTGGTGGACGAGGTATTATACGAAGCTGGAATGAAAACCCCGACGACATCCAAGCGCCGGCATTTTTTGAAAAGTCCTTGCCGTTTGAAAATATCGATGCACCTTGGGATCATGCGCAATATCAACCCGAAGCTGTCATTGTTAGCCTTGGCACGAATGACTTTAATCCTGGGATCCCAGACAGACGCAAGTTTGTTTCCGCTTATGTGCAATTTGTGCAGCGCATTGCCCAAGTCCATCCCAAGGCTATGATTATGATAACAGAGGGCGCGATGCTCAATAACGGCGTACCCGAGCGACAAAACAAAACTGTTGTTCAAGGCTATCTTAGCGAAGTTGTTGAACAGGCCAATGTAGATTCGCTAGTTTACGAAAAAGCAAATCATTATCCAGGCGACAGCTGTGACCCTCATCCAACTGCAAAGCAGCACGAAAAGATGGCGCAAGACCTAGAACAGTCGCTTAGACAAAGGTTGAATTGGTAGAACTTCTTAGTAAAAGAACAAAAGAGTGAAAGATGAAAACGATCGCGATTAAATTGAGCCAACTTAAAATTCCCTTGCTTATGGCAATAGCGTTTTGCATCAGCATCAATGCTTCTGCGCAGTTAACAGAAGCTCAACGATATGAAGAGTCGAAAAAGACCGAAGTTTGGAAACCGGTGCCACCAAAAGTTGAGGCCATGCCTAATCAGCCACCGTCAGACGCCATTATTTTGTTTGATGGAAACGGCATTGATAGCTGGGAAGCGATAGACGGCTCAGATGCACCTTGGGATCATTCACCATATGCAATGACGGTTAGAGCTGGAAGCGGCGACATCGTCAGCAAGCAGTCTTTTTGTGACGTACAAATGCATATAGAGTGGCGCACCACGCGAGAAGACGACAAAACGGGACAGAACAAAGGAAACAGCGGGATTTTTTTGCAAAGCCGCTATGAAATTCAGGTGCTCGATACATATCAAAACTCAACCTATCCCAATGGTCAGGCGGCGTCAATTTACAAGCAGTTTATTCCCTTAGTCGATGCGTCCCGCCCCGCAGAGGAGTGGCAGACATACGATATCATTTACACCGCGCCGCGTTTTACTGGTTCCGAATTAACAAGCCCGGCAAGGCTCACACTGTTGCACAACGGCGTCCTAGTTCACAACAATGTTGAGCTTAAAGGACAAACCGAATGGATTGGTGAACCAAAGTACTATGCACATGAATGTTTACCCATCAAATTGCAAGATCACGGCAGTGCAAACAGTTTTAGAAACATTTGGATACGCGAAATTTAAGGTCTGTTGACGCCACATATTTTGAGAAGCGTCCACATCTGCGTCCAGGCAAAAGGAAGAATTACATGCTTAATCGTGCAACAAAAAGCGCAAAAAAAATGCGTCCAGCCATTCTTTACTCAAATCTACAAATAAAACCTTCTGCTCGTATGATGCTACTAACATTGTGCGCAAGTTGCTTATTTAGCGTGCAGGCTACTATGAGTGTGAATGACTCTCAGGAATCATCAGAAAAATTAGTATTTAATCAGGATTTTTTCAAAGATGCACCGCATTGGCAGGTATCCGATGCCCTGACTGTTGAAGGAACTGAGTTTTCAATCGGCGAGCTTGGAAGCGGCCACATCATCCTGACGCCGAAAGATGTCAATACAGACTTTGAAGACACAAGCTCGCATATTATGTCGGCTCCCTATTTCAGCGACAAAATTGTCAGCTTTGAATTTATGCTCTCGAGCGACGGCATGAGCGATGCGCTGCTGATGGGGCGATATCCGGTGCGTCTTTCAAAAGGCTCAGGCAATAAGGCGAGTTTTGATTCTCCTGGCGCAGTAGGCCAATTTTGGGATGAATGGAACAAAGACAACTCCAGGCGCCAATGGGGGGGCAGCTTACCGCTACAAGCGCTGGAACTAGCCCCCTATCAATGGCATCACTTTGAAGCACAATTTAGAGCACCTCGACACGATGAAGGGCACAACAAAGTCGAAAACGCCTTCATAATCTCAGTGAAAATAAACGGTGAGCTTGTACAAGAAAATGTGATTGCAGAGTCCCCAGCTCGTAACGCTACCTTTCATTGGGAAGAGCTCAATGGCCCATTGGTGTTCGATGCAATTTCAGGACAAAGCGCCGTTCGCAATGTACTGGTATCAAGAGCTGACTTTTCCAATATCGTGCTACCGGAAAACAGTGGCGAAGCCACGAATGCTGAAGAACTTATCAACTTCGTTGAAGTAGGGAAAAGCGCCTTTAAAAACTACGGATGCGCCGAATGCCATTCCGTTAAAGCAGATGACCCCTCTGTAAAAACAGGGCCTAATCTGTATGGATTGTTTACTCGCGACCCACGAAAGCGTGGCGTGCAGAATCAAGAAAAACATGAATACGAAGTGCGAGCAGATCTCAATTATTTAAAGCGGAGCATCCGAAACGCAGAGGCAGAGCTTGCGCTGGTCGAATCCGGCGCAAAGGCAGGGGAGGCCTATCTCCCCATCATGCCTCGATACACCACGCAGGTGATCCCCGATAAAGACATTAGCGCCATCTACTCTTTTTTGTTGGCGCGCAATGATTTGTGGAATCAAGGAACTGTGGTTCAGCTAGAGTCGGCAGAAGGCCCTCAAGAATATGATCCAATGACAGATCCGATGCAGTTTTTAGTGCAAGACAGAATTCGCATTCAGCGCGGTCCATTGCCTGAGGTCAGCGGCAGGGCGATTAATGTCGGACACCCAAACGGCTTACATTACAGCTTTGACCCCCGCAGTTTATCAATAGCAAAGATATGGAAAGGCGGATTTTTAGAAACTTCTGGCGAATTAAGTGGCCGTGGTGGTAAGGCATTTGACATAGGTTATCAAGCCATTGAGACTAATTTGGGCAGTTTCTCAGGCCTCATTCGCCCGCTTAATGCCGCAGGTAAATTAATCGATTTCTCGTTTAAGTCTCCAGTATTTGACGATATTGAGACCGTAAAACAAAGCGCTTATTCCGAGAAAAGTTTTGAGCAACGCGCTAATGAACAAGACGCAAGGTTTAAAGGCTACTTCAGAGACTCAACTAAGCCTCTTGCGCCTGTGACCTTCTTTTATAACATCAGCGGAAACGATATTGCCATTACCCATGAATTTACGCAAAACGGTGATGTCACGATTATTCTCGAAGGACAAATTAATGATGAACAGCGCTTCGCGATTAACCAAGATCTGTTAAAGAATATCAAGCTTGAAGGTGCAAGCTTAGATGCTAATCATATTGTATTGAGCAAAGGCCTCAATCGACAGGCTATTCTGACGGCAAGTATCACGGTTGCAGAAACGCCATGGCTTGCACCAGACAAGCGCTTTGATTACGAAAATCAAACATTTGAATCTGAGCAAGCAACTGCCAACTTGCCCAATGGCTACGCTATCGAAAACTGGTATGCACCTAAAGACAACGCTGGGCGTCAACAATTATTCGAAGCAATGGGCATAGATACGACTAAAGACGGTCAAGTACTTGTTTCAACGCGAACGGCTGGTGTTTGGCGATTAAAAGACGATAAGTGGCAACTTTTTGCAGAAGGCATTTTTGACAGCCTAGGTATGCTTAGCGAGTCAGACGATGGCTCTGTGGCGGTCGTTGGAAATAAGGCTGAACTTACGCGCATAAAGGATATAAATGGCGATGGCATAGCCGATCAATTCGAAACCTTATTTGATTCATTCACCAACGCAGCTAATTATCATACCTATGTGCACGGCCCAACGCGGGATGTCCAGGGTAATTATGTGCTTACGCTAAATCTAGCTGATGGAAAAAGTGCTATCTACAACGCCGGTGGAAATGTCATGGGCAGCCATGGCGGCTATGTAGGTTGGGCAGTACGTATCTCACCAGAGGGCAAATATGAGTACTTTGCAAATGGCCTTCGCAGCCCTGCTGGCTTAGGTGCGGATCCAAGCGGACAAGTCTGGTATGCCGATAATCAAGGCGATTTTGTCGGTAGCTCTAAAATTTTCATGTTAGAAGATGGAAAGTTCTACGGTCATCCCGCGGGCCTAATTGATGAACCCAATATGACACCTGATTCGCACGAAGTCAGTTGGGAAGCGGTAATCCCTCGCAAAGAAAAGGCGGCTGTTGTAGTGGCGCATGGCAAAGTGGCTAATTCCTTAGGTAATCCCGTTTGGGATACCACTGGGGGTGCTTTCGGCCCCTTCGCAGGCCAGATGATCATTGGCGACCAAACTCAGTCGAACTTGACGCGCACCGTATTTGAAAAGGTAAACGGTCAATGGCAGGGAGTCATGATCCCCTTCGCAAGCGGTATGGAGTCTGGTGTAATGCGCCCGGTATTTTTGCCAGACAATAGCCTGCTGCTTGGCCAAACGGGGCGTGGATGGCAGGCAAAAGGTGGGAATCCTGCAGCACTTCAGCGGATTTCATATGATGGGACAACGGTTGATTTACACATTAAAAACGTGCGCATCACCGAAGATGGCTTTAAGGTATATTTAACCAAAGCGCTGCCACCAGAATTAGCTGCTGATATTGCAACACTGAAACAATCAGTATCCATAAATTCATGGACTTACAGAGACGCTCCTGCATATGGCTCGGAAGAAATGGGCGCTAAAAATGATGCAATTAAAAGCATTGTTCTTGGCAATGATAACACCGTAGTGAATATTAGCTTAGAACAAGCAAGCATTCCGAAAGTGCACGAGCAGCAAACGGGACGCGTATTCCACATTAACCTTGAACATGGGAGCATTGCTGAACATGGCAAGCAAGCTGATTTGCATGCCTTCTATTCTGCTCACGCCTTTCGAGAGAATGATTGAGCAATACGTTCTAGTTAACAAACTTAGATAATAATCGTAAGTAGTTGGTTTGATACTTATTACTGTTCTCGGTCACTTCCCAAGAATTGATTGGCCAACTTGTGTTGAAGTCCATATACGATTTTTGCGGCGGCGAATTAGCAGGAGGACTCAAGACCTGTGCACCACAAAGCTCATTGTTCTCGTCGCTTCCGCACATTGAAGGACAACAGTCATCCCAGAAATAGCGCGGATTGGGGCCACCCACCAAAAACCCCGGGGCAGGCCCAGCTTGAGATTCCAAAGCATGTTCCCACCGACTAGAGCCGTCGACAAACCAAGCATGATAAAACTCGTTCACTGAATTCTCGGCGCCTGCGTGATACATGTTTGATAAATACACCTTGCCCAAAGGATTAACGCCGTGTATGTAGTTCAGGTAATTTAAAGCAGCTTGCGCCTCATCAAGCTCAGTATCATGCCTCAGTCCCCGCAAGGCGAATTCATAAAACAAGCTGCCTTGATTAGCCTTAATCGCATTGCTTCCCCAAGTGTAAGTCTGCAGATGCGCAAGATACGGGTCTCTTATATCTACTTGCGCGGCGATATTGTGCGGGCCGTTTTTCATACCATGAACAAAGTCCGATCGAATTCGCTGTCGCAGTGTTTTTCTTACGCTAGGTATCTCAGAAAAATACAATAGATCACGCACTTCTTCTGCCCTGAAGGCATTAACGGCCCGGTGCTTACCCAGCTCTGCAAATTCAGGATAGATATCGTCCACAACTGAGTGCAGTGCCTTGTCTTGCGTTAAGGCATATAGATAAATGGCCGCGCTCATGGTTTTGCGCATTCGACGGTCATCGCTGACTTCTTGTTGCCCTGCGCCTAAGCCTTTGGTACCAGAAGCTTCATCATTGTTTTTAAAAATCACATCGGGGTTAGCCTGAGCCCAGCCCCATGCCGATAGTGCCCTTTTTGATAAATCACTTGAGCTGTTTTTAAGACTTACGGCCTGTTCGCCATCTAGAGAGTCTGCAAGTTCACTAAATACGACGCTAGCATATGCAAAAGCAGCCGCAGTCGTTAGTGTCGCTGAGGTATTTGCATTGCCATAAAGACTCATACCCCTCGCGTCTGAGGGTGGGCTGGCTTCGTCTAAGCCAACAATGGACAGTAATGAGCCATCTTCATTTTGCATACGCCTTAACCATGCAATCCCATATAAGGTTTCATCAATAATATCGGGGATCCCGTTTCCAGATTCGGGAATATTAAAATCATCTGTCCAAGCAGCTTTGTTTTCCTCAAAAGCACTCAGTAGCCCAATGACGTAATCCGCTGTCCAGTTTGTATATTTATTGTAATCGCCCGCATCATACCATCCGCCACTGAGGTCACGCTCCGTAGTGTCACTTTGCATTTGGCTATATAGGCGCGCCTTCTTATCTTGTGGGTGACTCGCCGCATCTTGCCATTTCTTATCTGCAAATGGAGGCCGCTTTGCAAATCCTGCGCGTTGGTAGTAAAACACCCTGAAAGCATCTTTAAGGACTGTCTTGTAAACGTCTGCGCCTACCCTAAATACATAGGATTGATGCTTGTACTTTGGGTCAACGAGATAGTACTTACCCACCTCGCGCAACGTCGAAAAGTCTGCATGGTACGCCATGTCACCGGAGCTGCTATCCACTTTTCCCTTGTTCCAAATTTGAAGAGTTATGGTCATGACTACTTCATTTGAGGGATACTTACGCAGTTCTATTGTCGGACTAAATTCATGGTTAAGAGATGCATCAAAGCCTTGTTTAGGGTTTCTTAAAACTGCAATCTTTCTCGCTTGTGGCAAATATCCAAACTGATCGACCACGATGGCGGGCCCAGCCTCAGCATAATTCGCAATAGTAGATTTAGCGGAGAAAATAGGCTCAGATAGCTTTATCTGTGTGTAGGCATTACCATGAACTATCATGAAAATCGTCATCCAGAGCGCGGGAACGCTATAACTTCGCGCCATAAAAAAAACCAGAAAGCGATGCTTTCTGGTTTTAATGCTAGCGTGAATGTCGATAGCGGACTGATAGCATTTGCTAGTGACATTGTTCAACATGTTTGTATTAGATCCTTCTTTGCTTCATCTCTTTAGCACAATAATCGACTGCTCTCACCGTCATTGCCATGAAAGTAAGTGAGGGATTAACCGTTGCCGACGAGCAATAGCCTGAACCATCAGTAACAAACAAATTAGGAATATCATGGCTTTGACAATAGCCATTCAATACTGATTCTTTAGGGTCTTTACCCATTCTTGCGGTACCAAGTTCGTGGATCGCTGAGCCCATAGGTTTATGCTCATATGAAACCTGTGACGAAACATCTTCACATCCCATAGCTTTGAGCATGGCCTCGGATTCCATCGCACAATCATCCATCATCGCTTTTTCGTTGTCTGACCAACGCGTGTTGAAATGTAGCTGCGGTATTCCCCACTTGTCTGTTTTGGTCGGATGCAGAGATACTTGATTGTCAAAGTCAGGCAAGGTTTCGCCCTGAGCATATACTCCGAACTGCCACGGACCCGGTTTACCGAGCGATTGTTTAAAATCAGCACCAATTCCGTCACCATGAGCAGCGCCCATATGGTTACCACGCATAGCATCACCGCCCAAAGCGTAACCTCGAACATAGTGCTTTTTATACTTTTCAGGCGTGTATTGGAAATTGGGAATGTACATACCAGTGGGACGTCGCCCTGAGTAATACTCGTCTTCCCACCCTGGCAAGGTGCCGTTGGCGCGCGCGTTGTAGTTATGATCCATTAAATAATGGCCCGTCACGCCTGACGTATTTGCAATACCATTAGGACGAGATTTGCTCTTACTATTTAGCAATACTTGTGTAGACCCAAGTGTTGATGCACACAAAAATACAACTTTACCAAAATACTCGCGAGTATTTAGCGTTGCATCATCAATCACTTTTACACCGCGCACTCGGTTGCGAGACTCGTCGTAAATAAGGCTATGAACCACGCTGTTAGGCGCAATATGCAAGTTGCCGGTTTTTACCGCCGCAGGCAAAGTAGAGCTTTGCGTTGAGAAGTACGCACCTAAAGAACAGCCTTTTTGGCACTCATCCCTTGCTTGACATTGCATTCGACCCTGCTCAATGTGAATTTTTGAGGGTTTGGAAAGATGCGCAGCACGCCCAATAATCATGGGGCGGTCAGGAAATGCTTCGGCCATTCTTTGCTTCGCAGCAATTTCAGGTGAATTCATCTCAAAGGGCGGCAAATACTCACTGTCTGGTAATTGCGGTAAATTATCTTTATTGCCGGAAAGACCAATCCATTTTTCGACATAAGCATACCATGGCTCAAGATCTTTATATCGAATCGGCCAGTCGTTTCCATGTCCGTCTTTAATATTCGCTTCAAAATCGTAAGGGCTCATACGATAAGACTGACGGTGCCACGTTAATGATTTACCACCAAGCTGATTACCTCTAATCCACCAAAAGTCCGTACCTTCTTCGGTGCTGTAAGGCAAATCACGATCATTACCAAAAAAGTGTTTTGTTGCATCATTCCAGGCATAACACGTTGACTGAATTTTATACTGCTGTTCAGTCAGCAGGTTATTAACCTTGGTTCGATTTTCGAAGGTCCAAACTGGCTTAGACTCGGTCGGGTAGTCTTTTCGGTGTTCAACCACTCGGCCACGCTCTATCATAAGCACTTTATAGCCGCGCTCAGTAAACTCTTTTGCCGCCCAGCCACCGGTAACACCTGACCCAACCACCACGACATCAAACTCTTCGCGGCTTTCGTTGATATATAACTCTTCTTTCATAAAATCTATCTACTCAGTTAGTAGTAATTCAGAGAACCCCAAACCTTGGTGTCTTCCGTTACGGGGATGGAGCCTTTGTAACCGCCTGGAAAAGGCTGAAAGCTCAGTGCTTTAGTTACGCCTTCCTCTGTAGTGAAGTAACCAAAAACGATTAGCACTTTAAGGTGTTTAAACTGACTTTTTTCATCACTTGAAGCGCTCTTGAGTGCTTCTATATCTCGAAGGACTTGTGTTCTTTCACCAGAACTTAGCGCTGTAAAACCCTTTGAAAACGCTTTTTGCGAATTTCGCTCGACCAGCTCCACAGCTGAAATACAAGCTTGCTGCGACCATTCGTCGTGACACTGCACCAGCTGATGATCCACGAATCCGTGACAATCCACTTCCGCTGCGCTCTTAGTATCTGTTGCTGGCAGCACCGTATCGCATATATCTCTTAGGGTTTGCATCTGTGCCTGCGTGAACAAGAGGCCTGGCCGGCTTGCACTGTCAGGTTTTGGCGTGTAAGCGAGCGCAACTGACATACCGGAGCCAGCCAACACAGAAGCGGCCGCGGTGTAACCCACGGCCTGAGAAAGTGTCTGCAAAAACTGCCTGCGATTAAACCTCATTTCTCTATCTTCTTTTTTCATGTAAGTTTCCCAATTAGGCTGCATTCGCACTGGCAGCTGCCGCTGCACGCTTTCTCATAAAGAAGTAGAAACCGGCGAAGGCGACAATTAAGACCATAGGGAATAAGCTTAAGTTCTCAAGCACTGCAGGGCCTGCCACTGCGGCAATTTCATCGGGACTTGCGCCTGAAGCCGCTGCTTGCGCTTGGGCATTATCCACCCAGCTTCCAACAATTGGGCTCCAAACCGCAACTGAAGCCATGCCTGCGCCACCAACAATAGACATACCAAGCGCGCCCGTTTGTGGTAAATATTCAGCAACACAACCTATCATTGTTGGCCAGAAATAAGTTACGCCAAGCGCAAAAACGATGGCCGCCACGATAGCGAGCGGACCACTGAATTGTGACAACATGAAAAGACCAATAGTTGATACAATAGCTGAATACAGCAACACACCTGTAGGATTAAACTTGTGCACAAGCGGACCCGCAAAATAACGCCCTATTGCCATGATGCCAAAGATCATGGCAAGGGTTACCATTGGGTGCACACCACTACCTGCCAAGATTTTATCAGCCCATTGCGTTGTACCGAGCTCCGTTTGCGCAGTGACTGTCATGCAAACAAATAAGAATAAGAAGACTGGCGTAAACATTGATTTGAAGTTATTTGACGTAGACACCACTGCGGCATCGTGCTTTGGAAACACTGCACCAAGCAACATGAATCCATAGATAGCAGTAGGCACCAGCATGACCGCAATCTGCAACTGCCAACCAATACCAGCATTTGACATTGCAAATGAAATCAAGGCCCCGATAACAATGCCACCTGGGAACCAGACGTGGAATTTGTTGAGCATGGTGGTTTTATTTTTGTCATAACACTCTGAAATAACCGGGTTACATCCAGCTTCGACTGAGCCGTTAGCAAAGCCAACTAACAAAGAGGAAAGCATTAACCCCCAAAAACTGTCTGCCAGGATGGTTAGCACCAAACCGGCAACGTGACATACACACGCAAGCATAATCAAGGTGCGTGCGCCAATAGCGTTGTAAAGCAATCCGCCAAAAATAGTGGCTAATGGAAAACCCCAAAACGCCATAGCGGTAATGTAACCAAGTTGTTCGTTGCTTAATTCAAAATCCACCCCCAACTGGTTTAAAATACCCGCTCTAATACCAAAGGTCATTGCAGTCACGGTTAGCGCGATACAGCTTAATATAAACAGGCGCGACTTTTGCGCTTCTGTTAAATGATCACTTATTGTCATTGTTGAATTCCTTATGTAAAACCAAGCTTACTTCAGACCAAGAATTGAGCGATTTAGCTCATCGTCAGCACCAGAGCCTGCAAAATCATCAAAGGCTTTGTCTGTTGGACGAATTAAATGATCGCTGATAAATTTTGCGCCCTCGCGAGCACCGTCCTCGGGATGCTTCATACAGCACTCCCACTCCATGACTGCCCAGCCATCAAAATCGTTAGCAGTCATTTTTGAAAAGATGTCTTTAAAATCAATTTGACCATCGCCTAGCGAACGGAAGCGGCCGGGGCGATTTATCCAAGGCTGATAGCCACCATAAACACCCATTTTACCCGAGGGTCTAAATTCAGCGTCTTTGACGTGAAAGGCTTTAATTCGCTCGTGATAAATATCGATAAAAGCAAGGTAATCTAACTGCTGTAGAATAAAGTGACTAGGATCGTAAAGAATGTTGGCACGAGGGTGATTGTTCACCTCTTTCAAAAACATCTCAAAGGTGATGCCATCGTGTAAGTCTTCGCCAGGGTGCAGCTCGTAACATACATCACAGCCGTTCTCGTCAAAGCTGTTCAAAATTGGCGTCCATCTTTTTGCCAACTCGTTAAAGCCCGCCTCTACTAAGCCCGCTGGGCGTTGTGGCCAAGGATAAAAGGTTTGCCATAGCAAGGCACCAGAAAAACTAGCATGCGATTTAAGACCGAAGTTACCACTCGCTTTTGCAGCAAGGTGCATCTGGTTGATTGCCCATTCGGTTCGTGCTTCAGGATTATTTCTAACCGACTCGTCGGCAAAGCCGTCAAACATAGTATCGTAAGCGGGATGTGAGGCAACGAGTTGGCCCTGCAAATGCGTTGAAAGCTCAGTAAGCTCTAAACCGTGATTTGCAAGCGTGCCCGTTACTTCTTGGCAATAATCCTGACTCTCAGCCGCCAACTCAAGATTGAACAAACGCTTGTCCCATGAGGGCATCTGTATGCCTTTAAAGCCAATGCTTGATGCCCACTCACAAATACTATTTAAATCATTAAAAGGCGCTTCATCCGAGGCGAATTGCGCGAGAAATATACCTGGACCTTTTATTTGTTTCATCTGGTTTCCTTAAAACAAGGGTTGTTAGCTAAGAATTTATATCCATAAAATAGCACAATAATCAGGATGTAAATTATTTGTTATAAACTCTATCCTTCTTTTTTAACAAGGGTTAATAGAAATTCGGTTGTGCATGCAACATAATCGGCTTTATACTAAACGCGTCTTACAAAGCGAACTGCGGGCGACACCATGAATTCACTGCAACAACCCATTGATATTGATTTTTTGGATGAAATTGGAATACAACAAATCGTACATATGTTCGATTTATTACCTGACACGCTTTTTTGGATTAAAAACGAAAATAGTCAAATTATCTATGCGAATCAGGCCATGCTTGATACTTACGGATTTAAATCTATCTCAAAAATCATTGGCAAAGCAGACGACAGTTTGTCGCCACCTCACATTGCCAAACAATTCATTATGGATGACAGAAAGGTGATGGCTGGCGAATTGGTGACTAATAGAATTGAACTAAATTTAAGGCCTAATGGAGAGTTTGCGTGGTTTTCAACGACTAAACGTCCTCTTACCAACCGACAAGGGAATATCATCGGATCATACGGTTTTACCCATCATCTTGAACGCTCTTCACATGAATTGTCTACAATCAGTGCGATTAAAGCGCCTGTTGAATACATTCGTCAAAACTATCATCAAGACATCAGTATTGAAGAATTGGCAAAACTGGCATTTTTGTCGGTAAGCGCACTGGAGCGCCGATTTAAAAAATACTTATCGAAAACGCCAAAACAATTCTTAAATGAAATTCGTCTAGAAAATGCTAGGCGCCTGTTGATTGAAACACAGCAGCCCATTATGGAGATTGCCTATCAATGTGGGTTTTCAGAACATAGCTATTTTAGTAAGCAATTCAAAGCTTTGTTTGGCACATTACCCTCTCAGCTTCGAAAACAAATATTAGAATCTAACAGCCAAAAAGAGCTTGAATAGCGCTGCAATAGTATGCGCATGAAAAACGCTAACGCTGAAATTGTTGTATTTTTATCCGAATTCAGCATAACGAACGCTGATTGGGCAGAGGTATGCTTTATGTAAATTTATTGTAAATTTCTGGATACATAATGTTAGCGTTTTCGTCTCGTGCCACGTTGTTGGCTATATGCTTAACGGCGCTTGTGTTAAGCGCATGTGGCGGTGGTGGAGGCACTTCAAGCACACCGAACCCTCCGTCAGTGCCCCCTACTCCAGCGCCAACGCCAACGCCAACACCTCCACCGGCGCCTACACCGCCTGAAAATCCGAATATTCCAAACGGTGGGATATCATTAATTACAGACAACCCTGAATCTAATTTCAATATCTTTCAAGGCGATAACAACGGACCGGTGGGTGATGCGAAAACGGTCAGCGTTGACCATCCAAGTTTTTCTCAAGCAATTGAAATCAACGTGAACCAGCCTGATGGTCGCTTCTGGAACGGACAGATTAATTTTGATATTAGCCAGAGCGTGTCATCAGGCGATGTCGTGCTTTTACACTTGTACTTCAAAATGCTTGAATCAAGCGACGAAACTGGCACCGGTTTTGTCACCGCCTTTGTTGAGTCGCCTGCGCCTGAGTTTACCAAATATTTGTTTCGCCAGCTCTCTAGCTCGGGGGATTGGGTAGAATATTATTTACCAATGGTAATCACTGACGCCTTCGACCCCAATCAAATACAACTCAAATTCGGTTTTGGGAATGGTTCAAAATCTCAAACTGTGCAGCTTGCTAATATAACGCTGTTAAATTACTCAAACAATCTAAGCTTAGAAGACTTGCCCGAAACGCGTCCCACATACTTAGGTCGCGAGGCTGACGCAGCATGGCGCGCCGAAGCCGCTCAGAGAATTGAAGAGCACCGCAAAGTCGATTTCACGCTGCTCATTCAAAACGCTCAAGGAGAAGCAGTAAGTGACGCGGCTATCGACGTGAACTTTACAAAGCATGCCTACCATTTTGGCTCGGTGGCAGCTGCCCGGCATTTAGTATTCGATGATCCAGACAGTCAAATGTATCGTGAAAAGCTGCTGGAAAACTTCAATCAAAGCGGCCTTGAGAACGCTTTAAAGTGGGGTGCATGGTCTGGAGAATGGGGGGATGTATTTAGCCAAGAGAATGCAATTTCTGCGCTCGAATGGCTTGACGAGCAAGATTTGTACGCGCGTGGACACGTCATGGTATGGCCGTCTAAGCGCAACTTACCCGATTTTGTGCAGCAATTTTTGCCAGAAGGTAATCCAAGTGCCGCGGACCCACAAGTATTAAATGAAGTACAAAAACACATCTTGGATATGAGTCAGAAAACTCAAGAACTTGTTGACGAGTGGGATGTGCTGAATGAGCCATTTGATAACTTCTATTTAATGGATGCCTTTGGCGACAATGTTATGATTGATTGGTTTGTTCAGGCCGCAGAAGAAAATCCGAATATTCCTTTATATATAAACGATTATTCAATTGTCTCTGGTGGCGGAACAAATCAGGCGCATCAAGACCACTACTTTAATACGATTGATTTTTTGGTGGCCAATGGTGCGCCTATCACGGGAATAGGTATTCAAAGCCACTTCAGCACCACGCCTACACCCATTGCACGCGTCTATGACATCATTGAACGTTATCACAGTGCATTTCCTGAGCTGGCAATTCGTTCTACTGAATTTGATATCGATACCTTTGATGAAGACATGCAGGCAGACTATACCCGTGACTTCCTAACCATATTTTTCAGTCATCCTGCAACCGTGGGGGTGCAAAAATGGGGCTTTTGGGAAGGCGCTCATTGGCGACCAAATGCAGCAATGTACACCCAAGACTGGCAAGCGAAACCTAATCAGCAAGCATGGTTCGAAACCGTTAATGAAACGTTTTGGAATGACTTTAGCGGACGGACTAACGGTCAAGGGCAGTTTTCTGAACGCGGCTTTCTAGGTACTTACGAGGTATCAGTAAGCGTCGGTGGTCAGGTTCAGCGCTTTGAAATAGAGCTTAATTCAAATGATGGACAAAGCTTTACTTTGACGCTTAATTAACACTTAATATACAAAGTTAAAGAATAAAAACGCGTAGTAGTTAATTACTAAATTTCTTAAACAGTTTGTAGGGAGGCCAGTACTTAAAATTCACTGAAGAAAAAAAGTGCAATTAATTCAGGAGTGTTTGGATTAATGAATTAGCTTTTTGCGTATTTTCAGTGGTAGAAATGATAAATAGTTTATCAAAAAACATAATAGTCTAGAATTTTAAACAAGTAGACTATACAATGCTTGTTAATAGTATGTTGCTAAACAGTTGCAATGTTTACGACATTATAATAAAACGAAGTTGGCACACACGTAGTTTGGATTTTATTAAAGGGCACAATAATGAAGAACAAAAATACATTTAATCGCAGTTTGTTAGCGTTGAGCATCTCGTCCCTTCTTGGGACAGTCGCTGCTCCTGCGCTAGCGCAAGATGCATCTGAAGACGAAGCCGAAGTCATTGAGGTTCGAGGTATACGCTCGAGCTTAAGTGAATCCGCATCTATTAAACGAAATTCTATCGGTGTTGTTGATGCTATTTCAGCAGAAGACATTGGTAAGTTCCCTGACACTAACCTTGCAGAGTCTTTGCAACGGATTACGGGTGTTTCTATCTCGCGAACCAACGGTGAGGGTTCAGAAGTCACCGTGCGTGGTTTCGGCGGTAGCTTCAACATGATCACTCTCAATGGCCGAATGATGCCAGCGGCAAGCGCCTTTGGTCAGAATCAGGGCGGTAATAGCCGAGCATTCGACTTCGCCAACATTGCGTCCGAAGGGGTAAGCGGTGTAGAAGTATACAAAACTTCTAAAGCTAATATTGCAACAGGCGGCATTGGCGCAACCATTAATTTGAAGACCACTCGCCCACTTGATGCTTCAAGCAATACCGCTACGGTATCAGCGCGAGCCGTCCACGACACTACCAACCGCATCGGTGATGATGTGACACCTGAGCTGTCAGGATTGTTTAGTTGGGCAGATGACGACGAAAAATTTGGTGTTTCTTTATCAGCAAGTTACCAAGTTCGAGATAGCGGAACAACTGGCGCTAGCGTCAATGACTGGCGTATTGCTCGATGGGACGAATCATTCTACGACACCACTATCAACCCCAATCCAAATGGTCCGGATAGCCCAGAATATCGCAGAAGCCAAGTGACCAATGCGCCTGCGATTGGACAGCAATACGCATTACCGAACAACATTAGCTATGATTACACCGATACTTCTCGGACCAGAACCAATGCTCAATTGACACTGCAGTATGCGCCAACCGAAGATCTCAGATTCACTGCTGACTACACGTATGCGCAAAACAATATAGAAGAGTTTGCAGGTGCGGGCGGTTATTGGTCAAATCGAAACTTTGAGTCAATTGCGTTTGACACCTCTACGCCTGTTGCAACTGTCACACAGTTTGCAGAGAACGTAGGTGGTACAAAAGATAATGCCTTCGCGCAGAACTACTCTGAGCAAACCAATACCCTAAGTTCCACGGGTTTAAACATTGAGTACTTTGCCACCGACAACCTGAAGGTCTCATTCGATTATCATGGTTCTACTATGGACAGTAAGCCAGATGAACCTACCACAGGCGCTAGCTCAATCAACGTTAACATTGCGGCTCCTACCGGACTTCGTCAAGAGTATGACTTTAGTCACGAACTACCTAAACTATTAGCCTTTAACGACGACTCTCGTAAAGGTAATAACAATGGTATCTACGATAAGGGTGATTTGGGATCGCAATACTTGCGCTTCTTCTATGTCCGTCAAACAGCAAAAGTTGACCAAGCCAAACTTGATTTTAGCTATGAGTTTGACGATGGGAAATTTGACTTCGGTATCGAGACTAGAAAAATGGAATCTAAGTTCTTCGAATCGTATCGTCAGCCTGTGCTCGGTAACTGGGGTGTTGAATTCCCAATGGACGTTCCAACCGACCTGATTGAAGACTTTAGTATTGTCAATGAGTTCGATGACTTCGATACCAGCGGTATCACACCAGAGGGCTTCCGCGGCAGTGCCATTGAACTTGGACAATATTTTGCCAATTTGTATGACATTGAGTATGCATATGACCGTAATTTTACTGATGAGTTAGTTGAAGAAGATACACAAGCGGTGTATTTCCAAGTTGCGCTTAATGGCGAACTTGCCGGAATGGAAGCTAATTTCCTTGCTGGCGTTCGATACGAGTCGACTGATGTACTATCTATCTCAAATCAGTTGGTTCCGGTTGCCATTCGTTGGGATGATAACAATGACTTTTCCCGCTTAGAACAGCTTCCAGGTGGTCCAGAGCCAACGCTTTCGCCGGTTAGCGGAGAAACAGATTATGACCATGTATTGCCCAGCCTAGATTTCGACATTATGTTGAGAGATGACGTCAAGGCAAGATTCTCGTTTAGCCAGACCATTGCCCGCGCAGGTTATGCTGACTTACGAGCATCGGTAAGTAGCCTTAGAACAGGTAACCCGACGCTTCTGGGTGGTCAAGCACAAGGTAATGCAGCCAACCCTGGACTAGTGCCATTGTTGTCAAATAACTTTGACTTAAGCTTAGAGTACTATTACGGAGAAGGTAGCTTCGTTTCAGCAGGTTTCTTTGAGAAGCGTGTTCGTAACTTCATCGGTACAGAGCAGGTACTCCAGCCTCAGTTTGGCTTGCGTGATCCAACTAATGGACCACGTGCTCTACAGGCTGCAGCAGAAATTGAAGCCCTTGGTTTGCAGGTCAACGAAACAAGACTATTTGCCATGACTGCGATTCTTGATAATCCTCAAGATTTTCCTAACGGTGCGGGCGACTATGTCGACGACTCAGCATTTTGGGAGCAAATTGCGGCAGATTACGACGTATTTGGAAACGCAGACGATCCATTATTCGAATTCCTTATCACGCGTCCAACTAACACGGAAGACGCTGCGATACACGGTTTCGAAGTTGGTGGTCAGCACTTCTTTGGTGAAACTGGCTTCGGTGTTCAAGCAAACTACACCATCGTACGAGGTGACGTAGGCTTTGACAACGCTGCTGATAGATCGGAACAGCAGTTTGCATTGACCGGTTTGAGTGACTCAGCCAACCTCATTGCTTTCTATGAGAAAGACGGTTGGTCAGCGCGTGTTGCTTACAACTGGCGTGACGACTTCCTAGCAGGAACCAGTCGCGGTAGCGGTAACTCGCCTACATATATTGAGGCATTCTCGCAAATCGATTTGAACGTAAGTTATGACGTCAATGAAAATCTGCAGGTATTCTTAGAAGGTATTAACATTACTGGCGAAGACGCTCGTTCACACGGTCGTACGGTTGCACAGTTGTGGAACCTATCAGACCTCGGCGCTCGTTACCAAATTGGTGCGCGCTACGTGTTCTAATCGGGCATAAACCAAGAACAAAGGCCGCATTTTGCGGCCTTTTTTATCCAAAGTCAGATATAATACACCTTACGTTAGACCATAATAATAATGAGTGATTTATACAGATGCCTAATCATCAACTCTTAAACAACATTGACCATAAACACACCAAAGTTATTGTTGAAAACCATGAAAAATATGGTGACAAAATCAGCGTCATCCAAACCTTCCCTTCTGAGTTCATTCACATCCAGAAAGAATACCCCATTCTTTTTCAAAAAACGGAAGATCAAAGTAAATTCCAAGCCATTGCTATGTTGGGTTTGGTGGAAGATGAAAATCTTTTTTTAGAAAACGATCACGGTTGGCGGGCAAACTATATCCCAGCCATGATTGCTAAAGGCCCATTTCTCATTGGATTTCAAGATCAAAGTGCCACCGGCGGCAGCGATCGCGCTCCCGTGATTCATATCGATATGGATAATCCAAGAGTCAATGACAGCGAGGGTATGCCGGTGTTCAGTGAAACAGGCGGTATCACGTCTTATGTGTCTCATATTAACGATATATTGATGGGCATTTTAGACGGTGTGGGCGCAGCCGACGCTATGTTCGCAGCGTTTGAACAATATGAGCTCCTAGAAGAATTTACCATCGAATTTAGTTTAAACAATGGCGAAAAATACAAAGTCGCAGGCAACTACACAATCAGTGAGGAAAAGCTACAGCAACTGTCTCCAGATGCACTCAAAGCACTCCAAGAGAAGGGATATTTAATGGGTGCATATTTAGTTATGGCTTCACTAACGAATATTCAACGCTTGGTTAATTTAAAGAATGCAAGAGTGAATAGTTAAGCACATTCGAGAGGCAATAGTGGAAGTAAATCATGCCATTAAAGCTCAGATGCGAAGTCTATCGAATTGCTCATAAATAGCCAAAATCGTATATTAGGGCATAAGCAGATTAGCAAGGTAGAAGTATGAACAAGAAGCAACGCTTATTAATTGTAGGGGGCGGAACAGCAGGCTGGATAGCGGCTGCGGCAACTGCAAAGCAACTTGGTAGTTTACTTGATATAACGCTTATCGAATCTGACGAGGTGGGCACAGTGGGTGTAGGCGAAGCAACCATACCTCCTATGAAAACCTTTCATCGTTTGCTGGGCGTTGATGAGCGTGAGTTTATGCGTGCAACGTCAGCTACCTTTAAGCTTGGCATCTCCTTTGAAAATTGGGGTAATAACGATGAAAAATACATTCACTCTTTTGGGCACACGGGCCAAGAAAGTTACCTCGCGGATTTTCAGCACTTCTGGCTTAGAGGCTTAAAAAACGGAATTGACGCAGAGTTTGGCGAATACTGCTATGAGTTGATGGCGGCTAAAGAAGGGAAATTTGCAACGTCGGAAAAATCCAACATCAGCTATGCTTATCACCTTGACGCTGGTAAGTATGCAAAATTCCTTCGTGAATACTCAGAAAAGCGAGGTGTGGTAAGGCGAGAAGGTAAAATTAATGGCGTTGAACTCGACCAGGAAACCGGTTTTATTAAGCATGTTAAGCTGGAATCAGGCGAGATTATTGAGGCTGACTTGTTTATTGATTGCTCAGGCTTTAGAGGTCTGTTGATTGAGCAAGCCTTGCATACCGGATACGACGACTGGACCCATTGGTTACCCTGCGATAGCGCGATTGCCGTGCAAACTAAATCAAAAGGAGAGCTTCTTCCTTATACACGTTCAGTTGCGCATGAAGCAGGTTGGCGTTGGCGCATCCCTTTGCAGCACAGAACGGGCAATGGATTCGTCTTTTGTAGCAAGCATATGAGCGATGAGACGGCCAAACAAAATTTGCTTGACGCAATTGATGGTGAGCCGATTAATGAACCCCGCGTGATTAAATTTAAAACGGGGCGTCGCCGTAAAGCGTGGAACAAAAACTGTGTCGCACTTGGTTTATCCAGTGGCTTTTTGGAGCCCTTAGAATCAACCAGTATTCATCTAATTATGACCGGTATTATCAGACTGTTGCGCCTATTTCCCTTTGACGGCGTCAAACCATCCCTTGTTGATGAATACAATATGCAGGCGAAAGAAGAAATGGAGAAAATACGTGACTTTATTGTGCTGCATTACAAAGTCACTAACAGGCAAGATACACCGTTTTGGAATCATTGCCGCAGCATGGACGTACCAGAATCCTTAAATCATCGAATAAACTTGTTCAAAGAGCGTGCGCACGCTTACCAAGCCGAAGGAGAGCTTTTTAGAGTCGACTCTTGGACACAAGTTATGTTTGGTCAAGGGATCATGCCCAAAACCTACCATAAATTCGTCGACACAATGGATGAAAAAGACTTGCCTCAGTTTTTAGGTCAGTACCGACAAAATGTGCGCCAAGCGGTGACGCGTTTGCCGTCTCATGCTGAGTTTATTGAACAGTACTGTAAAACACCCTCATAATGGCAACTCAGTCAGTACCAGACTCACAAACGCTAAGCGTGGCTCATATATGCAGCGACAAGCCTTTGCTGATTGAGGGCTTGGTCGCCCAATGGCCAGCCGTGCGTAAGGCACAAACTTCAAATAATGCGTTCGTAGACTATATAAATCAGTTCTATAATGAGCGACCAACCAATATTTACAGGGCTCCTCCCGAGGCTAAGGGTCGCCTAGCGTATACCGAAGACGGTAGTGCACTTAATTTTAAAGTTTCGCCGCAAAGACTGGATGCGTTTTTAGATGAAATTCTACAGGGCATTGGCATAGAAGGCGCGCCGACACTATACAACTCCTCAAGCGTACTCGATACTTTCTACCCTGGATTTAATCAAGATAATCCCTTGGACATCCCCTTTCAAGAAGCTTATGGGAAGCAACTACATCCCATCATCAGTATTTGGATGGGCAATAAGACGACTGCGAGCTGCCACTATGATGTACTCGATAATGTGGCATGTTGTGTAGCTGGCAGCAGGCGTTTTACGCTATTTCCGCCAGAACAAGTGGATAATCTTTATCCCGGCCCTTTGTATCCCACCCCAGGGGGACAAGTGATCAGCATGGTGGATTTTGAGAACCCTGACTTTGAAAAGCATCCTCGATTTAAAGAAGCCCTCAAGCATGGCCTGGTTTTTGATTTAAAGCCTGGCGATGCCATTTTTATCCCCGCGTTATGGTGGCACCATGTTCAAGGCTTAGCAGATTTTAACGCACTCGTGAATTTTTGGTGGAACGAGGCGCCTGCCTATCTTGGCCGAGGTATGGATTCGCTTGAACATGCCATGTTAGCCATACGAGATTTGCCTGCGGCCCAAAAAGCAGCTTGGAAACATATGTTTGACTACTACGTTTTTGGCGATTCAGAGGCAGTGCACAGTCATCTGGCAGATAAAGCCAAAGGCTTTTTGGCCCCCTTAGATGAAAACGCAGCTCGGCAACTAAAAGCGATGTTGCAAAATAAATTAAACCGATAAACAAGAAAAAGAAACCGCCAGCACGCCACGCTAGATAGAATACCTTAAACCAATACCATCAATAGCTTATGCAAGACTGAAATAGGAATTTACGATGAAGAAGTACATCAAGAGCCGACAACAGGCGTTTGCGTCTCATAAGTCATTTTTAGGTGCAGGCATTGTGGTGCTTTTTTTCACCGTGACATTGTCAGCCTGCACTGACAGTCAAGATGAATCTGCACAATCTGCGAGCGCTGATTTAAGTGCATCAGAACAAGCCCAAAGCGCTGCAAGCAGCAGTGACTCTGCGCAAAAACCCATCGCACAAATTGAACGTGAAGCTGAACTTAGAATGAACAATTTTAAGCTCCCCGAAGGCTTTGAAATTAGCTTATGGGCGGATGAAACTCAAACGCAAAACCCGGCATACTTTACCTTTGACGGCAACGGCGACATGTTAATGGTAGAAACGGCACGTTTTACCAATGGTGTGGATGATATTCGCGGACATGAAAACAAAACGGTTGAAGACATTTACATTACATCAAACGAAGATCGCCTAGCCATGTATGAAAAGTATAGCGATGAGCGGCCAATGTCTTACTACAGAACAGGCGACGACATCATACGATTGCTCAAAGATACTGACGGTGACGGGCGTGCTGACCATAGTAATGTATTTTCAGATGGTTATAACGATGTGCTTGATGGCATTGGCGCAGGAGTTATTGAGCGCGACGGCAAGGTCTATTACACCAATATTCCTCACCTTTGGATGTTAGAGGATACAGATAATGACGGTGTCGCCGACGAGCGCACCTCCTTGCAGGATGGCTTCGGCATTCGTATTAGTTTTTATGGTCACGACCTTCATGGCTTGATCTGGGGGCCAGACGGTAAGCTGTATTGGAGTATTGGCGACCGGGGTTTTAATTTGACGACCAAAGAAGGCAATCACTTTTACGGGCCCAATTTAGGCGGCGTGTTCCGCTCAGATCCCGACGGGTCAAACATCGAATATTTCTACACTGGCTTGCGTAATCCTCAAGAGCTTGCATTCGACGAATATGGCAATCTATTTACTGCAGACAATGACGGGGACGGTGGCGACTTAGAGCGTGTTAATTACCTAGTTGAGGGCGGCGATTCAGGATGGCATGCAGGACACCAAAGCATAATGAGTTTTACCGAGCGCCTAAAACTGCGCTCTTCACATTACACGGGAGACCCTAAAATCCCCAATGCGTGGATGACTCAGGACCAATACAAGCCTCGCAATGACAAACAACCCGCTTTTATGCTACCCGCGATCGGTCAGCTAAACGGAGGGCCATCGGGCTTGGTATATAACCCAGGAAGCAGTTTTGGTCCTCATTTAGAAAACACTTTCTTTGTTATCCACTATATGGGCTCGCCTGCTCAGTCAAATATCACTACTTTTAAAATTGAAGATAACGGGGCGACCTTTGACATGGTCAGTAATGAACCATTTTTACAAGGATTTAATGCTGTTGATTTAGATTTTGGCCCGGATGGCGCGATGTATATTTCTGAATACAATTATGGCGGCTGGCAACCTGAATCTCAGGGAGCGGTTTATCGCCTTAAACATCCCGATTATGGCACAACGAATAAGGTAAAGCTCAACGAAGGGATCCTCACCAGTGATTTTGCACAATACACGCTAGATGAGCTTGTAGACTTAATCAAAAATGACCATCAACGCATTCGCCAAAAAGCACAGTTTGAACTAGCCAAACGCGGCGACGCAGGAGTTCAAACTTTCTTAGCGCTTGCAAACAATGCAAATGAATCAGAGCTTACTCGTTTGCATGGCGTATGGGGATTAAGTCAGATGGCCTATTATGCTAATCAGCCAGAGCCTTTACTTCAAAGCCTCATGGCCTTACTTGATGATGCAAACCAGCACGTTCGCATTCAAAGCGCCCGTGCCATGGGCGACCATCGTTATTTACCCAGCGCAGACAAACTGGTAGCCATGCTAAATGATGAGAATCTTCGCGTCGTTATGTATGCCGGTATAGGCATTGGTCGAATGGCATATGAGCCTGCCATCCCAGATGTGATCACTGCACTTGAAAAATATCAAAATAATGACTTATGGGTGCGCCACGCGCTTACAATGGCGTTGTCGGGTACGGATAAAAACACTTGGTGGCAGTATCATAGCCATGAGTCTGAGCATGTACGAATGGGTGTTTTACTTGCAGCCCGCAGGCTAAAACTTCCCGAGATTGCGGTATTTTTGAACGATAGTAAACAGCATCTTGTCGATGAAGCAATCACAGCAATCAACGACTTAGCCATTGTGCAGGCACGTCCTCAGCTTGCAGCACACTTGAAAAAACAAATCGACCTTGGAGACGGCGCCTACCCAGAAGATAAAGTGGCTCAGTGGCAGCATCATCGAGTCATTAATGCAAGCTATGCCCAAGGCTCAATCCAAGATGCAGTAAATCTGCTCGAATACGCCGCGTCTGATGGACTGCCTACGCGTTTAGCGAGTGAAGCCCTTTCGGCAATCGAAGCCTGGAACGACATTAACCCCATTGATGCCACCACGGGTTTGCCAACACAAGCCAATACTCAACGTCAAAACATTCAAGCCGCGGTTACGCAGTATTTACCTAAGGTACTTGCAAAAGTGCAAGGACAGGCGCTGGTGCAGTCTATCAGAATGGCTGAAGCAAATAGCATTGATATCTCAAATGATGTGCTGCTTGCTGCGGTCTACAATCAAAGCAATAGTGACGCGGTTCGTATGCAAGCACTGACCTATCTCATGAGTCGTAACTTAGACAATATGGGCGATGTTTTATTAGAACTTACTACTGACAAAGACCTTGTAGTGCGAGGGGACGCACTCAGCAAACTATTTTCCATTGATGCTGAAGCCGGTCTTGTCCAAGCAAAGCGTTTTTTACAGAGCGAAGAAACTAAAGACCGTCAAGTCGCTTTTGATGTACTTGCTCAGGGTGCAAGCCCCGAAATTGATGAAATAGCGCTACAAGCAATGCGTGTGTTGAACCAGACGAAACAGACTGACGGCGCGACGCTGGAATTGCTCAGCTTAGCGAGATCAAGAACCAATGAAGCTGTTAAGGCTCAATATGATCAGTACACGAGCTATCTTGAGAGTGCAGACATCATGACCCAATACGCCAGCAGCATGTATGGAGGAAATGCTGAGCAAGGAAAGAATATTTTTGCTGGCGGAGGCGCAAGTGAATGTATGCGATGCCACATGGTCAATTGGAGCGGAGGCGATGTAGGGCCTGATTTAAGCGACATTGGCAATATGTATGATAATGCCTATCTATTGGAATCTATTGTCGATGTGGGTGCGAGCATTGCACCTGGTTATGGCACCATCGTACTTACCATGAAAAACGGAGATACGATTAGCGGCATTTATCAGGGAGAAAGCGATACCCTTGTGAAACTTGAACGCGAGGAAAACTTGATTGAAAGCTTCAATCGAAGCGATATAGAAAGCATACAGCAGCCTATGTCGGGCATGCCGCCAATGCATCGATTCTTGGACCCTTATCAAATTAGAGACCTCGTGGCGTATCTGGCGTCATTAAAGTTGGAATATGAAAAAGTGGAAGAAGTACACTAATGTACTTCTTCAATATTCTTTATTTTGATTACCTGGCAACACTTTGATATCAATCTTACGAAATTCTGTTGGCGTGCTTTCGGCCTGAATAGCGATGTATCCACCGCTTAACATTGCGGTGCCGCGCGCGTTTATCAAATCAGCCGCTTCATTTGGGTCAAGTTGAGGCTGGCTGTATTCAAACACTTTTTTCCCGTTGATATAATGCGTCACGCTCTCGTTCCCAAGTACTTCAATTTCAGCCGTAACCCATTGCTCGCTCGGATAGCCTTCAACGCTTGAATTGATGCAGTGCGTTGTGTCGAGCTCACCGTTTCGAACAATATGAGAGCCTGTGGAGCACATGTTGCCGGTATTGCGGACATTGCCATTTCGTCCGATTCTGCTCAAAAACTGCATTTCAACAGATGCCGGGAATCCTTGCTCAAAGCTCATAGTTGATGGATGCTGAGAATGAATCATCACGCCATTATTCTCAAATGCCCAGTCGGGAGCACCTTTTGCCTGCTCTCCGATGAATCGATATTCTATTTTGAGACGGTAATGGGAATATGGCACTTGGTAATAAAGATGACCAAAACGATCGTCAAACTGTTCATACTCATCGTAAGAAACGGTCAGCTTACCGTCTTGTACGCCAAAGGTATTGTTGTAATTTTCACCTTCATCCGCGTTTGCAAATTTAGGGATCCAATCTGACAAGTCCTTTCCATTAAACAATGGTGTCCACTGTTGATTAGCCGAGCCGTCTGTGTGAGGTTTGTCTGAAGTATTTTCCGGAACGTTCTCCACCGAGCAAGACGCACTCAAAATACCTGTTGATAGCATTATACATAAAGGTAAAAAACCTAAACGAAAACGATGTGTCATTTGCTCTGCCATGTTCCTTTCTCTTTGTTTGTCTATAAGCGTAGAATTATGAAGCTAAGCCAATGAATAGGCCACGTAAAAGCTAAAATTATCAATTTGTTAACAATTATCGTAATTAGCAAATGACGAGCAGTTTGCGACACTCGACCCATGTTATTATTGTTTCGGTCGTCCTTAAAAGATGAGAGCAAAACCTGATGTTTAGGCTAAATGATAAGAACAGACATTGTTTGCCCCTTAAGCTATGCATGTGGCTCGCGATTCTAAGCGTTTTGTTTACCTACTCCGCGCGTGGATTAGAACAAGATAAGTCAAATGAGGATCCAGATTGGTTAAGGGTCGAATCCTTCAGTATGCCTAAGTACTCTGCTTATTTGAGCATAGAAACCGTTGCCGGTTTGCAGGAGCAAGAGCGCCTAATGAACGCGGCAAGAGCGCAGTGCAATCCCAACACACAAGAAAGTGCAGCAGACATCAGAGCATGTGAAGCAAAGATGTACGCGGTAATTATGCCCAAAGCGCTCGAGCGATTTGCGGTCAATATCGAAGCTAAAACCATCGCCGGCGTTCAAACGGATGTTATCACGCCAAAAGCGGGGATCAGCGCTAAAAACGAACAACGCGTATTAATCAATCTTCACGGTGGCGGCTTTAAATATGGTGGTCGCTTCGGTGGTCAACTTGAGAGCATGCCAATTGCAGAGTATTTTGGCATTAAAGTCGTCACGATTGATTACCGCAAAGCACCTGAGCACCGCTTTCCCGCCGCATTAACTGACGTAAAATTAGTATATCAAGCGCTACTAAAGCAATACCCTTCAGACAATATTGGCTTTTTTGGCTGCTCGGCAGGTAGTCGCGTTAGCGGACAAGCCATTGCGCATTTGGCGTCACACTCGTTGCCAGGCCCGGGGGCAGCAGCATTCTTGTGCTCTGCACCTACTGCTCTGGATGGAGACAGCAACTACTATGCAGCAGCCATGCAAGGGCGACAGCCACTGAGCATTGATGGCGTTGAGTATTGGGAAGGACTCAGCACAGACAATCAAGCCGCCTTTCCGGGAGATTTTAGCGAGCAACTTGCCGCCTTTCCTCCCTCGCTGTTAATCACCTCAACACGCGATTATTCACTGAGCCCTATGGTAGCCATGCATCGAAAGCTCGTGAATCTTGATATTCCTGCACAACTGCATATCTTTGAAGGTTTTACTCACGCCCAGTTTATGAGCATGTACGTACCAGAAGCACGAGAAACAACCAAGATCATGAGTGAGTTTTTTGACCGTTTTCTCGGGCAAGCACCCTTGTCAGCTGTAAATGACTGATATAAAACTGTATCGCACAAGGTCCGTTATCGTCGGCGCCGCAATTGCCATTGTAGCCTTTATTATAAGTCAACTGTCTCAAGCGCCTTTTAATGTATCCCTCACAGTCGCCATTGTGCTTTTATGTGCAATATGGTGGGCAACTGAGGCCATTCCTATTCCCATCACGGCCTGTATTCCTTTATCCATTTTTCCTTTAAGCGGCATTATCAGCAGAGCAGAATTAGGCGGGGCACTTGGCAACCCAATCAACCTTCTGCTGATTGGTGGCTTTATACTATCCATTGCAATGGTGAATACAAAAGCGCATCTGAGAATTGCCAGCGTGCTGTTTTCTTTAATTAAACCTCAGAGCGAAAAGCAGCTTATCATAGCGTTTATGCTCTGCGCTGCCTTTTTAAGCATGTGGATATCTAATGCAGCAGCGGCAATGATGCTCATTCCGGCTGCGCTGGCAGTAATTGAGCAAAACCGAAGCACCGCCAAGCGGGAAAAATTTAAGGTGCCTTTGCTGTTAGGCATTTGTTATGCGGCCAGCGTAGGTGGACTTGCTACGCCAATTGGCACCCCGCCAAACCTTGTTTTCATCCAAGCTTATGAACAAGCGACAGGACTGCGTATCAGTTTTATTGATTGGATGAAATGGGGTCTGCCATGTGTACTTGTGCTATTGCCCATCGTCATGCTCTATCTAACTCGAAAATACTCATCAAGCGCTCAGGACGATAGCACCCACAGAATCGAGTTAAGCCGGATAAGCAAACGAGAACAGTACGTTCTTTTTGTATTTGTACTGGTAATATTGGCTTGGATGACCCGCGCTGACCCTTATGGCGGCTGGAGCGAGTGGCTCTCATTACCGAATGCACATGATGGCTATGTGGCTATATTAGGCGCAATCGCGCTTTTCATCATTCCCGTGCAAACTCAGTCTTTAAATGGTAACAATCAAGAGCAAAATGGTGAGTATTCTGCGCTGCTAACCTGGGACGAAGCAAAGCATATTCCTTGGGGTGTCATTTTGTTAATTTCTGGGGGGATTGCGATTTCAATAGCGCTCAGAAACACCGGCCTTATTGGCTCAATAGCAGAGTCTTTCAGTATTTTTAAAAGCTGGCCATTGTGGCTAATGATAGGACTTATTTGCCTGAGCGTGGCATTTATCACAGAAATTATGAGCAATACCGCGTGTGCAGCATTGATTATGCCCATTTTAGCCGCGCTGGCGATAAGTTTAGACCTTGATCCACTGCTATTTATGCTACCAGCCGCAATGTGCGCCAGCTGCGCGTTCATGATGCCAATGGCGACAGCACCAAACGCCATTGTGTTTGCAACCAACCAACTGTCAATTAAAGATATGATAAGAGAGGGCACGCCACTGAATTTTATTGCGGTGTTCGTCGTGGTACTCGTGCTTTTTTTGTTAACGTCTATTTTTTGAAATAGGAAACATGAATGAAGACACTACTGATTTCGATATTAGCATTACTTAGCTTTCAAGTTAGTGCCGATGACTACCCAGAGTATGAAAAGCATGTATACACAGATAAGAAGTATTCAAGTAAGGCAAGCTTACCCTACCGAATGCTGTTACCTGCAAACTTCGATAGCAGCAAGTCATACCCTTTAATCTTGTTTTTACATGGCGCGGGCGAGCGAGGAAATGACAATGAAGCGCAACTGACTCATGGAGCCGCTCTATTTCTCAATCCATCTTTTAGAAACCGCATTCCAGCAGTGGTGGTATTCCCTCAAGCAGCACAAGATGATTATTGGGTAAATGTAGACGTAGATCGGTCTTTGAGCGGCAATACCTTTTACTTTAAAGCCGATGCACCAAAGACGCAATCGATGTCGCTGTTGTTAGATCTTATTGACGAACTAGGGAACAGAGCATTTATCGACCAACACAATATGCTTGTGATGGGTCTTTCAATGGGCGGCATGGGCACCTACGATTTACTTGCGACCAGGCCCAATACATTCAAAGCGGCGGTTGCTATTTGCGGAGGCGCACATCCGCAGCTTGGGGCAGAAATTGCTCCGACACCTGTTTGGGCCTTTCACGGCGATCAAGACAAGGTGGTACCTCTGTCTGCATCTCAAGTGATTGTAGATGCCATAAATACGAAGGGCGGAAACGCTAAACTCACCGTATATGAAGGTGTTGAACACAACAGCTGGGACAATGCCTTCGCAGAGCCAGAGCTATTGACATGGATGTTTTCTCACGTGGACACCTTTTAAATAAGGCCTGTATGGAATAAGTAAACTGAATCCTGTTTAAGTATAAAAAACGCCAAGATCTATCGGGCTTGGCGCTGTCGCTTATCCCAGATTGAGGTTGTGTACACTTACAAAACGTCTGACAACTTAAAATCCACCCATTTTTCGTTTGCTCGCGTGGCTGCAACACAGTTTTCAATGAAGGCCATTCCCCTTATTGCCTCATCAATACCCGGTGCAGTGCTCTCCAATGCTTCGGTAGCGTCTGCATCGCCGAAGGCTCTAATTTGCCGAGCAAAGTCCATATACAGATTTGCAAAAGCTTCTAGATATCCCTCAGGATGACCCGCTGGCGTGCGCATAGAGCCTGAGGCTAATGGACTAAATCCGCCAACGCCTGTGCGCACCAACTCAGCAGGTGTATCGTTGTATTTAATTATAAGTGTATTTGGCTCTTGTTGGTGCCATTCGAGTCCGGCTTTAGTGCCATAAATACGAATGTTTAGGTTATTTTCCTCGCCCACACTCACTTGACTGGCAATTAAGACACCTTTTGCGCCATTATCGAAGCGCATCAACACATTGCCATCATCATCAATTTCTCTTCCAGCCACCACAGGCTCAAGGTCAGCGCACATTTTGGTGATCGAAAGACCCGACATAAACTCGGCCAAATTCGCCGCATGCACACCAATATCCCCCATGCAGCAACTCACGCCAGCGCGTTTTGGGTCTAAACGCCAGCTGGCTTGTTTGTTATCTGGCCCAGGCGGCTCTGATAACCAGCCTTGTGAGTATTCAGCTACAATCTTTGTAACCTTGCCTAAATCACCCGCTGCAATGCGTTGCTGCGCTTCTCTAACAAGAGGATAACCGGTGTAAGTATGGGTTAATCCGTATAGAACATTGTGCCCGTCCAACACCTTTTTTAACTCAATTGCTTCCTGAAGTGTAAAGGTTGCAGGTTTGTCTGACATTACGTGAAAACCGGCTTCAATAGCCGCTTTTGCTACAGGAAAGTGCAAGTGATTCGGCGTCACAATCGATACAAACTGCATACGTTCGTGTTCAGGTAAGGCTGCTTCTTTTACAAACATTTCATCAAAATTTGCATAGCAGCGCTGTGGGTTTAAATGCAGCGCCTTGCCAGTTGCAAGACAGTTTTCATGGGATGAACTAAATGCACCGCAAACTAATTCAATCTCACCGTCTATTGAAGCTGCAGCGCGATGCACAGCACCAATAAATGCGCCTTGACCGCCTCCGACCATGCCCATTCTAACCTTATTGTTGAACTGACTCATTTACTCACCCTACAGTTGTTAAAAATTTGTTGCATTAGTATAGTAGCGAGCCATAGTGATATATAGGATTAAATCGGACAGTGGTGCAATCATTTCAGCGTTACCGGTATCATCGACAAAGAAGCAAGCTTAGCTAAATGGAAATACGCGACCCACTTATAAAACGCTGTGAAATCACGGCCTTAGTAGAAGCCTTCGAACTTGTCCCGGACGTATTGTTTTGGATAAAGGATTTAAATGGACAGTGGATTTATGCCAATACGCAATTCATCGAGCACCTAGGGTGTAATTCACTATCTCAAATAGTTGGCAAGACAGATTTCGATTTCTTTCCGCAGCATCTTGCTAAACAATATGTATATGACGATAAAAAGCTACTGGCTGGCGAGTCTATTACTTCGCGCCTAGAAATGAACATGACACGCGATGGCGAATTAGCTTGGTTTTCAACCTCAAAAAGGCCCCTGCTGGCCGCAGATGGAACGATGGTAGGAAACTATGGTATTACGCGTCACTTTCAAAAATCGTCGCAAGCCTTATCGGTATTTGAATCGGTGAGAGCGCCTGTTGAATACATCCGCAAGAACTACCACAAAGCCATAACTCTAAAAGAACTTGCAGAGCTTACGCATTTGTCGGTAAGCGCACTCGAGCGGCGATTTAAAAAACACCTTTCAAAAACGCCCTCACGCTTGATAAACGAAGTGAGACTTGAAAACGCGCGACGCCTTATTATGGAAACCACCCTGCCAATTTCCGATATTGCCTATCAAACCGGCTTTAGCGATCACTCTTACTTTACTAAACAGTTCAAACAATTCTTCGGCATGCATCCTTCAAAAATGCGCACACAAATAAAATCTAATTGACATGTTTAGGGTCTGAGCTTTTTCGTAGCGAAAAAAAACTCGCATAATTTATGCGAGTTTTTCACTGAGCTTTGCATTAGCGCTTATTTGACATCTTCTTCACGCTTCTCGTCGGGCAATCCATCGGGATAGCCATCGTTGGGATATTTTTCCATTAGCTCATCGGCCGTCCAAAACCCACGGACTGCGGGTGAGCTTGCGCGCACTTTCTCTACCAAAGGTGCCTGCACTGGCTCGGCCTGATTGCCAAAGGCATTTCTGATATAGGTTAAGACTGAAGCGACTTCTTCATCATTGAGCATATTTCCAAACGCTGTCATTGGAACATGTCCATTGTACTTCACGCCTTTTACGTAAATCCGCTTCATCAAACCGTGCAAGATAATGTCCGTTAACCGCTCAGGATTACCCGTTACCCATTCTGTGCCGTCAAGTGGCGGGAAGCCTGCAATTGGAAGGCCTTTGCCGTCGGGCTGATGACATGTGGCACAAAAGCCTTCTTTGTTGTAAATCTCCTTACCCGCAAAATAGCGCTCTTTGGCAGGGCCAGATAAATGTGCGGCTTCGTTCTCAACCACCGCTAGCTGCTCAGTCCACTCTCCGTCTAAATTATCCACCGTTTGTAAGAAGGCATTTCGCATCCACTTACCAAGTTGCTCACCTTCTTTCTCACCCGCTGCATAAAGCGAGGGCAGCGCCGCAGGATTGTCCAACCATGTCATTGCAACGATGGCTTCAAGACGCACACGCCCTTGCTCGTCTTGTGCGCCTTTGTCTATCACGCTTAATAGCGTTTCAGTATCAAACTCATACATGTGTAAGCGTATTGCCTTTATTGCAGCAGCACGTACTTTGTAATTTTGATGCTCTAACAGTGATAATGCGAAGTTTTTGTCCTGCTCATTATCGAAGCGACTTAAAAACAGTGCTTCAAGTAAGTGCACATCGTAGTCAGGATGAGATTTATCTAGGCTTTCAAGATAAGCTTTTTTCGCATCCTGAATGGCAGCATAGTCGTGCTCTCTTATTTCTCGTCTAACTCGATATCGTAATCGATAATCCGGCGATGTGAGATATGAAAATAGCGTATCAAGGGACTCACCCACTACTGGCACATCTGCTATCAAAGGGTTTTCTTTGTGCTTGACTCGATAAATACGTCCGTGGGCGTGGTCGCGAAGCGGATCGCGGGCATTGTGCTGCATATGCCCAATCAGTTGGTTGTGCCAATCAACAACATATAAAGAACCATCTTCAGCAAATTCTAAATCGACGGGTCTGAAGTTCGGGTCAGTAGAGGTGTAGAGGTCTTGTCTCCAAGTGCTCACGTAGCCAGTGCCTTCATCATTGAGAGTGTGCTGCTTTGCGCCCAAAAATCCAATAACATTATTCAGGATGAAGTCACCTTGCATATGCTCAGGAAAATGCTGGTTATAAATAAATTCCAAACCGGAAGTAGGTCGCACGCGATGCTCGGATTCAATCAAGGTATCGGTGCCGAGCGAAAGCTGTCCATAACGTGTTTTTAGCTCAACAGGCAACATCCAATAAACAGCTGGGTCTGAGGTATTCATGAAGAAATTTTGACCCCATTTGTCAAACGCAAGCCCCCACGGGTTCGGTGCATGGTTTTGCACGATACGCTGCAAACGCTGCGTTCTAGGGTCGAATCGATAAAAACCAGCATTGACTGCTCGCACAGGACCATAGGCCGTCTCGATATTTGAATGCAAAAATACACCTTCCTGCATCAATATGCCGCCGAAAGGATCTGCTAAAAAGCCACTAATCGCATGATGGGTGTCATGAGTATCAAAACCGGATAACACAATCTCGTAGGAATCTGCCTTGTCGTCTCCGTCAGTGTCTTTTAATAACACTAAATTTGGTGCTTGTGAGACATACACGCCATGTTCTGTAATTTCAAATCCAATAGGGAGGTTAAGATTATCAGCAAAGACTGTCTCTTTGTCTGCCTTCCCATCATTATTGGTATCTTCATAGATGAGTATTTTATCGTTCGGCTTTTCATCACCTGGTTTGTAGTGAGGGTAGCTTTCAAGCGTTGATATCCACAGTCTTCCTTGGTTATCGAAGGCCATTTGTGCAGGGTTTGCCAAGTTCGGGAACTCTACCTCTGAAGCGAACTGTTGAATTTCAAAGCCCTCGGCGACGCTTATAGTCGCTAAAGCATCTTTGCCATATTTATATTCTTGCACACCATCCGCTGACACATTGGATTTGATAGGGTCAAGCTCGATAGTTTTTGAATCTGCTTCGGCTAAATCAAAGGACTGCCCGTTAAGCATATGCCAAATTTGCTTATCACGATTTTCCGTCATTTGTACGACTTTTATCGTTTCTTTCGGGTAATTATCAACGCCGTAAGGTTCGAAGCGGCGACCATCCACATGCACGCCATTGGGCATTTGGTAGCGTTTAAACCAATACCAATTTTTATCTAAAACAGCGTTAAGAAGCTCATCGTAGTCCACGTTCTCAAGCGCAATTGAGGGGGCAGCGAATAAGGCGTCGCTTAGTATTGGCGCGAGCAGTTTATATCCATCTTTATTTAAATGTGCGCCATTTACGGTCAGCTGTGTTTCGCTACTGTCAAAAAGGGCTTTTGTTGGCGAATACAAGTCGACAAAATGAATACCGCGCTCATTCGCGACCTCACGCATAATCTCTGTGTAGGCTGCTAAGTTTTGATTGGTCTGGACGCCATCAGGCAGCGGATATTTGTCAGATAAATCTTGAAAGGCAATCGGCGACACCAAAACCAGCTTTGAAATGTCACCATTGTTATACTTATTCGCCAAGGAGTGATTAATGAAATTTAATAGTTCGGCGCGGTAGTTTTCGAGCCCATCGGGCCCATCGAAAGATTCATTAAAGCCGAAAAACGCAATGATGACATCGGGCGCAATATCATAGAGCCATTCATCCTCTGAAGGATAAAAACCCTCACCACTGTGATGCAGTTTGTCTGGGTGATATCGTTCGGCGCCGTTAAAGGCCCACTGGGAGTTTCGTGATGAATGCGGTCTAAACCCTGGCGTAAAACCCGGTTTTGCCAAGGTCCGTATCGTTAAATCTAGGTCCTGATGTCGCTTGTAAATTTCCGTTTCAAAAAAACCGTGATTGAGCATCCGTTCTGGTAGACCGTTTCCCAATAGTAATACCGTATCCCCTTTGCCCAGAGTGACTTTTGAGCTTTGTCCCATTTTCTTGAGCTCTTCGCTCGTCAAAATCGAAGTGGCTGATTTTCCAAGTTCAAAATCGCTGACTTTCATACCACGCTTTATAAAATAATCGGTATCTTGGAAGCCAAAAAACGAGGGCTCATAGGGGTCAATATAATCCACATCTGCTTTCGATGGCACATTCATATCAAGCAGATGATAAGCTGCATTTACGACTAGTCGTCGCGCACTTTCCTCTTGTAAATCATAGGCTGCGCCACCAGTAGTAGTGAAAATTTGCCCCGTGTTTTTCTCATCCGGCGTGGGATAAGGCTTTAGCCATGCAAGGGGCATCATTGGGTTGTTTTTCTCGCCCTCCAGCATTTTCGAGTCAGGATCAAGTGATTCTGTGACGGCGCCACGTAAGAGCACCGTTGCAGCATCCTCATCTAGATTTTCAATACCATAAATGTCAGACCACATGAAGAAGCTATTAACGCTGTTGAGTACCGGATGGTCGGCATGTTCTGGTACCTCAACACTTCTCCCCCCCTCTACCGCATGAATACCGTGGTGATAAAGCCAATTTTCGCCGACCACCTTGACACCAAAGTTCTGCCAGTCGTAGCCACCGTACATATCATCGTTGTTAAAAGGGTGAGTTGCAGTACGAAGTGCAATAATAGGTTTCGCCGCGTTAAAATAGTCTAAAAAATGCTGCAGCTGATCGCCGGGCAAAATTCTCCAGCGCGTCGCTAAGATCATAAGGTCAGCGTCTGCAAGTGATTGAAGATTAGGAATGTTGGTAATATCGTTAGGATTAATTACGCCGGTGTCTCGGTCAATAGCAAACAACACCGTCGTTTTAAATCCATGGGTTTGTGAAAGAATTTTCGCCATCATCGGCATAGACTCTTCCGAGCGATACTCTTCATCACCTGAGACTAAGACAATATGCTTTCCATTGTCTAAAGCTGCGGGTGGTTCAAATACCAAATGATCAATGCCATTCGCAAAAACCGAATTTAGGATAAACGCTGATAGTAAACAAAGTGTGCGTACAATTATTTTCACGATAGATATGACTCCATTGAAATTCGTTACCATCAAAACGTGCTTTGCACTTGATTGGTAACTAACCTCAACTCAGGATAAGCGACAGCGCCAAGTTGCGCTAAAAACGCGAATTACTGCGTTGCAAAAGCGAGCAATAGAATGACTATTACGTCACTTTTGCGCCTTGCACTTCACGTTTTTATCACTACTTGGTGATAATTTAATAAATACATAGTTAAAACATGCATTTGCACTATCGCTTACCCCGAGTTGAGGTTAACTAACTTAACTCTCGCTTTCGACGAAGTTAACAAGATGTTAATACTACCACTTTCACCTAGCCACTGACGTATAAAAATTTCGTTAAAAATTATAACTATTTCAGCGTTCGCTCTCATCGCTCATAAAAGTCTAGTTAGCAGAAAATCCACTTATTTACTGAGATGAGCCTTAAATCGCTGGAAAAACGCTTGGTACATTTGTTCACCGTCGATTTTACTCATATAAGTAATTTCCTTCGCGCCAAAATCTTTAGACGTGGTAATAGTGGTCGTTTCAATCCAATCAGGCTCCATCATGCCGTATATTAAAGCAAGATCCCATATAGCTCTTGACTGTCGAAGGCCATCCATATGGTCGACCCATCTATCCACTAAAAAATCTCCTAAGGGGTGAAAGCCTTTGATCCTCTTTGTGGTATCTGCCAAATCGAACTGCATGTCGTACGCAACATTGACGGGAATCACAGTCATTGGCACTGTAGAGTTGAGTAAGTAGTGTAAAGCTTGAGTATCCATAATGCAGTTAAAGTCGGTTGTACCAAGAACGTTGTTTTCAAAATCATATGATGTTCCTAACCAAAACAGACTGATTTTGTCAGCAATACTGTTGTCAATAAACAGCGCTGAAGCGACATTGGTAAGCGCGCCTAAGGCGATCACCGTTAAACGTTCACCATTTTCCATCGCATGAGCTTGTTTAATTATTTCGTAAGCAGCCGCCGAATGCTGGGCTTGGTCACCCCAATCGTACATGCGCGCAACACCTCCTCGTTTTGTTGGCACTGGCATTTGCAAATAACCGGTTAACACTTGGTTTAATCGATGACTGTCTTCCATAGAAGTCGGGCTACTCCAGTGACTCGTTTGCCAATGCGTTGCGTTCAGTGCTTTAATATCCCAAGAAGGTTCTATCAGCGCAGCTACCACGGCATACAAATCGTCCACTTCATTAGCGGTATCAGCGTCCAGAATAATCGTTGTGCTAAATTCCAACTTAGTGGCGGCAAGGGCATGACTGGCGAACATGACCGAACATGCTAGCGTTAGCGCAACCCAAAAACTCATACCTTTGATTAAAACCCGCGACTGTTTGCATTTTCCAGCATTGCCGTTTTTACAAATTTCCATAGTGATAACCTCTTAGCGTTTTACTAGCCTGACTTGCTTAATCCAAATTTCTCGGTTGCTTTCGTCTTTTGAAAACTCAATTTCCAAGCTTTGTTCACCTTCTGACAGACTAAGCTCTCCCATCTCAATCGTTTTCCAAGTTAAGTCAGGCGCCTCATTTGTGAAATATTGTCGATCGGTTGATAGTGTCTCGCTGACAAAACTAGGGACTTGTGTTTTTACTAATTTACCGCGAGGCGATAGAACTTGAATTTCACCTGAATAAGCCTCGCCAGCAGTGGTGTAATCCACTTGGACTGCATAGTTTCCTTCGCTTACTACATTAAGTGGCCAATGCGCACTGCCTTTTTCTTGTGAAGTGGGAATAAGCCAGTCATGTGACCACCCCATCCCGTGCTTATAAGCTAAGTCTTGTTTAATCAAACCTTCATGAGCTGGCAATTCAACCGTGTCACGACCAAGGTGACCCACTTCAACTGGAATGGTCGTGTATTCGCCGTGAGCTTGCGTAATTTCCTTAAACCAAGTTTCATACTGCGCTTTTAAGTCTGATAGCAGTTGTACTTTCTCTTTAGCTAAATCCCTCGTTTGACCGGGGTCATCAAGGAGATCGTAAAGTTGCCAGATTCCATTTTCTCCCGCCATAGCAAGGTGCTGCTGGGTTCGAATAGCAGCTGGAGTTAGCTGCACTGCTGGGACGCTGGGGTCTGCACTGATTCTAAAACGGTGGGAGTACACGTTACGAGGCTCCCACGGCGCATTGTCCTGCTCCATCAACACGGATAAATCACGTCCGTCGAAACTCTCAGGATCAAAATCGATATCTAGCAGAGACAGCAGAGTGGGCACCACATCAATGTGTTGGGTGATTGGCATCACTTCTTTGGCAGCTAAACCAGCATCAGGCCAATGGATCACAAATGGCGATCGCACGCCACCTTCATCCACCAAACCTTTATGTCCTCTCAAGCCAGCATTATAGCGTGATTGGCCATCTGGAAATGCAGCGCCGTTGTCCGACATATATAGCACAATGGTATTATCTAATTCACCACGTTCATCCAGCGCATCAAGCACGCGCTTTACGTTGTCATCGATATTTTCAACCATCCCGTAAATCGATGCGTCAACATCTTTCATACCCTTATCTTTGTATTTTTGAAAATAATGATCGGGCACTTGAAACGGACCATGAGGCGTATTGAAACTCAACATCGCGAAAAATGGTGAAGCAGCCTCGCTATCTTGCTTTACAAACCTCAGCGCCTCGTCCGTAATCACATCGGCTACATAGCCCGTATATTTGACGCGCTGAGTCTGGCTATCAATAGAGCTGTGATACAAGTAATTATCGTAATATTCTGAAAGATGCCCCGCTGAGAAGCCATAAAACTCATCAAAACCTTGGCCAACTGGATCGTGAGGAAACTGCAAACCGTTGTGCCACTTTCCAAACAAAGCGGTACGGTAGCCTTGCGCTTTTAGTAGCTCAGCAAGCGTTGTGTTCTGCGCATGCATTTTTTCTTGGCCGCGAGTTACATGAAACACGCCGGTAGATAAATAATGCTTTCCGGTGAGCAAGCTAGCCCGGGTGGGAGCGCATACCGGACTGACGTAGAATCGGTCAAAGCTCACGCCCTGATGAAACAGCTCATCCAAAGTCGGCGTCTCAATAACATCGTTTCCCGTGTGCCCTAAATCTCCATAGCCTTGATCATCCGTGATAATGAGTAAAACGTTTGGGCGGGTTTTACCTTCTTCAGAGGCTACAGCATCGCTGCCAACGAGTGCACCTTGAGTATCATTATCCTTTTCGCTGACATCTGTTTTTGATGGCGTACATGCATATAAAAACACGCCTAAGAAAATGAATGCTAACCGAACACTTGTTGTCACGTTTAACTCCTCGTTAGGGCAAATAGATACAATATATCGTTAAGTAAGCTGAACTGTGCTTAAGCATTATTTCGCAATGCATTATCAGTTGCTGATGACGATTGTCATTACTAAATCACATTATGGATTTTCACAGAGCATGCAATGCTTTGCTTTTGTGATTTATAGTTTAAGGCTTATGGAATGTAGAATGTTTTTGAAACTTTTGTGGTATTAATGTTAATAATCGCAGATTTAGTCACTATGAAGCGCATCGATAGGGTTCAATTTCGAGGCTTTTATGGCTGGAAATACCCCGAAACCAACGCCAACTATCATACAAATGCTTAATGATAAAAATATTGCAGGGATAGACCAGCTAACGGCCCACCCCGAGTAAAATCCGATTATTTCCGATAGCAGCAAACCAAAAAATATACCCAACAATCCGCCCATCACAGAGATGGTAAAACTCTCAGCAATGAACTGCATTCTTATGTCATCTTGTGTCGCACCAACGGCTCTGAGTAAACCAATCTCCTTTGTCCGCTCCATAACATTCGCTAACATTATATTCATGATGCCGATACCGCCCACCAAGAGCGAGATACCGGCAACGCATGCCATTACAATATTGAAGATTTGTTGAGTTTGTTTTTGCTGCTCCAATAATGCAGCTGGAATCACTAATGCATAGTCTTGTAAGCCCCCGTGCCTCAATTTTAATAAGCTATCTATTGCTTTTGCAGCAATAATCGGGTCCGTTTCTTTAACGATACTGAGTTTAAAACTATCTAATTCGCTTGCTAGAAACTCACTAGCGAATTTCTGTAAGCTACTCGAAAGCGGGATGAATATGCGATAGCGATCACCGCCAATTTTGACACCTTGAAATTCGTTTTTGCTGCCCTGAGGGGGCGCTAACACGCCAACCACACGCAACCATACATGATTAACCTTGACATATTCTCCAAGCATTTGTTCAGCTGAGAAACCCGCATCTTCAAACAACTCACTTGCAGTATCTGCTCCTAATACTGCATTTTGAGCAATAGCTGCTTCATCATCTTGATTTAAAAAGCGACCAGCTTCTAGCTGAAGATTTCCGTGCTCAAAATAGCTTGTCGTAACACCTAGTACCTGAGCGTTACTTTTGGCGTAATCACTATAAATATCATGGATTCGAATAGCTCTACTGGCGCTGAAACCGTCAACGAATGGCAGCGTAGCAAGTGCCGCTTCAACGTCCCCCATACTCAAGCCTAATGATTCCTCTCTGATCTCGGAAAGCTCTTCTCCAGGAAACTGCGCCGTATTAACAATAATATTGTTTACGCCCATGCTATCAATAAGCTTCAGCGCTTCTTTTTCAGCCCCTTCGCCTATGTTGAGCATGGCAATAACGGCACCCACACCAAAAATCATCCCGAGCAAAGTCAAAAATGTGCGGAGCTTTTGTGACATCAACTCCCCAATTGCATCTTGCACCAATACGAAGTATTTAGACCACATTAGCTTGCTTCCTCAATGAGGTCGCCACTTGGTATACTGAGCGCAATCGTTTCACCTTCTTCAAGACCGTCAACAATTTCAACCATATAAAGGTTCTTTCTTCCCGATTGAACCGCTCGTTTTTGGTATTTACCCCCGTTGTTTACAAACACAAAGCTTTCGCCACTTTCATGGTGCAATGCTTGAATCGGCACAATCAGCTGCTGGGTAGGCGTTTTAACATCAATAATCGCAGTGAGCTTTCTCCCTGGTTGCATTTTACTCTTGTCTTGCTCATTCAGGGCAACACTCACTTCATAATAGGTAACCGGGCTTCCTCGTTGTATCGATCTGGGGAAACCCGCGACATTGCTAATGTGCCCTGCAAATACATCATTTGGAAATGCGTCAAGTCGAATTTCAACGGCTTGCTCAAGCGCTAGATCGATAGCCTCATTGGCGAGCACAAATATGTTTGCCTGCATGTTATCTAAGTTGGGAATTTGAGCAATGGGTCGTCCAGGAAAAACAGTCTGACCTACTGACGGTTTCTCACCGCGACGGTCTTTTTCATAAATAAGCAAGCCGGCATAAGGAGAAATAACTTCCAAACTTGTCAACGCCTCGCGATGCCTTTCAAATTTTTCGGCATGACCTTGTTTGCGCACATCCAAAACGGCAATTTCACTGTCATGTTGCTTATCAATACTGGTCTCTTTCCAATCTAAAAAACTGTTTTTCGCGACCAAAAAATTTCTGTTTTCTAGTGTATCTATAATCTCTAGCTGCGAATAAATTCGTAAATCATCGATTGCAAACTTATCGACAAACTCGAATTCATGTTGCACAAACACCTGATCAGATTCTACTTCTCTCAATTGTTGGGATTGCTGGGCACCACTTCTTGCAATGTCTTGTTCTAATTTAAGGATTTCAAACTCTTCTTCTCGCTTATCTTTGATGATTCTTTGTGCATCGAATCGTGCAATGACATCACCTTGCTTTACCTGAGAATTTTCCTCACGTAGCCACGCTAGCGTCATAGGTCGCGTGCCAGGTGAAATAATGCGTTGAGCTTGGGCGGCTTCTATTTCACCGAAGGCGCTAACCTGAATATCAAACTGCTGAGACCGCACTTGGTACTCGGGAATACTACTTTGCTTTTTTTCGCTGCAGGCAGATAAAACAATAGTAAAAATGAGCGTAAGCGCTAGCCACCTTAGAGCCTTCATGTTTGCCCCTCTAACAACTCCACCCTTGCTTTCATGCCGGGGCGCATGATTTCTCCATCGCTGGTGTCAAGTGTTACTCTCGCATCAAACACGACTTTAAGATTGCGTTGGCTTTTAGTCCGATAGGCTTGACCAATCTCCGAAATTCGCCCGGCAAAAGGTCGCTCAGGAAATGCATCAAGCGTTACTTTAACTTCAGCGCCCAACGCTACCAAAGATGAGGATGATTCATCAAATTCAACATTTACCGCAATCTTATCTAACGCTGGCAGCTCCAAGAGGGTTCTCCCCATAAACACCGTATCGCCGATGGCTGGCTTTTCTCCTGACCAATCTGAAGCGTAAATAACCATCCCGTCTTTTGGTGCTGTCATACTAAGCTTTGCAATGCTTTGTTCAACTTGATCCACACGAACCCGTTGATTGGCAATCTTTGCTTCTTGCACCTGCTCAGAGATGAGCATGCTTTGCTTATGTTGGGCAACGCGGCTTTGCGCTTGACGATGTGCTTCGCTTGCAATTTCAAGCTGTGCTTGTTGCTTACGCCGCTCTATGTCAGACCGAGATACATCGGTTATCTCCACCTTTCGCCGTGCAATTTCTTCATTCATTTTTGCCTGAGCTAAATCAAGAACTAGTTGTTCCAATTTAGCTTCATTTTCAAGTTTCTTTTTTTCCGCTTCTTTGATGGCCGCATCAAGGTTACTGCGACGCCCCAACAAGTCGTTTTGTAGCTCTTGTCCATCGAATTTTATTAATAGGTCGCCGGTTTTCACCATGGCGTTTTCACGCGCCATATACTCAATCTTGAATTGCCACATGCCTCTTACATTAGGCGGGCCAATCGCAATATCCTGAAGAGAAACAAGTTCAGCGGGGGCAGATAATACTGTTTGCTTACCTGCACTCACCTGAGTACTTTCTTTGACTTCACCACACGCAGATAAAAGAACCAGCGAAATACAGCTTAGTAAGAGTAAAACCGGCAGCTTAAGAATCATTGTCCAACTCCATAATAATTCTGACACTCATGCCTGGAAGCAATTTAACGTCAGGGGCTGAGGCAAATTCTATCACTGCGGGATAATAAGCACTGTTACTCCATAAGTCTCTCGATTCCGTTTGTGTAGATAGCGTTTTAATATGACCAACGAAGGCTTTTTTAGGATGGGCATCCAAGGTGAGATTTGCATGCATACCTTCTTGAAGTGCAACAGCATCTACTTCGTGTATCCATGTTTCAACTTGAAAAGACTCGATAGCTTGCACATCAAGTATTTTCCAACTTGCCTGAACGTTCATGCCAGCGGCTAACTTTTCGTCACTCCATGGATGCATGGCATAAGTCACAGGCCCTGTGAATTGCGCGGATACATTCATTTTACCTAGGAGCATGGTCAAATAATCGATATCTTCTTGAGTTTTGAGTATATCGATTTCTTTTTTTTGCAGTTGTGAAACGCGTTCCTTTTTAGCGCTATTGAACGCTTCTTCTGCTTTCACCTGCTCTAACAATGCACGCTGAAGCGCTAGATCATATTGACCCTTATCATAAGCGCTTACTTGAGATTCCGGCACTGAAGCTTCAATTCGCGCTTTTTCAACTTCTAACTTAGCTAGAGTAAGTCTTCCTTGCGCATCACTAACCAGCAACTCTTGCGTTAACTTTAGCTCCTCAAGCTCCAGCAATAAGCGCTCTAGACTCTCTTTGTTTTGTTCAAGCTGTGATTGCTCATTTGCACCGTCAAAAACGACTACCGGATCACCTGCTTGAACGACTTTACCTTCTTCTTCCATCCACTGTATTTGTATTTGCCAGCGACTTGCCTGCGGAGCACTCACAATTTGTTTGGCCGATGAACTGATTTGCCCTGTTAGCATCAATTCTTTTGCATTAAGAGGAAATATGACCGTCAATAGCACAAGGCTGACAACCGTTAAGTTATGTCGATGAACTATCTTCATTACCTATGCCTCATGATTCGTTAAGACCTTACCATCTTTCATTCTTATGACTCTTTGTGCGAAGCTAGCAATATCATCCTCATGAGTCACCATGACGATTGTCTGACCTGCCTGATGAAGTTCCGTCAGCAAACTCATAATCTCAATTGATGTTTTGCTATCAAGATTACCTGTCGGTTCATCTGCTAAAATTACTGAAGGTTGGTTTATTAGCGCACGAGCAATTGCTACCCTTTGCCTTTGACCGCCAGACATTTCAAAGGGTTTATGGTGTTTACGATGGCTCAACCCCACCCTTTCTATTAATTCGCTCGCGCGCCGGTCTGCTTCATCAACCGATACATTGGAATATCTTAAGGGTAGTTGGACATTGCCGACCACGCTGAGCTTTGGTAGCAAATGAAAAGTTTGAAATATAAATCCAATATGCTCATTTCTTATTCTTGATAAAGCACTGTCACTTAAGGTCGCAACATCCTGGTTATTGAGAAGATACTGACCAGACGTGGGCGTATCTAGGCAGCCGAGCACGTTCATCAAAGTGGATTTACCAGAGCCAGAGCTGCCCATTATTGCGACGAATTCATTTTCCCTGATAGTGAGACTAACGTCATCGAGAGCCGTGACCGTCTCCTCTCCATTTTGGAAATGTTTTTTAATCTGCGAGATTTTGAGCATTTAATAATGACTGCGTTTTATAATGGTCTTTTTGGTGTTTAGAATTGATAATTAACTTTATCATTAATCATTTTAGTAGTATTGCATGCAAACTGGCATTGCGCGAGTTCAAATTAAGGCAGTTGTCTCATTGAAAGCGAGATATTCTGTGCTTGACCGATGTAATCGGCGCATCCACAAAGTGGAGCGTTCAACCGACTAAGGTGAGTTCGGGAATGTGTCATTTAGTAAATTGACAAATGCCTGCTTATACGTAAATACATCCGTAAGTTCTGCAAGCAGATGGTTAAACTTCTGTCTATACTCAACTTCATGTGGCAGGTTGTCCGATAACTCAGACAATAATTCAATACAATGTTCATAGTCTTTGCTGCTATTAAGTTGTGGTAACAATAAACAAATCTGACGATAAAGATTAAATGCGGCTTTTGGCTTAATCTTGATTGCTGCATGCGCAACATCGTGCAGCGTGTCTATTGGTAACTCGTACTGTTTCGACAATGCTAACGCCTTCTCAACGCGACCAGCATACAGATAAAACTCTATTAGCCTATCTAGCGTGCGCAGCATTCTACTGCCGCTTTGCTTATGTTTAAGACCTTCTATTTCGTTCAGTAGAGCTTTCTGAGCTTTGTCGAAAATTCTGGCTGTCTGATTCTTATTACTACTCTTCTTATATAGTGCCTCAAGCGTTTGTAAATCCTCAATATTGTAGCTACTACCGTAAATTCGCCATGCAATTTCTATTGCGTCGTCTGTTTTCTTTTGTCGCATCAATAAATCCAGACGCAGTCTATCAAGCTTAAGTTTATCCTCATCCATTCGAACCTGCTGGTTGGCAAGCTGAAGATATTCCTGAGCAATAGCTAGTTCCCCTAGCTCTAATGCAAGTGTAATCACTGAAAAATATTCATCAATATTGCTTGCAGACTGAGCCATATAATATAAAGCTATGCCTTTATTATGCTTTGAAATAAAGTGCTCAACTAAATGATTTGTCATTTGCTTAATAGTAAGTGTTTCAGACGTCTTACGGGAGTCTAGATGCGCAAGCTTTTGGTCAACATGGCGTTTGAGCAAGTCAACATAAGCCTCCTGCAACTCAGTATCTGAGAATCCAATAAACTTCTGTGGAATCGACTCAAATGTTATATGGGTGTAATCGGTATTGTATAGCTCAAGGAGATAACTAGCCTTTGTTTGACAATCCCAGTCAAGCGCCTGAAATGCCTTCGCGTACTCTGTCTCCATAAGAGAAAACAGGCCAACGCGATAACCGCCTGAATCATCAAGGCGTTCCAAAATTTTATCGTAGCGCTCTAGAGCATATGTACAAAACTGAAATTGCTCGCTTTTATTTAGAAAGTTCATGACTTCAAAAAGACCCGCAACTTGCTTTAGTGCTTTATCGAAATAATCCTTTACACGATCGTGGCGCCAAATATCTCGCAAAGGCAGCGCTTTAGTAAGGTGCTTTTTTAAATCCTTTAGGTCCTGCTTACCAGACGATAAATCGGCTTTCAAAACCCAATGCTCCAGAAGACTAGGGGAAGTGTTAATTAACTGAAGCAGTTTATTTTGTAATTCAGTTTGAGAGAGCCTATTGACATAAGCTTGGACACGACGGGCTGGCGGCCCGTTACTCATTTCTCTGAACCTTGCAAAAGCGTCGCTGTAAGATAGTAGAACGGCAACACAATGCTTACAGAAGTCGAATCCTTCCGAAGCGGGACACGAACAACCACCATCTATATTGTCGCCAACAAAGCTAAAGTCTACTGAGTATAATTTAGTGCCTTGAACCTTCGCACTGACCCTATTGTCGGTAAAACGTAAGTCAAATATTTGATTACTTTCATATATCTGTATACCTCGTTCATATGCCGATTCACCTGCAAGGCGTTGTGCAAGCGCTGTAAGCTCACTTGGAATATATTCTTTCATAAGATAAGACAACCGAAGTGAAATTTTACATCAAGCAATAAATCATAAGAGAACGATACAAACATAAAGATAAAGAAAGCGTAAAAATATAGATAAAAATAGCACACAATAAGATACACCGATACGCCTCGTGACCCACAAATTCGATGAACCCATAGTATTTTTTATGTGACGCAAAAACAAAAAAGCCCCAGCATCACGCTGGGGCTTTCTTTAATTGGGAGTCTGGCGATGTGCTACTCTCACATGAGGAAACCCCACACTACCATCGCCGCTAATACGTTTCACTTCTGAGTTCGAAATGGCTAGCCCTGTTACAGGTCAGGTGGTACCGTATCGCTATTGTCGCCAGACATAAACTGTCGGTATATCCGCTTGTGCAGATACACCTAAATATGTGTCTTTAACATCTGAAAAAACTGCTAATTATCATCATTAACGCAAGAGGCTACTCTATCGACGATTAACAATCGTCCTCACACACTACCCGCTTCAGCCTCAGCCTACTTAGGTGTTGTATGGTTAAGCCTTACGGGCAATTAGTACAGGTTAGCTTAACGCCTTACAACGCTTCCACACCCTGCCTATCAACGTCGTCGTCTTCAACAACCCTTCAAAGCGATTAAATCGCTAGGGATGACTCATCTTTGGGCCGGCTTCCCGCTTAGATGCTTTCAGCGGTTATCCGTTCCGAACGTAGCTACTGGGCAATGCAATTGGCATCACAACCCAAACACCAGCGGTTCGTCCACTCCGGTCCTCTCGTACTAGGAGCAGCTCCCATCAATCATCCAACGCCCACACCAGATAGGGACCGAACTGTCTCACGACGTTCTAAACCCAGCTCGCGTACCACTTTAAATGGCGAACAGCCATACCCTTGGGACCGACTTCAGCCCCAGGATGTGATGAGCCGACATCGAGGTGCCAAACACCGCCGTCGATATGAACTCTTGGGCGGTATCAGCCTGTTATCCCCGGAGTACCTTTTATCCGTTGAGCGATGGCCCTTCCATTCAGAACCACCGGATCACTATGACCTACTTTCGTACCTGCTCGACGTGTCTGTCTCGCAGTTAAGCTGGCTTATGCCATTGCACTAACCTCCTGATGTCCGACCAGGATTAGCCAACCTTCGTGCTCCTCCGTTACACTTTGGGAGGAGACCGCCCCAGTCAAACTACCCACCAGACACTGTCCGCATCCCCGATTAGGGGACAACGTTAGAACATCAAACATACAAGGGTGGTATTTCAAGGGCAGCTCCACATCATCTAGCGACAATGTTTCATAGCCTCCCACCTATCCTACACATGTAGGGTCAATGTTCAGTGCCAAGCTGTAGTAAAGGTTCACGGGGTCTTTCCGTCTAGGTGCGGGTACACTGCATCTTCACAGCAAGTTCAATTTCACTGAGTCTCGGGTGGAGACAGCGTGGCCATGGTTACACCATTCGTGCAGGTCGGAACTTACCCGACAAGGAATTTCGCTACCTTAGGACCGTTATAGTTACGGCCGCCGTTTACCGGGGCTTCGATCAAGAGCTTCGCTTACGCTAACCCCATCAATTAACCTTCCGGCACCGGGCAGGTGTCACACCGTATACGTCATCTTTCGATTTAGCACAGTGCTGTGTTTTTAATAAACAGTCCCAGCCACCTGGTCACTGCGACCCTCAAGCGCTCATGGAGCAAGTCCAATCACACCCAAGGGCGTACCTTCTCCCGAAGTTACGGTACTATTTTGCCGAGTTCCTTCACCCGAGTTCTCTCAAGCGCCTTAGTATTCTCTACCTGACCACCTGTGTCGGTTTGGGGTACGGTTCGTATAATCATAAGTTTAGAAGCTTTTCCTGGAAGCCGGGTATTTGCTACTTCAACTCCGTAGAGTCTCGTCTCGTGTCTCAGGCTCATCTCTTAAATGGTCGGTCCGGATTTACCTAAACCAACACCCTACGCACTTTCACTTGGACTACCAACGCCAAGCTAGCATAACCTTCTCCGTCCCTCCTTCACTGATTATACAAGTACGGGAATATTAACCCGTTTCCCATCGACTACGCCTTTCGGCCTCGCCTTAGGGGCCGACTTACCCTGCCCTGATTAGCATGGGACAGGAAACCTTGGTCTTCCGGCGTGGGGGTTTTTCACCCCCATTATCGTTACTCATGTCAGCATTCGCACTTGTGATATGTCCAGCAGACCTCTCAATCCACCTTCATCCACTTACACAACGCTCCCCTACCCAAAGTCATAAGACTTTGCCGCAGCTTCGGTATATTGCTTAGCCCCGTTACATCTTCCGCGCAGGCCGACTCGACTAGTGAGCTATTACGCTTTCTTTAAAGGGTGGCTGCTTCTAAGCCAACCTCCTAGCTGTCTTAGCCTTCCCACATCGTTTCCCACTTAGCAATATTTGGGGACCTTAGCTGGCGGTCTGGGTTGTTTCCCTCTCCACGACGGACGTTAGCACCCGCCGTGTGTCTCCCGGATAGCACTCATCGGTATTCGGAGTTTGCAAAGGGTTGGTAAGTCGGGA
>NZ_CP171821.2:3902500-4177500 GCF_028401415.2 Ningiella algicola | reverse complement strand
TAAAGTTGCTAACCATTAGCAAACCAGACAACCCAGTGATTATTGCAACCAACCAGCCAAAATCGTCGCCATTAATCTCATAGTCCATGCCACACCAAACCATCCCGGCAACGAGCGCTGCTGCAGCGGGAGACGCTAACCCTTGAAAAAAACGTTTATCGGATGTTTCAACTTGCGTGTTAAATCGAGCTAATCGTAAAGCTGCGCCAGCGACATATATAAACGCGGCTAACCAACCTATTTTACCGAGATCAGTTAATCCATAATTATAGGCAACCAAAGCAGGAGCGACACCGAAGGATACCATGTCGGCCATTGAATCATATTCTGCCCCAAACGCTGACTGAGTATTAGTAATTCTTGCGACTCTTCCGTCTAAGCCGTCAAAGATCATAGCAACAAATATTGCGATTGCAGCATTTTCGAAATTAGCATTCATCGACATTACGACAGCATAAAACCCAGAGAACAAGCCAGCTGTTGTCAATAAATTTGGCAATAAGTAAATGCCTCGTCGCTTTTGTTTATCGTCGGTCATGTTTCCCCCTTTTGGGTAGTATACCGTATTTATTAACAGCAAAATAATGTAATGCGCAACATTGCTGTCAAAATATTCCCCTCGATTGCTATAAATAAGCTGACTTAGGTGTTGCACATTGGTAACATCTGTCAATCTTTTTTACAGCAATGCATGATCCTAATATTTGAAAGATCTAACTTACTGAAAAATATGGAAAATAAATATTGGTTCGGTTTTTGCTAGCTGGCTTAAAATTAATAATAGATAAAGGAAGTTACTAAAAAATGACGCTCATTAGAAACATACTCGCGGTCGTATTAAGTGTTTCGACAGTAACCGCAGCGCATGCAGGAGTCCATATCGTTGATTTTGATTTTGACGCTAACGGTAACCATATCGCAGACGGACAAATCATTGATAACGAATACGCCGCTTGGGGTGTGAGCATATCTGGATGTAATTTGAATGGCGACGTAGACGGAGCTAATCAAGTTGAAGGCAGCGGATGTGAACAGTCAGGCAGTGATAATGTCTCAGGTCGTCAATCGGCATTTGATACTCATAATTGGGCATCTCGAGATAACGACCTAGAGTTTTACTGGGATAGCAGCCGCAACAATCATTTTACTCGCGAGGCTGACGCCCCCTATCAGCCACTAACAGAGTATCAAGACTATTACGCTGACCTAAACGCTGATTTTCCAAACAACGGCGACGGCTTAGCTTGGTACGAGTCATTAGAACACGTATGGAATCGTCCCGGCAACGCAATGATTATTCATGAAAACGACACTTGCTCAGGCACCGTGTGCACCGCTCCTGATGATGAAGGTGAACGTCCAGCTGGATTCTTTACGTTTGAATTTGCTGACCCAGTAAGCATTTTAAGTCTTGATTTTCTTGATATAGAGCACGTAGAAGCTGGCTGGTCTAATCCTACTGCTGCGACTCGCTTATATTTCCATTTGGCAGACAACAGCATTGTAGAAGCGGGTGTGCCTAATACAGGTAATGCTGGCTACGAACGAGTTAGTTACAGCAACATGTTTAATGTAACTAAACTTGTCGTTAACATGCCAGGGTCTGGCGCCATCAATAATTTGGTATTCGCGAAAACATCTCCAGTCGGGATGGTTAGCTCTCCAGCCACGATCGGATTGCTGATGCTGTTCTCTGTGGGCTTGCTAGCAGGGCGTAAGTTTCGATAAAAAGTAAAAATGCTCAAAAGGCCTCTTCGGAGGCCTTTTTTGTTTTCGACCTTCAACACGAATATACTATAGACGAATTGAATTAGAGGTAAATATATTGAAAGTCGTTTATTTGGTTTTAATGGTTGCTTTTTGTGGATATGGGTTTGCCCAAGCATCGAGTAATTATGAAAAAGCATTACTTGAATATAACGATGGTGACATTGAAGCATCGTATATTCACTTAAAGAATGCTTTGCAAGAGGATAATGATCATTTACCTTCTAAGATTTTAATGGGTAAAGTATTGTATTTACAAGGCTTTGCTCGAGCTGCAATTACAGAATTAGAGGAGGCTTTACAAGCCGGTGCAGATCCCAACCTTATCATCAGTACTCTGGCAAAGTCCTACCTGTACGTTGATGATACAAATGAAGTCTTCTCCATTGATGATGCATCCTTAAATGAAGCTAACGCGCTCGATTTACTTTTGGTAAAAGCAACCACTTCGATTGCTATAAATGATGAACGCAGTGCAGATAAATACTACGAGGAAGCATTATTGCGCTTTGGCGATAATAATAGAGTGCTGCAGTCAGTCTTTTATCATTATATTTTTACTGGTCAAGAACAAAAAGCATTAACTTTGATTGAGAAGCTTACTCAATTAGCACCAAATGATTACAAAACGGTTTATGCTCAGGGCGTTCTAGCAAATAGCTACAATGACCTTGGGCTTGCCATCGAGAAGTTTGAGCAGGCTAACTTTATGTCAGTATCAGACCCCCTAGTTCAGCGCTCACTTGCCAACGCTTATATCAAAGCAGGCAGGCACGACGATGCCCGAACGGTGGTCAAACAAATTGTCGAAAACACTCCCGACGACCCTTTTGCATTGGTTTTGCTCGCCAAACTAGACGAAAAGATAGACGGCAATCTGCCCACAGGTGTTCTTGACAAAATTAACCAACAGTTATCACTGCTACCAGACGAGATTAAAGCGGATTTGGCCGAGTTATCTTTTGTACAAGCATTAGCTACCTATCTCAATGGTCAGTACGAGCAAGCGGCACAGCAGTTCGAATCGTATTTGTCACAACGTAAAACAGATGTGAATGCGATAAGTCTTTTAGCCGATACTTACATCGCGATGGATCAAGAATTTCAAGCCCTAAATTTATTAGATAAAAACCGAACACTATTCAGAAACGATTTAAATCTTAATTTGAAGCTTTGCAATTTGTACATGCGCTCGCCAAGAGCCAGTAAATGCGATTTATTGTTGAAAGAAATTGATGATGAGTTTGGAAGAGATGAACCAAACATTCTTTTTGCACAAATTCGTTCACTTGAGGTTCGAAATGAAAATGAACAGGCACTTAGAATCTTCAACCGTAATTTTGGTAATCAAAGCGCTAAGCTCTTTGTACTGTTCCACGTAAACCTGTTGCAGCAGATTGGTGATTATGAAAAGGCATTGGAACGCTTAGCTACATTTCTGAGCGAAAACCCTGATGATATGGACGGTTTGCTTAAAAAGGCTGAAATTCTTATCGCTTCTGGTGAGCCGGTTTCGGCAGGCATTATTATAGACCAGATACTTGCTACCCAGCCTAAACTCGCTAACGCTCTGGAGCTAAAAGCTTTAAGCATGCTTAGTTTAAGGAAGTTTGAGGAAGCAGAAAAAATTGCAGAAGCGCTCTATTCCGCCAATAGAGATAGCGTTGCGTATGCTTTGCTTCTCTCCCAAGCATTTTTGGCACAAGCCAAGCCAGAGCCTGCAAAAGAAGTATTAGATAGGGCCGCTGGTTTGACAGTGGATAACCGGTTCGTTTCTGAGTTACTTGTGCAAACCTACAAGCAATTAGGAGACCTGGATGGAGCGATAAAGGAGCTAAACGCACTTTTAAGAAATCATTTCCTCGCTCCTGTTTACTTGGAAGAGCAAGCGCGCCTTCTGATCCAAACGGGAAAAGTTGATAAAGCCATCTCGCAGCTAAATATATTGTATGGTCTTTGGAGCAAACAACCTGAAAAGCTAGTCAGACTATCAAGGTTGCAAGTGGAAGCTTCAGACTTTGACGGCGCGATGAAAACACTTGTCGAGCTAGAAAAGCAGCAAGAGTATACATTTCTCGCTAAGCTTGAACAGCTTAAATTGCTGATGAGAAAACAGGATTTTGAAAGCGCCGAATCGTTGGCGACGAACCTTAGGCGTGATTGGGGAAGAAATCCAATTGTTCAGCTATTGTCCGGTGAATTGGCAAGAAAAAACAATGATTATGAAACCGCACATCGGTTTTACCTCGAAGCCTACAAGCTCGATGATACTTATTTACTCGCCCTAACCAAGCTATACCAGCTTGCTATTGAAAACGATGTTGAAACAGAGCAGTTCATTACCCTTGCAAAATTACATCTTGAAAAATATCCAAATAACATCGTAACCCGGAATCTTGTTGGCGATATTGCGATGCTAATGCAAGACTACGCATCAGCGAGAGAACAATATGAGTTTATCGCTAAAATCGAAAGCTATCCAAACCGTGCTGCGGTGCTCAACAATCTAGCATTAATTGCATTTAAAAGTGATTCAAATTTGGCGCTAGCAAAGCAGCTTGTCTCCGAGGCATCTGACTTAGGCGGTGATCAAGCAAACATTTTGGATACGATGGGATATCTTGAAATACAGGCGAATGAACCTGCTTCTGCGCTTAAGCTTCTCAGGCAGGCATATTCCTTAGATTCAAATAATCCACAAATTCAATATCACCTAGCTTTAGCGCTAAAAATGCTAGAACGCCATACTGAAGCCAAGAACTTGCTTACCGAAGCTGTGCAATCTAAAGATAGATTTTTAGACCGAGACAAAGCACAAAAAGCGCTTGATGACCTAATGTAGATTTAAGCTAAAAGCAGTTCATCAGTTAATGATGACCTGCCCATTTTCCGCGTCAATTCGTATCCCATGGTCTCCAGAAAACTCCCCTGCAAGTAACTTTTCTGCCAATGGATTTTCGATATTAGTCTGAATAGCTCGCTTTAACGGTCTGGCGCCATAAACAGGGTCGAAACCTGCCTCAGCGATTTTATCTAAGGCAGCGCCACTTATCTCAAACTTCATACCCATTTCGTGTACGCGTTGTCGTAACCCTGCTAACTGTATTTTTGCAATGGCTTTTATCTGTGCTTTATCTAACGAATGAAAGACGACAATATCATCCACACGGTTAATAAATTCTGGTCGGAAATGGCTGCCAACCACCTCCATGACGCTGCTTTTCATTTGAGCATAACTGGCCTCATTCTGTTCATCTGTTCCTACTTGCGCTTGGATTCGATCAGAGCCCAAGTTCGATGTCATGATTATCAGCGTATTTTTAAAGTCGACGGTTCGCCCTTGTCCATCTGTCAGTCGACCATCGTCAAGCACCTGTAACAAAATATTAAATACATCGGGGTGTGCTTTTTCCACTTCATCCAACAAAATAACGGAATACGGTTTACGACGAACTGCCTCAGTTAAATAGCCACCCTCTTCATACCCAACATAGCCGGGAGGCGCGCCAACTAGACGTGCAACCGAGTGTTTTTCCATAAACTCAGACATATCAATTCGAATAAGTGCTTGCTCAGAATCAAACATAAAACTGGCCAACGCTTTACTTAACTCGGTTTTACCCACCCCCGTTGGCCCCAGAAATAAAAATGAGCCCGTAGGTTTATTTGGGTCAGCAAGTCCAGAACGAGAGCGTCTGATTGCGTTAGATACCGCATTTACTGCTTCGCGCTGACCTACCACTCGGTTGCCAATGACTTCCTCCATTGCAAGTAATTTTGCCTTTTCACTTTCGAGCATCTTACTCACTGGAATGCCAGTCCATCGAGACAACACATCCGCAATTTCTATATCTGTCACTTTGTTTTTCAGTAGTGAATTTTCAGACGTGTCTGACTCATTAGCGGCTTCAAGGCGCTGCTCTAATTCAGGAATCTTACCGTATTGCAATTCAGACATTCGACTCAAGTCCGATGCTCTCCTAGCAATGTCTAAATCCAGTTTTGCCTGCTCTAATTCAGCTTTGATGCCTTGCGCGCCCTGCATTGCATCTTTTTCTTTATTCCAAACTGTCTCTAGCTCTGCAAATTTGAATTCAAGCTGTTCACGCTCCAGTTCAATACTTTCTAATCGTTTTAAACTTCCAGAATCTGTTTCTTTGGCGAGCGCTTGCTCCTCAAGTTTAAGTTGAATAATTCGGCGCTCGAGCTTATCCATCTCTTCTGGCTTTGAATCGATTTGCATGCGAATACTCGATGCAGCCTCGTCGATTAAATCAATCGCCTTATCGGGTAGTTGTCTATCGCTGATGTAGCGGTGAGATAGGCTAGCAGCGGCAACAATAGCCGGATCGGTTATATCAACTGAATGATGCAGTTCATACCGCTCTTTTAAGCCCCTGAGAATGGCTATTGTATCCTCGACACTAGGCTGATCGACTTGAACCTTTTGAAACCGTCTTTCCAAGGCTGCATCTTTTTCAATGTACTGTCGGTACTCATCTAGCGTGGTTGCGCCAACACAATGAAGCTCTCCTCGAGCCAAGGCTGGTTTAAGCATATTACCCGCGTCCATTGCCCCTTCACCTTTACCTGCGCCAACCATCGTATGTAACTCATCAATGAAGAGAATAACCCGCCCCTCTTCTTTACTAAGTTCATTGAGGACCGCTTTTAATCGTTCCTCAAATTCGCCTCGGTACTTCGCCCCTGCCAGTAAGGCACCCATGTCAAGCGAAAGAACTCGTTTATTCTTGAGCCCCTCTGGTACCTCCGAATTAATAATGCGCTGCGCTAAACCTTCAACAATTGCTGTTTTGCCCACACCAGGCTCCCCAATCAGCACGGGATTGTTTTTGGTGCGTCTTTGAAGCACCTGAACGGTTCGTCGTATTTCGTCATCCCGACCAATCACGGGATCGAGTTTTCCTTGCTCTGCTCTTTCAGTGAGATCTAAGGTGTACTTTTCGAGTGCTTGACGCACATCTTCGGCATTTTGGTCCGTGACCTTTTGACCGCCACGAATTTTCTCTATGGCGTCTTCAACCTGTTTTTGATTAAGTCCGAGCTGTTTGAGTAAATTGCCAAGTGAGCCGCTATCTTGAACGGCTGCCAGCACAAATATTTCAGATGTAATGTAGTCATCTTTTCGCTGCTGAGATATTTTATCGCTCATGTTTAGCAGTTTGACTGTCTCACGACCTAGCTGAACATCGCCCCCGAAACCTTGAATTTTTGGCAGCTTGTCAATGGCTTCAGCTAAGGTAGAGCGCAGGCTATTGACGTTCAGGTTTGTCTGATCAAAAAGTGGGCGAACACTTCCCCCTTCCTGATTAAGCAGCGCAGATAAAAGGTGGACAGGCTCTATGTATTGATTATCCCTGCCCAAAGCAAGAGACTGGGCGTCGGATATAGCAAGCTGAAATTTGCTTGTGAATTTGTCTAAACGCATTTGTATTCTCCTAAAGCGTATATGCAATGGATATGGGTATACAGGGGGTCATTTCAAGCCATTTATTTAATTGGTTTAATTTGGCACGCTTAATAAGCTAAAACGACCGTTGCCATGCGTCCACAATCGGCCTGTTTCATATGATGGGCTTGCCGAAACGAGAACAAAATATCATTACAATACGTGCATTGCTGAGATACTTGTATGTCTTTAATACCTTCTTGGCGCATCTGCTGTGATGCAATATCCGCTAGGTCCACATGATACTTTTGCGTTTGTTGATTACGAGCAACGCTCTGAGTATAGGGAGAAAGCTGATCCACGACATCCCCTCCCGTTTCGAAGTGTTTTGCGCAAATATGAGGACCAATCCATACCCTTGGATTGTTTAGGGGGCGGTCAAAAGATGCAAGCGTCTTTGCAATAATATTGTCAGCAAGTCCTCGCCAGCCTGCATGAATCGCCGCATACCGAAACTCGCTTTGGTGCTGGTTTGGGGAATGCCCATCGACAATCACTATGGGCAAGCAATCTGCTGTCATGATAAGCAAGGGGTTGCCTACTCGATGGCTTATGACCGCGTCATAGCTTTGCGTATCTATATCTGAGCTTTTATCAAAATCTGCAACGCGTGAAGAATGGCACTGAGTTAAATAAACGGGCCGATGAATATGGGTGGCTGTGCCGTGCTTTGTTTGATTTAAGATAAATGCATGCAAGCGTTTGCGATTTTCTTCCACATTTGCAACCGTGTCATTTACGTGCTTCGCAAGGTTCATAGATTCATACGGTGCACTACTTAACCCGCCTTGCCGAGTACTTGTAAAACACTCTACATTAGGTGCAAGCTTGCGTTCGGGTCGAATCACATTCATGACTACGAATCAAACCCATTAAGCTGACCATCCTCATCAAGCGCGTGCAGTAATTGACAGAAATCTTCAGGAAGAGGTGCTTGCCATGTCATTTTTTCATTGCTTCTTGGATGAATGAGCGTCAATTGAATAGCGTGTAGCGCCTGGCGATTGAAATTACGCAGAACCTGGATAAAGGCATCGTCTGCTCGCTTGGGCAGTCGAGTTCTTCCACCGTACTGAATATCACCCACCAAAGGATGGCGAATATGCGTCATATGCACACGAATTTGATGGGTTCGACCAGACTCAAGCTTCAACCGTAAATAAGTGTGTGCCCTAAACTTCTTCTTAATTCGATAGTGAGTGACTGCATTTTTCCCACTTTCTTTTACTGCCATGAGCGTTCGTTTGGTAGGGTGGCGATCGATACTAGCATCAACGCTTCCGCCGGCTATCAGATTACCTAATACGATTGCTTCATATTCACGGCCCATCTCTCGCGACTGTAGTTGATCAACCAGATGAGTTTGCGCGGACATAGTTTTCGCAACCACCATTAAACCAGTCGTGTCTTTATCTAAGCGATGCACTATACCTGCTCGCGGCACATTATCAATATCTGGTACATGAGCAAGAAGCGCATTTAAGAGTGTACCAGATTGATTTCCTGCGCCTGGATGGACAACCAGACCGGCTGGTTTGTTTATCACCAAAATGTCATCATCCTCAAAGACAATATCCAAAGCAATCGGCTCTGCTTTATCGTGAACCTGCACCTTTTGCTCAGCAAAAATGGCAATATGTTCCCCACCTTTCAACTTTTGTCTCGGGGTGTCTATCACTTTTTTATCAACACACACGTTGCCAGCAAGTATCCACTCCTTCAATTTAGAGCGAGAATATTCGGGGAACAATTGCGCAATGCATTGGTCTAGTCTTGTGTTAAATGCTTCGGGCGGAACTTCAGCATTAAGTGAAATTGAGTTGACTTGCTCAGGCATAAATTACATCATCGGTTGGCTTCGCATCAGTATAACAAGCAACGAGCACAAAAGCAGAGTATATAAGTGTTTGCCAGCGCGTATTTGTAGTAAAATATCCCCAACTTGTAGTGTGAGATAAATAAAATAATGAAGGAAATTAGATATTGGGCTCTTGCCATGGTCGCAATTGCAGCATTTGGATTAGGCGGCTGTAGTAGCTCAGAAGAGGATCAGCGAGAACTGGTCGCGAATCAGGGAGCGACTGCCCTTTATGAGGATGCTAAGCGAAATATGGAAGTGGGCAACTTTACTGCAGCCGCTTCCATACTGAGTGCCATTGACTCACGATTTCCTTTTGGTCCTTTGTCACATCAGGTGCAATTGGATCTTATATATAGTTACTATAAATCAGGCAACACCGAGCAAACCTTAGCAACCGTTGATCGCTTTGTCAGGTTAAATCCAAATCATACGGATGTTGACTACGCTCTGTATATGCGAGGTGTCACCAACATGGAGCAGGATGCGAACCTGTTTCAAAGCCTACTTCGGGTAGACCGTTCTGACCGTGATCCGTCCAAGTCCAAAGAAGCATTTGAAGACTTCAGAAGGCTGCTAGAAAAATACCCTGAGTCTAAATACGCGACTGATGCCAAACAGCGCATGCTGGCAATCAAAAACCGTTTAGCAAAATACGAAATTGAAGTTGCTCGCTTTTATATGAGGCGAGAAGCCTATGTAGCAGCTGCAAATCGCGGGCGATATGTGCTAGAGCACTATCCAGATACACCTCAAATTCAAAATGCTCTGGAAATAATGGTATCTAGTTATGACCAACTTGGGCTGGAAGAATTAAAAGAGAATGCGATGAAGACCTTGGTTTTAAACTTTCCGCAAAGCGAATTTATCGACTAAACGAAAACCCAAGTGTTCAAAGGCTATTTAGTGGACACCTTGAAATAAAGATGACTGAGTGGGTTGATAATTTTTGCCCACCCTGAGGTAAAATGCAGTGGCTCATCTATCACACTAAATACCAAACACCCATCGTCATTCTCTGTAAACGGTGCGTGTTTATTGCTTTCATTAAGGCTTATGAAATCGCCTGTATCATATTCGTTAATGCCATCGCTAAAATGACCATCCAACACCAAGGTGTGCTCATGACCAATGTGCGTATGCTCTGGAACACTGCCCCCTTTTTCCATGTATATGAAATTAGCAATATTTTTTCCGCCTATGGCAACCGGTGCTTGCCATAAATGCCCAACAATCTGAGTCCAGTTGCCAGCGTGAGCACACAATCTTTGCAGGCTATTAGGAATTGAAAATTCCATACCGTTTAGTTCTAAGGTGGCAAGCAGTTCAGGGGGAGAGGATGAGGTCAACGTACTAGATGGGCGACTCGTAATCGCATCAAACATGTTACCCAACTCATTATCGATAGTGGTTGGAGTAATTGTTTCGACATCGAATACATTTTCAGCAGCTGAATCAATCATGCTGTCAACTTTTGATTGACAGCAGACGCACAAGTCGCAATGCGCGGATATTATTAATGATTCATTTGGCGCAATCAGCCCTTCAGCAAAACTAATCAGCGTCTGATTAGTTGGGTGAAATCTAATCATGTTCTTTAAGCATTTCCTTCAATCGCTGAAGAGCAAGTCGTGTTCTGGATTTTACAGTTCCTAACGGAATTGCCAGCTCATCTGCAACCTCTTGCTGAGATTTCCCATCGATATAGATAGCCTCAACAACCGCTTGTTGCTTAACCGGAAGATTCTCAAAATACTGACCAACCTCTTCCAAGGTAATTTGCTCGTCTAAAGGTGCTTCGTTTAAATCGGCTGTTTGCTCGCACAAAATTGGCCAAAGATCATCAGAACACACATCTTCCTTGCGATTCTGCAATTTGCGAAGCATATCAAATCGAATATTACGTGCGATCGTAAAGATCCAAGTAGATGGACTACCTTTATCGGAGTTGAAAAGATGGGCTTTCTGCCAAACGTTTGACATGGTGTCCTGCACAAGCTCCATTGCTAGTGCTTCGTTACCCATTTGTTTAAGCGCGTACGAACGCAGTCTGGGTGCAAAGTATCCGAACACTTTTGAAAACGATACTTTGCATCGGTCAGCGGCCACCGTGTTCAAGTATGCGGACATTTCAGCAGCACAATCTTTTGGTTTTATTGAATCGTGTTTCTTGTCTTCCAACGAAATTCCGATAAGCATCTAATTCACCCTGTCATACTTGTAATATAGTAGAGATTGAGTATAGCGAAAGTTTTTGATCCAATAAGTGAAATATTTGTAATGAAGAAATTTGAAGTCTTAGCTGGATTTCAGGGTAAACGTCGACTAAGCAATACAGCTACTAAGTGAAGGAGCTGGGAAAGCGATCGCCCCTTAGTCAATGAGCTGCGACAGATATTCTACTATGCGATTACAATCACGCTGCGCCATGAAATGTTGTTTTTGCTCTGCGCCCACCGGTAACAACTCGAGCCAACGGTTAACTACCCAGACAGAATCATCGAATTTAGCATTGTCATATAATTTACTTACTTCAGGATATCGCTCGAACACTTCGATCAATCGCTCCGTCATTGGCGCTAATTCCTCAGGGTCTGACTCACAGTGCCAGTCTGGGCAGGTTGTGCACTGCCCTATCCTAAGCTCGTCGTATTGCGTTTCAATATTGTTTATCGATACGCAATATTGCCCTTCAATTGTTACACCAAGCAATCCGTCTTCTAAGATGTCGAAATCAATCACTTTGCAAAATGTACCCAACGGAAAAATGTGTGTGTTATTCGTTTTGTCACCACTGCTGTTAATCATGCACACCACGAAACCCGTGTCGGCTTCGCACACTTCTTTGACCATTCGTGTATAGCGCGGCTCAAAAATCCTTAGCGCCATCCGTCCCTCGGGTAGAATATGTGAAGACAGGGGAAACAGCGGGAATTGCATAACTTTTGACCTAATTTGACATATCTGATTTTTGTACTATTTAGAAGTTCGATTAGATCCATAGCTATATGAATTAAAAAAAGTTAATTTGCTGATCTTGACTATAATCAGTCAAGTAAATTCTAAAAATCATTAAATTTAATAATATGCAGCTGATTGACGAATTCTCCAGATTTTACACTGACTTGCAAAGTATGCAGGTTGGCCACCTTCAAAATATTTATGCTAAAGATGTCGAGTTTATAGATCCGATCGCTTCTCACAACGGACTTGAAGCGGTGAAACACTATTTCTCAAAACTGCTCAATAACGCCAAATTTTGTGAATTTGAAATCCACAGCAAAGAGGCAACAGGACCCAGCGGCTATGTAGTTGTGTGGACAATGCGATTCACTTCTCAACGCATCAATAAGGGCAAGCCGGTTGCGGTGGATGGCCTCACTGTGTTGCGAATCACGGATGAAAAAATATCCTATCACCGCGATTATTATGACCTTGGTCAAATGGTATATGAGCACGTGCCGCTACTAGGTCGATTTATAAAAGCAATTAAAGGAAAGCTAAGTTAATGAAACGTATTCTTATTACAGGAGCCACATCTGGAATCGGTGAAGCCTTAGCTATACATGCAGCCAGTCATTCATACCGTGTTATTGCATGCGGACGAAACGAACAAAAACTGTCTGAGCTTGCAGAGAATCCAAATATCACTACCTGCAAATTCGACGCTAGCGACCTTGATGCTACTCAGGCTGCACTTAGCGACATTGATTTTGACATTGCAGTCATCAATGCGGGGACTTGTGAATATGTCGACATAAAAAACATCGAAGCTGATATGTTCCGAAGAGTGTTTGAGATAAACGTGTTTGGTGCGGTCAATGTCGCATCAACTCTCATTGGCAGGGCAAAGCGCGGTGACAAAATTGTCTTTGTCGATAGCTTAGCTAGATTGTTACCCTTTACTCGCAGCCAAGCCTATGGCGGGAGTAAAGCAGCTTTAAACTATATCGCAAAAAGCTTTGAGGTTGACCTTGCTTCCAAAGGAATTGATGTTCAAAGCGTTTCGCCGGGATTTGTCAAAACCCCTCTTACTGACAAAAACGATTTTGCTATGCCCATGGCGATTTCGTCGAAACGAGCCGCACAATATATGCTTGACGGCATCTTGAGTAATCGTTCGAGCGTTTACTTTCCTCGGCGTTTTAGTTTATTTATCCGTTTCCTTAACCTGATGCCTGAATTTGTTCAGCGCAAGATTTGTATCGGCATGCGCAGCAAAGCGAAGCGAAGTCAATGAGCAAACGCATCGCTATAATCGGCAGCGGAATATCAGGTTTAACCAGCGCTTATTTACTGAATAAACACCATGACATTACCCTATTTGAAGCCAATGACTATATCGGCGGTCATACTGCGACTAAGGCAGTTAGTATAGACAATCAATCATATAAGATTGACACGGGATTCATCGTCTACAACGACTGGACCTATCCTAACTTCATTAAATTGATGAAGGCCATCAATGTTCAGACTCAAGCGACCGAAATGAGCTTTAGTGTGCACAATGAAAGCAACGGACTTGAGTACAATGGCAACAATTTAAATAGCTTATTCGCACAACGCCGTAATCTACTATCTCCGCGCTTCTGGAGACTGGTGCTGGATATTCTGAAATTCAACAAAGTGTGCAAACAAGCGATAGAGGATAAAGCGGATACGCAAAACATCACATTGATTGAGTTTATTCGCCAGCACGAGCTTAGCCAGCACTTTATCGATAATTATATTCTGCCAATGTGCGCGGCAATTTGGTCAACAAGTCTAGAAGCATCCGCAAACTTTCCCTTAAGTTTCTTTTTGAAATTCTTCAATAATCATGGCTTGCTCAATGTAAGTAATAGGCCTCAGTGGTACACCCTAGTGGGTGGTTCTTCAAGTTATATTGCGCCATTAACGGAATCGTTCAAGGACAGAATACATCTGAATTGCCCAGTATCAAATATTTATAAAACAGATCACGGGTTTGGTGTTGTTAGCGCCCAAGGTGATGAGCACTTTGATGAGCTGATATTGAGCTGCCACAGCGACCAAGCTCTCAAGTTACTTGATTTAGAAAGCTTCGAAAATGCTGAGGAACTGCATGATGTCTTAGGCGCGATACCGTATTCTATGAATGAGGTAGTTTTGCATACTGACACTTCCATCTTACCTGAACGCAAGCTAGCGTGGGCAAGTTGGAATTACCGGATTAAAGGCACTGAAGGAGAGTCTTTGGCGCCTGCTGCGGTGTCTTATAACATGAATATATTGCAGCGACTAAACGCTGAAACGACATTTTGCGTGACGTTAAACGATACCGCTAAGATTGATAGGGATAAGATACTTGGTACCTATTATTATGCTCATCCCCAGTTCAGTCCTCAAATGGTAGAAGCGCAAGGGCGTCGCAAGGAAGTATGTGGCGTGGATGGAATGCATTTTTGTGGGGCATATTGGTACAACGGCTTTCATGAAGATGGCGTGCGCAGTGCACTGGATGTTTGTCAGCGTTTTGGTGTCACTTTATGAATGAGCCTAGTCTGAAAGGGGCGTTGGAAAGCGCAATTTATAAAGGAAAAGTGTATCACCGGCGCAGTGTGCCCAAAGTGCACGCCTTTGAATACCAAATCTTCTTATACTGGCTGAAACTGGCTGAGCTTGAAAGACTGTCCCAAGAGATTACTAGCTTCAGTGTATTTGACAGCGACAAGTGGTCAAGCGTCAGATTTAGACGCAGCGATTATCTTGGCGATCCAAACATACCTTTGCAAGACGCCGTTCTCGCCAAAATGAATGCATTAAACAGCGCAGGCGCCAATGACAAATGCAATATAAACGAGCTACCAAGCCGTTTAGAAGGCGATGTATTTCTACTGGGCCAAGTTCGCACCTTTGGTTTGTACTTTAGCCCTGTCAATTTCTATTACTTGAGAAACGCACATAAACAATTTACGCACATGCTGGCGGAAGTATCCAATACACCTTGGAATGAAAGGCATTGCTATTTGGTCGATTTGAGCAAGCAGAAAGATTGTGAAAAGGCTTTTCATGTTTCACCATTTAATCCAATAGACATGACCTACCGTTGGCAGATTCAACAACCCAGCGACAGTCTTCGCCTGCATCTGTCGTGCTTAAAGCAGACAAAACATTTTGAGGCCTCCATTGATATGCAAAAGCTTACTTTGGACTCTCGACAGCTAAAGAAAATGCTAAGGAGTATACCCAGCATGACGCTTAAAACCGTCGGCGGGATTTACTGGCAAGCATTGAAGCTATTTTTTAAACGCGTTCCGATATATACGCATCCATGAAGTTGAGGAAAACAAACAATGTCACATGGTGAACAAAGCCTTCAGTCGAACTTCTCAATATCAATGTGGGAAAAGATTTGTCGCTCACTTTTTATTGGCGCACTCAAGCAGCTGCCTCAAGGGCATTTAACAATACAAGAAAACGGTCATACGGTTGCCCAATTAGGTGACAGCAGCTCTGATTTGAAGGCAATTGTCAATATTCTTGACTATGCTGCTTATCCTAAGCTGTTGTTGGGCGGAAGCATTGCGTCAGGCGAAACGTTTACCGACAAGCTTTGGGATACGCCTGATTTGACAAGCGTGATTCGAATCTTCGCAAGAAATTTATCAACCTTGGACAATTGGGAAAATCGCTTTAAGTGGCTCACCATGCCTCTGAACAAAATTAAACACATAGCAAACAACAATTCACAGACTCAAGCGAAGAAGAACATTGGGGCACATTATGACTTAGGAAATCGTCTATATACTAAGTTTTTGGACGATTCGATGATGTATTCCGCTGCAATCTACCCTGATCCCAATACCGAGCTCGCGGATGCACAGCATATCAAGTTGAAAACCATTTGCGATAAGTTACAGTTAAGCGAAAGCGACCATCTTTTAGAAATTGGCACCGGTTGGGGCGGATTGGCAGTATTCGCTGCCAAGCATTACGGCTGCAAGGTGACCACAACAACCATTTCTGAAGAACAATATTCTTGGGCACAGGAATGGGTTGCAAAAGAAGACTTGAGCGACAAAATAACCCTATTGAAAAAAGACTACCGCTTGCTAGAAGGGCAATTTGATAAGCTGGTGTCGATTGAAATGATTGAGGCAGTGGGTAAAAAGTACTTAGCCAACTTTTTTAGTAAGTGTTCATCGTTGTTAAAGCCTACCGGTTTAATGCTATTGCAATCAATTACCATAGACGACCGCAGATATGACAGCTATTCCGATAGCGTAGATTTTATCCAAAAACATATTTTTCCCGGTGGGTTTTTGCCCTCTCAATTTGCTATTAATAAACATGTAAAAAAATTCACAGATATGAGTATTCGAGACGTGCACGACATTGGGCTAGACTACGCGCAAACCTTAAAACACTGGTTTGAAGCCTTCATGAGTCAAAAGACATCCTTGAATGAAGACGGCTACGACGAACGCTTTATGCGAATGTGGCAATATTATCTGAACTACTGTGAAGGCGGCTTTCTAGAACGCGTTATCAGTACTGAACAATTGGTTTTGTCTAAACCCGAACACAAAACATGGCTAAATCGAGGCTGGTAACAGCGCTTTTTAAATAGAAAAAACGCAGCATGAGCTGCGTTTTTTGATGCATATTTTAGCCTTATTCGCTTCTTTGCATGATTGAAATAGGATCAGTATATTTGGGATCACCTTGACTAATTCGGATTTCAACACGACGATTTCGCGCTTTTGCTTCATCGCTGTCGCCTTCATCAGCAAGCTCGGTCGCCGCTTTGCCAATCACTTGCATGCGAGACTCATCGAAATTTTGCGCCATTCTAAGCTCTTCAGCCACCGCTACCGCGCGCTGTGCACTTAAGTCCCAATTGGAGCGATATAATTCATTCGAAATTTGTATTTTATCGCTATGCCCCGATATTTCGATTTGACCTGGCATATCGTTTACCAATACACCTAGCTGGCGTATCACCGGAACAAACTGTGGCTGCAAAAATGCTGAACCGGCTGAGAACGATCCGTTTTCTCTAATGCGGATCACTATCTGTTGACCAAGGTTCTCAACATCTACTGCGCCATCTTTAATCTCTTTTTGCAGGAGCTCCTGAACTTTCTTCAGCTGTTTTTCAATCTGATCTTTATTTGCAGCCGCTGCAGCCGCAGTTGCGGCTTCGTTAGCAGTGTTTGGAGATTGACCACCGCGCTGATCACCGCGCTGCTTTTGTCGACCACCGGCTGACTCATCCTCGCCCTCTTGAAAGTTAAGCATTGGCTTGGTGATCTCTTGCGTCACCTGCTGCACCGTTTCAATTGGAGTGGGCTCTGGCTTACCAGGTCTAAACTCTAAAGCAACCACACTGGTTCCCTTTGGAATGTCTTTGAGCTCAATTTTATTCTGAACGCCAAATGCAAACTTCATCGACCCTGCAATTTGCTTGAACTTTTTTACATCCATTTCAGAAAATGAAAGCAAAAGTACAAAAAAGCACATTAAAAGCGACATTAAGTCAGCGAAGGTGCCCATCCACGCCGGCAATCCTTCGGGGGGGCACTTGGGGCATTCGTCTTCCACTACGCTGGCTCCTCAGTCGTCGATCGCTTACCTTCTGCCAAATAGCCTTTCAACACACCTTCAATCACTCGCGGGTTTTGTCCATCGGCAATGCCCAAAATACCATCTAAAATTAAACACTGATTCAGCTTCTCTTCATCCGCTCTGATACCTAGTTTAAAAGCAATCGGCAAACAAACGATGTTTGCTAGCATTGCACCGTATAGAGTGGTCAATAGTGCAACTGCCATTGCAGGTCCAATGGCTTTCGGATCATCCATGTTCGAGAGCATGGCTACCAAGCCGATTAGCGTGCCTATCATACCCATTGCTGGCGCAACATCACCTAAGGATTTGAAGATAACTTTACCCGCCTCGTGTCGGTCTGAGGTATTTGTAATATCTTTGGCCATGGTCGCACGTACAACCTCAACATCATGACCATCAACGAGCATGTCGACGCCCTTTTGCATAAAGCTGTTGTCAATTTCTGCTTCTTCAAGGGCTAAAAAGCCGCCTTTGCGAGCAGCATCAGCCATATCGACGACTTTCTCAATAAGTTCTTCAGGAGATTGAATTTTAAAGGTAAAAGCTTTTGCAGCAATTTTACCGGCACCTAAAAATTGAGCCAAGGGGTACTGCATGACCACTACGAAAATAGAGCCACCAAATACAATCAGCACTGATGGAACGTTGAAAAATATGTTTAGGTCACCGCCTATAACCATCGCCATGATGACAAAACCAAGCGCGCCAATAAGGCCGATTAGTGTTGCTAAATCCACGTTGACTCCTATACCCAAATACAAAGGTTGACTAAAGATTTTCTATGCTCAGGTTAACGGCATAAGCGGCATATCCTTTATGGGAATTATTGGGATGTTTTTATTCACACATGACCTAGGCCTGATAATGATTGTATTTCAAGGCTATCTTCGGTAATGTTCCGAGCAAATAATCAGATAAAAAGAACGTCATGAGCGCAGAAGATTTAAGCTTTGAACAGGCAATGGAAGAGCTAGAAACATTGGTGACTAAGATGGAGCAAGGCGACATCTCCTTAGAGAGCTCTTTGAAGAGTTTTGAACGTGGTATTGCATTGGCAAGACACAGTCAAAGCTTACTCAACCAAGCTCAACAAAAAGTGAAAATACTGACCCAGAGCGAAGACGGTCATTCACTGCAAGATTTTCAAGAACCTCAATAAGGTAAGCTTGTACCCGAAAACATGAGTAAGTAAGCTATCAACACACGTTCCTGGTTTTATTTTGACTGACTTGCAGCTTGAATTAGATTCCTTATATGCAAACATCATTGCACGACTTACAAACAGCTACCAAGATTCGCATTGAACATGCATTTCAACGCTACATTAGCGATCGCGGCGATTCTGATTTAAGCAGCACCGCGCTTTTTAAAGCGGTTGAGTATTCGCTTTTCAATGGTGGAAAACGCGTTAGACCACTGTTGATTAGCCTTGTCTGCGAAATGCTGGGGGCACAAGAACAAGATGCTGATACAATATCGCTTGCCATTGAGTGTATACACGCTTACTCCCTCGTACATGATGATTTACCCGCAATGGATGATGACACGCTCAGACGTGGAAAGCCCACCTGTCATATCAAATTTGATGAAGCTACCGCGATATTAGCGGGGGACGCCTTGCAAACCCTTGCATTTGAAATACTCAGCGATGCGAAACTTTCAGAATTTGCGAATGCTAGACGCATTATGCTGGTGAAAGAGCTTGCCTTGGCAAGTGGCCTGAGGGGAATGTGTCAAGGCCAATCGCTTGATTTGCAGTCAACTAAAAAAGACATTAGCTTTGAGTCCCTAAAGACCCTTCATACGCTTAAAACAGGCGCACTGCTCAGAGCTTCCGTGCGCTTGGCTGTATTAGTCTGCCCAAATTCAAATAAAGACGAATTAGCAACTCTTAGCACTTTTGCAGACAATATCGGGCTGGCATTTCAAATACAAGATGACATTTTAGATGTGGTTTCGGATACAGAAACCTTAGGAAAACCGCAAGGTTCTGACCAAGACATGGAAAAAAACACTTTTGTGAGTAAATTAGGACTGGCAGGCGCGCGCAAAGAATTAGCCCATCACCATCATCTAGCGCTACAAGCATTAGACAGATTACCGTACAATACCGACGGACTTCGCGAATTCACAGATTACATGGTGACGCGAACTTTTTAAGGTTAAACCTCATACTAATGAGACGGCCTGTAATACTCACATAAACGTAGCATAAAGAAGACCTTAAAGCATGACGCTAGACCTTTCGAAGTATCCTCATTTAGCACTCGCAAACACACCAGAAGAGTTGCGTAAGCAGCCGCGTCAAAATTTACGTTTGCTGGCAGATGAACTGCGCCAATTTTTGCTCAACTGCGTCAGTCAAAGCAGCGGTCACTTTGCGTCTGGGCTTGGCACAGTGGAGCTCACCACCGCTTTGCACTACGTTTATAACACGCCATTTGACCGCATTGTTTGGGATGTGGGCCATCAAGCTTACCCGCATAAAATATTGACAGGACGGCGCGAGCGAATGACCACCATCCGCCAAAAAGACGGGTTGCACCCCTTCCCATGGCCACCGGAAAGTCAGTATGACACCTTTGCCGTGGGTCACTCTTCCACCTCGATTTCGGCGGCCTTAGGCATGGCAATTGCGGCAGAAAAAGAAGGCGCTAACCGAAAGGTTGTTGCGGTCATCGGTGATGGCGCAATGACAGCAGGCTTGGCGTTTGAGGCGCTAAATCATGCGGGCGATATTGCAAAAGACTTAGTGATTGTCCTGAACGATAATGAGATGTCTATTTCAGAAAACGTGGGTGCACTGAACAGTCATTTAGCACGACTATTAACGGGTGAGTTTTTTAACTCAATTCGCGATGGCGGGAAAAAGATATTAAGCAATTTACCCCCGATAAAAGAGTTTGCCAGTAAGGCGGAAGAGCACATTAAAGGAATGGTGGTGCCAGGCACCATATTTGAGGAGTTAGGATTCAGATATATCGGCCCAATTGATGGCCATGACGTAGATGCCATGGTAGACACGCTTGCAAACATGCGCAAGATATCCGGTCCCCAGATTTTGCACGTTGTGACCAAGAAGGGTAAAGGCTATGAACAAGCCGAACAAGATCCTATTAAGTGGCATGCAGTACCTAAATTTGACCACACCACCGAAAAATTTCCAGACAGTAAACCGGGCAAACCAAGCTTTTCAGCGATCTTCGGCCAGTGGCTATGTGATATGGCCGAGCGCGACAGAGACCTGGTCGCCATCACACCGGCGATGCGAGAAGGGTCTGGCATGGTTAAGTTTTCTCAGCGTTTCCCTGAGCAGTATATTGACGTTGCCATCGCCGAACAGCACTCAGTAACCCTAGCCGCAGGGCTGGCAAGAGAAAACAAGCATGCCATAGTGGCCATTTATTCAACGTTTCTGCAACGTGCATATGATCAGCTTATTCATGATGTGGCTATCCAAAACTTACCGGTATTGTTTGCTATTGATAGAGCAGGTATTGTCGGCGCTGATGGCCCAACTCATCAAGGCGCATTTGATATAAGCTACCTACGCTGTATTCCAAATATGATTGTTATGACGCCCGCAGACGAGGCTGAATGCAGAAATATGCTATACACAGGCCACCTAGCCCAATCTCCAGCTGCCGTAAGGTATCCTCGTGGCGCTGGCATTGGCGTGGAGCCAGAGGATGAGATGTCATTAATACCTTTAGGTAAATCACGGCGAACGAGAGATATTCAAAGTGAAAATAAAGCGCATCGTCGTGTGGCTATTTTGAATTTCGGTGCACTTTACGGTGAAGCCCTTCTCGCCGCCGAGCAATTAGACGCAAGTTTAATTGACATGCGGTTTGTAAAGCCTATAGATGAAGACGCTATAGTTGATGCAGCTAACACTCATGACATTATTGTTACACTTGAAGATGGCGCTATTGCGGGCGGAGCCGGTAGCGCCGTCATGGAAGTTCTTCATCGAAACAAAGTAATGTGCTTAGTTCATTGTTTAGGGCTACCAGACGAGTTTGTAATGCAGGGCACTCAAGCACAAATGTATGAAACATTAGGTATTGATGCAAAAGGCATTGTTGCCAGTGTTCAGGCGCAATTGAATTAAACGCTAAGTAACCTGAATCCTGTTTAAGGAATGGTGCAAGCGCTTGTTTCACATACTTAAATTAATTTTTACACTCAGTGCTGCTAGAATTGTGAAGGACAAGGCGCAAAAGTCACGTAATAGTTATTCTATTGCTGGCTTTTGCAACGCAGTAATTCGCAATTCTAGCGGTACTGAGCGCCGTTTCTCAAACAGAATTCAGGTTAAGTAGTTCACTATACATCAGTGCATGCATGCAAGCGCATGCAATAAGGCCTGCAACGATGTCATCGAGCATAATACCCAAGCCACCATGCACTTTCTTATCAAATAACCTTATTGGCCATGGTTTTAAAATATCGAAAAAGCGAAATAATAAAAAGCCAATCAATAAGTTGACAGTTGTGATGGGGATGGCAATAAACACCACCATCATGCCCACAATTTCGTCCCAAACAATAGAACCGTGGTCATGCAGCTTGAGCGAATCAGAGGTTTTTTGACAAAATCGAATGCCCACAACTGCGGATATCACGGTTACCATCAAAAAGTAGCTGAGCGGAAGATATGCCATCAGTATTAAGATAGGCAACGCGGCGAGCGAGCCAAAGGTACCAGGCATAATAGGCACTAGACCCGATCCAAAACCAAGGCCAAAAAAGTGGTCCGGATTCAGCAGTGAGACTCGCTTACGTAGCTCTTTATCCATAAGGTAAGGTTTGTCCGTGTCGTGTGATTTGCGGTTTTAAAAGTGCTGATATCCGACCTTATCAAATGATGAAGGCGAAAACGGCTGCTCATTGAGACGCAAATCAAGCTTACTCGCCGCGCCAGTAATTTGTCCGATACAGGTAATAGGCAAATTGTAACTAGCCATCGCTGTCTCCATGCTCACTCGATGCTCTTCAGATACGGTAAAGAGCAGTTCGTAATCGTCTCCGCCTGTACAGGCAAATGCAAGCGCTTGTTCAAGCTCAACGATACTGCTGCCTAGCGCCTGAGAGATAGGCAGGCGATCTAAATGCACGATTGCACCCACACCATGACCATTTTCACTAGAGCCGTCAAGGACATGCTGCAAGTCTTGCAATAGTCCGTCAGAAACATCTATGCAGGCGCTTGCCAGTCGACGTAATGTGGTGCCAACCAGCACGCGAGGAGTCGGGCAAAAGTATCGCTGCGAAAGTTCTTGTGCTTTCGACTGTTCGGCAATTTGAATTTTGTTTTGCAGATAGGCCAACCCTGCCGCAGCATCGCCCACCGTGCCAGTAAGAAATAACCAATCTCCTGGTTTCGCGCCGGTTCTAGTAATAATACTTTCGGGCGGAACGAATCCTTGAGCTGTTATCGTAACCGCTAGCGGCCCTTTTACCATGTCACCACCAATCAACTGCATTGAGTAATAATCACACAGTTGCGCGACCTTTTCTGAAAATGCGCTTAACCACGCATCATTAGCATTCGGCATACAGACAGAGAGACTTATCCATGAGGGCTCTGCACCCATTGCCGCTAAATCGCTTAAATTGGCTGCGATGGCTTTATGCGCAATAGCGTCAGGTAGGGTGTCAGGTAGAAAATGTACACCAGATAATAATGTGTCTGTTGTTGTCGCTAAATACTGTCCTTGAGGCACCTGCGTGATGGCGGCATCGTCACCAATGCCGATGATCACATCCTTACGAGAGGAATTTGCTTGCTTGAAGTAGCGCTCGATAATTGAAAATTCGTCCAAACCTAAGCTCGTTCGTCTTTTCGTAAGGTTTTCACTGCTTTGTCCAAGGCACCATTAATAAATTTGTGGCTCTCTTCTGCACCAAATGTTTTTGCAAGCTCTATCGCTTCATTTATCACCACCTTAAACGGCGTGTCGATTCGATGAACAAGCTCGAAGGTAGCTAAGCGCATAATGGATTTTTCAATCGGATCTAGCTCTTCAGGCAGTCTTCCTAAATAAGCTTTATACGCCTTGTCAATTGCATCAGGGTCTTTCGCAATCCCTTGTAAAATATCCTGAAAATATGCTACGTCTACTTTGGCCATATCGTTAGTTGTAGCAATATGCAGCTCAACTTGCTTCATATCGTTTCCACTCATCAGGTAGCTGTACAAGGCCTGAAGCGCGAGCTCACGCGCCTTTTTTCGATGCGATGCCTTCACTAGAGACTTCCGTCTATTTCGCTAAGTACGTTAACCATCTCTAGTGCAGTTGATGCAGCCTCCGCCCCTTTATTGCCGGCTTTAGTGCCAGAACGCTCAATCGCTTGCTCAATACTGTCCGTAGTGATCACGCCAAAGGCAACCGGGATGCTAGAATCAAGTGAAACTTGAGCAAGCCCTTTATTACATTCACCTGCAACAAAATCGAAGTGGGGGGTGCCGCCGCGAATGACTGCGCCTAATGCAATGATTGCATCAAACTTTCCAGATTCCGCTACTTTTTTAGCCGCCAGCGGCATTTCATATGCACCGGGGACACGCACGACGGTAATGTCGTCAGGGTTTACTTCTCCGTGCCGCTCTAGTGTGTCAAGGGCACCTTCGAGAAGGCTCTCAACAACAAAGCTGTTGAAACGAGCAACTACCACTGCAAATTTTTTGCCCGTAGCGCGTACATTACCTTCAATTACCTTCATGCAATAAGCTCCTGTAAAAATCGGCGCGAAGTATAGCATAGAACTCTGGGCCTTTGCGCATTTTTGATTATGACCAACCGACCTCTTTCTAAGCGTCCAAGAGAGGCAAAGCTAATCGTGAATATATTCGGTGACTTCTAAACCATAGCCTGATAATGCACTGTATTTGATAGGCTTACTAAGCAAGCGCATTTTTTGAATACCGAGACTTGCCAAGATTTGACTGCCCACACCTACCGTTCTCGACGAGCCCTGCCAAGTCTTACCCTTTGCAATCTGCTGCTTATCTTCGGCCTCAAATTGCTTAACCTGCCCCTCTATATCTTCTTGTTTACCAAGAAGCACTAACACCCCACCTTCTTGATGAATGCGCTTCATTGCTTTTTCGAGTGATAACGAGCGATTAATAGCACGCGTTGAGCCTAATAAATCGCTGAGTGTATTATGCAAGTGCACTCTCACTAATGTGGGTTCTTCAGCAACAATCTCGCCTTTCTTCAGCGCAAAGTGAATTTGATTATCAATCACATCTTTAAAGGTAATTAATTCGAACTCACCATGAGTCGTAGGCAGCTTGCAACTTGCAACCTTCTCAATAGTGGTTTCATTTAAATTTCGATATTCAATTAAGTCTGCAATAGTGCCAATTTTTAAATTATGTTGTTCAGCAAACCTCTCCAACTCAGGGCGTCTTGCCATTGATCCATCTTCGTTTAGGATCTCCACTATAACCGCTGCAGGTTCGCAACCCGCCAAGCGCGCTAAATCGACACCCGCTTCAGTATGTCCGGCACGGTTGAGTACACCACCTTCTTTGGCAATAAGGGGGAAAATATGACCAGGCTGTACGATATCATCTGCCACTGCATCGCTTGCCACCGCAGCTTGAATGGTTGTAGCGCGATCTGCTGCAGAAATACCAGTTGTGACGCCTTCTCGCGCTTCAATGGAGACGGTAAAGTTAGTGGAGAATTGAGCGCTATTTTTGTCTACCATCAACGGTAATTTAAGTTTGCGACATCTTTCGGTTGTCATCGGCAAGCACACTAGGCCGCGTGCATGCGTGACCATAAAATTAATGGCCTGCGGCGTCACGTGCTGAGCTGCCATTATGATGTCACCTTCGTTTTCTCGGTCTTCATCATCCATCAGGATAACCATTTTACCTTGACGGATATCCTCGATGATGTCTTTTGTGCTGTCTAATGCCATCTAATGCCTTACCTTAAAATTAGTCGCCTGTATGACGATTGAGCAATATGCCTTTAGAAAACAATTTGCTACTTCAAATACCCGTGTTCCGCTAAAAAGTTCAGGCTGATATCGTGAGTGTCTGTGTGTGCCGCCTTATCGCCGAGCATCAAACGCTCTAAATATCTGGCAATAACATCAACTTCCAAGTTAACGGCAGTCCCAACTTTATAGTCTCCAATCACCGTTTCTTTTAGCGTGTGTGGAATGAGCCAAAGCATAAATGAAGCGCCTTTCACTTCATTTACAGTCAGACTGACGCCATCCACTGTGATGGAACCCTTGTGTGCGATATATTTAGCAAGCGAATCAGGTGCCTTTACCCATACTTCAACATAACGCGTGTGCTCTACAATCGATTCAACATGACCTACACCATCAACATGTCCAGAAACAATGTGGCCGCCAAATCGGCTGTCAGTGCGCATTGCCTTTTCGAGGTTGACACGACTGCCTGCTGAATAGTTTGCAAAGCCGGTGTACTTAATTGTTTCAGCAGACACATCGGCCCGATAGTAATCATCGCCTTTCTCAACCACGGTTAGGCATACTCCGTTGGTTGCAATACTATCGCCTAGGTGGACATCAGACATATCAAGCGTTTTAGACTGCACGGTGAGGCGAATGTCATCACCTTTATTATCCAATGCACTTATTTCACCAACGGCTTCTATAATCCCGGTAAACATATTGCCTCACTTTTATTGAGTTCCCTGAATTGTGGGAAATGCGTTTTCGCCTAAATTTAAGTTAAGCAAAGCCTAACTCAAGACACCTTTTTCATAGGGAAAGTACATTTAATCTTTATATCCTTCCCTATGTGTCGCAATTCACTTATTTGAGTCTCAAGCGCTTGATCCAAAGATGTTTTTGCGTCGCCAGATATTAATTCTCGCGCCCCGCCTCCAAGCATCTTTGGCGCAATATACAGCAACAACTCATCCACCAAACCTGCCTCGAGCAAAGCACCCGCTAACTTCGCGCCCGCCTCCACAAAAAGCCGGTTAATATTGCGTTTGCCAATGTCAGCTAAAATACGCGATAAGTTAAGGTGGCGTTCATCCTTTTCAGGCATTATTTGCACTTGGGTCACATGCTCAAAATCAAGGGCATGATTAAATTTTCGATTGTATATCAAAGTAGCGGCGCCATCTTCGATAAGCGTCAAATTACTATGCAGCTGCCCTTTACCATCAATAACCACCCTCAAGGGCTGTTTATTTCGACTTTTGAAAGCAAGGCTATCTTTATCAGGAAGTTGGTCTGGACGAACATTTAATCGGGGGTTGTCAACAAGGGCGGTACCAGAACCGGTTAAAATGGCGCAAGAAAGTGCTCGCTCTTTTTGCACATCTTTGCGCGCGTCTTCGCTGGTTATCCATTGACTCAGGCCGTTTTGAAGCGCTGTTTTGCCATCCAAACTTGATGCGAGCTTTAACACCACGTAAGGCCGTTGGTTTTGCATACGGTGAAAAAAAGCGCGGTTGAGGGCTGACGCCTGAGATTGCATCAAACCAAACCTAACATCTACGCCAGCTCGCGTTAGTATATCCATGCCTTTGCCAGCAACAAGAGGATTAGGATCAATGGATGCAATAGTCACTCTGCGCACACCTGCGTTTACAAGCGCTTCAGCACATGGTCCTGTGCGACCATGGTGCGCGCAAGGTTCAAGGGTTACATAAACACTTGCGTTTTTTGCCTTATCGCCCGCTTGGTTGAGTGCATTCACCTCGGCATGATGACCGCCAGCAACTTCATGGTAGCCTTGGGCTACTATCTCGTTATCATCGTCAACAATGACACAACCGACAGCGGGGTTTGGTGTGGTTGAAAATCGACCTTTTTCGGCAAGTGAAAGTGCGTGCGCCATAAAGGCGGCGTCTTGGGCACTGAAGTCATCGGACGTTTTCATCTACAAGTTCCTATTGCAGGGCATAGAGCCGCGCCAAATGCTTATTTGTTGCTTTCAGCTAATCTCGCTATTTCTTCGCCGAATTCTTTTACGTCTTCAAAAGAACGATAGACCGAAGCAAAACGCACATAGGCTACTTTATCAAGCTTTTTAAGCGCTTCCATGATCAGCTCGCCAACATATTCACTTTTGACTTCCCGCTCACCTGTTGCTCGAAGCGCCGCTTTTATCTGAAACACACACTGCTCAATCGCCTCAATACTCACAGGGCGTTTTTCTAGGGCCCTTTGCAAACCCGCCATTAGCTTTTCTTCATTAAATGGTTCTCGAGTATGGTCGCGTTTGACGATGCGAGGCATGACCAACTCCGCTGCCTCAAAGGTGGTAAAACGTTCACTGCACTCCAGACACTGGCGCCTGCGCCTGATTTGAGCCCCGTCAGACACAAGCCTTGAATCAATGACCTTGGTTTCTTGCGCCGTGCAAAAAGGACAAAACATTTAAATTAACCGTAAACCGGGAATTTTTCGCACAAGCTGACAACTTCGCCCTTTACTCTATCAATCACAGATTCATCGCCCATGTTATCAAGCACATCGCAAATCCACGTTGCCACTTGCTTAGCTTCAGCTTCCGTGAAGCCTCTGCGCGTGATAGCGGGCGAACCGATGCGAAGGCCACTAGTCACAAAAGGTGAGCGCGGGTCGTTTGGAACAGAGTTTTTATTTACCGTAATGTTTGCGCGACCTAAAGCTGCATCTGCATCTTTACCGGTAATATCTTTGTTAATTAAATCCAGCAGGAATAGGTGATTGTCAGTTCCGTTTGAAACGATAGTGTAGCCGCGCTCCTGCATCACTGACACCATTGCTTTTGCATTTTTAAGCACTTGCTTTTGATATACCTTAAAGTCTTCAGACAAGGCCTCTTTGAATGCTACGGCTTTAGCTGCAATCACATGGCAAAGCGGTCCACCTTGGTTTCCTGGGAACACTGCACTGTTGAACTTTTTGTAAAGCGTTTCGTCACCGCAGTTTGAAAGAATTAAGCCACCGCGTGGGCCTGCGAGTGTTTTGTGAGTTGTGGTTGTGACAACATGGGCATGAGGAATTGGGCTTGGGTATTCACCAGCAGCGACAAGTCCAGCTACATGCGCCATATCAACCAGCAAATATGCACCGACTTTGTCAGCGATTTCTCTAAATCGTGCCCAGTCAACCACACCCGAGTAGGCAGAAAAGCCGCCAATAATTAGTTTGGGTTTGTGTTCAAGCGCTAATTTTTCAACTTGCTCGTAATCAATGACACCAGTATCTGGGTGCAAACCGTATTGGACTGCGTTATAAGTTTTGCCAGAAAAGTTGACGTGTGAACCGTGAGTTAAGTGCCCACCATCCGCCAGACTCATACCAAGTACTGTATCGTTGGCGTCTATTAAAGCCATAAAAACGGCGGTGTTAGCTTGTGAGCCTGAATGTGGTTGGACGTTCGCATAGCTACATCCAAACAGCTCTTTTGCTCGCTCAATGGCAAGCTCTTCTGCGATATCTACATATTCGCAACCGCCGTAGTAGCGCTTACCGGGGTAGCCTTCTGCATATTTATTAGTAAGCTGCGAGCCTTGTGCTTCCAGTACACGAGGACTGCAATAGTTTTCAGATGCAATAAGCTCTATATGATGCTCTTGGCGCTGTTTTTCTTTTTCCATTGCTTCGGACAATTCGGGATCGAACTGCTCGATAGTCATTTTACTGGATAACACAAATTCTCCTTTCCTCGCACAGGTAGAGCGCACGCTAAGCACAAGACCTTTACCCTAAATTCTTATTTAACCTCAACTCGGGATAAGCGATAGTGCAAATGCTTGTTTTATCAATGTATTTATTAAATTATCACCAAGTAGTGATAAAAACGTGAAGTACTGCGTTGAGGTTATTTAATAACGACACTAAAAATCAGCCGCTATTCTAAAACAATTCAGACTTTTGTATAGGGTGAAAAGCAAAATAAACCACAATCATTTGCGCGTGATTCTTTACTGCTTTGACAAGCAGATTGGTAGCATATCGTTAGACTTTCGCTTGACGCTCTAAAGACTTTACGCGCTCGTAGAGTTTGTCGATGTTTCGCAGTTTAACTGTATTTTTTTGCCACTCCCGAGTGGGCGACACTGGGATACCTGATGAATAAACACCGGGCTCGGTAATGCTCTTAGTTACCATAGAAAAACCGGTGACCTGCACATTGTCACAAATGTTAATGTGGCCGTTGATCCCCACACTCCCAGCAATTACGACATGCTTTCCAATGGACACCGACCCGGCTATGCCGGTATGGCCACAAATACACGAATAGTCGCCAATCACGCAATTATGCGCAATCTGCACTAGATTATCTATGATGCAGTTTTTGCCAATAACGGTATCGTCTAACGCGCCGCGGTCAATACAAGCGTTTGCACCAATTTCGGTATTTGCACCGATACGTACTGAGCCGGTTTGAGGGATTTTTATCCATGCCCCTTTGTCATTTGCATATCCAAATCCGTCGGAACCTACAACCGTTCCGCTATGAATGGATACGTTTTTATCAAGTATGACGTGATGATAAATGCTTACGTTTGCACGCAAGTGACATCCGTCGCCAATGCGAGCGCCAGGACCGATAAATACGCCACTACTAATCGAAACATTGTCACCAATAGTGACCTCTTCGCTGATGTAAGCGCCTGCTGCAATAGATACATTCTCTCCTAACTTAGCGCTATCATGGATGTTTGCTAATTTTGAAATTCCTGGCTGGGGTTTAGGACTTGGGTCCAATAATTGCGATATCAAGGCATATCCAAGATAAGGATTTTGACAGACAATGGCATTCCCTTTGTACGCTTTTGCCTGCGCTTCGTTGAGTATTACGCCACCTGCCTGTGTGTTTTCCAGCTCACTTGCATATTTGCTATTGGATAAAAAAGATAATTGCTCATTATTGGCACTTGCCAGAGTCGCCATTGACGAAATCTGATGGTCATTATCGCCAACAACGTGACCACCGATATGTTTGGCAAGCTCTAATAATGAATAAGGCATACGCATGTCCTGTTAAGAATATCTAAGATGAGATGCCTGACGATGAACGCAAGCATGTATGATAAGCATCATTATGTGATGCGAAACAATATCTTGCAAACAAGTTTGTTGCCGGTGAATACCTTCAATAGTGTTATCTGCAGTCTAAGTCGACTACAATAACCTTTTCGCTTGCATATGAGACCACCATGTCTTTGCAAGGCGTTTCAATATTCATGAGCTTTTAAGAGTTAATTATGGCCCAATTTGTTTATAGTATGCATAGGGTTGGCAAAGTCGTGCCTCCTAACCGTCACATTCTCAAGAACATTTCCCTCAGTTTTTTCCCAGGCGCCAAAATAGGGGTTTTAGGTTTAAATGGCGCGGGTAAATCAACACTGCTTAAAATCATGGCCGGTCTTGATACCGACATTGAGGGCGAAGCACGGCCGCAGCCCGGGTTAAAAGTCGGTTATCTGGCTCAAGAACCTAAGTTAAACGAGAGTAAAGATGTGCGCGGAAATATTGAAGAGGCGGTCGAAGATGTCGTTCATGCTCTCAAACGCTTAGATGAGGTCTATGCCGCCTATGCGGAAGACGGTGCAGATTTTGACGCACTGGCCAAAGAGCAAGGCGAACTTGAAGCTATTATTCAAAGCAAAGATGGGCATAATCTCGACAACGCGCTCGAACGGGCTGCCGACGCCTTGCGCCTTCCACCTTGGGATGCAGACGTCAGCAAACTTTCTGGCGGCGAACAACGCCGAGTCGCCCTATGTAAGTTGCTGTTAGAAAAGCCTGAAATGCTGCTTCTCGATGAGCCGACAAACCATCTAGATGCTGAATCAGTCGCTTGGTTAGAGCGCTTTTTACATGATTACGAAGGAACCGTTGTTGCCATTACGCACGATAGGTATTTTCTGGATAATGTCGCTGGTTGGATTTTAGAGCTCGACAGGGGAGAAGGGATCCCCTGGGAAGGTAATTACTCTAGCTGGTTGGAGCAAAAAGACGCGAGACTTGAGCAAGAGGAGCGAGCAGAAAACGCGCGCCAAAAGTCGATTAAGCAAGAGCTTGAATGGGTGCGAAGTAATCCCAAGGGTCGCCAGGCAAAAAGCAAAGCAAGAATGGCGAAGTTTGAAGAGCTAAATACCAATGACTATCAAAAGCGGAACGAAACCAACGAGCTGTTTATTCCCCCCGGGGAGCGCTTGGGTGATAAAGTGATCGAAGTTAGCCATTTGAAAAAGTCTTATGGTGATCGCCTGCTCATCGACGACCTTTCATTCAAAGTACCCAAAGGTGCAATCGTTGGCATTATTGGACCCAACGGCGCAGGTAAATCGACCCTGTTTAAAATGCTTACCGGCAAAGAAACACCAGATTCAGGCACGATTGAAATTGGCGAAAGCGTCCAAATTGCCAGTGTCGACCAGTTCAGAAACAATATGAATGAGACCGGCACGGTGTTTCAAGAGCTATCCGAGGGCCAAGATATTATACGCATAGGCAGCTTTGAGATTAACAGTCGTGCTTATTGCTCTCGCTTTAATTTTAAAGGCACCGATCAGCAAAAGTTTGTCAAAGATTTATCAGGCGGTGAACGCAATCGTCTACATCTGGCAAAGCTTCTTAAAGCGGGTGGAAATACCCTACTGCTAGATGAGCCAACCAACGATCTTGACGTGGAAACCTTGCGTGCCTTAGAAAATGCCATATTAGAGTTCCCGGGATGTGTGATGGTGATTTCGCACGATCGCTGGTTTTTAGACCGTGTTGCAACGCACATTATGGATTACCGAGACGAAGGTAAGATCAACTTCTATGAGGGTAACTATACGGAATATGCGGCTTGGCTCAAAGACACCTATGGTCAAGATGTGGTAGAGCCTCATCGTTTGAAATATAAAAAGATTAGCTAGAAATGAATACTTGGCTTAGAGGCTTAAATGGCCTCTAAGGCTTCAGATAATCGCGCACACGCTATCACTTCTATTCCCTGGATTGCTTTTTTTGGCTGATTGGCTTTCGGTACGATAGCTTTGGTAAACCCATGCTTAGCCGCTTCTGTCAATCGGTCAGTACCGTTTGGTACTGGCCTAATTTCCCCAGATAAGCCAACCTCACCGAAGGCAATTAAGCCTTTAGGGAGTATGCGGCTTCGAAAACTCGAAAGCATGGCTAATAAGACAGCCAAATCAGCACTGGTTTCGCTCACTTTAACACCGCCCACGACATTTACAAACACGTCTTGGTCGTTCATTTGTATATTCCCGTGACGATGCATAATGGCCAGCAACATGGCGAGTCGATTATGGTCCAGCCCCACCGCTACTCGTCGAGGATTAGATATCTGACTGTAGTCAACGAGAGCTTGGATTTCGACAAGTAAGGGACGTGTTCCCTCCCACACTGACATGACGATACTGCCCGCAGATTGTTCTTGCTGACGATTTAAAAATATTGCGGATGGATTTGAGACTTCTTGCATGCCTTTTTCAGTCATCGCAAATACACCTAGCTCATTAATTGCACCAAAACGATTCTTTATGCCTCTGAGCGTTCTAAAGCGTCCGTCAGATTCACCCTCAAGCATCATAGAACAATCAATGCAGTGCTCTAGCACTTTGGGCCCGGCGAGAGAGCCGTCTTTTGTGACATGACCCACAATGAACATGGCGATATGATGTTGCTTTGCAAAACGGGTTAATGCAGCGGCGCTCTCTCTTACCTGAGATACTCCGCCCGGCGCTGAGCTAATATCAGACATATGCATTACTTGTATAGAGTCAATCACCATCACATTTGGCTTATTTTGAAGTGCCAGATGACAGATGGTGTCTACGTTGGTTTCACTAAGTAATTGCAGTTTGTCGTCAGGAAGCTGCAGGCGTTTAGCGCGCATCGCGACCTGCTGAAGTGACTCCTCACCGGTAACGTACAGCACACTTGAGCCTTGTGCCAAGTAACACATGACCTGCAAAAGAAGCGTACTTTTCCCCGCGCCAGGTGAGCCGCCAATCAGTATTGCAGAGCCAGGGACAATGCCGCCACCCAATACTCTGTCGAGCTCCTTTAGGCCAGAAGTAAAGCGAGGTAATGCTGATAAGTCAATCTGATTGAGGGTTTCTATTTTAGCAGCTGTCGCGCCCGCAAATCCGCTCCTAACTTGACTCTGAACTTCATTACTGCTTTGTAAGACAATCTCGCTCAAGGTGTTCCATGCGCGGCAATCTTTGCACTGACCTTGCCAACGCGGATGTTCACTGCCACAATCACTACAGACGAATGCGGTTTTCTTTTTTGCCATATTGATGCCATGACCTCATGTCTCGTTAAAAATACAAAGATGCGAGTTTGTTACAGTTTTTCATCATTTTTCCGATACATTATCAATATAGCAGTTTAACCCTATGAGCGCTGATCTTATTCATGATGAGTCCAGACCTTGTCCCCTATACAGACATCATTCACTCACTCACACCCTTAGTCAATCAAAGCAATTTTGATGTCGAATTGAAGCGGCGTACACAACGCTTGAGCAACGAGACTCGATTTTTAATCAAAATGGAGGCGAAGCGATTAGCAAAGCCTTGCATTCGGGTGATTGATTTTAGAAGCAAAGTAAAAGACGAATGCAGGCTATACAGCTTTCAAGGTATCGAACATTTTTTGCATCTTAACGGTATTCTGCATTTCGAAAAACTGATCAAGCGATACGGACTGTATAACTTTGCGGTATACGGGGGAATGCAAGACTTCGCCATTTCTGAAAAGCAGCGATTTGAGCAACAAGCTCTTATTCCAGCGATGGCGCATAGCGAAATATCACTGCCTCAACAGCAATATGTGACAGCGTGTCAGGCATTGTTGAATTACCCGGTTAGAATTGAAGAGCGCTTGAACTATGTCACGCCAATAGAGCTGTTCTTTGAGGACAATACAAGCGTGCACGCAACCACGTTGGATATATCCATCAACGGTTTGAAAATACGCCTAAAGGAGGCGTCTGAGCTTAAGCTATTAAAAGCTCAACAACGCGTCTCAATTATTTTCCGCTCTGCCGACAGAGACAGCAAAATTAACAAGACGCCGTTTAGCTACCACGTGCTTGGTGTCAGTGGTAGCCACGTTAAGACTCAAATTCATCTAAAGCGTGCAGACGCACCTATGATGACAAACGACCCCAGCAGAAGCACTGTTCAAAGCGGCCACCTGCTTGATGCTTATATAAGTCAGCTTCTAAGCTTGTATAAGCGTCGTTATAAAGTGAATTTAGATAATGTAGAAATGGCGGTATCAAGCAAAATCTATGAGCAAAGCTTTGCCAACAATACACCAACCCTACCAGTATTTATAGAAACAGATGCACAAGGGAAAGCACAAGCAAGGTATGTGAGCACCAATTCCAATAGCGCGCAGATTTTAGAATACTGGGAAACTGAAAAGATGGAGCTGGTGCTTGGCTACCTCGTTAATCAAGAGCGAATAACCGTTTTGGCGCAAGATGATAGCCCACATGCATCGATGTTGGTGTACTGCTTTAATCATGTCAAAGATAATAAAGTGTATTTTTACAGCGCCTCCCAGCAGGAGCTCGAATCTCAGATGGCGTTAATGGACACTTTTTTAGCCTATGGCGCGCGAAAAGTCAGTTGGCGAGTCTATAAACTCACCTTCTCTGACGTTGTTGCCGGTCAAGGCATCAATCCATCATCTGTTCCAGATGGCATAAGCAAAGATATAGATGCACTCAATCGTCCACCATCGCCGCGACTGCAAGGAAGACTTTGTGCAATCACATCGATGATTTCTGTCAGTGATATTACCGACCAACATGCTCAAGAAAGCTATCAAAAACGTGCGTTGAAAAAAGACTTTATAAAGCGATTGAGCGTGTTCGGACATCCGCGCAACAAACCGCCGCTTGCGATTGACAGCTTCAGGCACAAAGCCACCGAACTTAGACGCCAGACTAGATATGTACTTAGAACCTCCGTACTCGTAAAAACCTCGCTGCATGTGATTGAAGGCGTGACCGAAGATGTCTCAGTCAGCGGGTTAAAGCTTGAGCTAAATGAGCCTTATATGCACAGACTTCATTCAAAAGTGCAAGTCAGTTTTGTTAAATTGCAAGGCTTAACGCAAGACTTTGAGTTAACCAACTTACACTATAGGGTCAAGCACAGCAGCGCGGATAAGCATATATTGCATTTAGAGGCCGTTTCAGAGGATGAAAATAGCATTGCGGAACAGTTTTTTGCAGAGTTGATTGACAGCAACATCGACCGCCTACCCGCGATAAACACTGAAGAGTCAATGCCCGGCATGAGTCATGCTCTGCGGGCAATTCATGCCCGCGCAAGCACGCAGTTTTGTGCCTATGTAGAAAAAAAGCCCCAAGGTTTTCTGCCATCAATGACCACGCTTAATCCACCCAGAGCACAGTGGATGCAAATACTCGATAACCAGCACGACAGCACTGCGACAGACTTAAGTTGGCTATATCAAGATGATACTTTACCCGAACCCTTTGTAAAACAAGCATTAAAACTATTAAGGATAGATCCAAAGCCCATTAGCACAGAAATATACCTGGCCTGCAAAGTTGATAAGACCGGTCGCGTAAGCCAGATTAACGCACGTTGGCACTATCAATTACGAACCCATCATGCGAAGCAGCAGTTCATGCAAAAAGCCAAGCACAATGGTGCGTTTTATGCCTTCAAGGTCACCATAAATAAAGCGTTAAAGCCAGACCTTGAAAAGGTCGAGCACGAATTGTTTTATCTGGGACAATACGCCATTCACAAAGCCACGCATTTTGAAGAAAAAATGTGGGATATTGCAGGTTGCATCTTTTTAACCGAGATCTCGGATGAAGTTAGGATGCGCTACCAATAACTTTTGGTAGGGCTTGCACTATTCCTTAAACAGGATTCAGGTTATTTAGTTTAGAGCGTACAAAAGCCCTTCAAAACCGCAGTGAAAAATCGCACTATCGGCTTTCTCTTCGACGGTAGCTTTTGCTCGAAAGGCGACTGAAGTGCCTGCCTTGGCCATCATCATTAAATCGTTCGCACCATCGCCAATCGCAACCGTTTGCATTTCACTTATTTTAAACTTCTGTTTGCAGTGCAAAAGGATATTGGCTTTTTCTTGACCATCAACCACTTTTCCTTTTACTTTACCTGTTAGCGTGCCATCAACAATTTCTAAGTCATTGCTAAAGGCATCATCCAGATCGGCGCTTTGTTTTACATAGTTAGCAAAGAAGGTGAATCCTCCAGACGCAATAATCAGTCGCCATCCAAACGCTTTAAGAATGAGCATACTTTTGATAAAGCCTGGCATATAAGGTATGCGTTTGCGAATGGTCAGTAAATCTGAGGCTTTTACGCCCTCTAAACATGCGACGCGGTCGTGTAAACTTTGCGTAAACGGAATCTCGCCTCGCATAGCACGCTCAGTCACTGCAGACACTTGCTCTTTCACACCCGCTAGACCTGCAATTTCATCGATACACTCCATTGCGATGACCGTGCTATCCATATCCATCACCAACAAGCCAGGCTCATGAAGTTTGGCATTTGCTTTACGAATAATGTCTATACGATGTTCTTGCGACAGCTGCGCTCTGATATGAGGATTGATGCTCACAAGTGTTTTTGCGTCTGCCCAGACATCGACCGCTGTGTTACCAAATTTTTCGCACAAGGGGTTTAACTTCAACATAAATAAAGTTTCATTACCGAATAAGGCGCGTAATATTTGTGAAATCGCTCCAAAAGAGATGCTTTCACCCGCAAGCGACAATACTGCACTTAGGTTGTCAGTGTTTATATTTGGTGCAGCTGCTTGAATTACAGTGCATGATGCTGCACTACCCAAAGAAACGGGAAGAAGCCATTTATCTTCGTTAGCTAGAACATCCACAAAGACCTCTGCGCCGTTTGATAAGCAGGTTAACAACACCGCGTTACTATCGAAGGCGTCAGTGTCTTTTGCAATATCCCGTTGCTGACAAAGCGATGTGTTGGCTATGGTGTGTGCGTAAAGCATGCAATTTAACTACAATCGAGAACAGGGAGTGCAATCATACCGATTTGATAAATAACCTCAACTCGGGATAAGCGACAGCGCCAAGTAGTGATAATTTATTAAATACATCGTTAAAACAAACATTTGCACTATCGCTTATCCCGAGTTGAGATTAAATAGAGTAAACTAGAGCGTGTTTGTCTTTGTTTATTATTTATCTTGGCAAAAATTGGATTTTCCGTTACGGTCTGAGGTCTTATGACAAATACAATGGAAGGACACAGCCTACTTTGGCAACGGTGATCACGCAGCATAATAAGTCAATATTCAAACGCTTATCTAGCTTAGTTTTGCTCGTGTGTAGCGTGGCGATTGCGATTAATTTATACATTATGCATGCGAAAAGTGCTCAGCAATGGTATGAAATTGAATCTGAGCAATTAGGGCGAAGCTTAACCCTGCAAGCAGCAAAACTATTGTCGCAGCCTATGTCTGATAAAGACAATGTAGCACTCAATCAGTATATTGATATGCTAAATAGCGGTATGTTCATTGAAGGCGCAGTAGTATTTGATCAGATGGGCGTTAAGCTATCGGATGAGGATAATCGTTTTTCCGTCATTGAAATGATGTCAGAAAAGCAATATGAGCCCCTTGTTTTTGTTGAAGACATTGTACTTGATAACACCACCTTAGGTTATATAAAGCTTATCTTGAATAGAGATGAGATCACCGAGCATCATCAGGAATTTAATCGCAACCAGCTATCGCAAAGCATACTGACCATCGTGATGACGATTATCATTAGCGTGTTGCTAACGCGATTTTTCTATAAATTTAAATACAGCTATCTTAATTCGGATGGACTCGCTGATGCCCACGATGGCCCAGAAGAAAACACGCGCAGATAGTTTGCCGTCGTTACTTCAACTAGCTCAGAACGCGCCATCTGCATAACATCGGCTATTGCATCTGCAATTAAACCCAAACGTTGTGGCGTATTACGCTGGCCTTGATAACCATAAATCGGCATATCAGGAGCGTCTGTCTCCAGCATTAATGCATTTACAGATACCTTTGCAAGTGTCAGGCGAGTCTTAGCGCCTCGAGGATAGGTAATAGTGCCTCCTACACCCAGACAAAATCCCATATCAATATATGTTTGCGCTATTTGCTCGCTGCCTGAAAATGCATGAACGACGCCGCCGTAGCCAAATTTCTCTTGCTTTAACAAACGTATCAGATCGTTATGGGATTGCCTATGATGCAAAATCACGGGTAATTTGTAAGCAGAAGCTAGTCTGAGCTGACTAACAAAGACTCGCTCCTGGAATGCCTTATTCAATCTCAAACTGCCGTCCATACCAAACTCACCGATGGCGACTATATGCGCAATATGTTGAGCTATCCAATCGCTCATCAAGCCTAGTTGTGATTCAAAATTCTCTTCGCCTATCGCGTCTAGATAATAAGGGTGAAAGCCTGCCGCAATATCCAACAGGGGGAAGGTTTTCTTGAGAACAAGCAGTTTTTGGACTTGAGTGAAATCTAAGCCGGGTACCAAGATTCTGGAAACGCCATTCGCTTGGGCGCTTCTAATGACTTCGTCGCGATCCTTATCGAATGCAGGAAGGTCAATATGACAATGGCTATCAATCATTGTCACAATTAATCATGTGCTGGTAAACCGGCATAACAACGGCCTTGCTAGGGCATTAATCGTTGAGTGGTCCATGAGTTATCTTCTTGTCGCATATACTCAAAACGGTCATGAAGCCTATGCTCGCCACCTTGCCAAAACTCTATTCTATGAGGTTTCACCAAATATCCACCCCAAAAGTCTGGTAACGGTATATCACCTTTTGCAAATTTCTCTTTCATTTGATGAAACTGAGTAAGCAGTAGCTCTCGCGTCGAAATGGGGCGGCTTTGCTGCGAGGCCCATGCACCAAGTTGACTCTCTTTTGGTCGAGACAAAAAGTAGCTTGCTTCTTGTGCTCTGGTGAGTCTTTGCGCTGTGCCTTGTACGCTAACCTGTCGCTCCAAAAAATACCATGGGAAGTGGATTGATATCGCTGGTGTTTTAGCTAAATCTTTTGCTTTATTACTCCCTAGGTTGGTATAAAACACAAAACCGTCATCCGAAACATCTTTGAGCAGCACAATGCGCTGTGATGGACGCCCGTTTGCATCAACTGTTGCCACCGTCATTGCGTTTGGGTCAGGTAAATTGGCGTCAATAGCATCCTGTAGCCACGTTCGAAATAAGTCGATTGGTGCTTTGGTCAATTGTTCCTCGGTCAGTCGGCCAAGCGTATATTCTTTTCGAAACTCATGCAGTGCTTTCATACCATCACCTAGTTCATCACCAACACATATTTAGCTCAAGCATAAGAATGTAAGCTCAGCGCTTATAATCGCTATCGTACCCTAAGGATCTTAGCGCTCTTTCATCATCTGCCCAGCCAGACTTCACTTTCACCCATAATTCGAGAAACACCTTGTTGTCAAAAAGCGCCTCCATGTCTTTGCGTGCTTCAGCGCCTATGGTTTTTAGATGCTGACCGCCTTTACCGATTACCATACGTTTTTGACTTTCTCTTTCTACCAAAATCAAGCCATGAATATGGTATATACCATTAGCGGTTAGTTTAAACTGCTCAATTTCTACCGTAACAGAATAAGGAAGCTCATCACCTGTAAAACGCATTAACTTTTCGCGAATGATCTCTGCCGCCATAAAGCGGCTAGAACGGTCCGTGATATAGTCTTCAGGGAAATAAAACTCACTGATTGGCAGCTTGGACAAAATGAGTTGCCGAAGATTTTCTATTTGTTTCCCCTGCTTCGCTGAAATGGGCAGTATATTGTCAAAATCGTGTTTCTCACTCAGCGTTTGCAAGGTTTCCAGCAAAAGCGATTGCGGCTCTACTTTGTCAATCTTATTCACTACCAACCAACATGGGAGTCCCGACTGCTTGATCTTAGTCAGGACTAGCTCGTCGTCCTCAGTCCAACGCGTTCCCTCCACCACAAACAGCACCAAAAACACATCACCTAAAGAGCTTGCAGCTGCTCGATTCATTAGGCGATTTATGGCGCGTTTTTCTTCAATGTGAAGACCCGGTGTATCAACATAAACTGCTTGTTTGTTATCTTGCGTGTCTATACCCATTATACGATGACGAGTCGTTTGCGGCTTGCGCGAGGTGATACTCACTTTTTGCCCGAGAATGGCATTTAAAATAGTAGACTTACCAACATTTGGTCGCCCTACTATTGCTACCATACCGCTGTGTGTATTGATCATTTTGGGTGTTTCTCGGTTGATAGTTTTTCGATTATCAAATGTGCCGCTTTTTGCTCAGCTATCCTGCGACTTTTTCCGATGGCCTGCGCATTTAGTTGAAGTTCATGCACATCGCAAGATACGGTAAAGGTCTGAGCATGGTCTTTACCCGTCACTTTAACCACGTTGTAAGCCGGTAGCTCTAGCCTTCGCGACTGTAGGTATTCCTGTAGTTGAGTCTTGCTGTCTTTTATTTGTACATTAGGGTCTAACTGCTCAATTCTCTCTTTGTATAACTTAGCAATGACTCCCCTAACCGCATCAATACCAGATTCCAGATAAATAGCACCCAGCAATGCTTCAACACAATCTGCCAATATGGAGTCTCGGCGATGACCACCGCTTTTCATTTCGCCAGAGCCTAATTTTAAAAGGCCACCGATATTTAACTCACGCGCAATGTCGGCCAGCGTCGCGCCCTTAACCAAATTTGACCGCATACGCGTTAGTGTACCCTCGGGCTGCTCTGGAAATTTTTCATACAAGGAATCTGCAATGCACATGCCCAACACGGCGTCACCCAAGAATTCGAGTCGCTCGTTGTGACGCTTTCCTGCACTTCTATGCGTTAGAGCCTGCTCTAATAAGGAGATGTCGTTAAATACATGACCAATACTCTCATATAAGGGAGCGTAGTTTATTTTATTCAGAGTCTGCACCCTATTAATACTTTGGCAAGTCTTACTTTATTGAACCCACGCGCTCAAAGCGCACTCCGGTGGGCACCCATGTAGGAAGAAAATCCTTCTCTTGACGCCCGAAATCAAAGCTAATCCAAATAAACGTCGCTTTGCCGACTAAGTTTTCTTCGGGCACAAAGCCCCAGAAACGACTGTCTTGGCTATTGTCGCGGTTGTCACCTAACACAAAGTAATGACCATCCGGTACATCGTATTTATAGGCAGGAGAAGGGTTACCGGGATTTCTAAGAATCTGATGCTCTACATCACCCAACTTTTCGTTGAAAAGATCTAATGCAACGCCACGTTGAATAAACTCGCTATCGCCTAAGGACTCGAGTGAAACTGGCTGTGGACGCTCGCAAAGCTTTCCAGGCTCGCACGGTGCTTGGATAAAGACCTGCTTGTTACTATAAATAATGGTTTCACCGGGCAGACCTACTACGCGTTTAATGTAATCGATATTAGTATCGAGTGGGTATTTAAACACGACAACATCACCGCGTTGGATTTCTCCAGTTTCGACAATCTCAGATCTAAAAACGGGGTCCTTTAAACCATATGCGAACTTTTCAACCAGTATAAAATCACCTTCTAGTAAGGTCGGCATCATTGAGCCAGATGGGATTTGGAAAGGCTCGTAAATGAAGGACCGAAAAATCATCACACCAAAAAATATTGGGAACATTTGTACACAGGTGTCCACCCAAGCCGGCATTTCCACCTCGTCCTGAATAAGCGCGGATCTGCCTGACTCACTTGCCCCAGATACACTGGCGCTAGAAGTATGCTGTAGCTCTGCAGCTCTTTTGGGTGCTAAGTAAAAGGCCCATGCCAACCAGACTAAGCCTGTTACAGCGCTGACCAATACTAAAAATATAGAGAAATAATTCGCCATTAATTATCAACCTTCAATATGGCTAAAAATGCATCTTGGGGTAACTCAACATTGCCAACTTGCTTCATGCGTTTTTTACCTTCCTTTTGCTTCTGCAAAAGCTTTTTCTTTCGACTTACATCGCCGCCGTAACACTTTGCTATAACGTTTTTACGCAACTGCTTTACTGTGCTTCGCGCAATTACGTGATTGCCAATTGCGGCTTGAATCGCGATATCAAACATCTGTCGCGGAATAAGCTCACGCAGTTTTTCAACAAGCTCTCTACCACGATATTGCGCATTGTCTTTATGCGTAATCAGAGCCAAAGCGTCCACACGTTCCGCGTTTATCAGGATATCTAAACGTACCATATCTGCAGCTTCGAACTTGCTAAAATTATAGTCCAAAGAAGCAAAACCGCGACTGGTAGATTTTAAGCGGTCAAAAAAGTCTAATACAACTTCCGCCATCGGCATATCGTAGGTGATGGCAACTTGCTTGCCATGATATGACATATGGGTTTGCACGCCGCGCTTTTCGACACATAGCGTTATCACATTTCCTAAAAATTCCTGAGGAACGAGTATATTGGCAGTTACAATAGGCTCCCTAATTTGCTCGATATCGTTCACTGCTGGAAGCTTAGAGGGATTGTCAACTTTTAGCGTTTCACCTTTAGTTGTCACTACCTCATACACTACGGTAGGAGCGGTAGTGATTAAATCTAGATCATATTCTCGCTCAAGGCGCTCTTGGATAATCTCCATATGCAGCATACCCAAAAATCCAATTCTAAATCCAAAACCTAACGCTGCTGAACTTTCTGGTTCATAAAATAGCGATGCGTCGTTTAGGCTTAATTTTGCCAGGGCGTCACGAAAGTCTTCATAGTCGTCAGAGCTGACTGGAAATAAACCCGCATAAACTTGCGGTTTGATTTTCTTAAATCCAGGAAGTGCTTTCTCAGCTGGACGTTTTGAAAGCGTAATCGTGTCTCCCACTGGCGCCCCGTGAATCTCTTTGATACCAGCAATAATGAAACCTACCTCACCTGTTTTTAGCACTTTGGTTTCGGTTTGTTTTGGGGTAAATACGCCAATCTTGTCAGCCTGATGCACTGCACCGTTTGACATGATTTGAATTTTGTCTTTTGAATGCAGTTCACCATTTACAATTCGGACTAATGACACTACGCCTTGGTAGTTATCAAACCACGAGTCAATAATTAAGGCTTCAAGTGGAGCATCTGCATCACCTTCTGGGGGCGGTACTTTATTTACAATTTCTTCCAGTACATCAATAATACCAACGCCTGTTTTTGCTGAACACTGCACTGCTTCTATCGCGTCAATGCCTACGATATCTTCAATTTCTTCGGCAACTCTGTCAGGCTCCGCTTGCGGCAAGTCGATTTTGTTCAAAATAGGAACCACTTCCATATCCATATCGATAGCGGTGTAGCAATTTGCAAGCGTTTGCGCTTCAACGCCCTGACCTGCATCAACTACCAACAGTGCACCCTCGCATGCCGCAAGTGAGCGCGAAACTTCATAGGTAAAATCGACGTGGCCTGGAGTATCAATAAAGTTGAGCTGGTAGCGCTCACCGTCTTGCGCATCGTAATAAAGGGTAACGCTTTGCGCTTTGATAGTAATTCCGCGTTCGCGCTCAATGTCCATTGAGTCTAGAACTTGCTCAGCCATTTCACGCTGCGTTAAGCCACCGCATTCTTGGATTAAGCGATCAGACAAGGTGGACTTGCCATGGTCGATGTGAGCGATAATGCTAAAATTACGAATATGTTTTAATTGCATATGTGACGACAAACCCTAATTACGCTGCGCAAAATCGCGCCTTTATAGTGCTTTCTGTTTAGTAGGCGGATATTACAGATTTCGCACATAAATTGCGACTAAACTATCGTTAATGTCGCGCTTTACACCTGCTTTGAACGTATTATTGCCCTTACGGCTGCGCAAAGGCGGTGGCATGCGAACCAAAAGTGAAGCTATAGCTTTTTGAGAGGAATTTCATGCTTCTTAGTCATCATTGGCTCGAGCGTAGCACCTAAAAAAACAGGGGCAAATTCTTGCTTGCGAATGTCAGATTTAAAGCGTTTGGAAATTATCCAGTAAGACGCGAAAGTACATAAAAAACTGCATAAAATTACAAGCCATTCAAATGAAACTAGTGCTTGAAACACTAGTGCACTGAACATGAGTACACAAACGGGCACGAGATAAAGCCACATAGAAGCACTTAACAAATGTTGCTCTGGGATACCAATTTTTACACTTTGGCCGATACTGAGTGGACTGGGAGTTGAGACGCGAAGGTGTTCCGGCTTTGGTGAGAAGGCCTTTGCAACTAAGCCGGTGCCGCAATTATCGTTTGCCGCACAAGCACCGCATGTGGTTTTGACTCTTGTTTCTACCCAAGCAAAACCCGGTTCTACCGCAACAACTTTGCCGATTTCTTCAATCATCGCATCATTTCTGCCTATGAATTTCCAGCGCCGGAGTCGCTTGCCCCTTGCTCAAGGTCACTTGCAGGCTCTATCAGCACTATAGATTCAGCAATTTTATCGGCTGTGGTAACTGGAATTTCGCCAACAACTGTGACCTGCACCCGCCCGTCTGTTTTTGACACCACAGCGTGAGAGTTAGACGCAATAGCGACATCCTCTGTAAAGGCATTATTAGCTCGCATCACGTATACAGACACATCCACCAAACCATCCGACAGGAGCATATATTCAGTTAACTGCCCCGTCCGTTCAATGCGATGGATATCTTGCTTGAGTACCTTCATACCTTTTGGCATGTAATCCACACGCCAATTTAAATCTTGGTTATTAGCTGAAACACTGGCACTTGGAACGGGAAGTTGGTCTACAGAAAAATTCCTAAATACCTCATTAACTTGATTTGAAACCGATAGTTGTGTCACCTGAATTTGCTGTAAAAGACTGCCGTCGAGGTCATGCATATCAAGTTTCAGCAAAAGCCCACTTTGTTCATCTAACCATATGTGGTAGCCGAAACGAGACTTATCTTTACTAATAATGCGCACTTGTTGAGCCATGCGTCCGGCGATTCGGTTTCGTCCCATCAGCAGCACGTCATATGCTTGGGTATAGTCAATACCGTCATAGATTAATGCGCGCGGAATGGGCCCTCTTACTGCGGTTCCGTGAACACTGTAGGGCGCAAAACCTGGCTCAAAAATACTTACCTGATTGTTATGCGACACTTGTTCAAAGCCCGGACCGTTTAACAAACTGAGTTGCTCTATTACACTATCATCAGGCATTTTTCCTTTGCGCCACATATACGGCAAGGTCTCGCGTTTATTGGATGAGACCACAAAAACCATCTCAAAAGAATTGCTTTGAACTTCATTAATTAAACGTTCCATCCAAGACAGGGCGGACATTCTATCGAAGCGACTGTTCTGAACATTAGAATCAGAGCGCGAGTCTTGCGACGGGCCATTGGTTGCGGGAGCATCTTGCAAGGAAAGGTCTTGCGCAAATGCGAACGAGGCCTGAATCATTGAAAATAGCAATAAAAAACCACCGGACACGAAGCATGGTCGAATGCGGTGGTTTTGAGCCCTATACCAAGACATATTAGCGCGGTTCTTGCGCGTCTTTTACTATTTCTGGAACTTGCTTAAATTTTAATTGACGCTGATGGTCTTCAATTAATGCGTTAATTTGCTTGCGCTGCTCAAGGAGGCGTTCTAACCGGTCTTCTTCTAAATTACGAGTTTGCTGCAAACTCACCGGTGCAAGTCCCCCTTGAGGACCAATAACGGGTGGAGCAGTAGTAAATGGTTGCGTGATTTCTGGCTGATTGTACGTCTGATAACCAAAAATAACCATCGCTGTCACACATGCAACCATTGCCAGTTGACTGCTTTGCTTAACGATAGGAATAACCGCAGACACGACTGGAAGATCTCGCCAAGACGGTTTTGGCGCAACTATGGGCATTTCATTTTCAAGTGCCTTGGCAATCCTACTACTGACATCGAAGTTGATATCCGATGACATATCATTACGCATCAAATCTCGAGTGAGGTGATATCGCTTCCATTTTTGTTGCAAAAGCGCATCGCTTAAGATTGCTTTTGCATGTTCCGCACTATCCCCTTCACCATCAACCATCGATGATATATTTTCAATCTCTTGTATCATACACGAGTTCCTGCTTTTCCAGCATTTTTAATTTCTAGCGCACTGATTGCTCATTTGTACTTACTGCGTGCAATCCATTACTCACGTTCAGTGACAATGACTTGCGTACTCAATAGTACATAAAAACAATGGAACACCCAATCAAAATATCTGACCAAGCATTGCACACTAAGTTTCATTAATTTTCAGTTAGCGGCACAATAACCTTATCTATTGCTTCACGCGCTCTGAAAATACGAGAACGCACCGTGCCCACTGGGCACTCCATTACCGCTGCAATTTCTTCATAACTCAAACCTTCGATTTCCCTCAAGGTAATCGCTGCTCTCAGGTCGTCTGGTAAGCCTTCAATCGTTGCAAAAAGCTTTTTCTGTAGCTCTTCTGACAAGAGAGTACGTTCAGGCGACGCATTTTCTTTAAGCGCGTCACTGCCCTCATAAAAATCGGCTTCTTGAGCATCAACATCGCTTGCGGGTGGCTTTCGACTTTGCGAAGTCAAATAATTCTTCGCACTATTTACTGCAATACGATATAGCCACGTGTAAAACTGACTATCGCCCCTAAAATTCGGAAGCGCTCGGTATGCTTTAATGAACGCTTCTTGCGTTACATCGGCAACATCCCCGCTGTTTTTGACGTAGCGAGAAACGATATTCATAACCTTATTTTGATGCCGCACCACTAAGAGATTAAATGCGTTCTTGTTGCCTGCTTGAACCAGTCTGACCAAATCCTGATCTGTTTTTTGCTCGCTCATTTAAAGCCATTACTCCTTATTCGCTCATTACCATGGCTTTGGCAAGTGCTTGTATTGACCGACCGAATCTAAAATAGTTCGTTAAAGTCATCATTATAAACAAAAAAGGACAGGAGATAGCAGATAAGTATTTCATTATTTGTATTTTCTTCATGAAACTTTAATATTGTACAAACATCAACACCTCAGACTCGCGGATTATACTCTACATGCCCAATGGTTTTATGCCTAACGATGTACCGAGCACAATCGAGCACCGCTGCGACTTGTTAGTTATCGGTAGCGGAGCAGCAGGCTTAAGCTTGGCCCTGAAAATGGCTGAGCAATGTAATGTCATTGTGCTAAGTAAAAGTGATATTAATGAAGGCAGTACTCGATATGCGCAAGGCGGCATCGCCGCTGTATTTGATGACGACGATAGTATCGAAAGCCACATACAAGATACCCTAAAAGCAGGCGCAGGAATTTGCGACGAGAAAGTTGTTCGCTTTACCGCAGAGAACGCAAAATCAAGCATGCAATGGCTGATTGGCAAAGGCGTGCCTTTTGACCAAGAACAGGACGAACAAGGCAAGCCTAGATTTCATCTGACCCGCGAAGGTGGGCACAGTCATCGCCGCATTCTGCATGCAGCCGACGCCACCGGCGAGGCTGTACAAACGACGCTAAGCGAGAGTGTGCTTGAACACCCGAACATACATCTTTTCGAGCGATACAATGCAATTGACTTAATTAAGTCAGAAAACGCAAGATCAAAATGCGCTGGAGCCTATGTTTGGAATCGTAAAAAAGAAAGGGTAGAGATCATTCGTTCTCGTTTTATCACCCTTGCAAGCGGCGGTGCCAGTAAGGTGTACCAATATACATCTAATCCAGATGTATCCAGCGGTGATGGCGTTGCCATGGCCTGGCGAGCAGGCTGTAGGATTGCCAATATGGAATTCAATCAGTTCCATCCTACCTGTCTATTTCATCCTGACGCAGGTAACTTCTTAATAAGCGAAGCGCTTCGAGGTGAAGGCGCATTTTTATGCCATAAAGATGGCAACGCCTTTATGAAAAAATTCGACGAACGCGGTGATTTAGCGCCTCGGGATATTGTGGCACGCGCTATCGATTTCGAAATGAAGCGCTTGGGTGAAGACTGTATGTATTTAGACATTAGTCATAAACCGACCGACTTTATCGTGAAGCATTTTCCCAATATCTATCGCAAATGTCGCTCACTCGGTATTGATATCACTCGACAGCCCATTCCGGTTGTCCCGGCAGCGCACTATAGCTGCGGAGGTGTCATGACCGATCTGAATGCAAGGACGAATTTAGACAATGTATATGCGATTGGTGAAGTAGCCTACACAGGCCTGCACGGCGCCAACAGAATGGCAAGCAACTCTCTGCTAGAGTGCGTTGTATTTGCCCATTCTTGCGCCAAGCACATTTTAGATAACTTCGAACAAGCGCATGACACTTCCACAATCCTGCCATGGGATGAGAGCCGAGTCATTGACTCAGATGAAGCTGTTATCATCCAGCATAACTGGCATGAACTTAGATTATTTATGTGGGACTACGTTGGGATTGTTCGTTCAGACAAACGCTTAGCGCGTGCGATGAGAAGGATTAATCTTCTGAAGCAAGAAATTGACGAATACTATAGCAACTTTAAAGTCAGTAATAACATGTTGGAGCTGCGAAACCTCGTCTGTATTGCTCAACTTATTGTGAAATGTGCAATGCAAAGAAAAGAAAGCAGAGGCCTTCATTACAATTTGGACTATCCGAACTTGCTTCAAAATTCTGGACCCACGGTAATACAAAAAGACTAAGGCCTGATACTACAAGCGACTTATGCTTCCCTGTAAATGAAGTTTGCCTCGCGTCACAGACTGTGCGTGGCTTTCTATTGGGTAGACTTTTCTCAAAGTGAAGTGAGTATTCCCATGATTATCACTTGATGAATGTAAGGTCGTTTTAGCGGGTAGCTCAATGGCTTGTTTAAACAGTACTTTAATTGTAGACATTTTCTGACATTGCACACTAGCATTTGCTTGCAAAGCAGAAATGCAGCGCGCATGGGAATACATGCCATGAGCAATCGTGTTTTTAAAGCCAAAGAGTCTCGATGTTGCCGGCCATAGATGAATTGGATTATAGTCTCCTGATACTGCCGCATATCGTCGCCCGCACTGCGCTGAAAAGCTTAAATCATGAGCATATTGCGTATGTTGGCTATCCTCTTGTGCTTGAGCTTTAACTGCCTTGTGCGAAGGGTCAGAAAAAACGGAAGGACTAAAGGTGGATAAACCATCACCATAAGTAAAATTCGTCTTCTTATTGGCTTTTGCTAAGTAGTAACTTGTGGCCTTAACCGCTACAACGCCATTTAAGCTTGCATCTGTGTGCACTTCGAACACCGCCCCCCGCTTATGTGAGTAAAGATGCCCAAAGTAACAAGAAATTGTCAGCTGACTTTCAAGTTCAGGAAGCTTTACAATGTTAATGCGATTGGCGATATGAACTAAGCCTAGCGCCTTAAATGGGAAAGGTGATGATGTCATTAAATCAAGCTGCATCGGCAAAGACATCACTTGAATGTAGTTAGGATGGAGTAGATGAGATTGTTCTTGAGGCCATTCAACTATCTCATTGTACTGCGCGACTTGCTCCGGGTTAATATGATGTTTTTGCACCAGCATACGATCGCCCAAACCACTCACACTGTGAGTACGCGGCGGCTGATAAATCGCAGCTTTTGCCAACATCGATAGCATTGTCATAATAATATGCCTTACACAAACCAAATTACGTGGCGATGCAAAGCTCTAAACCCTCTTTTGCTTATTTGCCAACATCCAATGAAAAGCGTTTTGTTCACTTTATAAGCGTGTTCGTTTTTCTTCTCAGCAAGCTCCAGCCAAATTCCAATGCTGTTAGCTCGAGATGACGGCTCCACGCGATAAACGCAGACACGGTCTGAAATGGCTTCTTCGCTCGCTGAAAAAACCTGCAGTTCATTCGTCTTGTGACTAAGCCTTAAGCGTAGAACATTTGTTTGTTTATGCCAGCTTACGACATAATTAATGAAGAAGGTAAGACCAATTGTTACTATCGTGACAACAAAGAACCACAGCGAAGTTTGCTCGCTGATTGCGCGCATGATTGAAAATTCAGGTGCGAATGCATATACAAAAATGGCACTGCACACACCTAAAACGGTAATATTGATCACGCTATTCAGCGATAGAGGATATTGTTTAACTTCCATGTTCACTGTGAGAAAAGCGCCTTGATCCTAATTCAAAGAATGTAGCGCTATTCGACAGAAATTTTAACGCGACTTAAGACCGTCTCAACCATCTGAGATAGCTCAGGATCATGGCACTGCTGATGGCCCATAAACCAAGCAAACAAGTCTGGGTCATCACATGTCAACAGTCTCTCAAAGGTCAACTTTTGTGCATCGCTTAAATCATCGAAAGCTTGTTCGACAAAAGGAAGAAAGAGCACATCTAATTCAAGCATACCTCTTCTGCATGCCCATTTGAGTCGCGCTAAGCGTTTAGCTTCAAACATCGTTTTTGTAACCTAAGTGTTCGTTCTATCTCACCAGAGACTATCATATTCTCTTTATTATCCCTACTATCCTTAAGTCCTATTGTTTGTTATGCCCTTTCATAATTTAACCTGAATCCTGTTTAAGGAATGGTGCAAGCGATTGTTTTACATACGTAAATTAATTTTTACACTCAGTGCTGCTAGAATTGTGAAGTACAAGGCGCAACAGTCACGTAATAGTTATTCTATTGCTGGCTTTTGCAACGCAGTAATTCGCAATTCTAGCGGTACTGAGCGCCGTTTCTTAAATAGGACTCAGGTTAAGTTAAATCGAACTTGCAATGTTGAGCAGACATCCACATATAGGGGCAATGCGAAGATAAAAAACTAAGTGCAACCGGAGTTTATATGAGCGATTTTTTGGTCGACCTTCCCAAGCTTGAGATTATTCGTATCGCGGGGGAGCAAAGGCATGACTATCTGCACGGTCAAGTCACGGTGGATACCAAAAGTATACCCGAGGATAAAGCTAAGTATGCGGCACACTGTGATTTTAAAGGAAAAATGTGGTCAGCCTTTTACCTTACGCAGTTTGAAAATAGCTTTCATATGATTTTGCCCACAGCAAGTGCAAGTAGCTCTATGACCGAATTAAAAAAGTATGGCGTGTTTTCAAAAGTCGAGATTGATAATGTGGGGACAGACTTCAAGGTTATAGGCGTTCACGGTAAGCGGGCAACAATACATCTAAAAGCGCTTTTCAGTGACTTAAGTGATGAACACTTGCATGTCAGCGCAAATGAATTTGGATATGCAATTACGTTTAACGATAGCTCATTACGATACTTAACCGTGCTTAAAATCCACGAGTATGAACATCTTAAAAGCCTTGCTGCTAATGACTTTGATGATGATATCGCATTATGGCAAATGCTAGAAATTGAGGCTGGCATTGCGCTATTAGAGGCGCCAGAGAACATAGGCGAATTTGTGCCACAAATGCTCAACTTGCAATGTTTAGATGCAATTGATTTTGGAAAAGGCTGCTACATGGGGCAAGAAGTCATCGCCCGCACTAAATTCTTGGGCAAAAACAAACGTGCATCATTTCTGTTGAGCGCTCGGGGCAGCGATTCCTTGGATATTCAGCCTGGAGACATAATAGAAAAGGCAGTGGGTAACAATTTTAGAAGAGGCGGTGTCGTGGTTCGATGCGCTAAGGCAAATGGGAAGACAAAGCTTCTCGCTGTGCTTTCAAATGACACCAGCAATTCTGATGTGTTACGCTTAAAAGAGAGTCAGGTGCCGCTTAACTTAGAAGCGCTACCCTATTCACTGGAAACAACGCCTTCTTAAGCAGATTGTTTAAAAAACAGCGCAAAAAAAGCGCTTACACAGGAAATCTTATGCCAATAGCCGACAACCACGTTGTTACCCTTCACTATACCGTTAAAACGCGCGACGGAGATGAAATAGACTCATCTCGAAACGGCGAACCGTTAAGCTTTATTCAAGGCTCAAAATATATGATCCAAGGCTTAGAAGAGGCCCTGTACGATAAAGACAAAGGTCATAAATTTGAGGTGATGGTGGAGCCAGAAAAAGCCTATGGCGAGCGCCATGAGCAATTAGTGCAAAAAGTGCCCATCAACATGTTTGAAGGCATGGATGTAGAGGTAGGAATGAGCTTTAGAGCGACTACCGACCAAGGTGAGCAATCAGTAATAATTGTTGACAAAGACGACGAGCACATTACGGTCGATGGCAATCATCCGTTATCAGGTCAAACCTTATTGTTTGACGTTTCAATTGAAGATGTGAGAGACGCTACCAAAGATGAAATTGATCATGGGCATGTGCACGGCCCAGACGGTTGCGGCCATTCACATTAGAACACAATATTAATCTGCGCTTACGCTCTCTTCTGTGTGAGGAACTAGCAAAGCCTAACTGAGCGCGTCATCACCCTCTTCTCCTGTGCGTATTCGAATTACGTGCTCAACGTTTTGCACAAAAATTTTACCATCACCTATTTTGCCGGTACGCGCAACGTCTGTGATGGTTTCAATCACTCGCGCTAGCAAATCTTCACTCACCACTAGCTCTATTTTAACCTTCGGCAAAAAATCAATCTTGTATTCAGCGCCTCGATAAAGCTCAGTATGGCCTTTTTGCCTGCCAAACCCTTTAACTTCAGTGATGGTAAGTCCTGAAATACCGATATCCGACAATGCCTCTCTGACATCGTCGAGCTTAAAAGGCTTGATTATCGCTTCCACTTTTTTCATCTAATTACTCGTCATCGTAAATCGTTGGAATAGGAACGCGTTTATGTTGTGTGCGTTGATAGATATCGATTAATTTTGCATCAGCTTGACTATCGTGACTCTTTCCTTCCAGAAAGTCATCAATTTGCTCATAAGTCAGGCCTAAGGACGCTTCGTCCTCCAATTGAGGATTCAAACTTTCTAGATCAGCTGTAGGCGCTTTGTGAATAATACGCTCCGGAGCGCCCAAAAAAGCGGCAATTTGTCGCACTTGGCGCTTACTTAAACCAAACAGCGGCGCTAAATCGCAGGCACCGTCACCATATTTGGTGTAGAACCCGGTAATGTTTTCTGCTGAATGATCAGTACCCAATACCAAGCCCTGAACCAGACCCGCGATATCGAATTGTATCGCCATTCTGGTGCGCGCTTTTGTATTTCCTTTTACAAAATCATCTAAAGATGCATCCATCGTAAAGGCACCCACGGCTCTCAATGCATTTTGAGCCTGCTCATGTATGGCGTCTGCGCCCGGCTTTACATTTGCGGTTAACTGCACAGAAGGCTGAATAAAATCTAATGACAGTTTAGCGTCCGCCTCATCTACCTGGGTATCATAAGGCAAGCGAACTGCGAAAAACCGGTACTCACCAGCGCCTTGGTTGAGTTCATCAACTGCCAACTGCGCCAAACGCCCGAGCGTGCAGGAGTCAATACCGCCACTGATCCCTAGTACCAAGCTAGACATGCCAGACGACAATAGTTGCTTTTTGATAAATCCAACTCGCCGGGCTATTTCTTGTGCAGGGTCTATCGTGGCAGACACTCTCATTTCTTCGATGATTTGCTGCTTCACTGTGTTTCTCCAAAAATAGTCATAATTTACAGTTACTTGTTGTAGGTATATCTTACAATTAGTATGCTCGGTGACACATACCTTAGTGCATTGTCCTATGTAATATAGTGTACTGACTATAAAAAGGGGTTTGAAGTGGTAAATTTTTCTTTATCAAGTAAGCGTCAAGCAGGCGTGACATTATTAGAAATGATGATTACTTTAGCAGTGGCCGCAATTCTGCTCACGGTAGTAGCTCCCAACATTCAGTCTATATTGACAAGCAATCGAATCACCGCTGAAATAAACGAAACCAGTGCGTTATTGCAGTTTGCTCGTTATACCGCAATAGATGAGCAAAGCCAGGTTGTAGTGTGCCCATCGAGCAACTTTGCAACCTGCAACAACGACTGGAACAATCCCAAAATCGTTTTTTTAGATCTCAACGGCAATGGTTCGCGCGATGGTGCGGAAGAGTTATTGCAATCGAGTCAGGCTATTTCTGGTGGTAATAAAATGACCAGCTCGCAAAATCTTGTCGAATTTAACGAATCAGGTGGCACCACCGCAGCGGCGGATATCGTTTTATGCCCTAAGAACAATGACGCTAAATTTGCACGAGGCCTTATCGTGAGTTTGCAAGGAAGAACAAGGCTCAGCCGTGATGAATCAGATGACGGATTTCATGAGGATTCAAGTGGCACTTCATTAGCGTGCTCATAGAACGCGAGTAATAATTGAACGAACAGCAAAAAACCGCCAACCTTGGCGGTTTTTTTAAACTGGTTTGCAGTGTTTAACAGTCCTTTGGATATTACTATTTAACAGGCCCAGCAAAATTCAGCAGTTGCAATGCTGCCATCATTATTTTTATCCCAAGCCTTGCGTCCGTCGCTGTATAGCACCAACTCGCCATCTTCGTCTGTCACGCTTCCGCTTACCGGTGTGGCTTTCAATTCATAACTTCGACCAGATGCACCAACAACTGCAATCGTTAAATCATACCGCTTGTTTGCTGCCGGCTCAGTTGCAGGAGAATGAGTGGCAAAGATTGTCGGTTTACCCGTATCAGAGCCACCTGTTGCCGCACCGCCGTATGTAAAGTTGGATGCACTATGACGCTCCATAGCACTAGCAAATGCCATTAAATCAGCTTGCGCTGCGCTTCTTGCACTTGAAACCACCATTGATTGGTAACTAGGGTAGGCAATAGAAGCGATGATGCCTACAATAGCCACGACAATCATTAATTCAACTAGGGTAAAGCCTTTTTGCACTTGCATGTTTTTGCCTCAAAATAAAAAGCTAAGCTGAGACTCACCTTCAGCTTAGCTATGTTCTAATGCTCTATTAAACTACTCTCGTTCAATTTCTGTTTGCCACACATCTTTACGCACACGCTCAGCGTCACCGAATACGTTTTGAATTAAGCATTCAAAATCCGAGCCACAACTGTCTGGTCCATCCTCTGGGTCGATGCGAGCAGACTCACAGTTAGCACCTAAACAAAATATTGGGTCATTATCTTCCGTAAAGGTTATAATTGGGCTAGGCGCAATACCTGGCTGTGGAGCATCGGCAGTGCGGTCAGAGGCCTCGAGCTGCCGATTAACGTTTATATCTGCAATGGCATTTCCATTAAACAAGTTTACTAAGTAGGCTCTACTGCTACCGGATGGGGGCGCGCACAGACTTTCTGAAGACGCAGAGGGTATATAAGTTGAGAAGAACACTTTGTAATCCAAAATCAACGGCGCCGATAACACTTTTTCACCATTAGTCGTTAGTCTTATATACCACCCATCTTTTGTAGCGAAGCTTGCTGCGGCTATATCTCGTTCAGCCTCGTCTTCTGACGTCAATAGATGGTCAGTCGCATCATAAAGACTTTCCAACACAAAGGGTGTTTCAGGGTGCGTAAAGTTTCCATCGTCGTCACGAGTAAACACGCCCTTATCTTTTACCATATAAAAATTATCGTTAATGGTGGTATTTAGTGGGCCTGCCCTATAGCCGGAGCCTATCGCTACTGCATAATATTGTTCATCGCCTAATACTATTTCTGACACATCGGGACCATAATAAAAACGGCGGTTATCTATGGCTGCTTCACCGCTTAAATTTGCAAGTATTTTGCCACTTACAAGTGAGCCTGCCGACGCACCGTTTACAACATCAAGGCGGAATAATTGCCCGCCCATATCGGCCACATACATATGGTCAACCAGTCCATCTGCATCGCGGTCAATGGCTGAGATACTTGCAGGAATGCTATATTTCATCTCAGCAATAGTGAGGTTAGCGCCGGCATCGCTCGCCGACCACAACAGATCTCCATTATCTGCATCAACAATAAATACACTGTTACCTACATCATCTGGTGAACGCGTTATTTTTGTATCTTGGTCTTCATCATACCCGCCGCCAAAGATGAGGACATCTTTTACACTACCGCCAATATTGATTTTAGTAACCACTGGTCGCGACCATGTCTGCCCTAAATTCTCGAAAACACCTTCCCCACCATCAATGGTGAACATTAATTTGGGATTAGTTTTATTCGTTACATCAAAGGCGTAATAATTATTTCCACCGCGGCGCATACCGACGTAAAGTATTTTTCTATCATCGGCTTCACGATAGACTAAATCGCCATCGATCCCATATATATGATTAAAGGTGGTGTTGTTGATGTAAAATTCATGCATATTCTCCAGTAACTCACGGGGCATTATGGCAAAGTTTTCCTCGCCCGTTTCTGCATTAAAGGAATGAATAAAACCATGATTAGTTGCAACGAATATAGCGCTATCAGTATCCGAATAATTGATGATGATTGGCTGTGAATGGATTGGATCGCCCATAAAAGGATTAATGTCGGTACTCGAACCATCCCCGTCTGCGTCTCTCACGTCTACTCCACGCGCCCATTTTAACAACTGTTCACGCCGCGCATCAGGATCATCTAAATGCGTTAATGCAAGATCTTCAACTGTAATACTTGCATTACTTTCGTTGAATCGATTTGCAGACTTCACAATGGTGCCGGGTGAATCATCGAATACGTACAAATTTCTGAGTAAGTCAATACGGCTTGCCGCTCCGCCTTTTCGAACGTCATTTCCATCTGGATTCATTGACCAATAGCTGTGAGCGTTCACGTTAAAGAATCCTGTCCCGCTGTCAACCGCTGAAACTCCTTTGCTATCAACGACAACTCCACCTCTCACTTTGTACTTTTTCAGATTGCCAGGCCACATAGTGCCCTCCTCTGGACGAAACAGCGCAAAGTAAAGCTCATCTCTATGTGTCAAGCGATTGTTTTGGTTGACGGCAACACCCGGTGAAACGAAGGTCGTATTTACGTCGGTTACCTGTCGAAGAATTTTGGTAAATGCTGCCAATAAAGACTCGCTATCATTTGCGGTATTGAAGCTTCCTCCTCCATCTTCAGCAAGTTTCCTCAAAAACGTATTTGCATCATCACCAGTAGCAAATCCAATAGTGTGAGTTTTGACCTGAGCGCCAATTTTTGACGTGCCGCCATCCGTAATGTTCTTAACCAAATCAACGCCGCATTTCTCTCCACCTGCGCCTGTGCATGATTTTCCAAGTAAGGCTTCAATCTCGTCTACACTATGATTGTTATTCGCAATACCGTCTGATAATAATACGATGTGGTTATTTACTTGACACTGCAAGTCTTCGACTGGAGAGATATATCTTGCACCGACGGGTATACGCTCCTCAACGCAGTTACGACTGGATAGATCAAAATCAGTACAGCCACTTGGACGGATTGGCGCATCCCCTATGTAAGAATCAATATGGCTAACGCGCGTCTTTCTGCGCACTGAGGTATTAACGTCAGCGGTTCCGCGCTCTCTCCCGTAATAGACATCATTCCCACCATAATACATCGCCGCCTCGTATAAAGTATCAACGATAGGTGTCCAACCATCTGTCGTTAACTCATTCACGCGGCTTGTCAGATAGTCGCGAACTGTTGACGATCTGCCAGGCACTGCATTACCTTCGAATTCTATAAAGAGCCTAGGAGATTTTGATGCAGTCCCACGGTGTGTATAAGCAGCTATATCTTCCCAACCGAAGTTTGAGAATGATAGCGTAAGTGAATTTCCACTCACCCAACCTGAGCGATTAATAATTTCCTGCAGAACAGTTTTAAGTTCTGGTGTTGTATATTCTGTGTCTTTATTCCAACGCCCAATATTTGTCCATGAGACAGCCGCGCCTGTTTTCGGCTCGTCCCTTAACTGATATCTCACACCCGTTTCAAATTCATCAGTATCATCCCTTGCGACCCCTTTGATAGTCATTTGAGATGCGCTTCCTCCTTTACTGTCAGCCGCTGTAAATTCAACGTATGCGCGCTTGATATTGGCACCTCGTGGAATTAATACATTTTGAAAACGCAGACCGATAAATGCGTTACCACTGTTGTTAAAATTCAATTGGTTTAAGGTACTGTTCTCGCCATTCGGTTTTTCTTCAATATTGTTTTTTTGGCTTTGGACTTGATAGGTATTGGTACCAGCCACACAACCGCTTGCTGTAGATTCATCGTAAGACAAAATCAGTTGCGGCGAGCTGCTTTCACCTAAATCACTCGCATAAGCCTTGCGGTTGGTACCCGCAGATCCTTTTGCTTCTAATATGAGACTAAGCGCATTACCGCCACACCAGTCCGGACGATTAATGACTTCCTGAATAACAAAGCTTAAGTCAGGACTTAATTTGGTCTCATCCGCTAATGGAAATTCTGTATCACTATCCCATAAAAGCTCAGCGGTCGTTGCATCTCTGCCGGAGATGTCTTCTCTTCGCACCTCAAACTGTGAAGAATTTCCAGTGTCTTCTGCGTAGATTTTTATATCAGTTTCTTCAGTGTCAAGCTTTGCGCTAGTAAAACGTAATAGGGCTTTTGTAATTGTCGCTCCTTGCGGAATATTAATGTTGGTGAATCGCAACCCTGTATAAACACGCTTGGTGCCGCTCGCTATTGTCAGTTCATCCGAATTAGTTTTAACAACGTTGTCTATTTCATAGGCATCATCGCCCGATGATTTAGTATTGGTAAGAATTTCAGCAGGAAGCGGCTTATCTATATCCGTAACAGGATAAAGAATCGGACCACCATGATCTGAAAAACGCATCAAGCCCGCATTAATATTAGTCGCTTCAGCCAGCGTTTGATTGAGCGCTCTTTGTACGCGCTGCATCCTTGATTCGCTCGTACCGTCATTACTGTTCATACTGCCCGAAGTGTCCATTATAAAAAGAACGTTCGGATTATAAGCAACCTCAACGTCACCTGCCCCAAGATAGATCTCAAGATCATCTCCAAAAGCACTAAAACTAATTAAGAAACTAAGTGCTAAGGCCGAGAACGAAATACTTATTTTTTTCAATAACATGCTCTACTCCTAACTAATTCGTTGCTGGCGCAAAAACAGCTGCCGTGAGTGTATTGGCAACTGCATAACTGCTTCCATCGGCTTGACCGCAACCGCGAATAATAAATACATGACACGTAACATTGGAACCACCAATCACATTGCTCGATCCCCGGCAGGCCTGTTCACGAACGTAAGCGGTCTGTGACCATGCGTCGACCGCACCTTGTGGACTAAACTGGCCGGCGACTGTATGCATAGTGTTGGTATCTAGACCGGCTGATGTAACTTCGCGTCTTGTTCGGTCGTCGGCATAACAGCTTAGCTCCTCAGCTGTCAAATCAATTTCACCAACGCGCCGAGCTACGGTTAAAGGGTCCTCTAAACCAGGATCTGAAAGCACCATTTCATCTTCAGATTCAAACACAACCCCTGCAATGGCGGCTTCAGCAGCATCAAACGCCACCGACTTTTGCTCCATTGACGAGGCCATTTTTGTTTGTAACAACGAGCTTGAAACAGCAGATACGCCTAAAATAGTGACTGACAGCAACACTAAAAGCGCAAACACCATCACCAGGCCATTTTGCTTATTCATAGGGCACTTCCTCGAGTAAAGTTTTTCATGTTGCGCAAGGTCACCGTTGTCTCAAAAGACTTATATAGGGCATTATCTGGCGCAGTGATTGTGTCTTCATTGAGCAGCTTGAAAGTAGCGGGGGCATCCAAGTTCACTTCGCCCTCTCCTTTCACTACCAAGGCGAGTCGAATAGCGACCACTTGTGCGTTCACTGCATAAGCCGCCGGTAGCGCCGATGCGTCAATATATCGAACGGGTAACGCTAAATTATTTGGGTCCAGTGGATTGGTTACGCCATATAACACCTGAAAGCTAATTACGTCGTCCAGCAAGGTGAAGGCGCTATGACCGCTGTGAGCTTCGGCGGCTTTTTGTCCGCGAAGCACACGTCCGTCGAACCCGCGACATTTGAGCTTGTTATCTTCAACAAAGTACTCATTGACCACGTAAAACTCGTCGTCGGCTGGGTAGCCAAGCTTAAATCCCCTGCAATCTCGCGGTGCTTGCAAGCTGACCACAAGGGTATCGTTTGCGCCGCTTGCTCCTTGCAACGAACCTAAACCCATACGCGCGACAAAATCTCCTGGGATTGGTACTGGATTGCTTCTGACAAATACTTCTTCCTCAACCACATCCACAAGTTCATTCAAATTAGGATCTAATTTATTGTACAGTCCAACCATCATTAGCTCTTGGCGCATACGTGATACGATAAATCGGCCGCTCTCTTGGGTGCTAGCTATAGCGCGGTTAAGTGAGTCAGTCACGCTGTTACTCACCAACACCTGAATGACGCCTGCTGCTATTACCAAGCCCAGCGCCATTGAAATCATTAGCTCTATGAGTGTCAGCCCTTGCTGACTATGTCGCTTCATCCTCATAATGCCACCTGTACAATGACGCAATCGTTATCATCGCTATCACCAGGATTACATTCTGCATTTTTCACGCGGTCATTGTCTTGCCAAGCGGAAGATGGCCAGGTAACAACAATAGACTGAATTGACCCTGCTGAGCAAAGGTCAGCGTCGCCCAGAATTTGGTCGTTGCACTGAAGCTCGATTCGCGAAAAAGGGTTGGACTGAACGGTTGCACATGACATTTGATAAGCGTCGAACTGAGCTACTTCGTCAGCATCACACTGATTTGTTTCACAATCGGGAACGCTTGCGGGGATGGATTCACAGTGACAGGCAAAAATATCGCCAGACGGGCAGCTCATACCAGCAAAATTGTAATTGCTTGGGTCGTAGTATTCATTGTCAACAATAAAGCCATCTGACGTATCTGATGGCACTACGCTGGCGCGCAAGCGCTCACTGAATTGCTGGGCCACCATAACTGCCTGCGTGCGGGCCAACGCGTCTTTGTTTGAAAATGAGCCGACAAACTGCATCGAAGCAACACCCAACAAACCTATAGATAGGATAAATAATGTGATAAGCACTTCAATCATGCCTACGCCACGCTGTTTATTTATAACTTGGTTCATTTACGCCCACTCGCTTTACCAATGTGTTAACCCATTATCTGCTGCGCAGATCAAAGTTAAAATGCCTGTTATCTTGATTATGACTTTTTCCACGCGTACCTATCTTAACGGCGGTTATCAAGATTAAGTTATTTTCTTGGAGTCTAAGGTATTAAAATTAGAACGAAACTGAACGCAAGTATGGAAGTCGCCCAGAATGGACGACGTCTTTGTTAATGGTGATTGACTAAGAAACTTGTTTTACTCGCAATTCCTTTGGCACGGCAAACTCTATATTTTCAGCTCGCCCTGGACGCTCACTCGCCGCTTTCGCTCCCCACTGAATTAATCTATCAACCACACCCTGTACTAAAACCTCAGGGGCAGATGCACCCGCTGTTACGCCAATATGCAGAGCATCTTTTAACCAGTCTTTTTGTATACAGTCTTTGTCGGCAATGAGGTAGGCAACTGCCCCCATCTTTTGCGCTAATTCGCGTAATCGATTTGAATTTGAACTATTTTGCGCGCCTACAACCAGAAGTACATCACACTCACCGGCCAGCTCGCGAACTGCGTCTTGACGATTTTGGGTGGCATAACAAATATCGTCTTTGCGAGGCCCATCGATTTTTGGAAATTTTTGACGCAATGCTCTAATCACATCGGCGGTGTCATCGACAGAAAGCGTGGTTTGGCTGCAATAATACAGTTCATCTGGATTATTGACCTCTAGTGCCTGCACATCACCAATGGACTCCACCAAATAAATCCCGCCATCAGCATTACTATATTGGCCCATCGTTCCCTCTACTTCTGGGTGACCGTGATGCCCAATAAGCACGCATTCGGTGCCGCGCTTGCTCGCTCGCATGACTTCCATATGCACTTTAGTCACCAGAGGACAGGTGGCATCAAATACTTTAAGACCTCTTTCGCCTGCTTCACCTCGTACTTTTTGAGACACGCCGTGAGCTGAAAAAATAACAATAGCATCATCGGGTACTTCGTTTAACTCATCTACAAAAAGCGCACCTCTGGATTTCAAACCATCGACCACAAATTTGTTATGAACCACTTCATGGCGAACATAAATCGGTGGTCCGAAAATTTCCAAAGCTCTTTCAACGATAGTGATCGCGCGGTCAACGCCAGCACAGAAACCTCGCGGATTTGCCAAATGTATCTGCACAATTACTCCCTAACTTACGCTTATTATTTCAACGTCAAAGATAATGTCTTGACCCGCCAATGGATGATTAAAATCTACCGTGACGGAATGTCCGGCAGTGCTGCGAATTACCCCCGGAAGTTCACTTCCATCAGGTTGAGCAAAGCCCATTATCATCCCCTCTTTTAATTCTTCGCCTGCGGCAAACTTACTGCGATCAACATGATAAATATTATCTGGATTGGGCATACCGAAAGCATCATTTGCGTTGATACTAAAGGCCTTTTTATCACCCACCTTTAATCCAATCAAACACTTTTCGAAATTCGGTGTGAGACTACCATCTCCCATGATCATTTTGGCTGGCTTGTTATTTACACGCGTGCTGTCTACGGCAGAACCATCGTTTAGTTTGAGGTCAAAATGTAAAATTATCTCACTTTTATCACCAATAACTTGTTGGGATTCACTCATTTTCTTTGCCTTGGTTGTTCACAAACATATCAATGATTAGCAAGCTAGCGCCCAAAAAGATCGCTGAATCGGCAATATTAAAAGCTGGCCAGTGGTAATTGGCATAATGAAAATCTAAAAAGTCAATTACGTAGCCATACATGATTCTGTCAGCAACATTGCCGAATGCGCCACCTAGAATAAAGCTGAATGCTACTGGCAGGAGCACTTGGTCTTTAGGCGACTTTTTTAACCACCACACAATAATGGCACTAACAATGAGGGCAAGTGCACTTAAAAAGTAACGCTGCCAACCGCCCGCATCATACAAAATGCTGAACGCGGCTCCATAGTTGTGGACATAAGTGAGATTAAAGAATGATGTGACTTCAATGGACTGATATAGCTCCATAGACCCAACTACGGTTTGTTTTGTCCACTGATCTAAAATCAGAGCTATCGCGCTTATCCATGTAAAACGTAAGCCCGTGTCGCGAACAAAGCCTGGCAATAGACTACGCATACTGGCGCCTCTCCCCATTACCATCAACATTCTCAATGCAACGATTGCACAGCTCTGGATGCTTTGAATCACTACCTACCTCAGGCTTAATATGCCAGCATCGGGTACATTTACTCCCTATTGCAGAACTTACTTCGACCGCTAGCGCCTGATCTTCAGATAGTCGTGCCTGTTCCGTTTTATTCTCAATATCGTCAACTGCGGCTTCGGATGTAATCAGTACAAACCTAAGTTCATCGCCCAAGCATTGGAGTTTGGCTTTCAGCTCGCCTTTTGCATATAGGGTGACTTTTGCGTCTAGTGAGCTCCCAATCACTTTGTCGTTTCGAGCCTGCTCAAGCGCATTATTGACTTGCGTTTTCACCTCCAATACTGCCTGCCAAAAATCGTCGCCCATATTCGTCTCGACGCTCGGAAGTGAATCAAACCATTTATCGGTAAACACAAACTCCGAGCGCTCTCCAGGCATTTGCTCCCACACCTCTTGTGCAGTAAAGCTCATAATGGGCGCCATCCAGCGCACAAGAGCCTCGGCAATGTAATACAAGGTTGTCTGGCATGAGCGGCGCGCTGCGCTGTCGGATTTAGCCGTATATTGGCGATCTTTAATGATATCAAGGTAGAAGCTACCCAATTCAATCGAGCAAAACTGCATCAGCGATTGACATACAATCAGCATGTCGTATTGCTCATAAGCCTCAAGGATTTGTGTCTGGATGACTTTCGTTCTAGCTAACATCCAAGCATCTAAAGCCACCATTTCCTTGGGTTCAACCAAGTCAGTTTGAGGGTCAAATCCATTTAGGTTAGCTAATAAGAATCGACAGGTATTTCTGATGCGTCGATAAGAATCGGCAGAGCGTTTGAGAATTTCGTTACTGACTGTCATTTCGCCGCGATAGTCTGTTGATGCCGCCCATAGTCTTAAAATGTCAGCGCCCAGTTTATTGGTCACCTCTTGTGGTGCTACCACGTTCCCTAGAGACTTAGACATTTTTTTACCGTTCGCGTCGACCGTAAAGCCATGTGTTAGCACTTGCTTGTAGGGCGCATGTCCGTGCATCGCAACTGAAGACATTAATGATGACATGAACCAACCTCGGTGTTGATCCGAACCCTCCAAATATAAATCTGCCGATGCAGGAATGTCTTCGCGTTTATCAACAACGAAGTAGTGCGTCACGCCCGAATCAAACCATACATCCAAGGTGTCAGTGACTTTGTCATAATCGTTTGCATCGGCACCTATTAAGTCCTCTGCACTGAGCTCCCACCATGCTTGAATGCCACGTTTTTCGACCTCAAGGGCAACTTTCTCCATGACTTGAGCACTTTGTGGATGTAGCTCCCCACTGTGCTTATGAATAAACAAAGCAATGGGCACCCCCCATGTTCTTTGGCGTGAAATACACCAGTCAGGACGCTGTTCAACCATGCTGGTAATGCGATTTTGCCCCCAATCAGGGATCCACTGGGTTTTATTTATTTCTTCAATTGAAGCTTTTCTTAAACCTTGCTTGTCCATACTAATGAACCACTGCGGCGTAGCCCGAAATATAATAGGCGTTTTATGGCGCCAGCAATGCGGATAGCTATGTTCATATTTTACGTTTAACACCAAGGTATGCGCATCACTTAAGGCTTTGATGATGTTGTCATTGGCTTTGAAAACATGCTGGTTAGCGAAGTATGGTGTGTTTTCTAAGTATACGCCATTTGCACCTACAGGATTGTATACCTCTAGATTATAAGCTTTACCGACCACAAAATCGTCAACACCATGGGCTGGCGCTGTGTGAACACAACCGGTCCCCGATTCAGTGGTCACGTGTTCGCCCAGAATGAGCGGCACATGTAAATCCAAAAGTGGGTGCTTTACTGCGATATTTTCTAAAGTTTTTCCAGAGCACTGAGCAAGCACTTTGAAGTCATCAATGTTGTAACGCTTCATGCAGCTTTCAACTAAATCAGATGCGAGCACATAATGCACAGTGGCTCCCTCTTTTTGACACTGCACTAAGGCATAATCCAATTGAGGGTGCAGACTGATGGCTCTGTTTGCAGGGATAGTCCAAGGCGTGGTGGTCCAAATTACGACGGCTGCTTCTGATACTGACACTCCAAAGGCATTTTGCACTGACGCATCATCAACAAAATTAAACGCAACATCAATAGCGCTTGACACCTTGTCTTGATATTCAACCTCTGCCTCTGCCAACGCAGAGCCGCAATCTGTGCACCAGTGGACAGGTTTAAACCCTTTTTCTAAATGACCAGATGTGACGATTTTAGACAAGGCTCGGATGATATTTGCCTCAGAGTCAAAATCCATCGTTTTATAGGGTTTTTTCCATTCACCCAGTACCCCCAAACGAATAAAGTCTTTGCACTGTCCGTCTATTTGGCGCTGAGCATAAGCTCTGCACTTTTCTCTAAACTCAGCAACCGAAACCTTTTTGCCTGGCTTACCGACCTTTTTCTCAACCATCAGCTCTATGGGAAGTCCGTGACAGTCCCAACCGGGCACATATGGCGCATCAAAACCCGATAAGGTTTTGGATTTAACGATAATGTCTTTTAAGATTTTATTAACAGCGTGACCGATATGAATATCACCATTGGCATACGGAGGGCCATCATGAAGAATGAATGGTTCAGCGCCTTTCCTTGCCTCTCTAATTTGTTGATACAAATCTTTGCTTGTCCAGTCTTTTAGCATTTGTGGTTCACGCTGGGCCAAGTTTCCGCGCATAGGGAATGCGGTCTCTGGCAAGTTCAACGTTGATTTGTATTCACTCATTCGAATTTTCCATTATTGTGTTGTTTTATTTTGTCGATGTTCAGTATGTTTTGCGGTGCTCATCGGCTTCTGGTCAATTAGCCTCGAGAATTGCTCGCGCTTGTCTCGCATCGTCTTGAATTTTTTGTTTTAGTTGGTCAAAGCTGTCAAATTTCGCCTCATCTCGCAGTTTTTCATAAAACTCCACTTCAATCCGCTGACCATATATCTGTTGATCAAAGTTAAACAAATGCGTTTCTAGCTGCAGGCGCTGTCCATTTAACGTGGGGCGGCTACCCAAATTCGCGACACCTCCGTAATATTCATTACCCAGTCGGACTTTAACGGCAAACACTCCGTGGAGCGGCGTCTTATGTCGTTTTAGCAGAATGTTAGCCGTGGGAAACCCAATCGTACGCCCATTCTTTTCGCCATGAATCACTTTTCCAGAAACAGAAAAAGGACGGCCCAGCATAAAATTAGCACGCTCGAAATCACCTTCACTAAGCGCTGCTCTAATCGCCGTTGAGCTGATCCTGCAGTCATCCATCCTGAAGCTTTGCGTGCTAACCACATCGAAGTTATTTTCTTTCGCTGCACGTTTTAAAAATTCAAAGTTACCTTCACGATTGTGCCCAAACTTAAAATCGTCGCCAACAACCAAAAACTTCACACCGAGCTTTTCTATCAAAAGGTCTCTAACAAAGGTATCAGGAGACTGAGCAGCGAATGATTTTGAAAAACTTAGACATAACAATCGATCAATGCCTAAGGATTTAAGTGCATTATACTTATCGCGCAATCGCGACAAACGAGCAGGTGCACGCTCTGGCATAAATACTTCTTCGGGCTGCGGCTCAAACACCATAACGACCGAGGGCACCGACAGCTGCTTAGCTCGTTTAACTAAACTAGCTAACACCGCCTGATGACCTTTATGCACACCATCGAATTTTCCTATGGTCAACGCACAGTGTTTGTGTCTCAGTTTTATGTTGTGAACACCACGAATTAATTCCACAGCTTGTTATCTATGCCTTGCACTAATTTTTTGTCTTCGCTTAGTTGCCATTGTCTGTGCAATGCGGTTTGAAGCCACAAATGGTTCTACAGATGGCATAAAGCGCCTGATTATAAACGACTATGAGAGCATAACCAACGTACTTTCATGCATTTGTCAGTACTTATTCAAGCTTTTGCTTGGCTAATAAAGTCTTTAGGTCGAATACCAAGCACGAAAGCGCTTATAGAGTATGTGAGCAAGCCAAGTGCAATCAGAGTAGCCAAGCCTTTTAGCCTCGTTGCGAAGCTAGACTCGGCAAAATCAAACGCGGGCATTGACCATAGCAAAACTGACGACATCAGCACAGTCGCCAAAACGACTTTCCCCAGATAAAACCATGTGTCTTTTGAGATATGATAGACCCCTAGCTGGGATAGTTTTCTATACAAAAGTAGCGCATTTAAGGTGCCTGAAATAGCTGTGGCGAGTGCCAAACCGACATAACCAAACGGGATAGCCAATACAAGATTGAAAAACATATTTGCGGCCATGGTCATAATGCCATAGCGCACTGGCGTTTTCGTATCTTGGCGGCTGTAAAACGCTGGAGCAAAAATCTTAACTAGCATAAAACTAAGCAATCCGGTGGTATACGCCATTAAGCTAAGCGAAGCCATGTAAGCGGTATCTACTGTAAATTCTCCGCGTTGAAAGATCACCAGCATCAAGGGCATAGCAAGGATGAACAGCGCTGCTGCTGCGGGCACGCCCATACAAGCAATGAGCCGTAGTGCCCAATCGAGGTTTTTTGAAAAATCGATGTTTTTTGATTGCACGTGATTGCGCGAAAGCGTGGGAAGAATGACGGTGGCGATTGCGATCCCAAACAGACCAAGGGGAAACTCCAAAAGACGATTGGAGTAATACAGCCAGCTGATTGAGCCGGTCATTAGAAAACTTGCAATCAGCGTATCGAGCAACAAGTTAATCTGACTTACTGACACACCAAATAGTGCTGGAATCATCAAGGTGCGAACTTTGATAACGTTAGGATCTTGCCAACCCCATTTCGGCTTCACTAATAGACCGGCTCGATGCAAAAAGGGCAGTTGAAATAACAATTGAACGACCCCGCCAATAAACACTCCCCACGCAAGTGCAAAAGCAGGCTCTGAGAAAGAATCAGCTAAGAAGTACGCGCAAGCAATAATTGAAATATTAAGTAATACTGGGGTAAACGCCGCCACAGCAAATTTATTTAAGGTATTGAGTATTGCGCCCGCAAACCCAGTTAAGCTAATAAAGAAAATATAAGGGAAGGTAATTTTTAGCAGCAAGGATGCAAGCTCAAACTTGGCGCCTACAGGTTCATCATTAAGATAGGCTATGTACCACCCCATACCAAACAAGGCTGTTAATACCGACGAGCCAAGCACGCCTACAATTGCGGTAATGAACACCAAAATGCCAAGCGTGCCTGATACTTTTGCCACAAAATCTTTAGTTTTGTTCTGATTGGCTTGTTCATGCACTTCAGTAAGCACCGGAATAAACGCTTGGGCAAACGCACCTTCGGCAAACAAGCGTCTTAGAAAATTAGGGATTTTGTTGGCAAAAAAGAAAACGTCAGCTGCCGCTCCCGCGCCCATTATGTTGGCAACAACAATATCTCTAAGCAAGCCTAAAATACGAGACAGCATCGTCATGCTGCTCACGATTATACCAGCCTTAAGAAGCTTCTTTGCCAATGATGTTTCCTTGTTGAGCGCACCCGTACGCTGATGATTGCCGATAGTATACTAACAAAGCATGCTAAATTATCATTTATTTCCTCGGTTTCAATTGACATTGCCGGTAAATACTTAGATAATCCGCACCCTCAATTTTGACATGAATCTATTTTAGGAGTTACACCTTGGCTAACATTAAGTCTGCTAAGAAGCGTGCAATCCAAGCTGAGAAGCGTCGCCAGCACAACGCCGGCCGTCGCTCGCTAACTCGCACGTGCATTAAAAAAGTTATCGCTGCCATTGAAGCTGGCGACAAAGAAGCCGCTCAAGCTGCATATACTGCTGCTGTTCCAGTACTGGACAGAATGGCAACTAAAGGGCTCATCCATAAAAATAAAGCAGCACGCCATAAGAGCCGCTTGAACGCTAAAATTAAAGCGATTGCATAAATAGAGCGTTTTACACTGAATGATTAAACCGGCTGTTAGCCGGTTTTTTTATATCTGCTAAAGCCTCATCTTTGTTTGCCAAAGCCTGTTTGCTGAATTTTCCTGCCATGAGCTTTTCCCTATTCAGATCTTGGTTAAGCTAATAAGCATATAAATGCGTATACTATTTTATCGCAGGTTCAAGAGGCATATTAAGTGTTGAAGTTTTTGTTTTTACTGCCCGTCATTCTTTGTGCCATTTGGTATAGCTATTTAAACGTCAGAGGGTACAGCCTCGCACAGGGAAGACAAGGTTTTATCTACATCATCGCACTGTCGGCGGTAGTGATGATCTTTTTTACTTTCGCAATGTTAGTCACAAAATAAGCAGGTTCTTGATAAGATTCTGTCGTTTAAACGCAGTTCTTACTTCAAACGGGGATATTGATATCCGTTAATACATTTAAAAGCCCCTATTAGGGGCTTTGATGGTTTACGATACCGGCTGCGAATTAGTTCATGATCACTATTTCAGCATCCGCTCTTAATGCATCAATAAAGTTTTGATACGTTCTCTGCGCATATTGCCCAGTAAGCTGTTGCGACGCAGCTTCAATTTCTTCGCTACTTATCTGCGCGGAAGCGTCGATGGCATCCAGCTTGACAATACCCACATTACCATTGTTTAAATTTACGACCGCTGTATTGTTAGCCGGGTCGGTGCTAAGTTCAAACGCGGCATTAATCAATACGGGAGAGAGCTGTGCGCTGTTTCGGGTTACATCTGCATATACTTCCCATGCAAGCGATTTCTCGTCCAACTTAGCTTGAATATCTTCGCCCGTTAATAAGGTGTTTTGCACATCTTGCGACCAAGCAAGCGCAGCTTGCTGCGCTTTATCTGTAGTCATTTGCTGCTCTATGCCCTCACGCACTTCGTCTAAGCCCTTAGTTCGCTGAGCTTGATGGTCGATTACGCGCACCACCATTACCTTATCGTCAGATAATTGCAGAAGCTCACTGTTCACGCCTTCTTCTATTAACTCTGTGGAGAATGCTACATTCTCAACTTGCGGAAAATTCACCGCCGAAGGGTAGCGGCTCGCAGGGAATGAGACGGTTTCAAATATCGGGCGATTGACCGCTTCTGCCACCTCCTCCAACGTATCTGGCACTTCAAACGCTAAACGCTGCATTTCAGCTTGAAGCTCAAAAAATACATCAGTCGCTTTGTTCAGTCTTATTTCGTCTCTTATTTGTTCAGCAACTTCACTTAAAGGCGTGGTTACCGAGGCAATAAGGGAATCTAATTTAATGATATGAAAACCAAACTCTGTTTCAACAACATCTGATATCTGACCTTCTTCGCTTAATGCAAATACTGCGCTCTCAAAATCTTCTGGGTAGTCTCCGGGATTTACCTGACCCAGCTCTCCACCGGATTCTGCGCTAACGATGTCGTCAGAGTTCTGTTCAGCAAGATTGGAAAAATCTGCGCCAGCCTGAAGCTCTTGAAGGATTGCCTCGGCTTCTTCGCGCGCAGCATCAGCATCATCTGCTATTTCGATAAGAATATGAGATACACTTCTTTGCTCTTCGCTTCGATAAAGGCCTATTTGCTGTTCATACTGCTCAGCGACTTCTTCCTCAGTAACGTCTACTGACGGCAACAAATCATCCACCGATAGACTCACATAGGCCAGTTTAACCTCTTCTTCTGTGTCATACTGATTAATCGTGTCATTGTAATACTGGACAATCTCTTCTTCGTTTAACTCAATCTCCGGCAAATAAGATGACGACGGCACTTCGATAATGGAAATATCACGCTGCTGTGCTCTTAATGAAAGGATGTTTGACACCAAAGTAGAAACGTTAAATGAAGATCCGTTTAAGGCTTGGACTAATTGCTGACGGGTCATTTGAGTGCGCATATACTCGGCAAATTCACTCGGTGTGAAACCCGCGCGCTGGATAGCAGCATTATATGCATCATTACTAAACTGGCCTGCAATTTGGAATTCTGGTAGCGCTGTGATGGCTTGTTTAATCTGTTCATCACCAACACGTAAACCTAAAGCATCTGCCTTTTGAGCAATAAGTTCTTCATTAATGAGTCTATCCAAAACGCCTTGTCTAAAGTCATTAAGGTAGCTCTCACTTGCAAATAAACTGCTAATGGCCTCGCCGAATTGAGACTCCATGCGCGCCCGCTCATTCTGATATGCAATCTCTAATGTTGACGCTGGAATGTCTTTCTCATTGACCGTTGCCGCTGCTGTGGAAGCAGACGATGACAAATACCCACCGACTCCGGTAAATACAAAGCTTACGACAATCAATGCGACAATCGCAATCGCCCAAGGCCCTTGTACGCCCTCACGAATTCTTTCTAACATTGTTTCTTACAACCTTATTATTTTGGACAGATATATTTTGACAAACAAAATTTTAGACCGACAAAGCGCGCAGATTATACCTGTACTGAAAGCAATAGGCGAGATTTTAAGAGGTTTAGCCATAAAAAAAGGCGATGTAAACCATCGCCTTTCAAAATGATTAAGTAGACGTTTAGTTGCAAGCGTCTTTAAGTGCTTTACCAGCTTTGAAAGATGGTACTTTTGCAGCAGAAATTTGGATTGTTTCGCCAGTCTGTGGATTACGGCCACTTCTAGCAGCGCGCTCACGTACTGAGAATGTACCAAAACCAACTAGAGCGACTTGGTCGCCATCCTTGAGAGCAGCGGTTACAGCGTCAGTAAATGCATCTAGAGCACGTCCGGCGGCTGCTTTAGAAATGTCTGCGCTTTCAGCGACGGTGTCGATAAGTTGAGACTTGTTCACAATATGATCCCCTTCATTGTTATTATATTGCTTTTAGAAATTAACGTAAGTGGCTCACAAAGTAGCAATAAACGATCAATTGCTTGAGCCTACTGTTATTACAAAGAAACGCTTTCTATCCCTTTATATTCAAGGCTTGAAGCGCATGGGTTTAAGGTAGCACAAGTTGAGAGCATGTGAATACCCAAAATGATAAAAAAAGTAAAATTTTTCCTCTTTTTATCAAAAACTAGCAAATTTAGTGTTAAAAAATGAACAAATTTCGGGTTAAGAAGCAACTTGTACCGATTCAACAGGGTTTACCAAAGCGATATCCAAGACCTCGTCAATCCATTTTACAGGGTGGATTTCCAGGTCGGATGTCACATTTTCCGGAATTTCCTCTAAATCGCGTTCGTTCTCGTGTGGAATAATAACCGTTTTTATCCCGCCTCTGTGCGCAGCAAGCAACTTTTCTTTTAAGCCACCTATGGCAAGCACTTCCCCTCTAAGCGTAATTTCACCCGTCATGGCAACATCACACTTAACTGGATTGCCTGTTAATGATGACACTAGCGCCGTGCACATTCCAATACCCGCGCTTGGACCATCTTTTGGCGTAGCGCCCTCAGGCACGTGTATATGAATATCTCGCTTTTCATAAAAGTCTTCGTTTATTCTTAATTTTTTTGCACGCGAGCGCACCACCGTTTGCGCCGCCTTAATCGACTCTTGCATCACGTCGCCTAGTGAACCAGTAGCAGTGGCTTTACCCTTACCGGGCACGACACTGGTCTCAATCGTAAGCAAATCGCCACCGACTTCTGTCCAAGCAAGTCCTGTTACTTGTCCAACTTGGTTATTCTTATCTGCTATACCATAATCAAAGCGCTGAACGCCCAAGTAGTCTTTGAGGTTATCTTGGTTCACAAGCACTGGGGCTTTTTCTTTTTTCAACAAAATGTTCTTGACGGCCTTACGGCATATCTTTGATATTTCACGCTCTAAACTTCTTACACCCGCTTCACGCGTGTAGTAACGAATAACGCCGATAATTGCAGATTCTTCTATTTTGAGCTCTTTATCTTTCAGTCCATTGCGTGCAATTTGCTTTGCGATTAAATGGCGCTGAGCGATATTTAGCTTTTCGTCCTCGGTATATCCAGAAAGACGTATGACTTCCATTCTATCCAGAAGTGGGCCCGGAATATTCATGCTGTTGGATGTAGCAACAAACATAACGTCCGATAAATCATAGTCCACTTCTAAATAGTGGTCAGAGAAACTTGAGTTTTGCTCAGGGTCAAGCACTTCTAAAAGCGCAGACGATGGATCTCCGCGCATGTCTGATGACATCTTATCAATCTCATCAAGCAAAAATAGTGGATTTTTGACGCCGACTTTGGACATCTTTTGAATAAGCTTTCCTGGCAAAGAACCAATATATGTGCGTCTATGACCCCTTATTTCTGCCTCATCACGAACACCGCCTAAGGCCATTCTCACATACTTTCGCCCGGTCGCTTTTGCAACGGACTGACCGAGCGAGGTCTTACCAACCCCCGGTGGCCCGACCAAACACAAAATTGGACCCTTTAATTTTTTTACGCGTTGCTGAACGGCCAAATATTCAAGGATCCGTTCTTTTACCTTTTCCAGACCATAGTGATCACTATCTAATACATCCTCTGCTCTGCCCAAGTCTCTTTTGACTGGGCTGCGTTTATGCCAAGGAACAGACACTAACCAGTCAATGTAAGAGCGCACAACGGTGGCCTCTGCAGACATTGGCGACATCATTTTAAGCTTATTAAGTTCTGCTTTTGCCTTATCTTGCGCGTCATCCGGCATTTTGGCTTCGGAGATTTTTTTATTGAGCGCCTCAAATTCATCAGGCGCTTCGTCAAGTTCGCCGAGTTCTTTTTGAATAGCTTTCATCTGCTCATTTAAATAATACTCGCGCTGACTTTTTTCCATTTGCTTTTTTACGCGCGTTCGAATTTTCTTCTCAACTTGCAAGAGGTCGATTTCGCCCTCCATAAGCGCCATCAGAAATTCCAAACGCTTGGTTACGCTTCGCATTTCAAGTACTTTCTGTTTTTCAGAAAGTTTAAGTGGCATATGCGCTGCCATTGTATCAGCGAGGCGCGCAGCATCTTCTATACCATTGAGGGAAGTAAGTACTTCTGGCGGGATTTTCTTATTGAGCTTAACGTAGCCCTCGAACTGCGAAACCGCAGACCGAATTAATACCTCTTGTTCGCTGTCATCTATTTCTTCATCGTCGAGTACTTCAGCATCACCGATGAAATAAGGGTCAGTATCGGTGTATTGTAGAATTTTTCCCCGAACGCTACCTTCCACCAATACCTTAACTGTGCCGTCAGGGAGTTTGAGCAGTTGAAGAATGGTCGCAACGGTTCCTACCTCGAATACATCTTTGATTTCAGGCTCGTCAATACTGGCATCTTTTTGCGCCACCAAAAATACTTTTTTATCGTTATCCATTGCGGCCTCAAGGCACTGAATAGATTTTTCACGCCCTACAAACAAAGGAATAACCATATGTGGGTAAACCACAACATCTCTCAAGGCCAAGACTGGCATACTTCTGAGCAGAGTACTCTCTGTCATATTTCTCTCTTATTTTCTACTATGATTACTTATATGGGGATAATGTTACAAAGTTCAAAGCCAGCGTCAAAAAAAGGACCTAGAGAGGTCCTTTTTTTCATCAACAATTGGCGCTTTACTCAGATGCAGCCTTCTTGTCGTTTGTGTTTTCGTACATCAAAATCGGCTTAGATTCGCCTTTTATAACGGTTTCGTCAATAACGACTTTAGATACCTCGGGTGTCGATGGAAGGTCATACATCGTTTCAAGCAGCACCGCTTCTACAATTGAGCGCAAGCCACGCGCCCCAGTTTTTCGAGACATTGCTTTTTGCGCAATGGCGCGTAAAGCATCTTCTCTAAACTCTAACTCAGCATCTTCTATTGCAAACAGTGCACCGTATTGTTTAGTAATTGCATTTTTAGGCTCTTTTAAAATTTGAATCAGCGCATCCTCACTGAGTTCCTCTAAACTGGTGACAACTGGGAGACGACCGATAAATTCGGGGATGAGGCCGTACTTCACTAAATCCTCGGGCTCAACGTCTTTAAATAGTTGGGTCAAAGCATTATGTTCGTTGGGCGATTTCACCTCTGCACCAAATCCAATACCGGTGCCGGTCGCATTACGTTGCTCAATTATTTTATCAAGCCCAGCAAATGCGCCGCCGCAAATAAACAAAATTTTTGAAGTGTCGACTTGTAAAAACTCTTGCTGCGGGTGCTTACGACCGCCCTGTGGGGGGACTGAGGCAATGGTACCTTCAATGAGTTTTAATAAAGCTTGCTGCACCCCTTCGCCAGATACGTCGCGAGTAATAGACGGATTATCAGACTTACGCGATATTTTGTCGATTTCATCGATATACACGATGCCGCGTTGCGCTTTTTCCGGGTCGTAATCACATTTTTGCAGCAGTTTTTGAATAATATTCTCAACGTCCTCACCCACATAACCCGCTTCCGTGAGGGTGGTAGCATCTGCCATTGTGAAAGGCACATCAAGCAAACGCGCCAAAGTTTCAGCAAGCAGTGTTTTACCACTACCCGTTGGTCCTATTAACAGAATATTACTTTTACCTAGCTCAACGCCTTCATGCACATCGCCATTACGCAGACGCTTGTAGTGGTTATACACCGCTACTGCGAGCACCTTTTTTGCGTGCTCCTGACCAATAACATAATCATCAAGATGCTTATGTATTTCTGCTGGCGTTGGAAGCGCATCATTTTTTTGCTTGGGAGAAATTTCTTTAATTTCTTCACGAATAATATCGTTACACAGCTCAACACACTCGTCACATATGAAAACCGACGGTCCTGCAATCAATTTTCGAACCTCGTGTTGGCTCTTACCACAAAAAGAGCAATACAATAATTTGTTATCGCCGTCTTTGTTATGGTCATCACTCATAGTATTTGCCTTTGTCGCTATCGCTACTTTTTACCAACATCATCTCGGCTGGTGAGCACGTTATCTACTAAACCGTAGTCTACCGCATCTTGTGCACTTAAAAAGTTATCTCTATCGGTATCATGGGCGATTTTTTCATAATCTTGCCCGGTATGATCTGCATATAAACGGTTCAATCTCTCTTTGATAGACAGGATTTCCTTAGCATGTATTTCAAAATCTGATGCTTGCCCCTGAAATCCACCTAAAGGTTGATGAATCATCACCCTCGAATGCGGTAAGCAATAGCGCTTTCCTTTTGCGCCTGCTGACAATAGAAATGAGCCCATACTAGCCGCTTGTCCAATACATACAGTACTGACGTCTGGCTTGATGAAGTTCATTGTATCGTAAATGGCCATACCTGCTGTAACCGAACCACCGGGTGAATTTATGTACAAGAAGATATCTTTTTCTGGATTTTCTGCCTCCAGAAACAACATCTGCGCAACAATTAAGTTTGCCATGTGGTCTTCAACTTGCCCCACCAAAAATATCACGTTCTCTTTTAACAGGCGTGAATAGATATCGAACGAACGTTCGCCTCGAGATGTTTGCTCTACCACCATGGGAACAAGGGCGTTGCTAGGGTCAGTAATGATGTTTGTCATTTGCACTCTTATCTATATATTCTATGAAAGTTACGTATGGAAACCTGAATCAGGCGCATCGCTGTTTTACTAAAGCTAAGTATAGTACATTGAAATCTAAAAAAAATGCCCGGAACGTCCGAGCATTTAATCAGTTGATAAGCTATCAAGTCAATCACTGAGGCTTTTGATTAAGCCTTTTTGTTCATAACTTCATCAAACGATTTTTTAACTTCTTTTACTTTCGCTTGTTTTAATATGGCATCGATTGCTTGTTCTTCAAGAGCTAGATTTTGAATTTGCTGTAGCATCTCTTGATTGTTCTTGTAGTACTCAATTACTTCGCTCGGATCTTCATACGCTGAAGCCGTTTGTTCGATCAATGCGTCAACTCGTGCTTGCTCGACTTCTAGCTTGTTAGATTTAATCACTTCGCCTAACAACAAACCAACACTTACACGACGTTTTGCATTGTCTGTAAATAAATCGTTTGGCAGTTCAGGCATATTAGCCGCATTGCCCTGCTGCTCAAAACGCTGCTTAGCTTGCTCGCGAAGCGCGTTTACTTCCTGCTCAACCAACGCTGAGGGCAAGTCTAGCTCATTCGCCGCAAGTAAGGCAGAAATAACATTTTCCTTAACTTGTGTTTTTAGCGTTTGATCAAGTTCACGCTGCATGTTCTTTTTAACTTCTTCTTTGAGTGCGTCAACGCCGCCCTCTTCTACACCGAATAACTGAGCAAACTCGTCGTCAACCTTCGGTAGGTTTAAGCCTTCTACTTTGTTCACCGTAATCGCAAACTCAGCATCTTTGCCTTTAAGCGCTTCAGCATGATAATCTTCGGGAAAGGTGACCTTAGCGACCACTTCATCACCTTTTTTCGCACCCTCAAGCGGCTCTTCAAAGCCAGGGATCATTTGACCTTTGCCTAACTCGAGTGGAAAATCTTCGGCCTTACCACCGTCAAACTCTTCACCATCAATCGTGCCCACAAAGTTGATGAACACTTTATCGCCTTCTTTTGCTTTACGCTTCACTTCTTTGAATGTTGCGTGCTGTTTCTGTAAGGTCTTTATCATTTCATTAAGGTCTTTTGCCTTAATGTCAACAGTGGGTTTTTCAACCTCTATCTTATCAACACCCTTTACTTCAACTTCTGGGTAGATCTCAAAGGTAGCGGCGAATTCTAGGTCTTGACCGTCTTCATCTTTCGTCAAATCAAACGCAGGCATACCGGCAGGGTTGATTTTCTCTTGCATAATAGCTTCGTAGAAATGACGCTGCATAACGTCACCAGCAACTTCTTGCCGCACTGCAGAACCAAAACGCTTTTTAATTACGCTCACCGGCACTTTGCCAGGACGAAATCCGTTGATACGCTGCGTTTTCGCCAACTGTTGTAAACGTGCTTTTACCGCAGAATCTACCGATTCAGCAGGAACGGTAATAGTAAGACGGCGTTCTAACCCTTGAGTCGTCTCTACAGACACTTGCATTCTTCTACCTCAACTATGCGCCATGTGCGCGTTGTGAAATCTAATGTAACCCATAAGCTACTATGGCAGAGGCGATAAAAATTAAATCTAAATGAACTCAGACTCAATTACTGCGCCACTGTGATAAAAAAGGACGCCAGATTATACAGAGACCGAATGCGCGAGTCGAGGGCTTTGAGACCCTATTTCGCTATTAAATTTTGAAAGCACACAAATAAGCCGATATTCAATCCAGCTTAATGAACCCTACATCTGGTAATCGTCTGCTCCAATGCCAGCAGTGTAACCAGCTTAGTGGAAAACATAAGAACGACAAAACAAGTGAAAAAAACACCACTTGAAATTGCGCTTCAGTTTTATTTTTCGCGAAGGAATAGCACATCATCGCCATTAGCACTGCGTTCAAAAACAGCAAACCGCCGATGAGTGCGATATCGAAAAGCATGTTGAAACCTTGTTTCTATAGAAACTTAAAGACTTCGGATTGGTGATAAAGTTCAAATCGATATACTGACCATTTCACTAACACAAGATTTGCGCACACGCTCGGGCCGCTATCGAATTTAAGCATCAAACGACAAGGATGTCGTTTGTTGAGCGTCACATGGATGTGTCACAGCTTCGCTGTGAAGCGCCTTAAATTCGATAGCGGCCCGAGCGTGTGCGCAAATCTTGTGTTAATGGAAACAAAAAGATAATTTAAATGGTCGGTGAGATAGGATTCGAACCTACGACCCCTTGGACCCAAACCAAGTGCGCTACCAAGCTGCGCCACTCACCGGAGAGACTTTAAAAAGATGGTGCGGAAGGAGAGACTTGAACTCTCACGCCGTGAAGCACTGGAACCTAAATCCAGCGTGTCTACCAATTCCACCACTTCCGCAAATTTGAAAAGAAAAAATGGGGTGGACGATGGGATTTGAACCCACGACAACCGGAATCACAATCCGGGGCTCTACCAACTGAGCTACGCCCACCACTGATTTCTGTTTTTGCTTTGTCGTAGCAAATGAAAGTCGCCAGAGAATGTGCCAAAGATGGCGCGTCCGGCAGGATTCGAACCTGCGACCACCCGCTTAGAAGGCGGGTGCTCTATCCAGCTGAGCTACGGACGCTCTTCGAATCGCAATCTCTCATCGCTTACAAAGCAAAAATGGTCGGTGAGATAGGATTCGAACCTACGACCCCTTGGACCCAAACCAAGTGCGCTACCAAGCTGCGCCACTCACCGACAACGTAACGAAAATACTGCAAAAAAGGCCTTCGCTACGGGGGGCGCATATTACCGAGTTGGCACAATCTCGTCAAACGTTTTTTATCATGTTTTAAATATCCAAATGTAGCAATGACCTTTAAAACAGCATCCGTTACAATAAACACTTGTTCCTTATCATTTTTACAAAGTCAGAGAGACCATGCGAGCCCAACTCATAGATGGAAAAAAAATAGCGAAATATGTTCGACAAACGGTTGCAGCCCAAGTCGAAACACTGGCCGAAGCTAACAAGCGCCTTCCCGGGCTTGCAGTGGTTCTAGTTGGCAGCAATCCAGCTTCACAAGTTTATGTAGCGAATAAAACAAAGGCATGTGAAGAAGTTGGATTTGTCTCAAAAGAATATAAATTACCGCCCAACACCGCGCAAAGTGAATTAGAAGCATTAGTTGACGAGCTAAATCAAGATAACAGCATTGACGGGATTTTAGTGCAGTTGCCATTGCCAGCTGGCCTTGATGCCGATGAAATATTAGAACGAATTCATCCAAGCAAAGATGTTGACGGATTTCATCCTTATAATATAGGCCGCTTAGCTCAGCGCATGCCCGCGCTTCGCCCCTGTACGCCAAAGGGTATCATGACAATGATTGAGTCAACCAAAAAGCCTATTAAAGGCTTACATGCTGTCATTGTTGGCGCATCAAACATCGTTGGCCGCCCAATGGGGCTTGAGCTTTTGCTTGCAGGCTGCACGGTTACAACATGTCATAAGTTCACTAAGGATTTGGCGGAACACGTCAGACGCGCCGACTTGTTAGTGGTCGCCGTCGGCAAACCGAATTTTGTTCCCGGTGATTGGGTTAAAAAAGGTGCGATTGTCATTGATGTAGGCATCAACCGCCTTGAGGACGGTTCTCTTACAGGTGATGTTGAGTACGACGTCGCAAAAGAACGCGCTGGATGGATAACACCTGTACCAGGCGGTGTTGGCCCTATGACCGTGGCCAGCTTAATTGAAAATACGCTTGAGGCTTACGTTAAGTATCACAGTCATGTGGTCAACAATGATAAGCATAAGCAAAACCCTTCCAGTCAAGCTTAGAATTAGTATGGTGGCAATTCATATCGATTCAGTAAACAAAGCAACTTATCGATGGCTAGACAAGGTGATAATTGAAGAAAACTTTTGTCCTTTTGCCAAAGCGCCAAGGCTTAACAATAGCATTCGCCTGAAGGTAGCAGAAGAATCTGATACCGCTTTGATGTTGCAACACTTGCTAGAAGAGCTCGAATACTTAATTGTAAATAAAAACATCGAAACAAGTTTAGTGGTTTACTCTTGTGCACTGGAGGACTTCAATGACTACCTTGATTTCTTGGAATTTAGCAATGAGCTACTGTTTCGAGAAGGCTATGAGGGTATTTTTCAGCTAGCAAGCTTTCACCCCGACTACTGCTTTGAAGGCACGCCTCAAAATTGCGCAAGCAATTACACTAATCGTTCACCCTACCCCATGATACATGTCATTCGAGAAGCGAGTATTGAACGCGCTTTAACGTCCTTCTCCAAGCCGGAACGAATTCCTTTACGGAACATAGAGCATGCAAAGACACTGGGGAAATGTTTCTTTGAGAAGTATGGCAAGAATTCATAATCGCTGTGCAACGCGGTAGAGCGAATGTGCCCATTAATTGGACACAATGTTGAATATGTGACGCGTTGATGCATAGAGCTGTTTACCGACGCACTATTCGATACCCAACTGTTGTAGTCACGATATAGTTTAAACTGAAGATTTTCTATCATCAGCATATGACAAGTTTTTTTACTCTGCACGAGGACTAAATCATTCAAATTCAAGCGGTCGGCATCATCCATACGCCATTCTCACAAAAATTCGGCATCCCGCGCCAAGGGCTTGGCCTTAGCATTGCCAAAGGCCGAATCAAGTTTGAACCAACTCTCGATGCAAAGCTTGCCTGCGAGGGTTTGCTTGCATTTTCTCACTGCTGGTTGTTATTTCAATTTCATGAACATGCTGATAAGAGCTGGAGTGAACGAGTCCGTCCTCCAAGGCTAGGTGGTAATCAAAAGATCGGCGTATTTGCGACTCGCTCAAGTTTTAGACCGAACGGGATAGGTATGTCAGTCGTAAAAGTGCTGGGCTTTGAAGACAACTGTTTGGAAGTTGAAGGAGTGGATTTGCTCACGGGCACCCCCATTATCGATATCAAGCCTTATATAGCCTATTCAGATTGTATCAATGACGCTGACAGCGCTTACGCAAAAGATGCGCCCAGCGCTAGCCTTGAAGTAAAGCTTGAACCAAGTGCCGAGGCCTTGCTGCGTATCGCAGCAGCCGAGTTTGCGGACATTAAAGCGCTTGTGTTTAACGTTATCTCGCAAGATCCGCGCCCGGCTTATAAGCAACATAAACGCGATGAAAAAGCGTATTCGGTGCGTCTATATGACTATGACATTTCATTTTCTGTGGTTAACACACTGGCTACAGTGCACAAAGTCGAAAAATATACTGATAAATAGGTTTAGTCCGTTCTATAGCGCTGATAAACTCCGCTTCATATCTTTTTAATACAAAAAACGAACATTTATCTATGCGCACATCTGAATATTTACTCGCTACTCAAAAAGAAACGCCTGCCGAGGCAGAAATCATCAGTCATCAGCTCATGCTTCGAGCCGGACTTGTGCGTAAACTCGCGTCTGGTCTGTACACATGGCTGCCGACTGGCTTGCGGGTACTCAATAAAGTAGCGGCAATAGTGCGCGATGAGATGAACAAAGCGGGCGCAATAGAAATCAACATGCCGGTTGTGCAACCAGCAGACCTGTGGCAAGAGTCACAGCGTTGGGAAGAGTATGGACCTGAGCTATTGAGAATTAAAGACCGCCATCAGCGAGACTTTGTGCTTGGTCCCACTCATGAAGAAGTGATCACGACTTTGGTAAAAAACGAAGTTAGCAGCTATAAGCAGCTTCCGCTCAATTTATACCAGATTCAAACCAAGTTCCGAGACGAAGTCAGACCTCGATTTGGCATTATGCGCTCGCGCGAATTCATCATGAAAGATGCATACTCCTTCCATTTAGGTGAGCAATCGCTTGAACAAACATATCAAAGAATGCATCAAGCCTATTGCAATATTTTTGAGCACATTGGCTTGGAATACCGCCCAGTTATTGCAGATAGCGGGTCAATCGGCGGTGCGGTATCGCATGAGTTTCACGTGCTTGCTGATTCAGGTGAAGACGATATCGCGTTCAGCGATGCATCCGACTATGCCGCGAATGTCGAGCTTGCTGAAGCTATTAGCATAAATGAAAGGCCAGAACCTAAGCAAACACTCACGAAAGTCGACACACCAAATGCAAGGACGATTGCCGATGTCTCTGCGCACTTACGGGTAGATAGCACACAATGCGTAAAAACATTGATAGTGGAAGCTGTTGAGGACTCTGAGCACCCATTTGTTGCGCTCGTGCTACGGGGTGATCACCAGCTTAACGATATTAAAGCTAGCAAGCATCCCTTAGTAGCCAGTCCGTTGAAAATGGCTGATGAAGAAAAAGTAGCCGCTCAAGTAGGCTGTCAATTCGGCTCTATAGGTCCAGTGAATCTTCCTATCCCTGTGTTGGTAGATAGAAGCGCCGCAGCATGTGCCGATTTTGTTTGCGGGGCAAACGAAGATGACCTTCACTTCACAGGCGTAAACTGGGACCGGGATATAAGTGAATACGAAGTCGCTGATTTAAGAGACGTTGTCGCTGGCGACCCGTCTCCAGATGGAAAAGGCAAGTTACAAATACGCAAAGGCATTGAAGTGGGTCACATTTTCCAACTCGGAGACAAATACTCGAAAGCCATGGGCTGCGGAGTGCTCTCTGAGTCAGGCAAACATGAAATACTCAAAATGGGATGCTATGGCATTGGCGTAACGCGCATTGTTGCAGCAGCAATTGAACAAAACCATGATAAGTTTGGCATTAAATGGCCAAGCGCAATCGCGCCATTTCAAGTGGCGATCATTCCAATGAACATGCATAAATCACACAGAATTATGGAAACGGCATTAAAATTGTATGCAGACTTCCTAGCAGAAAATACTGAAGTATTATTTGACGATCGAAAAGAGCGTCCTGGTGTGATGTTTAACGACATGGAATTGATTGGTATCCCCCACAGCATTGTTATTGGGGAGCGCAACCTAGATAACCAACAAGTTGAATACAAAAACCGTCTTACCGGAGAAAAAACGCTGATTAACATCGATGAGGTCATTGCTTTTATAACCAATCAGTGAGGTAGCGGTGCAGGTTACATTTTATGGTGTGAGAGGTTCAATTCCAACGCCAGGGCCGGAGTATATGAAATACGGCGGAAATACGGCATGCGTGCATGTTGAGCTAGAAGACGGCACCGATATTGTGTTGGACGCAGGCACTGGTATTCGTGTGCTTGGGAAAAAGCTTGCCGCTAAGAAGACGCCGATTAACCTCTTGTTAAGTCACAATCACTGGGATCATATCCAAGGCTTCCCGTTTTTTATCCCAATCTATCAGCCAGGCCGTGAGATTAATATTACGCCGGGGATGACCAAGCTTGAACAACCAGAAGCCGTTGTCAAACAAATGTCAGGTTCTTACTTTCCTGTTAGCAAAGATGTGCTGGCGTCAAATATCCTGATAAAACGTATTCCTTATGACATCACTGAGTGGACATTAGGTTCCGCGACAATAAAGCGACACCCAATGAACCATCCGGGAGGCGGAAGTTGTTACACCATACAAGAAGGTGACAGCAAATTGGCGTATATCACTGATAACGAGCTCTATCCTCCGTATAAAAAAGACACGGACTTCTTAGAGTTTGTTGAGTTTGCAAAAAACGCTGACTTGCTTATTCATGACGCCCAATATGTGGTTAAAGATATGCCTGCAAAACTAGGATGGGGACATTCCGTTGCAGAAGAAGCTGTGAAACTGGCATTAGCCAGCTTTGCAAAACGACTTGCACTATATAGTCATGACCCAGAGCGCACCGACAAAGACATTGACGAAATCGTTGAAGATGCCAGTGTCATTATTGAAATAGGTGGCGCTGACGCTGAATGTTTCGGGGCGTACGAAGGACAGACACTTAAGATTTAAATATTGCGGTATTACGTTCTTCCAACGATTGAATGTTGAAGCAACATGATCCCCCTACAATATCAATAAGCTGATTGTCCACCGTGTCCATTGCTGGTGCTGAAGCTTATTTGAGGGCCTTCAGTTCTTTCAGCGCTTCAAACGTTATTTGCTTTCTGGTTTTTGAAAACTGAGACATATCTGTGTCATGCTTAGACTCAATATTGCTGGCAAAGAAGTAAACATTGCCATTTGACTCAATATAGCCCACAAACCAGGCGTTGTTCACGTCTTGAACTATTGACCAGCCTGTCTTTCCACTTATACGATATTCATCGTTGCTTTCAATTACCATCAAGCTCTTCATTATCGATTGAGTGCGTTTCGAAATGGGCAGACGCATACGATGGAAGCGCATTAGAAAATCTATTTGCTCAAATTGCGTGATCTTAGAACGACCTTGAAGCCAAAATGTATCGATATTGCTGTCGTTTATGTCCATGTTACCGTAGCCAAGTTTCTTGACGAACTGATTCATTTCTTTTTCACCGATGCGGCGAGCGACTTTTTGATAACACGGCACGCAGGAATAATGGAAGGCTTCATTAAAGCTGAGGTCTTTCTCCCAAGTTTTAAATCTTTGTGGTTCACCATCCCATTTGAATACGCTGCTTTGGTCATTTACCACGCCAGTTTCAAGGGCAATGATCGAATTTGGTATTTTGTAAGTGGACGCTGGTAATTGGCCTATACGGGACCACTCAAAATCGTTTGAATAGTATCTTTGCTTGTTTAAGTCATAGATTAATATAGCGCCTTTAACATTTGCCTTAGTCATTATTGACTGAAAGCTAGGCATATCAATGTGTAGAGGCATAGATTGCTGGCTTACCCTCTCCTGCTCGTCGCTATAAACTGAGCACGACAACAACAAAAGTGATGTGAGGACAAATATGAGGGCTTTAATATTAGTAGCAAAAACTGTCTTTCTTCCTTATGTTACGCAGCATTTAACGGCAGCATTGTTGCAGGGCTATTTTTCGTATTTGCAACACCTTTTGGTGCTTAAATTTAATCACTATGCTGATCGAACATAATGGTATTGCCATCTGGATCTTTTAATACAAAATGCGTCGGTCCTGACTCACCCTTCGTTTTCGTTTCTATTGCAACACCCTTTGTAATTAAGTTTTGCTCTATATCTCTAGCATCAGATGGATTGAAGGTCATAATGTTATGTTCAAACATATCTTGAAAAATCCCAATGAGCACAGCATCGTTTTTCATGATGAGCCATTTTTCTTCGACAGAGCCTAGCCCCTCAAGCGCTTTAAAGCCCATCTTTTCGTAAAACGATTTTGATACCTCAATATCTTTGACGCTTAGGCTGAGTGAAAATTGTCCGAGTTCCATTGGCGTATCCTCATGCTTATTTCGGCCTTATTGAGCTTCGCTGTATAATTTTGTTCGCATTTTCAAACGTTTCTTCTATCATCTTTGCTAAGTCATTCTTGTTCGGGAACAAGAAACGGCGTGGTACCAACCAAGGTATTATCGCCCACTCTAACTAGCAGAATCAGCGCTCAAAAAGGAACTTGTTATGTCAAAACGATGCTTAAAGTTAGTACTAATAGCTTATTTAAGTGTAAGCCAAAGTGTTACAAATGCAATTGAGCAGGATTTGCCGATTGAAGGGATGAACGCTCAGCAGCCTAGCAAACCTCCGCAAGAGCCGAAACCGCCTGTCGATAAGCCTGAGGAAGAAAGCCTAATTGAGCGAATTGAAGAGACAATTGAAGAAACCGTCGAGCAAAATGTGGACACTACACCTTCGTCAAAATCATTGTTGGATGACAAAGAACAAGCCGACGCTCAAGCCAATCGAAATCCTTTTGCGATCTCTCAGCATCGGCTCAATTACGTGCTGCCGATTAGCTACAATACCTCTGCCAATACCATTACGGTAGATGGACTCAATGACGCAAATGTAGATAGATACGAAGCAAAGTTTCAAATCAGCGTGCAGCTACCGCTTTATCTTCAAGGAGAAAATGGCGAAGGTAATAGCGGCGTGTTCTTTGGGTTTACCACGACCTCATTTTGGCAAGTATACAATTCAGATGTCTCCAAGCCCTTTCGTGAAACCAACTATGAGCCCGAAGTGTTTTATCAGTGGGCACCCAACTGGGATGTATTTGGCCTTCGCTTTAACGGCGCACAAATTGGCTTCAATCACATGTCCAATGGTCAAGACCAATTAAAGTCGCGAAGCTGGAATAGAATTGTCGCAACAGCGCTGTTTAGTAGCGAAGACGCAGCTTATTATTTAAAAACTTGGTATCGCCTACCCGAAGACGCCAAAACCGATCCACTCGACCCAACCGGTGATGATAACCCTGACATACTAGACTTTTATGGGCGAGTAGAAATTGGCTTCGTTTATAAACTAGGGGATGTAGAGCTTTTTGCAAAAGTCCGTAACAACTTATCATTTGACGACAACAGAAGCGGGATAGAGCTTAACTTCTCCTATCCCATCACTGAAAGATACGACTTTATGCTCCAGTACTTCAACGGTTACGGTGACTCATTAATTGACTATAACCGACACCTGCAGCGCGTAAGCGCAGGGATAAAGCTTCGATTCTTGTAATCAAGCTGAATCAGGTTATTCCCATTCTATGGTGGCTGGCGGTTTACCTGAAATGTCGTAGACAACACGAGAAATACCGTCAACTTCATTGATGATGCGATTGGACACCTTCCCTAAGAAATCATAAGGCAAGTGCGCCCAGCGAGCGGTCATAAAATCAATGGTTTCGACTGCTCGAAGGGATACTACCCAGTCGTATTTTCTCATGTCACCCATCACGCCTACTGACCTGACAGGCAAAAAGACGGTAAAGGCCTGACTGACTTTGTGATAAAGGTCAGCGCCATGCAGCTCCTCAATAAATATCGCGTCAGCTCTGCGCAGCAGATCGCAGTATTCCTTTTTTATGTCTCCAAGTACGCGCACACCTAAGCCAGGGCCCGGGAAAGGATGTCGATACAACATATCGTAGGGCAATCCAAGCTCTAAACCAATTTTTCGCACTTCGTCTTTAAATAGCTCTCTTAAGGGCTCCACCAAGCTCATCTTCATGTTTTCGGGTAAACCGCCCACATTGTGGTGAGACTTGATTACGTGAGCTTTACCTGTGGCAGATCCAGCAGACTCAATCACGTCAGGATATATCGTACCTTGTGCAAGCCATTTTGCGTTCGTCAGCTTTTGTGACTCTTCATCAAAGACATACACAAACTGATTGCCAATGATTTTGCGTTTTTTCTCGGGATCGGTCTCGCCGGAAAGTGCATCCAAAAAGCGCTGTTCGGCATCTATTTTAATGATATTAAGTCCAAAGTGATCGCCAAACATTTCCATGACCTGCGTGCCTTCGTTAAGGCGCAGTAAACCGTTGTCAACAAATACACAGGTAAGTTGTTTGCCAATGGCCTGATGCAAAAGCATCGCCGTTACCGATGAATCCACACCACCCGATAAGCCTAGTATCACTTCGTCACTGCCGACCTGAGCTTTAATACGTTCGATCGCATCTTCGATGATTGCGCCGGCCGTCCATAATCGCTCGCAGCCACATATTTGCATCACAAAATGCTCCAACACACGCAAGCCTTGCTTGGTATGCGTCACTTCCGGATGAAATTGAACGCCGTAAAAATGTTTATCTGTATTTGCCATTGCAGCATGCGGGCAATTAGGCGTTTGCGCAATCGTTTCAAATCCAGTGGGAACTTGCGCCACCTTATCTCCATGACTCATCCACACGTCTAGCAGCGCATTGCCATTAGCACCAATTTCATCTTCAATTTTGTCAAATAGTTGAGTTGTCTTGAGTAGCTCGACCTGCGCATAGCCAAACTCCCTAAGATCAGAGCCTTGTACTTTTCCACCCAACTGATGCGCCATCACTTGCATGCCGTAGCAAATCCCCAGCACGGGGACACCTGCGTTAAACACATACTGCGGCGCGCGCGGTGAATTTGCTTCAGGCACTGACTCGGGTCCACCCGATAGAATAATACCGTCGGGCGCAAACTCACGAATTTGCTTTTCGCTTACATCCCACGCCCATAGCTCACAGTAGACGCCTATTTCTCTTACCCTACGGGCGATGAGCTGAGTGTATTGCGAGCCAAAATCAAGAATGAGGATCTTCTGGCTATGGATATTTGCCGACATGCGTGTTCCTAAAATGTAAGTGATAGTTTGCTGCTGATTGAACGCTTTCAGATAGACAACAAGTTAATGACATCAATAGACCTAATCATATCAACATAAGTCAAGCGAAGCGCCGATGTTTTAACCCAAGCGATAGTTGGGTGCTTCTTTTGTAATGCTCACGTCATGCACATGTGATTCACCCATACCGGCAGAGGTCACTTTGACAAATTTCGCCTTTGTGCGCATTTCATCAATAGTTGCACATCCGGTTAAGCCCATTGCTGAGCGCAGCCCGCCAAGCTGTTGATGGATAATGTTAGCAATTGGCCCTTTATAGGCCACTCGACCTTCAATACCCTCTGGTACTAACTTTTCTGCGTTATTGCTATCTTGAAAATAACGGTCAGATGAGCCATGACTTTGATTCATCGCACCAAGCGAGCCCATGCCACGATAAGACTTGTAGTAACGACCTTGATACAGCTCTACTTCGCCCGGCGCCTCTTCCGTTCCTGCTAGCATACTGCCAACCATGACTGAACTTGCACCTGCTGCAAGCGCTTTAGCAATATCACCTGAAAAACGAATCCCGCCGTCTGCAATAATGGGGATACCTTCTGATTCGACTGCAGAAACCGCATCCGCAATGGCGGTAATCTGCGGCACACCACAGCCCGTTACAATTCGCGTTGTACAAATTGAGCCCGGGCCTATCCCGACTTTTACGGCATCTACGCCAGCAGCAGCAAGCGCTGCTGCCCCCTCAGCAGTGGCTACGTTTCCAGCTATCAACTGTAAGTTAGGATATGCTTGCCTAACGGCTTTTACGCGCTCAATCACGCCCTGTGAGTGTCCGTGCGACGTATCAATTAGTAGTACGTCCACACCAGCATCTACCAAAAGCTTGATGCGCTCGTCGGTGCCTGCGCCTACGCCAACCGCCGCGCCAACACGCAAGCTGCCTTGTGCATCTTTGCATGCATTGGGTTTGTTTTTAGCTTTTTGGAAGTCTTTTACCGTGATAAGTCCCGTCAGCTTGAAGGCATCGTCCACCACGAGAATTTTCTCAATTCGATGCTCGTGCATTAAATGCATCACTTCGTCGGGGCTTGCATCAGTAGTAACCGTAACTAACTTGTCTTTGGGCGTCATAACTTTGCTAACAGGCTCTTCAAGTCGATTTTCGAAACGCAAATCGCGACCTGTCACTAAACCAATTAAATTGTTGTCTTTATCGATAACCGGAAATCCGCTGTAACCCAGCTTTTTGCTAAGTGCTTTGGTATCCCCAATAGTGGCATCTTTAGAGACCGTCACGGGGTCTTGAACAACACCGCTTTCGTACTTTTTCACGCGCAGTACATGCTCTGCTTGAGCCTCAGCCGTCATATTTTTGTGTATAAAGCCTATTCCGCCTTCTTGAGCAAGTGCAATTGCAAGTGGCGCCTCTGTTACCGTGTCCATAGCAGCAGACATCAAGGGCATATTTAAAGTGATGCCTTTGCTAAGTTTAGTCGAAAGTGATGCGGTGTGAGGGAGCACATTTGAGTGCCCGGGCACCAATAGTACGTCGTCGAAGGTGAGTGCTTCTTTTTCGATGCGCAACATGCAATTTTTCCTGTTTTGGGAGGAGCTTAATTGCGACGTAATTGTAGTGTTTTTTTATAGGCGGGTAAACTACAATCAAGAATTATTATTCAGGAAAATCATGCTTATGTTCGCTACCTCAAGTCAAGTGAGTATTTTAACCGTCAGCAAGCTTAACCGTTTCGCCAAACGGGTGCTTGAGAGCGAGATTGGTTTAGTGTGGGTAAGTGGTGAAATCAGTAACTTCGTGGCGGCTAGCTCGGGGCATTGGTACTTCACACTAAAAGACAGTCAAGCACAAGTCAAAACAGCGATGTTTAAGGGCGCTAACCAACGCTGCAGCTTTCGGCCAAAAGCAGGCGATAAGGTGGTCGTTCGAGCCAATATCAGCCTTTACGAAGCACGCGGCGACTATCAGCTCATTGCTCAACATCTTGAACCAGAAGGAATTGGACAACTTAAGCAAGCGTATGAGGCGCTAAAACTTGCTTTAAAAGAAGAAGGTTTATTTGAACAGGCTCATAAGCAGTCTATTCCACCACACATTACCAAGCTTGGCGTTATCAGTTCTCCTACTGGTGCAGCAATTCACGACATTCTGCACGTGCTTGCGCGCAGAAATCCAGCCATAGAAGTGATTATTTATCCCTCTATGGTGCAAGGAGAGCAAGCAGCGAAAACCATCGTAGAGCAAATTCGCATCGCTAATGTACGCAATGAAGTGGATGCATTAATTGTCGGTCGCGGTGGTGGCTCGCTTGAAGACTTATGGCCGTTTAATGAACAGAGCGTTGCCCGCGCCATATATGACTCCAAGCTTCCGATTGTTTCAGCAGTAGGTCATGAGGTGGATGTCACTATCGCAGATTTTGTGGCTGACATGCGCTGCCCTACTCCAAGTGCGGCGGCCGAAACCATTAGCACTGACAGTCAGGAGTTAAAGCGCAGCATCGAAAAACTGCGTCAAAGCTTGCACAATGCTGTACGTCAAAGGCTATTACAAAACGAACAGCGTCTTGATATTGCAGTGGCTAAGGCCGACGGCATAAGCCCTGCCCGAATGCTTGAAAAACAGGCCTTGAAACTTCGCAATATAACGCAGCGCCTTGAACAGAGCCATCCAGAGCGTGCCATTGAACAATCATTGCGGCGAAACGCTGAGCTTAGTACGCGTTTGAGTAGGTCCATGGAAGCATCTATAAGCTCGGCAAGTGTGTTACATCGGAACATAAGTGCTCGCTTATCAAGGCTTGAACCGAGCAGCAAAATCGCTGAATTAAAACAGCGCCAAGGTGCTCTCCTTACTTCGCTTATCCGTTATCAGAATGAGTTGCTAGAGAGCAAAAGCCAACAGTTGGCAGCTCAATCTTCCTTGCTTAATTCAGTTAGCCCGCTTGCGACGCTTTCGCGCGGCTATAGCATCACTTACAAGGAAGTAGAGCAAACTCAAGCGAGTACTACTGAGTCAAACGAAATTGTGCGCCACGTGTCACAGCTATCTCAAGGTGATACCTTGGTGACTAAGATCCAAGATGGCGAACTGCGTTCACAAGTACTCGAAGTGATGAAAACGGAGGCAAAAAGCTAAGACATTGAAATAGTTAAAATTGTAAAGATTGTGTGAAAATGCTGCAAATGCTAAGATCTTCAAAGCTTTGAAAAGAGCGCTCAGGAACATAAACGCAATCATTTCGGCTAAGTGCTTTCACTTAGAAGAATATTACAGTGGACGTAGTACATTATGTTGTTTACTCAGTTATCATTTCGAATTTTATTCTCTATTGCCTGCTGTCTCGCCTTAAGCATTAATAGCTTTTTTGCGCTATCAAATACGCCTTTACACAAAAATACTTATAATTGGCCAATCTATGCCGCGCAATTGAGCCAGCTAACCATCAACGAGTGCAAAACCCGCCGCTGCGATTTGAATGTGTTTACCTCAGAATCGCTTGCACATTATTTTTCTGAACACGCGCTTGGTCAAGAGTTGATCGACGCCTTTTCTCTTTCAGACTATGAATTGTTGATCAGTAGCGCCGTGAAGCATGAGCCCAATGGCGAAAAAGATCCCGTATTAATACTAGAGCTAACAACTAGCTGGCGCGGCGTTATTATCGACGATATGACCGTAGAAGCGCACGTTGGTGAGAAAGTTGACGGGTTAAACGAGGCCTTGCAGGCTTCCATCGACCAATGGATAGAGCGGGCACAAACGGAAGAAGTATTTTCAGCCCAGCGTATATATAACAGTATTGGCGCAAGCGACTATCTAACCCAGATGCATCTACCTGAACATATGGGCGACTTCCACCTACTAGAGACCGCGCTGTTTCACGATCCGATCCAAGGAAGTATCACTCGCTACGTCCATCCAGAATTTGCCGATGCGGTGGTAGATATATCAGTATATCCCGTTTCCCCTTTTGTTCATGATGAGGACGCCAAGAACACAAGTGCTGCTCACGGGTTTGATAATGAGGACATGAATTTGCTGCGCTCTGAAATGACTTTAGAAAGGGATGAAATAAAAAGACTTATCGATGAGGCAGAGCTGACCGATTTTGTGATTTCTGATATTGAAACAACACGCTTTGCTGCAAAGGACAAGTCGATAGACGGCATCGCTATGGAAGTTGCCTTACAAACCCAAATCGACCCTATTTACTCTACGCAAATACTGCTTAAACAACACGATAAATTCGTCAAAGTTACTGGCAATATACCCAAGCAAATGATGTTGGCTCTGGTTGAGCAGTCAATCACTGAAATAGCCGTGCCGCTTGAATCAGATTTTATGCAATCCATGCGGCGCTAACGTTTTTCTAACTAAGCTCAACTTGGCGCTGTGGCTTATCCCAAGTTGAGCTTAGTTAGTTTACGCAAATATCGCATTCGCTAAAGACTTTTGCATGTCAGCGGCGTGGCGAGCCGCAATTTCTAACTCGATAGGTTCGTCGCGTCCTGATGTCCAAACTTTCAACTCGCAGTCCGTATCAAATCGCCCTGCGGTTTGAATGTTAAAGGTAGTGATAGACTTAAACGGAATACTAAGATAATCAACTTTTCTGCCAGTCACGCCTTGTTTATCAATAAAGATAAGTCGTTTCGAGGTAAAAACGCTTAAGTCTCGTACCATTTTATATGCTTTCACCACACTTTCGTTGTCAGCCAATATTGGCGACAGCTCTTGTGCGACTTCGTCTGCATCAACCTCACTCGCGTTGCCCATTACTGCATCGAACAGTCCCATACATTAACTCCCAGTTAAGTGGTTATGACGAATACTACTTTTTCTTATTATGAAATCCAATCAGGCGTTTGCGTTTGCGTTGCTGGGCAAGTGTTAATTGATTCTTTTTACCCTCGAACGGGTTGGCACCCTCGCGAAACTCAATCTTTATCGGCGTACCCATTATTTTAAGGGCTTTTCGATAATAGTTCATTAAATATCGCTTGTAAGAGTCTGCTAAGTCATTTACCTGATTGCCGTGAATAACAATCACAGGCGGGTTGTATCCACCGGCGTGAGCATACTTCATTTTCACGCGGCGACCTCTCACCAGAGGTGGTTGGTGGTCTACTTGCGCCATTTCCATGATTTCAGTAAGCATTGCGGTATTAACACGTGCGGTGGCACTTGCATATGCCTCTTGTACCGATTCAAATAAATGCCCCACACCGGTGCCATGAAGCGCTGAAATAAAGTGCAAACGCGCAAAATCCACAAAACCAAGGCGTCTGTCTAGTTCGCGCTTGATTTCATCTTTTACATCACTATCTAGGTTATCCCACTTATTCACTGCCAACACTAATGAACGTCCAGCATTTAACACAAAGCCTAATAAACTGAGGTCTTGGTCAGATATCCCTTCTCTTGCATCAATTACTAATAAAACAACATTCGCTTCTTCGATGGCCTGCAAGGTTTTTACGATAGAGAATTTTTCAACCGCTTCACTGACCTTTTTGCGTTTACGCACCCCTGCAGTATCGATAAGAATGTACTCTCGTTCGTCTCGCTGCATGGGAATAAAAATACTATCACGCGTGGTGCCTGGCTCGTCATACACCACCACTCTATCTTCGCCGAGAATGCGATTGGTTAAGGTAGACTTGCCCACGTTAGGTTTGCCAACAATGGCAAGTTTGATAGGAAGATTTTGCAAACGCTCTAACTTTGCTTGAGCGTCTTCCTCAGCTAACACTTCTTGAGCCCGTACCTGCATATCCGGAAATTTGCTTTCAATAGGGTCGAGCACTCGGTCGAGTAAATGGGCAACGCCTCTACCCTGAGATGCAGCAATCTGAAACAGACTTTCAAAGCCCATCGCATAAAAATCGGCGCTTTCGCTGTCACCGTCGATTCCATCTACCTTATTGGCAACAACATGAATCGTTTTATTTTGTTTGCGAAGATGGTTGGCAATGCCCGTATCGGCTGGGGTAAGGCCCGCACGTGCGTCCACCATAAATAGCACCACATCCGCTTCATCTATGGCGAGCAAAGACTGCTCAGCCATGGCCGCGTCTATACCTTGTTCATCACCGGTAATACCGCCGGTGTCAACTACTATAAATTGTCGACCTTCGTATTTAGCTTGACCATATTTTCTATCGCGCGTTAGACCAGGAAAGTCGGCGACCAGAGCATCACGGGTGTGCGTAAAGCGATTAAAAAGCGTGGATTTTCCTACATTAGGCCGCCCAACCAGGGCAATGACTGGAAGCATGGCAAGTTATTCGGGGGTAGAAATCAAGTTGATTTCACCGTCGCGAGTCTGCACCACTAAAAGGCCAGATTGATAAACTGGAGATATATAGATGCCCTCATCTTCATCGTCATCTCCTACTTCCATGCGCGACACATATTCACCCTCGTCTTGGGTAAACCAGTGCAAGAACCCGAACTTATCACCTACGACAACATATTCACCTACCGGAGTTGCGCCAGTGAGGTTACGCCGTCTCAGGGAACTATTAGACCAAAGCTCAACACCATTGCGTCGGTCAATGGCATAAACGGTTGAGTTGTTATCAGTCACGAACAATCGATTTCCAAATATGCTGACGTCTCGAAAAGAAGCATACTCGCGCGTCCAAACAGGCTGCCCGGTACGAAGTTCAACCGCAGACAATGAACCACCGTAGCTAACTACGTAAACCGTTCCGCCAAATACTAGGGGCTTACTATCTATATCAACAATTCGCTCTAGCTCAGTGGCGCCTGCGGGTTTTGCAATAACCTGCTCCCAAGCGGTAAGTCCGCTATCTAAGATACTCACTTGCAAACGCCCACTTGCCAAACCAACAATTGCACCTCCGTTTGCAGCGGCAGGTGCTGAAATCCCGCGAAGGGTTAAGGGAGGAACATCTGATTCATTTTGCCACTTGACTTCGCCTGTTTTCGCATCTAAACCGAGCAAAATTCCGGCGACAGTGTTTACGACAACAACATTACTATCAACGGCTGGAGCGGCAACAACTTCGCTGGGGACATTGGTACGCCAGAGAATTTCACCATCTTCTTGGTTAATGGCGATGACTTCGCCATTCTCAGAGCCTACATACAGAGAACTACCGGCGAGCGTAATACCGCCTGAAATTTTGGCAGACACTCTTCCTGCAAATAGGCCATACATATTGCCAATCGAGCTTTCTTTACTCGGCATGCTTATATCAATTTCCCAAATTTCGTCACCGTCTTCTGGAGAGAGTGCCACGATAGTACCTTCGCGATCTGCTGCAAAGATTTTACCATTCCCGATTGCCGGACTTAAGCGTGAAAAGTAATTTTCGACCCCATCACCAACATCAGTATCCCAGACTACTTCGGTGCTGAAGCTCTGCGTGATCTCGGGTAACTGGCGTATTTCAATTTCTTCTTCGTCTTTAAACCAGTTTGATACGGTTGTGCATGCCCCTAAAAAGAAAACGCTACAAATGAGAAGAGAAAAGCGGACTGCGCTACTTTTATTCACAAAGCTTTTTTCCACTAAGTTCTTGTTCAATAAGTTCTTATTCACTAATTAGGGCTCACTGCACTGCTTGCGTTTTTGCATACGCAATATTATCGATTTTCATTTTGATCGATTGATCGTTAGGAAGTTCCGCTAGCGCAAGATTATAAGCAGATTTCGCCTCATCAAATTTACCTTGGGCGTATAAGAGGTCGCCTTTCAGTTCGTTGACTTGATCAGCGAATGCGTCTGATAAAACGCTATCCAGTGTGCTTAAACCGGCTTCATATTCAGATAGTTGAAGCTGTACCTTAGCCAAACGCAGTTTTGCCACATCCGCAATTTCATCGTTCCCAGCAGCCGCTTTGCTCAAATGTGTCTTCGCGCTTGCGTAGTCTTCGTCCTGCACAGCCTTTTGTGCAACAATCAACGATGCAAGGGGCGCGTAGCCGGTATCCTCAAATTCCGATGCAAAACTCGATAGTGCGCTTGCGTCTTCGCTCTCAATGAAGCTTTCAAGGTTTGACTGATATGCACTGGATGCCGTTTCTTTTGATGAGATGACACTGTCATTGTAATAGCGCCATCCAAATAGACTGCCTAAACCGATGACCACGCCCACAATGATAATGGTGCCATTCTCTTTCCAAAACCGTTTGATGGCTTCAATTTGTTGTTCTTCAGTCTCAAAGCGTTCCATTTTATCCTCTAAGCAATTCTTTTAACTATATGTCTAGTGCTTGTGCGCCATCTTTGCATAAGCTTACGCTGACGCTTATACGCCAAAACGTAGGGCACAAAAAATTTCGCGAAAGTATATACTATTTCGACGATGCGATCTCGCCAAAATACGTATCTTTAGGCTATCTTCGACAGCAACTCTATCAGCCCTTGTCTATCAATATCTTGCTGGGCAGTGTTATCGCGAAGATGTTTAACTCCAACACGATTATTTTCGACTTCATGCTCTCCAAGGATGAGTGCAAACTGTGCGCCGCTTGCGTCTGCTTTTTTAAGCTGTTTCTTCATGTTTCCTGCACCACAATGAAGCTGTACACGCAATGTTGCAAGCGAATCACGAATTTCTTCAGCCAGTGCCAAGGCCATTAATTGCGCCTGCTCACCCATGCAGCAAATATAGACATCGGTAATGACTTCAAATGCCTTTTGGTCTTGGCTTGCCTCTATCAGTAAGACTAAACGCTCTAATCCCATGGCAAAACCGACTGCCGGGCTTGCCTTACCGCCTAATTGCTCTACTAAGCCGTCGTATCGTCCGCCGGCGCATATTGTTCCTTGTGCACCCAATAAATCAGTGACCCATTCAAATACGGTATAGTTGTAATAGTCTAAGCCTCGAACCAACGACGGGTTCACCGTATAATTCACGCCCACGTAATCGAGCATTTTGCAAAGCGATGAAAAATGCGCCTCAGAAGTCTCATCCAGATGATCAATCAGCCGCGGGGCATCTGCTATCAATGCTTGTGTTTTAGGATGTTTGCTATCCAATATACGCAGTGGATTGCTGCGTAAGCGTCGTTGCGAATCTTCATCTAACTCACTTTCGATAGTTTCTAGAAACGACGTAAGTTTATCTTTGTATGCAGCGCGCGCTTCATTGCTGCCAAGTGAATTTATTTGTAGGGAAACTTTATCTTCTATACCAAAGGCTTTCCACAGTCTTGCGCCCATCAATATCATCTCGACATCAATATCAGGCCCTGAAAAACCATAGGCTTCGGCACCAAATTGGTGAAACTGTCGATATCGCCCTTTTTGAGGTCGCTCATGCCTGAACATTGGCCCCATGTACCAGAGGCGCTGTTGCTGATTGTAGAGTAAGCCGTGCTGATTACCTGCTCTTACTGCACAGGCCGTGCCTTCAGGGCGAAGCGTAAGACTGTCACCATTGCGATCTTCAAAGGTATACATTTCCTTCTCAACAATGTCGGTCACCTCTCCAATGGAGCGCTTAAAAAGCTCAGTGCTTTCAACAATGGGAGTACGAAGCTCTCTATAGTGATAGCTTTTAGTTAAATCGCGGATGTGTTGCTCAACAACTTGCCATGTCCCACTTTGGTCAGGAAGACAGTCGTTCATGCCTCGAATAGCTTGAATCGTTTTTGCCACTGGATACTCGTTTTACAGTTAATTATGATTGAAAGGACACAATGCCTATTGAGATGCGCTTTTTATCGGTATACGCTTCGCGTGGTCAAGCGAGGCGGCCTTAGCAGTTGCTTTTGCGCGAATGCGTTTTTCGAGCTGATCAACTAAATCATCGTTAGATAAGCGTTCGCGTTGTCGTTTTCCATCGAGATAGTAGCCGCTCATATTACGTGCACCTGTGAGGCCTAAGTCTGACACTTCAGCTTCACCCGGACCATTCACAACACAACCGATGATAGATACGTCCAGAGGCGTTAAAATATCTTCTACGCGTTGCTCAAGTGCGTTAACCGTTGCAATCACATCAAATTCTTGCCGGGAACAACTTGGGCAGGCAATAAAGTTAATACCACGAGAACGAATGCGTAAAGATTTGAGAATATCAAAGCCCACTTTGATTTCTTCTACCGGGTCGGCGGCAAGTGAGATGCGAATGGTATCTCCAATGCCTTCCGCAAGCAGCATGCCCAAGCCCACGGAGCTTTTTACTGAGCCCGAACGCAAACCCCCTGCTTCTGTAATACCCAAATGAAGTGGTTGGTCGATTTTTTTTGCTAAAAGGCGATAGGCACCAACTGCTAAAAACACATCAGAGGCTTTTACAGACACTTTGAACTGGTCAAAATTTAGTTTGTCGAGAATATCTACGTGACGCATAGCTGATTCAACAAGTGCTTCAGGTGTAGGTTCACCGTACTTTTCTTGTAAATCGCGTTCCAGCGAACCACCGTTTACGCCAATTCGGATGGGTAAGCCTTTATCTTTTGCGCAATCTACGACGGCTTTAACACGCTCCATATTGCCAATATTACCTGGATTAATGCGTAAACAATCAACGCCGTATTCAGCGACTTTCAGCGCAATTCTATAGTCAAAGTGAATATCTGCGACTAAGGGAACTGACACTTGTTTGCGAATGTGCTTAAACGCTTCAGCAGCATCCATTGTTGGTACTGAAACCCGAACAATTTCGCCGCCCACTGCTACAATTTGGTTAATTTGCTTAACCGTCGCATCAACATCACAAGTATCAGTGTTTGTCATGGACTGCACAGCAATAGGTGCGCCATCACCAATTGGCACAGAACCAACATTAATGCGGGTAGATTTTCTTCGTACTATTGGGTTTTCGGCAAACATTATTCACCCTGAATTGGCAATTGGAAATTGGCCGAACGACTTCCATCATAGCCGCTCATATCTACTTTCTGACCGCCAAAATCAATTTCTACATATTGAGGATTACCTAAGATGACTGCAATTGGCGGTACGCCAGACACCTCCATCACTCTTCCTTTTACTTTCACACCAACGGCAATCGTTTCATCGAAGGCATCTTTGACGCTAACCCAGCAATCATTTGAAAAAGTAAATACCATATCGACGGTGCCATCAGCGTTTACGGTATAGGGCAAGTCTGCATTCTGTAGGGCACTACCGTCACCTGTCGTCATGTCCAGCTCGCTTTGGACATTATCAAGCGTATCAGCGTTACTTTCGCGAATTTCATTATCTATGTCATCTGGCGTTGAGTCAGTACCCTCGCTCAACGCGATTTGTGCTGACGTCAATTGATCTCGAATTTCTACTTCAGCATTAAGCGTATCGTCTATTACGCCATCATCTGATGCGCTTGTGTCTCCCGTTTGTATAGTGTCATCTGCATCAACGATTAGGCTGTCTTCGGACGAAGCGTCTTCAATTTGAAAGGGATCAGCAGAATTGTCTAGGCTTGAATCAGTTCCTTGCGACTCAAGCTTTTGTTCCGCATCTTGAGGCAAAGTATCCACCGGCAAGCTTTCGATGTTGCTTCTATTGTCTGAAATATTGTCGTTAGAAATACTAATCTCTCCAGACGACTCTGACACTGAGCTTTCACTACTGGCATCATCGTTAAAGGTATCGCTAAAACTGAACCGAGATTGATCTACCCACCATACAACCACTGAGCCGATGACCAAAATAGCAATAATATAGGTCACCATGTTCCAACGGGAATCGTTCGCTTCTCTGGCGACACGTTTTGAAAAGCTTTGTAGTTTCGCGTCTTTCGTGTCTTGGGCGTGTAGCTTATCGAACATGCGCAATAGTGGCTCAACTTTCAAACCGAGCAATCTTGCATAAAGTCGTATATAGCCTTTTGTAAACGTTAACGAAACGTCAGCTTCGATACTATCACTCTCAATCGCATGCACACTGCTCAATCGCAAATGCAGGCTGTCAGCAACCTGCTGTTGACTTAGACCTTGTTGCTCGCGCGCAGAAGCAAGTATTGCACCTAAACTTTTAGTTTCCTTGGGCTGCTCTTGTTGATCAAGCGTTTCGTTATCACTCATTATCTACTGGATCCTTTACTCTCAGTACCATTCCTAACTGAATAGCCGGGTCATCTAAGTTGTTCCATTCTATCAAGGCGTTCATCTTAACGTTATATTTAAGCGAAATACGATATAAATTGTCGCCTTTGACGACCGTGTGATAAGCGTCTGAATCCATCGTATCGTCTACGTCATTCACGAGTTCATCACTAGCTTGGACAATAGTCTCGTTGACTTGCTGCGCACTTTGTTCAGCGCTATTGCTCGATGATTCAGCAATGTCTGATACGCCAGAATCTGTGATGTTGCTGCTCACCTGCGGGGTACTCAAGCTACTTTGGGCGCTCGCGGTATCATTTTCTATCATATCATTGCGTGCAAGTTCAGCATCAGGCAAGCCATCTTCAGACGGCTGGGAACGCACCTTCCTGGTTATGGTTGCTGCGGGTTTGAACTTACCCATCGCCGCGACATAATCTTTCGTTTTAGGATGTTCTGGGAACATGGATTTGAGAATTTCACCATAGCCGACTGCTGTTTTCGTGTCATTTAGGCCAGTGGCTATTTGATATTGAAGATACAGGGACTCAGGCGTCACCTGTGCACTTCGTTCGTACTTAAATAACGCACGTTTTGCTTCTTCCCATTGTTCTTCTTCAGCGTACAGATTGGCAAGTAACAGGAGACTCTTTGGGCGAGTTGGCTGATGGTTTAAAGCACTGTTGAAAAACTCTATCGCTTCCTCGTTGTTGCCTTGGCTTTGCGAGCAAATCGCCAAATTTTCATACGTTTCGGCCGTAGACACGTAATTCCTGTCGTTCACCGCGGCTAAGAAATACTCTTTTGCCTTTTCATATTTTCCTTGCTCACACAAAAACGCACCGTAGCTGTTTACCACGTCGGGATCATTTCTTGAAAAGGATAAGGCTTTTTCATAGCTTTCTTCTGCTAGCTCTGGCTCTTCTACCTGTTGATAGTAAAAGGCCATGGCATAGTGCGCTTGGCCGTTTCGTGGCGCAAACTCCAGCGCTTTATCTAAGTTAAACTTTGCTTGGCTAAAATTGCCATTTTGCAAGTAGGTTAAGCCTAGGCTGACCCGCGTTTTCGATGCCTCATCAGGATCAAAAGCTCTTGCGCCGATAAAAGACGGATCGGTTGGTTCGGATACGCATCCAGAAATTACCGCTACAATCAGGGCACAAATGCAGACTCTCAACATGGTCATATTGCTTCACTCACTTTTGGCTACATTTCAAGATACAGTTTCTCACGCTACGGCATCACTATAATTTATGTATGTTTAGTAATACACCGAGCATTAAGTCTTTCATTATTATGCAATTATAAAAATATGCAATGCCTTCGGCCTAGTTTGCCATTTTCACCGAAATAGCCTCACCTTTCATTTGCTTTTTGAGCATACGTTTAGTTCTATCAACCACGTCTCCCACGAGTTGACCACATGCAGCGTCAATATCATCCCCGCGTGTTTTTCTGACTACAACGGTAAATCCATAGTTCATTAACACTTTAGCAAACCGATCAATGCGAGAATTGCTTGAGCATGTGTAAGGTGAGCCTGGATAAGGATTAAACGGAATCAGGTTGATTTTGCTGGGCGTGTCTTTGAGCACCTTTGCAAGTTCATGTGCTTGATCGGTGCTGTCGTTGATATTGCTCAACATTACATATTCAACCGTAACTTTGCCTTGATTTGCCTTGGATTTTTTCAAATAGCGGCGAACACCAGCAAGAAATACGTCGATGGGATACTTTTTATTAACCGGTACTATTTCGTCACGCAGTTTATCATCTGCCGCGTGAAGGGATATCGCCAGCGCCACATCAATTTCATCACCAAGCTTATCTAACGCGGGAACCACGCCGGAAGTAGAGAGCGTTACGCGGCGTTTGGAAAGGCCAAAACCAAAATCATCCAGCATAATATCCATTGCAGGCACGACATTTTTGAGATTTAGCAGCGGTTCGCCCATGCCCATCATCACAACATTGGTGATAGGCCGCTGGGAGGTGTCTTTTGATAGTCCAATAAAGGTAGCTACTCGCCATACTTGGCCAATAATTTCAGAAACGCTTAAGTTACGATTGAAGCCTTGTTGTGCTGTAGAGCAGAAGGTGCACTCCAGTGCGCATCCCACTTGGGACGAGACGCATAAGGTGGCACGATCAGACTCCGGTATCCAAACGGTTTCCACCTCTTGCCCACCGTCCAACATAATGGCAAATTTAATTGTGCCGTCTGAGGCTTGTTGGAACTGGGAAATCTCAGGTGCTCGTATTTCACAGTTTGCCTCTAGTTTGGCGCGCAAAGCCTTATTAAGATTGCTCATTTTGTCAAAGTCCGATTGACCTTCATGATAAATCCATTTCATTAATTGGTCGGCTCTAAACGGCTTTTCACCAATGGACTCAAAGTACTCGCGCAGCCCTTTGCGATTAAAGTTTAACAAGTTAATTTTTTTGACTGTGTCTGACTTTACAGGTGTCTTTGATGCAAGTTCAGTCATATAGGCTACTCCGGAAAATCCAATGTGAAAAAGGGAGCTTGTGCTCCCTTGATCTATTTAACTGCAGCTGTCGTTTGCCAGGACAGCGAGCGAGTTGCTTTTTATCTAGTGCGAGGACAAATCTCTTCGTCCGAGAAAAAATAGGCAATTTCACGCGCTGCAGATTCTGGCGCATCAGAACCGTGTACTGCATTTTCGTCAATTGACGCGGCATAATCAGAGCGAAGCGTGCCTGCGGCCGCTTCTGCTGGGTTAGTTGCACCCATAATCTCACGATTTTTAACCACTGCATTTTCGCCTTCAAGTACTTGAACCATCACCGGGCCTGAGGTCATAAAATCTACCAAATCACCGAAGAACGGGCGCTCTTTGTGTTCAGCGTAAAAACCTTCCGCTTTTTCTCTGCTCAAATGCACCATTTTAGCAGCGACTATGCGTAAATTCGCGCTCTCAAAACGGTTATAAATGGCACCAATTGCATTTTTCGCGACTGCATCAGGTTTGATTATTGAAAAAGTGCGTTCTAAAGCCATGATGATTTCCTGTAAAAGTGATTCTGTGAAATTTCTAAGTATGTGAGCAACGCTCTTTGTGTATGAGAAAACGTTAGTCATTTGCTAGCGCGCGATTATATGCACTTTCACTCCAAAATCCCAATCTATTTTTATTAATTCTTGGTTTTTCGCCAGCCACACACAAACGAGTTCGTTTTATAAGAATGAATTCGGGATTTCGACCACTAAATCTTCATCTCTTATTTTCGTTTGACAACTTAAACGCGACTGCGCATCAGCTCCCCATGTTTTTTCAAGCATGCACGCTTCAAGCTCATCGGCAGCTTCTACTGAATCAAAGCCCTCTCGCAGCATGACATGGCAAGTCGCACAAGCACAAGACTTAGAACAGTAATGATTGATCTCAATCTTATGCTCAAGCGCAACATCCAAAATACAGCTCCCTGATTTTACTTCTATTGCGGCGCCATCAGGGCAAAGTTGTTTATTCGGTAGAAATATTAATTGTGGCATGTTACTACTCACTAGAACACGCGCAATATACCATCCTATTCACTACTATCTTTACGTAATGATATTAAAATGCTATGCGCGTATTTGTCCGGTGTGGGCTATTTGTCTTAGTTTACGAATGGCATCCAGAATAAGACTTATCGTAAAGTCTATTTCTTGCTCTGTGGTAAAGCGACCGATACTAAAACGGATGGAACTGTGGGCAAGTTCATTACTTAAACCAAGCGCACTTAGTACATACGATGGCTCCAAGCTTGCTGAGGTGCATGCGGAACCTGTCGAAACGGCCAAGTCTTTAAGTGCCATCATCAGCGTTTCCCCTTCTACTAAATCAAAGCTTAGGTTCAAGTTGTGCGGCACTCTTTGTTCAAAATCGCCATTTACATATACCTTGTCTAGTACCTTTACGCCCTTATACAACCGATCTCGTAAACCCTCAATACGCCGTACTTCTGAATCCATTTCCTCTTGAGCGATTCTGAAAGCCTCTCCTAAGCCTGCAATTTGATGAGTGGCCAAGGTGCCAGAGCGCATACCGCGCTCGTGACCGCCGCCGTGCATTTGAGCTTCAATACGAACGCGCGGTTTTCGCCTAACGTAAAGCGCTCCTATGCCTTTCGGACCATAGGTTTTGTGCCCTGAGAATGACATCAAGTCCACTTTCATTAAGTTCACGTCGATTGGCACTTTTCCCGTGCTTTGAGCTGCATCTACATGAAACAGAATATCGCGCTCTTTGCAAAGTTGACCGATAGCTTCGATGTCTTGAATAACGCCTATCTCATTATTCACATGCATTACACTTATAAGCACAGTATCTTCGCGAATTGCACGTTTAAGCTCATGCACATCAACCAGACCATTTGGCTTGGGCGTAAGGTAAGTTACTTCAAAGCCCTCATGTGCCAATTGCTCCATACTGTCTAGCACAGCTTTATGTTCAGTTTTCAAGGTAATCAGATGCTTACCACGACGCCTATTCGCGTGTGCTGCGCCTTTGAGAGCGAGATTATTTGACTCTGTCGCGCCTGAGGTAAATACAATCTCGCGAGGATCTGCGTTGATTAAATCAGCGATTTGATTACGGGCAATATCAACCGCCTCTTCCGCCAACCATCCAAAGCGATGAGAACGAGAAGCTGGATTTCCGAAATTACCTTCTACTGTTAAACAGTCTTTCATCACCTCAGCAACGCGAGGATCAACAGGTGTGGTCGATGCATAGTCTAAATAGATAGGAAAATGTAATTCACTCACTAGTCGATAGCTCCAACTATTTCTGCGTAACGCTGTCTTTAGTTTGCTCGTCATTGTCGCTTTGTTCAAGTGTTACAAGCTTTTGATGTTGCTTATCGATGGAAGCCAAAATACCGCGTAGAATATTCAGCTCTAAGGCTTCAGGCCGGGCGCGATTAAACAAACGCTTGAGTTTCTCCATGACTAAGCCAGGATGACTCTTTCGAATAAAGCGGGTCTTTTCGAGGGTGCTTTCTAAATGGACATAGAAACGCGCTAAATCATGCGCAAGTGGATATTCATTCTCGATTTGAGCTTGAATGTTCGCGCGTTCAGTTGCCAAATAGTCCATACGAATCTCATAACAAAAGGTTTGTACGGCGGCGGCTAAGTTTAGTGAGCTATAGTCAGGATTTGCCTCAATAAAGGTATGGAAATGGCACATACGTAGCTCATCATTGGATAAACCGTTGCTTTCTCGACCAAAGACTAAAGCGACTGGATGATGTTGGACTTCAGTGTTAAGTTTCGCGGCAGTCTCGCGAGTAGATAACATCGGCCATGAGAGCGTTTTAGTGCGCATTGAAGTGCCAATCACTAGGCCACAGTCACCTATCGCCTCTTCTAAAGTATCCACAATAGTGGCTTTGCCTAAAACATCTCCCGCGCCTGCTGCAAGTGCGCTCGATTTACCATCAGGCGCCGTTTTAGGGCCTACAAGATAAAGTGAGGATAGCCCCATGGTTTTCATCGCTCTCGCGGTTGAACCGATGTTCCCAGTATGAGTCGTATTGACTAAGACGATTCGAATGGCCTCTAACATAAGTAATATCTCTTGCGACAAGCCTTAGAGCCTGAAAATTTAAGCAGCGCATCATATCATGTGTGATTGACCATGCGAAGATAGCAAGTCTATACCGGCTCTGATACAATCCGCGCGGTTTTGGTGCGCATATACGTGCATCCCAAGTATGCATGAAAGTGCATGTTGACAAACGTTCTTTTTAAAACTTGATTGGTGAAGACTATGCATCCTATGCTCAATATTGCCGTGCGTGCAGCACGAAGTGCTGGAACAATTATCGCTCGCGGATTCGAAAATCGCTCAGAGCTTAATATCGAGCAAAAAGGTATCAACGACTTTGTGACTAAAATAGACAAAGAAGCAGAAGTCGCCATTATTTCAAAAATTCAAGAAGCTTATCCTGACCATTCGTTTTTAGGGGAAGAAGGCGGAACAATCAATAACAACCCAGATTTCACTTGGGTGATTGACCCACTGGATGGCACGACCAATTTTATTCGCGGCATTCCACATTTTGCCGTCAGTATTGCACTTTTGTATAAGGGCAAACTTGACCAAGGCGTAGTATTTGATCCTATTCGTGGTGAATTATTTGCAGGTAGCAAAGGTGCTGGCGCCCAACTTAACGGTTACCGAATCAGAGCCACTAAAACCAAAGACATGTCGAGCTGCATTTTAGCCACAGCCTTCCCGTTTAGAAACAAGGCTAGACTTGATGAATCACTCACTCAGTTTCAACGAATATTTGAAAAAGTTGGGGATGTGAGACGCTCAGGCTCTGCCGCGCTTGACTTGGCCTACGTTGCCGCAGGTCGCTACGATGGCTACTGGGAAAAAGGACTTAACTCTTGGGATATTGCAGCGGGGGAACTTTTGGTCAAAGAAGCGGGTGGATTAATAACAGACTACGATGGCAACAACGACCCACTATACGCGGAGATGAAACAAGCGGGGAGTGCCAATGGCTTGGTAGCGGGCAATCCTCGCGTAGTCCAGCATATCGTGAAGAGTCTTAAGTCATAAGCTGAGTTTTAACTCGAAATCTTTCAACTGGGTTAGCCTCTATCTACATTACATGAAAACGGCGAACTATACGTCAATATGACAAGTTCGCCGTTTTCATGTGTATCAAAAATTCAACATCAAATTGTTACATAAGCTGTTTAACTTAGTCCTCAGAACTCAGCTTTGCTAGCTGACCTGTTTTACTTGCTTTGACAAACTTGTTCAACGGCTTGCCATTACAAAGGATTTCGTTTTGGTTGATGCGGAACTTAGCAAGCGTGTGCTTAATTCCGTTATTAACTGCAGAAACACAAACGCGAGATTCGAAGTTATTGTTCTTCGCTACAACGACAACTGGGGCATCATTGCTGCTCGCCTTACCATGATACATTTTAGCAAAGGTGTTCAAGGACTTGTTGTTGCACGTAACGCTTTGTTTAAAGTTACGAAACACCAAACCTTTTTCCGATACGAGTGCTTTAACTGCATCCATACCTTCAGACGCGGCTACTACGCACGCTTTTGTTTCAAAGTTTTCATCAGCTGCTGTGAACGCTTTTGGAGCGGCTACAGATGAGAAAGAGAAGGACGCGATAACACCGGCAAGTAAAACGAGTTTTTTCATGATTATTTCCAACAAGGTTAAGGGACGAGCGCATTGTATGCACTTTGAACAAATTGGAAATCATGGCGTTTATACTTAGGTATTTTTTTTAAGCAGTTATCTGCTATTAATACTGGCGCTCTTCTAATTTGCCACATTGGGAATATCGAGACTTAAAGCAATGTTTCTGCTTACCCACTCTGCCTCAGGGTCTGAATCGAGTCCAATAGCGTATGCAATTCTATCAACATTAAAGCTGGCGCTTAGACGACTGCCTTCTGACACTAAGGTAAAAGATATCGGGTGTGTCTTACCTCGCAGTGTCAATTGCCCTTCTACCAAGTAGTCATTACCTTGGGGGCTCACTCTGTCGCTTACAAACCTGCCCTTTGGATGGTTGTCTACATCAAACCAATCGCCTTCGGGAAGTGTCTCATCATACGTTGCATCCCCCGTCGTCGCGCTAGATAAATCAAATTCCGCGTTAATAAATGCCTCCGATGCTTGCGCGCTTTCTGTTGGAAGGAGCATCGTAGCTTGCCAGCGCTCGAATACCCCAGAAAACTCCATACCTGCATGCTCACCTGCAAAGCCTACACTACCTTGTGTTTGGTCAATGTTGACCTGCGCAATAACTTGAAAAGCTGCAAACCAAGCCATGACCAAACATAGCGCTACCGACTGATACTTCCTTGATAATTTCAAACCTTTTTACTCCACCACATACGTTTAATTAATGAAATTCCCTGCTTCTTTTTGTGCAATACCACCGCGCTGATATGCCCCACCACCATGATCAGAAGTGCTGAAGCAAGCACCCAATGTACATTTCGCGCAATCGTTTCTATTGTTTTATTGCGCTCAACAAAAGGTATGTGTGGCCATTTGATCCAGTCCACAAAAACGAAGGTGGGTAAACCAAAAGGGCTAGCCGATACCATCAACCAACCGCTTAACGGCATGAGCACAAGTGCGAGGTATAGGCCTATATGGCCCAATTTTGCTAATCGCGATTCACGTTTCGAAAACTCATCTGGCATAGCTGGCTGTTGCGTCAACCATCTAACTAATATACGAATGGCTATCGCCCAAAGCATGACGACGCCACTCGCTTTGTGGATTTGAAACAGCTGATACTGGTCAGCCTTAGGCATGTCTACATTTACCATGTAAACACCCGACGCAATCATAAATAACAAACCGATGGCCATTAACCAGTGCAGAAAAATACTGATGCCATGATATCGGTTCGGCTTTCCTTGAGCTGTCATTTGAAAACTATCCTAGCCAATACCACGCAGAATTCGATGTATAGCTTAGGAGGCTTAGTCATCGGCTTTTGCAAACTCGCCTTCAATCATAATCTCAACTGCATCACCGATATTAGGAACATACTTAGTCATCCCCCATTTACTGCGCTCAATCGTTGTTGTTGCCGAAAAGCCCATGGTTGGCTTTCCACTGAAAGGCTGACGCTGCATGGCGCCATTGAATGTGACATCCAGAACAACGGGCAGACTTGTACCTAAGAAGCTTAAATCGCCAGTCATGACCGCGGTAGAATCGCCTGTCATTTCAATATCGGTTGACACAAAATCGATGGATGGAAATTCACTCGCATTAAACCAGCCCTTTTCGGTGGCCAATACCTTATCAAAGTCCTTTTCGTCCGCATTTGGATAAGCTGTTTGAATAGACATGGGATCAATCGAGGCTCTTACAACTGACTTTTCCACATTCATCGCATCAAATTCAATGCTGGCATCAAAATTAGCAAACCTTGCCACGTAGTCGGATAAACCTAAGTGTGACACTTTCCATACTATGCTGGCATGGCTCAAATCAAGTTCGTAGTTCCCTTTTGGCATGTCGTTAAACGGGCTTTTAGCAAATACCCATGACACACAGCTTGTTACCGCAAGCGCGCCAACAATTAATCCTATCTTCAATGATTTCATATATTCGGTCTCGTTAATGTTATCGTTCTATTGTTGATATTCGCTGAGCTGTTGATGAATACTCGTTACCAACTCTCCAGGAATGCATAATTGTTGTGACAGCTCAGTCAAAAATTGCTGGGACACAGGCTGCGAAGTATCTATAGCACTTGCACTTGCCGCATACACTTCAATGCCGGTTTGTGCATTTGGCACCTGTGCAACCAAATCATGTAGACTTAATGGCTTGCGAAGCTCATCAAATAACATAGCCTTTTCTTCAATCGATAAATCCATTGACTCAACTTGCGCAAAGATACGCTGTCGCTCAACTTCATCGATATGTCCGTCGGCATAAGCGGCCGCTATCATGGCTCGCATTAGGATCATCTGCCCTTGTTCGTTGCCTTCATCTACCACTTCTTCAAATGCTTGCTGAGGAAGTGCCGCAGGCCTAAAGTCAAATTGGGCTGAGTTAGGAGCGGGTGCAACGGCCGGATTGGGAGAATGCGCTGGCGCTGTGCCGTATGCGTTAGCACTTGGTGTATGAGTGGCATTTGTACTCTGTACACCTTTATTTGCCGAATATGACTGATAGGCCTTCCATGCAAGGCCTCCAACAGCCGCAAGCGCTCCCACTTTAAGGGCACTCTTGCCTACTTTACGCCCTTTTTTACTTGCCACCATGCTGGTTAATCCGCCACCGGCAACGCCTCCCATGAAGCCACTTAGTGCACCAGACTTGCTTAAACCGCCTACTAATTTTGATAGATCCATTCTGTTCTCCGCTGACAATCTCAAAACAAATGCCTAAACACATATGTGTATTTATACTGCTAAATTTTGGAAAAGTTTCGTGGATGCAAAGCGGAGCGCTTCAAATGTTAAGTGCAAGGAAATAAGCGGGGTGACTACAATGAAGCGAACAGGAGTTAAAAGCACTAAGATACAAAAACACCGCGAAGCATCAAAACTGCGCGGTGTGCTTTATCATCGAGACTTAAACGCCAAATTTCAGGGTGTTATAGCGGCTCTAAATCCTCGCCTTCTTTTTCGACTTCTGGCGGCATCAAGTCTTCCTTACTGATACCCAAAAACAGTGCGACAGAAGACGCGATATAAACGGATGAATATGTGCCGATAAATACGCCGAAAAGGAGCGCCGTTGCAAAACCGTGAATCAATGCGCCACCTTTAAAGAATAGCGCTAACAGCACCAAGATGGTGGTCAATGACGTGACAATGGTTCGGTTAAGCGTTTGTGTCAGCGAAATATTGATAATCTCTTCGGGCCCGCCTTTTCGCACTTTCCGGAAATTTTCTCGAATACGATCGCTGACCACAATCGTATCGTTGAGTGAATAACCTATAACCGCTAATAACGCCGCTAATACGGTTAAATCAAATTCCAACTGAAGGATACTGAACAAGCCAAGGGTAATGATCACGTCGTGTGCAAGTGCGCCTACTGAACCTAAAGCAAAGCGGTACTCAAAACGCATTGCCACGTAAATCAATATACATATCAAGGCTACCAACATCGCAAGTCCGCCCTGCTCTGTCAACTCCTCCCCTACGTTAGGTCCAACGAACTCAATTCGCTGCATTTCAACGTTAGGGACATCGGCTTTCAAGGCAGCCAGCACCATGTCACCGATGACTTCGGCTTGCAAATCATCTCTTGGCGCAACTCGGATAAGCACCTCCTGACTACTGCCGAAATTTTGAACCACCGCATCTGGGAAATTCGCCTCAGTAAGCTCCGCTCGTATTAATTCTAGGTTAGCACCATCAGGATAGTTTACCTGAATCACTGTGCCGCCCGTAAAATCTAATCCCCAGTTAAGCTGATTCACTGCTAAAGAGGCGATTGAGCCTACAATCAAAAGCGTCGAGAAAATCATCGCTGGAAAGCGAAGTTTCATAAAGTTGACGGTTTCGCTTAGTTTTAATATTTGAAATTGCATTACCGACTCCTTAAATCGCTAGCTTTTTCACACGCTTGCCACCCCAAATGAGGTTGACCATAACGCGTGTAACAACGATTGCGGTAAACATAGAAGTCAAGATACCGATCATCAGTGTAATAGAGAAACCCTTAATAGGCCCGGTGCCAACGGCAAACAAAATCATCCCAGCAATAAACGTGGTGATATTGGCATCTAAAATGGTAGAAAAGGCATTGTCGTATCCAAAATGTATCGACTGCTGTGGACTTCGCCCTTCTCTTAGTTCTTCCCTGATCCGCTCAAAAATAAGGACGTTTGCATCAACTGCCATCCCTACTGTTAAGACAATACCCGCCATGCCCGGCAAAGTTAAGGTCGCGCCAGGAATCATCGACATAACTCCCACAATCAATACCACATTAGTGACCAAGGCGATATTAGCCACCACCCCAAAGGCGCGGTAATAAATCAACATAAACACCAGCACAGCAACTAAGCCATAGGTGATGGCTTGCATTCCCAACTCGATGTTTTCTTTACCCAAGCTAGGCCCGACGGTGCGCTCCTCCACTATTTGGATAGGAGCAATCAACGCACCTGCGCGAAGCAACAACGCTAAATCGCGTGCTTCTGCGGCGGAGTCAAGTCCCGTGATCCGAAATGAGCTGCCGAGCTGAGTTTGAATGGTTGCGACGTTAATGACCTCTTCTGATTTTTCAAAAATCAATTTCCCGTCAGGCCCGCGTTCATCGGTGGCTTTGAACTCAATAAATACCGTTGCCATAGGCTTTCCGACATTTTGCTTACTAAAGTTGGACATTTTAGTGCCGCCTTTAGAATCAAGGTCGATATTGACTTGAGGAAAGCCGTTTTCATCAACAGAATTCGTCGCGTCGATAATGTGACTACCTTCAAGCGCGATTTGTTTTTTCAATAAAACGGGCTGACCGTTACGTCTGAATAGTAACTCCGCACCTGCAGGAACACGACCATTTACCGCGTCTCGCACGTCACCTGTTTCATCAACCGCTCTGAAATTAAGCGTCGCGGTCGCGTTTAAAATTTCTTTCGCTTTTGCAGTATCTTGAATACCCGGTAGCTGCACTACGATGCGATCTTGACCTTGCTTTTGCACTAAAGGCTCGGCAACACCAAGCTGGTTAACCCGGTTGCGAATAATCGTGATATTTTGTTTTACTGCGTAGTCGCGAATTTCAGCAAGGCGGTTTTCAGAAAAGGTCGCGCGCAGGGTTAAATCATCGCGCTCATCAATGGTCATATTAGGATAGTCATTGCGCAGGAAAAATTGTGCGCTTTCAAGTACATCTGCATCGCGAAAAACGATATCAACGGACATTCCGCTTTTGCGCACGCTACGATACCGAAGCTTTTCTTCACGTAAGCGGTCTCTAAACTCGTCAACTACACCACCTACTGCGGCGTCAATGGCACTGTTCATGTCCACTTCCATCAAAAAGTGAACGCCACCACGCAAATCAAGACCAAGCTTCATAGGTGTGCCGCCGAGGCTTTCCAACCAGTCAGGCGTGTCAGGCGCGAGGTTCATGGCAACGAAATAATCATCGCCAAGTTCGTCATCAAGTGCCTCTCGGGTAATTAGCTGAGTATCAGAATCTGGCAGGCGCACTAAGATACGCTCGTCTGCAAACTCGACAGCTTTAAAATCGATCTGCGCATCTTGCAACTTAGCTTCAACATCACTTGCAAGCGCTTGAGTTACGGTGGTATCACGTCCAGAGGATATCTGCACCGCATGGTCTTCTCCGTAAATATTGGGTAGTGCGTACAAGGCGCACATTGCCAATACAAAGACGACCAAAATATATTTCCATACAGGTGTTTGGTTTAACACGATATTATCCTAATCCTAAAGGTCTCTATAGAGACTTCATGGTGCCTTTTGGCAATACGGCACTCACGGCAGATTTTTGTACCATGATGCTGTTTGTTTCATTAAGCGACACTTCAATAAAGTCTTTGTCGTCGCTTACTTTTGTGATTTTGCCAACAACGCCACCTTGGGTGAGCACTTCGTCGCCTTTGGCTAGGGAAGAAACCAAGTTTTTATGTTCTTTCACTCTTTTTGCCTGAGGTCTGTAGAGCAAGAAATAAAAGATAAGACCAAAAACCGCCAGCATGATAAGTGGCTCAAAACCAAAGCCTGTAGAAGCACCGCCTGCTTCTTGTGCATGTGCGCTCGAAATGAAAAAGCTCATATTATTTCCTTCTTAAACAGCAATATTATTATTCTCTACCAGCAGTGCATTATTGCCCCGCTTTATTCTTGTAAGCCTAGATTAATTATGGCAACCGCCGCTCACTATGCCGTTGCTATATGCATTTTACAGTTCGGGAACGTCTTTCCCTTTTTTCGCATAAAAATCAGCGACAAATTCATCCAAGGTTCCTGCCTCAATAGCCTCACGCAAACCCTTCATCACAGTTTGGTAATATCTCAAATTATGAATAGTATTTAGCCGAGCACCGAGTATCTCATTGCACTTGTCTAAGTGATGTAAGTATGACCGAGAATAGTTTTTACAAGTGTAGCAATCGCAATTTTCGTCCAAAGGCGAAGTATCGACTTTTTGTTTGGCATTACGGATTTTTATAACGCCCTCGGTCACAAATAAGTGTCCATTGCGTGCATTGCGTGTTGGCATCACGCAGTCGAACATATCAATGCCGCGGCGCACCGACTCCACGATATCTTCTGGTTTGCCCACGCCCATCAAATATCTTGGCTTATGCTCAGGGATTTTTGGTGCAGTATGTTTCACTATGCGCATCATGTCTTCTTTTGGCTCACCCACCGAAAGACCGCCTATGGCATAACCATCAAAATCAATTTTTTCCAGTGCGTCGAGCGAGATATCACGCAAAGCTTCGTACATGCCACCTTGAATAATGCCAAAGAGGGCGGCAGGATTGTCGCCGTGTTCTTCTTTACTTCGCTGGGCCCAGCGCAGCGACAGCTGCATTGAAGTCTCGGCTTCTTCTTCTGTAGCTGGATATGGCGTACATTCGTCAAAAATCATAACAATGTCAGAACCAAGCTCACGCTGAACCTGCATAGACTTTTCAGGTGTCAGTAGAATTTTTTCGCCGTTAATTGGCGAGCGGAAGGTTACGCCCTCTTCATCTATTTTACGAAGATCGCCTAAAGAAAAGACCTGAAATCCACCAGAGTCCGTCAGTATAGGCTTGTCCCAGTGCATAAAGTCATGCAAATCGCCGTGGTCTTGAATTATTTGCGTGCCAGGGCGCAGCATTAAGTGGAAGGTATTGCCTAAACAAATGTGCGCGCCGGTATCTGCTAGTTCTTCAGGCGTCATCCCTTTTACCGTACCGTAAGTGCCCACTGGCATAAAAGCAGGTGTTTCGACCACACCTCTTTCAAACACCAACTGACCGCGACGAGCCAAACCGTCGGTCTTTGTTAAGTTGAACTTCATTTACTCCACGCTACTACACACATTTGAACTGGCGGCGAGTATAGCAAACTTAAGGCTTAGATGGCATTAGGAATATCGGAACAAAATACGACCATATTAAACTTAGTGGCATGCACTTTGTTACTTCTTATTAATGAGCATTGCATCACCATAACTGAAAAATCGATACGCTTTCTCAATCGCTTGCGAATATGCCTTCATTACTTCCTCGCGCCCTGCGAAGGCGCTGATTAGCATCATCAGGGTCGATTGTGGTAAGTGAAAGTTGGTCAACATCACATCAATGACTTTGAACTCAAAGCCAGGGTAAATAAATATGCTGGTGTCAGACAAAAAGGGCTCAAGCAATACATCCGTATCCTTTAGATGCTCTTGATGCGCGGCAGACTCGATGGAACGAACCGAGGTGGTCCCCACAGCAACTACTCGTTTGTTAGCGGCTTTGGTTTCCAATACTTGTTTAACCACTTCTTCTGTAACTTCCGCATATTCAGCGTGCATCACATGATCTTTAATATTTTCAACTCGAACCGGCTGAAAGGTGCCAGCCCCTACATGCAAAGTCACAAAGGCGGTATTTACGCCCTTCGATTTGATTTTAGCGAGGATCTCATCATCAAAATGCAATCCTGCCGTGGGTGCGGCTACTGCGCCTGGCTTTTCGTTGTAAACCGTTTGATAACGCTCTTTATCACTATCTTCATCTGGCCGGTCGATATATGGAGGAAGCGGCATATGCCCGTGTTTTTCTAATAAATCAAACACGTTTTCATCACTCGCAAATTCGATATGAAACAGCGCATCTTCTCGGCCTAACACCTTAATCTTAATGCCGCCTTCCATGCTAAGCTCAGTGCCAGCCTTTGGCGACTTACTTGCGCGAATATGAGCGTGCGCAGTATTATCGCTGAGCACGCGCTCAAGCAACACTTCAACCCTCCCGCCTGAGGCTTTTTGGCCGAACAGGCGCGCCGGAATAACGCGCGTGTTGTTGAAAACCAATAAGTCACCTTCCTCAAGCAGATCAACAATGTCGGTAAATTGCTTATGCTGAATTTCACCATTTTGTCCATCGAGGCAAAGCATGCGACTGGCGCTTCTTTGCTGCGCGGGGTATTTGGCAATGAGCTGTTCAGGGAGGTCGAAATCGAAATCCGTTATTTTCATATTTAAAAATGTCTTCTTTGATAGTTATTTCAAATGCCCATGTAGTACGGACAAAGTCGGAGAAAAAGAGCATCCTGTCACAAAAAATCATCCTTTAGTCTATATGTAGAGAATATTATGTTTTGGGTACACCGCGCTATACTGAATAGCTGAGCATTATACCTAATTGTTCAATAATCAATCGTAAAATGTGATTGTTGGGATGACACGCGTGTTAACGCATTAATTTCTCAAACAACTTTGGACACCTCCCATGTCTTAATTTCACCCAGCCTTTTGGCTGGGTTTTATTTTGTTAGGATTCGTTTGGCAATACAATTAGTTGCATGCCGTTGCGCGCAGTTGTGCGCGCTGAGCAAATGAAATACGGAAACGTTGAGCTTGTAATTACCGCATAGTTTATTACTCTATACGCGCTTGTAGAGATGAGGAAACGCTGCAAATCACTATGACTACTTGGATAAAAGCAAAGCGAATAATGTCGCGCTACCTAAGCGAGATGCGTTGGTACGTGATTCTTGCATTCACTGCATTCTACGCACTAAGTTGCTGGATGCTGCTTTACGCGGCAGGCGAACAAGATTTATTAGCTTCGCACGATTTTACGTATTGGTTAATTGTAACTGGTTCTACAGTTGGATATGGCGATATGTCTCCTTCTACGGAGGCAGGCAAATGGATCGTCGCCTTGTACGTCATCCCGATGGGCTTGAGTATATTTGCCTTAATTTTGGGGCGAGTAGCATCGTTTGTTGGTAAACAATGGCAAAAAGGAGCAAAAGGTTTGAACTCACTTAACCTAGATAATCACGTTGTTATTATCGGATGGAATGGTAAGCGCACGATGCAATTGTTGAAGCTCTTGCTAATTGAGAAAGAAAACTCACCGCTTGATCCTGATATTCTTTTATGCGTGAAGGCGGATATTGAAAACCCCATGCCTTCCAAAATTGATTTCGTCAGAGTCACCTCTTTTAATAATGACGATGAAATGGACCGGGCGTGTATCAAAGAAGCGGCAACCATAATTATAGACAACCCGCATGATGATATGACCATGACAACCGCGCTGTATTGCTCGAAGCGCAACAAAACTGCGCATAAGGTCGCTTATTTTGATGACGAAACCTTAGTACCGCTGCTGAAAGTACATTGTCCAGAAATAGAGTGTACGCCGAGCGTAGCGGTAGAAATGCTTGCGAAATCGGCTTTTGACCCGGGCTCAAGCTTACTTCATCATGATTTGCTCGATGTGTATGATGGACAAGCTCAATTTTCAGATACCATTCCTGAATCCGCACCCGCTCTGAGCGTCGAAGCTTTTTTTCTGGCGCTAAAGAAACAATACAACGCCACCTTTATTGGATTTGCATCGCATGAAAACATGCAAAGTATTTCAGTAAACCCTGCTTTTGATGAAACGCTGTATCCAAAAGACAAAATATTCTACATCGCCGATAAGCGCATTCGCGATATTGATTGGAAAGGCTTAAACGCCAACAGTAAAAATTTATGAGAAAATACAATAATGTCTAACAATAGTTCACCTGAGACAAGCTCGCCTGAGTCAACAACGGCGAAGCCTAAACCTCAACAAACCGGTTTTTTTGGCAATTTAGTATTTAATATTGCCATACCGGTACTGGTCATGAGTTATCTTAGCTCGGATGAATATCTTGGCCCTGCATGGAGCGTGGTCGTTGCCCTTTCCTTTCCGCTTTGTTTTGGTCTCTACGATCTGAAAAAGACAAAGAAAATAAACGGCTTTTCAGTTTTGGGGATTATCAGTGTATTGCTCACTGGTGGCATTAGTTTGCTTAAGCTGCCAGCCGAATATATGGCAATCAAGGAAGCAGCCATACCTGCAATTATTGGACTTGCGGTAATCGCGACGCAATTTGGTCACAAACCCTTGGTTAAGATGTTAATTTTGAACGATCAAATCATCAACTGGGATAAACTTAACGCTAGTTTAACTGAGCACAATGCGAATGAGACTTTTAATCAAAAGGTTGCTGTGAGCTCGTACATTGTCGCCGGATCATTTTTCTTATCGTCAGCGCTTAACTACATGTTAGCGAAATGGATACTCGTGTCAGAGCCTGGCACCACCGCATACACAGAAGAACTAGGACGAATGACTGCACTGAGTTACCCGGTGATTGTCATTCCGTCTATGGTGCTGCTTATCAGCGCGTTAATCTATTTATTTAAGCAAATATCGGCCTGCACCGGCGAACCTATCGAAACATTTCTCAATCAATGAGCGCGCCCGCGTCAGCTGACGGTACGTACCAAAATAGTATCGCTTTAGCGTTGCGCCCGTGCGTCTAAAAGCTCAAACAAACCTTTAGCAATTTCTGTGTTATCCAAGTTACCTTTGAAGGTGTCTGCACCGGGGCCATAGCCATAAACGTTTACATCTACCGCAGTATGCCCGTTAGTTGTCCAGCCGGTATTGGTGCGAGCATCAACAATATCTTTAATGACTTGCTCTATGTCTCGCTTACTCATTTCCTTTACGACGGTCTCCACCATGCTGGCTTCCGCTTCATTGAGTTCAAATCCTAGCTTTTCAGACACGTAGCTGGCTCTGTCTTCACTATTCATCATCCCCTGTGCAATACTCGGAACAGATGCTGAAACACTCTTGATAAAACTTGGATCCCAGCGATAGCCGTCAGCACCCGCTACAGTTAATCCGCCGGTGCTGTGGTCAGCAGTGATAACCACTAGGGTGTTAGGATTGGTGTTGACGAAAGACTCAATGATCTTCAATGTCGCAACCAGATCCTCCATTTCCGCCATGGCAGAGGCTATTTCGTTTCCGTGGCCAGCCCAATCTACTTGACTTGCTTCAACTAATAAGAAAAATCCATCATCGTTATTTAAGTGATCAAGTGCAGCTTCGGTCATTACGCTCAAGCGATTTGGTTCAACATCGTCAAGCGACCATGGCAGCATGGTTTCACCAAAAAGGCCAATAAGCGGTTTAGCAGGGTCGACTGATGAAAGCTGAGAGTAGTCAAATACGTATTGAAAGCCCTCCTCTATAAACTCTTCAACAATGTTTCTGTCATCGCGAATAAAATGAGCCCTGCCAGCACCTAGCATCACGTCAGCCAGAAACTGTCCGTTTATTCGGTCATCGAAAAAACTATCTGCTATTTGCTCGTAATTCCGTCGCAGCTCATTTGCCACCATGTAAGATGCGGGCGTCGCATGTACAATAGTTGAGGTGACAGCTAACCCTGTTTTCATGCCATACTTTCGTGCTCGATGAAGAACCGTTTCTAGCGGCTTTTTATCCACTGTCATACCAATTGCACCATTGTAAGTCTTTACGCCAGCAGCTAAAGCAGTAGCACTTGCGGCAGAGTCAGTCACATAGCCTGACTGTTGATGCGGGTGCGTGCGCGCTGTGCCAAGCAGAATATCGTCGAATATGGTTGTTTCCACACTCTCAGTGGCAGGGTCGTCATTAAAAAATCGATATGCGGAAACGTAAGCAGGCCCCATTCCGTCAGCCACTACCATAATAATATTTTGAGGTGCACTTACCGAAGATTCAGCTGATGCTCTGCTGTTAGCATCTTTTGCAAACGCTGTCGCACTTAGAATAAGGGAGCCAATTGACAGCAAAGCGGCACCTAGCAATGAGACTTTTCGCTTTGCAATAGTACTAGATATTTCTATGTTCAGATGTCTAACAGCGTTCAAAAAAGACAGGGCGGTTGCAATCATTTATTTGGATTCCATCATAATTATGTTTGTTTTAAAAAGACAGTGGAGTTATTAACATGCGTTCATCATCGCTCCCATTAATTGAACAAGTATACAATGAATCCAAACGCTTCCATAAGTATCGAAGGAAAATGTTGTCGACGAGCACAAGCATTTAAACAGAAGGCTTGCCAATTAACATTCACGGTGTGAATACTCAAGATGATTTATATACACTCGTTTTATTTGAATTTCTCTCTTAGGATGATGAAAGACGCTTAACAAGCAAAGTTGTGTTAGCAGATGCAACATGCTTCTAAGACGCGATTTACAGATAAATAGAGGAAACCATCATGTCTCAATACGAACAAGAAATCTCGAAGTTTGCTGAATTGAAGAATGCGCAAGGCAGTGCGTGGAATGCAATTAGTCCAGAGTATGCCGCTCGCATGAAGCTGCAAAATCGTTTTCGAACAGGTTTAGAGATTGCTAAGTATACAGCTGGGATAATGCGTCAAGATATGGCTGACTATGATGCCGATAGCGCGCAATACACTCAGTCTCTAGGCTGCTGGCATGGTTTTGTTGGTCAACAAAAAATGCTGGCTGTAAAAAAGCATCAAGGCACAACAAGTAAAAGTTATCTATATCTTTCTGGATGGATGGTTGCGGCGCTTCGCTCCGAATTTGGTCCATTGCCAGACCAATCAATGCATGAAAAAACGTCTGTTCCAGCACTTATTGAAGAGCTTTACACCTTTCTACGCCAAGCCGATGCGCGTGAGCTAGGCAACTTATTTAATCAGCTTGATGAGGCCAAGGCGACAGGCGGAAATGTTGCTCAAATCCGACAGCAAATTGATGAATTTGAAACGCACGTAGTGCCCATTATTGCTGATATCGATGCGGGCTTTGGTAACGAAGAAGCCACCTATTTACTCGCGAAGAAGATGATCGAAGCTGGGGCGTGCTGTATCCAAATTGAAAATCAAGTTTCTGACGCGAAGCAGTGCGGTCATCAGGATGGAAAGGTCACTGTGCCGCACGAAGACTTTTTAGCGAAAATTAATGCAGTTCGTTATGCCTTTTTGGAGCTTGGCGTAGATGATGGGGTGATTGTAGCGCGCACTGACTCTCTCGGTGCTGGCCTTACCCAAAAAATTCCGGTTTCGCAAAGCGAAGGTGATTTAGCCGCGCAATACAATGCCTTTTTAGAAACCGCCGAGGTCGACAGTGTTGATGCGCTTGGGGAAGGCGATACCGTAATGAAGCTAGACGGTAAGTTAGTCAAACCTGTACGTTTGCCAAACGGACTCTACAAGTTTAAAGAAAACACTGGCGTTGAGCGTGTCGTGCTCGACTGCATCACTAGCCTGCAAAACGGAGCAGATTTACTTTGGATTGAAACTGAGAAGCCGCACGTTGGACAAATTGCCGAAATGGTCAATGCTATCCGCGAAGAGGTACCCAATGCGAAACTCGTCTACAACAATAGTCCGTCATTTAACTGGACCTTGAACTTCCGCCAACAAGTTTTCGATGCATGGAAAGAGTCGGGTAAAGACACAAGTGCTTATGACCGAGACGCGCTAATGTCTGCGGTTTACGATGATTCTGAACTTGCGCTACAGGCTGACAGCAAAATTCGTACATTCCAAGAGGATGCTGCAAGAGAAGCGGGTATTTTCCATCATTTGATCACCTTGCCGACATATCATACTGCGGCACTTTCAACCGATAATTTAGCAAAGGGCTACTTTGGTGACGACGGCATGCTCGCTTATGTAAAAGGAGTTCAGCGCCAAGAAATTCGTCAAGGTCTTGCCTGCGTCAAGCACCAAGCCATGGCCGGTTCTGATTTGGGTGATACTCACAAAGAATACTTCTCTGGCGAACAAGCGCTTAAAGCCTCTGGCGAAGACAACACCATGAATCAGTTTGACGTAGTTGCCTAATCAAATACATACACAAACCTTTCTTGTTCAGCGCCCTTCGGGGCGTTTTTTTGGTTTATTTAAGATTGCTGAATGCTTTAAGATGTGGCGTTACGCTTTGAAAGACGCTGTGAACCCATCCATGGGCGCTCACGAAATCATCCCTGATTTCGACGCTTTCAAAGCGTAACGCCACATCTTAAAGCATTCTTCATCAACCATTGTATCCGTGACCTAGCGCACTTACATCTTGAAAACCTCATGCGCATTCATCAAATTTATGAGTGTGAAAAAAGCATGGTATAGTTTTTTAACTGTAATTATATAAAGTGATTAATTTCAATCAGTTAGCATGCTATCTTCCATTCATACCACCAATGGATTATCTACATTACATGGCGTAAACTTATACACTCTTTCTTTTAACAGGAGTATTCTCGTTGAACATTGCCAAGGTTGATTTAAATTTGCTTGTATATTTGGATGTTCTCCTAAGAGAAGGTAGTGTAACAAAAGCCGCTAACCAGCTAAGTATTACCCAACCGGCAATGAGTAATGGACTTAAGCGTTTACGCGATTTGTTTAAAGATCCCCTTTTGGTCAGAACCAGTGAAGGGATGACGCCAACGAAGCGAGCGATTGAGCTACAGCCTGTTATTCGCGATGTTTTAAGCCGCCTTGAGTCCTCGATTCAGCCGGAGGTGGAATTCGATCCGCTTTCAAGTGCACGTACGTTTAGGATCATGACAAGTGATTATGCGGAATCGACTCTGCTACTAGAACTTATTGGTAAACTATCTAAACTCGCGCCTAACATTACCTTAGACCTAATTACACCCTCTGATGTGACCTTTCATGATGTTGAGCAAGGGAAGGTAGACATGGCGATAAATCGCTTTGATGAACTGCCGCTGTCTTTTCATCAAAAAGTGATTTGGTATGATACTTTTGCCTGTGTAATTGGCTCAGATCATCCTTCAGCAAATGACTTTGACTTAGACGCCTATTTACGCGGGCAGCATATATGGGTAAGTAAAACCGGTTTCGGTGTAGGTGTAGGCATCGACCCTAACGAAGTGCAAAAGCTGGGTTGGGTGGATGCTGAACTGATTAAGATAGGGAAACAAAGAGACATTCGTGTGTTTACCCGTCACTATCACGCAGCATTGCAATTAGCGAAAACACAAAACCTGATTGCTACCTTACCCAACAAAGCGGCAAAAATATTTAAAGACGACCCAGCGATAAAAGTCGTGCCTCCCCCATTTGATATCCCTCCTATCGCTTTAAAAATGGCGTGGAGTGCTTTGCTTCATCACGATGCCGGCCATATTTGGTTACGAAGACTCATTAACGAAGTGGCTGAGGAAATGACAGCGTAAATTCTGAAAAGGATAGGAGGTTTTCCTTACTTTTATGCTGCACAAGCACACTATTATGATACGTACCAACAATCATTCATGTAATTTATACCTAGAATATTTAACATACACTAAACATATTTCAATAAGCGCTCTACACTGGTAAAAGCTTTAATCAAAAGTAATCGCTAAATTTTATAAAATGACGCGGGGAGATGGCTTATGACAACCTATATTGACAAAGGGCAGCTTAAGATTGAACAGACTTTGTATGAGTTTGTTATGCAAGAGGCATTGGCTAACTCAGGTGTTAATGCAACTCAATTTTGGCAGGGTTTTGAAAAGCTGCTCGATAGCTTCACTGAGCGCAATCACGCTTTACTTCACAAGCGCACACAACTTCAAACAGCGATAGATGAGTTTCATATTCATAATAACGACGCATCGTTCGAGGAGTATAAGCGCTTTCTTGAATCCATATCTTACCTTCGTCCAAGCGCAGCAGAACCTAACAGTGAGAAAGTCCAAATTAGCACTCAACATGTCGACAGTGAGATTGCGAATATTGCGGGACCTCAGTTGGTAGTGCCCATAAACAATGCGCGTTACGCTCTTAATGCAGTAAATGCTAGATGGGGCAGCTTATATGATGCGCTTTACGGTACTGACCTAATCTCAACTAAAGGTGAGCTCAGCAATCGCGGCAAATATAATCAAGCACGCGGTGCTGCGGTCATCAAGCGAGCCAGAGAGTACTTAGATCAGATTGCCCCTTTGCAAAGCGGGTCTCACTCTCATAGCGTACACTACGGGATAATCGACAATACGCTTATTGTCAATTTATCTGATGGCTCAAGTTCCGCTTTAGCCAATCCGGCGCAATTTATTGGCTTTAATGGAAGTATAGACAAGCCCGATTCCTTGCTATTAAGCAACAACGGTCTGCATATTGAAATACAGCTTGACGAACAGCACCCTATTGGCAGAAGTGACCCAGCCAACATTAAAGATATTTTAGTTGAAGCAGCGCTTACCACGATTATGGATTGCGAGGACTCTGTTGCTGCAGTTGATGCTGAAGATAAAACACAGGTTTATCGCAACTGGCTTGGTCTGATGCAAGGAACGCTAAAAACCGAAATTAACAAAGACTCAAAGACAGTTATTCGCAAAATGCACGTTGACAGAGTATACAAAGACGCGCAACAGCCTTCACAAAACTTAACGCTAGCTGGGCGCAGCCTCATGTTTATTCGAAACGTCGGCCATTTAATGCAAAACGATGCCGTGCTTTTTAACAATGAGCCCATTTTTGAAGGCATTATGGATGCGGTAATCACATCACTGATTGCTAAGCACGATGTGTTAAACAACAGTCCATTTAAAAACAGCAAACGAGGCAGTATCTATATCGTTAAGCCTAAAATGCATGGCCCGGAAGAGGTGGCATTTACTCATGACTTGTTCACCGCAGTTGAAAACCTTATTGATGTAAATCGCTTTACCATCAAAATAGGCATCATGGATGAAGAGCGCCGCACCAGTTTGCATCTGGCAGAGTGTATCGCTCAGGCCAAAGAGCGTGTCGTGTTTATTAATACGGGGTTTTTAGATAGAACCGGCGATGAAATTCACACATCAATGCTTAAGGGACCCTTTGCGCCCAAAGCTGAGCTTAAAAATAGGCCTTGGTTGCAAGCCTATGAAATGGCAAATGTTATTACAGGATTGCACTGCGGATTGTCTGGCAAAGCTCAGATTGGCAAGGGCATGTGGCCTATTCCGGACCAAATGACAAATATGATGAAAGCAAAGATTGCGCATCCTAGAGCGGGAGCAAATACAGCATGGGTGCCCTCACCTACCGCTGCAACATTGCACGCCCTGCATTATCATCAGGTTGACGTGTTTGCCATTCAAGAACACTTAGCGAAGCAAACATTTGACGGCATTAACCAGATTCTTGATATTCCGCTGTTAGAAACTGGCAGAGAGCTTAGCAGCGAAGAAATACAGCAAGAGCTCGACAACAATGTGCAAAGCATATTAGGTTATGTTGTTCGATGGGTACATCAAGGCATTGGTTGCTCTAAGGTGCCGGACATTAACAATGTTGGTTTAATGGAAGACAGGGCAACTTTACGGATTTCAAGCCAGCACATTGCAAACTGGTTAGAACACGGTTTGTTATCGCCTCAGCAGGTGAATGAGTCTCTCACAAGAATGGCTGAGTTGGTGGACAGACAAAATCATGCTGATCCTGAATACATTTCCATGTTGCCTGATTTAGAAAATAGCATTGGTTTTCAAGCAGCCAAAGACTTGATCTTTTTAGGCAAAGTTCAGCCAAATGGATATACCGAGCCGCTTTTGCATCAGCGTAGAAAGGAAATGAAAGCGCGTCTGGCGAATAACGCATTTTCAAAAGCAGGTTAGGTGTAATAGCAACTGGTCTAGCCAATAAAAAGCGCTTTTGTGGTTGACCCACATGCTCAAGACGATTACATTTGAGACCAATACGATACAGAAGTGATAATTGCAGATGATGCAACATTCGGTGCAAGGCGTTTATAATAAAATTAACGCTAACAATATAAACGAAGGCTTTAGCCTTCTTCTACTCGGTCTGGCAGCTTAGGCGCACGGGTAGTCTGTAAGCAGATAAAACTAAACCCGTGCACCGCGCGGGTTTTTTTATGGCTTGAATTTTTTCATTTAAATTCAGAGACACGGCGTTTACAAGGTGTAACTTTTAGTTTTTAACTAGGTTTAGGATAAAGACATGGGCGATAGTAAAATCAGTAGCAACAACGACAAAGTGATTATCTTTGACACCACTTTAAGAGATGGCGAACAGGCTTTACCTGCAAGTCTCAGTGGACGAGAAAAACTGCAAATTGCGCTGATGCTAGAACGTCTCGGGGTAGATGTTATTGAAGCTGGCTTTCCGGTGTCGTCTCCAGGCGACTTTGAATCGGTCAGGCTCATTGCTGAGCATGTGAAGACATCTCGGGTATGCGGTCTCTCAAGAGCATTAGAGAAGGATATTGATGCCTGTGGAGAAGCTATGTCAGTAGCCGAGCAGTTCCGCATTCATACTTTTATTGCCACCTCCGATATTCATGTCGACACAAAGCTGAGAAAGTCGCAAGACGAAGTCGTCGAAATGGCGATAAAAGCGATCAAACACGCGAAGCGATACACACCAGATGTTGAGTTTTCATGCGAAGACGCTGGGCGTACTCACATTGATTATTTGTGTCGAATGGTAGAGGCTGCGATAAAAGCAGGTGCGACGACTGTCAATATCCCTGATACAGTAGGCTACACCATTCCATCAGAGTTTGGTGGCATCATCGGCGCGCTCTTTGACCGTGTGCCCAACATCGACCAAGCGGTGATATCAGTGCATTGCCATAATGATTTGGGCTTAGCAGTAGCCAACTCACTTAGCGCCGTGCAGCATGGTGCCAGGCAGGTAGAGTGCACGGTAAATGGAATTGGTGAACGCGCCGGTAACTGTTCACTTGAAGAAATCGTGATGGCACTAAAAACAAGAGAACAGCTTCTGTCATATACCACTGGCGTTCACACTCAAGAAATTAGCAAAGCGTCAAAATTGGTAAGTCAATTGTGCAGCATGCCAATACAAGCGAATAAAGCCATTGTTGGGGCGAATGCCTTTAGTCACTCTTCTGGAATTCACCAAGACGGCGTGCTTAAGGGTCAAAACACATATGAAATAATGACGCCGGAAAGCGTCGGCATTAACAAAAACAATTTAAACCTTACCTCACGGTCGGGTCGCCATGTGATCAAGCATCGCTTGGGTGAGCTTGGTTATCACGAAACTGAGTACGATTTGGATGAAGTGTACGCCTCATTTTTGCGCCTAGCGGATAAAAAAGGTCAGGTATTTGATTATGACTTAGAAGCGCTACTGTTCTTCAACCAACAAAAACATGAGCATGCTCACTATGCTTTAAAGTATCTGCAGGCCACGTCCGGACACAACATTATTCCATCGGCAACCGTCAGCATAGTTGCAGGTGATTCTACTATTACCGAATCTGCTACTGGCAACGGTCCAGTGGATGCGGCCTTCAACGCGATTATTCATGCAATTGACGGCCATGATTTAGATATTGTCGATTTTAAACTCGACTCCAAAGGCGAAGGGGCGGATGCACTTGCTCAAGTAAGCGTGATTGTGGAGTACAAACACCGCCGCTTTAACGGTATTGGATTAGCGACGGATATTGTTGAAGCTGGCGTAAAATCCTTAATTTTTGTACTCAACAATATGTATTTAGCAGATCAAATAGACCAACAAAAACAAGAAAAAATAGCAGGAGTGTAAAATGGAACACAATATTGCAGTGCTAGCAGGAGACGGCATTGGGCCTGAAGTCATGGCACAAGCAAACAAGGTCTTAGACCTTACTGCGAAAAAACTCGGTTTACACTTTAAACGCAAGGAGTACGCAGTGGGTGGCTATGCTATTGACCATTTCGGTGAAGCCTTACCACAAGCAACCCTTGAAGGCTGCGAGGCCGCCGACGCTATTTTGTTTGGTTCAATTGGTGGACCAAAGTGGGATAGTTTACCGCTAGAAAAACGCCCTGAACGCGCTGCCCTACTGACCTTGCGAAGTCACTTTGATCTATTTAGCAACTTACGACCAGCTCGCATCTATTCAGGTCTTGAGCATTTGTCACCACTACGAGTAGACATTGCATCAAGCGGTGTGGATGTTTTGGTCGTAAGAGAGCTAACATCGGGCATTTATTTTGGCCAACCTAAAGGCATTGAGGGAGAAGGAGAAACACAAAACGCGTTTGACACGATGCGCTATTCAAAAGCCGAAATTCGGCGTATTGCTCACTCGGCTTTTGCAGCCGCCCAAAAGCGCAGTAAAAAAGTCACTTCGGTAGACAAAGCTAATGTGCTAGTGACTAGCCGTTTATGGCGCGAGGTGACAGAAGAAGTTGCAAAAGACTATCCAGATGTGGAACTTGATCATATCTACATTGATAATGCGACGATGCAATTAGTATGCAACCCTGCTCAGTTTGACGTGATGTTATGTTCAAACCTGTTTGGCGATATCGTATCGGACGAATGCGCGATGATTACAGGATCTATGGGTTTACTACCATCAGCCAGCATTAACTCTGAGGGCTTTGGTATGTATGAGCCTGCGGGTGGTTCTGCGCCAGATATTGCTGGCAAAGGCATTGCTAATCCTATCGCACAAATTTTATCTGCCGCAATGATGCTAAGATTTTCACTCAATGAAACGCAAGCGGCGGATATGATTGAACAAGCAGTGACGCAAACACTTTTAGATGGCGTGCTGACCGCAGAGCTTTTGCCCGCTAATAAACGCGCAGAGGCAAAATCAACCGCACAAGTCGGTGAGCATGTTTGCTCGCTTATCGAAAACATGTAAAAACGAAGAAGAATCACTATGGCCAAAACGCTATATCAAAAAATTGTGGATGCGCATCTTGTCGACAGTATCGGAGAAGACCTTGTCCTGTATATTGATCGCCACCTTATCCATGAGGTGACAACCCCCCAAGCTTTTGCAGGACTCATTGAGAAAAACCGCAAGGTTCGTCGTCCAGACCTCACATTCGGTACGATGGATCACAGTATATCTACACGTTCGTTGGCGCTCGATGCCTGCGGTCCCCAAAACGAACTTCAGCTGAATACCTTAGCTGCAAACTGCGCAAAATATGGTATTGAGCTTTTTCCTGTAGGACATAAAAACCAAGGTATTGTGCATGTCATTGGTCCACAACTTGGCTTAATACAGCCAGGCATGACAGTAGTTTGTGGTGATTCACATACCGCTACCCACGGTGCGTTTGGTGCATTGGCGTTTGGTATCGGCACCTCACAAGTTGAGCACGTGCTTGCCACCCAAACCCTAAAGCAGTCTCGCGCAAAAAGCATGTTGGTTAACGTAGAAGGAAAGCTCGGTTTAGGCGTCACCGCAAAAGACATTATTTTGGCAATTATCGGAGAAATTGGCCACGCTGGCGCAACAGGTCATGTCATCGAATATGCAGGTAGTGCAATACGCGAACTATCGATGGAGCAGCGAATGACCATATGCAATATGAGCATTGAGGCAGGTGCCAAAGCAGGACTCATCGCACCTGATGAAATTACCTTCGCATATTTAGCAGGCAAAGAGCACGCGCCAAAGGGAGAGCATTGGGAGCAAGCACTCGCATACTGGAAGTCGCTGTACTCAGACAGTGATGCTGAGTTTGATACGCTCGTGACACTCAAAGCTGAAGATATCGCTCCCCAGATAACTTGGGGAACTAATCCCGGACAAGTAGTAGCCGTTAACGAAGCAATACCCTCTCCAGATGATTTTACCGATCCAATTGAAAAAGCGTCCGCTGAAAAAGCGCTCGCCTACATGGGGCTTTCTCCCGGTCAACAACTGACTGAGGTCCCAATATCTCATGTGTTTATTGGCTCTTGTACAAACAGCCGGATAGAGGACTTGCGCGCCGCGGCTGAAATTGCAAAACATGGCAAAGTGAAAGCAGACGTGACCGCTATTGTTGTGCCAGGCTCGGTGGCAGTAAAGGCGCAAGCGGAACAAGAAAACCTGGATCAGATATTTAAGCAAGCGGGATTTGAATGGCGCTTACCGGGTTGCTCCATGTGCCTTGGCATGAACGATGATGTATTGAAAGATGGTGATCGTTGCGCTTCTACCAGCAATCGCAATTTTGAAGGTCGTCAAGGACGAGGTTCACGCACACACTTAGTGAGTCCTGAGATGGCTGCGGCTGCCGCAATTGCCGGAAAATTTGCAGATGTAAGGGAGCTAAACTCCTAATGATAAAAAGTACTATGCGGGAATTAGATATGAAAGTACGCAATACAAAAGCAAAGGTGACTTACAACGGAGGCTTATTATGACTGGGATCAGCATCATTAAAGAGCGCGCAGCACCGCTTGACCAAGCCAATGTGGATACCGATCAAATTATTCCGAAGCAGTTTTTAACCGGCGTGACTCGAAGTGGGTATGGCAAGCATTTATTTCACGATTGGCGTTATCTTGACCAGCACGAAAGCGTTCTAAACCCAGATTTTAGCCTTAACAAGCCCGAGTATGAGGGTGCCGGCATACTCATCACCCGAGAAAATTTTGGCTGTGGTTCATCACGTGAGCATGCCCCATGGTCTTTGGCGGACTTTGGGTTCAAAGCCATTATTGCCGTCAGCTTTGCCGACATTTTTTATGGCAACTGTATTAACAATCAATTATTACCAGTGACGTTGAATTCACAACAAGTCAGCACTTTATTTGAGCTGCTCGAGGAAAACCCAGATATCATTATTGATATTGACCTGCCTGCGCAAACGGTAAACGCTAGAGATTTGTCGTTTACATTTGAAATAGCGAGGCATCATAAAGACAATTTACTAAAGGGTTTAGATGCAATTGGACAGACGCTCGAACTGGAAAACAAAATCTCAGATTTTGAGTCAAAAAGGCAAATTTGGCTTTAATAAACCCCTTCTTGGCCGATACACCCAATAACACTAATTACTCGGGCAAAAATATAGGTTTTTGCTCCTCCAATTTGGTTTTGTATCGTTCGTATGTTTGAAACTATCGCAATAGATAATGTAAAAGTTGGGATGTACCTTTCACAAATCAAAGAATGTGAAGGCAAATTACAAGTCAAAAGCCAAGGCTTAATCAAATCCATGGGCACGATTGAAAGCCTCAAGCGTCGAGGGGTGCTGTCTATTGAAATTGACACAGACAAAAGCATTCATAGCGCTGCAAGAAACGCGGCAGAAGCCAAAAAGCCAGCGATGTCAAAAGCTAGAACAAGCTCAGCCATGCTGGATTTTGACCAACACAGAGAAGACCTCGCGAAAGCCGATAAACTGTATACCCAGGCCAGAGAAGTACAATCGCGTTTTGTATCACAATTGCGAAGCGGAAGCTCGCCAGATTTTGACGAGCTAAACGGCATTTGCCAAGACATTATTGATTCAGTGTTTGATAATCATGATGCTTTAAGCTGCCTGATCATGCTGAATGAAACCAGTAACTACTTTGCTGAACATTCTTTAAACTGTGCGATCTTGATGGGCATATTCGCCAAACATCGTGAATGCCCACAAGCCGATATTGAAGATTTGACGCTTGCAGGCTTATTAATGGATGTAGGCATGGCATTATTGCCAGACGATCTCAGTACTCGCGAAGACGCATACAGCGCAGCCGACATTACCTTAATGAGAACCCATGTAGACATTGGTCAGGAAGTGATTGAACGCTATGCTGATTTACCGCCCTTGGTCTCTGAGATAGTGCTTAACCATCACGAGCGTATTGATGGAAGCGGTTACCCAAAACAAAAATCGGGTGACGAAATATCCACATATGCACAAATGGCAGGGATTGTTGATTGTTACGATGCGATGATCACTGAACGCGCATACAAGTCATCTAAAGGTTCGCAAGAGGTATTAGAGTCTTTGCTTGAGAACAAGGCCTTCGACACAGATCTTGTGGAGTCGTTTATTCAAGCGGTTGGACTTTATCCAGTGGGTTCGTTAGTACATTTAAAAAGCGGTAAGCTTGCCATTGTTGTTCAACGCCGAAAAGATCGCCCGCTAAAGCCAAATGTAATGGCTTTTTACAGCATCAGAATGAAGCACCATACCGAAGTAAAACTGATTGATCTTAACAAATCATCAGACAAAATTCTGGGCGCCGTAAGGCCTGAAGAATTCAAACTAAACTTACCTCATTTCTTTAGAAGCGCCTTGTTAGGCTAAACATTATTGCCCCAAAGCACGTAAAAACTGTGTAAACGTGAAAGCAAATGCGAATTATCCTGATATAATAATTCGCATATTATACTGCTGGTCAATTACAACTCATCGCTTTAGTGCTTATATAAGGGAATCTATCTAAATGTATGTGCTCAATTCTGTTTGTCCTAATCTCAGTTTAGCCCAGCATTCTCGCACCCGTTTGTGTGCAGTTCTGTGCGCGTTGAGTATTTCAGTTAGTATAAATGCCAATGCTCAAGAGTCAGATAGCGCAAAACCGGCAAGCGCGCCAGAATCCGCCCAGGAGGTCGAAGCAAGTAGCGAGCAAGACAATGTAGAACAGATTGAAGTGGTTGGTCGTGCGGGTGATGCAGCCTTACAAGCCTTTGAAATGGGAAATTTTGAACTTGCTGAAATTAAATTCAAAGAAAATGTGCAATGTGCGCTTAGAGCCGAGAGAAATCTAATGGCCTTTGCAGATGATGCAAGAAATGCACAAATTAACCAGTCTCTGAGTAATAGCTTGTCTAGCGCTGACCAGGGGGCACCTGGCACCAGCACCATCGCACCTTCTTCAGTCACTTCGGGCACAAGCCTTCAAAATAAAGGTCCGGTTCGAGAGGTTACCTGTAGTGACAGAGGCTATCAAGTATATATGGTCGGCATGTCACAGCTGCAGCTTGGCCGCACAGAAGAGGCAGAGGAAAATTTTGAGAGTGCGATTCGCCTGAACAAACATTTACATGACGCAATGTATCGATTAGCCCTAATGAAGTTATTACGCCAAGATGTTGAAGGCGCTAACGAGCACTTCGAAGATATGCAGCGCCTGTTAAAACGATGCAACAATCTATGTGATGCGCAAGCAAACATTGAAGAAAGATTGGCCTTTTTAGAACAAGCGCTCTCTGGAAATGTCAGATTGCAATAAACGGCAACTCATTAGACGCTATTTGAGCTCTAGCACACGGAGAGTGGGCAACTATATAGTTTCCGAGCACCGTTAAGAAAATTACGTCATCAACACCGCTGCTGAATCCACCGCTCTGTAACTTGCGACTTTTTTTAATATGTTCAAGAGCCGCGTTCAGCATCTGCTCACTACGAGCATAATCATTGAGCCCATGCCATGTTGCTTGCATAGCTGCGCATTGATTTAAGCTTCCGGCTACCACAATAAATAAGTTATTTTTCACCTCTATAATGGGCATGACTGAACCACAAGCCTTTACAACATGATTGACGTTTGTGATTGTAAAAGCATAACCAAAGAAAATCTTTGCAAAGTGTATCGTGCTTGCTTTAGTAATTTACCTAGTTGACACGCTGTCTGTAATTGATCAACGATGGCATGTCACGCTACAGCCTTCCCATGCACTGCGCTGCTTGAGGTAATAATGTCTGAACTGTATTTTGAATCTGAAAAGCTTATGCAAGCACCGGTCGAGCGAGCCGCGTTTTCTGACCGAATGGCGTATGTTTGTGCTGAACTTTCTCGATTGGCCTATTTTCCGTTTGAAGGGAACCAAAGTAAGCAAGAAGTGCTTGAAATTGTTTCTGATGTAATTCGTGATGAAGATGAGAAAAAGATTTTACTCGATAGGCTTTCTCCTTTTTTAAATGCAGTCTCGCATGAGAGAGGGGAAGCAGAGGAAGCATTTAACGCTATTTTACAAGCGAAAGACTTTGAATCAGCAGAGTTTTTTAATGATAAGGGCGCAGAAGCTTTTTTGACAACTCGCATCTATGAACTCAATGGTGGGCATCGAAAAAAAGTTGCATTTCTATCATTTAGAGGTACCCAAGGCAAAAGTTGGAGAGATATAAAAGCAGACGTCAAAGCGAATCCAAAGATACGCAGAGTAGGTAACGCTGATTTGACCTTTCACAGCGGTTTCTTGAACTACTATGAAAATCTAGAGCTTAAGCTGATTAATGAACTAGCAAAATTAGAATACGACCAAATGTTTGTGACGGGCCACTCTTTAGGCGGAGCAATGGCGGCTATTGCAACGCGATTGTTACCCTTTGAAATTCGAGGCGCGTGTTACACTTTTGGTGCCCCGCCTATTGGCAAAAAAGAAATATCCTATGGCTTAAAAACGCCCACATACCAACTCATTAACGACAGTGACATGGTGCCTCACTTGCCAAATCCGTGGCTGGCTATCGGCCTGAAAGGCATTTTGATGTTGCTTAAGTTTTTATCAAGCTTTTTTATTATTCTACGCCCCATTTTCGGTAGTCAACTTGAACGACGCATGGTGACATTTTTAGATAATATCAGCCAATATCAACACCCTAGTTATGTCAGTTATTTGCTAGGAAGCGGACACTCTGCGCGTCTGCATTATAACCTACGGTTTTATAGCTATATCACCTTACTGCTAAAGAGACTGCATAAGTCAGGGTTTTGGGTGTCAGGTAAAAAGAAGATAGCAGATCATTCTATCACTAAATATTCCGACAAACTTCGCACTGTAGGTGAAGGGCGTAACTAAGGTAATCTGAGGTGTCAAAAATGAAGTGGGGAAACGACTGTCCAGTTTAGTTGAGTTGTGAATTCAACTCGAAACAATAGAACATCAGGCTACAAGCCGCCCCTACCAATCGGAAAGCGCATTGATAGAGAAGGTCTCACCAGAAAAACTCAAAATGACTTTTTCAGGCTCAATAGCTTCAATCCTGAGCCCATTCTCTATCTCATCTCCCTCCATCAATCGTCTACCGTTTACCCTAACCCAACGTTCGTTATCGCTTGAAGCATACATATGCGCACTGAAACTCATTGCAGGGATTCGATTTAAAATTGTCGATGGTAGCTGATCAATTCTTTGCATTATTGCAGGCCCGGCGGGCTGAGCTTCGCTTTCGATTTCACTGTCATCAAATTGAGAAATATTATTAGGGAAGTCGCGATTAACATCATCAAACTGTTCTTCTGCCTCTAACTCAGCTGCGGCTTGATTGACCCGCCTAAGTAATTCTGATGAAAGCAGTGATGAGCTTGATGCTTGATTTTCGCCGCTTGGCTGTGGCGCGCTTGATTGTGGAGCCTGTGCTCCACTATTTGCACCTGATTGAATGCCGAGCTCGGGAGCTAATTCTGGAGATACGTAACCCAGAACAATTTGCCCATCTTCAACCTCTACGCCGTCGATGTTGGTATTACTTGCGTCGCTTAAACTATCACTGTCTGACAAACTAGGTGTTTGTGCGCTAATGGTACCTTCAGTTTTCTCTTGTGCTGACGCCACAGCCGCCAAAGAGTCTGCATCGCTTCTTGGAACATCGGCGCCATTTAAAGCCGCGGCATTGGCGTTAACTTGTTTTTCATCTTCATCGACACGTGGGGTTTGCATGATACTGGGTTGAGACACTTGCAATGGCGCTTCGTCCGCTTGGTGCTGCATGACATCAGCATCATCTGCAAGCAGTGAAGATTGGGCAATCTTAGCTGGCAAATAAAATACGCTAAGGCCAATTAAAAAACCAAATGCAATGCAGGCGAATAAAATCGAGTATGGCTGTCCATATAAGCGCCATTTCGAGGGCATTTCTTCCACTGCTGGCATAAACATAGAGCGGTGGAAATGCTGCGATAACTCCCTATCAACCACTTCATTATGTTTGTTTTGCGCCATCAAACGCTGGGTAACGGTTGCAACATTCAATTGCGGCGGCTCATCCTTGACTGCTGCTGTAGTGTCGGGCTCATTTTCAGGCTCCAGCGCTTGTGAAGTGCCTAATGATGCTTCCTGATTCACCTCAAGCAGTAAAACACCCATTTCTTTAAGGCCTTTTACCATCTCGTTTGACTTTATCATGCCTACACGGCGAATTTTAACCGGCCCATTTTGCTGCATCACGCGAGTGACCATCATACCCGGTGCAAGCTGGTCTATGGGTACTACTACTAATTGGCTCATACCAGCAAGTACCCTGCGATAAGTCCCACTGCGAGCGCCGAACTAAACGAGAAAATGTATCTTTTGCGCCAAAGGCTCCATTGACGCTGCTTTACAATATCGTCACCCAGAACTTGATAGCTTGCAGATGTCATCACTTGATAGTCAATAAACGGGCGCTGTAGAGCGTAGCCTAAAGACAGCGCTCTATCGCACAAAAGATTAATCACCCTAGGGATACCGCCTGAAATCGCGAACAAATGCTCAATTGATGCGCGCGTAAACGGGCTTTGGCTTAGGTCTGCAACGCTCAGGCGATGATCAACATATTGCCCTACCTCTTGCTGAGTCAGGGGGAGCAAGTGATATCGAGCGGTGATCCGCTGCGCAAGTTGCCTTAGCTCATTTCTGCGCAGTAACTGCTGAAGCTCAGGTTGTCCAATAAGCACCACTTTTAATAGCTTTTCTCGATTCGTTTCCAAATTGGTGAGTAGCCGTAATTGCTCCAAGACCTCAGGTAAAAGATGTTGCGCTTCATCAATAATTAGCACCGTATTGATGCCTTGCTCATGGTTATCAGCCAACTTTTTCAAGATTTTGTCGGTGAAGGATTTAAGGCTTTTGTCATTGTCCGTATATCCGATACCAAGTTCATCACAGATGGTAGCGAGCAGTTCTAATGCAGATAGGGTCGGATTGAGGATCATGGCAACTTGGGTGTCTGCCGATAAATCTTGCATTAGTTTTCGCGATACGGTCGTTTTTCCCGTGCCCACTTCCCCTGTTAACATCACAAAGCCACCCGACTCTCGCAGACCGAAAGAAAGATGCGCTAATGCCTGCTTGTGTTGCGTGCTCATGAACAAGTACGCTGGATTTGGAGCGATCGAGAATGGATTGTCGCTCAATCCGAAATAATTTAAATACACGGTTTTTTAGATGCTTGAGTGTCTATTGCAGTAACGGTATCAGATAAGCGCTTTGAGTCAATGACTGTCTAGTTTGTTCAACTTTTCCTTCGATAAGATATCAAATGCGCTTAACGCCTACGCGGTTTAAATAGAATTAGTATTTGTTCATAAGCTTTGCCTGAGAGATAATCAGCAATGCACATAATAAAGGTCAAAAGCATTTGAAAACCTATCTAGTTGGCGGAGCTGTCAGAGATCAGTTGCTTGGTCGCGCAATAAAAGAGCGCGACTACGTGGTAGTGGGCGCAACGGTAAAACAAATGTTAGACCTGGGATTTGTGCAGGTTGGCAAAGACTTTCCCGTATTTTTACATCCTAAATCGAAAGAAGAATACGCCCTCGCTCGGACCGAACGTAAAAAAGGTACGGGCTACACGGGGTTTGAGTGCGATACGTCAAGTTCAATTACCCTAGAGCAAGACTTGTTAAGGCGAGACCTCACAGTTAACGCCATGGCGCAGGATGAAATGGGCAATATTATCGATCCTTTCGGTGGCCAAAAAGATCTCAAAAATAGAATTCTTAGACATGTAAGCGATGCTTTTAGTGAAGACCCTCTTCGCGTGTTAAGAGTCGCTCGTTTTGCGGCGCGCTATCACTATCTAGGATTTGGTATTGCCAGTGAAACGCTCGATCTAATGCGATCCTTGTCTACTAGCGGCGAGCTAGAGACATTAAGCGCTGAGCGCGTTTGGCAAGAATCTGCTAAAAGTTTGATGGAAAACGATCCTCAGGTGTATTTCACCACCTTAAAGTCAGTGAACGCGCTTAGCTATTGGTTTAAAGAGTTGGATGTATTGTGGGGAGTACCGAACCCAAGCAAATGGCACCCTGAAATTGACACCGGATTGCACACCATGATGGTTATTAAACAAGCTGCCCTTGCCAAAACTAAGCTTGCTGTGCGTTATGCAGCATTGACCCATGACTACGGCAAAGCCCTCACGGATGTTACCCAGTGGCCCTCTCATCACGGGCACGATGACTTAGGCTTAAGCGCCATCAAAGCATGCAGCAAGCGCTTGAGTGTGCCCAATGATTGCAAAGAGTTGGCCCTGTTGGTCAGCGAGCACCATAGCGTGATCCACCGAGTCCAAGAAAAGTCCGCTGAAGAGATTATAAATGTTTTTGAAAAAGCAGATGCATTTAGGCGCAAAGATAGGTTCAAGCTATTACTAGATGCCTGCAAATGCGACTTTTTAGGACGAAAAGACTTTGCAAGCAAAGCCTATCCTCAACAGGAGTTGTGGCTAAATCTACTGGACAGCCTTGGCAGCATTGATGCTCAAGCATTCGTCAAGCAGGGTCTGCAAGGCTCTGAAATAAGAGACGCTATCCGAAAGGCTCGCCTCGAATCAATATCAAACGCACTTCAATAATTTGGTATTGCTTCACACCTAAAATCCTACACCTTAAGGAAAACTGCCTTTGGAATATCTTCTGAGTATCTTACAAGCCAAGCTCGAACCCGGTTGTTGTTTTAATTAACCTCAACTCGGGATAAGCGATAGTGCAAATGCTTATTTTAACTATGTATTTATTAAACTAGCACTACTTGGCGCTGTCGCTTATCCCGAGTTGAGGTTAATTAACACAGAACAAAAAGCGATGGCCGGTGTCAACTTTATTTACACTTTCACAGGTGCACACTGCGAGGAAGTAGTAAGCTTTTGATAAACATAAAGATATATTTAGGCATATTTCCTGCAAACTTGTACATTGCAATGAGTTGAGTGCAAATTGAGATGTAATGGAGAGGTATATGTCTACGGAGTTAGATTTTGATTTCGATCGTATGAAAGAGCTACACAACTCTTCCCCTGAAGAGTTTGAAGAAATGCGCAAACAACTAATCGAGCAAGCGTTACAGAAGGCCTCGAAAAAATCTCAAAAACGCCTTCGAGGCCTACAATTCCAAATTGATGCGAAGCGAGAAGCAAATAAGCACAAGCCATTTGTTTCGTGTTTGGAGGTGACCAAAATGATGCACGACTCTTTTAATAAAATGCGTGTTCACCTTAATCACCTGGCCGGCAAAAACGCAAATATTATCACGCAGGTTCCAGATAATTCTGAGGATAAACGCGCCATTGGCGAAGTCTCATCTAATGCGTCGAGTGCTAAAATCCTTAAGTTTAAACGTTAAAACGCTTCGCTAGAACAAGAACAAGCATTTGGCCATTGCTAAGCGCTTTAATGAAGTTCGCAAGGTGCCGAGTCTCTATGTTTCAAGGGCACAGCCTCTTGGATGATTTAAGGCGCAGTTTCTCTTTGGACAGCCAACCCTCGATGGCATAGTGATGATCTGGTAAATCTTGTCATCCATACAAGCAAAATTTCGTGTAAACTCCCCGCCAAAATACTGAAAACATTTATGCCATTGCTGATGACTGAATCAATGGCAACCGCAAGAGGAATAAGCACATGTTTGAATCACTAGAGTTAGATGACGCGCTTTGTCGTGCACTCGCTGACATGGGCTACACTCAGCCTACTAGCATTCAAAGTCTTGTTATTCCAGATGCCATGGAAGGACATGATATATTAGCCAGTGCCCCCACCGGCACGGGCAAAACAGCCGCATTTTTGTTGCCTGTATGTCAGTTTCTGCTAGATCACCCCAAACATCAGCAAGGAAGTGCCCGAGCGTTAGTTTTAGTGCCCACACGGGAACTTGCTAATCAAGTATGTGAGCAAGCCAAAGCTATCACTAAACACTGCGATTTATCCTGCGGCGTGATCACTGGCGGTATTAATTACGGCACCGACAAAGCAACCTTAGAGCAACAAGTGGATATTTTGGTTGCCACACCAGGGCGATTGTTTGAACACATCGAGAAAGAAACGTTTGACTGCAGAGACATTGAATCTCTTGTTTTGGACGAAGCGGACCGTATGCTTGATATGGGTTTTTCAGCTATTGTTAATCAAATTGCAGGCGAAGCAAGATGGCGAAAGCAAAGCATGCTCTTCTCTGCCACACTGGAAGGACGTGGCGTAAGAAACTTTGCCAATGACTTGCTTGATGATCCAAAAATCTTCAACGCAACACCCTCTCGTAAAGAAAAGGCGAAGACGCAGCAGTGGTATCACTTATGTGATGACCTAGCGCACAAAGATGCGCTACTGGAATATCACCTCAATAATACTATTGACTCGTGCATCGTATTTATCAAAACACGTGAGCGATTGCATGCACTGAAAGACAAACTCTTCAATGCATACAACATGGTATATTTGCAAGGTGAAATGCCCCAAGACAAGCGCAACGCCGCGTTAGCGTCGTTTAAATCTGGTGAGGCAAATATTCTTTTAGCAACCGATGTTGCTGCACGTGGTATTGATGTTCCTGACGTAAGTCATGTTATCAATTACGACATGCCGCGCGGCGCTGACGTATACGTGCACCGAATTGGTAGAACCGGCAGAGCGGGAGCAAAAGGCACCGCCATTTCATTAATTGAAGCGCATGATTATAAATGGGTGGGTAAGATTGAACGCTACACAGGTGAAGCATTCAAAGCGCGTGTTATCGATGATTTACGCCCCAAGCACAAAGCGCCAAAGCTAGTTAAGAAGAATAAATCAAAAAACAAATCTAAAACCAAACTTAAGCGTAAAACACCAGTAACTAAAGTCAAAAAGCGTCACAAAAGATGAGTTTACCCCTGAGCATGCAGCAGATTGTTTTAGCTACGGGCAACAAGGGCAAAGTAGCTGAATTCTCCTCCCTGTTCGAGCAATACAAAATTGAAGTTGTGCCACAATCCGAATTTTTAGTGTCCGACGTGGCAGAAACGGGCTCAACATTTATTGAAAACGCCATTCTAAAAGCCAAACACGCATCTCGTGAAACTAACTTACCGGCTATTGCAGACGACAGTGGCTTAGTAGTAGATGCACTCGATGGTGCTCCCGGTATTTACAGCGCCCGTTATGCTGGGAAACACGGCGATGATGTGGGTAATTATCAAAAACTGCTCAACGAATTGAATGGCAAAAAACATCGACACGCTAAATTTTTGTGTGTACTTGCGTTTATGCGCCACGGCAACGATCCAACGCCCATCATTTGTCAGGGTGAATGGCATGGCGTGATTGCTCAGGAGCCATTGGGAGAAGGTGGTTTTGGATACGATCCGGTGTTCTATTTACCCGAACACAAATGCACCGTGGCGCAGCTAGATAAACAAATTAAAAATACCCAAAGCCATCGAGGAAAAGCGCTTACTCAGCTTATGCAGCACGTTTCAAGCGCGCTGTAACCGATGCCTCCTCTCTCTCTTTATATCCATATCCCTTGGTGCGTGCAAAAGTGTCCCTACTGTGATTTTAACTCCCACCAAATCAAAAGCGGAGTCCCAGAGAATGAGTACATCGCGCACCTGCTTGACGATTTAACGCATGATCTACAGTGGATTAAATACGACAGTGCGCTGCGAAGCATTGGCAGTATTTTTATTGGCGGTGGCACCCCAAGCGTATTCAGCCCCTCGGGAATTGAAAAAATACTAAATGGCATCAAGCAGCGTGTACCCGTATTAGAAAATGCAGAAATTACAATGGAAGCAAATCCCGGAACGGTAGAAGCGGAGAAATTTGAAGGTTTTAAACAAGCTGGCATAAACCGAATATCGGTAGGCGTACAATCATTTAACACCGAGCATCTTCGTATCTTGGGGCGAATTCATGATACCCGTCAAGCCCGCGATGCCTTGAGCTATGCGAAGCGCTTGGGTCTTAATTCTTACAATGCAGACATTATGCACGGGCTGCCCAAACAAACGCTTGAACAAGCCATGCAAGACCTTAGCACTGCAATGAAAAGTGATGCGCCTCATATATCGTGGTATCAGCTTACTATTGAACCCAACACCTCTTTCGCATCCAAACCTCCAGTACTGCCCGACGACGACATTTTGTGGGATATTCAACAACAAGGACAAGCATTGCTTAGTGCCAATGGCTATGAACAGTACGAAATATCAGGGTACGGGCTGCCCGAGCATCGATGCCAACACAATCTCAATTACTGGCGATACGGAGATTACATCGGCATTGGTTGTGGTGCCCACGGTAAAATAACTGACCTAAATTCTGGTCATATTTTAAGAACAGAAAAGGTAAAACATCCTAAAGGCTATATGGACTTATCTAGGTCATATCTCTACAAAAAACATGTTGTCCCAAAAGGCGATCTCGCCTTTGAGTTTTTTATGAATCGATTTCGCTTAGTTGAGCCCTGCCCAATCGATGACTTTGAAAAACTCACATTTTCCAAGCTTAGTGACAAAGACCAGCAAACCCTAAACACCGCTTGCGACAAAGGTTTAGTGACACAAACCCGCACTCATTGGCAAGTTACCGATTTAGGCCGCAGGTATCTCAACACGCTGCTTGGTGAGTTTGTTTGAGTCTAGATTTGCTTCGCTTTGAGTAACTCAACCGCCTTATTTGCAGCTCTTGCCGTTATTGCCATAAACGTAAGCGTGGGGTTAACGCTACTGCTAGAAGTCATGCAGGCACCATCTGTGACAAATACGTTTGGCGCATCGTGCACTTGATTCCATTTGTTAAGCACTGAGTTAGACGAATCATGCCCCATGCGAGCGGTTCCCATTTCATGAATGGCTAAGCCAGGTCGCATCTCACCTAAATTGCTTTTGATCTCGGATAAACCTGCGGCTTTGAGCATCGCCTCACCTTGTCTTATCATATCTGCAGCAGCATTAAATTCATTTTCTCTGAAAGATGCGTGAAATTGCACTTGAGGAATACCGTATGGATCTTTGCGACCCTCATCCAAAGTCATATAATTATCGCGATAAGGCAAGCATTCCGCGAAACCATACAAAGCTAAACGCCATGGTCCAGGAGTTTGCACATCCAGTTTGAACTGCTCGCCGATTGCGCTAGACGCAGCAGCCCGTTGCCACCAGCTTTCGCTACTGGCGCCTCCTTGAAAGTTGTATCCACGTAAAAAGTTGACATCTTTGTCTTGCTGACCGTTCAAGTTGCGAAAACGCGGAATGTATAGACCATTTGGCCTGCGGCCACGCTCAATTTTTCCAACCAGGCCGGGCACGAGGCCTGTAATTCGTGTGCCCCAAGTATGATCCATTAGATAACGGCCAAGCGCACCTGAATGCCCGCCAAGGCCTTTAGGCATATGCTCTGATTTAGAGTTCATTAATATCTGGGTGGAGGCAATAGTCGAAGCACATAAAAACACAATTTTAGATTTAAGCACAAAAGACGCTTTGCTTTTTGCATCAATAATGCGCACTCCACAGACGCGCTTTGTTTCGTGATCGTAAATGAGTTCGCTTACAACAGAATGCGGTCTAATAGTTAAATTTCCGGTTCTATCTGCTGCCGGTAGTGAGACACTAACTGATGAATAATACGCAGCAAAAGAACAACCTGTACTGCATTGATTGCGAAACTGACATTTATTTCGGCCTTGCTCAGGCTTAGCTTCAGTTGTATTCGCGACCCTTCCGATAATGATTTTTCTGTCGGGGAACTGTTTTTCCACTTTGTCTTTTACAAAGAGCTCCGCCGCATTTAAGGACATCGCTGGCGTGTAAACACTATCAGGCAGCTGAGGTAAGTTCTCCTTTGAGCCTGAGACACCAATATAGCGCTCTACTCTCTCGTACCATGGCGCAATATCTTTGTATCTAATAGGCCAATCAATGCCGTGACCGTCAGTTTTATTTGCTTCAAAGTCTAAATCGCTCCATCGATAAACTTGACGGCCCCAAGTAAGCGACTTACCTCCCACGGTACCTGGACGCACCCATACAAAAGAACTGTGCTTGTCGGTCACATAAGGCGCATCTTTGAACTTAGCGAAAAAGTGCTCGCTTCGACTGCCGACGTGGTTCGCATAAGGCCCGTATTCTTGTTGTCGACGGGCATCACTTGCGCCATTGTCATGGGCTCGTTCCCACGGTTTTTGAAATTCAGTGACATAGCCCTTGCTGTGCTCCATTGGCCCGCCACGCTCCAATACCATCACCTTAAGCCCAGCTTCGCATAACTCCTTTGCTGCCCAACCACCGCTGGCGCCAGAACCAACAACAATTGCGTCATAATCATAGTCGTTTGTCATGCTTTAACCTTTAACTAATAAAGTGCTTATTCACTTTCGCAAAATCAAAATTTCCATCGTGACTGCCCGGCACTGGATCATAAATAAGTGCCTGCGTCGCGCCTAGTTCTGATGTGTAGTAGGCAAGTACTGTAAGCCCTTTTAGCTGTGCAAAAAAAGCCCCGCCCGCGCGCGGTCTATCGCCCCACAACGCCCAATCATTGGGGTTAGCTGACACCCGCTCGGTATCCAGTCCAAGTTTCCCGTCGCTCAGCGAACCAAGCGCGTTTTGCTGCGCATCTTCTAACGCGACAAGCTGGTGCTGTTTATCGCAATCTAGAAAGCCTTTTGAAAATGACGAAATACAGTGATGATTCAGTATTCGAAAGCCCTTTAAAAAATAGGCTTGCTCCTGCGAGCCATACCAGTTACTGACCAACTCATCGATAAAGATATCTACCTTTGCTTCTAAAGCGCCGGGCGTGTCGGTTTTGGGGATCAGTAAATCGACAATCGTACTTAACATGTCCCGTTCTTGCGCGCTAAAAGCTGACTCGAAACCGGCGCTTTGTTCAGAGCCGCTCTTTGTAGCCAGCAAAGCCGCCATTACAGGAGTCATAGCGCTAAGCCCTAGCAAAGATGCGCTGGCCAAAAGCATTTCACGTCTTTTCATCGTCTTGCCATATGTGAATGTAATGTTAATTCATAATGAGAGCATACCCTTTAAAGGTGCAAAATAGCCCATTAATCTGCATTATGAGAATCCACAAAATTGTTATTATTTTTAGTAGTAGCGAAAATAGACGTATATGTATCAAATCTCCATCCAAAATCGCACTGACGATTTGCAGGTAGATGCTGAGCTTTCTATCTCCTTAAGATCGGTTATACTTTTCACATGTACACTATACGCTAAATGAGGCCGTAAATAGTCATGGATGAAAAAGCCACGCGCATAGCCTGTCATGACTGCGATACCTTGATTGCGCTCCCTAGCCAACTCAACATCAATGAAAAACTCTGTTGTCCTCAATGCGGAACAACGCAATTTGTTGGCAGGCGCTACCCTATCGATATGACGGTTGCGTATGCACTCTGCGCGCTCATTTGTCTTGGACTAGCCGTATCATTTCCCTTCCTTTCGATGGAGCGAAGCGGAGCAAGCAATACCATTATCTTGTTGCAAACACCTATGGTGCTTGTAGAAGATGGTTATTACTTAATTGCAACACTCGTTTTTGCTGGCGTAATTGTATTGCCAGGCATCTTTTTGACAGGCTTGCTGATGATGTTATTCCCAATGATGTTCAGCGCTGACAAAACCGGTACAGTCTTTTTTGCAAAACTATTAGGAGCCTTACAACCATGGATTATGGCCGACGTTTTTGTGATCGCCATGCTCGTCGCTCTGTTTAAATTGATTGAAATGGCTGAGCTGGTGCTGGGCATTTCTTTTTGGTCCTACATTGCTTTTACCATATTGCTTTCGATAATTAGTAACATTGTCAGCAAACGTCAACTTTGGTTTTGGGTGAGAATGAATAAACATGACACGCAGAAGGTGTTCTCTGGTGCATGACTCGGCGACACATTTACAGGGCAACAGGCCTTCACAATCGCACAAACGCGCTTCAGATTTAGGGCTTGCTAGCTGCACGCGATGCTTATCTTTAACCGACGTTCGCAAACATTCGCATTGCACTTTGTGTAATAAGCGTTTGTATTTGCGAAGACCCAACAGCGTTCAAAAAACACTAGCCTTATTGCTAACGGCAATGCTTTTTTACATTCCTGCCAATATATATCCGATCATGAAAACCGACGTATTGGGGAGCGAGGAGGGATCGACAATTATTGGTGGCGTGCTGCTTTTTCTTGATCACGGCTCATACTTTGTTGCTTTTGTTATTTTTACCGCCAGCGTGATTATCCCAGTGGCAAAAATGTTGATCATTGCTTGGCTATGCTACTGTGTAAAAGTCAGAGAGACAATGAAATATAAAGAGCTTACAGACTTATATTTACTCACTGAGTTTATTGGCAAATGGTCAATGGTAGATGTGTTTGTAGTCGCAATTCTGGTGGCGCTGGTGCAAATAAGCGGCATTATCGCTATCCATCCAGGTGTCGCAGTTCAGGCGTTCGCAATTGTGGTATTACTGACGATGCTGTCTGCTCAACAGTTCGACGTGCGACTAATTTGGGATAAAATGGCAACAGGTACAAGCGCCACAAAGAGCGCTAAACAGGTTATGAATGACTGATCCAGACACTGAAAAGAACAACGAAAAACGTAATACCGAGCAAGCAGATGAAACTGCTTCAGCGCCTATCATTAAGAGAAAATCGACTATCTCAGCAATTTGGGCTTTGCCCATTATCGCTATTCTGATTGCACTCAGTTTAGTCTATGAGGCTTGGCAAAATAGCGGCGTAAACATTGCCATATCATTTGAAAACGCCAAAGGCTTAGAGGTCAAAAAGACACGCGTTAAATATAAAGATGTTAATATTGGCTTAGTTGAAAGCATCCAATTTAGTGAAGACGATGAGCGAGTCATTGCCAACGTTAGCATTGACCGAGAAATGGAGCGCTTTTTGCGCAGCGACAGCCAGTTTTGGGTGGTGCGTCCTCGAATAGGTTCTAGTGGTATAAGTGGCGTAAGCACGCTGCTTTCAGGCGCTTACATCGCGATGGAGCCGGGTAAAAACAATCAAACCAGCACACAATTTGAAGGGCTTGAAACGCCCCCCATATCTAACCCCAACGATGATGGCTTAAAGCTCACTTTGACATCCAATGGCGGTAAAGCGCTACGAGTTGGTAACCCAGTTATTTACAGGGGATTCGATGTAGGTGCGGTTGAAGCTGTCGACTTTGATGTAGAAACAGGTGAAATCAGCTATGAGGTCTTCATCACCGCCCCATATCATAAGCTGGTAACGACTAACTCCTTCTTTTGGAATGCTGGCGGCTTTGAGGTCAGCACCGGCCTGGAAGGGTTAAGTGTAGATTTCTCATCAATTGAATCGTTCATTGCAGGTGGCGTGCAGTTTGACGTTCCAGAAGACCTAAGTATGGGACAGCGCGTGACTGAATCACGAAGTTTCAAACTCTATCCAAACAAAACCAGCGTTACCGAAGATCGGGAATATGAATATTTAGAATTTGCACTGCTCATTTCCGGCTCCGTTGCCGGTGTGACTGCCGGCACGCCTGTTGAGTATAGAGGCATTCGGATAGGGCGCGTGGCAACACCATATTTAGGCTTTCATCAAACCCAACAAATCAATCCGGGGGAAGAGCGCATCCCGGTGATTATTCATATTGAGCCAAAACGGCTTACTCAAGATGCCAGCTATGGTATGGAATGGTTCCAAAACCAATTTGAACTCTGGATTGAAGATGGTCTTGCCGCAACGATAGAAAGCGCGAATTATCTTACGGGCGCCATGAAAGTCAGTCTTGATATGAGCTTAGAGGGTGGCAGTGAAGTCACAACGTTCGGCCGATATACCCTTATTCCGGTTGGTGCATCTGGCTTTGACGGCATACTAGAGCAAACCGACAAACTCCTCAGCAAATTAAATGAATTAGACTTAGATGCAATCATAGCTGCACTGAACGACACTATGACTGTTGCCCAACAGTCCATGAAGCAAGCAGATGAAACCGTCAAAGCCACCAAAGAGATGGTCGACAATATCAGTCGCACCATGACCGAAGCTCAAAAAGCCTTGCGTGGTATGCAACCAGGCTCACCCGCATATGAAGCGCTTGAATCAAATTTAATAAAGCTGCAAGAAACACTCGACAGCTTGCAACCTTTTATCGAAAAAGTCAGTGCAAAACCCAATACCATTATATTTAGCGAGGACGCGGTTGCCGACCCTGAGCCAGAAGGTAAAAAGCCATGATAGTTAGAGTGTTAAGTATTTTCTTATTGTTTAGTCTTGCTGCCTGCTCGTCTGTTCAACCGCTACCAAAAACTCAGCACTATTTATTGGACACTGCACTTTCAGCTGATGCAGATACGATCAAGGTGGCAAAAGCAAAGGTGACGGTTGTAGATGTGCCCGATTATTTAAAGCAATCGAGTCTAGTCATGGTCAACAGCAATAACGCCATGCAAATAGCACAATATCATCGCTGGGCGAATAGAGTGTCTGACAGCATCAGCAGTGCGCTAAGTGCAGATATAAATGCTACGCTGAGCGATAGCGCTGCTTATTCTTCATGCACGGAATGCATAGTGGTTAACGTACATATTGAGCATTTTTATCCGACTCAGGAAGGCGACGTCCATTTTACCGGTTATTTTCAGATTGCAGAGTTTATAGGCAGTCCAAATCAAGTTGTTAGCAATGACATCACTTGGGAACTGACGGATACCACCAAACATCGCTTTAATTTGCAGGCGGAAATGGACAAAGACGGGTACGGCGAAGCGGTATCGAAAATGCGCAAGCTCGTATCTCAACTTGCCAAAAGAGTCATCGAAACACTCCCAGCAGAACCTGCGTAAGCCTGATTATATGATTCGCGCTCACTCAGTCGGTAAGCGCGTTCGAACCATGCGGATCGCCAAGCTGCGATCTTTGTTCTTAACTGAGCTTGTGCCGTTAGCGAATGAGATAAACCACGCATTCTCAGCATTTTGCATAGATGGTGTAGACGTCCAAAAATCATCAATCGGGGAGTTGTGAAAAATCTCAGTATTTACGGACGGTCTAACGCAGGAGCGCTCCACGATAACGCTTAGCTCCTTGATGTTTGGTAAACGCCAGTTCTTTGATTGATTAAGCTCGAAACCAAGGCTGGTATTTAATGCTTCTTGCCAAGTCATTAAACTCGCCACTCCAACGCACTGATCATTTTCCCACTTTTGACCTATTGCGCAGCGGGTAAATACTAAGCCTGTTGGGATATGAGCAACTTCGTTAGAGTCAACTTCTTCATAATCGTCGGCAGCACTTGTTTCAGTAATGTTTGACAAGCATATTGACTCTGTTGACGCATCCACGCTGAGGCTGCTTAAAGCCAAAACCGCCCAGCAGCTAACTAAAACCCATCTCTTTGATATTAAAAATGCGTATTTCATTGTGTATTTCTTCCCGCTCTAACCAGACGAATATGTGCTTCGTTTGCCTTATTTAAGAAGCTGTCGAGGCCGCTGCCAAAGTCGATTGCCCAGGCAGTGCGAGCAAGCTCTTCACTAACGCCGTCAGCACTTGACTGTGATGTCCAATACCAAAGTGATATTGAAGCTGAATCGTTAGGCAATGCATTGGCAAAGAAGTCATCATCAATGAATGGCGCATTCGATTTTCCATAGTGCACAATTGACCGTAGCTCATACACGTTAGGTAAACGCCAGTCGAAGAATCCACATAAACCGACCGAATTGACATAATCTACATAAGCTTGCGTATTGCATTGCCCGCTAGTCAGCGCACAACGTTCACTACCTAGGTTTAATTCACCTTCAAAGCCACCATTTTCTTCTTCTGAGTACCAAGTGAAAAGATGTGAATTAGCGCCAGGCTCGCTGACCGAAATACTTTTCACCTCCCAAACTAAACCGCTCGTATTGTCGCGAACACATGAAAAGGAATCTTCCAAATGTCCAATGGGATCACCATTGGCGTTAAGCTTAGTGAAATCAAAGCCTGCTTGCCCATGCCCAATTTTATCTATTAAGCCCGTGACTTGCTGCCTGTCTGCACCGTACTGCGCATCTTGACCGGCATAGTCTGGCGCATAGTTTTCGCTAATAAGGTTAGAGCTTGTGCTTAACGTGACGCCGCTGTCGTTGACTACTCCTTTTTGTGGGGGGTAGACCGTAAAGGTTTGAGTATCCGCTGCACTATTTGAGAAGCTGTCTATCGCAGTCAAGGTAAAGTTGATAGGTGTAGGCTCAGACACAATTGGCGCCAGCGCATAGGTGCCCAGAGTACGTTCATTGTTTATGACAATCGCTTCGCTGAAGTCATGTTGCCACTCAAGGGCAAACGGTGCGGCATTCGGCGATAAACTGCTAACGCTTCCAGATAGTGACAACTGCTCACCCGAAAACACTGCAATTGCCTTTCCTGCATTCACTAACGGCAAGGTGCCTCTTTCACCAAGCAATGAGAGGCTTATTTGACTACTAGCGCTCGCGCCCTCTTGGTCAGTCACCGTCAACAAAAATTCAGCTTGCATTGGTTCAATGGTCACAGGCGTAATAAAACTTAAGCTTGAGCTTGTGGTGTTTGCGCCTTGCAAAACGTCACTACCGGCAAGCTGTTGCCAATTGTAAGCGGCAATTTCCGGCAAATCGCGTGGTGCATCTTCATCAAAACTCCTGGATGCATCCAGCGTCACTTCGGTGTTCACCGGATAGCTTAAAGCAGCATATTCAGCTAGGTTATTGGCGGTAATTTGTGCAACAGGCAGAAGATTTATAGGCTCAACCGTTAGAGTGATAGATTTTTGTCCGCCCGAACCATTGCTATCGCGAGCCTCAAGCGTTAGCGTGTAACTGGTGCTTTGTATCAAGGTGGGGGCGACAAAGCTCGCATCTGCATTGCTATTATCAGTTTGACTTAACGCGATTGCTTCTGGCGCGGTCCATGTATAGGTGTAGGGGGGCGTCCCGCCGCTTGCCGCTCCTGAGAGTTGCCCACTCTCTCCCTCGGACACACTCAAATTCACACCAGCGTTTACCAGTACCTCTTGGGTTTGAGACGCAGGCAAGTCATTTGTTCCGCCACCGGACCCACACCCAGTAAGTAAAACCACTACTATCAGGCTAAAAAAATAAAAGTGCATGCGCGCTTGCATAAACCCTTCGTTAGAATAAGGAAATCTTAACGAGGGGTTAGCAATTCACAGACCAACTTTTAATCAGCCACACGGCAACGATGAAAAAGCAATTGCCATGCGACTAGCGCTTCGTTTCGTTTTGCTCCGCTTCTTTAACCTGTAGCGATAATAGCTGCTTTTTGGCAGAGGCAGCGTCGGTCATGTCATAAATCATCATACACACATGTTCTACTTTTCCTGTGGCAGATACCAATGGGGAAAATACAAGATTTTGATACATGTATGGTGCATTGCTGGTAATGGGGCGGTAGTTTCTAAACTTAAATAAGTAGGGGCGTTGCTCCCACGTTACGAAGGCGCGAGTGCGTAAATCGAACACGCTTTTTACCTTTTGAGAGAGCCATGTTGAGGATATATCCGGAAACAAAGTAAACAAGGCTTTATCACGTACATCGGAAGGCAGTAAGCCACTGTGTGCTTCCATAAATCCATTCCATACCTTTACTTCAAACTGGCGGTTGAACACAACAATGCCTACATCCACAGTCTGGATCATATCCATCATCCAATGCATTTCGAGTATTTCGTTTAGTGCGTCTTTGTTGATAGGCGCATTCGCTGCTTGCATATTTGACACTACTCGTCCTCCAATAGGTGCGCGAGTTTTGCGTTCATCATTTCCATGGAGTCTTCGGTAAATAAGAGCATTAAATCGCACTGCACATTGAAATTTTCAAGCCCGTAGCTCAGTTCAATGGCAAGCGTGCGCTTCCAAGTGCCTTTGTTAGCTTGAATCAATTCTTGCACGCTTTGGTGCTGACCTAGCACTACAGGATGTCCTTGTCTAAATTGCATATCGAGCTGATTTGCTAATCCTCGAAGACAGGTTCCTATGAGAATACTGCCCACGTCCATAAGCAATTCTAATTGCATCTGGTCATCAAGCTCTCCCTTGACCTGCATGATTTTCGCCATATCGCTGAAACTTGAGTCGCTTAGTACACAAAGCGCCTCACCGCTGATGCCGTCGCCAAGAAAGCCCTGACATACGCCTGAGGTAGTCTCATTCGAATCAACATCGGATAGCATCATGTGAAGCTCCGACACTTCGATTAAATTGACATTTGGGATGGGAAGACGAACAAATACGTTCATGATGCGCGCTAAATGATCACCCGCTTGGCCCATCGCGACATTTGCAACTTCTTGATAGCAATCTCTAATATCTTCAGCGAGTTCGTAAGGCTCATCTGCACTGCCTTGCTGGGGGCTTAGCACATCGTGCTTTTCAAGTACGCGACGCAGTTCATCAGGATTCACCGGTTTTTGAATAAAATCTATCGCGCCCAAGTTGATGACGCGCTGGCGTGCTTCGGGTTGGATGTCACCTGATATGACGATGGTTTTTGTGCCCAGCTCTTGTTCTTTTATATGAGAGAGCGTTTCGTAACCATCCATTACTGGCATATTTAAATCCAGCAGCAACAAATCGCCTTTATTTTCACAAATCGCGTCAAGCGCTTGTTCACCGTGCTTTGCAAAATGAATACTACTATCTAGATCTTGCGGTAAACATTTAGCGACTTGTTTGCGAGCGACCATAGAATCGTCACAAATTAATACTGATAGCATAGAAAGAGTCCGACCTAAAAAAAGCAAATTAAATTACCCGGCAATGGGCATTAGTAAAAATTAACGCTATTAAAGATATCGGTTAATTTCTCGATAGCTTTATTTATTAAGTTTGAGGCAGAGTTTCTGGGCGTATAAGTATAGAGCTTACCTAAGCGTAAGCTCTATTTTGGGAAGAGTCTAGAAGGTACTCTCTTGATGAACAGTGATAAACAAATCGGTTCCTTTCTTCGAATAATCAATTTTGTACTCTTTATTATTCAAAGTTTGAACGAACAGCAGATTACGGTAATCCCCAAAGTTTTCGGGAGACGCCACGTCGACTTTAGCCACGTCCATTCGTTTTGCTTCAAGTTTGTTCTCGGGTATTTTTCCAGTGTAAGATTCTATACCATTATGAATCACCATTAGCACTGGATCTTGTCGGCTGTTCACAATGAGTAGGTCAACTTTACGTTGCTTATGGATAATTGTATTGCGCCCACTAAGCAAATACGGTTGGTCGTTCATTCGCACTCTCCAATCATATGCGCGATGCTATGCACAAAACATAGCAAAATTTGATATATATTGCACATATATGACGGCAAAGTCTTGGCAAACTTTAGCAATTGCAACAAGTTAGCTAGATTTTATGAAAAATATAGCGGGTGTTGGTGACATAAAACGCAAAAATCATTATACTTCGCTCCGCTTCAAACAATGGCCCGATAGCTCAGTTGGTTAGAGCATCCGACTCATAATCGGCAGGTCCCCTGTTCAAGTCAGGGTCGGGCCACCATTTTTTCATTCCAAAATACTCTATACGGGTCTAAAACTCTCTAAAAACAATAACTTAAAGCTAAGCTAGTGTTCTAATTGGTTCTTGTTGGTTCGCTAACATCTAGAACTTGATGTACCATTGAATGTAACATTGACTCGATAAAGAACGCGGAGTGTTACATTACGATGCCAAATACGACCACAGCACTGACCGATACAGAAGTAAAACAAGCAAAGCCAAAATCAAAAGAGTATTCACTGTCAGACGGTAAAGGGCTTGCGGTGCGCGTCAAACCGACCGGCACCAAAACATGGATATTCAACTATCAACACCCTATCACTAAGAAGCGCACAAACTTAGGCTTTGGTGTCTATCCCGATGTTACATTAGCCAGAGCGCGAGAGAAGCGAGCAGATGCGCGCGCATTGCTAGATAAGGGTATTGACCCGAAGCAACATAAAACCGACTCACTAGTAGCCGAGCAAGTTGCTTATTCGCGTACGCTCGAAGCCGTCACAAATCAGTGGTATGGACTCAAGCTTTCAAAAGTAAAGAAAGCAACCGCTGACAAGCACCTTGAGATTTTAAGAAATCATGTTTTGCCGGTGCTTGGGCAAAAGCCAATAAGAGAGATCACGCCTCTTGTTATGCAAAGAGTGCTTCGCCCCATCGAAGCAAGAGGTGCTTTAGAAACGGTTAAGCGATTGTGTCGCACAGTGAACGAGATAATGACCCTAGCATTAAACAGCGGCTACATAGACGCCAACCCGCTCACGCACATAGCAAAAGTATTCATAACGCCCGCACCCAAACATATGGCAACGATTAAGCCGGAAAGACTACCCGAGCTTATGCAGAGCCTTGCGAGTGCTAACTTAATGCTGACAACTAGGTGCTTGGTTGAATGGCAACTACACACCATGACCCGCCCGAGTGAAACGGCAATGGCAACATGGGATGAAATAGACCGAGATAAAAAAATCTGGATCATACCTGCCGAACGCATGAAGCGCGGCATCGAACATGTCATACCGTTAACAGAGCAAACACTAGCGCTACTCGATACGTTGGAATCAATACGTGGCAACAGTGATTACCTTTTCCCAAGCCATAGAGGCCACGGCAAGCACGCAAATGTCCAGACCGCTAACATGGCGCTTAAGCGTATCGGCTTTAAAGGTGAACTCGTCTCGCATGGTCTTAGAGCGTTGGCTAGCACAACGTTAAATGAACAAGGTTTCGACAGTGAGCTTGTCGAGGTGTGCTTGTCGCACGTCGATAAAAACAGGGTACGAAAAGCATACAACCGTTCGGATTACTTAGAGCGTAGACGCGTGCTCATGCAGTGGTGGTCTGAGCATATCGAATTGGCGGCCACCGGCAATATGAGTGTTGCGGCAGGCGCAAGAAATCTTAAGGTGGTGGGATAATGTCTAAATTCTTAACTAACTGGGTAGCGGATGCTTTACCCACTGACGAACGTGAAACACTCAGCCAATCGATAAATGAAAAAATTAAGCCGCAATTAGAAGTCTGTACAGATGCCGAAGCGACAGACACCATTCTTTCAAGCATACTTGATGCGGCCTGTGGTTATAGCACGTCGATTAAGGCGCAGACGCAAGCAAGCTCAATTACTGAATTGAAGCGGTCAGTTAAGCAAATGCATTCGGGTCTGGTATCCCTGAAAAAAGCGAGTGACAAAATGTGCAAAGTTACAAACGGTCATGTGGTGCCCGATATCAACTTCGTAAAACTTATGCGTAACGAACCATGCCTGAGCTTTGCGCAAGATGCTTTGGGCTTGTTGGCTTCGCAGGGCGAAGATGTAAGTGCGGCTATTGTTCGGCTACAAACCAAATTAGACTCGATGGAAACAAAGACAGGGCCGAACAAAGACGAAGCAAGGATACTCGCCGCGTTAATTGCCAAGGCGCTCAGAGATAACGGTCTGCCCGCAACTACTACTCGCAACCCTGATACAGGTCGAACTACGTTATTCAGTAAAATTTTGTATGACGTTTTCGAGATATTAGGCATTCGTCAAAGCGCTGATGATTGCATTAAAAATGTGAAGCGTATTGATATGGACTCTAGTCAAAACGGCGTCACGATTTTGGTAAACGAAAAAAGGTAGAGTCTTCTCAAAAACTCGCAGAACACTTCCTTACTCTTAAAACCCCACCGATTTTAGCATTGCTCCTATCCATAAAGACGAACTTTGTGGAACTTAACGGAGCATAGCAGATGCAAAATATTTCAATAATCAGACCCACCGAAGCACGAGTTGTTACTGGCTGCACGAAAACTAGAATGTGGAGCCTTCAACAAGAAGGACTGATGGTTAAGCCGATCAGATTAGGCCCTCGTTCCTCGGGCTATCTAAAGCACGAGATTGACGCCTTAATCGCAGCACGTGCCGCAGGTTGCGAAGACGCAGAGCTAATAAATTTAGTTAAAAAGTTAGAACTAAAACGCAAGCAAATCTTTGATGATGTGATGGCAGAATTAAATAAGCATGAAGCGGCGGAGGTATAAGGCATGAGCTTAAATAAGAAAGCCGGTGGTTTCGCCCCCACCGGCTCTACATCACCAACAAACACAAGGCATGTGATTGCAAACAAAAGTTTAGCAAAAAACAGCAATACAAACCATAGCTTAGAAGCGCGGCTTGAAGCCATGCTTGCTGTACTCGAATCAGCAATCAACAACACAGAATTTTGGTTTGAGAAGCGTTCATTCTGGATAGCCTTCCACGGCATTAAACATCTTGGATTTTGCGCCGGTGACCTAGGAATGATTTTCACATGGGCTTACGATTGCGGCGTCAAACTAGAGTACGATTTTAACGGCAGTGATGAAATTTATTTGCGCATCGATACCAAGCATTCACCTGCAAGCGAAGCCCTGAGCAAGTTCGCCCCATTACAGCGGGCTAAAGGCTTAGCACACGTGCTTTGTTTCTTGCTAGGTCGTGAGCAAAACTCATCAAACGCAGAGGTTAAAGAGGTTTTCAAAACTTATGAGGCTGAAGACCCGGACTTGTTCGGTGCTCAAGCCTTGCCGGTTGAAAGCATACAAACACCTGCATTGCTTCGCATTGCGTTAAGCCGTGAATGGCAAATGCTTCGGCCTGTCGCAAGACGGGGTTTGATGGAGGCCGAGTCATGCGCGTAAATCCGAAGAAAACGAAATTATCCGATTGCTTAGACAGCTTTTTACAAGCCGGTGCGAAAGGATTAAATCGCCTAGACGCGCTTAGCCAATACAATGACCTGTGCCTGCATAGCACCGTTTCAAAATTGGCAAATGATTACGGCATCGTGTTTGAACGCAAGTCAGAGCCGCATCGTGATAGAACCGGCAAAACGACATATCTCAAGCGCTATCGTTTAATTGAGCCAACGGCAATCGAGAGAGGTAGGCAACTGCTCGATGCTTGGGGCCGTGGGGGTGATAGCAATGAATAATCAAACTAATGCGCTCGCCATACATGGTAAGGCGCTTCAAGCAAAAGGCTACGAGCCTATCCCGATTAAACATAAACAAAAAGCGCCACTTATTAAAGGGTGGCGCGATGAAAGTTATGTTTGTGACATAGACAAATCACTGTCTAACGGCTATGGCGGGGATTATTGCAATGTAGGCATACCCGCACGAGGCCTAGTGGTGGTGGACGTGGATTGCTACGACAAAGATTTGTCCGGATTGCTTCTGAGGCAGACGATAAAGTTGCTCGGGGATACGCCCGTTCGCATAGGCCAGAGTCCTAAGTTTATGCTTTTCTACCGCTTGGAGGACGGCATAGTGCTCCTGTCTAAGTTCTCTACGCCTAAATTCTCAAGAGACGACGACGGAAAACAGACGACCGCACAAATTGAAGTGCTTGGATCAGGTCAACAATTCCTTGCGTACGGCACGCACCCGAACGGGCGTAAGATGCGTTGGGCGCAAATGCAAGACAACGGAAAACTGCAGCGATGCGATGGCCTAATAAGCATTGAACGTGACGATCTAACAGTAATCGCGCCGGACAGTATCATTGAACTGCAAGAGAAGTTTATGGAACTGGCGCAAGAAGCTGGCATGACGCCTGTTAGTCGTGGTTCATCACGCCTAAAAACTGAGAAAGGGGATGTGTTGTGGTCGCGCGAACACGGCGACATTAGCTTGCCGACTACTTCGAAATCCTTCTTCGACGAAATAGACGCCGCAATGTCCGTGCAAGACTTAACGCCTAAGCCCGACATCACTATAGAAGAAGCCCGAAAATACCTTGCAGCTATCCCGAACGATGGGAAAGCAGACCAAGAGCAAATCCAATACGATGATTGGTTCAGTATTGTTTGTGGTGTTCATCACCAGTTTGGCGGTAGCGAAGACGCGCTTGATCTCGCGCTAGAATTCAGCCGCCGTAATCCCGTACACAATGAAGACTTCTTTTTAGAACGCGTCTGGCCGTATATCGACAGCGAACGAGATGGCGGTAATACGTTTGCTACGGTTATTCACTACGCCAAGCCTTATTTGCCCGACGGTACTGGGCCACAGAATAAAGATATTTGGGCGGATTACTTCCACGATGCGACGGTGAATCAGGATTTAATCTCAAAGCCTTTGAAGCCTAGAAAATTCTTAATACAAGACATATTCCCTGAAGGTATCGTGGCGATTTTAAGCGCGGCAGGCGGGGTCGGTAAGAGCTATCTTGCGTTGCAAATGACCGTCGCGGTTGCGTCCGGTGGTGACCTTTTCAGCAACAAGGTAAACCGACAAGGGCAAGTCCTGTATTTGACTGCCGAGGATGATAGACCCGAAGCAGAGCGACGCCTTCAAAAGTGCATAGCGCACGCCGCATCCAATGCCGAAAAAGAATACGGGCACGAAGCGGCCAAGGCGATTTACGATAGTGTGCAAAACATACACATAAAATATATTGGCGGGGATAATCCTTCGCTCACAACAAAAGAGCGCGGCAAACAAGCGAGTCTATCCGACTATGGCGTAAAGCTGTCAGAGGCTATTGAGGACGCATATGGGACGAACTTAGCGTTGCTAATTATCGATACCTATTCTCGGACAAACGCAGGCGACGAGAACGACAACGGCGATGCAAAGGCCTATATCACCGCTGTTGAGATGCTTAAACCTAATGCGCGCTGTTGCACACTTATCCTTGCTCATACTCGCAAAGGTAGCGATAACGCACATATTGATGACGACGCCACCGGCGGAGCTAAACGATTGACTGATAACGCTAGGGCAAACTTTCTTCTTAGCCATTACTTGCCGGAGAAGAAGGCGGAAAGTCTGGGCATCAATAGGCGAAAGTACCTGATGCTTACTTTCGGCAAGAATAATTACGGTCCCGCAAGCGGGGAGCGTGTTTATCTTGAAAGGCTTTACGATGATAGAACAGCGCTTTTGCCACAAGGCGACATCATCGGCCTTGGTGGTGTATTAGAAAAATCGGTGAAGCTTGAAAGCAAGGCAACCGAAATAGGCCTAGACGCAATCGACAAAGCGCTTGTAAAGTCTATCCAAAAATTGCAAAACGATGGCAAGCCATTGACTAAAACTTTTTTAGACCGGAATGCGAAAAAGCTGACGGGCGGAAAAAGCGCAGGTGTAGGTCGAGACAAAGCCGTTCAAAGTTTGCATAAACTTATCGAGAAAGGGGAAGTAATTACCGTCAAAAAGGGGCGTGCTGAACGCTATCTTATCACAGATAAAAATGACTTTGATTCAGACGAAAATAGGGATTATTTAGCGTGATTTTCGATAGCACGGTTTTAACACAGTCATGCTCAAACCGTGCTATGTTTGTGCTATCAAAAACCGGCTTACAGCCCTTTAAAATCGGCATGCAAGACTTGAATTGTACAAAAATTAACCATAGCACAGTTGTAATGTGCTATGTATTCTACAGGCCACGGCTGGCGGGGGCTGCGAGAACACAGCCTCCCTATATATAGAAAGCAAAAGTGTGTTTTGCTTCTAAATATAGATTATTTCGCGGCGATCAGCCGCCGCCGAGAATGGAAAGAAAGGCCGTCCGTTTTCTTCTTATTTTGAAGGACTCGGAATAGTAGTCATTGTGGTTAGACATCGATCCTCGCAAATGAGATCATGTACACAAATTAGACAGCCGACACATAGAGGACTTTATCATGTCTAAAGCAGCAATTTACGCCGGACTCGGTCAAGGTTTGATGGCGTTAGGTGAAAGCGCAAGCCGCGCTATTTCGACAATGAGCATCGAGCAGATGCGCGAAAAGAATTTACGCGAGAATTGGATGCGACAAGAAAGCTCCCGCGACAAAGACCGACAGCTTAAACGCGAGCAAATCGAAAGCGATGACGCTCTGCGCAGAGATACGCTGACGCAAGATCAAAAGCATAGGGCGGGCTTAATGGCGCTTAGACGAGACGAGATGAGCGCACAAGACCAGCGGTGGCAAGCCGACACCCTCGCCCGTCGAGTAAGCGAATTAGATAAGCAATATACTGGGCGGATCGCGCAGTTGCAGGAGCAGGCGCAATTTGACACGAACGCACGGCAACAACTTGAAGCCGTATTTGAAAGCTACGTCCGAGACAAAGCCCGCTTGCTAGACGACGCACCCGCACATATCCGCAATGTGGCTGGATTCGGTTCTGAGCATAGTCGATTAAAAAGTGTATCGGACGGCTTAGCGAATAGACAAATCGGCTCGCCATATTCGTTAGCGCCTAAACAAGAAGCTCCACCTACCGAAGGCCCGAACGAAAACGGCGGTCTGTATTGGCCTCACGAGTACGTCGCCGACAGCCTGCCGAAGCTTTCCACCGGCATCGAGCGCAACGCCGAGAAATTTACACCGAAGAAAAACCAGTATGATTTTCAAGCGTGGAAAGGGTTTTAATGTTTACGGCACTCAAAAATATAAAACCTAAAAAGCAGATAATCAGGGTCACAAAGCGTATTGCTTACTCCATACCCGCTGTAGCAGTCTTTGCTTACATTGCAGGCATGGTCATCATCCCCTTCACACATGGAACACAATACCTCTTAGACACGTGGGCAAACTGGCAATCGTTCAACGCTGCGATAATCGGTTTCACCGCTGCTTTGACGGCGGTGTTATTTGCCTATTTTCAATATAAGGACAAGCTCAAAAGAGACTTCGACGCTAACGTAGCTATGCTACCGAACGTTCTCTCATTGCTTGGGCAAAACCTACATAGCGCCGCCACCTATTGCGTTAAGATACATGACGATATTGAAAAAGACGTAAATCAGCTTAATCTATCGCACCGTCCAGAGCCGATAATACTGGTGCCCGATGACCAAGCAACTTTCAAGAGCTGTTTAGCGAGCGCAGACGAAGATAAACGACATAAATTAAAAAGATTACTTCATAAGATACAGATTATTAACAGCAGGGTTATGCGCCTTTATCCGAGTGTTACGGTACAGTCAGGTATACCAAACTTGCTCTTTGACATAGCAAGCGCTTACGCATTAACAATGAACATACTTTGCGACGTGCGTGATATAGACGGTGAGCCCCTAAAGTTTGATGAGGACGATATCCCCGCCGCGCTAGCTATGTTTGGCCAGCAAGCGGAGGCCATAGTCAGACAAAGCAAGCACTACGACAAGTTTGTCGTAGAACAAAGTTCGAGTGTTTAAGTTTTCCCTGTCAAACGAAGCACTCTTTGGTAAAAACGGCCAATTAGACGCCAAGATAGTCGAGCACGCTTGCCCAATCAGGGAACCGTTCTGTGCCAAAGTGAACATGCTCGCCTGTGAACCTGTCTGCGCCGTTCGCAAGTCGATCGTCAATTAGGTAAGCCCCAGTATTCAAATGCTTGTTGTGGCTCAATATGAGCCGCTTATACACTGTACTGCCTAGATACTTCTTAACCCAATCAAGCTTATCGCTCCAAGCCGTACGGTTTTCCCATGGTGCGGTACTCAAAACATACACATCGAATTGCTTAGAGAGCGCCTCAACAGACTGAACGGCATTGCGCATAGGCTTCATCATCGAAAAGATATTAGGCACTTCATCTAAGCGGCCAGCGTACTGCGCCTTCGTTTCATCTGACAAGTGTTTAAAGGCGGAAGGAAAGTCAACTATAACGTTGTCCATATCAATATACATAACTGGTTTTGCTTCAATAAAACTCAATGCTTTGTTCCTATTTTTACTGGGTTTGAGATTATGGTTTACTCGTCACGCCGCAAAATACACTGTGCTTCTGCAAGGTTTAGCGGTGGTGGTTTCTTACCTGTTGCGACCATCCAAGCATCGAGCGCCTTTTTGTAATCAAACTCAGTATTAAATTGCTCGCGCTTAGGTGAATTTTTGTGTTGATGATCCATAGACATAACGTTCCTATAGCCGTCCGAAGTTAGCAGGTTATGCGTAACCAAGATAATGTGATTGTGCTTACGCTCATCCCGTTACCAAGTTTCACCGTATTCCGCTACTATATTCAGTAACTTGTATTGCAATTTAAGCATGCGATAATCCTTAACAGTAAAATGTGTTTCTACCCTATTTTTCGTACAAAAAGCCACATTCGACGGCGCGTTGTTGCTGTAAAAATAGCTATCGATACTACAATTAATTACCGTCTCAACGTCTAATAGCTACTAGTTACTTTGTAGCAATTCGAACGGTATCGACGAATAACCGTTACGACATACCTTCGCTTTCCAATAGCCGGTCTAGCGCCGAGCTCGCGGCGTTGGCGTTGTTTTGCACTAAGCCCAGCAATAAGCTCAAGCGCTCATACTCCAGCGCGGTGATGTCCGCTGATTTAATTTCTCGTTTCAATAACTCGATGTACTGCCCACCATCTGCTAGAAAGCCGGTGGCGGTGTTTACTTCTTGCTCAATGTATTCGGTATTCATAATTTGGTAGTCCTATTTCCGATAATTAAAAAATAGGCATCGCCACGGCTAGCATGCTTGCCCTGCAAAAGGTCGCCCAATACATGCGCCTGCCTGTCTAAACATTTAGACCAAACGGTCTAAGCTATCTTGTGTTCGATCGACCATCACCGCCAGTTCGCGCAGTTGCTTATCTAGCCGTTCGGTAACTTCGTCGGTGTTTAGCTCAGATACAGAGCATTCGATTTCGCGCATCAAATCTTGTTGTATTGCGGCGGAGCGCTGTGCTTTAAGCAGATGTTTGAGTGTTGCGCGTAGAGGTTTATCAGTTTCAAGATTCATGTTTGCTTTCCTATTCAAGATTCAAGAATAGGCATCGCCGTAACTAAGCTCCCCAACCGTAAATCGGTCGCCTTGGGTGAGACTCGTTTACCGGTAATTAGAGTAGTCCAAAATACTGTACCTTTCAATTAGTTTGAAATACATATTTTGAGGGCAACGTTGCACTTAAAACCGATAGGACAGTCTCCCACAAAGTTACAGGCTCCAATAACACTAGTGTTTGGTAGAACACTTTCAGGCTCTGGCATAGTTTGAATAGGAGTTTTGTATTCATTGACCTGGAGTAGGCACTGCCCTTGCGTTTGCATAGGTCCTTTCATGCACTTTTGCCCAAGAGGACAGTTATAATCTGAAAGACAACCGCTGCCGACATCTAGTTGTAAAGGCACATGTGTGCTTGGCCGATATATCGACGTGCTTCGACTTGTGCTTTTATACGAGTTAGTAGCTTGAGCCTTACCGTAGGTCGAATTGCTGTAAGCTGTCGTGTTAGACTCGGGCTGCTTGTATGCCTCAATCGTTGGGTACGTTACGGATGGTTGCGAACTCACTCCCGATAGAAAGCCAATAGCAAACGCGAGGTCCTTTTGTTGCTGTATTTGGACTTGCCTGCTGTACAAGTCAGGTTGAGGCGGGTTAATACCTAGTGAGAGCAGTTTTTGCCTAGCCTCGAGATTGTTCCATCTTGCCGCAAGGGTATACCAAGATAAGGCGGCCTCTTTGTGACCCTTCGGAAACTGAATATTAGCTAGCTTCACCATTGCAGGAACAAAACCCTGCTTAGCAGCTCGAATGTACCACTGTGAAGCCTCATTTACATTCAAAGGAGTACTTCCTAGCCCAGACTCCCAGAGCAAACCCACGTTGTATTGTGCGTACATATCGCCTTGGAGTGCGATTCTATTCCAGTGACTTGCAGCAGCGTCGTAATTACCTAGTTCATATTCATGGTTCCCTAGATCCAATGGCGTTGCGCAGCCAGCAAGAAAAACTATGAGCCCAAAAATATAAAGTAAATGTTTTCGCATGTATTCACCCATCAACTTTTCCTCAAATATTCCTTAAACACTATGCTCTAGAGCGCTCCAAAACAAGTAAGAAAAGGCCTAGTCTTAAAAGATGACTGCGAAGTATTGACACTGCATAGCAAAACCGAACATACGCAATCCTTACATTTGGCAATGTATTCTCGTCTGCCGCTCCACCGCAATAATTTATTAGCTCACTAGCCCGAACTCATTGCAACACTAAATGTAACACCAGAAAAAAACGTAAAAATATTTAATAATAATTTCAATAGTTTAAATCTCTTATTCAGGAGAGGGTCGGGCCACCATTTTTCTCACTGCTTAATAACAACACTTACCAATTCTTACAATTGGTCAACGTAATTAAGCTCCGGCTGCATTTGTCATCGCATCACTATTCTATATCAAACATCTAGCTGCTAGGCTTTAAGGAAATACTGCATCGCCCAAACTTCCTTACTCACAACCGTTAGAACTGAATATTTTGGGGCAAGTTCGCGCAGAATAGTGTTTAAGCAGGATTCTGATAGAAGTGCTCTTAAAAGTTTACTATCTTTAAATATTCACATGTTGATGAGTGACTTAGGTGATTTACTGTGGCCGCACTGACTCATCTGCAATTGTACTTACTGGGTCTTGCGGAACATACAGTGCTGCCGCTTTAGACTTGCTAGGTCAATGCGCCGTAGTGTTACTCCCCGATGCTTAAAATGAGAGGCTGCAAAGGAGTTTATAAATAAAAGACTTTGACGTTAAAGCGGCAACGTTAAAAGCGACGTCGCACAGAATAAACGCTACATTACAGAGATGACTCTCTGCACACTAGATATGTCGTTTAAAATAGTCTTAACTTAATCAACAACACGCAAGCACTTAGCTAGTAAGGAATGACAGATGCAATTTAAATATTTATACACCCGCTTGAATGTAAAAAGCGTAGCGGTTTCTAAAAAGTTTTATGAGGACGTGCTGGCGCTTGAGACGGTGTTTGAAGATAAAAGCGACGACTATGTCGAGCTTGATGCAGGTCCCATCCGTTTGTCTCTGTTCTCCCGCGCAAAAATGCGAGAGTTTATCCCTGATGAAAACGAACTCAAATATGAGGCACATTCTGCTCAGGTAGTGCTTACCTTCAAAGTAAGTGACTTGCAGAAAAGCATCTCGTATTTAAAGTCAAAAAACGTTGAGCTACTCGCCTCGCCAACCACATATTCTGACCGCGGGTTTGCATCTTGCTCTTTTCGAGATCCCGATGGCAACATCATAGAAATTGAAGAAATGTCCGACATTGCAATTTAATTAAGTAATAAGGAGTTCCCAGTTTGCCTGACTCTCAAGACACAAGCACGGCAAATCGTAAAAGCATCTTTGACGATTTGTACAATCCATCGCGTGAGCAACTTATTGGCATGCTGAGTGAAGCCTGCGAAATTGAGCATAACTTAATGTGTTGTTATTTATACGCTGCGTTTTCAATGAAGACTGATGAATCTGAGGGCTTAACAGCAGAGCAGGCAGAAAAAACTCGACGCTGGCGTTCAGAAATTATCTCGGTAAGCATTGAAGAGATGAGTCACCTGGCGATAGTGGCTAACATTATGAGCGCCATTGGTGCAACACCTCATTTCGGTCGACTAAACTTTCCTATCGCGGCTGGCGCACTGCCTGCGAACATGTCTGTTCGTTTAGCTCCCTTCGACATGGCGGCACTTGATCACTTTATTTTCTTGGAGCGCCCTGAAAATGTCGATATTAAAGACAGTGAGCCATTTGTATCAAGTGTCCATTATACCCGAAGTGCAATAAAACAGTCGAAGCTAATGCCAGTTGCTTACGACTATGAAACCGTTGGGCATTTGTATGAGACGATAGTTGACTGTCTTGAACGCTTGAATGAGCAGTACGGTGAAGATTGCTTATTTGTAGGCAACAAAGACCGACAAATAGGCCCTGACATCACGCCCTTACCCGGACTAATGACGGTTGATAATTTGCAAGATGCGAAAGCTGCAATAAAAACCATTGTTACTCAAGGCGAAGGTGCACCAGAAGATTGCGGTAAAGGGCATTTTGCGAGGTTTCTGGCAATCAAAAAAGAATATAAGGACATCCTACATAATCAGCCTGATTTTGAGCCGGGGCGCCCTGTTGCTGAAAATCCAGTCATGCGCAAACCACCCACGCCAGAAGGAAAGGTGTGGATAACTCAGCCAGACGCAGCCTCTATTGCCGATTTTACGAACGCCTTGTATGCACATATGCTCAGACTGCTGGCACAAGCATTCGGTCGCTCGGGAGGAAAGCAGGAAAAACGAGTGCTAATAAATGCGGCGACTGAAATGATGTATGCAATGACACCTGCAGCGCAAGGCCTTACAAAGCTTAAGGCTAACGATAAAGATGACTGTAATGCAGGTATGAGTTTTGCCACTTTGCGATCAAGCGCTCCCCTTCCGGAGCAGACTGACTGGAAAGTGTTACAAAGCCGATTCAAAGAAATTGTTGAAGTAGCCGAGACGCTTACTGAGATTGGTGCGGATATCGCACAGTCGGTTGCGTTGTTAAAAACGACCGTAAGCAATTTTGAACGCGAGTCTAACAAAATCTTAGCGCAAATAAACGATGAGGCAAACAACGCCGAATCTAAAAAAGATGACGAAAATACGGCGGAGAAAACACTTATGTCGGACCTTGATGAAGATGCAAAGGAAGTCGTAAAGGGTGAACACTTAACGCTCAGCTTTGACGGTAACAAATGCATTCACGCAAGATTTTGCGTCATCGGCGCCCCTAAAACCTTTTTGGCTAATGTTGAAGGGCCGTGGTTACATCCTAACCAAACCCATCCAGATAAACTTGCCGCAATTGCCCTGGCCTGCCCCTCTGGCGCAATCACAGTCGTTCGAATAGATGGTCGACCCGACGAAGGCGCACCTGAAGTGAATACCATAAAAATAAGGGAAGATGGTCCGCTAGCGGTGCACGCTGATATTACACTTAACGACGTTAAGGACGGCTTTAGACGCACGCTCTGCAGATGCGGCAAGTCAGAAGCGAAACCTTATTGTGATGGCAGCCATGTACAGGCGGAGTTTTCGGCCAGTGGCGAGCCTGCGAGCCGTAACATAGATATGCTGGACACGCGCGATGGCCCCTTATTAGTCAACACCATGAAAGATGGCCCACTGCAGATTAGTGGTGCCCTTGAGATACTATCAGGAACAGGTCGCAACGTTGAGCGAACACAATCAGTTCGCCTGTGCCGTTGTGGACATTCTGCAAATAAGCCTTTTTGCGACAATACTCATGCTCAAGTCGGCTTTAAAGCCGACTAAGCATTGATGGAAAATAGAGATCTTGTGAGTAAATAAAGACGATGAGCTTATAGATTTTTACTGATGAACCTCGTTACTACACTGATGGCATAGCAGTGTCCAAAGTAGCCTGCTTAGTCAGTGTGGTTCTAGAACCTTTGCTCTAGTCCATAAACCGGACATAGCTCAACAAGTTCCTCTCTCACCCGTTCAGACGTTTCGTGCGCTCCGATGCTTTGCGCCATTTCAATTAAACGTCTTTTTTCCTGCGTTCCATGAGCGTCGCTTCGTTCAGTAAAGGCCTTAAGTTGTGCTTTTGTGCGGTCTATATCAATTTCTCTATTCGCTAATGTATCTAGTTTAAATTGATAGTAAAACTCAAAGAGCTCAAGCGAGGCCTTGCGCGACTCCCTGAGCATATCTTCTTGCAAGTACTGCAAGGCTTTCTCAAAATTTTCAGTTGCTAGGGCGCTGTTATCCAGCTTTTCATATATGGAAGCCAGCTGCGCCCAGACTTGATGAACACGAAGATCGGGCTGCAGCGAAATACTCGTTAGCATATTATCAAGCGCCGCTTGGTATTCTTGATTTAAATAATGCATTGTCGCCAAATTCTCAAAAGCAAAATATTTATTATCAAAGCGATCAATGACCGATAGCAGCGTTCTTTCCGCTTGTTCAAGCTGTGCTAGACAAATTTGCATCACGCCTAAATTTGCACCAATTATTTCCTGCGGATTTATCTTGTATGACGCGGCAAAATAGTTTTGAGCACCTGCAACATTGCCAGTTGAAAAATATTGTTGCCCAATAAAATTGTAAGCCCGCCAATATCTGGGCTCAAATTCGATGCTGGCTAAGGCAAGATTGATAGGGGTATCGAAAGCTGCGGCAGTTTGCGATTGTTCACCTAATTTGCTCAAAATATTTGCTAATAACAAGGCAATTTCGTAGTGACCTCCATCCTTGTCATAAAGGGGTGCAATAAGCTCATAGGCTTGCGCTTCTCTGCCAGTGAACGAGTAAAGCTGTGCCAGTGCAAGTTTAGCATCAATGCTGTCTGGCGCTTGCTCAATGGCCTCATCACAGTGGTTTTCGGCTTCTATCCATGTTGAAAGCTCATCGTCAAACCACTGGCTTTTTACTAATGTGTCGCAAAGGCCTGCGTGCGCTTGTGCCAAATTAGGAGATATTTGCAAGGCCTGACGAAATATCAGCTCTGCTTCTTCGTATTCTGTTTGGGATGCGCTAAAAAACAACCGGTCTTTCGCTTGTTGAGTTAACAACAAAGCTCTGTTTGACACCATGGTAGCCGGTAACTCACTATGCTCTAATAAAGTTGAAATTTTTTGCTTTAGTCTATCGCCTACAGCATTGGCTTCAAAATCCAACCATTTAGGGTGCGCCAACTCATAAGCAATAAACACGCTACGATTTTCGCCAATCCATTGTATCTGCATCAAGTCGAACACTGAGCCTTTGGTCATGTTCAGACGAAGAATTAATTGCACTGGCCATTTTTCATACATGGCACTTGTGGAAAGAGAAAAGTCAGCGCTAGTGGTAGAAAAAACGAAGTTAACATTATCAAGTTCATTCAGTGAATTTTGAATCGCCTTTCTAAGTTCCAAGGGGAGCTCTTGTGAGAGTACTTTTACCCGCACTTTTCCAAGCACAGGTGTAATGGGATCTACACGCAAGGTAGTGTGCATTGGTTTTTCATTTGCGCTGAGCGGAGCGTGTTCGTCAAACAAAAAAATAACAACCATGGCGAGCACGGATATAAAAAAAATCGCAGCCAGTGCTGAATATAAAGTACGGCTCTTTTTCGGCTCTGAGTGGTCGCTCGCGCTTGCTTTGGTATCTTGTTGGGCCGTGTTGGAGATTGATGAATCTAATTCCGTATTTTCATCATGAGTTTCAGATTGAGATTGTTGTAATTCATCTAAGGTCTGTTCATTGGTGTTGATAATAATCTCGTGAAGTTCAACGCCCAGTCCTGCTGCTATACGCAGCAGATTTTTAAGAGAAACCGGTTGTTCTCTGAATACTTTATTTACCAGATTGTACGGTGGCTTAGAAAGAGACTCGATTTGCGCAATATGCTGCGCCAGGGCTGATTGACTACCAAATCCTTTTTGCAGCATGCACTTTTCGAGTTTATGTCGGCATGCTTTTATACCACGCTTTCGTTTGCGTTCATCCATAACTGCATGAATAGCCTTAAATATTTTGCAGTGATGTTAGCAGACAAAAGAAAGTGTGTATATTCATTCACACCTATCTACCAGGCAAACGCGTCCCTCAGTGACACACAGAAGGTGTTTCTTATTTTGATAGAAAGAGCGTAAATTACGCTCTTTCTATTGAAACATAAGCAATCAGTTTTGTTTTCTGCGCAAGCATATGACGGTCAATGCGGCAAATAAGCTAAGTAATGCACCCGGGGCACTTGCACTGATAGGCGGTGGGGTGACATTAACCGTTGCGCTAAAAGCAGTAAAGCCTAACGACAAACCAAATGCATCAGAAAGCATAGCGTCGGTCACCTCAATCACCGTTGTACCAAAGCTGCTCGCTTCGAACTCAAATGACACAAGCGGAAATTGATTAGCTTGCGCAGACAAATCAAATGCGAAAGACAGCCCTGAAATGTTTGACACATCATCAATTATCAAACTAAGTAAATCAAATTCTTCCAAACCTGGTGCTAGATAGACGTCGAGCAAATTAAAATTCCCCGGATTTGAAGTCGAAACAAAGTCAATATCAAAGCCGCCTAAATCGTCGTTCTCACCCAAGTTCGATATCCACAAGTCGATCACGAAGCTGTCTCCTAAGCCCACATTTTTGACTAGATTCGCTTCGCTTGCATCAAAACTTAAAATTGGTGTTGCGTTTGCCAAGCCTGTGGTTAAGGCGAGAAACAGCCCTAAGGTTTTAAGTGTATGCCGTATATATTTCATATTACTTCCTTTTTTGTTCTGCTACTGACTGTAGTTATTATTAGTTAAATTTTGCGTGGCAACAATTTATGTCGCCACGCATTTTTTGGATACGCTTATACCCTAGGGCGTTGCACAACTGGGCAAGCTGCACATTGTCACGCATCCTCTTGCATCGAAAATGTTGATCAGTCCATCTTCATTCCAATCTGCTGGATCATCTGGGCCTGTTGCGCTTGCGCCATTCATCAAGAATATAGAGGCAACATCAATCCTGTCTACCACACCATTGTCGTCAAGGTCACATCTTGCAATTGGCGTAGGCTCCACAGTAATTAGCACTGTGTCGACATCGTCCGCTTCTGAGTCGCTTACCCTAAGTGACACTTCATACGTGCCTGCTGCATCTGGCGTAAAGGACGCTAAGCTGCCATCGCTAGTAATAGCAGAGCTATCCAAATCACTAGTGCTTGGCAGTGATATAAATTGCCATAGATAAGTCAGTGGGGCCGGACCACTATCAGGATCCATACTGCCCTCTCCTGATAGATTTACGCTGTCTCCTAAGGCAACAGATTGATCTTCACCAGCATCAGCGACGGGCGCGATATTAAGTGCATTTACAATAACATTTAGGGTGGCTTGATCCTCTAATTCGCCATCAAATACTCTTAATGAGACCATATACACGCCAGCTACATCAGGATTAAAGCTAGTTAAAGCAGAAGTCAACTCAACGATATCGTCTGCCGTGATGCTGCTAGACGAAGGCACTGAAACAAAACTCCATTGATAGCTAAGCGTATCAGGACCTGAGTCAGGATCGAAACTACCTGTACCATCTAAACTTGCGTTGTCGCCTAGATTCATATCAATGTCTTCAGTCACAATAGCAACAGGCGCGATGTTTGCCGGTAGCGCTTCAATGGTGACTGCAACCGTAGTAGTGTCGCTTGCCTCTCCATCAAATACGGTTAGCTGGAACAAATACGAGCCTGCGGTTTCTGCGAAGAAAGTAGTAAGTGCCGCATTGGTATCCACAATATCAGCGCTTTGATCACCGATGCTCTGCCATGTGTATGTCAACGGCATTGGGCCTCCATCGGCATCTGAACTAAGTGAAGCATCCAGCGTGATTTCATTACCAACTTGGAATACACCACTGGCACTTGCTACGGCGACAGGGACGGTGTTCTCAGTACTCACACTAACTTCAACGGTATCTGGCAAGCTATCTGCGAAACCGTCGTTTACAGTGAGACTAAATACATAAACTCCATCAACGCTCGGCGTAAACGAAGGCATTGCTGAGGCAGCGTCACTTAGACTTACACTTGCGCCAGCAGGTTGCGTCTCGATTGTCCAAGCATAGGTAATAATATCCATGTCTGGGTCAGATGAAGCCGAGCCATCAAGGTCGATAAGATTGCCATTAAGCACATTTTGATCGATGCCTGCATCAGCTAATGGCAGTTGATTCTCAACAATAATCGTTGTTTCAGCGCTGCCGGTGAGCAAACCATCGAAAACGGTTAATTCGACTTGATATGCCCCCAGTACATCAGGCCAGAAGGTAGACACCACAAGCTCTGCATCGCTTAGGTCATCGCTTGTTAGGTCTGAACCATCAGGAACTGCAAGCAGTCTCCAGCTATATGATAGTGGATCTGGTCCCATGTCAGGGTCAATAGATGCACCGCCGTCAAGTCTCACGTCTTCATTTCTAAATACCGTTGATGGTGCGCTGATAGAAGCAATAGGCGCCTCAGGCGGGTCGATTTCTTCTGGCACATTGTACTCGATAAGATAATCGCCTGTGCCAGTGTCATCAACCGTCGAAGAACGGTTATCCAGCACTACAAGTGTATGTACTCCGTCTTCTAAAAGACTAAAGTCTATTAAGCGAGCCTGTGTATTATCTTGAGTTTGAACGGCTCTGGCGCCACTTGGGGATTGAATTGTAAAGAGCACTGAAAGATCAGTACTATCTACGTCAGTGATGACAAAACTTACCTCAGCCCCTACTTCACCCGCAAAGGTGTATGAGTCTAAATCGCCCAATGTAATCGTTTCACGGGTAGACCCGACACCACTGAGCAATCCATGTTCGTTTGCACCGGGCGCTTTTATGTAATGAAGCTGATAATCGCCCACGCCGGTATCGTCCACGGTAGAGCTGCGGTTGTCGGACACAATCAAGGTATAGGTGCCGGTTTTCGGGGCGAACATAGTCACTCTTGAGACCGTATTGCCTTGTCCGTTTGCCACGCGAATGCCGTCAGGATCATACAAATCTAGTCTTGCAGAGAGCGTGTCTCTTTCAATATCTGCGAGAGATATTAAGGCATACTCACCAAGCTCTGCATTGAAAGTCCATGAATCAATATCGCCCAGCGTCACAGTTTCAGTCACAAAATCCCCGTTGACTAAATTGCCATGCTCATTGGCGTCTGGCACGCGAACGTAGTGGAGCTGGTAGTCGCCTACGCCGGTATCGTCTACGGTAGAACTGCGGTTGTCAGCAACAATTAAAGTGTAAGTGCCAGTTTTCGGCGCAAACATGCTCACTTTTGAGACCGTATTGCCTTGTCCATCTACTACGCGAATGCCGTCAGGATCATACAAATCGATGCGAGCGGATAAGGTGTTTTGTGCAATGTCTACAAGCGAAATAAAGGCATATTCACCTTCGGATACATCAAAAGTCCATGAATCGATATCGCCCAGCGTCACAGTTTCAGTCACAAAATCCCCGCTGACTAGGTTGCCATGCTCATTGGCGTCTGGCACGCGAACGTAGTGAAGCTGGTAGTCGCCCACGCCGGTATCGTCTACGGTGGAGCTGCGATTGTCAGCAACAATCAAAGTGTAGGTGCCGGTTTTCGGGGCGAACATACTCACTTTTGAGACCGTATTGCCTTGTCCATCTACTACGCGAATGCCGTCAGGATCATACAAATCGATGCGAGCGGATAAGGTGTTTTGTGCAATGTCTACAAGCGAAATAAAGGCATATTCACCTTCGGACACATCAAAAGTCCATGAATCGATATCGCCCAGCGTTACAGTTTCAGTCACAAAGTCTCCGCTGACTAAATTGCCATGCTCATTGGCGTCTGGCACGCGAACGTAGTGGAGCTGGTAGTCGCCTACGCCGGTATCGTCTACGGTAGAACTGCGGTTGTCAGCAACAATTAAAGTGTAAGTGCCAGTTTTCGGCGCAAACATGCTCACTTTTGAGACCGTATTGCCTTGTCCATCTACTACGCGAATGCCGTCAGGATCATACAAATCGATGCGAGCGGATAAGGTGTTTTGTGCAATGTCTACAAGCGAAATAAAGGCATATTCACCTTCGGATACATCAAAAGTCCATGAATCGATATCGCCCAGCGTCACAGTTTCAGTCACAAAATCCCCGCTGACTAGGTTGCCATGCTCATTGGCGTCTGGCACGCGAACGTAGTGAAGCTGGTAGTCGCCTACGCCGGTATCGTCTACGGTGGAGCTGCGATTGTCAGCAACAATCAAAGTGTAGGTGCCGGTTTTCGGGGCGAACATACTCACTTTTGAGACCGTATTGCCTTGTCCATCTACTACGCGATTGCCGTCAGGATCATACAAATCGATGCGAGCGGATAAGGTGTTTTGTGCAATGTCTACAAGCGAAATAAAGGCATATTCACCTTCGGACACATCAAAAGTCCATGAATCGATATCGCCAAGCGTCACAGTTTCAGTTACAAAATCCCCGCTGACTAGGCTGCCGTGCTCATTGGCATCCGGCACGCGCACATAATGCACGTTGTAAGCGCCAGTTGCATCATCGTTAGTCCCTGACGAACTGTTGTCTCGAATGGACAAGGTGTAAACACCACTTGCGGGAGCGAACATAGAGACTTTTGATACAGTGTTCCCTTGAGCGCTTGTAATAACAGAACCGCTGGCACTGCTAATTGAAATGGCTGCCGACAGTGCTGTCTCGCCAATGTCGACCACGCTGATAAAAACATATTCACCCTCGTTGGCCGAGAAAGTGAATGTGTCGACATCACCGGGGAAATCAATTGCACCGGATACAACACCGCCGTTTTCTAACGATTGCGCAGTAGCGCTGGATGAAAAGCCACTGCATATGAGAAAAGTTAATACAGCCGCAAGGCAATACAGTTTAATGGGAATATAAGACGGTAAGGTCATGAGCGAGTCCTTAGTTTTTCATTCACGGCTATCACAAGCAATTTTGCTTTTGGAGCACGTTTATATGTAAAGACACTCTTTAATTTGAAAGCAGACCCATTGGATCTCAAATAGATGGACACCAGTGTCGAAGCAAACGAGACGAAATTACGTGCATAAAAACGCAGAAACGTCTGTATACAAAAATCAATCTCACCTATATTACACTGATACAAAGCATAGTACTTTGCACGCCTTGAACGCTTAAGCTCTTCTATAGTGTTCTTAAGTGGTCTTAAGTGAAGCTAAGTGAAGGAAGCATTTCGCTGCATTCCGCGCAAATAATGACGAGCACTAACAAAAACTGAGATAGTATTTTAACCTGAATCTGTGTTTAAGAAACGGCGCTCAGTACCGCTAGAATTGAGTGTTAAAATTATATTTAAGCTGGTGAAACAAGCAGTTGCACCATTCCTTAAACAGGATTCAGGTTATTCTAGATGTATGCAAGTTGTTTTAATCGGTGATACAGATTGCATCACCGATTAAGGGAGAGCACGTAGCTTAGTCGTCAGGAAACACCACTTGATCCAATTGAACCACCGCTTCGTTGCCAGTATACAAGGTGCTCGCATTTTCAACAAACACACGTACATGAACAGCAAGTACCTCTTCACCTGCTATAATAGGTGGCCTGACAAACTCACGCTGTGTCCAAGGACCGGGCGTAAGCGCTAGAAAATCGACAGCGCTGCTTGCATCCCGTTTCATCACAACAGACCCATCCGCTTTCTTAACTTTGAGCAAGGACTGAACATGAACACCGGGTATGTTTGTTTTGATCACATAACTATAGCGCTTCATGTCGTTTTGCTCACTCAACTCAGGGGACACAAAGTCAAAACGCATGTAGCCCGATGGTGCAATGCCTGAGAAACAATAATACGGTAGAGTCATTCTCAAAGAGCCTGAATCTGGATTATCCGAAAAACTGTAACTATCACGGACTACAAACATCCACCCGTTTAGGTGAGCAGGGTCTGAGCAATAATAAAGCTTATTGTATGTGTCACCATCGTAGACACCGTCAACCGTGAAGCCCTCCTTGGTTCCATCATCAAACAAAAAACAACCTGTCAGCATCAATGCTGCACATGCGATTGTTATGAACCTTTTAAAACATACAAAAATCATCGTAGTATCTCCTTTTAGATCATATGAAGTTCATTTCCCGATAAAGCTAACATGATGATTTTTTTAACGACTGTGAGAAATGTAATAAAACTATAAGGAAAATATAAGAAGCTAATAAGCTATTGATTACTCTAGTTTATTTTGGAATAACTTCATTTAAGACTGATTTTTCATTTAAAGATCGCACAACAATCTCAGGTGTATAAATATAAAAAAGCCCAGCAAATGCTGGGCTTTTGAAAAACGAATTTTTCGTATTCAATTACGCACGCTTGCGACGAACCAGCAGACCACCTAGCGCTAGCGAAAACAACGCTACTGTTGCAGGAGCATTCACTACTGCAGCGCCTAAACTAATTTCATCAGCGAATACATCGAAGCCGGTCGCGGTAAAGACTTCTAAGAAGCCAAAGTCGAAAGCCGCATCGTAAAATGCTTGATAGCTCCATGTGGCTGCAGGAGAGAAACCAACATCATCTGCATCGATAGAGAATAACTCAATGCCTCTTTCCAAATTGTCAGAATCAATAACAACCTGAGAAAACAATACATTAAGATTATCACCCCATGGATATAATCCGCCTAAATCAAACTTGGTTACTTCAACCGGATCGCCAAAAGCAGAGTCCAGGATACCGGTACCGATTGCTTCATCAGCCACTTCGACTTCAATCAAGCCGATAAGCCCAAAAGAATCGAATATTTCTTGCTTAATTAGGATCGCGTTGGCACTAAATGATGTAGCAAGCAGCATAGACGCTACGAGTGCTGTACTTGTTATTAGTTTTTTTAGAGATTTCATAATTACTTCCTATTTTATACTATTTGACGGAAGAGCCTCAGCTCTTCCGTCGTTCCCTAAGTTACGGTTGTACTTCTAGCACTGTCGTGCCTTGAGCGTCACCAGAATCATCAATAAAGGTTACAGTACCCATGTATAACTGATCTGGGTCTAGGCCTCGAGTGGTTAAGTAGATGTTTTGGAATCGACCGTTAACTGCACGGCTAGACGCTGACATACGAGTTGTACTCTCTGCGCCATCTACAATCCAAGTTGCTACTGTATAATCTACTGGCTCGTCTGACTTGTTCTGAACAAACAAGATGTATAAAGCACCTGGGTCAGCGGGGTCATTTCCAACTGGGTTAACCAAAGTGATATCTTCGTTTGAGTCAGGGTTGGTTGAAGACTCAACTAAATTACAAGAGAAATCAACACAGCGATAAACGTATAGATCAAGGTCTGCACCCTCAGTTCCAACCAGTCCATCAGAAAGCGCAAAACGAATTAAGCTGGCTTCTGGAATTGTTAGGAATGTTGAGCTGTCAAGGTTTGCACTGAAGTTAAACGCACCTGGCAGTGAAATCGCAGTATCTGAGATGCCTGCCGCTGGCGTTAATCCTTCGTACTCCATACCAAAGCTGCCGTTATACAGAGTTTGTACAAAGATTGGTGCGCGACCTCTGTTAAGCGTTAAGCTTAAGGTCTCAGGCACTTCGATGGTAGTGATTCGTGCAGGGTTAATCGCAATCGGACTACGCGCTTCAAGGCCATTGTCACCCACAAGCGTTACCGAACCATAGGCAAACACTTCTGGTACAACGGTGTCCTCATCGATGGTAAAGGTAAGCGCATAACTGGCGGTTCCGTTCGCTGCTACTTCTAACAGGTCAGAATCTGTCTCTACACCGTCAGCATCAAAGGTTGCTACTGAAACGTTAATGCCAACAGGCGCTTCAACTTCAACTGTGTAAGTTGCGTCTTCACCGGTTACGTCAGTAACTGTACGCGAAACTGTTTCACCTTCTTCTAACAGCTCTCCAATCGCAATTGAAGGATAGTTAAGCTGCGTAGCATCCGTTGCAAAACCGTCCGCTGTTAGCGTCGCACAATCAGTTCCACCAAGCTCAGCTACCAAGCCTTCTTCACCTTGACCACATAAGAAGCCGAGGTAATCGCCTGTGTTAGCACTGTATACAACACCCGGATTCATAGCAGGAACAGGATCAACATGACCTGCACCGAAGTCAAACGGATCAGCAGGCGTTGTACCGTCTTCTTTTACAACATTCTGGCGAGCAGTTGTCATAATGGCAGACTTTATTTGCGCAGGGGTCCACTCTGGATATTGACCAGCGAGTAAGGCAGCCATACCGGCAATGTGCGGGCTAGACATTGAAGTACCCTGCAAATAGGCAAAATCTTCACCTTGAGGATTACCACCAAAATCAAGTTGCTCTGGACTTGATGCCGCTAGGATGCGAACACCAGGCGCGGTGATATCTGGTTTAATAATATCATTGGTCTGCGAGTTAACACCACGAGATGAGAAACCAGCCATAATGTTACCGACTTCTGTCGCCGTAGTAGAAGCACCGTCGAGTGTCATTGTGACATTGACTGTGCCTGCAGCAACACTATCAACAAGACGAAGTCCGTCTTCGTTGGTTACCATAACACCCGGAATTTCAATACCTGTTCCGTCACCACCCATTGCGATAGGGGTGCGCGAATCACTATACACGACTACACCAGTTGCACCGGCCGCTTGAGCGTTAAGTATTTTATCTGAGAAGTTACATGCACCACGTGAAATAAGGGCAATGTTACCTTCAATTGCATCAGGGTTGGTTAGTGGATCACACGCAAGTAAAGGCTCTACAAGCGCTAAATCACCCGTTACACCCTCTTCTGGGATAGGCGTAGTGATTCCACCAGGAACAGAAAACATACCCTCGCCTGCAAGCGTACCGCTGTTGATTGCAAGCTCAGTACCGATGACCGCAGAGGTACCATCGTAAGTAGAGGCTGCAACGGTAGCAATCCAAGGTGCGATGTTGCTTACTGTTTCAGGGCCAGGACCACTATTACCAGCAGACGCTGAAAAGAATACACCGGCATCTGCTGCGACTAACGCAGCGTTGTAGACTGGCGTGTTAATGTTGTTTGAGTTACCAATAGAATAGTTAAGTACATCAACCCCATCGGTTACTGCTGCTTCAATTGCGGCCATGCTGTCGCCGAAGAAACAACCACGTTCGTTAACACCCTCTGGTGATACATAGTTTGCGTTCCAGCATACTTTATATGCTGCAACTCGTGCACGTGGCGCAATACCAGAAACCGTACCTACGTCTACTCCGCCAAGCACTGCAGTTACGCCTGCATTACCTGCCGCTGTAGAAGCTGTGTGGCTGCCGTGACCGTCTGCATCTCGCGCAGACACAAATTCGCCCAAATCAAAGCGCATTTCGTACACGCTTGAGAAGGTTTCACCGAAATAACGTGCACCGATTAATTTATTGTCACACTCTACGACGTCGACTTCTAATTCGTCATTTGTGTAAACAACTGTGCCGTCGTCAGCGGTAAATGTACCTACTGAACCTACATTACATTCACCAGCCCAGCGCTCTGGAGCAGGGCCATAAGCCATTTCATCTACTGACGAGTCTTCGCTAAACGATGGATTTTCTGGCCAAATACCAGAATCGAGAATACCAACGATTACGTCTTCACCTTTTATACCTAGGGTATGCTGACCGTCTGGACCAGTTAAACCCAAGAAGGCAGGCGTATTTGAAGTTTGAAGTTGATGTACTTCGTCTGCAAAAACTGCGGCAACTTCGGGATGAGCCTGTAGGGCTGCAACTTGAGCTGGCGTTAATGAAGCTGAAAAGCCATTAAACGTATGAACATAGTTGTAAACAATGTCACTAGCACCCACTGAAGACGCAACAGATTCTTGCATGTCTTTTACAGCTTCTACATATGCTGCAATTTTCGGAGAGTTGGAATTGTATTGGTTTCCAAACTGACCTGCAATTTGGTTACTTGGTTTAAGTTCACCTAATTCAGAGGCTAATGCGATTGCAGGCGCTCCTTTTAGTTGAACAATGTATGCATTTCCTTGCTGCGCCACAACTGGCGCCGGTCCTGTCGCTGTGAACTGACTTTTATCGACATTCACTACATACTCTGAAGCTGACGCCATGCAGCTCAAAGCAATGCTCGATAAAGCAATACCACCTAGGTATTTATTTAACTTCATTTACGTCTCCCATTGACATTATTTTTAGCACTTAATTGAACCATTGATTGAAATACGTCAGCTTCAATGCTGTTCTTATTCTTAAGGTTCAAACAGTACATTTTTTGCACACCACATGATCACAGTGGTGAGGCCAGCGACCAAAAAATTAATTGCGAGTTAAGAAAGTGATAGCTAGCCAAACACATTTGCAAAAATTATGCCCTAGAGGTAAGCCACTATAATCATTCAAGTTTATCCCTTCCATTTCTTCGAACGTTAACTTTTTGTAAAGAATGCTGACACCACATAACGATAAAATTCAGTATAGTTTTATTTACACTTGAGTCGTGCTACTGATTTATAAGAGGCTTGGGTTTACAGCTCCATTAAGAGCAAGGTTTTTCATTGTAAACGGATCGTACAACTTGGTACCTGACTACTTTTTTGTCGCCCTGAGAGATAAATAGTTTGTGAGAATAAACAGCTGTAGCTTTGTTCGCCAATGTTTACTGAATAACGACCATACTTCCCATTAAACGTTGCCATACCTTTTGTGTTGGTGCTGAGTTGAGTATCAAAGTTTCGTTTTTCTGACAACCAATCGAGATACTTGCTAGCGTTTTTCTTCAAATCGTTATTGGCGTCTATAAGTGCACCAGAAGGTCGCCACATTACCGGCTCATAAAAGCCCCAACGAGTCACACCCAACACATTCGGGTGGGCATACATCGCCTCATAAAAATCGGTATCGTATGCACCCTGTCCTTCTTCGTCGCGAGTATCGGTATCGTATTCTGTGATTCTGATAGGTAAATCGAAAGCTGCAAAGCGATCCAAAATTTCCCACATTTTTTCTGGTGGGGTAACAATGCCGTTAAAATGCCCCTGCATACCGATACCATGAATGGGAGCACCCTTTTTCAGCAGTGATTCAATTAGCGTGTAATAATGGTCTTTCTGGGCGGTATTCTCCCCACCTTCAGTCAAAATTGAGTTTTCGTTTATGTATAGCACCGCTTCTGGGTGCAAAGCATGCACACGCTTGTACCAATCAACAACGGTATCTATGCCAACAATATCGAGCCATTCTTTTTCTGCTCGTAACTCGTTAATGACATCGTATTCATTCATGCCGTGTTCACGCAATATGGGCACCATTTCGTCGATATGTTGATTAACTCTTGCAATAAACGCGTCGCGATCGTCTTCTAGTGAATTAAGCACTTGCGGACTAAATCTAAACGCCGGATAAAGTAAAACATGGCCGCGCATTTCGATGCCTTCTTGGCGAAAGTAGGCCATTTTCGTGAGATATTCATCTCTCACTTCGGGATTCTCCCATCCCCAGTCTGCCCAGTAGATGGTTGCTGTTGCATAATTGAAAAACTGTTTAAACCACCGTCGATATTGCTTGCCTAAATCGCTATCTTCTACCAACAAACCGTGCGCCATGCTGCCTAAGTCAAAGTCAATATCCTCTAACTCCACTTGAATTGATGTTTCAGGCGCGGGCGAACCGTCACGATTTAATACAAAGATAGAGAACTCATCGTGCCGATATTGCTCTATCATTTTTTTGGCCTGCACCCGCCATGGTGCGGCCTCATCCATCCCCTCATAAACCAGTTGAGTTGCTGGAAATTTGTCTTTTGATACTGAACCGTCAACCGACAAAAATATTAAATCAGCGATATCAATGCTTTGCACCGCATGTGCAAGGTGAAGCGATAAATGCAATTCACCCACCGCGAAGTCTTGCTCAGCTTTACCCACCGCCACCACGCGCGTCCACTGCGTACCGGTTGCAACGCTTGCGTCCGAAATCATCATCCAATCGTTTCCACCGCGTTCAATAAATCCTCTAGTGCTTGCTTGCGCAGTACCCGGAGTTGCACGAACGTAATAGCCTGCGTATACCCATTCACCCTTCTTAATTGCAACATCGTTGCTGGCAGATTTAAAATTAGCTGACCAAGGATTCTCCCCGATTTTTTTAACATTAACTCTAACGAATTCATCAAATTGGCCGGGTTGCGACCTCTTCCATTGATAAGCCACTAAATCATCTGAGCCGTGCACACTGGTATTTTGAGAAGTCATGTTTTGAACAAACATATTTACTTTGGTTTCAGGCGGCATATGATCAGATAATACAGCGAGAGACTCTCCCGATTGAGCGCGCGATTGGCTGGGCATTGCAAGACTTAAGAATAGCACCACGCATAATAAGGGTGCGATAATAATGCTGCGTTTATTGGAAAGTGCTATTTGATTGACCATGATAAGTTCCAGCATGTGTTGGCATTTCGATAGCTGCTTTTCAAGCGCGCAGCACCGAAGGTTTCATACCAGTAGAATGACACAGGCAAAGTCAAATATCCAAAACCAGAGTTTGCTAGCGGTGTTACGAAAATTGTTAGGGATCTACAGCTCTATAGGCATTTATCAACGCTCGTTCGCCCTCAATTCCGCTTATGGACTTTCCGTGCTCCATGCCTATTAAGCCTTCATAGCCTTTTTGGTAGATGTGCGAGAACACATTTTTATAGTTAATTTCACCTGTTGTAGGTTCTTTACGCCCGGGCGTGTCACCAACCTGAAAGTAAGCAATGTGCTCCCAAGCGTTATCAATCGTAGGGATCAGATTACCACTCTCAATTTGCTCATGATAAATGTCGAACAAAATTTTACATTGGGGGCGATTAATAGCACTACACAATGCATGTGCTTGTGACACAGTTTGTAAATAGACACCGGGGTGATCAATTCTAGTATTGAGCGGCTCTAGAACCATTATGATTCCTTTTTGCTCAAAAATGTCACAAGCGCGATTCAAAAGACTAATCATGTTTGAAGTTTGAAAACCCATCGGCAGTTTTGGATCTAAAAACCCAGGAACAACGGTTGTCCACCTCGCGTTAATATAACGCGCAGTGTCCGATTGCTTGTCGATTAAGGAAAGAAAGGCATTCTCAATATCCTTGTCTCCTGATGAGAGTACAGGTCGCTTTTCCCAAAAGTCTTTTTGCATCCCGCTTATGAATACGCCCATTTGCATGCCGTGCTGAACAAGCGCACGCCCAATGCGCTTTTGCTCCTCAAGGGGCCGAGATGCCATAAAATTTTCTTCCCAGCCTCTAAATCCTTGCGCTGCTGCAAATTGAATCTGCTTCACGATATCTGAGCCTGCAGAGTGCTCAAAGTGGCCTAGATGAGGAGCATAATTGAGAGTGAATGTGGAATCCACATCCGTCGTGGAGGTATCTTGTTGCGCAAACGCGCTATTTGACAACCCAGCATTCGAGAATAGCGCAGCTGCCCCCAAAGCTTTTACAAAACTGCGCCGTTCCATTATTCCTCCTAGTTAGGAAGTTTATCGTCCCAAAGACCGCCGAGCGCCAAATTCAGATCAATATATTGTGTTAGGTTTGCTCGCTCAATAGATGCATAGTTTCGCTGTGCAGCGAACACTCTCTGTTGTATCTGTAGCACATCCAATAAACCTATCTCGCCTTCCTTGTATTGCAAGTCAGCTACCGCCAGTGCCTTTTGAGCGGAATTAAGAGCAAGTAATAGCGCTTCTTGTCTTTTGGTAATCAGAAGATTGTCATCTAAAGCTTGCTCTACATCATTAAATGCCGTGAGCGCAGTTGCGACGTAACTGGCTAAGGCCGCTTCTTGCTCGGCAGTGCGAACGTCAACCTGAGCGTCTAGTAAGCCACCATCAATTAATGGGTAAAGCAGATTTGCTGCAGCCTGCCACAGTATGTTGTCTGAATCTAGAATATTAGAGAGCGAATTAGATGCCCCCCCAATAGATCCGCTTAACGAAATAGCCGGTAATGTTGCAGCTTCAGCTGCATCTATTTGATTAAACGCTGCGGCAATACGTCTTTCGGCTGCAAGTACATCGGGTCTGCGCTTTAGTAATGCTGATGGCAAACCAGGCGGAACGGCTGGTGGCGCTTTTGGCAAGCTGGTCATGGTGAGTAATTCGGCCTGTGGATAACGACCTAATAACAGCTCAAGTGCTCGCGTGGCACTGCGCTTCGCACCTTCTGCGCTAAGCAATCTGTCTTGCGCGTTTGCAAGGTCAGTCATCACTAATGCCAAACTGCCTTGATCGCCAATACCGTTTTCAACTTGGACAGTGACAATACGATGCGTCTCAGTCAAAACATCAATTACCGATTGCGCAATGTCGTATTGCTGATTAGCTTCAATTAAGAGGTAATAGGCACGTGCTACGTTTGCGGCAATGGAATATTGCGCGAACTGATAGTCTAGCTTTAGCGCCTCTAAATTGTTTTGCGCTGCCATTTCACCAGAACGTATCCGCCCCCAAATATCAAGTTCCCACGATACGCCAGCACCCAGTGAAAACAGACTCGATGAGTCTGATTCTAGCGAGCCACCTGTAGAGACGCCCGATGTAATCCCTACAGCAGGAATAAGCGCCGCGCGTGCTTGGACAAGTAAGGCTTGCGCTCGCTCTACGTTTGCGGCAAAACCTTGTAACGATGGATTATTGCGTTGCGCTTCTTGCACTAAGGTTAACAACGTCGAGTCTTCTAGGCGTACAAGCCAGTTTGTGTTAAGCGAAACAGTATCACTTAGTTGGCTAAATCGCTGACCCGATGTACTTTGGTTAAGCATGGCGAAAGTAGGATTTACTACACCGAGACTATCATCAATTGCCTCTTGAGTTTGAGACGAATCAAGCGCTTCGGAATCATTGGCGTCCTGGAACAGAGGAATATTTGCGCAAGCGCTGAGTGTCAATGCTAACATTGCTGCGGTGAGTCGACTCAAATTATTCATTCTCATGACGACACCTCACTCTCAGTATTGTCTATTTTGAATATCACCGCATACAGAGCCGGCACCACTAATAAGGTCAGTATGGTTGCGAAGGTTAAACCAAACACTAGTACGACGGCCATTGACTTGAAAAACGCATCGCCAAACAAGGGAATCACACCCAAAATAGTGGTAATCGCTCCCATTAACACTGGCCTGACGCGACTGGCGGCAGAATCTACCACCGCGTCAAAGCGAGCCTTTCCTTCAGCAATTTCAATGTCCATTTGATCCACAAGTACAATCGCATTTTTAATCAACAGGCCAGAAAGCGAGAGCAAACCGAGAATGGCCATAAATTCAAAAGGCGTACCGGTAACTACCAGTCCAAATACTACACCAATGAGTGCAAGCGGCACGGTCAGCCAAATAACTAGCGGCTGACGAAGTGCATTAAATAATAAGACCACCACCAGAACCATCGCACCAAAACCAAGCGGTATAACGCTGCCTAGCGCCTCATTTGCCTCACTACTTGAACCATACTCCCCGCCCCACGTCAAGTTGTAGCCTGGAGGAAGCTCCATATCTTCTATTTGTGGACGTACTCTAGCGAACAAGTCACCACTGAGTACGCCATCGGCAGGGTCAGATTGTGCCTTTATTCTAAACACCCTATCTTTCGTCTTGATCAAAGCGTCCCGCCAACCCACTTTGATTTCATCCACCACTTGTTCAACAGGTACTACGCTGCCATCAAGCGGGCTGATAATTTGAACCTGACCAATTGTTGCCGCATCATCTCGTTCGGACTCAGGTGCGCGGGCAATAATTGGGATCAAGTCGTCTCCTTCTCTGTAGACTCCCACGGGCATGCCGGTGTAATTTGCCAATAAAGCGTTAGACAGATCTTCCTTAGATACACCAACTCGTCTACCTCTATTAGACGAATACACCGGTTCCACGACGCTTACCTGTTGTCGCCAGTCATCTTTAATAGCAATGGCGCCGCCATCAGCACGCATAATCGATTTAGCCTGTTCTGCAAGCTGGCGAAGCACAACCGGATCGTTTCCAGTGAATTCAGCTTCAATTTTTGAACCGCCTCCGGGCCCAAGTTGGAACTGCCATACTTTTGCCTGTGCGTCGGGGAAATTTTTGTCGACATAAGCTTGGATTTGAGGAAGTAAAGGTGCAATAGCTTCGTAACTTTCAGTTTGTAGCAAAAACTGGCCGTAGGAAGTGTTGTTTGCTTCACCTTGATACACAAGCATATATCGCATGGCACCGCCACCAATCAAGGTTTGTACGTTCTCAACACCTTCAAATTCCGCCATCGTTGATTCCATCTCAAGCATATCTGCCTTTGTTTGAGAGATATCAGTGCCTTCAGGTAGCCAATAATCAACCACTATTTGAGGTGTTGTTGACGCCGGAAAAAAACCAGATTTTACAAATTGGAATCCCCAAACGGATACTACAAACAGCGCAGCGGCTGCAATAATGGGTATCCATCTGATTTTTAGTAAAAAACGCATAAGCGATTTGTAACCACGTAAAAACTTGCCTTCCTGCTCGGCCTCTTCAGAAGGAGCGCCTTGTTTGAACAGTAAATCCCCTAAAAATGGCACCATTGTGATAGCAAAAACCCAGCTAAACATTAAGGAAATCATGACCACCCAGAATAGGTGACCGGTATATTCAGCCGTGTCTCCAGGCGCAAAGCCAATAGGTGCGAAAGCCAAAATGCCAACGAGCGTTCCGCCCAGCAAAGGCCAGATGGAGCGATCAATAATATCTTTTATGACTTTTAGCTTATCTTCGCCTTTTTGTGTGCCAACTAAAATCCCTTCGGTGACAACAATGGCATTGTCTACCAACATCCCTAGAGCAATAATCAGCGCGCCAAGCGAAATACGATGCATTGGAATAGCCATCATGTTCATGGTTGCTAAGGTGGCCGCAATGGTCAGCAGCAGAACCGCCCCAATGATCAAAGCCGACTTGATTCCCATGAAAAACACCAGAGTAACCAGCACGATAAGCAAAGCCGCAAGGACGTTCAGCGCGAAGTTGTCAACCGCTGCTTGAGTCACTTTACCTTGGTGATAATACTCATGTAGCTCAATTCCTACGGGACGTTTGTTCAAGGTCTCATCGAGCTTTAATCCTATCGCATTGCCCATTTCAACAACGTTAGCACCCGTCACATTTGATACACCAAAACCGATGGCTGGTTGTCCGTTATAGCGCAGTTCATTGGTTATAGGAGTTTTATACTCGCGCCGCACATCAGCCACGTCCTGCAAATACACGAGAGTACCAGCGTTGTCAGTCGACACCAGCATGTTTTTAAGTGCTTCCACCGAGTCGACGGTGCCGGTAGGTTGAATAACTAAGCGACGATTACCAAGCTTGATATCACCCGCAGGGGCAACGACATTTTGCTGTGCAAGATCTTGAAAAATCTTCGCTACCGATAAGCCTAAGGTTGCCGCTCGCTCTCTAGAAATCTCAATGTAAATAGCTTCCTCTTGCATGCCAGAGAGCTGCACTTTCGCAACACCGTCAACCGACAGTACGTCCGTTCTTAGGTTATCAGCATAGTCAAACAACTCTTTATAGGAATATCCCTCCCCTGTAATAATGTAATAGACGCCATACACATCACCAAAATCGTCATTGACGATTGACGGTCTCACACCAGGAGGAAGTTCGCTTTGCGCATCGTCTACTTTATTTCGTAACTTCGACCAGATGCCCGATAACGCCTCTTTCGATTTAGAAAATTTGTATTCGATTTCAATTTCAATGCGCGAATAGTTAGCTTGGGAGGTTGAAACGATTTCTTTGACTTCTTGCAGCTGCTGTATAGCCGACTCCAGAGGTTCAGTCACTTCATTCGCAACCTCTAGCGGCGTCGCGCCCGGGTAGGGAGTGATTACCACCGCTTTTCGAATGGTAAATTCAGGGTCTTCAAAGCGAGGCATGGTTTCATATGCATGATAGCCAGCAAACAGTGAAGCTAAGATCACCAACATTGTGATCAGACGGTTTTTAACAGCGAAAATTCCGGGGTTCATTTATAGTCGTCCTTTTGTATTTCGACTAGCTTTGTAGAGGGCGAATTTTTGCACCCTCTACCAAGTATGAACCACCGGCACCAACAATGATCATGCCAGGTGTTAAACCACGTTCTACCGTAATCTTGTCATCAGCAATTTCACCTACGCTTACGCTTTGACGAGACACAGTGTTGCTCGATTCATCTACCAACCACACAAATTCACCTTGGGAGTCGGTCAACACTGAGCTAACTGGCACGAGTACTCTTCCAATTCTGTCTGCTTCGTTTTCAAAAGCGAGTGTAGCAAGTACAATCCCTGTCATCCCAGGTAATACGGTCATTTCGGGCGTGGGCGTAAAGCTAAAGCTTGCTTCAAAGGTCTGTGAGCGTTCGTCTGCTAAAGCAATAGCACCCGCAAGATTAGCGTCAAGCGGGCTGGCAAGCTGATTATCAAGCACTACCTTGGTTGAAACCGGTGTGATTTGTTTAATTTGCGAAACAATGCTGGCAGGAATTTTAACTTTCGCTTCTGCGGCGCCGTCTGTTTGAATGGTGACTACGCGGTTTTGTGGGCCAACGGCCTGTAGCTCTTCAACATGCTTTTCTGCAATGACGGCATCATATGGCGCTCTTAGTATGGTGTCTTCAACCGCTTTTTCTGCATTGTCTAGCTGACTTTGTGCGAGTGTAAGTGCATTCTCTCGCTGATCAAAAATACTTTTCGCTATCGCATCAGCAGCCATTAGTCGGGTGGCACGCTCGAATTCGATTTGCGCCGTCTTGTATTGTGTTTCAGCAGAGTCTAATTGATTTTGATATACGCGTTTATCAAGCCTAGCAATAATATCCCCTTGCTTAACTTGATCTCCCTCTCGGACATTGAGTTCAACAATTTGTCCTTGTACCAGAAACGTTAAGTCCTTTGAATTTATCGCTTCAACAATGGCAGGAAATCGATATTCACGAGTATTATCCGACGCAACAACTTCAATCACTTTGGCAGGACGAACAACTTCTTCTTGCACCGCTGGCTCTGGGTCACTGCAAGCGCCTAAAATGAGCAACGAAGCGCTTAAAAAACTTAGCCTTCTGACTTGATGTATCATGTTATGTCCTTGAGTTTTGTTGTTTGCTGCGATAATCAGACAATACCTGAGCCAGATAAGCCGTGTTTACGCCAAGTAAAATTAGTCCATTTAATGCAGTAATGCTGCTGAGCATTCGCCATTGTTCATTAAGCACAACATCTCCATAGCCTAATGTCGCAAAGGTCACTATTGAGAAATATAGCGACTCTTCGAGCGTCGGCAAGGCGTCTACGTATAAATACAGGCCGGCCCATAGCCAACATGTGATCACTAAACCAATCACCAGCCACAATACGATAAACGAAAGTAATATCGTGCTTTTCAAAAAACTGATTGGGTGTGTCATGTGAAGCGAAAAACGTGTTATGACCGCATTGAGCGCGGAAATACTCGCCGCCTGAACAAATACCGTAGCAAAAATAAGCACTGAACCTATTAATATTTGACTAAGCATACACTTCCATTTCACCATTAGCTTTGGCGTTTAAGTGCTCTGAACACTATGTGTGCCGACATAGATAGACTAACTTGCCGCTTTTTTGACGAGAGTATCCTACACTTATCCTTCAAGCTCAAAATAAATTGAGGTTTTTAGATAAATTTAAGCGTTATACAACAGAACTATCCTATGAAAAGGGGGAAATGAGGGGATTAATCTCGCTCGCCGCTTCTTCGCCTTCAGAGCAGCCAGGCAACCACGTTGCTAAATCATTCTCACGCGAAGCATTCCAACGATTTTGAGGGTCTGGTCTGGCTATTATCTTGGTATTGTCTTCATACCAGATGATGGTCATGACTTCTCGTAGCGTATTCGTTAAGTTTGGCCCTGCGCCATGCAAGCACCAACCGGAATGGAAGGTCGCGTCCCCCGCTTCCATATTGCCATAGTTTGCGATGTCAAAGCCCTGTTCTGCACAGAGTTTACTTAAGTACGCCTCTGAATCATCTGAAATAGGCATATCGCCAAGGTACCCTACTTTTGACGTGCCGCTAGCAAAATTTAGTGTTCCCATATCCCTTGTAATATCCATCAGAGGCATCCACATGGTAATGCAGTTATCAGTCTCGAGCGGCCAATAGTGTTGATCTTGATGCCAAGGCGTAAAACCACCAGAGGGCTCTTTGAATAGTGCTTGGTCGTGATAAATCCTCACTTTTTCCACCCCCATTAGCTGCGCCGCAACGCCTGCAAATCGCTTACTTAATATCCATTTTGCCAATTGTGGATTCTCAACCCAAATATTCATAATTTGCAAAAAGGCTTTGTCGTAGGTGGAACGCTCTTCAAGTGGTGCAAGATTAATCATTTCTTTGCGTTTGTTAACCGACAGATTTACTTGATGTCGAAAATCATCAATGTTTTTCTTCTCGCACACCTGATTAATTCGGACGTGTCCATTTTGTTGATATGCTGCTATGTCAGAAGCACTGACACGTTTAATTTGATTTAGATAATTCACATGAACCACTTTGCCGGCAAGTTTTTGACTTATCTTCGCAAATTATCAAAGCGCTGAAGAGTAGCAAAGATGAATATGTTGTTTAATTGCATACTCTTTTTATGAAATAAAATTATTTTTTTTCGTTTTATCTTGGTGCGTTTTGCTTGAATTCACGACTCGCGTCTGCAGCATCTTGCGTTATACACAGTTGATTTTGGTATTATTGGTTGTGTAAGCCTTTTGATTTCGCGTCATCAGTTTCAGGAATGGCACCGGTCATATCATCTAAAAAGCACTAATCAACCGTGTCTAAAAACCCTAAAAACCAAGCCTTTCATCCTTAATACCCATAATTACTTGCAATCGCTGGACGATTAGTCATTATCGTTATGAGGAATTAGTCTAAAGAGTGCTTAATTTATTGAGTGATAATTCTGTGCAATGAAGAATATTACGGAATGAGACCTTTGCTGAACAAGAATGAAAATATCATTAAACATTAAACTAGCTTCCCTTATTGCTAGCTTGGTTTTTCTAACTGCTTTCTTCATTCTGGCGGTGGTTTACAACAACCTCAGCAAAACGGTGCATAAAAATATCAATACAGGCCTGACAGGTGCGTCAATAGGCCTTGAAAACATCATTAATAATTATCGAAATGCCAAGCAAGAGCAGCTTTTTGTTTTGCTTGACAGTCAAAGTATTGCTGACGAATTAGGCTCATCTTCGATCCAATCTGTCCAGCAGGCATTAAATACAATCAAGTTTGAAACGCAGGCCTCAATCGTCGCCAAATTACAGCTCAACTCTGGACAGCTTATCGCCGATACGGTGGACTCTGCAGTGCAGCAGGATGCTTCTTATGCCAATGAGCTTAGTCATGCTGCGCTGTCTGTTTTATCTAACTCTGTGCCTTTCAAGACCAGTCTTAAACAAAGCTCTCTAGACAATTCCGCGTTTATTGTTTCGAACGATTCTCTTTTTTGGTCCAGTCTTGTTAAGCTTTCGCCTCAAAGCAGTGAAGCACTGCTGCTTGCATTTCACGTTGATGAACAAATCGTGTTGGAGTTTTCAGAAAACTTAGGCATGAATATCGCCTTAACCTACGGAAATTATCCAGAATACGATAAACATTCCGTGCAGGGAGAGTATTCACATTCCGGGCCAGTTGCGATCACGTCTGCAAATGAGCCGGTGAGCGCGCAAGAATTGATTCGCTCACTGGTAGACGACAACTATCTAGGACTATTTAACTGGCGAGTAATGCTTGGGTTACAGCCATATTTTACTAAGCAATTGAACATTCAAAACGCTAAGATTCTGACAACACAAGCACCTGAAGCCTTAAGCTACGACACGAGCACTACGCCTGTCGATTTTTACTTGATGATAAATGCACAACGAGTCGCAACCAATGTAATTGCGCTTCATACCACTATTGCCTTGGTTTCGATGATTGCAGTTGTCATCGCGATTGTACTGGGTGCAGTGCTAGCTTCCCGTATCACACGCCCAATTAAGCAAATAGCAGCATCCGCTCAGAGCATTGCGTCTGGGAATTACTCAATTCCATTAGAACTTAGCAATCAGCCATTTGAAGTAGGCAAATTAGCAGGTGCTTTTGAAACGATGCGCACCTCAATAAAGGAACGCGAAGCTACCATTCGCCATCAGGCGCAAGTGGACTCACTCACAGGTTTGTACAATCGCGCTCAAATCAAAAACGAAATTGAAGCATTATTCGACAAAAAACAGTCTTTTCAGGCAGTGGGAATTAACATCTCAGGCTTTCGTGGGATCAATGATACCTTTGGATTTGAATTTGGCGACGAAGCATTGAAATGCGTAGCTCAAAGGATGGGTTCATACTCTGGCTTATGCGCCAGGCTCACAGGGGGAAAGATATTATTTATTCCAGAACAAGCGCTTTCGATTGACGACTTAACAGCACTCCAGACTAAACTCGCTGAATCGTTTTCATATGATGGCATATCTACCGAATTTAAAATTGCTATTGGGTATCTGAGCTGCCCCAAAGATGCGCTCGATGCCGAGGGACTGTTTCGACGACTAAGTATATTATTTGACGAATCCAGTCAAAACACAGGCCGGATACTAGCGTTTGACAGCTCGCAAGAGGAGCGCTACTTAAGGCGCTTAGCAATCATGAACAAACTCAAACAGTCACTGGACAACCATGGTGAGTATCTGAGTTTGGTGTACCAACCGAAAATTTCTTTGATTGATAAGTCTCAGCTACAACTTGAAGCGCTGGTTCGATGGAATCATCCTGAATTTGGGCAAGTTCCGCCTGACGAATTTGTTGCGATTGCTGAGCAAGCCGGGTTTATTCGACTGCTAACAAAATGGGTGATGAACCAAGCATTTTCAGACCTGCTGAGATTTCTAAAAATTAAGCCAGGCCTCAAAATGGCGATAAACGTATGTGCCGATGACATTTTAGACACCACATTTCAATCTTTCGCCCTCAAGACTCTCGCCAGATTCAATTTGCCAACAAACGTATGCGTACTTGAACTCACGGAGCGTGTCATTGTAAAGAACCCGGATATCGCAATTAGTAACTTAAGCAAACTGAGACAAGCGGGCTTCGCTATCGCTATTGACGACTTTGGTACGGGTTATTCATCTCTCGCATACTTGACTGACTTACCTGTGGACACCCTTAAAATAGACCGAAGCTTTGTATTCGAATTAGCAAAAAATGATGAAAAAATAACCATTTGCAAGACGATCATGTCGCTTGCAGAAAACTTTGGTCTAGATTCAGTTGCCGAAGGCGTTGAAGATCAGAAAAGCCTAGACGTGCTAACATCCATCGGCTGTCAATGGGCACAAGGCTACTTTATTTGCAAACCCATTGATGCTGACTTATTTGAAACATGGCTGCGTGATAATAGCTAAGCAACAGATAGAGCACGCCCGATAAAGCAGTGATAATAAAAGCTCAAACAAGCCCTATTGCTTATCCAAAATCCTTGCTAACATTCGCCTCAGAATTTAGAAAGTTTCAAGGAAGTACATATTTATGATTAAGCCGATTGTTCTCGCTGGCGGAAGTGGAAGCCGTTTGTGGCCGAAATCACGCGCTGCATTGCCTAAGCAATTTCTGTCCCTCACAAGCGAACGCACCATGTTACAAGATACCATTTTGCGTTTACCCCCAAGCGCGGTGAGCAATCCAATGATTATTTGCAATGAGGACCATCGATTTCTAGCGGCGGAACAGATGCTTCGCGCCGGTATTAAGCATGATGGCATATTGTTGGAGCCTGTGGGCCGAAATACGGCGCCTGCAATTGCGCTTGCGGCAATGCTTGCCTCAAAAAATGATCATGACCCAATCTTATTAGTATTAGCCGCTGACCATCTAATTGAAGATCACGAAGCCTTTGAAGGCGCGATTTCCAGGGCACAGTCTCTGGCTGAACAAAATAAATTAGTTACCTTTGGCATTGTTCCAACTGAAGCGCACACCGGCTACGGATACATCAAGGCGGGTGAAGCGTTCGCGCAAGGGTCGCAAGTTGCCGAGTTTGTTGAAAAACCAGATGCCTCTACTGCCTTTAAATATCTTGAGTCTGGCGAATATTTTTGGAATAGCGGGATGTTTATGTTCAAGGCAAGCGCATATTTGCGCGAGCTAAAACAGCATCGACCGAATATTTTTAAAGCCTGTGAAGACTCCATTACCGAAACAGAAAGCGATTTAGATTTTATTCGCATTAGTCAGGCAGATTTTGAAAAATGTCCCGATGAATCAGTAGATTATGCAGTAATGGAAAATACCACTGCTGCCTGCATGGTCAGCTTGGACGCTGGATGGAGTGATGTGGGGAGTTGGAGCTCGCTGTGGGAAACCAGCAAACAGAAGGACGTGAACAACAACGTTTGTGTTGGAGATGTCATGCTTGAAGGCGTGAGTGGCAGCTACATCAACGCTGAGCAGCGGCTTGTCTCTGTGATTGGCTTAGATGATATTGTTGTGGTTGAGACCAAAGACGCTGTGATGGTTGCAAATCGCCATAAAGTGCAAGACATTAAATGCGTAGTTAATGAACTTAAAAGCAATCACCGACCTGAATTTGAGTTTCACAGAGAAGTATTTAGACCCTGGGGAAGCTACGATTCAATTGATAATGGCAAGCGGTATCAAGTTAAACGAATTACGGTAAAACCAGGTGAGAAGCTATCGGTGCAAATGCACCATCATCGCGCGGAACACTGGATTGTTGTAAGCGGCACTGCGAGTGTGACCATTGGCGACAACACTCAACTGGTGACAGAGAACGAATCAGTTTACATACCGGTTGGCGAGATACATGCCCTAGAGAACCCGGGAAAAATACCCTTAGACCTTATTGAGGTGCAGTCTGGAGGCTATCTGGGGGAGGACGATATTGTTCGTTTTTCAGATCGCTATGGAAGGGTGAAATAGCACAATAGCAATTAGCAAATAAAAAGCTAAGGTTTATGGTTTACGGCACGATGATATAAAGGATGAAAACATATGCAAACACATTCTCTATATGTTGCGTGTAGTAAAGATTCGATGCTTTATCCTTTTAAGCTTAATAGGCTGGCATGGCACTGCACTTTCGGATATCGAGTTTAACGAAACGCTTTTTGAACGGGCTCAGTCACGCTACGGCGAAGAAGCCAAAGCGCGCGTGCTTGAATGGAAAGACATTATTGAGGGCTACCAGCGCTCAGGCGTAAGCGAAAAGTTAGAGGCGGTAAATCAGTTTTTTAACCAAGTCAGGTTTGTCAACGATGCGAGCTTGTGGCAGCAAGCTGACTATTGGGCAACACCGCTTGAGTTTTTGGGTCGAAATGCTGGTGATTGCGAAGATTTTACGATCGCAAAATATTTTTCACTGCGTAAGCTCGGTATACCGACACAGAAATTGAGATTGATGTATGTGACCGCGCTGGAATATGACCAAGCTCACATGGTATTGGCCTATTATGAGACACCCACATCCATTCCTTTAGTACTGGACAACCTTGAGACAAGCATATTACCCGCATCACAACGCGATGATCTTCGACCAGTTTACAGTTTTAACGGCGATGGGCTGTGGCTTGCTAAATCACAAGGACGAGGAAGACAGATGCAAAATAAGAACAATCATTCCCTTTGGGCTGAATTGAATAAAAGGATGCAGGAGGGTCATTAATGAGTAAACTGATGTTATTTAAGGTAAATAGCGAAAAGGAGAACAGTAAAAATGTCCTTGTCTAAACAATTAGGTTTTGGATTTTTCTTTGTCCTTTTATTTACACTAGTCGGTATATTGTGGATGAACACAACTAACGCGCGCGCATTCATTGAGCAACAACTAAGTTCGCACGCTCAAGACACTGCAACGTCATTAGGCTTGTCCATCTCGCCGCATATTGGTGAGGAATCTTCCCTTTCTATTATTGAAACGATGATAAATGCCATTTACGACCAAGGTTTTTATCGGTCTATTACATTAAGCAATGCCGATGACGCTGTAATTCTTCAAAAAGGAAGTCAGTCTCAAACCGAAGCGCCAAAGTGGTTTGTGGAACTGTTCGAATTCGATGTTGCCGAGGGTGTGTCTCAGATTAATGATGGATGGAGCATTAAAGGCTCACTGGTAGTAAAAAGCAATAAAAGCGAGGCCTACGATCAACTGTGGCAGAATGCTGTGCAGAGTTTCATTGTTATCCTTGTCGCTTTTTGTCTTTCGCTCGTCTTCGTATGGTTTTTGGTAAAAAGAGTCATTACCGGCCCCATTAATGCGGTGATTAATCAGGCGGATGCAATCAGTCAAAAACAATTCCAACAAATTCAAATAGTGCCTACTACAACCGAGCTAAGCCGCTTCGTAAAAGCCATCAATAACATGTCAGAAAAGCTGTATGTTATGTTTAAAAAGCTCAGCAATCAGTCTGAAGAATACCGTCGCTTTGCCTATGCAGATTTTGTGACGGGTGTGGGCAACCGCCGCGCGTTCGAGCTTGCGATCAAGGGATTGCTTAACGATAGCGAGGCAAGTGCGCAAGGGTATTTATTCTTAATACGCGCCAGCAGCCTCAAAAGTATTCATACCAATTTTGGTGGTGAGGCTGGTGACAAATACTTGAAGACTATCTGTCAATCGATAAAAGAAGCCGCGGCTGCTGAATATGAACATTTCTCACTTTACCGACTTAACGGAAGTGACTTTGCCTTGATTATTGAAAACTTACGTGAGGCAAATGCAAAGACAATGGCCCAACTGCTTGCAATTTATACCAAACGCGCTGAGCGCAATGAGCATGTTGATGGCGTTGCGCATATAAGCGCAGCACCTTTTTGTTACCAAGACTCTTATAAAAGTGTAATGGAGCGTATTGACACTACCTTAATTACTGCAATGGAAAACGAATCTCGTTGGGAGATATCCTCCTCGGAGTCAGTATCATTTTCAAATGCGGAGTGGAATACCAAAATCCGTCATATTGTTGAAGACGGACGAGCAAACTTTGTTGCGCAAGATATTTTAAGCAAGAATAAAAACCTTATCTATTCCGAGTGGTTTGCTCGGATAAAAGACAGCCGGACAAACGATATCGTTCCTATGAATCAATTGATTCCCGCCTCAATAAGGTTAGATCACTCAATAGAAATCGATAAACTGATTGTGCAAAACTTGTTTGTATTAGCCGCTGAAACGAACAATCGCATAGGTGTAAATATCAATCGAATATCACTTTTTAACAGTGAATTTATTGAGTGGTTGTTTGAGAAACTCGATGTTTATCGTTCAGTTTGCCCTAATATTGTAATAGAGATTCCCGAGCGCGCTCTAGTGAACGATATTCACTCCCTAGCCACATTAACCAGCCGATTAAAGTCCTATGGTATCGATATTTGTATCGAACATTTTGGCGCTCAGCTAGCAGGGATAGCGCACATTCGGCAAATTATGCCAGATTTCCTAAAAATAGATGGTCGATTCACTCACGACGTTCATAATCAAGCAGATAATCAGCTTTTCGTTGGTTCGCTTATCAACATAGCCCATGGCCTTGATATTCGTGTTTTAGTTGAGAAAGTGGAATCTGAAGAGGACTATTTGTGGCTCAAGAGCAGCGGCGTAGAGGGTTTCCAAGGGTTTTACCTTTCACAACCCAGCGCTGTGCAAAGCGCTGCTCAGAAAGCGAATAATTAGCGTATTAAACGATTAAGTTGAATAAAAATTAAACTGCTAGTAAAATACGAAGCGGAGTTTGATTATTGGAGTAGTAGATTGAAAATGTCAATTAGGCACATGATAGTAGGACTGGTCGTTGCAACGATGTTTGCAGCTTCTGCACATGCTCGACTAGCATACACGGAATCTTTGTTTGGCAATGATGAACAGCCTGGTCACAGACTGCATGGTAACATCGTTTCATTATATCTAAATGACAGTTTGTCAGAACAAGCTGCGATAGATTCAGCAGTTGAGAAATCGTTAGAAGACGACAGCAATATTTTGAACGTAGATGCGAAGGTAACGGTAGCGTCTGACTCAGGCTTGGCTAAAACGTTCTACGAGCTTATGACTGAGCATAACAGCTTAATTGAAGTAACAAAACGCTTAGTGGAAGCACAGCCAGAACAGGCTCAAGCGACCATCCGACTGGGCGTTGCGCTGTATCCTGATTTCGCTCAAGAGATTTATGATGGCGTTGCAATTACTGGAATACTTGATTCTGACGAGCTCACGATAGCGATGTTAGACGCAAATGCTGACCCAGCTTTATTCGGTGAGGCAACTGCAACGGGTAATGAATTACCCGTAGAGCTTCCTCCCACCGATGGTTTCGATGCACTTGCAGCAGCCGCAGTCAGCGATGATTTCCTTGCAGCCCTGTCTGTACAGGATATTGACCCGCTCGGCGCAGGTATTGGCGGTGGCGGCACCGGCAGTGGTGACGACACAGCGTCTGATAACTAATTATCACGTACAAAAACGCCCCTTTTAAGGGGCTTTTTTTAGGCCTAATTTTCATCTTAGCATTACAAAAAATAATCAACACGACTTTTAACTCGCGCAATACTTATTTAGAAGCCACATTTTGAGCAAATTACTGAAGCACTCACATGACCGACTGGATATGCCGTTTTATCTGCTGTTAGGTTTACTGTTTTTACTTCCTATCCCCTTGGGTGCGAACCGGCCATGGGCATGGAGTTTTTTTGAAATTTGCATATTTTCCCTATCAATCTATACCTGTATAAAGATGCCTAGTGCAAGGCATGTCGGTTTATCGAAGTACATGAGCATGATTTATTTGTGGCTTGGATTCATTTTTTTGGCGCTGCTGCAAATCATCCCGTTGCCTGAAGCTATCGTATCTTTATTATCACCCGCCTCTGCTGAGCTATATAGTCTAAGCAATGCAGACACCTTTTATCTATCCATCGATTCAGGCCAAAGCACAATTAATTTTATCAAGTTGCTGAGCCTGTTTTGTCTAATGACATTGATCATGCAATTAGTTAATTCTGAGAAACGAATTAAGCTCCTACTATTGACCATGCTAGCGGCTGGCACTTTTCAAGCGCTCTATGGGACAATCACTATTTTGTCTGGTGCCCAGACCAGTTTAGTTTTTGACATGGATATAAAGAACCGAGCAACGGGAAGCTTCGTTTACCACAACCATTTTGCAAACTTTTTGTTGCTTTCTCTGGCTGCAGGTATCGGTCTCATCGTTGCTGCACTCGAAAAAGATAAGTCAATGTCAAAAAGAGATAGACTCCGAACCTTTATTGAGACCCTGTTAGGCAGCAAAACTATTGTAAGAATAGGTCTTGCCATTATCGTCATAGGTTTGGTGATGTCACGCTCTCGAATGGGTAATGTCGCGTTTTTCGCATCGGTCGCCATTGTGGGATTAATAGCGTTGATGCTGATTCGAAATAGGAGCAACGGCCTACTTATTTTCGTCGTTAGTATGTTTATTATTGACTTGTTTATTGTTAGCGCGTATTTCGGCCTGGAGCGGGTGAAAGACCGTCTAGCACAAACGAGCCTGGCAAACGAGTCTCGAGATGAGATTGTTGCTGACGCATTGCCCATAATTCAGGACTTTCCGCTTTTTGGCAGTGGCGCAGGAAGTTTTTACAGTATTTTCCCACAATATCAGCAAAATTATGTGTCGGCATTTTATGATCACGCTCACAACGACTATCTGCAGTTTGTTATTGAGTTTGGCTTAGTCGGTGCGTTCATTCTACTAGCAATATGCCTTTTTACGTTCTATAAAGCATTTAGGGCCATGTATTTACGAAAGAACTCCATATTTAAAGGCACATCATTTGCGGTCGCGGTGGCAGTATTAGGAATGTGTATTCATATTAGCGTAGACTTTCCATTACAAGGCTATGCGAATGCTTGCTATTTTGTTGTATTTATTGCCCTTGCGATGATATCAAACTCTCTTAAACTGAAAAAACCGAGTTCAAGAAAATCCTCTGATAAGCCATCAAGCACACTTTAATATTCGGTCAAATACGTACTGGTTTTGCTGCTTTGACCAAGCACAGGCGAAGTCCATCGACTTTGTGTTCTTGATTGCTCTTCTAACGTCGCGTCGACTTTTAGGGTGGCGCAAACCCTCTACAACGCGTCGTTGAGTCTGCTCTCTTATTTCTTTGTACATTGGGTGATTAACGCTGTAAAGGGCAAGGCCAAGTCGAGCAAACAAGATATGAACCTCAGGTTTGTGTGGACCAAGTTTATCTGCTTTTTTAAGATATTTGAGCATTTCTTGGTCGAATTCTTTTTTACGCCACTTAATCATAGCAAGCGACCCCCAAGTCACAGGCCAGCTTGGACGCAAATGGGTTGCGCGAAGATACTTGTCTTTTGCCTCATCAAGTGCTGATGCTTCATTAATGCCTAACACCACTGACCATTCGTCCACTTGGGCTGAGATATCGGCATAAAACGGATGGCTTGCATGGTAAAACTCCGCTTGTGTTGCGGCATTTCTGATTGATTCAAAATCATCTGCATCCAGTTCATTACGGTCTGCTTTTAATTGCGCTAAACCGTTAGTAGCATGATGATAATTTAAACTGGCGGCTCCAAATCTTAACGCGCTCAAAGCACCGAGCACAGCAAAACAAATCAACATGGTACGCGTTAGTTTGGTCTTGCTAAATTGCCTTTTTAAAAGTGCTGTCCATTCAATTATGGTGGTTTTGTCAATCGCTATCATTTTCTGACTCATTTTGCGCAAATCGCGCCTGATTGAGGATTGTGCCTTCGATCCGGTTGCCGCTCTCTTTCAACTTGTACTGCATGGACTGAATTAATTCGTAGTGTGTACCATCTGCTTTAACAACATATATTGTCGAATCACATAGTCGCGCAAGCGCTATACTATCATCATAAGAGTGCATTGCAGGGCTATCTATAAAAATATAGTCGAAAGCGTCGCGAACTTTCTCGATTAACCCCTCCATTGCTTCTGATTTTAATAAAGACTCAGGCTTTGGTGTTGGTGAACCTGCGCTCAAAATCTGAATGCCAAGCTTTTCATTCTTTACTAAACATTCCTCCACGCTATGAGTTCCACAGAGTATGTCAACCACACCGGCTTGATGTTTGGGCAAGCGTAATACTTTTGCCAACGAACGCTCACGTAAATTTGCATCAACAAGCAGCACTTTTGCCCTTTGTCCACATAAGAAAGCAAGCACAATTGATACTGTACTTACCCCTTCTTTTGGCAAGGTTGATGTTACTTGAATGCACGCTGTATTCTTTGTACTTAGCAAGGAGTATAAGCCCTCGCTTAAGTCTACTAAAGAATTAGCAAAAAATTGACCACCAGGGGCTTTTGTGTCGTGCTTAAGCATGTCAGAAACGCTACGACCCGCATGTAGTTCATCATCATATGGAAGTGCACCCAAGCAGCGCTGCGATAATTTATATTCGGCATCTTCAACAGAGCGAATCACGCTATTTAACCATTCATTCAAACAAGCCAAAAAAATACCAAGTAAGGCGCTCAACACAAAACTGACCAACACAATTAGAACCTGATTTGGGCTAGAGGCAGATTCTGGCTGACTTGCTCGCTCCAGAATACGAGCGTACCAAGGTTGTAACAGGTAAAGCCTCTCCATACTCTTCAGTTCAGAAAGGTGTACTTTATACAGGTGTTGGTTTATTTCTACCTCCCTTTGCAAGCTCCGCATTTGCTGAACCAACTGAGGGGATAACTGGAATTTTGCGCCTACGGGATCACTGGTATTTATACCTAAATCTATCGAGCCGTTTTTAGTTCCTAGCTGTTGCTTATCATAGAACTCCAATAAGGCAAGTTCAGACTCTTCTAAGTTTGCGCTTAGCCCGGTCAGTCGCTCCTGCATGAACGCGAGTGTTTTTTCACCCATACGCTTTTTAATGCGTAAATCATCATTAATATAAGTTTGAAGATAGTTATTTGCTATGCGATGGCTAAGCGACGGGTCGGGTGTTTCAACTTCAAGCGTCAACACATGTGAATTTTCAACTGGAACAACCTTGATGGACGCCAGTAAACGATCAGTGGCGAACTGTATAAGCCGTTTGCTCATCTGCTCATCGCTTAACTTTGGAGTCGTTTGTGCCGGCAAGAAAGGAAGCGCCGTTCGCAATAATGCTCGAATATCATTGATAATGCGCAAAACTAAGCCTTGGTTGTCGTTGAATTTGCTGATATCAAAGTAAGGATTTTGATCTAGCTTCATCCGTTTTACAACACGCTCAGCAAGTGGCCGAGATGCTAGCACTTGATATTGTGTATTGAGAAAATCCAAGTAGCTTTCACCACTGATATCACGCTTTTTTATTTTCATTGCGCCATTTTTCGTCAAATCCTTCGGCTCTGGTTCCGTCTCTTTTGCTTCCGTTGAGAGCGTTAATGGAGTCGGCGGCTCAAGCAATAAAGATGCTTTGGCAGTATATTTTTTTTCTAGCGTGAACGAAATGAGAATAGCCAACACCGTAATGCAAAAAGCCAATCCAACAATGCGCCAAAATAATCGCTTTACGGCGCGAAAGTACCTGCGAGAATTAATAGACTGTATTTCAGATAGGGTGAGCAAAATTGGCCAAAACATACATGGACATTAGATGGCTCAATTATAGTGAGCGAGCACCAATTACACAATTGTGCTAGACATATAAACATCAAGTACTTTATAAAAAGCAATCTGAATAGAGACTTTGACAGTAATCAAGTTAACGCTTAGCTGTCAGGGCTGGTATGCATCCACCACTGGTATTTCATCCAATTTATAGTCAGTTAGACTTACCGCATCGTCATCGCTTTCCAATCGAAAAGTATCAAGGTATAAAAGATGCGCTAGTTGCCAAAGGCGTGAGCGAGCAACAGTTTCACACGCCTGAACCATTGCAAGAAGATGTCCTCAAGGAAGTCTATGACCCTCAGTACATCACTGATTTGTGCAAAGGTAGCTTGGACGCCAAAGCAATGCGGCGGATTGGTTTCCCGTGGTCTAAACAGCTGATACAGCGTACGCTTACTGCCGCTTCTGGCACGGTGCTTACAGCAGAACTTGCGATTAAACATGGCGTAGCGCTTAACCTAACAGGGGGTTACCATCATGCTTTTGCCAACTTTGGCTCCGGATTTTGCATGGTAAATGACCTCTACCTAGCCGCGCTTAATATGCTAAGTCACGACGATATTGATAAAGTTCTCATTTTTGATTGCGACGTCCATCAAGGAGACGGCACCGCTAAGCTTGCAGCTAACAATGCAGCAGTTTATACCGTATCCATCCATGGAGAAAAAAATTTCCCCTACCGTAAACAGCTTTCGGATTTAGACTTCTCGTTAGAGAAACATAGTCAAGATGCACACTACCTTGAAACGGTTGAACAGGCACTGGATATGGCCTTAGCTTATGCTCAGCCAGATGCGGTTATCTACGATGCCGGTGTAGACATCCACATAAATGATGACTTAGGCCACTTGGATATTACAACTGAAGGTGTCTTTAAACGCGATACTCTTGTGTTTGAACACTGCAAAGCAAACAGTTTACCCGTTGCTGCGGTAATAGGCGGCGGCTATCAGCGAAACATTGCTGCGCTGGTTGATGTGCATTTGCAGTTGTTCAAAGCTGCCGGTGTGTATTGATTCAATCGACTCCTAACAAGTGCAAACGAATCTAATCATTTTGATTGCATACTGATTATTTAGCCAGTACAATCTGTACATATGAACAGTATTAAAAGAAATCATCATGACCATCGTATCTACTCATGCACTTCTCGAACAGCATTTAGATAATATTTCTTTATCGCAGCGAGAGCGACTAGCCTTTATTGACTTCAATCTGCAATTTTTTGGCAAGATTTCGCGCAATGATCTGATCTCTCGATTCAAAACCGGACTTGCTGCAAGCACGCGAGACTTTGCCGCATATAAAGAGTTAGCAGAAAACAATTTAGTCCTTGATCATTCTACTAAGCAATATTTCCGCACAGAACAATTCAAAGCACTTTTTTCGTTCAGCGCTGATGCAATATTGCAGTCGGTCAGTAAAGGATTCAGTGATGGTATTACCAATGATATTCAACCATCAGCTCATTGCTTTGAAGCAGTGCAGCTTATCCATCCAGACATCAACATAATTGCAACGCTTATGCGCGCAATTCACAATCAGCAAGCTTGTATCGTAAAATATGTGTCAGTCAGTTCTGGGGAAAGCCAGCGGCGGTTAGTTCCTCATGCGATCATTAATAATGGCCACCGTTGGCACGTGAGAGCTTACGACGGCAAATCGAAGTCTTTTCGCGATTTTGTATGCACCCGGTTTAGCGAAGTGTCCGAATTAGGCGCAGTTAGCGAAGCGAATGAGCTTGCAAGCGCTGACTCTCAGTTTAATCGCTTCGTTGATGTAGTCCTCGTTCCTCACCCAAGCATAGCGAACTCCCGTGCTATCGAGATGGACTATGCCATGGACAATGGCAAGAAAATAATGCGGGTGCGCTGCGCACTTGCGGCATACATCCTCAGGCAGTGGCAAGTCGACTGCTCTGCTGATGCCAGAATACTGAATCAGGGTTGCCAACTTGCCTTACAAAACATTGAAATATTGCAAGACATTGAAAACCCTCAATTAGTGCCAGGGTATCGATAATTATCTTTCAACTTTTCACTTTTTTAACAAATTAAACTGAACCTGATTTCAAAGCTTAGGTCTTAAATCAGTCAATTCACCAACGGAATGTGCGCATGTCAGAAACAATAGAACGCCTCGATGTCGGAACGCAAAAGTTTAATGAAGCACTTATCAAGATGGCTGTACTTCTGTATCAAATTGACGGAAAAATCACCTTAACCGAGCAAGACTACTTTGACGCACTCACAGAATCACTTGAGTGGAGAAGCGGTATAGTGTTGCCCGCTTTTATTAATCAAGCCATTCATCAAGCGCGTGAAGCAATTTCACAAGACCGCGCGAGAGAGTTTTTGCGCGAGCTTGGTGGTCAACTCAACTTAAATCCAGCGAAAGCATTCGAAGTCGCAATGGATATTACTGCCGTTGATGGCAAGCGCAGCGACGAAGAGTTAGAGCTTTTATCTCTGCTATCCAACCGAGTACTAGCAAAAGGTCTCGTCGCTTAAAACACGCGTGAGTATTATGTGACTTTTTGCCTATGGTGATTTTCAACACCATGCTGTTATGCTGTGCGAATGGAACAATCCAGCGCACCACACATTTTGAAAAACCCAATACCAAAAATACTACTGAATTATCTCAGTATAGATAAACTGTCAGTCATTATTACATGGACGGTTGTCGCTAGTATGAGCATTCATGTAATGCTAAAAAACAACTTTTCATTGGTGCACTTAAGCCTTGCCATAGGCTTATACGTCTGTTTTATCGTGTTTTGGCTGAGCCTTGCTCGCGACGCTTCCTTTCAGCGAGACAGGCAAACTCGCCTGGTCTTACTCATCACGCTGATAGGTATTGTACTATCAATTTTCTTCACGGTTCCGCTAAGTTTTAATAGCATCTTAATGGGGATTGTAGGAGGAACACTTCCCTATTTTGTTCGAATAAAACCAGCTCTGATGATTGGCTCAGCGCTGTCATTACCGCTTTATTTTGTATTTACGTTTTATTGGGGAAACGACGCTATGTTTCTCAGTGCAATGCTTTTTTGGACCTTCAACGTTTTCGCGATTGTGATGGTCAGCGCGACTTTGAATGAAAAAAGGGAAAGAGAAAGCTCAGAGGAAGCAAACCGGCAACTAGTGAGCACTCAAGCACTGCTGGCCGAAGCAAGCAAACAAAGTGAGCGTGTGCGTATTGCTCGTAATATTCATGATCTATTGGGCCATCACCTAACCGCCCTGACGATTAATTTGCAGATCGCACAACATAAGAGCTCTGGCGAAGTAAAAGAGAATATAGAACAGTGTCACGCGCTTGCAAAGCTTCTGTTAAGCGATGTTCGAGAAGCCGTAAGTGACATTCGTGATAAAAGCCAAGTAGATTTACGCAGCGCAATCAATAGTATCGCAGAGCAACTCCCAGCGTTAAATATCGATTTAACGCTGGACGAAGACTTACTTATTGATGATATTCAAATTGCCGATGCAATTGTAAGATGCATACAAGAATCGGTGACTAATACACTTAAACACTCAAGAGCTTCAAAACTAAGTGTCACGATTCGACAAACGAAGGCTAAAATCAAAATGAACATTCAAAGCGACGGAGACATGCCAAAAGAGCTTAAGCTTGGCAATGGCTTAAAGGGCATGCAAGAACGAATTGAGCTGCTAAAAGGCAGTATTGAGTTTGCCATGGATTCGCGTTCGCTTAATACCTACGTTCAAATTCCCTTCGAATCTGGCAAGCTCGCATGATCAAAGTCATGCTTGTGGACGATCAAACGCTTGTGCTGCAAGGAATAAAAAGTCTATTGTCGCTTTCTGACAAGGTCGAAGTGGTCGCTGAGGCGCAAAACGGTGCAAAGGCGCTGGAAATATTGTCTTTACGAGCTGATATTGATATCGTTTTGATGGATATCCGCATGCCAATAAAGTCAGGCATTGAAGCGCTTGGTGAATTACCCGCCGAGCATAGCGTACCTGTGATCATGCTAACAACATTCGATGATCATGAATCTGTCATGCAAGCCATAAAAGCTGGCGCCAAAGGTTATTTACTCAAAGATGTATCGCTGGACACATTAGTAGCAAGCATTGAGACGGTTTATCAGGGTAATACGCTTATACAGCCTGCTATCACTGAAAGCCTGATTGAAGGCGTCACCGGGAAATCGGTCAACTTTGAAGCTGCACCCATCCCGGCCCCCTTAAGTAAGCGCGAGACTGAGATTCTTCGTCTGATGGCGGCAGGTTGCAGTAACAAAGAAATGGCAGATAGCCTTTTTCGTTCAGAGGGAACCATTAAAAATCAGGTGTCTAGTATCCTCAGTAAACTAGGCGTAAGAGATAGAACCAGGGCGGTGTTAAAAGCATTAGAACTCAGCATAATCTAAACATCTTCAGCTAGCTGTGCTCTTGCTAAGGACTTGCCTTATACACTGTGTGATGCTCTGTACCGACAAATCTTCTTTTGGTAATACGTACTGTATATTTTGAGAAATAAGCAACTCATCAATGTCATGTTGCTCAAGTCCAGTTACCATAACAAGCGGCATATCTAGACCTTCCTTCAGCATTAATTTGTATAAGTCGGTACCCAGTTCATTATCCAAATAGTAATCACATAAACAGATACTAATGCTTTGCTTGCGTGCAATATCAAGCGCTTGTGATATGGACTTAGCCATGAAAATGCGCAGCTCAGCAATATTTAGCTTAGCTGAATTAAGCGCTGAACATTCTACGCGCGACAAATAATGCCCCATGAGCTTTAGTTCAATATCGCCATCGTCGACAACAAGGATGCTGCACACATTATTGTTTGCCTGGCTCATACTATCCTTTAGGTCCAATCCACTGAACGCGATACAAATCTCGCCGCTTATCAAGATAATTGCGCACAGACCCTTCGTTTTGAAGCTGGACAAGCTTATCTAAGTCTAAATCCACTATTAACATCATTTCAGTGTTCGGCGTAGTTTCAGAGACAATGGCATCGTGGGGAAAGGCGAAGTCAGAAGGAGAAAAAACCGCTGTTTGTCCGTACTGGATATCCACATTATCGACCTTAGGTAAGTTGCCCACACTCCCAGCAATGGCCACATAGCATTCATTTTCAATCGCCCTAGCTTGAGCACATCGACGAACGCGTAAATAGCCATTCTTGGTGTCGGTCCAAAAAGGAACGCATAATATCTGAATTTCCTCTTCAGAAAGCAAGCGAGCCAATTCTGGAAATTCCACATCGTAGCAAATCAAAATACCTATCTTGCCAAAATCTGTTTCAAACGCGGTGAGTCTATCTCCACCCTTCATCAACCAGCCGTTTTTTTCATAAGGGGTGGGATGAAGCTTATATTGACTCTCTACCCTGCCGTCGCGATGGCACAAATAAGCGACGTTATATAGCTCATCGTCTTCTATTAACGGCATGGAGCCGGCAACAATATTGATATTGTACGAAATGGCCAGTTCGGAAATGGCGTTGAGTAACTCTTCTGTGTAGGTGGCTAAATGCCAAATCGCGTCGATGGGCGCGTCTGATTCGCTCAATCCCATCAGCGGTGCGTTATAAAACTCTGGCAGTACAGCTAGGTCACACTTATAGTCAGACAAAGCATCCACAAAGTACTCTACTTGCTGCAACAGCTCACTCACATCATCGAAGTAACGCATTTGCCATTGCACCAGCCCTATCCTCGCACTGGAAAATTTACTTGCGAGCAGTGACGGTTGGTCGGCGTCGTAATACATATTGTGCCACTGAAGCAGGGTCGCATATCCCAATGAAGATTTGTCCTCCGGAAGATAGGCCTTTAGGACCTGTTTCACTTCAAATCCATGGTTCATTTGGAATGACAAAGTAGGGTCATAGATTTCTTTGCTTTTTACCTGTTCTATGTACTCATACGGCGTCATCTTTTGCGCATATTTTGAATAATTGGGAATGCGCCCACCTGCCATAATACTTTTTAAATTTAGATTGCGGCAAAGCTCTTTGCGCGCTTCATATAAACGGCGACCAAGCCGTAAACCTCTATAATTTGGACTAACAAAAAAATCGACGCCGTAAAGTACGTCTCCTTTTGGATCATGTGTAGTGATATAAGCATCGCCGGTAATTTCTTCATAGGTATGCTTATCACCAAATTTGTCGTAATCGACAATGACGCTAAAGGCAGCAGCAACGATTTGCCCCTTATCTTCAATACAAATTTGACCGTCTGCAAAGGTAGAAATTTGCGCTTGATAACGCTTTTTTGTGAATGCACCGCCATCATCTTTGTACACCACTTCCATAAGCGATTTTATTGCTTCAAAATCGTCCATAGTGAGGTGGCGTAATTCAAAATGGTGCTCTGTTTCTTCTATTTGGTTAGCGGGTCTGTCTTCAGTCAAATGAATTACCCTTTGATAGTATGGCCTCGTATCGCGGCACTCGTTTTTCTTTTTGGGCTTCAAGCGCCTCAAAAATATCAGGCATTTGGAACATGCCAGATTGCCAAGTTGCCATGTAATTTAAGCTCTCTTGCACGCTATGATCTCTCGCATAATTCAGCATTTCTTTGGTACCTGCAACCGCCATCGGTGAATTCATCGCAATGGATTTTGCAATGCGCATAACGCCCTCAAGCATTGCTTCTTCGTTTTCAAATACTTGATTAACAAAGCCCTGAGCCAATGCTTCGTCTGCATGCCAATTGCGGCCGGTAAAAGCCAGCTCTTTTACTAGGCCTGCAGGGATAAGTTTGGGCAAACGTTGCAATGTGCCCACGTCTGCTGTCATACCAATTTGTGTTTCTTTTATACAAAAGAACGCGTCTTTGGTGCAGTATCGGCAGTCAGCTGCGCTAATCATATCTACCGCTCCACCAATGGCTCCACCTTGTATTGCAACTAATACAGGCATTCTGGCACGCTCTAAGGAACTAAATGAGTCTTGCAAAGATAAAACGCTTCGGCGCATTTTCTCGGCTCGCCGCGCAGGCTCACCTTTGAATCTCTTGGCCATCTCTGTAAATACAGACAGATCCATGCCTGCGCTGAAGTGCTTTCCGGTGCTGCTGATCACAACAACTCTTACATCGCCAGTTTCGTCAAGCCTATCAACCAATGCGGGTAGTTCTCGCCAGAACTCCGGGATCATGGAATTAAGGGCATCAGGTCTAGATAATTGAATGTGAGCTATACCTAATTCAACTGAAACTTTAAAACAGGAATAGGTATCGCTCATTTGAGCATCTTGCGTATTTGTTTGCGCTGACATTTACAGCCCCTCTTGATAATCCGCGATGATAAAGTCATCGTGTGATGACCTTGGCTCGCAAAGTGTTGCGCTAGCTTACCTAAAAATGCAAAAGATAGTAAGATGGCTATCGCAATCTTGGCATTAGGGACTGAGCCTTACTAATTCAAAGCTTCATACCCCAGTAATTCAATATCAGGTGTCAGATAGCCTGACTTGATGGGTTCCTGTTGAGTTAAGTCCGTCGACAGATACTTTTTGTTGTCGTCGCAAAATATTGTCGCTACGGTGCTGTTGCCGTCTAAAGACTCTTGTACTTTTAGCGCTGCAAGCAAATTAGCACCCGACGATATACCCACCCCGAGACCTAACTCACGAGCAAGCATTTGCGACATTATAATGCCGTCCCCATCATTAACTGAAATTATCTCATCGAGCGTCGATAAATTCACTATATCGGGGATAAAGTCATCCGATACGCCTTGAATACGGTGTGAGCCCACTTTATAGCCTGTTGACAAGGTGGGCGATTCAGCCGGCTGCATCGGAAAACACTTGGCTTCAGGGCATAGCTGTGAAAAAGCAAAGCTAACCCCCATAATAGTGCCTCCGGTGCCAACACCCGCTACAAATGCGTCAGGGGTTTTATTGATTTGCAAAAGTTGTTGGATTATCTCGGGGCCAGTCCCTATTCTGTGCGCCATCGCATTGTTTTGGTTGGAAAACTGATGGGTCAAAAAGACATTTTGATACTGCGTAGCATAGTCATTGGCTTGGTCAATTGCGCCCAGAAATCCCCCCCCTTGACGACTCACTAGATGCAAGTCGGCGCCAAATGACCGCAAAAGATTTTGTCGTTCAACACTCATCCAGTCTGGCATAAAAATTTTAACTCGATGTCCAAGTGCTTTTCCAAGCGCTGCCATCGCGATACCTGCATTGCCGCTGGTTGCCTCTACTATGGTATCAGCCGGCTTTAAGGCATGGCTAACATAGGCTTCACGTAAGATGTTTAACGCCATTCTGTCTTTGATTGAGCCGGTTAGGTTGTAATACTCTGCTTTGGCATATACTACACGTAGTTCACCTTTATAGCGCAGGTGCACCGCTAACATCGGGGTATTTCCAATCAGCTTTTCTAGATGCGAAAATCGTTGCTTTATCTTATGAGCAAGCTCTGGCTCGTTATTCACAGACTGGGTGTCGTCACGCGTTGACGAAAAATCTGACGCAAAACCATCTTTTTTTGATTCAGATACGGTATTAGAGTGCTTCAACATAAACTTTTACTCGCCAAGACAAATTGAATTGCACAAAAGTCTACGTTTGAGCCTACCTAAACTCAATTAAGTAAATTGCTAATTTACGCGCTATAATAATTAAAAAATTCGAATAAACTTATAATTATGGTAAATCTTGATTACATTGACAGAGAAATACTAAAAAGCCTTCAAAAAGATGCAGGCGTATCCTTGGAAATGCTTGCGGGGCAGTTGTCTATTTCAACGAACACCTGTTGGCGCCGAGTAAAACGTTTGGAAGAGTCTGGATTGATCAAGGCTCGTGTGGCTTTAGTTGACGCAGAAAAGCTGGGGATGTCACTAACTGTATATGTGGCGATAAAGACCAATGACCATTCCAAACAATGGTATGAACGCTTTGCCAAGCAAGTGAATCAAATAGAGCAAGTGGTGGAATTTTACCGCATGGCAGGCGATGTTGATTATGTGTTGAAAGTTACCTGCTCGTCAGTACACGATTATGACCATGTATACAAAAAACTCATCTGTGATGTAGATATTGCAGATGTCAGCGCAAGCTTTGCAATGGAGTGTTTAAAATACACCACTGAAGTTCCAATTAAAGCACGTGCCAATTGAAAAAATAGAGTCAGCCAGTAAGCCGGGTTCTGTGTTCTTTTGCAAGAATAGCAATCATTCCTCTAGGCCAACAATCGCTCATTGGCTCAAGCAACCTACCCGTTCCCAACGCGGGCCGCGCCATTCGGGAACCTATTTGGTCTTGCTCCGAGTGGAGTTTACCTTGCCGTATACTGTTACCAGCAACGCGGTGCGCTCTTACCGCACCCTTTCACCCTTACCTATACGAATACAGGCGGTCTTCTCTCTGCTGCACTGGTCGTCGGCTCACGCCGCCCAGATGTTATCTGGCACCCTGCCCTGTGGAGCCCGGACTTTCCTCCCCCTATCTTGGTTTGCAACAAAAGTTGCTCACTAATTTAGGCAGCGACTGCCTTGGCTGACTCTAAGGATGAGTATATCGCATTAGCGTAATAAAAAAGAGCCAATTGGCTCTTTTTTCATATATTCACGTTGATTAATAGCACTGTGATTTACACAGCAATTAAACATTTGCATTGTGATAGATATTTTGCACATCTTCGCAGTCTTCGAGCATATCCATAAACTTTTCAAACGTAGGCATATCTTCTTCGTTGATGTCTTTGGTGTCTTGAGGCACCCAGCTAATTTCTTCCACATCAAACTCGATGCCGTCAAAGCTTTCATTAAGCGCCGTTTTCGCTTTAAAGAACTCAGTGTGCGGCACAAGTGCCGTCACCATGCCATCATCCACTTCAACGTCGTGGATATCGACATCGGCTTCCATTAACGCTTCCAACACAACTTCGTCGTCATCCCCCTTGAAGGTGAAGATAGCTAGGTGATCAAACATAAAAGCGGCTGAATTCTGAGCGCCCAGCTTACTGTCTGTTTTGGTGAAGCAATTTCGAACATCGGTAATGGTGCGATTCACGTTATCAGTCAAGCAATCCACGATGACCATGCAGCCACCAGGGCCGAATCCTTCGTAACGCGCAGGCGCAAAGTCCTCTCCACCGCCACCTGCGGCTTTGTCGATGGCCTTTTCGATAACATGAGCAGGAACTTGGTCTTTTTTCGCTTTTTCGATCAAACGTTTTAATGACAAATTGGCAACAGGATCTGTTCCACCATTTTTGGCGACTACATAAATTTCTTTTCCATATTTCGAGTAGACTTTTGTTTTCTGTGCCGCTGTTTTTGCCATTGCGACTTTTCTTACTTCAAATTTTCTTCCCATGTTTCTCTCATTCTTTTTGTATTGTGCAAGTCGCTCGCCTGCTGGCGAATCGTATACCTTAACATTCCTTGTATTATGCCAGATGCGGCTGCGCGAGATAAGTTCTAGATTGCATTTCTTGCAAACGGCTAAGGCATCTTTGGAATTCAAAGCTCAAGCGACCGTCTGAATATAGTGAATCGAGCGCGACCTCACTGGACATGATGAGCTTTACCTTTCGCTCATAAAATTCATCTACCATAGCAATAAATCTGCGGGCAATGTCGTCCATGTTTGCGCCCATTTGCTCAACATTGGCAAGCAAAACGGTGTTGTATTCCTTACTTAATTCGATGTAATCAGATTGACTTCTAGGTCCATCGCACAATGCTCTAAACTCAAACATAATGACGCTTTCAGCTTTTCTTAATACCGGTATATCGCGCCCTTCAATCTCCACACTGCAATTTTGTGTGCCTTTCTCGGCACTTAATTGATCAAAATATCGCTCTAGATTCTTTTGCGCTTCATCGTCGAGGGGATAGTGATATATTTCGGCTTTTTCTAAAGTACGCAGACGATAGTCATTGCCACTATCGACGTTCACAACACGGGTATTCTCGTTAATAAGCTCGATTGCGGGTAAAAATCGCGCGCGCTGTAGGCCATTTTTGTAAAGCTCATCAGGAATAATATTTGAGGTCGCCACCAGCACAATACCATGCGAAAATAAAGCCTCCATGAGCGTGCCCAATATCATCGCATCGGTGATATCCGATACAAAAAATTCATCGAAACAAATAATGCGAGTTTCTCCCGCAATTTTTTTAGCAATGATTTGCAAGGGGTCGGACTTACCGTCAAGAAGCTTTAGCTCTTTATGCACACGCTGCATAAATCGGTGGAAATGCACCCGCATTTTTTCTTTAAAAGGCAAACATTCATAAAATGTATCGACTAAATACGTTTTCCCGCGTCCTACGCCACCGTAAAAGTAGATCCCCTGAATACTTGGCTTTTTAAGACCTTTGCCAAATTTCTGAGCCAGTTTAACTCGCCATTTGAGTTTTTTCTTTGGCTGGGTTAACTCGTCAAATAAACGTTGAAGTTCCTTTACTGCATTTTCTTGCGCTTCATCGTATTGAAATTCGATAAGCGTCAGATCATCCTGATATTTTTCCCACGGTGTCATTGGAAATGAAAGGCCTTAACTACTAGAGCGCGTTGTTAACAGATGGGCGATTATAGCGCCTATGCTCATTTTTACGCAATAAACCCTTGCAAGCTTCAGATGAATGTTCAATGATCAAGGAAAGGCGTTTCCAAGAGGAAGAAAAATGGATTTACTGAGTATTGTTTTAGGTATCATCATTGGCTTATCGGTTGGCTCCATCGTGGCTTGGAATTTAAGCGCGGCCTCATCCAAAAAAAAGAGCTCACAGTTATCTCGCTCAGAGCAAGAGCTTAAAGTGATGCTTTCTCAACAAGCTCAACACCATTTAGATTCGACCCGCGAGGCTATTGAAGCGATTCAACTTCGTCTCGATCAAGTCACACAAAATATGCAGCATTACGAAGCATCTTTACAGCTTGGTGAAGACGAAACACAAGGCACAAGCTTTTTTGGTGAACACGCAAGCTTGTTTTTGCGTAATAACAAAACAACCAAAATAAGCGGCGACCGTAATAAAATTGGTGATGCACCGCCACGGGATTTTGCAAATAAAAGTTCCGGACTGTTTGTGGGCAATGTTGCAGAGGACGAATCTGCAAATAAATAACTTGTATTGTGAACTATTGCCCCTAAATCTAAGTCACTAATGGGTATTTTTTTAGGATTTTTTAGGAGTGATGCAATACATGAAGCAATTCATACGCCGTAGCCTTATCGGCATCAGTACCGTCCTTTTCGTATTTATGAGTGCAGCCAGCACGCAGGCTGCCATTCCATTTTTTAACGACGATGAAGTGCCCTCTCTAGCGCCAATGCTGGAAGAGACCACTCCTGCAATTGTTAGTATTGCGGTAGAGGGGACGCAAACATCGCGTCAACAAGTGCCCGAAATGTTTCGATATTTCTTCGGCAATCCGCGTCAGCAGCCGCAAGAAAGACCGTTTCGCGGTTTAGGCTCTGGCGTAATTATTGATGCTGAGCTTGGCTACGTGGTAACCAACAATCACGTTGTTGACAATGCAGATAAAATTAAAGTGAAGCTGACCGATGGGCGTGAGTTTGACGCCGAAAAGCTCGGCGCGGACGCACAAAGCGATATTGCTTTGTTAAAAATTGACCCTGAAAACTTGACCGAAGTGCAGCTAGCCAACTCAGATCAGCTGCGAGTGGGCGATTTCGTTATTGCTATCGGTAATCCTTTCGGCTTGAGTCAAACTGTGACCTCCGGCATCGTAAGCGCTTTAGGGCGTTCAGGCCTGAATATTGGCGGCTATGAAGATTTCATCCAAACCGACGCAGCGATTAACCGAGGTAACTCTGGCGGCGCATTGGTAAATCTGCGCGGAGAACTAGTGGGCATAAATACTGCTATATTCGGACCAAACGGCGGCAACGTGGGTATCGGGTTCGCAATACCTAGCAATATGATGAAAAGTTTGGTTGACCAAATCGCAGAATTTGGTGAAGTACGCCGCGGTCTATTAGGGATCTTGGGCAATGATGTCGATGCTGGGCTAGCAGAGGCATTGAATTCCTCGGCAAATAAAGGTGCTTTTGTTAATGAGGTTCAAGCGGACTCCGCAGCTGATCTTGCTGGCATTCAGTCAGGCGATATTATTACTGCAATCAACGGAAATGAACTCCATAGCTTTAATGAGCTTCGCGCAAAAATAGCGAGCTTAGGCGCGGGTGCTGAGGTTGAGCTGACGATTATTCGAAATGGTGAAAATCGAAAAGTAGACGTTGTTTTAGGTGCAGCTGAGGCGCTCACTGAAGCAGCCGAGGAAATTCATCCAGCATTAGAAGGCGCAACCTTCACCACTGGCGTGGATAGGAACTCTAACGATGCGGTGGAAGTAAACGAAGTTATAGAAGGCTCACCCGCCGCAAGAATAGGTCTGCAAACAGACGATGTTATCGTTGGCGTTAACAGACAACGAATTTCTAGCGTTGCGCAGATGAGCGAAAGAATAAAAGAAGCCAATGGCGTCATTGCTTTAAACGTCCAGCGCGGTAATAGTAATTTATTCGTTATTATTCGCTAGCGGGACCTTGTTCAGGTGGTTTTCTTTAAATGATAATCACAAACAGCTAAGCATTCGGGCATTATCAACGCCGTCAATTTAAGCTTGACGGCGTTTTTGTTAGCGCTTATCGCTAGCTTTAACTCGACTTTGCAGTGACATCACCTCAGGATTTGCTATGATCCAGTGAGATAAGCTTTTTTGCAGAAATAATGAATATAGTTAGCCGAATCACAATTGCATTACTGAAACCCATTATGTTGGGCGTGGTGGTTGCGAGCATACTTTTATTATTTTTTCCCGAGTTCAGGCAAGGTGCCGGACTCAACATCAATATATTTAAGCCTAGCGAAGCCATACCACAACGCGTTAGTTATTACGACGCCCTCGCTAAAAGCGCACCTGCCGTCGTCAATATTTACAGCATCAGCTTGGATAACCGTAATCGCATCTTTCGTAACCGAGCCCCCTTTGAGCGTACTTCATTAGGATCGGGCGTCATAATGAGCGATGACGGTTATTTATTGACCTGTTATCACGTCATTCAGAACGCAGATAGCATTTATGTTGCCCTTCAAGATAGGCGTCTAGTACAAGCTCAACTTATTGGTTTTGACGAAATAACAGATTTGGCTGTGCTGCGTGTTTTTGCGGAAGACTTGGCCGTTATCCCACAAATGGAAAACCCTGATTTGCGGGTTGGAGATGTCGTTATGGCAATTGGCAATCCGCTAGATTTAGGCCAGACGATAACCTCCGGTATTGTCAGTCGCACAGGTCGCGATGGTTTTGCAAATTTCTTTGATTTTATTCAAACCGATGCTGTGTTAAACCAAGGGAACTCAGGTGGTGCGCTAGTAGACAGCAATGGTTACTTAGTCGGTATTACCAATGCTAACTTTAAAACGCTCGATAATCGTCGCAGAGTGACTAATGTGGATGGCGTGAACTTTGCTGTTCCTTATACACTTGCTCGCAAAGTAATGGAGCAGGTGATTTCCGATGGTAAGGTGACGCGCGGGCAGCTCGGCTTTTCAGGGACCGAATTGGAAGACGGAGCAGGCATAATAGTTGATCGTGTTCTCGCCGATAGTCCTGCTGCTGCAGCCGGTTTGCAAGTAAATGATGTTTTGCTCTCAGTTGATGGTATTGAAGTTGCAGATGCTGCAAGTACACTTGATATGATAGCAGAAACCGAACCTGGCACTGAAATGACACTGGTCGTTACGCGAGACGAAAGGACTATCTCAATGACGGTTCAAGTAGGCGAGTTTGACGTGGGTTCACTCGCGAGAAGTTGATTTCAGTACTTAGACTAAAACCTCAGTCACACTAAACTTATTCGCACTCTCGCGCAATAATGCCGCCCAAACCACTTAGCTTTTTCTCAATATTTTCATAGCCTCGATCCAAGTGGTAAATGCGATTCACTGTGGTTGTACCTTCAGCAATCAGCCCGGCGATAACCAAACTTGCCGATGCTCGAAGATCAGTTGCCATAACCTGCGCGCCGCGAAGCGCCGAAGAGCCTTCGGTTAAGGCATTGTTCCCCTCTAAATCAATACTTGCGCCCATTCTCTGCAGCTCAGGCACATGCATGAAACGGTTCTCAAAGATAGTCTCTGAAATCACGCCAGAGCCGGCAGCAACACAGTTAAGGGTAACGAACTGTGCCTGCATATCGGTGGGGAAACCTGGGTGCGGCATGGTCTTTAACGACACCGCTTTTGGTTGCGCGCCATGCATATCTAGCTCAATCCAGTCGTCACCCGTTTTAATATCTGCGCCAGATTGCTCAAGTTTGCTTAGCACCGCATCGAGGGTGTGAGGAGCTGCATTTTCACAACGCACTTTTCCTCTCGATATAGCCGCAGCGACTAGAAACGTACCTGTCTCAATACGGTCGGGCAGAATACTATATTCGCAGCCATGTAGGGCCTCAACGCCGACTATATGAATATTATCTGTGCCCGCGCCGCTCACCTTTGCACCCATCGCGTTAAGGCAATTCGCCAAATCGACAATTTCAGGTTCTCGAGCCGCATTCTCTATAACCGTTTCGCCCTGCGCAAGCGCAGCAGCCATCATGAGGTTCTCAGTTGCTCCCACGCTCACTATATCCATAAAGATGCGAGCGCCTTGAAGACGCCCGTTAACTGACGCACGAATATACCCTTCCTCGACGTCAATCTTTGCCCCCATTTTCTCTAGACCATTTAGGTGCAAATTGACAGGTCGAGCGCCAATCGCACATCCACCGGGCAAAGACACATTGGCTCGTCCATATTTAGCAAGCAGCGGACCGAGTACCAAAATTGAAGCGCGCATTGTGCTTACTAGCTCATAAGAAGCCGTTACACTTTCCAGAGAACTCGCATTAATCTCCACCGAGTTTGCCGTAATTTGGTTAGTCGTCGCGCCAAAATCCTTTAGCAATAACAGGGTTGTGTTGATGTCGCGCAGGTTTGGAACATTTGTGTATGTACACGCAGAATCAGCAAGAAGGCTTGATATTAGAACAGGTAAGGCAGCATTCTTTGCGCCCGATATAATTACTGTGCCTGAAAGCGGCGGACTTTTCTTTATTATTAGTTTATCCACGAAGTGCTTTACCTTGTCGTATTATTGATTGAAAACTTTTTCTTTTTGCCACTGAGCGTGGGAAAAGGTTTTTATAGATAGCGCATGAATAGTGCCATCTGCAATCTTTTCAGACAAGGGGGCGGAAATAGTTTGTTGACGTTTAACTCGGCTCATCGTCTCAAATTGATCATCAATGGCGATAACCTGATAGTGGCTTCCTTCGCTTTTTACAATCACTTCGGATATGCCAGTTGCTTCGCGGATTAAATTCGAAATATCTTCGTCTGTCATATTTTTCCTGAATCAGTTGGAGTTAAAAGCCGTTGCGCATTGCTCAGGCGCGCCAAGTCAAGCACTTCATTCGGAATGTTTATTACTTTGAGTTGTTTTGAGTCTTTTGAGAAATCGCGTATCGCATTAATAAGCCAAGCGAGACCAGCGGTGTCTGTTCGTTCTACCTTGGACAAATCAATTTGAATCTGCTGCGCTTGGCGAAGCCTTTTGTTTGCGCCATTATCCAGTAATTCCAATAGATTTTGTGTCAATGAGTCTCTATCTAGTGTGCCCGACGGGCAAACGACCGGACATTCTGCATCATCGAAGTTTATGTTGATGTTCACTTACTCACTCACTGCTGGTTCTGAAGGCTCATCATCAATTCTAATTGGCTCGTCTATGCTCTCGCGCATCAAGGTGATAACCTGCTGGATACCATCTTTGCGCAATATAGCCTCAAATTCGCTTTGTTTGCTAGATAATAAGCTTATCCCTTCCGCAATCATATCGTAGGCTTGCCATTCACCGCTGCGACGATCTTTTCTAACTTTAAAGGCAACTTTGATGTCTGGTCTAGCGCCATCTTTAATCACAGCCCTAACGGTTACGTCGGTTCTGTCTTCATAACCACGCATAGGCTCAAACTCTACGACTTGGTTGTCATAATACCCCATTGCAACTGCATAACTTGTGATCAAATATTGTCTAAATACTGTGATAAATTCCAAAAGGTCTTTTTTCTCAAGTCCACGTGCGTACTTTCCTAATACTTTATATGCAGAAAAGCGGTAATCGATGTAGGGCAGCAATTCTTCCTCCATGATCACGCGAAGTACTTCTGGATCTGATTCAATAGCAGATTGCTCCGCTTTTATTCGCGCAAATGTATTTGTAGCAACCTCCTGCACCATCAAATAAGGGTCCTCTTTATCCACTTTCACTCGTTGCTGAGCGTTTGCCGAGAAGTGAATCATGCAGCCCAATACAACGACCAAACTGATGCTTGAATATTGAGTTATCTGTCGTAAAAGTGTTATTACGTATCTCATAAATTATTCATTTCCTTGATTGAATAAAAACTGACCTATCAAATCTTCCAGCACCAATGCTGATTTGGTATCAAAGATTTCCTCACCATCTGTTAAATAAGGGCAATCTTCGTATGGCGCGAGCTCGCAGACTTTGTCTTCCTCAATTATCTCTTGGTCCTCAGGAAATATAAATCCTGGCTGTAAACCGATAAACTGCTCTCCAAGCAAACCCGAAGTCAAAATCGAAAGGCTGCTTGTGTCGGGAAATGTCTGCGCATATTCAGCAGATATTGCTAGTTCGACCATGGGAACCAAGTCTTGTTCATTCAAATAAATGCGCTCTACCCGTCCTACAACTACTCCGCCCACTTTTACCGAAGAACGAGCTTTTAGACCGCCAATGTTATCGAAGCGAGCATTAAGTGTGTATGTGTCACCGCTACCAGCCATGCCTTGGTTTGCGACCTTTAGCGCTAAAAGCAACGTTGCCGCAATTGCCATCGCAACAAATACACCCACCATTAATTCCGTTCGTCTGCCCATTATTGCCATTCCTAGTTTTTCTATTGTTTAGTTAATGCCGAACATAAGTGCTGTTAAGACAAAGTCTAAGCCCAAAATTGACAGCGAAGAAAAGACAACCGTTTCAGTTGTCGCTTTGCTTATTCCTTCAGAGGTAGGAATACACGCATACCCTTTGTACAATGCAATCCATACCACTACTAGCGCGAACACAAGACTTTTAATGACACCATTGACAACATCTTCGTTCCATTCAACGGTAGATTGCATAACTGACCAATAACTGCCCGAATCAACGCCTAACCAATCCACTCCAACTAAATGCCCCCCCAAAATACCGACCGCTGAAAAAATAACGGCTAGCATTGGCATGCTGATCACACCAGCCCAAAAGCGAGGTGAAATAACACGACGCAGCGGGTCAACCGCCATCATCTCTAATGAACTCAGCTGCTCAGTCGCCTTCATCAAACCAATTTCCGCGGTGAGCGCGCTACCTGCTCTACCAGCAAATAATAAAGCCGTAACGACCGGACCAAGCTCGCGAAGAATCGAAAGCGCTACCATTGGACCTAAGCTACCTTCTGCGCCATAGTTGACTAAAATTGTGTAACCTTGAAGCGCCATCACCATGCCAATAAACAGACCCGACACGATGATTATTAATAATGATTGAACACCCACGACGTACATTTGTTGGATGGTCAAATAAACATTTTTCAATTTGGGGATCGCAAACAGAGCACCAAAGAGCATGATACTTGAGCCACCAATGGCGGTGACTTTATCAATTGTGCTGCGGCCTAAGCTCTGAAGAAAGTTCATGAGTCCACCTCTAGCATACTCTGGGCAAAGTCTTTCGCCGGGAAGTGGAATGGAACAGGGCCATCTGCATCTCCGTTTAAAAATTGTTGCACGAGTTCAGAGTTAGAATGCTTGATTTCTTCTGGCGTACCCTCACCAATAATTTTCTTGTTCGCCAAGATGTACACATAATCTGCGATGGTTAATACCTCACTTACATCGTGAGTCACCACAATTGACGTCAGGTTGAGGGCTTTATTGAGTGAGCGGATCAGCGCAACTAAAACGCCCATCGAAATAGGGTCTTGTCCCGCAAAAGGTTCATCGTACATGATTAACTCAGGGTCTAAAGCAATCGCTCTAGCGAGAGCTGCACGCCTTGCCATGCCGCCAGACAATTCGCTTGGCTGCAAACCAGCGGCACCGCGTAATCCAACCGCCTCAAGCTTTAGCATGACAATCGTTCGGATGATATCTTCATCCAACTTAGTGTGTTCACGCAGTGGAAACGCAACGTTGTCAAACACGGAAATATTGGTAAACAAAGCGCCGCTTTGAAATAACATGCTCATTTTGCGACGCATTTCATACAAGCGATTACGGGATACTTGGTGAACGTTCTCCCCTTGAAAAAGCACATTTCCTGAATCAGGTCGAAGTTGTCCACCAATAAGCTTAAGCAGTGTAGTTTTACCAATACCGCTTGGACCCATTATGGCGGTAATCTTGCCACGCTCAACTTCGAGCGATATATCTTCGTATATCACTCGGTCTCCGCGACTAAAACGCATACTGTCAATTGAAACGATATTATTTTGCATTGGCTTTTTAAAATGAGCGCCTGCTCTAAATCCTTGTAATTATAGTCTTTACCTGCACACTAAGCGCAGTGATCATTAAATTTCCGTAAGGTCTTGGTATACCAGAGCAACAGTAACGAGAATTACGCGAGCCCCATAAGTAGGTATATTTTAGTCCTTTTCAAGGCGCGGTGCTGTATAAAAACTGTAAATAATGATCTATTTTGTTGTTATACCTTATTTGAAAACACATAATTGTGATTTCTTCACACCAAAACGTTACAATTTGCGTCAGTTTTCGCGCGGTTTTTCTATAGAAGAAGTTTGTGCTAATAAATTTAATTATTTTTGTTGTTGGACTTGTAGTCTTGAGTTGGAGTGCAGATAGATTCGTATACGGCGCATCTGCACTTGCGAAAAATATCGGCGTTTCTCCAATGATGATTGGGCTCACTATTGTTGCGATGGGAAGTTCAGCGCCTGAAATTGTGGTCGCAGCAACCGCTTCACTCTCGGGCAACAGTGATACAGCGGTAGGAAATGCGCTTGGTTCAAATATTACCAACATTGCTCTGGTATTAGGTATTACCGCCCTGATAAAGCCTTTACTGGTGTCATCCTCAACGCTAAAGCGTGAGCTACCAGTCATGCTGATCATATCCTTGCTCGCAGTCTATTTTATCGACGATAGTTTTTTATCTCGTATTGAAGGTATAGTACTCATCACCTTGTTCGTTTTAGTTATCGCAGGCATGGCGGTGCTGTCCTTCAAAGTCGATAAAGATGATCCACTCATATCTGAAACTGAAACCGAAATCCCTTCAGATGTGAGCACAGGTGTTGCCGTTTTATGGGTGATTGTGGGTTTAGTGTTATTGCCCTTAAGCGCAAATTTTTTAGTCGATTCTGCGGTAGAGATTGCTAGATATTTTGGTATTAGTGAATTGGTTATTGGGCTCACCATTATAGCAATTGGTACCAGTCTTCCTGAGTTAGCAGCCAGTATCGCTGGTGTTATGAAGGGTGAAGATGATTTAGCGCTAGGCAATATCATTGGCTCAAACATTTTTAATTTACTCGCCGTACTAGCAATGCCAGGTCTCATTAACCCTGGTATTCTTGACGAGAATGCAGCAAGTCGAGACGCACTTGTGATGCTCGGCTTGAGTGTGCTGTTATTTGTATTCTGCTTTAATATTCGTGGCACCCGAAAAATATCTCGCCTAGAGGGAGGGATATTTTTACTCATCTTTATCGCCTATCAAATCTGGCTGTTCGCATAGATATGACTTTTTTAAAATCTGCAAAAAGCACTTTTACGAATGAAATTCAGGCATTAATTGCGCTTAAAGATGCACTGGATGCTAGCTTTACTGACGCTTGCTCTACCTTACTCAAATGCGAAGGAAAAGTGGTTGTATCAGGCATGGGTAAATCTGGGCATATTGGAAACAAAATTGCCGCCACTTTAGCAAGCACAGGAACCCCCGCGTTTTTTATGCACCCAGGTGAAGCAAACCATGGGGACTTTGGGATGCTAAGCAAACATGACATTATGATTGCGATTTCAAATTCTGGCGAAACTAGCGAATTGATTGGATTGCTTCCTTCGGTCAAACGACTCGGCGTGCCAATAATCGCGATATCTAACAATGCCTCTAGCAGCTTAGCGAGGTTTTCAGACCATTTATTGTTATTAAACATTGAAAAAGAAGCTTGCTCACTGGGCCTTGCCCCAACCACCAGTACCACGGCCACTTTGGTCTTGGGCGATGCGCTCGCGCTGGCTTTGCTTGAGGCGAAAGGCTTTACCGCCGAAGATTTTGCATTTTCTCATCCAGGTGGTGCACTTGGAAGGCGACTGGTGCTCAGAGTAAGTGATATCATGGTGACAGGAAGCGAAGTACCCTATGTAGATGACACCGTTAGTCTTAGCAAGGCCTTATTGGAAATGTCGTCAAAAGGGCTGGGGATTACTGCAATCGCAAATAAAAAACAGCTCTTAGGCATTTTTACCGATGGCGACCTGCGCAGAGCATTCGACCAACAAGTGGATATTCACCAAACCATGATAAGAGAAGTAATGACGAAAGGGGGTGTCTCATTGCACCCTGACGACTTGGCCATTGATGCCCTTAACCTTATGCAAGAAAAACGCATTACCGCCATTATTGTCGTTGACAGCCAGCAAACGATTGTCGGAGCTATCAATATGCATATGTTGCTCAAAGCCGGGGTCGTGTAGATGTCTCAAGTCGACACGTTATACGGTCAAGTTTCACACTCAATATTCGACGCATGCAAACAGCTCAAATTGCTTGTTTTGGATGTAGATGGTGTTTTGTCAGATGGAATGCTCTACATGGGTAACAACCAAGAAGAACTAAAAACCTTCAACACCAAAGACGGGTATGGGGTAAAAGCATTAGTTAAGCTGGGCGTAGATGTAGCAGTGATCACAGGTCGACAATCAAATATTGTTGAGCAACGCATGACCGCACTGAACACAAAGTACATTATTCAAGGTGAAGAAAACAAGCAAGACGCCCTGGCGGCCCTGATGGAGCAAAACGGTTTGAGCGCAAATCATGTTGCCAGCATTGGAGATGACATGCCCGATATCGGCATGTTTGCACTTAGCGGTATCAAAGTCGCGGTGCAAGACGCTCATCCTTTCGTTAAAAACCAAGCTGACTATGTTACTCAACTTGCGGGCGGTAAAGGAGCGGTTCGCGAGTTTTGTGACATCGTGCTTCAAGCTAAAGGCGCGTTAGACAGTATCCACGGAGCCAGTCTTTGAACCGTATTGGCTATAGTATTGCAATCATCTTTACGGGTGTATTGTTACTCTATCTCCCTATTCTATTTGAGGAATCCTCTGAAGCCCCCGACGATGACGCAGGCTCTCCATTGGTGCCAAACTATCAAGCAGTTAATCTCAACAGTAAACTTTATGATGAGCAGGGCAATCTTGCCCACCAAGTCGCTGCCGATAAAATGGAGCACTATGAAGAATTGGGCTTCGCCGTATTTGATAACCCAGTGTATACACTCTATCTGGATAACGGTGAACCATGGCAGGTTACCGCAGCTGAAGGGACTTTATATGACAATAATCGCATTCAATTAGAAAAAGATGTGAAAATTGTGAATTTACGAACTGATGAGTATGTCCAACAAATTACCACCGAATTCATCGAAATTGATTTACAATCCAAAACATTGAGTTCCGACCAAGTTGTAAATATCAGTGGCGTCGATTACCACGTCACGAGTGTCGGAATACAAGGCGATTTAGCCAACCAACAATATGAGCTCAAAGAACATGTTCGAACACAATTTTTCCCGCGCCAATAGCTTTTTTCTAGCATGCTTTGCAGGTATCACTTGTCTGATGGGCGTTACCGCTGCAGCTTACGCGCAAACGGAAGAGTCTAACGCACAACCTCAAGTGCAGTCTCAAGAGCAAGTAGAAGAGTTATCAACAATCAGTACTGACTTCTCACTACCCGTTACTGTTGACTCAAGAGACCAAAGTATTGATGGTAAAAATAAGACGTCAATATTTATCGAAAATGTTGTGATTCGCCAGGGTAGTTTAGAACTTACCGCCGACAAAGTTGAAGTTGACGCATCACAAGGTAGTGGTCAGGAAATCATTATTGCAAGTGGCAAGCCAGCAAGCTATCGACAAAGAAAAGACGATGGTAGCTGGGTTAATGCAAGCGCTAATGAGATCATTTACAAAGTAGCTGCAAAAAGCCTTTCTCTGGATGGCGACGCGCTGATAATGCAAAATGAGGTTAGCGTGACCGGCGACTTAATCGTATTTGATATGACTAAAGAACAAATTCTGGCGTCAAGTGACGAAAATAGCCAAGAGGCCGTGAGAACAGTCATTAGCCCAGGTGCCTTTTCAACTGAAGAACTTGAGTCTAACGAAGACAGCACAGCTGACGACGATAAAAAGAAAAATGGCGATAAAGAAAAGAAAACCAATGAAGATGAGAATCCCCTGTGAGTAGCACCTTAAGCGCGCAACACTTGGCAAAATCATATAAGTCTCGGCAGGTTGTACGCGATGTCAGTATACAAGTGTCAACTGGTCAAATTGTGGGTCTGTTAGGACCAAACGGTGCGGGCAAAACGACCACCTTTTATATGATCGTTGGGCTTGTTCCGCTGGACGCTGGCTTGATTCAAATTGACCAACTCGATATTACCTTACTGCCAATGCATGAGCGTGCTCGTCACGGCATAGGTTATCTCCCTCAGGAAGCATCGATTTTCAGAAAACTCACCGTGTATGAAAATCTTATGGCCATATTGCAAACACGAAAAGAGTTGAACAAAGGCCAACAGGAGCAGCATGCAGATGAACTGCTAGATGACTTCAGTATCAATCACATAAGAAATAATTTGGGCATGAGTTTATCTGGTGGAGAGCGTCGCAGAGTCGAGATAGCGCGGGCTCTAGCGGCAAACCCCAAATTTATATTGCTTGATGAACCTTTTGCAGGTGTTGACCCAATCTCTGTTAATGATATAAAGAAGATCATATATCAGCTTAAAGAGCGTGGTATTGGCGTCTTAATCACAGACCACAACGTGAAAGAAACCTTAGACGTTTGCGAGTTAGCTTATATCGTCAGTCACGGCGAATTAATCGCATCGGGCAAGCCTGATGAGATACTAGCGAACCAAACCGTAAGAGACGTATATTTAGGCGAACAGTTTGCTCTTTAACTCGGTGCTAGACGTATACGTGAATGTGTATACGCTTGTACGTTAGTGCGAATTAACGAAAGGAAGTAGATGAAACCCTCGTTACAACTAAAGTTTAGTCAGCAGCTCACCATGACGCCGCAGCTTCAGCAGGCGATAAAACTCTTGCAGCTATCTACTTTAGATTTACAACAGGAAATCCAAGAGGCTTTAGAATCAAACCCCCTTCTTGAGATGACTGAGCAAGAGTTCTCAGATGGTGATGATTCACGAGGCGACGAATCCAAAAAAGAAAAGGCGTCAGAGTCAAATTCAGAACAAGACGCAAACTCTGCCTCTAGCGCCGAAACAGAAGTACTCTCTGGCAGTGACAATATGGATAGCCACGACGCGCTTGAAAAAGGTGATCTGCCGGATGACCTACCCCTTGATAGCTCTTGGGAGGAATATTTGGGCTCAAGCTCTGCGCCCATTAAAATGGTGGGCACTAATCCTGATGATGATTATGTGTTTCAAGGGGAAACGTCGGATAGCATTCAAGATCACCTCATGTGGCAAGTGGAACTCACGCACTTTTCAGAAATCGACCGCTCTATTGCCATCGCAATTATTGACTCGATTGATGAGTCGGGATATCTGACCACCAGCAGTGAAGATATTTTAGAAAGCATTGACAACGAAGAAGTTGAGCTTGACGAAGTCGAATGTGTACTCAAACGTGTGCAAATGTTTGATCCCCTAGGCGCAGGAGCTCGCTCTGTGCAAGAGTGTCTCAGCGTCCAGCTAGCGCAATTCGATAAAGACACGCCTTGGTTAGACGAAGCGAAAGCGATTATCAATGAATACTCCGATTTGCTAGCGAGTAAAGACTATCGCACGCTAATGCGAAAAACGAAGCTCAAAGAGGACGACCTTCGAGAGGTGATGCGCTTACTAAAAACGCTCAATCCTCGCCCAGGCAGTGCAATCTCCGCGAAGGAGCCTGAATATGTCATTCCTGACGTGAATGTATACAAAAAGAACGGTGTTTGGACGGTCGAATTAAATAACGATGCATTGCCTGCACTTTCAGTAAACGAAACCTATGCGAGCTTAGGAAAAACAACAAAAAACCCGAACGATTCTCAGTTTATTAAGTCACATTTACAAGAAGCAAAATGGTTTATCAAAAGCTTAGAGAGCCGCAACGAGACTTTACTCAAAGTCTCTCATTGTATTGTGTCACGGCAGCGAGAGTTTTTTGAAAAAGGCCCTGAGAAAATGGTGCCTATGGTGCTTAATGACGTAGCCGAAATGGTGGATATGCATGAATCAACTATTTCCCGCGTAACCACGCAAAAATATATGCATACGCCTCGCGGTATATTTGAATTAAAGTATTTCTTTTCTTCACATGTGGCAACCGAATCAGGCGAAAATTGTTCTTCTACTGCAATTAGAGCCTTAATTAAGAAGCTGGTTGCGGTAGAGCCAACAAGCAAGCCATTAAGTGATAGTAAAATTGCACAAATGCTCGCTGAACAAGGCATTCAGGTTGCTCGGCGAACCATTGCAAAATATCGGGAATCGTTAAACATTCCCCCATCCAACCAAAGAAAGAGTCTTATATAGACAGCAAAAAGAGGACCTAGCATATGCAAATTAATCTTACCGGTCATCACGTGGAAATTACCGATTCATTGCGAACTTACGTGGATACAAAATTTGAAAAGCTAGAGCGACACTTCGATCATATCAACAACGTGCACGTTATTTTGAATGTTGAAAAACTGAATCAAAAAGCAGAAGCCACTGTGCATCTCAATGGCGGAGAGGTATTCGCAAATTCTGAACACACCGATATGTACGCGGCCATCGATTCTCTTATTGATAAGCTTGACCGGCAAGTAATTAAGCACAAAGAGAAATTAAGACGACATTGAGCCTTCCTACCTATGATAATCAGCGACATTATCTCACTCGACCGAACACAGTGTTCGGTCGACTGTCATAGCAAAAAACGTATCTTTGAAGTCATCAGTGAAATTGCTGTCAAACAGAATCCCAGATTAAACCAAAGTGAAGTATTGAGCAGTTTGCTTAGCAGGGAAAAAATGGGGAGCACTGGCATCGGCAACGGCATTGCTATTCCGCATGGTCGCATCGATGGCATCAACCAGATTATGGCGATTATTGTCACCAGCGACGAACCCATAGAGTTTGACGCAATTGACAACAAACCTGTTGATATTTTCTTCGCGATATTGGTACCAAGCGAAGAAGCCGATACACACCTTAAAGCCCTATCAGGCATTGCCAGAAAACTCAGCGACAAAGATATCGTCAAAGCCATCAGAAAGGCAGAGGATAAAAAAGAAATCGTCAGTGCGCTTGCCTAGTTCACGTTGGGTCATTAAGCTTAAAGCTTTCTAAACTCTGTTTCATACGCTGTTTGTGCGTGCCCATAGGAGTAAGTTGTGAAGCTTTTAATTATTAGCGGTCGTTCCGGCTCGGGCAAATCCATTGCGCTTCGTGCACTGGAAGACTTAAGCTACTACTGTGTTGACAATATTCCCGTAAATCTGCTGCCTACCTTAACTCATGCCCTAGCTGACGAACACGAATTGGTTGCTGTGAGCATAGACGTGAGGAACATGCCAAAAGCAGAGCAGGAAATATCCGAGATTTTGGCATATCTGCCCGAATTTTGGGATATTACGATCATATTTTTAGACGCAAGTGATGACGTATTAATAAAACGATACAGCGAAACGCGCAGGCTACACCCTTTATTTAAATTGTCTAATTCGCTTACCGATGCTATCAACGCCGAACGCGAAATACTGATCCCCGTGGCAGAAAAAGCTGACTTAACCATCAATACCGATCAACTCTCTGTACATGATTTAGCAGAATTGATTCGAGAACGTGTTCTGGGCAAAAAAAGCACTGATTTAGTTATCTTGTTTGAGTCCTTTGGTTTTAAATATGGTTTACCCAAAGATGCTGACTATGTGTTTGATGTGCGCTTTTTACCAAATCCCCACTGGGACCCTGACCTACGCCCTTTAACCGGGCTCGACAGCCCTGTAGAGGTTTTTTTAGCAGGTCAACCGCTGGTGATGAAGTTCATATGGCAAGTACAAAACCTAATAACGACTTGGCTGCCTCATCTTGAAAGAAACAACCGAAGTTATGTTACCATTGCTATAGGGTGCACAGGTGGCCAGCATCGAAGTGTATTTGTTGCGCAATCACTATCTGAAACCTTCAAGGCCACACATGGTGATGTACAAGTGAAACATCGAGAACTAAAACTACATAAACCAACAGAACAAAAAAATGATGCCAAAGAAAGCTCTGAGCAATAATAAAAGAGTGACGCTTTAAGATGAGTGATGGTGCAAATGAAGGTTCACAAACGTTGTCGCGTTCAATAACCATCGTCAACAAACTTGGGCTGCATGCCAGAGCGGCAACTAAATTGGTTCAGTTAGCCAATCAGTTTAAAGCCAGTATTGAACTCACCCAAGGAGACAATAGCGCGCCTGCAGACAGTGTCCTTGCGCTGATGATGCTTGAGAGCGGGCAGGGAAAAACCGTTAATGTGACATGTAGCGGTTGTGATGCGCATGAGGCGATGCGAGCGATTTGCGCACTTATACAAAATAAATTCGACGAGCAAGAATAATACGCCCCAACTTGGGAAAATAGGTCCACATCTGCGGAGAGCTCATGTCTGAAACAGCAGAATTATCTACAACGCAACTGCGTTTAGAGTCAATCAACCGTTCCTTTGGCGCTGGCGCTTATGTCCGCGTCAGGCGAATGCTGCTTGATTTACCTGCTTCAGATGTTGCCTTACTGCTAGAATCTTCACCCACGAAAACCCGCGACGAGCTATGGCGTTTACTCGACGCAGATTTTCATGGTGATGTACTTGAAGAGCTTTCTGAAGACGTCCGTAACGGTATTATTGCCAAAATGGTGCCCTCAAATGTGGTTGATGCACTTGAGGAAATGGATACCGATGACTTAGCCGAAACGCTAAGTACGCTACCCGATGATGTACTGCAAAGCATCTTAAAATCAATGGATACGCAAGACAGACACCGAGCAGAAAAGGCACTGTCGTATGGTGAGGAGACTGCCGGTTTCATTATGAACACCGATACGGTGACCTTGCGGCCTGATGTCGATATTGATGTAGTGCTTCGGTACTTGCGCCTGAAAACCGAACTTCCTGAAAACACCGATACACTGTATGTCGTCAACCGCCAAGATGTGCTCATTGGCACCGTATCACTTTCCAGTTTGCTAACGTCAAATTCAGATGTTTCTGTTGCTCAGATCATGGACGACGAGCCAAAGGCTATTCATGATGATATGCCCGACAATGAAGTCGCAAGTATGTTTGAACGTTACAACTGGCTCTCTGCGCCAGTGGTAGATGCCGACAATAAGCTTGTGGGTCGAATCACTATTGATGATGTGGTGGATATTATTCGTGAAGACGCTGAGCACTCTATGATGAGTATGGCGGGGCTTGATGATGAAGAGGATACCTTCGCACCTGTAGGGCAAAGTACTCGAAGGCGAAGCGTCTGGTTGGGTGTGAACTTAATCACTGCCCTGCTCGCCGCAGCAGTTAGCGACATGTTTGAATCTACCTTAAGTCAGTTGGCCGTTCTTGCAATATTGAACACCATCGTACCGAGCATGGGCGGAGTCGCAGGCAATCAGACCCTTACTTTGGTTATCCGCGGCATGGCGCTTGGTCACGTAACAGCCAGCAATTCCCTATGGCTGGTGCGAAAAGAACTTGCTATCGGATTTTTCAACGGCATGATATGGGCAATCCTTATCGCCGGCGTTATTGCCATCTGGAAACAAGATTATATGCTGGGCGGCGTCATTGCGTTTGCCATGATGATGAATATGATTGCAGCAGGGTTAGCAGGCGCAACCTTGCCAATCATTATGAAAAAGCTGAAAATCGATCCGGCGCTTGCAGGCAGCGTTATTCTCACCACTATAACCGACGTAGTTGGAATATTTGCTTTCTTGGGCAGCGCAACCCTGTTTTTGCTTTAAGAAGGTCTTAAAGCTAGTCATCTATTTCGTTTTCAGAAAGCCATTGCTCAAGCGCAGGAACATCTTGTTCTAAAGCCATCTCCAATTGCTCCATCCAATCGTGCACATTTTCCCACCATGCGGGATGATCACCTTGCTGGATAAGGTTTGCCGACGCCTGCACTCGGGATAACCCAACAGATCCGGCCGCTCCCTTTATTTTATGTGCTTGCGAGCACACTTCATCCTTGTCATGGGCAGTCAATGCGACCTTCATTATCTCAACGTATTCGGGGATCTTATCCTGAAAAACACCAAGACTCGTTTTCACCATAGCATCGCCAATGGTATCGACTAGCATGTTGAGCAATTCAGCATCAAGCACAACGGGCGCCTCTGTTTGAATCTTGACTTTGTCCTCTTTGTCTTGAACCAAAGTGACCGGATCAGAATCGCTGCCTGCGAACAGTTCGTTAAATACTTTAATCACTCTGCTTTTTTTAATTGGCTTCGCAATCACGTCGTCCATACCGTTTTGCAAGTACTCTTCACGCTTTTTAATCACGTTTGCAGTCAACGCTACGATTGGAGTCTGCAGCACCAAATCTTCCTCAAGTACCGTTCTTGCAACATCAAAGCCATTCATATCTGGCAACTGAATATCCAGCAGAATCAAATCGAAGGTTTGTTCTCGAATCATGTCGATAGCCGCTTGCCCCGTCATTGCGACCGACACTTTTTGACCGAGCTTTTCAAGCAATGCTTTAGCTACCATGACATTAAGTTCAATATCTTCAACTAACAGAATATTCAGGCCAGTGACTTGTAACTCCTCTAAAACAGCACGCTCTTCTGACACTTTAACCGGCAAGGTGATTTCGAAACATGTGCCTTTGTTTACTTCACTATTCACTTTTATATTGCCGCCCATTTTATCTACCATTTGCTTACAGATGGCGAGGCCAATGCCAGTGCCGGTAGCAAATTTATGGTCATCGCGCTGGACTTGATAGTACATCGCAAAAATCTTGTCGAGCTCGGCCTTGGCAATCCCGATGCCCGTATCAACGATGGTAAAGTGAATTTCTGCACTAGTTGTACTGGTATTGCTCGCCGACATGGTTAGCGAGACAGAGCCTTTTGGCGTGAACTTGACAGCATTAAACAACATGTTCCATAAAACCTGACGAAGACGTGTTCCATCTGCCTCAAAAGCCGCTGGCACAGGCTCTACAATATCGTAATTGAACTTGAGATTTTTATCTTCTGCTAGTAGGCGAATAATGCTGGCGATTTCATTTACAAAAGCGGTGGTTGATACGGTTTTTAACTGTATTTCGACCTTGTCTCTATCGAGCTTGTCTAAGTCGATAATGTCATTGAATATGTTGCCAAGCGTAATCGCACTAGCATAAATAGTGCTTACCCATTCGTATTGCTCTTTGTCTAGCTTGGTGTCGCGAAGCATTCGACTTAAACCAACAATCCCATTAAGCGGAGTTCGTAGTTCATGGGAAATAGTCGCTATGAACTTTGTTTTGTCTTTACTGGCTTGTTCAATGGCAACTTGAGACTGCTTACGCTCAGTCATATCTCGCCCGAAGGCCAACAGACCTAAACGATGACCGTCACTGTCGTAAAACGGGACTTTTTGCATTTCAAAAAAGCGTTTTCGACCATCTGCGAATTTTAGCCACAGCTCCTCAGTAATGGAGGCATTTCGCTCAAGCACTTCATGATCTGATGCCGCAACTTGCCGCGCAAGTTCCTCATCGTAGACTTGATGAGGCGTGAGTCCAAGCAATTCTTCTTCTGTTTTACCGACAAGCTCTTCTGCAACTTTGTTGCAACCGGCGAACTTACCTTCCTCGTTGCGATAGTAAATGAGATCTGGTGAAGCATCGATGATGGAGCGCGTGAGAGTAGATAAGCGACGAGCCTGCATCTCTTGCTCTGACTTTTCTTTGATTTGGCGCTCTAGTTCGGAAAACATTTTTTCACGCTCTAGCTGGGCATTTTTGCGTTGCTCAATTTCATAGTTGAGCTGACGAATGTTATTTTGAAGCTCTCGATTAAGAATGACGTCGTGTCTTCGCAGGCGTTCTAATTGCGAAACGGCTTCTTCTAAGCTAATTCTAGAATGTTCTAGGTGCTTGATAAGTTCACTAAAAAAGTACAGGACCCATGGCGCGCTAATCAGTGTTAGTACCAAAGCGCCTATAAAATCATCAACCTCAATATCACTACCCATACTGGCTCTCACCACATATGAGCCGAGCAGAGTGAACATTAATGTAAACAGCACAAAAAGCACGCTCACTTTAAACGTGCCGACCTTATCAACGAATTGGGCAAACTTAATCGCCCATGAATCGGATGGTGTTTTAAATTGCATATATATTGATTGGGAAGAAGCCTTGAGTGCATCGTACCAAGAATTCAAATTGCAGGGTAGCGCGACTTCAGACTTCAACAATGCAGATAGAATAATTATTCGTTATAAGGCTGGCAATTTTCATTTTTTATGGTGATGAATCAAGCTGAATATAAAGCGTTGAATTCAAGCTACTTTTTGCGTGTTAACGACCTTTTACAACGGAAAAATATTTTTGGGAAAAGTAAAATAATTTAAAAATCAATAATTTAACTATTATAACTCTCATGAATGAGCTAATTATTATCAGTGATGATTGATTTTATGAGCAGATCTAGGTACTTTCATTGACCCGCCAATTAAAACGCATATGCAATGGCAATATTGCATAAAAATTCCATATGCTCATGCGGGACTGCTATGACAATTATTATAGCTATGAAATAGAGACACAACACTGCGAATCACACAACAACAAAAGTATCGGTAGTTTAAGCTCGATCCAAACAATATAGATTTGCGCATATTAAAACACGTTTCGTTTTCGCGATTAGCGCGATATGAAGCATGTGAAGGAGTTTAGGACAATGGCCTTATATAATGTAAGCGACTCGAAAGACAACTGCGGATTTGGACTAATTGCCCATACCCAAGGAGACTCCAGTCACCGCCTAGTGCAAACCGCCATCGAAGGCCTCGATAGAATGCAGCATAGAGGGGGCGTTGCTTCGGACGGAAAAACCGGGGACGGCTGTGGCCTACTTCTACAAAAACCGGACACTTTTTTTCGCAAGGTCGCGCATGACAAATCGTGGACGCTGAACAAAAACTATGCCGTTGGCATGATATTCCTCAATCAAGATCCGATTAAAGCCAGCGCCGCGCGCGACGTTCTTAACCAAGAGCTAGAGAAAGAAACACTGAGTGTGGTCGGATGGCGCGAAGTACCTACAAGCAACGACATATTAGGCGATTTAGCTAAAACGGGCGTGCCTCAAATTGAACAAATTTTTGTCAATGCCCCCAGCGGATGGTCACTACCCGACTTAGAACGCAGACTTTACGTCGCAAGACGTCGCGCCGAAAAACGTTTGATGGACGATGAAGATTTTTATATTGCCTGTCTATCAACCTTTGTAACGATTTACAAAGGGTTGGTGATGCCGCGCGATTTACCTGCCTTTTACCATGACCTCGCCGATCCCGATATGCAGTCTTCTATTTGTGTATTCCATCAACGCTTTTCAACCAATACCTTACCGAAATGGCCTTTAGCGCAACCCTTTCGGTTTTTAGCGCACAACGGTGAAATTAACACCATCAAAGGTAATCGTGATTGGGCCATCGCTCGCACCAGTAAATTTGCTACCCCGCTTATTCCCGATCTTCGCGATGCGGCGCCGTTTGTAAATACCACAGGCTCTGACTCTAGTTCCTTGGATAACATGCTAGAGCTATTTTTGGCAGGCGGTATGGATTTATTCAGGGCGATGCGTTTGTTAGTACCACCGGCTTATCAAAATAATAAAACGATGGATCCAAACTTAAGAGCCTTCTACGAATTTAACTCCATGCATATGGAACCTTGGGACGGGCCAGCCGGCATTGTGATGACAAACGGTCGTCATGTTGCATGTAACTTGGATAGAAATGGCCTTCGCCCAGCACGATACGTGATCACAAAAGATGGGTTTATTACCTTAGCGTCCGAAATTGGAATTTGGGACTACAAACAAGAAGACGTGCTTGAAAAAGGACGCGTTGGCCCAGGTGAGATGCTAGCGGTAGATACGCATACCGGAAAAATCTGGCGCTCAAATGAAATTGATGAAGATTTAAAAACTCGCCATCCTTATGCCGACTGGATTACGTCCCACATTAAACGGCTTGCGCCAATTGAGCAGGTTGATGCCTCTGAAATTGGTAATCGTGTATTCAGTGACGATCAAATGGCAACCTTTCATAAGCTCTTTAATTACAGCTACGAAGAAATGCAGCAGGTGATTAAAGTGCTTGCGAAAGACGGGCAAGAAGCCGTCGGGTCAATGGGTGACGACACCCCAATGGCGGTAATGTCATCAAAACTAAGAACGGTTTACGATTATTTCAGACAGCAGTTTGCTCAGGTCACCAATCCACCTATAGATTCACTGCGCGAGAACCATGTCATGTCACTTGCTACCTGTATTGGTCGTGAGCAAAATGTCTTCAACGAGACCAGTGGTTATGCACATCGAGTACTGTTTGATTCTCCGGTGTTGGTGTACACGGATCTTAAACAGCTCAAAGAGTACGATTCAAAGTATTACCATTACGAACAAATTGATATCAACTACCATCTAGATGAAGGACTCGAAGATGCGATTGTCCGTATTTGTGACGAAACTGAGCGAGCGGTAAAAGACAATAACGCTGCATTTGTCATTTTAAGCGACCGTCATATTGCAAAGGACAAGCTCCCTATTCCAGCAGCAATGGCAGTAGGTGCTGTGCAGCGCCGTTTAGTCGAAAAACAACTTCGATGCGATGCAAACATTGTGATTGAAACAGCATCTGCGCGCGACCCCCATCATTTTGCAGTCTTAATTGGCTTGGGCGCTACTGCGATTTACCCATTCTTGGCCTACGAGACTATCGAGCAAATGGTTGACCACAAAGATCTCGATATATCGCCTATGAACGCGATTTTAAATTATAGAAAAGGCATCAACAAAGGCCTTTTCAAAATTATGTCCAAAATGGGAATTAGCACTGTTGCAAGTTATCGCAGTTCAAAACTGTTTGAAGCAGTAGGCATTAGTGATGACGTGACCGAGCTTTGTTTTAAAGGCGTTCCCAGCCGTCTTCAAGGCGCAAGTTTTGAAGATTTTGAGCAAGATTTGATCAACGCTGCCAGAATCGCTTGGCTAAAACGTAAGAGTATATCTCATGGCGGATTACTTAAGTTTGTGCATGGCGGCGAATACCATGCTTATAACCCAGATGTGGTGAAAACCCTACAAGATGCTGTTGTCAGCGGTGAGTATGCACACTATCAACGCTTTTCATCTTTGGTAAACGGCAGAAATCCAAGTCACCTTCGCGACCTTATGCAGTTGAAAGTTTCCGACAATCCAATTGATATTGAAGAAGTCGAGGCAGCTGAAAAGCTTTATCCTCGCTTTGATACCGCCGCTATGTCTATCGGCGCACTGAGCCCTGAAGCGCATGAAGCCTTAGCCATTGCAATGAATCGACTTGGTGGTCAATCAAATTCCGGTGAAGGCGGAGAAGATCCAAAGCGATTTAACACAGAGAAAAACTCCAAAATCAAACAGGTCGCCTCTGGTAGGTTTGGCGTGACGCCGCATTATCTAGTCAATGCAAACGTTATCCAAATCAAAGTGGCACAAGGCGCTAAACCTGGAGAGGGTGGTCAATTACCAGGCGATAAAGTCAATAAGTATATTGCAGAGCTTCGCTTTTCAGTGCCTGGCGTGACTTTGATTTCGCCTCCTCCACATCACGATATTTATTCAATTGAAGACTTGGCGCAGCTAATTTTCGATTTAAAACAAGTCAATCCTGAGGCGCTGATTTCAGTGAAATTGGTATCTGAACCTGGTGTAGGTACTATTGCAACGGGTGTGGCAAAAGCCTATGCCGACCTTATCACAGTATCTGGTTACGACGGCGGCACCGGTGCAAGTCCATTGACCTCAGTTAAGTATGCTGGCAGCCCATTTGAACTAGGACTGGCAGAAACGCAACAAGCGCTTGTCGAAAACGGCTTGAGACATAAAGTGCGAGTGCAAACCGACGGCGGTTTGAAAACCGGCCTTGATGTTGTCAAAGCTGGCATTTTAGGTGCTGAAAGCTTTGGCTTTGGCACAGGTCCCATGGTTGCACTGGGGTGTAAATACTTGCGGATTTGCCACTTGAACAACTGTGCCACCGGCGTTGCCACCCAAGACGCTAAACTGCGTGATAATTACTTCATTGGACTGCCCGAGATGGTGATGAACTACTTTAAGTTTGTTGCGCAAGAGGTACGAGAAATCATGGCGAGTCTTGGTATTGCGCGCTTTGAAGACTTAGTGGGCCGTACAGAGCTCCTTGCACTATTAGAAGGGCAGACCGCTAAACAAGCTAAGCTAGATTTGTCGCCCTTACTCGAAAAACCTGAAGCGGGCTATCATACCAAGCTGTTTTGCTCGGAAACGACCAACAGCCCAATCGATAAAGGCGAACTGAACTTAAGCATACTTAACGATGCGCAAGACGCAGTATATGAAAAGCGTTCGATACACTTGAGATATCCTGTTCGCAACACCGACCGCTCGGTCGGCGCGACCTTATCTGGTTTTATTGCAAAACGCTTTGGCAACTCTGGTGTAGACGACAACCCAATTAAGATTAGACTTGAGGGCACCATTGGACAGAGCTTCGGAGTATTTAACGTAGGCGGTCTTCATATGCACCTAATTGGTGATGCGAATGATTACGTGGGTAAAGGCATGACCGGCGGCAAGTTAGTCATTAATCCACCCAGCAGAGTCACCTTCGACCAACACGCCAGTGCCATCATGGGTAACACTTGCTTATATGGCGCGACTGGCGGAAAGCTTTATGCCGCAGGCCGAGCGGGTGAACGTTTCGCAGTTCGAAACTCTGGTGCAATAGCGGTGGTCGAAGGCATTGGTGACAACGGCTGTGAATACATGACAGGCGGAATTGTTGCAGTGCTGGGTAGCGTAGGCGTTAACTTTGGTGCAGGCATGACCGGCGGATTTGCTTACCTTTACGATGAATTTGATGATCTTGAAAGGCGCGTCAACCATGAGCTGATTGATGTACAAGGTATTCAAGACAAAGTGATATTGTCTGAGCATCTCAGGGGCTTAATCAATGAACACTACGAAGAAACAGGAAGCGCGCATTCGCTGCATTTGCTGACACATTTCGCCCAAGAGATGCAGAAATTCAGATTGGTGAAGCCGAAAACCAGCGATGTGAAAAACCTGCTCGGACACATTAGTCGTTCAAGCGCTGAACTGCGCATCCAAGCGCAATAGCCAAGGAGCATATGAATTATGGCTAAAAATGTATATCAATTCGTGGACGTTGCTCGTATCGACCCACCCAAAAAACCGATTATCATGCGAACAGAAGAGTTTGGCGAAATTTATCAGCCGATGACCTCTTCTCAGGCTGCTGGACAAGCTGACCGTTGCCTAGACTGTGGCAACCCATATTGTGAATGGAAGTGTCCGGTGCATAACTATATTCCTCAATGGCTAGATTTGGCCAATGAAGGAAAAATCATAGAAGCAGCTGAACTATCGCACAAGACTAACAGCTTGCCAGAAGTGTGTGGACGGGTTTGCCCGCAAGACCGCTTATGCGAAGGAGCTTGCACGCTTAACGAGGATTTTGGCGCTGTGACCATCGGCAGCATCGAGAAGTACATTACTGACACTGCGTTTAAAATGGGCTGGCGACCAGATATGTCAGGTGTTGAATGGACTGACAGGAAAGTCGCCATTGTAGGCGCCGGTCCCTCAGGCTTAGCTTGTGCCGATATTTTAGTGCGTAATGGCGTGAAGCCCGTTGTATACGATAAGTATGAAGAGATTGGCGGTTTACTGACCTTTGGGATCCCATCATTTAAGTTAGAGAAAGAAGTGATTCAGCTCAGACGCAAAATCTTCACCGAAATGGGCATTGAGTTTCGCTTGAATGTTGAAATTGGAAAGGATATCGAATTCAACACCCTGATGAATGAATACGACTCGGTCTTTCTTGGCATGGGGACATACAAAGCGATGCAGGGCGGCTTCAAACATGAACATGCCCAAGGCGTTTACGAAGCCCTGCCCTTTTTAATTGCAAACACCAATCGCGTAATGGGCATTGAAAAATCTCCTGAAGACTTTATCGACATGTCGGGCAAACACGTGGTTGTGCTTGGCGGTGGAGATACCACCATGGACTGCGTCAGGACTTCGATAAGACAAAGTGCAGCGTCTGTCACTTGCGCATATCGTCGTGACGAGCAGAGCATGCCTGGTTCACGTCGTGAAGTGGTGAATGCAAGAGAAGAAGGAGTACAGTTCCAATTTAATATGCAGCCGATCGATATTGCCGTGGATGAAAATGGAAAGACTATCGGCGTGAGAATGGTGAAGACCGAAATGGGTGAACCTGATGCGCAAGGACGTAGGCGCCCTGTTGAAATTCCGGGTTCGGCGCATATTCTCAAAGCAGATGCAGTGATCATTGCTTTTGGATTTTCACCAAGTCCAGCTAGTTGGTTTTCGGATCAAGGCATTATATTGGATGAGAAAGGCAGAGTGCGCGCCCCTGCCGCTGGTCGATTCCCATTCCAAACATCCAATCCAAAAATATTCTCTGGCGGGGACATGGTAAGAGGCTCAGATCTTGTTGTAACTGCAATTGATGAGGGCAGAAAAGCAGCTGAAGGCATATTAGACTATCTTGAAGTGTAGTTGCTTCAGGTCCATCAGTTAGGGGCTGAGACTTAAATATAAGAACATATACTTGGGGTGTGGATTACACACCCTTTGAGCGATGTTACGTATTGTCAATCACACCTGTTCTGTTAAATTAAAAGCGGGCAACAAGCTAGAAGTAACAGGTAACGATATGAAGTTTATCATTATGCTAATACACGCGCTGTGGGAGGGTTCAAAACACCTGCTGCTGCTTATCCTTATTTTCGCCGCATCAAAGCTCATGGCAAGTGAAGGTGATATAAATCAGGATGCGACAGATTTAATGCATGCGCAAGTTTGTCCTGAACGATTCTTTAATGTCGAAATTCCACAAGGCGGCAAGCTTTGTCAGGTATTCGACACAGAATTGCCTGCCAGCATGATATTTTTTGTACCCAGTTCTCCTCAAAGCGTTATCGAGTTCTATCAAAAAAACAAGCAATACCCCCAACAAAGCGAAATCAAAAACCGTTTCATTTTGAAGAGCGATGACAACAATATCACAATTATTATCTCAGAAGACGGCTCGGGCAGTCAGGTAGACGTGCTTGTAAAAGCAAATCTTGAAGCATAAGAATTAACTAAATCACAAGCTTGCGCCAAAAAAACAGCATAGCGTAATTTTATTGGCACAAGCTTTGCTAACTCCATGAAAACACATTAGCTTGTATTTCGTAAGTAAGTTGGAGTTCTCATGGAAATAGCAATTATATTATTAGCCGTACTGATTTGTGTTTCTGTGCTCGCTATAAAGCTCAATGACAACAAAATCGTTTTTCCTTTTGCCGTCAAAAAACAGTTGTTTACCGCAGCGGAACGTCAATTTCTTAGCTTAATTGAGCAATCCGTAGGCGATGAATTTCGTGTATTGTGCCGTGTAAAGCTTATCGATTTACTATCACTTAGAAGCAATACCGACAAAAAAATTGCTAACAGCGCAGTGCTGCGAGCCGGTGGTAAGCAGATTGACTTTGTATTGTGCGATAAAAAAGACTTGTCACCCGTTATGGCAATCGATTTGGTAATGGGCAACGGTCAGACAGGACATAATACTCAAAGAGATTTTTTCGTGAGTGGCGCATTGGACACCGCTTCTATTCCGCATGTGCGCATTAGGGCCAAAGGTGGCTACAGCGTACAAGAGATAAAAGAATGTATTGAGGCAAAGCTGGTTCCACTGAGACGCAGACAGGGCAAACTATCTTTCGCAACCAATGCGCAAGATAAACCGAGTATCATCAAAACACATCAGCGCCCCACTCGACCGCTTAGCCCAAGTCGCAGAGCCGCCGCCGCATAGTCTTAAACAAATTCTCTAAGCCCCACTTGTATTTACCGTCTGAGTGACTATGATTGCGCTCAGACAAAAATACCCTTTTCGCGGAGCAAATCGCATGAAAATTGCCATTATTGGCGCAATGGAAGAAGAGATCTTACTGCTTCAATCGCAGTTGGATGGTGCACAGTCAATCAAGGTCAATCACTTGAACATTCATCATGGTTTTGTCGGCAACGATTCAGGTGGCAAGCATGAAATATTTCTCGTGCAAAGCGGTATCGGCAAGGTCGCTTCGGCTCTCGCTACAACGATTTTAATTCACAAGTATTCTGCAGATCTATTGATCAACACAGGCTCCGCTGGTGGTTTCGATCCTGACTTAAGCATTGGTGATATTGTGATCGCGACAAGCTTAATGTATCACGATGTGGACGTGAGTCATTTCGGTTATGAAAGAGGCCAAGTGCCGTCGATGCCCAAAGAGTATCTCACCGATGAGCATGCCAGCGAGGTCGCGCGTCAGTGTGCGAGCAAGTTAGAGGGTATCCAAACTCGCAGCGGCCTGATATGCAGCGGTGACAGTTTTATTGGCAGCGACGAAGCCGCTCAGGATATTCGCAGCGCCTTTGAACAAATGAAAGCAGTAGAAATGGAAGGTGCGTCGATTGCTCAAGCTTGCTTTATGTTAGAAACACCTTGCGTCGTTATTCGAAGTCTTTCTGATATTGCGGGCAAAACCTCAACTGTGTCTTTTGAAAGTTATCTTGAAAAAGCAGCAAAAAACTCTGCAAATTTAGTGTTAGAGACAATAAAGGCACTTTAAATACAAAATGGCCTTTGACAACTTTGTGATACCCGAAAGTGCCATCTCTTGCTTGCTCGTGGCGCTGATTGTTGCCATCGAGCAAAAATTCCCAATCAAATCCTCAATTGACCCCTTGTCAATGTTTAGGTTTCTGTGTCAACAAATGGCCGACAAGGTCTTGCCTGCATCTTCAGTGACGCAAAAAGACACAAATCAGCAATACATTTCTGGTGCACTATCCGCTATCTTGCTCATTGCTCCTGTGATTGTGATTGTTTACCTAGTGAGGAGCATTGCCGCCTTGCCATGGCTGTTTGACGCAATTGTTTTGTTTGTATCGATACAGTTTACTCGAGATGCCCGCGTGTATCAGCAGGTGAATAATGCACTGGAAAACGGCAAAAAGCAGCTCGCCAGAGAGCTCCTTTCACAAAATGTGCTTCGAGACACCGCACAACTATCTGCACTGGGCATCACTAAAGCTAATATAGAAAGCCGCAGTCTGCGCCGGGTGTACCAGCAAATATGCGTTATATTTTGTTTTTTAGTATTTGGCGGCGTTATCGCGCTGTCCTACCGCCTATTGTTTGAGGCAAGTCAGGCGTGGAATGTAAAACTCAATAGGTTTGCTCGTTTTGCCTACCCTACTCACTTAGTGTGTCGCATTTTACAGTTTATACCAGTAAGAGCTTATTCAATTCTTATGCTTGGGTTAGCTTCTCCTGCACAAGTGTTACCATCACTCAAGCAGTCTTTTAACCAGACAGCGCTGTGCGCAAGTCATGGTCAATTTGTTCTTTACAACATGAGCATTGCATTAAAGTGCCGACTTGGCGGTTCAATCATGTATGCTGGCGAAAAACGGCGCAGGCCGAGACTTGAAATGAATAATGCTAATCAAAACATCTTATTGGCAAAGGCGCCCGAGCCTAGTTTTGAGCATTCACTTAGGCTGTCTAAGCTTGAAAATCTTGCCCTTGCTGCCTTGGTCAGCTTATTACTGGCGTACACAATCATGAGTATTGTGGAAAGCAACTAATGATGAAAACTTTGACATTTTGCGCTGCTTTTACCGTGTTGCTATGTGCAACAATTAGCGTAGGTAAAGTATCAGACACTGCGCCCCACTCTTCTGACCAAGGCATGTCAGCAGCACAAAAACGCATTATTGCGCTATCACCGCACTTGACTGAAATTGTATTTGCGCTGGGCGAAGGGCATAACTTGGTGGGCGTGAGTGACTACAGCGACTATCCTCAAGCAGCTAAATCGATTCCTCGCCTTGCAAGTTATCAGGGGGCTAACATTCCCGCTATTTTGCGGCTTAAACCAAGTCATGTATTGTATTGGGAAGGTGGTAACAAGGATGCTGACATTGCCAAAATGCGCGCAAGTAGTCTACACCTTTACGCATCATCAGTGGATTCTGTAGACAGTTTAATTGCTGATATAGAAAACATAGCGAAGTTCATCGAAGCTGATCAGGAAATAGCGCAAGCCCTTATTGAGACACTTTCCGATAATCTAAAACGAGCGTCTGAATTTAAAACCCCCATAGACGCAATTTACGTCATGAATCCGCTCCCGTTGATGGTGCTAGGCAACGATCCATGGCTAAACGATTTACTCAGTATTTGCAGTCTACAAAATGTCTTTTTTAGCTCTTTATCTCCCTATCCTCAACTTGGTATTGAACGCATCCTTCGAAGTAAAGCTAAACTCATTATTTACGCGCAAAACAAGGCATCGAATGAAGCACAATCTACTTTAGATTCGGTAAACAAGTCCGTTTCGAGCGAGTTGAGGGCTCGTCAAATTCAGATCCCCGATGAGTTTAGTGAGCACAAAGAGCATATATTAGCGCCTTTTATTCAAGCCAACCCAGACAAGCTGCATCGTTTTACGCCAAGAGCCATAGAAGAAATGACCAAAGTTTGCGAATTAGCGTATACAATTAATTATGACGTCCAAAGTTAACAAGGGAGTAATGTGATGAAAATTAGCAATCGATTAAGCAGGCAAACCGTCGCTTTTGTATTAGGAGTATTTTCACTTTTAATCACCAATACGGCGCTTGCCAACGTCATTACTGAACTCGGTCACGAGCAATTTGAAAGCCTCGCCGAGCAGAGCCTAATCGTTGATGTTAGAACGCCAGAGGAATACGCCAAAGGGCATGTGCCAGGCGCAGTTAACATTCCACTTGCTACCGTTTCAGATAGCCTGGCACTGTTTGGCAACGACGAGCAGCAGATTGTGGTGTACTGCCGCTCAGGATATCGCGCAGGCAAAGCGCTAGAAAAGTTAGCAAATGCCGGATATACCAATTTATATCACTTGGAAGGGGATATAACAGGGTGGATAGAGGCCGACAAACCGCTCGAGATACCGAAGAGCTAAATAACCTGAATCTAGTCACCGGCAGTCACATTGCGTGAAAAACTGTCGGTGAACTAACACCCTTTATTGCAGCGAGATGCGCGCGAACTTGCGTTTACCGACTTGATATACAGCGGTTGAACCTGCGCTCAAAGTCAGTCTGGTATCATTTATTTTTTCACCGTCAATTTTCACTGCACCCTGCTTAATCATTCGCATCGCATCAGATGTTGAACTGACCAGGTTAGCTTGTTTTAGCAAATTAGCAATGCCAATGTCTTGCTTGTCTACTGATATTTCCAGCTCTGGCATATCGTCCGGGATGGCGTTTTTTTGAAAGCGCTGAATAAAGTCTTGAAGCGCAGCCTGAGCAGCCTCGTGTGAATGAAACCGTGCAATTATCTCTTTGGCCAACTCAATTTTAACGTCTCTAGGGTTCTTTCCTACATCAACATCTGATTTCAATTGTTCTATTTCAGCAATGGGTCTAAAACTCAGTAAATCGAAATAACGCCACATCAATTCGTCACTAATGGACATAATTTTACCAAACATCTCGTTTGGTGCATCCGTGATCCCGATGTAATTGTTGAGCGACTTTGACATTTTCTGTACGCCATCCAGCCCCTCCAACAACGGCATCATCAATACCGTTTGTTGAGGCTGCCCCTGAGACTTTTGTAGCTCTCGCCCCATTAATAGATTAAAGCGCTGATCTGTCCCCCCAAGCTCTACATCAGACTCAAGCGCAACGGAATCCCAACCCTGCACCAAGGGGTAAAGAAATTCATGTATCGCAATAGCTTGTCCGTTCGCGTAGCGTTTTTTGAAGTCATCGCGCTCTAGCATACGGGCGACGGTTTGACTCGCGGCTAATTTTATTAGCCCTGCGGCCCCTAGTTTATCCATCCACTGGGAATTAAATCGAATACTGGTTTTGTCAGGGTCTAAGATTTTAAATACTTGCTCCTGATAGGTCTTTGCATTTTCTAAGATTTGCTCAGGTGTGAGGGGCTTTCTGGTCGCATTTTTGCCCGTCGGATCACCAATAAGTGCGGTGAAGTCGCCAATGAGGAAAATCACTTCATGTCCAAGCTGTTGAAAGGTGCGTAGCTTGTTAATTAAAACGGTATGTCCAAGATGTATATCTGGCGCGGTTGGATCAAAGCCAGCCTTAATTTTTAGAGGCTTTCCCAACTTTAAGCGCTCAATAAGCTCTTCTTCTATTAATATTTCATCTGAACCGCGCTTAATCTCAGCAAAAGCGGCTTCCCAATTTGCCATAATTCATCCTAATTATTTGTCGCTAAATAGCCATTTACGGCTTTAAATATCTCTTTTTACGAAAGTTTAACGATGTTTTTGCCGAAATTTCAGAAACCCTAGACACTGCCGATATTAAAAGAGTTGGCAAAGTAAAGCTTTAAACTGGAAACGAGACGAAAATCGTTATATTCTTTTATTTCTATGAGCTATTTTACGAGCGTATGATCCACAATACAATAAAACATCTCCCCAAAATCCATCGACTCACCTTGGGAGCGCTCGCTGCTATTTTATGCATTATGTTGCTATGGCCAAATGATGGCGTGCGTGCATCCAGAAACGTAGAAGTACTTGAACTCGTTCCTGGCGTTCAATACGACGTACCCATGCCTAGCTTCGGTGAAGATATTAGTTTCGATCCTGAACAATTTAAGGGCGAAGAGTACATCAGACACCTTGTAAGAAGCGGCGACACTCTAGGCAAAATATTATCTAGTCATGGGCAGTCAGCTCGCGTGACTCACCTTGTGTCTCACTCCGGTGATGAAGCTAAACGTCTGCGCAAGCTCCGAGTAGGCGAAAGCCTTTATTTACAGATAGACGCAAGTCAAACGCTTACCAGTATCAAATATCCCATTAGCTCCACTGAAACGCTTTATTTAACGCGCGATGAAGATAGTTTTATCAGCTCAATTGAACAGAAGCCGGTTGAATCATTAATTACATTTGCCCAAGGAACAATCAGCAGCAGCTTCTGGCATGCAGGAGTTCAAGCTGGCTTAACCGATAACAAGATTATGGAACTTGCCAGTATATTCGGCTGGGATATCGATTTTGCTCAAGAAATACGCTCTGGCGATTCATTTAATATGGCTTTTGAAGAGCTGTATGTTGATGGTGAGTTTATTGGCTACGGCGATATTGTTGCTGCTGAGTTTGTTAATCAGGGTGATACCTTTACCGCCATTCAATACTCCGACGGAAATTACTACACGCCTGAAGGACGAAGCATGCGCAAGAGCTTTCTACGTGCACCTGTGAATTTCCGTCACGTCAGTTCAAACTTCAATCCAAAACGCTTCCATCCTGTTCAAAAACGCATAAAGCCTCATAGAGGTGTTGATTATGTTGCTGCGGTAGGCACACCAGTATTAGCGGCAGGTGACGGTAAGGTTATCAAAGCCGCCTACGATAGATTTAATGGGCACCATGTTTTCATTCAGCATGGTGAGCGATATCAGACAAAATATCTCCACTTCAAAAACCGAGCAGTAAAACGCGGTGATACGGTAAAACAAGGTCAGGTAATTGGATATCTTGGCTCCACCGGCATGGTGACTGGCGCACATTTGCATTACGAATTCCTTGTAGACGGCGTTCATCGTAATCCGCGCACGGTAGAGTTACCAAAGGCCGAGCCTATAGACGAGAAGGAAAAGGATAAGTTTTTATCGCTTGCTCAGCAAACTCTGACACTGCTCGATAATAACAAGCGCATTATGCTCGCTATGAATTAATATTTATTGGTCTGTGATGAAAAGAGAAATGACGCCTTAAGGCGTCATTTTTTTAGGCGGGTATGTGAGTACCTTCTTCTGCGAATATGTGCTTCACGCTTTCACTTACCATATGGTAATCGTCCTTAAGGACAAGACTGAGTTTTTCTAAGCAGGCCATCCAACTAAATTGCTGTTGCAGCATGTCATTTTTGCTATTAAAACCTCTCTGGGATAGGCTAATGGCAGTTGTGCCATTTGCTTTTTCGCTAAAGCTAATATCAACCTTGCTAACATCGTTGGTATCTTCCCATCGCCAGGTATAACTCAGCGAATCATGCCTCTCAATACATTGATAAGTTCCCACAATGGTCTGCTGAAAGCCATCTGGAGATTGCAATACCATTTGATAACTCCCCCCCTCTTGGACTTGAGCATGAAATTGAGAGACCGATAGATTGCCTGGCGCACACCACTTTATGATGATTTCAGGTCGGATAAAAGCCTCGTATACTTGAGTAAGAGATGCATTAAACAGACCTTGGATAGTGAAATCATACATAAAATTTGTGAGTCCTTTATTATCAACTTTGATTTTATTTATATCGGCATTGGCATCAAAATCTGGATGCTTTTATGCCACAATATAAACACAAGAAACCGAAAAATTATTGGAGCGGGCTTTGCAAAAATTTGTGATTTTCAGTCGAGATTATCGCGACTATGTAAAGCATTGGCGTGCCATACAAAACGACTTTGAACACGTAGAATGCATATATGCAGGTGATAATTTAGAGCAGGCTGCATTCTATATAGAAAACGCACACATACTGCTGAGCGAGCCAGACTTAGCGAGCCAGGTCATTGAAGGTGCTCATCACTTGACGTGGCTACAGTCAACTTGGGCGGGCAACGAAAAACTGCAACTTTGTGCAAAACGCGGCTATGCACTGACCGGCGTCAAGGGCATCTTTTCAGCAAAAATGCGAGAATATGTGTTTGCCTATATCTTGTATTTTCAGCGCTATATCGCTGAGTTTGAAGTTAAGCAACGCAAGAAAGTCTGGTGGCAACCACGTCTTGAGACCTTAGCAGGAAAGACGCTAGGCATAATGGGTTATGGCTGCATCGCGAAAGCACTGGATGAAACCGCTCGCGCATTTGAAATGAATGTGAGGGCAATTGTGAGAGATGTTGCTGCACACACAGACACGCGTAACAAGGATATCGCGCTTTTTACCCTTAAAGAAAAAGAGCGCTTCGCTGCGCAATGTGATTATTGCGTAAACTTACTGCCAAGCACCGAAGAAACTAAAGGCATAATCGATACTGATTTTTTATCCGCGCTACCCAAACACGCCGTATTGATAAACGCAGGACGAGGTGATGCAATTCAAAGTGAAGAAGCACTGAGCAAGGCATTAAATGACAAGCACTTGCGTGCAGCTGTGCTGGATGTATGTCAGCAGGAGCCACTCGAGGAAAACAGCTCGTTGTACACCGCTAGCAATGCTTGGATCACAAATCACAGCGCAGCGATTTCAGATCCTTCCAGCGTGTTTGATGTTTTTACGGCGAATTTGCATCTGCACATCACGGGAAAAGCGCTTATGTATCAACACGATTTCTCAAAAGGATATTAAACAATTAATCAGACAAGCTTACTGTTTCAATAATGCTGTCATACCTTGATTGAACAACCTCAACCACTTGCCGCTAAGCTGGCCCTTGTAACGCTGATTGATAGCGATAACGGCCTCCTTCTCAGACAAGACTTCACCATTGGCCGGTGCAATGTGCGTAAGGTTATCATAGCGGTCCAAAATCCCTAGAAGCTTCGCTCCATCACAAATTTTATCTCCGTCTATACCAAGCGGATAGCCACTTCCATCTACGTTTTCATGATGCTGCATGACCATCTTTCTTGCCTCATCCCACTCATTCAGGTGCTCGATGAGACGTGTACTTTTGTAAACATGTGAACGCAGTAAATTCTGCTCCAAGGCAGACAGTTCATCTTCCTTCGTTACAATTTGATTTGGCATAAATGCGAGTCCGAAATCGTGCACATAACAGGCGACTGCAAGCTGATCCTCGGCAAGAGGCTCAGAACTCAGGCTGTTAATATAGAAAGCGAGAATCGCCATACGCTCGCCACGCCCCTCCACATAACCCGCTCTTTTTTCAATCGGACGCATCAGCTCGCGGAAAAATAATACATCACCTTGTTTTTCAGGCGATAAGTCTTTTGGAACACCTGTTTTCGCAAGCTCAATGCGTGGCGCTAGCGCTGGATCATCGTCGAGTGCTTCTTCCTTCGTGAGACAGCGCACAGCTTGCTCTAATCGCTTGTCGTGCTCATCGCGATTATCTTTGGTGATGGTTTTGATGACTTCAATCGTAGCATCTAGCGCTGATTTGTCGTATACCGCTTTCCCAGATTGAATGCAGTCGTTCACAAATTTGGTAACATGATCCAACAACTTTAGTACCAGATCACTCAAATTACTTGTATATTGCGCCTCTCCTTTGCGCAGTAAATCAAGAATATCTTCTAAGTATTGAAGTACTTCAATCATAGGCATAAAGCCAACTAGGCCTAAATCACCCTTGATGGTGTGTACGCATCTAAATAACGACCGCTGTAATTCATTGTCGTTTGGCGTTAACTCAAGTTCTATTAGGGCTTGTTCACTCGCTTCATGGAGCTCTTGAATCTCTTCGTGTAAGTCATTAAGAATATCGTCCTCAAGCTCTTCAGGAATAAATGTTTGCATAGCGGTAAGTAGGTGCCAATCTAAGTGAAATAGTGATACTTATCTATCGGCTAAGGTCTAATAAAATTTACTACTAAGCTTTGTTCTGATTTAAATCTGCGTATAATCGGGGTCACTTTTAATTGTAGGAACTCGATGTGCTTGGCGTTCTGCGTTCTATTGTTCTGCTGGTCTATTTCATTCTCATCAATTGCTTTCTTGTTCTTGTCTATATTTTTCGGCCAATGCATAAAAACAATGTTTACATTGGTGCGATGGTTTACAAAAGCATGGCAAAAATATTGGGCGTATCACTTGAGCTACGAATTTCTGACAAACTTAAAGACGACGAAACCTACGTCTATGTTGCCAATCATCAAAACACTTGGGATTTAGCGACAGTTAGTTACGCTGCTCGCCCAGGTGTTGTCACCATAGGCAAGAAGAGCCTTAAGTTCATTCCAATATTTGGCCTGATTTACTGGCTGTCAGGCAATATTATGATTGACCGTAAAGACTCAGGAAAAGCGCGAAACACACTCTCACTGGCAGGTAAAAAAGCGCGTGAGAAAGGTTTGTCTATTTGGATGTTTCCTGAAGGAACGCGCTCTAGGGGTAAGGGCATTTTGCCATTTAAAACCGGCGCATTTCGCTTAGCTTTAGATAATCAACTGACGATTGTGCCGGTGTGCGCAAGTGATAATCACCATAGCATCAAGTTTAATCGCTGGAAGAATGGCAAAGTCATCGTAGAGATTATGGATCCTGTCGCGATTTCTCCTGACAGTCACCCAAGGGAATTAGCCAATACTTTCGAAGCGATTATCAGAGACAAATACAATACTTTGAACGATGAAATTAGCGCTCAAACCAATGCTTAACTATACTAAGCGGGAGTTTAAGCGCGCGAGTGTGTCATAGGAAACACAATGAATAACGAAGAACTTCAACAGTGGTACGAATTTAATGAAGAAACTATCTCTGCGCTCAAAGAAGACGGCAGCGACATCAGCAAACCGCATATCATTGAACACCACTTTGCTAGCAAACACTTCGAAATATTAGAAAAGGCTGCGGTGGACGCTTTTAAAGCCGGATTCGAAGTCACTGACGCTGAAGAATTAGTTTTAGACGATGGCGGTACGGTTTTTTGTTTCGATGCCGTTGTTGAAAAAAAGCTTGATGTCACTTCATTTAATAAAGATACGCAAACGCTACTTGCACTTGCACAAAAGCATGCAGTTCATTATGACGGCTGGGGTACTTACTACGTAGGCGACGATGCCATTGATTATGAAGATGAGTTTGACGAAGAATAAATAACGCCACTCTCAGCAAATTAGTCAAGCTAAGGCCCTAGCTTTTGCTACTCGATAATTAACAAATGGCAAGGTGCAGGCAAAAAAGCCCAGACTCATTACTATTAGCTGCCCAACACGATTGTCAATTGAGCGGCATCTACTTAATTTGTGACTTGTATTCGTTTAATCTAGACTATTTCGAACTGGCTTTTTAAACGCCTCGAAACCAAAGCCCTTTTTGAGGTCTTCAAAATCGACCTCATGCGTGAAATAGAGTTCTTTTGGCATATGACCAATCAGTAACCCATATTCTGCCGAAGCGGCGTGAATAGACTAGTTGATTGCGGCGATTGAAAGGCGCAAAAACCACAATGCTCGACCGCAAGGCTATTTGAGACCGAAAATAGCCCAGCACGTCCTGCATCTACATGAGAACATCAGTGTAGCTTCATTCTTCCATCAAGCGTTATCTTGCAGCTAGCATCGGCATCATTGCTTAGAGGCTCTCTATAGATTTACGCTGCTCAGCAAGCTTAGTGAGCTGCATCTGCGCATCTGCTAGTTTTGCTTTTTCTTTATCGATAACTGCGGTTGGGGCTTTGCTGACAAAGTTTTCGTTACCTAGCTTGCCTTGGGTTCGAGCTATGTCTTTTTCTAGCTTGTCGGCCGCTTTGCTTATTCTGGCAAGTTCTGCGTCTTTATCGATAAGGCCAGCCATTGGGATGAGTATTTCCATTTCACCCACCAGCGCTGTAGCGCAAGCAGGTGCGCTTTGTTCCTTGCTCAACACTTCAATATTTTCAAGTTTCGCAATAGCCAGTAGGTAGCTTCGCATTGTCTCTAAACGCGCTAAATCATGTGTTTGAGCATTCTTAAGCAGCACCGACAGTCGCTTTGAGGGCGCAATATCCATCTCGCCACGGATATTGCGTATGCCCACAACGAAACTCTTCAGCCATTCAATATCCGATTCTGCTTTTTCATCTAATGCACTTTCGTCAAAGGCAGGAAAGGCTGCAATCATAACGCTCTCAGCCGCGCTCTTATTAGCAGACAAGCCTTGCACCTTTTTCCAGATTTCATCGGTAATGAAAGGCATAAACGGATGCAGCAAACGCATTAATTGCTCTAGCACATTGATGAGTGTATGCCTGGTTCCTCGCTTTTCTGCTTCAGTTGCATCATCTTCATTTAATACCGCTTTGCTTAACTCAAGGTACCAGTCACAGAATTGATTCCAAGTAAATTCGTAGAGAGTTTGCGCCGCTAAATCGAAACGATAACCAGCAACTTGGTCTTCAAACTGCATCACTGTGCTCGCAAAGCGCGTCCAAATCCATTCATCAAATGGACTCAGAACCAAATCACCGCCCGTTGAACCAGTGTCGTGCTCTTCGCAATTCATGAGAACGTATCGAGTGGCATTCCAAATTTTATTGCAGAAATTTCGATATCCCTCTACTCGGCTCATATCGAAATTAATGTCGCGGCTAGCAGACGCCATTGCCGCAAAAGTGAAGCGAAGCGCGTCAGTTCCGTAAGCGTTAATGCCGTCTGGAAATTGCTTCTTTGTGCTTTTCGCAATTTTTTCACCTAGGTGCGGCTGCATCATGCCGGTCGTGCGTTTTTCAACTAAGGCCTCAAGTTCAATGCCGTCGATGAGATCAATTGGGTCGAGCACATTACCTTTCGACTTTGACATTTTATCGCCGTTTTCATCTCTAATAAGCCCAGTGATATAAATATCTTTAAACGGAATTTGCCCTGTGAATTTTTTTGTCATCATGATCATTCTGGCAACCCAGAAGAAGATAATATCAAAACCGGTAACCAATACCGAGCTGGGCAAAAATGACTCAAGCTCAGGTGTTTTTTCAGGCCAACCCATCGTTGCAAATGGCCAAAGCGCTGACGAGAACCAAGTATCAAGCACGTCATTGTCTCGCGTGAGGCTTACCGAGGCATCAATAGCGTATTTTGCTCGCACTTCTTGTTCAGACTTGCCCACATATTCTTTGCCATTTTCGTCAAACCATGCTGGAATTCGGTGCCCCCACCATAACTGTCGCGATATACACCAGTCCTGAATGTTGTGCATCCACTGGTAGTACGTTTTGTTCCAGTTTTCTGGCACGAACCTGATTTCGCCCGATTCAACAGCTGCAATTGCGGGTTTAGCTAATGATTCAACGGCAACGTACCACTGATTCGTTAAGTAGGGTTCGATCACTGCGCCTGTTCTATCACCTCGTGGCACTTTCAATTTATGCGCTTTTATTTCAACTAAAAAACCTTGGCTTTCTAGATCATCGACAATGCTCTGGCGAGCTTCAAAACGATCCAAACCTCTATACTGCGAGGGAACCGAGTCATTTAATTTTGCCTCATCCGTAAAGATATTAAGCATAGGCAAATCATGGCGTTTTCCCATATCGTAGTCATTAAAATCGTGAGCTGGCGTGATTTTTACACAGCCAGTGCCGAACTCAGGATCAACATAGTCATCAGCAATAATCGGCACTTCGCGCTGGCTCAAGGGCAAGGTAATAGTTTTACCCACAATATGTTTATAGCGTTCATCATCAGGATGCACAGCAACGGCGCTATCGCCCAACATTGTTTCAGGGCGCGTGGTGGCGACCACAATAGAATCACTGCCATCTGATAAGGGGTAGCGCATGTGCCACATGTGGCCGTATTCTTCGGCATTGACAACTTCGAGATCTGACACAGCTGTGAGCAATACCGGATCCCAATTCACCAGTCGCTTACCTCGGTAGATAAGCCCCTCATCATAAAGCTGAACAAATACTTCCTGCACCGCAGCAGATAAGTTGTCGTCCATAGTGAACACTTCGCGTTCCCAGTCGGCTGACGCCCCTAAGCGGCGCATCTGTTGAGTAATGTTCCCACCAGACTCTTCCTTCCACTCCCATATTTTGTTTATAAACTTGTCACGTCCCAAATCGTGGCGCGTTTGCCCTTTCGCATTGAGCTGCCGCTCAACCACCATTTGAGTGGCGATACCCGCGTGATCGGTTCCACATTGCCACAATACATTGTCGCCTTTCATTCGGCGGTAGCGAACCAACGCGTCCATAATAGTATGTTGAAACGCATGTCCCATGTGCAGGTTTCCGGTTACATTGGGTGGTGGTAATAAAATGCAATACGGGTCGCCCTGCCCGCTTGGACGAAATAAACCTTTTGACTCCCAATGTTGATAACACGCTTGTTCAATTTGACTGGGATTAAATGTTTTTTCCATTAAAGTGTCTCTTTAGTACAGGGCTTAAGTCTTAGTCTTAATGACCCTTTATCATTCATTAGAAAATGTTTGTTTAACGCCAAGTAATCATGCGCTTAGGCATTGATAAACCGCATATCGCAACCGGCTTGCTTATACTGCTTGTAGCGCTCTCTTGCCTGAGCTTTTCGTGCTTCATCACTTGGTACAAAATCAATTAAGTGATGAAATGCGGCAAACTGCGCCAAGTGACACTCTGCAAGGTTGATAACGACTTTTTTGTTTCTCACAGGATGAGTATCAAGCTGCTCCAACCAAGTTATCTCAACGGGAGAGCCGTTTTTTGGGCCCTCGCCTTGTAAATTGTGAGCAATAAAGCGCTCGGCAGGTTGCCGCCAAATATACTCATCAACCCATTCCGCTTGCGTTTTATCAGCGCAAACAAGGGTTAAGTATTGACGCTTACTATAAAACTCAGCGATTAATGCGATGCCTTTTTCAGATAACACATCATCTATATTCCCTTGCGCATCTGAGTCAGTCGCATGGTCTGCTTTAGCAGCAAGCTCGTAAAAACTGACCTTCATGACTATTCATCACAAACAATATTGGCTTTATTCATTAGGTATTGTGTAAGCATCGGGACTGGACGACCGGTGGCGCCTTTTTGCGCGCCCCCCACCCAAGCTGTGCCGGCAATGTCCAGATGTGCCCAATTATATTTTTTAGTGAAGCGCGATAAAAAGCATGCTGCGGTAATTGTACCGGCTGGACGACCACCAATGTTTGCCATGTCGGCAAAGGGGCTTTCTATTTGTTGCTGATATTCATCCCATAGCGGTAAGCGCCATGCTTTGTCGGAGCTTTGCTCAGACGCATTAACAATCTCATGGGCAAGCGGATTGTGCGAGCTTAAAACCGCAGTAGCATGTTTACCTAAAGCAATCACGCAAGCGCCGGTCAGGGTTGCCACATCAATCACAGCCTCGGGTTCATACCGCTCAACATAGGTAAGTGCATCACACAGCACCAGTCGCCCTTCGGCATCCGTGTTAAGTACTTCGACGGTTTGACCCGACATAGTCGTCAGAATATCGCCCGGTCGATACGCATTCGCATCTGGCATGTTTTCGCAACCTGCCAGCACGCCGATTATGTTAAGTGGTAAATTAAGCTCTGCCACAGAGTGCATTAGTCCCAGCACACCCGCAGCACCACCCATGTCGTATTTCATTTCATCCATGGCTTCGCTGGGCTTTATAGATATACCGCCAGAATCAAAGGTTAAGCCTTTACCCACAATCACAATCGGCGCTTGGTCTTTTTCACCGCCTTTGTGCTCAATGATGCTCATGATAGATTCATTCACTGAACCTCGCCCTACCGCTAGGTAAGAATCCATTTTAAGTTCAGCCATTTTTGCTTCATTAATTGTTTCGAGGCTTAAGCTGTCGTAATTGGCAACTAGCTCAGCGGCTTGGTCGTTCAAAAATTGTGGATTACAGATATTAGGCGGCATATTGGCGACATCTTTCGCGACCTTAACACCAATGCTGATGGCTTGCGCATGCTCAATAGCGCGCTCACCAATTGGCAGTTCGCGGCGGGTGGGTACATTGAAGACCATCTTTCGCAACGGCCGACGTGGCTCCCCCTTTTTCGTCTTCAATTGCAAAAAGGTATACACAGAAGCACTGGCAGCTTCTACCGCCTGGCGAACTTTCCAATACGTGTCTCTGCCTTTAACGTGCAGCTCGGTCAAAAAGCTTACGGCCTCCATAGAGCCGGTTTCATTAAGCGTTTGAATAGTTTTAGCCACAATTTGTTTATATTGGCGTTCGTTCAGTTCTCGCTCTTTCCCACAGCCGACTAACAGCACGCGCTCACTCAATACATTTGGTACATGATGCAGCAGTAGCATTTGCCCAGCTTTGCCCTCCAAATCGCCTCGGCGAATTAAATTGCTAATGTAACCTTCGCTGACTTCGTCCAACTGTTCTGCAACAGGCGTTAGTCTTCTTGGCTCAAATACGCCAACAACAATACAGGCGCTGCGCTGCTTCTCTGGACTACCACTTTTCACTCCAAATTCCATGTTTACCTCTTGTATTCACTTAAAAAGCACTGCCGCTAATTATTGATATTCGTTGTTATCACTATTAGCCATTTAGAATGATATGCTACACTTTGGCTATTAAAGCGCGGCAAGCGCAGTGATAAAAGCACGGTTATACGCTCAATTGAGTACACGCTAACCATGCAAAAGTGTGATAAACACTAAGTTTACCGAAATATCACTGCCTTTCCACCAAAAACGACTATTTAGAAAAAAAAGAAACTGGCCGAAATGCTTATTTTTAGATATCTCCTGCGCGAAACATTCAAATCTCAAATTGCCGTTTTTTTCATATTAATGTCTATTTTCATCACCTTAAGGTTTGTGCGCGTCTTAGGCGATGCTACTGATGGCAACGTACCTGCTGATTTGGTTGTGGGATTTATTACACTCTATAGCCCTGTGTTGGCCTCCTTAGTGTTGCCTATCAGTTTATTCTTAGGCGTGATGCTCGCGCATGGTCGCATGTACGTGGACAGTGAGATGACCGTGCTAAAAGCGTGTGGCGTAAGCGAATGGTATGTCACCAGAGTAACCTTAATTTTCTCGCTGTTTATTGCGGCAATCACTGCCACCGTTACGCTGTACTTAGCTCCGCTTGCTTTAGAAAAAGAACACCAGCTCAAAGAAGAAGCTGCGGCTAACTCCGGACTTGCGGCTGTTATTCCCGGAAGATTTCAACAAACTAGTGATAGTAAAGCGGTTATTTTTGTTCACGATACAGATAACGATACCGAATCTTTGCAAAAAGTATTTTTATCGCAAGCGGTTAAAGATGAGGAAGAAGTTCATCTTATTTACGCAAAGCAAGGCCGTATACAACAAAGTGCTTTTGGCGAACAAACACTCATCCTGGTAGATGGCAATCAATACGATGGTAAAAAGCGCGCAAACGACTATCAAATTGTGAATTTTGACGAATACGCGGTCACAATCACCCCACCCAATCGCGAAGAAGAAAGACGCAAGTTAGTCACACTATCTACAATGGAGCTAGTGCAAATGAAAGGTATTGAAGCTTCTGCGGAGCTTCAGTGGCGTATTGCGATCCCACTTTCACTGCCATTCTTAGTCCTCATTGCGGTCCCAATGAGCGCTGTTGATCCTCGCCAAGGGCGCTTTGGTAAAATGCTACCAGCCTTACTCCTTTACTTAGGGTATTTTCTGCTGCTCCTCGCCTCAAGACGAATTATGGAAGATGGTAGACTGCCTAGCTTCCTAGGCTTATGGTGGGTGCATGTAGTCATGCTGCTGATTGGCTTTGGGCTTATTGCGCGCGATAGAAAAACTGGAGCCTTTATCCGGCAAATATTTTTAAGGCAAAAACATGCTTAGAATTCTTGATTTTTACATAGCAAGAACGCTACTGAGCACTATTGCAATTACGCTTTCTGTTCTAGTTGGCTTAAGTGCACTAATCAAGTTTGTTGAACAACTACGCCGCGTGGGTCAAGGAGACTACGACATGACAGTTGCCGCGCTTTATGTCTTTTTGAGTCTTCCAAGAGAAATTGAGCTGTTTTTACCTATGGCGACATTATTAGGCGGATTAATCGGCATGGGCTTATTGGCGCAAAGCAGTGAGTTAGTGGTTATGCAGGCCTCTGGGATGAGCCGCGCGAATATTACAGGCTCGGCAATGAAATCGATTGTGGTTGTAATTATTGCGATGATGGCTATTGGCGAGTTTGTGACGCCACAAAGCGAAAGTAAGGCGAAAGAGTTGAGAACCCAAGCACTTTCAGGCGGCAGTCTTCTCGCCTCTGACTCAGTCACCTGGGCAAAAGATGGCAATGATTTTGTAAGTATTGGTAATGTGCTCGACCAAGATACGCTGCAAGAGATTGAAGTCTATCAGTTTGATGATGAATTGAATCTTACCGGCATTATCAAAGCAGCTTCAGCCGACTTTAGCGGCAACAATTGGACCATGTCTGACGTAAACGAAATGCAGTTTAGTGAGAGTAAAATAAGCAATCGTGACGTGCAAAGTATAACGTGGAACAGCACTTTAACCCCGGATAAGCTAGGTATTGTTGCAATCAAGCCTGAAGCTTTATCTATCAGAGGTCTGATAGATTATGTGAATTATTTAGAAAACAATGGGCAAGAATCTGCCCGCTACGAACTCGCACTTTGGCGTAAGATTTTTCAGCCCATTTCGGTCGGGGTAATGCTGCTTTTGGCTATGTCATTTATTTTCGGCCCGCTTAGGAGTGTGACCATGGGGGCGAGAACCATCATGGGCGTGTTGGCAGGCTTTGGGTTTTTCATCAGCAATGAAGTATTTGGACAGGTTAGTCTAGTGTTTCAACTTGTGCCAGCATTCGGTGCTATTCTGCCAAGTTTGGTGTTTGCGCTGCTGTCGATATATTTGCTCAAGCGCCAGTAGTAAACTAGACTACACGCAAATCGCGTTTACCAAGCTCGGTGGTGATTTTCCTCAGAACTTAGCAGCAACACTTCAGTGTGAGTAACGCGGTCTTGTAAAGCGAGCTTATGTTTATAGTCAAGTAATACAAGCAAGGTCCCAAGCCCCCCGAAGGCGCTAACAAGACGTAACAGCAAACGACCATAGCCAACTGGATGATCTTCTTGCAGATTATATATTCGTATTCGCCAAGCACGCATACCTAGGGTCTGCCCGCCATTTTTCCAAAACCATAAGAAAAACGCGCAAATCCAAAAACCCACCCAAATTTGAACGGAAAGCTTATAAGCCATGCTTTGTTGCATTAGGTCGCTTACATGCTCAAAACCGAAATCTGGTAACACGTTATTTTCAATTAAGGCCGTTAAACACGCGATAAAAATAAGCGCAGTGAGCATGCCAATTGCGACGGCAATCAGACCATCATAAACCATTGCCGCGAGCCTTCGAAAAAACCCAGCGCGTTTATCTAGATTTTCATTCATAAATTGCAATTTCCAACTACTTAAGGCTTTGTGGCACAGAGTTTATCACTAATTTGGTGAATTTTATGAGCAAGGATAACAAATGGGATTGATTGTTTATGAATAATGTAAATAAGACTTGATACAAAGCATGATACCGCTATAATGCTTCGCACCTCGAAAGAGGCTTAGCTATGCATGCCAGAGTGGCGAAATTGGTAGACGCAGCGGATTCAAAATCCGCCGGTGGCAACACTGTGCCGGTTCAAGTCCGGCCTCTGGTACCATAGTTAAATCTCTCCTAATACAGCATTCACTGAACACTTAATTCCCACTCATAACCCGAGTATTTTCGGATGTTGATAACTCTGTCTTCATCTAGCAACCAATACTGCCCTTTTATGCCGTTTAAGACGCCACTGAATTCTGAGGTCTTATCAAGGTTAATGGACTTTATCTTTTCAGGATAACGCTCAACAGGGTAGTCGATAGCAACTGGCTCTGCCTCCACGGGCGATATTGCCTGCAAGCCATATTCTTGCGTGAGCGCATCAATGTCGACTTTAGCTTGGCTGAGAAGTTCATCTCTAATGGCAGATAAATCTAAGGGGGTAATTTGCCCTTTAAGCATCACGCGCCAGTTTGTTTTGTCGCTTATGTGTTTTGCCAGGGTTGTTTCAAGTAAACCGCTTAGTTTTCGTTCACTTACCCTGAATATTGGCAAAGCCTGAGAGGCACCTTGGTCAATCCATCGTGATGAAACGCCCTGAACGGCATGACGCGTTATTCCGACTTTGGCCGCTCCAGTATTGGCCAAGTAAACAAAGTGGTTTTGCAAACAGTGCGCCTCACCCCACTCAGGTTCACGACAGGTTCCCTCTTGGTAATGGCAAAGCTCTGGTTTAATGATACACGAATCACATTGCGCTAAACGCATAAGACAAGGATAGCAATATCCTTGATTAAAACTCTTTTTTGTCGGGCGCTGGCAATGCACGCATTCAATTCTGTTGGTAAAAACAACGCTTACCGTGCTCCCGACTAATGCATTTACGTCCACTTCTTCAGAACCAATCGGGAGTTGATATTGCGCTACTCCATGGTCATTTGTGCTTACTTGCATCTTTTTTATTGTGCCTGCGTAATTCGCCATTACCACCTCAAGTTGAGTACATAAGTTTATGATGTCTGAATGCCACAAAGTATGCATAAAAAATGGAATATTGCTATGCGCTTGCTATAAAAATTCAGCCTCCTGTGCCGTCGCTGAATGTTTGCATTTTCACGCACACCCACAGCAATCTTAAAAATTAAACAGATTTTTCCGATTAACTGCGAACTCATTTCAAGTATTCACTGATTTAATAAACGCCGGCAACTCTATACATTACGTGCTCGGAGGACATATATGAAACTAATCGACGATAAACTTACGTTTTTACGAGAAGAAATAGAAACGCTGGTTGATCACTGCGAGTCTTTAGGAGATGAAAAAACACGGCAGTTGCTTTTGGAAGTGGGCGAACTATTGGAAGTCACTCACAGCACATTTTTAGGAAAAACGCTCAAGTCCATCAGTGACGCTACCTTGGGCAAACAAAGAAAACACTAAACGCTGCTTCAAATTTAGGGCTTGAACAACAAGCCCTAGTCTTCATGACAAATTCAAGGTAACTTAAGTCACCCAAGTCTTTACTTGCTATCTGTTTGGTAGGTAAAGGTAGCAAACAATCGACGCAGCAGTGGCTTTTATGGCAATTAGACGAGCAAAACGCCTGACTTTAAAACAGGTTGCACACGCAATAGGCGTATCAACCGCAACAGTATCCAACGCATTTAATCGCCCGTCGCAGCTATCCTTAGAGCTTCGGGAAGAAATACTGCAGTCTTGCAAAAAAATGGGATATGCAGGTCCCCATGCAGAATCTCGTCAACTTCGAACCAGTAAAACGAAAGTCATTGCGGTGATGCTATCCCACCAGCTGAGCTATAGCTTTTCAGATCCTGTTGCAAATTTTGTCCTACAAGGGATCTCGCAGGTATTTGATGAGCCTGAGTATAATATTCTGGTTGTACCTTCTCGACGCGAGCTTCAGGGCTTAAGTGGTTTAGAAGCATTTGTTGAAGGCTTTATTATTTATGGTCCCCCCTCACAAGACCGATTAAACGAGCTTATCTATCATCGAAAAGCCATCATCGCTATCGACTTCACTCTGGAAAACTCTGTATCAATTAATATTGATAACCGAAAAGCCGCACGGGATTGCGCAGAATTTGCTTTTGCTCATAATCCTCGAAAAACAGCGGTTATTGGACTTAGAATGACAAAGGAACAAGAAACAAAAAGCATGGTCGATGCGACCTTACTCGATGAATCTAACAATATAATGGTGCAACGTCTTCTTGGTTTTCAGGATGCGGCACTTAAGCTTGATCACCATATCCCTGACTCTGCAATTTGGAGTATCCCAGATAATACCCATTTTTATGCTTACGAAATGGCGCGCTATTTACTTCAGCGGCCAGAAAAACCTGAGTTAATTTTGTGCATGAGCGACCGAATTGCGTTAAGTGCAATGCAAGCCGCCCATGACCTTGGTTTTTCCGTACCCCAAGATATTCTTATCACCGGTTTTGACGGCATTGATGAAGGTCGTCATTCTGTTGTTCCACTCACAACCATCGAGCAGCCTAGTATGGAAAAAGGACGAGCGGCAGCACAGATTTTCTTAGGACAACGCGAAGAAGAAAACTTGATCTTACATGCGCCTCTACGTGTTGGGCAAAGCTGTCCAAAGGTCGAAACGTAAATTTAAGTAAAAATTAAGTTAAATTAAGTTTCGTTTTAGATTCCACCGCTCTACTTTTTCAGTAAAATCTGCGCGTTAATACGAAACAACATGTTGTAAGGCAGAAGATTTATGTCAGATTGGTGGAAAGGCGCGGTCATTTACCAAATTTATCCAAGAAGTTTCAAAGATAGCAATAATAATGGTGTTGGCGACCTCACAGGCATTACCCAAAAGCTCGAATATGTTCAATCGCTTGGTGTGGATGCAATTTGGATTTCCCCATTTTTTAAATCTCCGATGAATGATTTTGGTTACGATATAAGCGACTACCGAGAAGTAGATCCCCTGTTTGGGAGCTTAGATGACTTCAAAAACCTCCTAGCAAAGGCGCACTCTCTCAAGTTAAAAGTCATTATTGATCAAGTGATCAGTCATTGCTCAAATGAGCATGAGTGGTTTGCTCAAAGCAGGCAAAACAGAACCAATGATAAGGCCGACTGGTTTGTGTGGGCCGACCCGAACGAGCAAGGCGGCCCACCAAACAACTGGCTATCATTTTTTGGTGGAAGTGCATGGACCTTTGATGATCGTCGCGGGCAATACTATCTGCACAACTTCTTAAGCAATCAGCCCGACTTAAACTTTCATAACGAAGCAGTGCAAGCCGCTCAACTTGAAAATCTTAAATTTTGGTTAGACCTCGGTGTAGATGGGTTTAGGCTGGACGTTGCCAACTTCTACTTCCATGATAAACAGCTAAGAGACAATCCTGTTTTTCCTGAGGGCGAGCGCAGCACAGTCGGTGTCACAGACAGCAATCCTTATGCTCGACAGTCACATATTCACTCAATTACGCAAATCGAGAACATTGCATTTATTGCCAAGCTGCGCGCTTTGACTGAGCAATATCCTGACATTACGACGATGGGTGAAATCAACGGCGAGCACTCACTAGACATCATGGCCGATTACACTGCCGGTGACAAACGCCTGCATATGGCGTACACCTTCGACCTATTGGGCGACGCATGTTCGAAACAGGTAGTTGAGTCGGTCGCAGAAGAATTTAATCAAACCTTGAAAGACGGCTGGGCTTGCTGGGCATTAAGTAATCATGATGTGCAGCGAGTAGTGTCACGCTGGAACCAGGGGGATGCGCATCCAGACTTTGCTTTGGCAGCAATGGCCTTACTGCTCAGCTTAAAAGGAAGCGTCTGCATGTATCAAGGAGAAGAGTTAGGCCTGTCAGAATCAGATGTTGAGTTTGATGATCTACAAGACCCATACGGCAAACCATTTTGGCCTGAATATAAAGGAAGAGACGGATGCAGAACGCCAATCATTTGGGACGAGGCAGAAGCTTTTGGCGGATTCTCCGAGGTAAAACCATGGCTTCCGATAGATAAACAACAGCTTCAATTGTCGGTTAAACGCCAACAACAAAACCCGTCGAGCATGCTGAATAAAACCCGACGTTTAGTCAAATGGAGGAATCAGCAAAACGCTTTGAGAGACGGAGAATTTACACTCTTGGACTTACCCAAAGTGCTTGCATGGCTAAGAACATCCGAAAACCAGCAAATGTTGGTAGTGATTAATTTAACCCCTGAGCAAGCCGAGGTCGAGCTGCCGTTTGCGAACATTCATGTTCATGCCAATAGTGACTTTCAACCTGTTTTGGAGGGTCAGCATCTCAGTTTGCCGCCATATCAAGTACTGTTCGCTGATGTTCAATAAATTAAGTAAAAATTAAGTTAACAAATGTTTGAGCGTGCATTTTGTCAGCTCGGCATTCACGCTACTATGAGCGTAGCAACAATAAAAAAGATGTAAAACATCTACAGGGAGCCATTACATGGACTCAATTCACAATATAGATTTGGTAATTATTGCGGCTTATTTCATGGTCGTTTTAGTTATTGGTGTCTGGGTAGGTATGAAAACCAAGACCGGCGAAGATTTGTTCTTAGGCGGGCGTACGCTGACATGGGGCGTGATTGGTGCTAGCTTGTTTGCTTCAAATATTTCAAGTACCACACTCATTGGACTGACCGGCGCAGCGTACACTACCGGTATAGCCAGCTCAAACTATGAATGGTTATCGGGACTGCCTCTGATAATTATGGCCGCTATATTTATACCAATCTATTTACGAGCACAAATTACTACTGTGCCTGAATATTTAGAATTGCGATACGATGTTCGTTCGCGAAAAATATTTTCGACCGTGACTATTGTTACTAGCGTATTGGTCGATATGGCTGGTGGCTTGTATGCAGGTGCCGTGGTGCTACAGGTGTTTTTTCCCGAGTTACCGCTCTCTTATACCGCAATTGGCCTTGCTCTCGTAGCTGGATTTTATACCGCGTTTGGTGGCTTAAAAGCAGTTGCTTATACAGACACGCTGCAAGCGATTATACTATTGGTTGGTTGCAGTATTTTGACTTACATGTTGTTTGAACGACTTGATTTCTCATGGTCAATGCTATCCTCATCTGTGCCCGATGATCATTTATCCGTTATTCGTCCTATGGACGATCCTACCCTTCCATGGCTAGGCACTTTAGTAGGTGTTCCGCTTTTAGGATTCTGGTATTGGGTAACCAATCAGTATGTGACGCAACGGGTATTAGCAGCTAAAAATGTTCAACATGCTCGTTGGGGCGCGATGCTAGGTGGATTCTTAAAAATTCTTCCACTGTTTATCATGGTCTTGCCTGGCGCAATGGCGATCAGCATATTACCGAATATTGAAAATGGCGATATGGTGTTTCCGACCTTAATATCTGAAGTGTTACCAGTAGGTGTGGTAGGCATTGTTTTAGCAGGCCTGATATCAGCGATTATGTCGAGCGTTGACTCCACGCTAAATTCAGCCTCAACTCTCGTAGTAGTAGATTTTGTTAAGCCTGGCAAGCCTGGAATAAGCGATGAGAAAGTCGCAAAAATTGGCCGTATCACCACCCTCATCATTATGGTTATTGCTGCTTTGTGGGCCCCGCAGATTGCGAATTTTGGCGGACTGTGGTCATATTTACAACAAATGTTTGCCATAATCGTACCGCCCATTGCAGTGCTATTTTTAGTCGGTGTGTTTTATCGTAGCGCCACACCAAGCGCGGCTTTTTATACCTTGGTACTTGGCTTTGTTCTTGGGATCTTTATGTTCTTGGGGCGACAAAGCGGTGCACTTGATATTCACTTCTCCATTGGCGTAGGTATCATGTTTGTTGTGTGTACGGCTATTTTTGTCCTTGTATCAAAGTTTGGGCCTCAAGATTTAAATAAGGATGTCTCAGCTCTGGTCTTCGATAAATCTTTAATCGCTGAAAAAACAGGCACTAGCATGCTCGCGGATTACCGCTTACATGCTGTCCTTTTGATGATCTCGATGATTTGGGTGCTCGTTGCATTTTGGTAAATCGCCAGCGTGCAAACCAACTAGCGATAATACAACACTATGAAAAAAGGAAACCTCGATAAGCGATGCTATTAAGACACACCAACATTAATAAATTACGAGAAAATGAATTTGATGTATTAGTGGTCGGTTCCGGTATCAACGGCGCGGTCGCGGCGGCAGCGCTTACTCGCAAGGGCGCAAAAGTTGCGCTTATCGACAAAGGTGATTTTGCGGGGCATACCTCGTCTAATTCATCCAATCTCGCTTGGGGTGGCATCAAATACTTAGAAAACCATGAGTATCTATTGGTCAATAAGTTGTGCAAAAGTCGAAATCATCTGATGCGGAGCTATCCCTCTACAGTAAAAGAAATTCGATTTCTAACAACCTTACAAAATGGCTTTAGATTTCCTGCTTGGTTTGTTTACATAGGCACCGTGCTTTATTGGTTAATGGGACGCTTTTTCACTCAAAAACCAACATTTTTAAAAGCGTCTGCGATAAAAAAGACGGAAAGTGTCATTGATGTATCTAATTCGCAAGGCGGTTTCGAATATTCTGATGCCTTTCTTTATGACAATGATGCTCGTTTTGTGTTTAATTTTGTGCGTAACGCCATGGATAATGGTGCGATAGTTGCAAATTATGTGAACGCTTCAGAAAGCAAGTTCGTTGACGGTGTGTGGGAAACGACTGCCTTGGATGTTGCGCAAACTGATGGATCAGAAGCGTCACCATTTACGATTCGCTCAAAAGCAGTGATTAATGCTTGTGGCCCGATGGTAGATATATTTAATGAAGGAAATGCGCAACAAACAGAGCACCATCATTTGTTTTCAAAAGGTGTGCATTTAATTGTCGACAAGCTAACAAAAGTAGATAAAGTCCTGGCATTTTTCGCCTCTGATGGACGCCTATTTTTTGTTATTCCCATGGGTCAAAAAACATGTATAGGCACCACCGATGACCAGGTAGAAAATCCTATTACAGAGGTTACCGACGAAGACCGACAGTTTATATTAGATAATGTAAATAGCTTACTTGACCTCGCGGCTCCGTTAACCACCGAAGATATTATTTCCGAAAGATGTGGCGTTCGGCCGTTAGCGGTAAAAGGCTCAAGCTCAAGCGCTGACTGGGTTCAGCTCTCACGCAAGCATGCTATTGATGTAGATAAACAAAAGAGATATATGAGCATATTTGGCGGTAAACTTACAGATTGCATTAACGTAGGTGAAGAAGTATGTGAGCATATCCAAAATATGGGGATTGCGCTCCCTGAGATGGAAAGGATCTGGTATGGCGAATCGTCAAATGAGATAAAAGCTGAGTTTGAGTATCGTGCAAAACTTTTGGAACTAGATAGCAAAACACCAGCATACTCATCCGAAAAACTCACGACGCGCTTGTGGCGACGTTACGACATCCATGCCCTGCAGATTTTAGATGAAATACAAAGAGATCCTAGCCAAGCAGAGCAACTTATGGAAAATGCAGAGTATTTGAGAGCTGAGCTACATTATGCATCTCGAAGAGAAATGATTACTAAGCTTGAAGACTTTGTGCGCAGACGTTCAAAAATAGAAATGGTGTTGCGCAAGAGTGATATTATAGAGACTCGTGGGATGGTCGAGGCCTGCGAGATTTTGTTCGGTGAACAAGCTGAAGCAAAGCGTCAGGAATATATAAACGCCGCCAGTTAGGGCTGAATCGCAGCGTTGACCGGATAGAGCTTATTATCTCTCCGCTGGATTGGGTGCGTAATATCAATGTCCAAGAGGGCTGATAATCCATTTACGTCGAAGACTTTTCTTATACTGGCTTGCTCTGAAGCTGACAAACTACTGAAATACTCAAGCGGACGTTGCAACATCCATTGCGCATAAACATTTATATAACGCTCTTCGCTTACCTTATCTAAGCGGAATTCTGTTTTGCCTAAAAATCTCGGTAGCTTGTCATTAGGCCTATCATCGCTTCGACTCGCCACTCTTTTGATTGTTTCGAGTAACACAGGCAGTTGAGTCTTCACCATGTGCTGAAGCGTTTTTAAAATGAATTCAGGTAACTGTTCAGCTTGCTCGGTAAATTCACCATAGCAATCTTGTCGTTTACTCATTCGCATTACCCACTGCGCTACTCTGGGAGCCGATTCTCGCATCATTTTTCCAGAGTAGGGATCTCGATACAAATGAGCATACAAAGGTCCATAAAAGGCAAAGTCTGCTACGCTAGGCCTTTGACCAAACACAAAATCTTGCGTGGCGAGATGGGCATCAAAGTATCGTAAAAAACCTTTGTAGAACTGCTCCACCTCATGTCTATTCTTTTGACTTATTCCCAAAACAGGTTTGTATAAGCGTCCAAAATAAATAGCAGGGACTAAGGCTCCGAATGGCTGCAGAAAACGAGGCCATTCTGGCACAGCAGACGCCCCAAATTCTTTTAGAATAAACCATAGATTCTCTCGTTTGTAGTGCCAGCGGTAATGCATTGCAGGCAATAACAACCATTCATCGGCGTATAGTTCCAAGTAATGGGCAATAAGCCTATGTAGCGGAAAGGCTGGATAGATTGAATCGTCTGAAAAGCGCTCCTCGAAGTAGTCCATGATCGCAGACGTATCTTGGATGTATTTCCCGTCTGGTGTTTTCACAACGGGGATCATCCGCAAACCGGTTTGTTGATATAGCTCGCCATTTACCACTTTCGCCGTTGCTACTTGCTCTTGAAAGGGAATTTGCTTGTACTTTAGATATGAGCGGGTTTTTCCACTGAAAAGAGAAACCTGTGCGCCATACAAAATGTAATGCTTATTTGGAATAGCACTCACCTATTTAGAGGCGCTAATACTAAGGGAAAGCAACATTTCGTCAAGAACGGTATCTAAGTCGTTAAACTTTCCAGAGCTAATGTAAATGCTCATACTGGAACGAATGCTGACGTTCTCGCCATTTTGCTCATCTTTGAAAGTGCTTTCTAAAGCTGATTGCACACGTTCAAAAAACGATTTCGCCGACTCCTCTTCAATATCAGGCAAACATAAAATGAACTGCTCAGGAGCGAATCGACCTAAAATATCTTTATCTCGAGTCACTTTTTTCAGTGTGTTTGCTATGCGTTGCAGTGCATAATCGCCTTTTGTCGAACCCAACTGGCGATTGACTTCTCGAAAGTTGCCCAGGTCGAAAATGGCAATTGCATTACTTTTCCCTTTGCTTGGCGATTCGACCCTACTAATTTTCCCTACAGCAGTTTTGTTATTGAACAGCGATGTAACAGGATCGAGGGCTTGGCGAGCAATTTGGCGCCGGCGCACAAGTAACACCAAGATAAAAAACGTAAGTGCTGCTGCTGCGACAGTTGCATATATCAACTGCTGTTTTCGTCTCTCAGAAGCCGCAATCTCATTTTCTAGCACGTAGATTTGACTATAAAGATTTGCCACGCCAATAATTTTGGAAAAACCGTCTAATCTGTATTTCACCCTATCAAGGTGTATAAGTGAATTCTCAAAAGCCTCATTGGCGGCTTCAATATCTCCCAATGCAAAGTTTGCTCGGATTAAAAACTTATAGAAATCATAACTTCTATAGGGACGCTTTCCGACTGGGACTTTCCTTTCCGTTTCAACAAACTCTCGTACACAGGCCAAATCATTTCTATGTACACAAAGAACAGCGCTATACCAACGATAAAGCCCCTCGTATAGGTCGTTATTGCTCGGCATAGATGACTTGAACGATGGCAGCGTCTCCGCCAACTCGTTCATTTCGTTTACCCTATAATGATATCCAGATTTTGCATAGTAATACCAAAAGTTGGTAAGTTGCGTGCTTACATCTTTGTTAATGCGTTTAAACTCGTCAAGCGCCTCTTTTGTGCGATCATATTGACCACTTGCAATGAGAGAAGATATTGCGCTAATCAAGATTGATAACCTATTGCTACCCTCATATACATCTGTGCCTATTTCGTGCGCTTTAAGAAATTGCTCCGCAGCGAGCACATGCTGTTCCCGCTCACCAAAAAACAGTCCAATATTATTGTGAATGTGCGCTAACGTTCTGCGATCATCTGAACCTGCGAATTGTTCAACGAGTTCGAAGAAAGCCGCAAGTCTCTTACTATCAGTCGAATAACCACTACTTGGACAATAGTTAATCAGACCAAGACTTGCACTCATTTCGATATCCGCAAACTTGCCTCTGGAGCGCTCTAGCGCCTGTAAATAATATTCGCACCGTTCGCTTCTCTCTTGCACATCATAGGTAAAGCCAATTTGGTATATCGCGTTTGCATAGTATTCCGTGCTTTTGTCTATATTGGATTGCTGTGTTAACGCTACAAGAAGGTCTCTGGCTTGTCCTTCTTTTCCACGGCAAATTAAATTGTGTGTCTTGATAGTCGTTAGGGTGTTTCGCTGCTCCAAACTGATTGAATTTTCTTCAAGCAAAGCATCAACCTTTTTTTCTGACTCTGGCTTTGGACAATCATAGGTGACCGTTTTAGATTCTGAGATAAATAAATCTATATCGGTGGGAGTCTTAGGAAGTTCAGCAAACACTAAATTACTGGTGACTAAAGCTATGGCTAGAGCGAAAAACCGAAATGAATGCAAAAAATATATCCTCAGTGTGTATATAAACTGCGTTTGCACTGCTGTTAGTAAGCAATTGGAAACCATATTAAATATGCTTATAGTCTATTCATTTCTGAAGGTCTTAACAACTTAAACCTAGGTAGGAGTGTGATATTCCAAAACGATTATCTTCATAAGACTATCGTTCAGCAAAAACAAAAAAGCCCCAGCATCACGCCAGGGCTTTCTTTAATTGGGAGTCTGGCGATGTGCTACTCTCACATGAGGAAACCCCACACTACCATCGCCGCTAATACGTTTCACTTCTGAGTTCGAAATGGCTAGCCCTGTTACAGGTCAGGTGGTACCGTATCGCTATTGTCGCCAGACATAAACTGTCGGTATATCCGCGAGTGCAGATACACCTAAATGCATGTCTTTAACATCTGAAAAAACTGCTAATTATCATCATTAACGCAAGAGGCTACTCTATCGACGATTAACAATCGTCCTCACACACTACCCGCTTCAGCCTCAGCCTACTTAGGTGTTGTATGGTTAAGCCTTACGGGCAATTAGTACAGGTTAGCTTAACGCCTTACAACGCTTCCACACCCTGCCTATCAACGTCGTCGTCTTCAACAACCCTTCAAAGCGATTAAATCGCTAGGGATGACTCATCTTTGGGCCGGCTTCCCGCTTAGATGCTTTCAGCGGTTATCCGTTCCGAACGTAGCTACTGGGCAATGCAATTGGCATCACAACCCAAACACCAGCGGTTCGTCCACTCCGGTCCTCTCGTACTAGGAGCAGCTCCCATCAATCATCCAACGCCCACACCAGATAGGGACCGAACTGTCTCACGACGTTCTAAACCCAGCTCGCGTACCACTTTAAATGGCGAACAGCCATACCCTTGGGACCGACTTCAGCCCCAGGATGTGATGAGCCGACATCGAGGTGCCAAACACCGCCGTCGATATGAACTCTTGGGCGGTATCAGCCTGTTATCCCCGGAGTACCTTTTATCCGTTGAGCGATGGCCCTTCCATTCAGAACCACCGGATCACTATGACCTACTTTCGTACCTGCTCGACGTGTCTGTCTCGCAGTTAAGCTGGCTTATGCCATTGCACTAACCTCCTGATGTCCGACCAGGATTAGCCAACCTTCGTGCTCCTCCGTTACACTTTGGGAGGAGACCGCCCCAGTCAAACTACCCACCAGACACTGTCCGCATCCCCGATTAGGGGACAACGTTAGAACATCAAACATACAAGGGTGGTATTTCAAGGGCAGCTCCACATCATCTAGCGACAATGTTTCATAGCCTCCCACCTATCCTACACATGTAGGGTCAATGTTCAGTGCCAAGCTGTAGTAAAGGTTCACGGGGTCTTTCCGTCTAGGTGCGGGTACACTGCATCTTCACAGCAAGTTCAATTTCACTGAGTCTCGGGTGGAGACAGCGTGGCCATGGTTACACCATTCGTGCAGGTCGGAACTTACCCGACAAGGAATTTCGCTACCTTAGGACCGTTATAGTTACGGCCGCCGTTTACCGGGGCTTCGATCAAGAGCTTCGCTTACGCTAACCCCATCAATTAACCTTCCGGCACCGGGCAGGTGTCACACCGTATACGTCATCTTTCGATTTAGCACAGTGCTGTGTTTTTAATAAACAGTCCCAGCCACCTGGTCACTGCGACCCTCAAGCGCTCATGGAGCAAGTCCAATCACACCCAAGGGCGTACCTTCTCCCGAAGTTACGGTACTATTTTGCCGAGTTCCTTCACCCGAGTTCTCTCAAGCGCCTTAGTATTCTCTACCTGACCACCTGTGTCGGTTTGGGGTACGGTTCGTATAATCATAAGTTTAGAAGCTTTTCCTGGAAGCCGGGTATTTGCTACTTCAACTCCGTAGAGTCTCGTCTCGTGTCTCAGGCTCATCTCTTAAATGGTCGGTCCGGATTTACCTAAACCAACACCCTACGCACTTTCACTTGGACTACCAACGCCAAGCTAGCATAACCTTCTCCGTCCCTCCTTCACTGATTATACAAGTACGGGAATATTAACCCGTTTCCCATCGACTACGCCTTTCGGCCTCGCCTTAGGGGCCGACTTACCCTGCCCTGATTAGCATGGGACAGGAAACCTTGGTCTTCCGGCGTGGGGGTTTTTCACCCCCATTATCGTTACTCATGTCAGCATTCGCACTTGTGATATGTCCAGCAGACCTCTCAATCCACCTTCATCCACTTACACAACGCTCCCCTACCCAAAGTCATAAGACTTTGCCGCAGCTTCGGTATATTGCTTAGCCCCGTTACATCTTCCGCGCAGGCCGACTCGACTAGTGAGCTATTACGCTTTCTTTAAAGGGTGGCTGCTTCTAAGCCAACCTCCTAGCTGTCTTAGCCTTCCCACATCGTTTCCCACTTAGCAATATTTAGGGACCTTAGCTGGCGGTCTGGGTTGTTTCCCTCTCCACGACGGACGTTAGCACCCGCCGTGTGTCTCCCGGATAGCACTCATCGGTATTCGGAGTTTGCAAAGGGTTGGTAAGTCGGGATGACCCCCTAGCCTTAACAGTGCTCTACCCCCAATGGTGTTCGTCCGAGGCTCTACCTAAATAGATTTCGGGGAGAACCAGCTATCTCCCGGTTTGATTGGCCTTTCACCCCCAGCCACAAGTCATCTCCTGATTTTTCAACATCAGTGAGTTCGGTCCTCCAGTTGATGTTACTCAACCTTCAACCTGCCCATGGCTAGATCACCGGGTTTCGGGTCTAATCCTGGCAACTAGACGCGCAGTTAACACTCGCTTTCGCTACGGCTCCCCTATACGGTTAACCTCGCTACCAAAATTAAGTCGCTGACCCATTATACAAAAGGTACGCAGTCACCCCTCCTTAAGTAGTCTCCCGCTTGTCCTGCCGTCGAATCTTGCGAGTTACTTTTGCTTCCGTTTCTCATGTACTTAAACGTACACTGCGAGACGGGTCAAAACTAACTCACAACCTTCTTAGCCAGTCCTGCGCTACTTCAGTTATAGACATCAAAGATTTTTCTTCGATGCCCTCACTTAAGGCAATCTCATTTTATAAGACCACTTAAGTGAGGGGCTCCCACTGCTTGTACGTATACGGTTTCAGGTTCTATTTCACTCCCCTCACAGGGGTTCTTTTCGCCTTTCCCTCACGGTACTACTTCACTATCGGTCAGTTAGGAGTATTTAGCCTTGGAGGATGGTCCCCCCATCTTCAGTCAAGATAACACGTGTCCCGACCTACTTAATATGACCAATATGAGCCTTCGTGTACGGGGCTATCACCCTGTATCGCTGCGCTTCCCAACGCATTCCACTAACTCATATCAATTCGGCTGCTCCCCGTTCGCTCGCCGCTACTAGGAGAATCTCGGTTGATTTCTTTTCCTAAGGGTACTTAGATGTTTCAGTTCCCCTCGTTTGCCTCTACACCCTATGTATTCAGATGCAGATAGTCCCTAAGGACTGGGTTTCCCCATTCGGACATCTGTGGCTCAAATGCATTTTGTCAGCTCACCACAGCTTTTCGCAGACTTACACGTCCTTCATCGCCTCTAACTGCCAAGGCATCCACCGTATACGCTTTGTCACTTAACCATACAACCCTAAGTAGGCTTTTTACCACACCCTTTACTTGCAGGTAGGTTCGCTTACTTTAGCAAGGTGCCTTTTGAATTCACCTTGCGTTGAGCTATATGCATGACGTTTGCTAATCAACATGTGCCTAAGCACACGCTTTATTTGTCAGATAGAGTAGCTCTCTTGAAAGAACGTCTTTCGAATTGCTTCGAATCTGTTCTATCAGTTACTCTTTCGTTAAATATTGATTAC
>NZ_CP171821.2:3062500-3900000 GCF_028401415.2 Ningiella algicola | reverse complement strand
AGCCAATTTATGAAACAACTCGCTTTAGCAAGCACCGTCTGTTTATTAGTAAGCGGAAGTTTTTTTGCAAACTCTATTGAACCCAGTAGTGGTGGCTCTTCAATTACCGAGCCTTCTCAACAATCTATCAAGTTTTTCAAAACGCAAGTTGCAAATAATCGTTCTGTAGGAAATGCGCTCAGTTCTCTATTGCAAAGATACCCGGAGAAAACCGGTGACTTCTTATCAATTGCATTTACTGCTTATCCCGACAAATATGAAGAGATAATAAGCGCAAGTGTCAGCACCAACCCAATGTTTATCGACCAAATAATAATGGTCGCAAATCAACACAAGATATCGAATCCGGCTGAAATCGTTAAAATCGCTGTAAATGCTGAACCTAGTTATGCGGAGATTACAACTCGTGAGGCTTGCAAGGTATCACCCGATTACTTCAATGAAATCATTAAGACAGCAGTCCATGCGGAGCCTGATTCCGCTGATCAGATTGCACAAAGGTTAGTTAAGGCATATCCAAATAAAACGATGGAGATCTTGGTTACCACAATAAAAGAAGTGCCTTATGTTGGAAAGTATATACTTGACGCGCTTCTAGCGACTGTGGATGAGGGGAGTGATGAGTCTGAAAACATGATAATTGTTTCAGTTGAACAATTGACCGAATATCCTGACGCATTGAATCGCCTTGTTGCCTTAGCCCATGATCAAAATATTGACGCTGAAAAAGTACGGGATAGTGCGATTAAAGGCGGATTGAGCGAGGACGCCGTAGCATTATTAATAGAGAAACACTACACAGAAGCAGACGATTCCATTAATTAGCTTGCAACGCACTGTATAACACAAAAAACCCGGGCGATTGCCCGGGTTTTTTAATGATAGAGTTTTTTACTCTTCAGTTGCTTCAGCTACTTCTTCTTCAACTTCAACAACCGGACGGTCTACTAATTCAATATAAGCCATAGGCGCGTTGTCTCCAGAACGAAAACCACACTTAAGGATACGGCTATAACCACCTGGACGTGCGTCGTAACGCGGACCAAGCTCATTAAATAGTTTACCAACAACCTCTTTATCACCTGTACGTGCCATAGCTAGACGACGATTTGCAACGCTGTCTTGCTTAGCTAGTGTGATTAAAGGCTCTATTACGCGACGTAGTTCTTTCGCTTTCGGCAAGGTCGTTTTAATTACCTCGTGCTTTACCAAAGAGCTTGCCATGTTTTTAAACATAGCTTGCCTATGGCTGCTGTTGCGATTTAACTGTCGACCACTCTTACGATGGCGCATAGTGCTTTCCTTCTTTAAAAATCAGTTTACGTGAAACCTGATTAATCTTTTTCCGCAATTGATTCTGGTGGCCAATTCTCTAGGCGCATGCCCAGTGATAAACCGCGAGAAGCAAGTACGTCTTTGATTTCAGTTAGAGACTTCTTACCTAAGTTAGGTGTTTTGAGAAGCTCTACCTCAGTACGCTGAACCAGGTCACCAATATATTGGATTGCTTCAGCTTTCAAACAGTTTGCAGAACGAACCGTCAGTTCTAAGTCATCAACAGGACGAAGTAGAATCGGATCAAATTCTGGTTTCTCTTCTTTCTCTTCAGGAACTGATATATCTCGTAATTCAACGAAAGCATCTAATTGCTGATATAAGATTGTTGCGGAGCGACGAATGGCTTCCTCTGGATCTAATGTTCCATTGGTTTCCATATCAATTACGAGCTTATCTAAGTCAGTGCGCTGTTCAACACGCGCTGACTCAACTCCGTAAGCGATACGCTCTACTGGGCTGAATGAAGCATCCACTAATAATCGACCAATTGGGCGATCATCATCTTCAGAGGAACGTCGAGCAGAAGCAGGTACATAACCGCGACCCATTTCTACCTTAATGCGCATGCTTAATTCTGCGTCGCCTGTTAAGGTACAAATCACATGTTCAGGATTAACAATCTCAACGTCACCGTCGTGCTGAATATCACCCGCTACAACTGGGCCTACGCCAGACTTTACAAGCGTAAGTGTTGCTTCAGTTTTGCCTTCAAGTTGTACCGCTAAACCTTTAAGGTTTAACAATATTTCCAGTACATCTTCTTGAACGCCTTCTTTTGCAGTGTATTCGTGCAAAACGCCATCAATCTCAACTTCTGTCACTGCACAACCTGGCATTGACGAAAGGAGAATACGACGTAAAGCATTACCAAGAGTGTGGCCAAAACCACGTTCTAACGGCTCTAATGTTACTTTTGCACGAGTAGGTGAAACGTTTTCAATTTCAACTAATCTTGGCTTTAGGAATTCGGTCACTGAACCCACAATGTATCCTCTTTAGTTATTTTTTACTTAGAGTAAAGTTCAACAATAAGCTGTTCGTTTATCTCTGCAGACAAATCGGTTCTTTCTGGAACACGTTTAAATGTGCCTTCAAGCTTAGTGTTGTCAACTTCCAACCATGTTGGTTTTTCACGCTGATCAGCAAGCTCAAGAGCTGCACCGATACGCGCTTGCTTTTTCGCTTTTTCACGAACAGCAACCACATCTTCAGCTTTGACATTGAACGATGGAATGTTCACTACTTTACCGTTAACAAGAATTGCCTTGTGGCTAACAAGTTGACGTGCCTCAGAGCGCGTGCTTGCAAAGCCCATACGATAAACAACGTTATCTAAACGCTGCTCAAGAAGCTGAAGCAAATTCTCACCGGTATTACCTCTGAGACGAGCCGCTTCTTTATAGTAGTTTCTGAATTGCTTTTCTAATACGCCATACATGCGACGTACTTTTTGTTTTTCGCGCAACTGAACACCGTAGTCAGACAAGCGACCGCGACGGGCGCCATGTTGACCGGGAGCAGTGTCAATTTTACACTTACTATCAATTGCTCTTACGCCGCTTTTTAGGAACAAGTCGGTTCCTTCACGACGACTTAGTTTGAGTTTTGGACCCAAATATCTAGCCATGATCTTTCTCCAACTGTCTGTCTATACGCGACGTTTTTTAGGTGGACGACATCCGTTATGTGGAATAGGCGTCACATCTGTAATATTCGTGATTTTGTAACCCGTTGCATTTAATGCACGAATTGCAGACTCACGACCTGGACCCGGACCTTTAACGAACACTTCAATGTTCTTCAGTCCATACTCTTGTGCAGCAACGCCTGCTCTTTCAGCAGCGACCTGTGCAGCAAAAGGGGTTGATTTACGTGAACCACGGAAACCTGAACCACCAGATGTTGCCCATGCCAATGCATTGCCCTGACGGTCAGTGATTGTCACGATGGTGTTGTTAAAAGACGCATGGATATGAGCCATACCGTCCGCGACTTGACGTTTTGCGCGCTTACGCGTGCTACGTGCTGGTGCTTTAGCCATAGTTATATTCCTCGCTTATCTTTTAATAGGTTTACGAGGACCTTTACGGGTACGCGCATTCGTTTTGGTGCGCTGACCACGTAGAGGCAAGCTACGACGGTGGCGTATACCACGGAAGCAACCTAGGTCCATCAAACGTTTAATACTCATGGAAACTTCACGTCGCAAATCACCTTCTACAGTGAACCTAGCAACTTCATCACGAAGTTTATCGATTGTTGTCTCATCCAAATCTTTAATTTTGGTAGACTCTGACACACCTGCATTATCGCAAATCGCCTTTGCACGGGTTGCACCAATGCCGAAAATCGACTGTAGTGCAATTACCGTATGCTTGTGTTCAGGAATGTTAATGCCAGCGATACGGGCCATTAACAGCACTCCTCTAAATTATTGTTACCAGCCTAAAAAGCCCGTTAGGATACTTACCCGGTAACTATATTGCAAATTAGGTCTCTTTCCGCCGAATCGAAACTTTCGACCCAGTAGTAAAAACCAGCTACTTGAGATTAACCTTGCCTTTGCTTGTGCTTAGGCTCTACACAGATCACTCTAACAACGCCGTTACGTTTAATGATCTTGCAGTTACGGCAAATCTTTTTAACGGATGCACGAACTTTCATTACATCTCTCCGTAAATGACTAACCCTAGACCTTAGCCTTTCAGGTTAGCTTTCTTAAGAACATCCCCATATTGATGTGACATCAAATGAGTCTGCACCTGTGCCATGAAGTCCATAATCACCACACATATAATGAGCAATGATGTACCACCAAAGTAAAACGGAACGTTAAACCATAGCAGTAAGAACTCGGGCACCAAACATACAAAAGTAATATACAGAGCACCTGCCAACGTGAGTCGAGTCATCACTTTATCAATGTAACGTGATGTCTGCTCACCGGGACGAATCCCTGGGACAAATGCACCAGACTTTTTCAAGTTATCAGCTGTTTCGCGAGGATTAAAAACCAATGCAGTGTAGAAAAAGCAAAAGAAGATAATCGTGGCGGCATAAAGCATTACATATAGAGGTTGTCCAGGGGACAGTGCTAAAGATACGTCTGTCAAAAATGATAAAGACTCATTTTGACCAAACACACCCGAGAGCGTACCTGGGAACAAGATAATGCTTGAAGCAAAGATAGGTGGGATTACACCTGCCATATTCACCTTTAATGGAAGGTGAGAACTTTGCGCTGCAAACACTTTTCGCCCTTGTTGTCGTTTTGCGTAGTTCACGACAATACGACGTTGTGCACGTTCAACAAAAACAACTAAATACGTTAATGCAACAATGATAGCGCCAATCACAAACAAGAATAAAAGGTTTATGTCACCTTGCCTTGCTTGCTCTGCGGTTTGCCCAATTGCGGTAGGTAAGCCCGCCACAATACCGGCAAAAATCAGAATGGAGATACCATTACCAATGCCGCGCTCTGTAATTTGTTCACCCAACCACATTAAAAACATGGTTCCGGTAACCAAGCTTACAATCGCTGTAAAATAAAAGCCGAGACCAGGATTAAGGACTAAGCCAGGAATCATTTGCGGAAGACCGGTGGCAATACCAATAGATTGGAAAGTTGCCAACACCAATGTCAAATAGCGCGTATACTGACTAATCTTACGCTGACCTGACTGACCTTCTTTCTTGATTTCTTTAAGCGGCTCATGAACAACCGACAACAACTGCATGATAATCGAAGCAGTAATGTAGGGCATAATGCCAAGTGCCAATACTGATGCACGCTCCAGAGCACCGCCAGAAAACATGTTGAACATGCCAACAATGGTGCCCGTTTGCTGCTCAAAAATTTGAGACAACACGTTTGAATCAATACCAGGGATGGGTACGTAAGACCCAAGCCTAAACACTATGATTGCGCCAAGTACAAACAATAAGCGAGACCATAACTCACTCAACCCGCCTGCACTTGAACCCTGTCCTGGTTTCGCCATTTAGCTTATTCCTCTACTTTACCGCCAGCAGCGTTAATCGCTTCCAATGCGCCTTTTGTGACTTTTAATCCGCTTACTGTAACAGCACGGCTGATTTCACCAGACTTGATGACTTTTACATTCTGCATTTCTTTTTTAACCAAACCTGCAGCTTTCAAAGAATCAAGGCTGACCACGTCACCTTCGACTTTGGCGATTTCGCTTAATGTAACCTGATCAGTTACAAAAGATACGCGCGAGGTAAAACCAAATTTGGGTAAGCGACGCTGAATAGGCATTTGACCGCCTTCAAATCCAGGCTTGACTGACCCGCCTGAGCGACTCTTTTGACCTTTGTGGCCACGGCCACCTGTCTTGCCTAAACCTGAGCCGATTCCTCGGCCTACACGCTTACCTGAGTGTTTCGCTCCCGGTGCAGGAGCAATAGTATTTAATTTCATTTCATTACTCCTCAACAATCTCAACCATGTAGTTAACACGGTTAATCATACCGCGTACGGCAGCTGTATCTTCTAGTTCACGAACGTGACCGATTTTGCGTAAACCCAAACCTACCAAGGTAGCCTTGTGCTTTGGCAAACGACCGATCGAGCTTTTTACCTGCTTTACTTTAATCGTATTAGCCATGTTCGATTACCCCAATATTTCGTCAACAGGCAATCCACGTTTAGCTGCCACCTGCTCTGGAGAATTCATTTCTACAAGAGCGTTGATGGTTGCGCGAACAACGTTGATTGGATTTGTTGAGCCGTAACACTTAGAAAGAACGTTTTGAACACCCGCTACTTCTAAAACTGCACGCATTGCACCACCAGCGATGATACCCGTACCTTCAGAGGCAGGCTGCATGTAAACTTTAGAACCAGAGTGACGCCCTTTGATTGGGTGTTGTAGCGTATTACCGTTAAGGTCTACAGTGACTAGATTGCGACGTGCCTTTTCCATTGCTTTTTGAATAGCAGCAGGAACTTCTCGTGCTTTACCGTAGCCAAAACCCACGCGCCCATTTCCGTCACCAACAACTGTTAGTGCAGTAAAGCTAAAGATTCGACCACCTTTAACTACTTTAGAGACGCGGTTTACAGCAATAAGCTTTTCTAACAGGTCGCCCTGTTGTTGAACTTCTACTTTAGCCATTATTAACTCCTAGAACTGAAGGCCGGCTTCACGCGCGGCATCAGCCAGTGCTTTCACACGACCGTGATATTTGAACCCACTTCTATCGAAGGCAACTTCTTTCACACCTTTATCGATAGCGCGTTCGGCGATCGCTTTTCCAACTGCCGCTGCTGCTTCTGCGTTGCCTGTTGCTTTCAAAGAACCTTTAAGATCTTTTTCAACAGTCGAAGCTGATGCAATTACTTCAGAACCGCTTGGCGCGATTAACTGAGCGTAAATGTGGCGCGGAGTACGGTTTATAACCAAGCGATTTACAGCAAGTTCGCTGATTTTCTTACGTGCGCGAGTTGCGCGACGCAAGCGAGCTGATTTCTTATCCATATCACCCACCTACTTTTTCTTAGCTTCTTTACGACGCACCATCTCATCAGCGTAACGAACACCTTTACCTTTATAAGGCTCTGGTGGACGGTAAGCGCGGATGTTAGCTGCAACTTGACCTACAACCTGCTTATCGCTGCCTTTGACAACAATTTCAGTTTGAGTAGGCGTTTCTACGGTAATGCCTTCGGGCATTTCGTATACGACAGGGTGTGAAAAGCCTAGCGTGAGGTTGAGTTTTTTACCTTGCGCTTGAGCACGGTAACCAACACCATTCAGCTGAAGTTTCTTTTCAAAACCATCGGTTACACCAATAACCATTGCATTTAGCAAAGAGTTGGCAGTACCTGCTTGAGCCCAACCGTTCACCGCGCCTTCTTTAGGCTGAGTTTTCAGTTCGTTCTCTTCTTGTACCACTTCAACTGCATCGTTAAATACGCGAGTCAAGGTGCCTTTCTTACCTTTTACAGTCACTTCTTGACCTGAAATGGAGACTTCTACTCCAGATGCAAGTGCGACAGGTGCTTTTGCTATACGTGACATTTCATTTCCTCCGTTATGCTACATAACCGATGATCTCACCGCCCATGCCAGCTTTACGCGCCGCACGGTCAGTCATCACACCTTTTGAGGTAGACACGATAGCAATCCCAAGTCCGCCTAGTACCTTCGGCAGCTCATCTTTTTTCTTGTAGATGCGCAGACCAGGACGGCTGACTCGTTCAATTGTATCAATTACTTTTTTACCTTCGAAGTACTTCAACTTTACGTCAAGCACTGGTTTTGTGCCTTCTTCAACGCTGAAACCTTCGATATAGCCTTCTGACTCTAGAAGCTTCGCGATTGCTACGCGAACTTTAGAAGAAGGCATCGCTACCGTAACTTTAGCGGCCTGTTGACCATTACGGATGCGGGTAAACATATCTGCGATAGGATCTTGCATACTCATATTAAGCTACTCCCTTACCAGCTGGCTTTTTTAAGGCCAGGGACTTCACCGCGCATCGCCGCTTCACGAAGCTTGATACGAGATAGTCCAAATTTGCGTAGGAACCCATGTGGACGACCCGTTACGCGGCAACGATTTTGCTTGCGCGAAGGAGACGAATCACGTGGAAGTTGTTGTAGCTTCAGAACAGCGTCCCAGCGCTCTTCTTCAGAAGCATTCACATCGCTGATGATTGCTTTAAGCGCGGTGCGCTTAGCTGAATACTTCTTAACCAGCTTGGCACGTTTTACTTCGCGCGCCTTCATTGATTCTTTTGCCATAACCCTACACCTTATTTTCTAAACGGGAAGCTAAATGCACTTAATAGTGCGTGAGCTTCTTCGTTAGTTTCTGCGCTTGTGGTAATTGTAATATCCATGCCGCGCACTTTATCCACTTTATCGAAATCGATTTCAGGGAAGATGATTTGCTCACGTACACCCATGCTATAGTTGCCTCGACCGTCAAAAGATTTCGGGTTAAGACCACGGAAGTCACGGATACGAGGAATAGTGATTGAGATTAATCTCTCAAGGAATTCCCACATACGTTCGCCACGTAGGGTTACTTTGCAGCCAATCGGATAACCTTCACGAATTTTAAAACCCGCAACAGATTTTCTAGCAACAGTGACAACTGGCTTTTGACCAGCGATAGCAGCCATGTCAGCTTGCGCAGACTCTAGCACTTTCTTGTCAGCTACTGCTTCACCTAAACCCATGTTTAGAGTGATTTTTTCTACCCGAGGGACTTGCATGACGCTTTTGTACCCGAACTGCTTTGCAAGTTCAGCTACTACTGTTTCTTTATAGAAATCATGCAGTTTCGCCATCGTACTCTCCAATAAATTAAACTAAGTCGCCGTTAGATTTGAAGAAGCGGACTTTTTTGCCATCTTCAAAACGGAAACCGACGCGATCTGCTTTACCCGTTGCCGAGTTAACAATCGCTACATTTGAAACGTGAATAGAAGCTTCTTTGTCAATAATACCGCCAGGCTCACCCGCTTGTGGGTTTCCTTTTTGGTGTTTTTTGACAACGTTTACGCCTTCTACAAATACGCGGTCAGATTCAGCTACAACACGCAAAACTTTGCCGTGCTTGCCTTTATCTTTACCCGCTAATACGACTACTTCATCATCACGACGAATTTTGTTAGCCATTATCGTGACTCCTTATAGTACCTCTGGGGCCAATGAGATGATTTTCATGAAGTTATCTCCACGAAGCTCACGAGTGACCGGGCCAAAGATACGCGTACCAATTGGTTGCTTGTTTGCGTTGAGCAAAACAGCTGCGTTGTTATCGAAACGAATGGTTGACCCATCTGCGCGACGAACGCCTTTCCTAGTACGCACCACCACTGCATTCAGAACGTCACCTTTTTTTACTTTACCGCGAGGAATTGCTTCCTTGACAGTAACTTTGATAACGTCACCGATATGTGCATAACGGCGATGCGAGCCACCAAGAACCTTAATACACTGAACCCTGCGAGCGCCCGAATTATCGGCAACATCCAGGTTAGTTTGCATTTGGATCATTAGTTAGTGCTCCGCTGTTAATTTATGACTCTTGTAGAGTCGCTAAGCTGCTATAAAATCTCAAAAAAATGAGAAATATAGACCATACCCCCATAAAAAGGGCGCGAAACTATAACAGAAAAGAGGGGGGACGTGTAGTTTATTTTTAAGAAAAACAGGAATTATTGAATGCTGGTGGTTAATGACTCCTTAAACACCCAAAACACTGGCTTTTATGTCTATAACAATAGGCGTAATGGGTGACTGCTGCTGTTCAAATTGAAGTAAACTAGGTGCGTTGACGCACTATTTCAAACAAAAAAATGCCGCTAGCAACAGATACGTTCAAACTTGAAACACTACCCGCCATAGGTAACCTTACGAGTTCGTCACATGTTTCTCGCGTTAGCCTTCTCATTCCTTTACCTTCTGCACCCATCACAAGCGCGATGCTTCCATTTAGCTGTGTGTCATAAATGAGTTGCGTTGCTTCCCCCGCTGTACCAATTATCCATACACCAGAGTGCTGCAACTGTTTTAGCGTTCTGGAAAGGTTTGTGACTTGAATAAGAGGGACGGTTTCAGCAGCACCTACTGCCACTTTTCGCACCACTGGTGTAATTGAAGCAGAATTGTCTTTGGGAACAATTACCGCATGCACGCCTGCGGCATCTGCATTGCGTAAACATGCTCCTAAATTGTGCGGGTCGGTTACGCCGTCTAATACTAAAAAGAAGGGATTGTTTTGCTTTTCCAAGATTATGTCTAGGTCGTTTTCATTCAGCACGCGCGCAGGCTTTGCCCTCGCCATTACACCCTGGTGTTGCTCACCTTTGCTTTTATCGTCAAGGGTTTTCCGATGACAAAACTGAACTGAAATACCGTTTTTACGCGCAAGGGTAATGAGCGCATTCATTCGATCGTCATTTCTTCCTTTCGCCGCCATAATCTCCAACACACGCTCTGGTTCTTTGCTAAGCACTGCTGATATTGCGTGTTGACCATACAACCACTCTTGTTGAGCCACGAACCTCTTTCCTTATCGTTTTGGTTTATTACGAGAGCTTTTATTGCGCTTTGAGCTTGGACCAGACTTCTTCTTGCTGCTTGGCTTTGATTTACTTGGACCTTTTCGGCCAGCCTTGTCTGTGCCTGCCTTTTTGCCGGAGCCTTTCGCAGCACTCGAGCCTCGCTTGTTGACGCTTCGTTTTTTACCTTTGAGACTTTTTTCCATTGCTGGTAGCCCATCGATAATAAGGTCAATCTTACGCTCATCGAGATTCACCGCGGCAACTTTCACTTTGAGCGGATCGCCAAGTCGATAAGTCAAGCCAAAGCTCTCGCCGATCAAGCATTGTTTAACTTCATCATAATGATAATAATCTGACGCGAGCGAAGTAATGTGCACAAGACCATCGATATGAAAATCCGTCAATCGCACAAATAAGCCAAAATTGGTAACCGACGCGACGACACCCTCAAACACATCCCCTACATGCTCTTGCATAAATTCGCATTTAAGCCAGTCCGCCACGTCACGGGTGGCATCATCCGCTCGACGCTCTGTGGTTGAGCATTGCTCACCCAATTGCTCAATTTCTTCTTGTGTGTAAAACTTCGCACCTTTACACGCTTTGTTATTGTTTATCTTGTTTAAGATGGCTTTGATCACTCGGTGAACAATCAAATCGGGGTATCGACGGATGGGCGACGTAAAGTGAGCATAAGCCTCTAGAGCCAGGCCAAAGTGTCCAATGTTCGAACCATCGTACACAGCTTGCTTCATGGATCTTAGCAACATAGTTTGAATCAGCTCTTTATCCATTCGATGGGCTGTTTTATTAATGACTTGCGTAAATTCACGAGGACTGGGCTCTTGAGTAGACGAAAAATCTACGCCAATTTCGCGTAAATAATTTCGAAACGTTAATAGCCTGTCTTCATCGGGCTTATCATGTACTCTGAAAAGCGCCTCTGCTTTTAACGATTCATGGTGCTTTTCAATAAACCTTGCTGCGCAGACGTTCGCCATGATCATACACTCTTCAATAATTTTGTGTGCATCGTTGCGGATCAAAGGAACGATATGTTCAATTTTACGCTGAGCGTTAAAAACAAACTTTGTTTCTTGCGTCTCAAATTCAATTGCGCCTCGCCCTGTGCGAGCAAGCTTCAACGCGCCGAATAGGTCATTAAGGTTTTTTAGGTCTTGTACACTTGATTGATAACGTTCAATAAGCTCCTCACTGCCTTGCAAAATGTTCCATACTTTAGTGTAAGTTAGGCGGGCGTGAGAACGCATGAGGGCTTCATAAAATTGGTATTCGCTTAGTTTCCCGCGAGCGTCAATGCTCATTTCACACACCATGCACAAGCGGTCGACTTCTGGATTTAAAGAGCAAAGCCCGTTTGAAAGCACCTCCGGAAGCATGGGAATCACTTTTTCCGGAAAATAGACCGAATTGCCACGCTTAATCGCTTCGTTATCAAGCGCGGTGCCAGGTTGAACGTATGCACTCACATCAGCAATAGCCACCCATAGCTGCCAACCGCCCTCTTCAAGTGGCTGACAATAAACTGCGTCGTCGAAATCTCTAGCATCTTCACCGTCGATGGTGACCAAAGGCAGCTGTCGAAGGTCAATACGACCTTTTTTAGCGGACTCTGGCACATGTTCTTCTAGCTTCTCAACGGCGCTAAGAACCGCTTTGGGCCACTGATGCGGAATATCAAAATTACGTAGTGCTGTCTCGATTTCCATACCGGGCGCCATGTGCTCCCCTAGCACTTCAATTATTTTACCAATGGCGCTGATTCGTCTTCGCGGACGCTGCGTCACCTCTACCACCACCACATTGCCCTGTTTAGCGTTCATGGTGTCGCTGTCCATTATCATGATTTCATGGCAAATGCGGTTATCGTCGGGTATAACCATTGCAGTGCCTTGCTCGGTATAAAAGCGACCAACAATTGGCTCTTTGCGAGGCTCCACAACGCGATTCACTCTAAACTCTGTTCGTCCGCGTCTGTCTTCACCATTAATGGTGCCCTCGACCATATCATCATGCATGAGCGTGTTCATTTGGTGAATCGGTATAAAGTAATCTTTTTCGGTCAGGGAGTGCTTTAAAAAACCAAAGCCGTCGCGATGGCCAATAACACGGCCTCGAACTAAAGATGCTTGTTTTTGGACTTCGTACTTCTTGTCTCGATTAAACGCCAGTTGTCCTTCACGCTCCATTGCTCGCAAGCGGCGCTGAATGCCAATCCGACTTTCTTCGTCATGAGCATCCACAATTTGGCATATATCTAAAAAGGAGAGTGGCTCGTTGTGTTTTTTAACAAGGCTTAGCAAGTACTCTCGACTAGCAACTGGATTATCATACTTTTCTTTTTCACGCGCGAAATGCGGGTCTTTACTCATTCACTCAATTCGGTATTTCGTTTAAATTTGCGCGCAGTATAACAGGTGTACTCGTACATTGCTTTAAGTGCCAGTCAGTAGCTGGAGTTTTAGGGCTTCCTTAGCAAATATTAAGCTTAATATGTAAAGAGCATAATTGAAAAAGCTAAAGCGTCGCGCTAGCTTTTTACATATCCATTTCAATAAAGAGTGAATCTATGAAAAGCTGCCGCAGTATTTTTCAAAGCCGGCGACTCGCTTATCGCTTAATGATATTTGTATGCTTCGGCATTCTGTGGCATTCAATACTTCTCGGTGCTACTAACGGTCGCGCCGCCCCCTCGTTAGCGTTTCAGCATCAAGACACGGTGGTGTTTATTGGTGATTCGATTACTCACGCAGGTAGTTATCACGGGAATTTAGCTCTGTATTATGCAACCCGACTTCCTGACCGATATATTCGCTTCATTAACGCTGGAATATCCGGTGATACCGCCAAAGGTACTCTGGCTCGTTTTGACAAAGACATTGCCATCCACAAACCTACACGAGCATCCATCATGCTGGGGATGAATGACGTAAATCGTGGTATTTATGAGCATCCGCCTTTGACAGCTGCGGCACTTGATGAATTTGAACAACAGCAACTATCGGCGCGCCAAACCTATATCAACAATATGAATGAACTGCTTGACCAGCTAAGTGACATGGAAACGGACACGACTATTTTGACACCGTCCATTTACGATCAAACACTACAAGCCGAGCGCACCAATATGTTTGGCGTCAACGATGAGTTGGCCAACTACGCTAGATTAATGAGTCGCTACGCAAAAGAGCGCGATTTAGCTGTAATCGACTTTCAATCCCCTATGTTGGCAATCAATCAAGATATTCAAGTTAAGGATCCTACACTTAGCATTGTTGGGCCTGATCGCATACATCCCGGTGAAACCGGGCATTTTGTGATGTTCTATCAAATGTTAACATCGCATTTCAAGCCTTCACGGGTGGCAAGTATTTTCGTTGACCTGAACAAGAAAACTCACAAAATGCACAGCTGCGACCTAAGCGATATCGAATATCAACAGAGTAAGGTATTGAATGGAAAATCAGCCGATATTTTAACGATGAGCTGTGCACTTACCGCGCTGCCTTTCCCTATCTCAACATCGCAACATGAAGCACTCAAGTTTGTACCCTTTGAAGACAAATACAATCAGTTCAGTTTTACTGTCATCGGTCTGGAAAAGGGTGTGTACGGGCTGAGTATTAATGGCAAGGCAATTGATAGTTTTGAGTCTGACGAATTGCGAACGGGTATCAACCTTTCTAATTATGATAAGGCCCCATTTTTTGAGCCTGCTAGGAAGATACGAGAGGTCAATCAACTAAGAGTAGACACCGAAAAAGCCCTACGTGACTTGCTACAGGTGCAGTTTTCAATGCTAGGGCAGTATCCAGAGTCGATGCACGATTCCAAACAAGGCCTCATCTCTACCCTTGATGCACACGTGGAAAAAAGCCGAGGCAAACCATGGCATCGCTACATGCGTCAGCAAGCGGACAACTATTTACAAAACGCTTCAAATATCCAAGTATACCGAGATCAAGCAAGATTACTGAACATACAGATGTACGAAATATACCAAGCCAAGGAATACGAATTTGTATTAACAAAAAAGTAGGTTCTTTGTGCAGAGAAAATATTCTATACGCGCGTCAACCAAGCATGCTTATCTTGAGCCTTACCCCATTGGATGTCGTTCAAGGCTTGTCTTAACTTCATTGTCGTGGCACCAGCTTTAGCCGAGCCCACTGACAGCTCCGCGCCTTCATGAATCAGCGTGCCCACAGGAGTTAAAACGGCGGCGGTTCCTGACAATGCGGCTTCAGTTTCTGGTTTTGCGGCGCGTTCTAGCAATTCATTCACCGACAGTTCCCGTTCTGAGACCTTCATGCCTAAGTCGGCAGCAAGGGTCAAAATAGAGGCGCGAGTCACGCCGTGCAAAAATGTGCTATCTAAGGCTTTAGTAATGATTTCATTACCATCAATTAAAATGAAGTTTGCAGCTCCCGTTTCTTGCACGTCACCGTTGGGACAAAAGAGTATTTGATCAGCATCCGAAGAGGCCTTCGCCTCAAGGATTGGCCCCAAAGCACTGGCGTAATTACCACCACTTTTAATCATTCCCATATGCTCTGCACATCGCATTCCGTCTTTTGCAAGTAGCAAACGCAGCGGCTTAGCGCCTCCTGAAAAGTAATCTCCAACTGGCGATAACAGCACATATAACATAGAGGTCGCCGAAGGCGCTGCCGCTTTTCCAATAGATGCTTCCGTGCCGATGTGCGTAGGACGGATATACATCGAACCAGGAGGTGAAGGCACTTGTGATGCGTACTTTTTCACAATCGAGACAATCATCTCAGATAGCTGCGACTCATCGACTTTTGGCAAATTAAGCAGACGCGAGCTTTGCGCCATTCGTTTAACATTCTGCTCCATCCGAAAGATGTTGATACTGCCATCTTCGTGTTTAAAGGCTTTTAAGCCCTCAAAGCAGGTGCTTGAATAATGAAGTACATGGGCACCAGGATGCATTTGAATGCTGTCTGCGCTCACCATGTTTGTTTTGCTCCATGAGCCGTCTTCAAACTTAGCGATAGCCATTTCTGGCAAAAATACTGTTCCAAAAGCTGCCATTAGGGTATGAACTCTCCAATATTGGTCATGTGGTTGCACCACAAAGCTGCATCGTATCGAATGGTGGTGATTCTATGCCATGTTTGCAGCAAAGCAAAACGGATTTAATGGAATAATTCTGATTATTCGAACGGGCCCTAATTAATGACGCTCAACAAAAGTCAGGCGAAACTGAAAATCGATGGTAAGACAATCAAAAGACTTGTGTCTTGTTCAACTTAGCCAATCTCGCTTTTTAGAAAAGTGTGCACTTAAAAAGGCCATTTGATCAGATAATATGCGCCTGTTCATTAAGAAGAAGCGTTCGTAAATATTGGGAGCAAAAGGCACTGCAAGGAGTTTCATGTGAGCTTCCTCTGGCGTCCGCGCTGCTTTAGCATGGTTGCATCGCTTACATGCCGTCGCCGAGTTGCTCCAAGTGTTTTTGCCGCCGCGAGAGCGAGGCACAATATGATCGCGGGTAAGCTGGGCGGGAGAAAAGGTATCCCCACAATAAAGACACATGTTGTTGTCGCGTCGAAACAGATAACGATTGCTGAGCGCGATTTTCCCAGAGTCTTGCGTGATTTTTCCATCGCAAGCAATAATGCTAGATAAGCATAGTTTGCTCTGTTTGCCCTCTCGATTCCAACCACCTCTTAGCTCGACAGTGCTCTGTCCAAGCTCAAACACGACTTTTTCTTGGACGTAACATTTGGCAGCTTCTTCTTGGCTGATCCAGGTTTGCGGCATTCCAGATTTATTCAGTCGTAAAATCAACATATTGAATACTCATAGTATTTGCGTCACTTTGCTAAGTGAGTGCGAATCATCAGGTACTAATATGACAGTCTTCCATAAGCAGTAGCAACTATTTTAATTTGACTGGGATCTCAAAGGTGATATTGATGTAAGAAATTTAATACAAGAGCTTATACTTTGCTTTGAACACTAGGGCGTGTTGATCTTTGCTGTATGATTTTGCAGCAGTTTGTGCGCTATTTAGACAAAGAAACGCAATTGAAGTGTAGTCATCTACATAAAATTGCGATGATGCAGTATAAATGGTGCACAAGCGCTCACTGCTGTGGGAGCCACAAAGGGTGAGCTCTGTGTGTCCACCGCTCTTTGTTACATGCTCTTGATGCAGATATACTGCACCTGCGAGCATGTGCCGCGATCGATGAACACACAGAGCGTACAAAATTCATACAGCAAAGATCAACACGCCCTAGTCCACCAACGGACGCTTAGCGCTTCTTACCGCTTTTGGATGCATAAGGTATTCTAACTCACGCATATAAATCGCAATCCGTTGATGCATATCCGAGTCATTGGTGACCGCGTTGTATAACCAGTGATAGAGGTCTTCGAAGTCATATGGGCTGCCGTGTCCATCTATGAAAAGCTCTGCCAGTTGTAATTGCGCTTTTAAGTTGCCAAGCGCCGAAGCCTCTCGCAAATACACAACAGCGCGCTGCTTATCCTCTTGTACGAGCGTTCCTTTAGCATGATAGCGCCCCAACTGTTCAAGTGCAGCCGGTAAACCGTGATCAGCTGCCTGCCTGATGTAAAACATACCTTGAGTCGGATTGGCGTCAACACAAACACCCCATGCAAGCATATCGCCCCACAAAAATTGATAGGCAGGAATCATCATGATATCCGCACGAGCTTCAATATCTTGCACCAGTTGACATCGGTCTGAGACCACGCGCTCTAAATGCGCATTTTGATTAATGAGTTTGATTAATTCGTCTTGCGAATACAACTGCACCGCTTCTAGTTGCTGAGCATAGCTGTGGCTGGTGCAAGTGATAGCCAAAAACACAATAAAAAGAGGATGGATAATCACGCGTTTCAAAGCAGATTTCATGACTAGGTTCTCGTTAATCAACATTCTTTGTTATATCGGCAACTCCCAATTTTTTTGAACTGCTTTTTAATGTGTGAAGCATAATGCACAAGCACGACAAAAATAGCTTAGTTGATAATTAACCTCAACTCGGGATAAGCGACAGCGCCAAGCAGCGCTAAAAACGCGAATTACTGCGTTGCAAAAGCGAGCAATAGAATCACTATTACGTCACTTTTGCGCCTTGTACTTCACGTTTTTATCACTACTTGGTGATAATTTAATAAGTACAACCTTAAAACAAGCATTTGCACTATCACTTATCCCGAATTGAGGTTAATTACGCAAGCGTTCCAAACCCAGAAGTTCAATACCCCCTAAACTTATCTCAGCAAATTCATGTAGAATATTCATAGAAACCATCAGGCTTAGCCTTTTCGTCGTGAGCGCGCTCCATTTATCAAGAAAGCGTAGTAATCACATGCTGTAATTTCACTGTGGGACTTAATTGTAGCTTTATGAAATATAAAGATTTGCGAGATTTTATCGAACAGCTCGAAAAAATGGGCGAGCTCAAGCGCATCAGTATGGAAATCGATACTGAGCTTGAAATGACAGAGATTGCCGATCGCACGCTTCGCGCAGGGGGACCTGCTATTTTATTTGAAAATCCAAAAGGTTCTGATATTCCCGTATTGGCAAATTTATTCGGCACACCCAAGCGGGTGGCACTTGGTATGGGGCAAGAATCGGTAGAGGCGCTTCGCGAGGTAGGTAAGCTTTTAGCCTTTCTTAAAGAACCCGAGCCGCCAAAGGGCATAAAAGACTTATTTAGTAAAATTCCGGTGTTTAAACAAGTCTTGAACATGCCTGCAAAGGTGGTTCGAAAAGCGCCTTGTCAGCAGCATGTAATTGAGGGCGATGCCGTAGATTTGCACGCCCTTCCCGTTCAGCGCTGCTGGCCTGGTGATGCAGCACCTTTAGTTACTTGGGGCTTAACCGTGACTCGCGGCCCGCATAAGAAACGCCAAAACCTAGGTATTTATCGACAGCAAGTGATTGCTAAGAATAAGCTTATTATGCGCTGGCTATCTCATCGCGGAGGTGCGCTTGATTTTAAAGAATGGTGTCAAACCCACCCATTGGAACCCTATCCGGTGTCGGTAGCGCTGGGTGCTGATCCTGCCACCATTTTAGGCGCGGTCACCCCCGTTCCTGACACGCTCTCAGAATATGCATTTGCAGGCCTACTCAGAGGAGATAAAACGGAAGTTGTGAACTGTATTTCGAACGATTTACAAGTACCTGCTAGCGCTGAAATTGTCCTAGAGGGATATATTGCGCAAGATGAGATGGCTGATGAAGGTCCCTATGGAGACCATACGGGATACTATAACGAAGTTGACTCCTTCCCCGTGTTTACAGTAACTCACATTACTCATCGAGATAAGCCGATTTATCACAGCACTTACACTGGACGACCACCAGACGAACCAGCTATTTTGGGCGTCGCGTTAAATGAAGTGTTCGTACCGATACTGCAAAAACAGTTTCCCGAAATTGTAGATTTTTATTTACCTCCTGAGGGCTGCTCGTATCGCATGGCCGTCGTGACTATGAAAAAACAGTATCCTGGGCATGCAAAACGCGTGATGATGGGTGTCTGGTCATTTCTGCGTCAATTCATGTACACGAAATTCGTGATAGTATGCGATGATGATGTCAACGCTCGCGATTGGAACGACGTCATTTGGGCTATCACGACGCGAATGGATCCAGCTCGAGACACGACATTAATTGAAAACACCCCCATAGATTACTTGGATTTCGCCTCGCCCGTATCTGGCTTAGGCTCCAAGATGGGCATGGACGCAACTAACAAACTGCCCGGCGAAACTGACCGAGAATGGGGTACGCCCATCGTAATGGATGATGATGTAAAACAAAAAATTGATTCGCTTTGGGATGAACTTAATCTTATCGACAAAAAATAAATTAAAAAAAGCGAAGTAGAATTAGGCGCTAGCGCAACACCTAGGAACAGCATGACAGCGATAAAAGCAAACTTAGTAAGTAAAGAGTCACTTACTCCCTATGTATTTAAAGTATTACTCGAAACTCAAGAAGCAATAACATTTAAGGCAGGCCAGTATTTACAGGTAGTAATGGCTGAGCAAGACAAGAGACCGTTCTCAATCGCAAGCATTCCTGCTAATTCGAAACTCATAGAGCTGCATATTGGCGCGGCACCCGAAAACCCATATGCCTATGAAGTGATACAAAAGCTTGAGCAAGACCAAAGCTTGATGATAGAAGTTGCTCACGGAAGTGCTTATCTTCAAAGTAGTGAGTTAGAAGCAATCTTACTTGCAGGTGGAACTGGGTACTCTTATACCAAGTCACTGTTGATGGAAATTTTAGCGTCTCAACCCCAGCGCAAAGTGTCCTTATATTGGGGTAGCAAGACCTTCGATGATTTGTATGAGGCTACTGCGCTAACGCACTTGAGCGAGCAACATCCTCAATTTACCTTCGTGCCTGTGGTAGAGAAGGCTAACGGTAATTTTGCTGGGAAGACAGGATTGGTCCATCGCGTTCTGATGTCAGAAGTTACCGACTTTTCTGACAAACAAGTTTACGTTGCAGGGCGCTTTGAAATGGCCAAAGCGGTTAAAGACGACTTATTGAACGTCGGCTTGAAATCAGAGAATTTAATTGGTGATGCCTTTGCATTTATCTAGCGCGTTGTTAATCGTTTTGGCGCAATAAACCCACGCAATAAACCATTATGCTCAAAATCACGTTTTAACTAACGGTATGTTTAATTAGAGGTTATGAATGTTAAAGCTCGCGTGGTTTGCAGCAAGCTTATTGCTGGTTGGATTTTCAAGTTATGCTCAAGAAGTACGCCTTGTCGGCAACAAAGTTGAAACCTTCATCAATGATAGAAACCAATCATCCAGATTGACTGATTTAGTCGAGGCCGCATTAGGTGATATAGAGCATTCAATCACCGCTACCACCCAAGCGTGGTCGGGGAGCGGTTTAAGAAATGGGCAGTACAATGGTTACATTGATCACTACTCCCTCAATGATTTTGATCAAAACTATATATACTCCAGCCCTTACGTTACGCTCGATTTGCATGTCGCCTCTACTGACGCCAATGCACAAGAAATTAGTAAGCTCGACGAGCTTTACAGAGAGCGAGTAGGTCTTGAAACACGCTTTGCAAACACCGACCAAGTTCGTTCTCAACGCACCGTGAAGTGGGCTCGCGCACAAGATTTTTTTAGCAATATCGAACAGCTCGCTGAGCAACGTGTTAATTATGTAGTCGCAGATTTAATCATGCTGCAAGAGATGAATAAAATGCTCATAGCGATTGATCAAGAGCCGCTCTATATCTCGCAAAACCCCATCTTAAGAGTTGATGTGAGCTTAGCCATGCACACCCGCTTCGACCAAGCTCAACAAACGATTGATGCTTTTGAGAATGGCATTGAGCAACTGCGCACCAGCGGTGAGCTAGCATCCATTTATGTGCCAGCCTCCGGCGCGCAAAGCACGCTTGATCAAGCACTGTATCGCGATATTTTAAAGCGCTGGTGAAATAATTCCTTATGTGTGGCGGTCTATATTAGCATCGCCACGTTAAAAATAAGCTGTTTCTCGTTATGCGCAAATTCGCAGTCAATGCCGCCGTTGTTGTAGGTCTATTTTCACTTTTGTATTTTGGTAATCGGTTTGTGCAAAGCCACTTAGGTGAGCTAGCGCGCAAAGCAATACCCTTTGAAATACTCAGCCTTGAGCAAGGTCTAAGCGCTGCGGCAGAAAAAAAGACGCTCATTTTGGCCGATTATTCTGCGATTTGGTGCCCTAGCTGTCGCAAGCTTGATCAGGAAGTTTTTGCAAATGCAGATGTTGCAGACACTATATCTGAGCATTTTACCTTCGTTGAAATAGATCACGATTCCGCAGAAGGGCAAGGCTTTGCCAAAACTCACGATTTAATTGGGTTTCCTAGGGTGCTCGTACTTGATGAGAAAGGCGAGAAAGTGACTGAACTTCCGCTTATATTTGACCCAAATCAATATCAAGCTAATTTACATAAAGTGTTGATGGCTTATCAGGTTCAGTAGAACTATAGTGAATGCGTTGATAGAGACCGTTGTGACATACAACTTCTGTAATTATGTGCCCGCAGAAGATTACACGGTCTCTTTTTTTTTGCATGCATTTCCATGCGCCAAAGAAACATGGTTGAAAGCCTAATGCTAGAAAAAGCTTTGCAATCCAGTCTGCGCTCTTCCCAATATCAAACCATGTATATCGTGTGTTCCTTCATAGGTATTCACTGTTTCAAGGTTGATCATATGACGCATTACATGAAATTCGTCACTGATGCCATTACCGCCGTGCATGTCTCTAGCGTCGCGCGCAATGTCCAAGGCTTTTTGACAATTGTTCCGCTTCATAAGCGAAATCATGGCTGGATTCATTTTTTTAGCGTCAATTAGACGGCCAAGTCTCAACGTACCTTGTAAACCCAAGGCAATGTCGCTTTGCATATTCGCTAGTTTTGTCTGGTATAACTGTGTTTGCGCTAAGGGTCTGTCAAACTGCTTGCGGTCAAGGCCATATTGACGCGCCTGATGCCAACAAAACTCCGCGGCTCCCAACACGCCCCATGAAATGCCGTAGCGAGCCATGTTTAAGCACGAAAATGGCCCTTTCAAGCCGCTCACTTTTGGCAGGATCGCGTCTGCATTTACTTTTACATCCTGCATCACAATCTCACCTGTGATGGACGCTTTCAGCGAAAGTTTGCCTTCAATCTTAGGCGCCGACAAGCCACTCATTCCCCTTTCCAGAACAAAGCCATGAATGGCACCCGTGTCAGTCAGTTTTGCCCAAACAACAAATACATCCGCAATAGGAGAGTTTGTGATCCACATTTTACTGCCATTTAAGATGAAACCATCATCGATTTTCCTCGCGACGGTTTTCATCGAGGCCGGGTCTGACCCTGCATCTGATTCAGTTAAGCCGAAACAGCCAATAAGTTCACCGCGTGCAAGCTTGGGCAAATAACGCTCTTTTTGCGCTTTACTGCCAAAAGCGAATATAGGGTGCATGACAAGCGATGACTGCACGCTTAACGCGCTTCTGTATGCGCTGTCGACGCGCTCAATTTCTCGGGCAATAAGGCCATAGGAGACGTAGTTCACACCTGCGCATCCGTAGCCATCAATAGTTGCGCCTAACAGTCCTGCTTCGCCCATTTTTCGCATAATACGAGTGTCAAATTGAGATCGCCTGTTTGCCTGTATGATCCCTGGCATTAATTCAGTTTGTGCGAAGTCTTTTGCGCTTGCCTGAACCATGCGCTCATCTTCACTTAACTGTTCATGAAGTAATAGAATGTCGTCCCAATGTACTAACATGTTTTATTTCTCAGTTTCCATTCGATACATTTTCGAACCATGTAAAAAAGCACCATGCTCTGCGCTTTTAAATGGCCTTTTTAGTGAGTCGGAACGCTGCCCGTTTAGCAGAGGTAGATAGCTTGAAGCAAGTCCACCATCAATAAAGACTGCTTCGCTATGTTCACGAGCTTTATTGATAAGAGCCGATATGTAGCGGGTAGATTGATGCAATATAGCCTGGCAAACCGGGGATGATACTCGCTGTTCAAACACATAGTGAGCGCAAGACGCAAGTTGTTTTGCACAGTCATGAGAAAAGCGCTCGACCACCGCATTTGCGTCACGCCCTAAATGTTGCGCCATTGCCTCAGATAAGGGGTCAGAATCTTCTAGCCCATCCAGAAATTGCAGATACCAAGTAAGTACTTGCTTACCTAACCACGCCCCACCAGCTATATCTCCAAGCAGCATACCATGTCCGCCTAAAGTACTGAACTCGTCAGGGTGATATAGCGCAAGACACGACCCTGTACCGATAATGATCAACGCGCATGGTTTCTGGGCGTTTGCGCTAATACATGAGGCCTCAACATCGCTTAGTAGATACGCTTTAGCGAAGGGGTGCTGCCAAAGCTTAAACTTAGTTTGTGCCGCCGACATTCCGCCACCGGCGCAACCGGCACTCAAAATACACTGTGCTAATTTAATATTTTGTCGTTCACAAAGCTGGGTAGCTGCCGACATTATTGAACTGGCAGCAAGGTCAAAACTGCTAAAGACATTTGCGGGCCCTGTCACAATCGAAGCAATAGGTGATGCATCATCACCAAGGTGTGAAGTTTGCTGTGTTGCTGATAAACGGTATAAAGACGCCTTGCATTTGCTGCCGCCGCCATCTACCCCAATAATATATTTTGCCATCAAGCGCATTCTTCCATTGACATTGTCCAGCAAACAGGGATTAATAAATTATTCCAAATGTTACACGTAATTTTGAATAATGGTAATAATTGATAGCCTTTGTGCTAAATATCGTGCATCTAATGATGTTCGTTTTAAGCGCACAAGCTCGAGCTTTATAGTATATCGAAGCGTTGCATATTCACCAATTAAGATTGCTTTAATAGTTGTTTGTGCATTGCTTTGCCTTGGGTGCGGTAAAAATGATCAGCAAACCCTTAAAGAAAATACGGATAATAACCAAGCGAGTATCCAAACCGTTCAGAGAATGGAAGCCGCATCCCGCGAAAAGGAGTTTTATGAAACTGTGATGAACGCTGCCCCATACCTGCCAAGTAACTTGGTATCAAAGACCATAAACTGTCAGCTTCAGGCAAAGAACAATGAACGCTATCTTAGCTCGCGGGAAAGCAAAAGCACTGAAGATGGCTGGGAGTCACGAATTTCTCATTCCCCAGAGTTTTTCGACATTCCTGCAAGCGAGGGGCGTATTCTGCTGATAGATTTTGCTCAAGCTGAGCAAAATGATAGGCAAAACGCTGATACATCTACCCTTAAATATCGCTATTTAAGTAATGACAATAGCCATAATGACCTATATGAACCATGGAGTTCATCAAAAATATTTGCTTTCACGGGTGCGTTGGCGAAGATGAGACAACAAGGACTTGGGGCGCAGGCAAAAGTTGGCGAGACCTTCGTGGCAGATATGATAACCGGGATCAATAGCTACGAAGCGTTTGGTACTGCTTCTGGAGAATCTAATGCATTGGCCACATTCTTTGCCAATCTCGCGGGCAGAGATTACCTTAGCGCTTTGTTTTACGATGAGTGGTTAAAACTCTCTGATTCAAAAAGCTATTTTCGGGGTGCTTACGGTCCAGTGGCTTTTGAACCTAGTAGTTACATTTGGCAAATGCTCGACGAAGATAAAAGTACCTCCATTAGTCCATTTTTAAATGCTGCCGACGATCCTGGCTACTTACCCTATCGCTGTGAAAGCTGCGGATTAACGGGCAATAAACCGATGACAACGCTTGCTCAAGCAGAATGGTTAAAACGTTTAGCCACGCACGATAGAGACCCAAGCACCGCTCATCCCATGTTGACGACGCAAGACCTGTCCACCCTTTTTTATGGTAGCGGCAATTCCTACTCAGACAAACGTGTCGGAGGGATGATGTTAGGTATTTCGACCATGTTGCATTATGCGCTAGCCGAAGCCATATCTGGCGAGAGCGTTAAAAATCCTAAAAATGTGCTCGATAAGGTCAGTGATGGGCAATGGCGAGTCTTTCAAAAGATAGGCTGGGGGCCAAGCGAAACGCGCTCGACCACCGAAAATGTGGTGCTAGCACATGTCTGTCTACCGCAATTTCAAGGCGGCAGAGAATTTACGATTGCCGCGCAGGTAGCTGTGGATGAAGCCCGTGAGGAGAACTTGCCATTGGCAGGGCAAAAGATGCAGGTGCTGCTGACAAAAAGCCTCCGAAAACTGTTTTCAAAGCAAGAATGAAGCAAGTGCATATAATCACGCCCGCAAGCGACGTACCCTCATGCTAGTTGATTCTGTTTCCGTGTTTAGTCATAAAGTACCTCTGCGCACGCCCTTTCGGACAGCCATACGTGAAGTGAACGATATTCACGATATTGTCATCAGACTCAATTGCTCTGATCCGAATCAACCTGAGAACGTTGTGAGCGGCTTCGGTTCAGCGCCTGATACTGTAAAAATTACCGGCGATAGCCATGAATCAATCTTCCGTGCCTTTAAGGATGTTATTAGGCCTTGGTTAACTAACCGGTCACTGGACGATTTTTCCGATTTAATAGACGAACTTTATCAACTCCCTACAATTGGCAGCAATGCTAAAGCCGCCGCAGATATTGCATTACACGATGCTGTTTCCCGATACCATAATAAAGCCTTATTTGAATTTTTGCGGGACAAACATCCAATTGCTAATAATCATCGACAGTCGTCGCGTATACCCCTGCTGGAAACCGACTACACAATCAGCGTAAATGACATTCAACAGATGTGCATAGACATTGATCATGCACTTTTACGGAACTATCGCTGTTTAAAAATAAAAATAGGCAACCAACCCGCTGAAGACTTAATACGCATTAAGAAAATTGTGCAGCACATCCATAAGGCTCACGCAGCTAAGGACCTCGCACTTCGACTCGATGTCAATCAAGGTTGGGATGCCGCTACAACGATTAAAATCATGCAAACGCTCGAGGCAAATGACATCCATTTTGAATTAATAGAGCAACCGGTGACCGCAATTGACTATTTAGGCTTACAGGCTATTAAAGCCAATACACTAACCCCACTGATGGCGGATGAAAGTGCGTTTAATTTGGAGCAAGTAAAACGTTTGCATAAGATGCAAGCTTGCGACATCGTTAATATTAAGCTAGCAAAGACAGGCGGCTTGTATGGCGCTGAAAAAATTATCGAGTATTGTCGACAGCACAGCATACAGTGCATGATTGGTTGCATGCTCGAGGGCAGTATTGGCGTGGCTGCGGCTGCCCATTTAGCCTATGCTCATCCTGATGTCATTCGCTTTATTGACTTAGATGGTCCAAGCTTAGGTCAATACGATCCAATAAAAAATGCGACAACATTTGAGGATGCCAATATTCGCCTAAACACCACTCCGGGTTTGGGGATTCAGCACTATGAAGAGTTGACACCCTGGATTGAAAATGATGCCAAGCCAGAGGTTCATCAATAAGTATGAGACACACCTACGCCCGCATTGATTTAAATGCACTTACTTACAATCTCACGCTGCTGAAAGCCTATTCGCCAAGCAGTCGGGTGGTTGCTGTTGTAAAAGCGGACTCTTATGGACATGGCGCAATACAAGTCGCACGCCATATTGAGGATGACGTAGATATGTTCGCCGTTGCGTTTATTGACGAAGCGCTTGACTTGCGAGAGGCTGGTATTAGTAAACCAATCCTCATACTTCAAGGCCCGCATCAAGCGCACGAGCTCAAGCTTACATTCAGTGAAAACTTGCATTGGATGGTTCATAACAGAGCACAGTTAGCGTGGTTGGGCGAATTAAAAGAACGCTCTTCGCTTGGCGCCCACCTTTGGTTGAAGTTCGATACGGGTATGCACCGCTTAGGATTTCCCATTGAAGACTTTGAAAAGATTATTGCTGAAAACACATCTGTTATTAATCGGCATTCAGTCATTGCAACGCATCTTGCGTGCGCAGATGAGCCAAATAACTCGCATGCTGCTACGCAAATCTCGAGCTTTTTAGACAAGGCTAAAGCGCATGGATTTGCCCTGTCCATTGCCAATTCCGCAGGAGCAATTGAACATAAAGATGCTAAACAAGACTACAATCGCATCGGCATTACGCTTTACGGCAGCTCACCTTTTCCAAGCGACTATAAACTCCCGCGATTACCTGAACTTCCATCAGAACTCTCAAAGACCATGAGTTCCGATAAGCAGAATAACTCTATTACCAGACCGACATTAAAACCCGCGATGACCTTAGTCGCAAAAGTTGTAGCTATTCGCCATATTCCAAAGGGAGATACGGTGGGCTATGGAGCAACATGGCAAGCTCAGCGACAAACAACAATTGCGACGGTATCCATTGGCTATGCAGATGGTTATCCACGTCATGCACCAAGCGGTACACCCGCCTATTGCAAGGGACAAAGAATCAAACTGGTCGGGCGTGTATCCATGGACATGCTCACTTTTGACGTGACAGACCATAGTAACATTGATTTGTTTGACGAAGTGGAGCTGTGGGGAGAACACGTGTCGGTTAATGAAGTGGCTGAACACGTTGGCACTATTGGATATGAACTAATGACCCGTATTTCGAGCCGCGTAAAGCGCAAATATCAAGGAGTGATGACAAATGAGAGAAGCGAATGATTGACCAATTCTCGTGGCTTGACTGGACGGTGTTTGCCTCATATGGGCTTATCCTGTTAGTAAGTGGCTACTTACTTAATAAAAAAGCAAAGGACTCTACCGATTACTTCTTAGGTGGAAATACCATGCCTATCTGGGTAGTGGGTATATCGGTATTAGCCACCTCACAATCTGCTGCGACCTTTTTAGGTGGGCCTGATCAAGGTTATCGTGGAGACTTGACCTATTTAGCCACCAATATTGCAGGGTTTATTGCCGCCATCTTCGTAGCTAGCTTTCTGCTTCCGCGCTTTTACGCGCTGAAAGTATTTACGGTTTACGAACTCCTCGAGCAACGGTTTGGCGCCAATGCAAAGTATCAGGCAGGCCTTGTTTATTTGAGCGGTCGCCTCTTTGCCAGTGGTGCACGCTTGTTCATGGCAGCCATTGCAGTGTCAATGATTCTATTTGGAGACATTCAAGCTGGGAGTGTTGTTACGGCGGTGCTCATTATTGCATCCATCGGTTTCGCCTATACCATGTACGGCGGTATTCGAAGCGTTATCTACTCTGACGCCATTCAATGTTTAGTTTATATTTCGGCGGCACTGTTGGTTTTGTTCTATCTGTACATCACTATTCCAGCTGACTTTTCAAGCATGATAGACGTACTCAGAACCCCCGGCGATGGAGAGCCCTCTAAATTAACCTTTATTGACTTTTCGGTAGATTTTTCAAGCGCTGGTGTGTTTAGTTTTTGGTCCATCATTACTGGCTTCGTACTGCTTAACATCGCCGCTTTTGGACTGGATCAGGATGTGACGCAGCGCATGCTTACCTGCAAAGACTCTAAAAGTGCAACCAAAGCCTTAGTGTCATCCATTTTTATGGGTATTCCGGTTGTGCTTATTTTCGTGTGTATTGGCTTGCTTCTATTTATTTATTACCAGCGCCCGGACATTATGTCGCTCGCAAGTGGTGAAAATGGGGCAGAAGTCGTGCCTCAGTTTGAAGGTCAAACCGTCACTATTTTTATGTATTACGTGCTGACCGATTTACCAAACGGGATAAAAGCGATTGTAACAATCGGTATTATTGCCGCTGCGCTTTCCACACTCAACTCGGGTTTAAACTCTATGTCGTCTGTTGCGGTGCAAGACATCTATCGAGGCCTCATTCATAACAACAAAGACTTAACAGAAGCGCAATTAGTGCGTGCAGGGCGCATCAGTATGGGCATAGTTGCTCTAGCCTTATCAGGTATGGCGATTCTGTGTTTTTACTGGCAACAATATACCGATACACCACTTTTGGCCTTTGCTTTAAGCGTCATGGTATTTTCGTACAGCGGCTTGCTCGGTATCTATTTTACGGCCTTATTTACAAAACGAGGCTCCCCGCTTTCTATCGCTTGCGCTTTATTAATCGGCTTTTTAACCCCGGTGATGATGCAACCTTACGTGCAAAGCCTCTACTTGCCTGAAAGCGCGCAATTTGACCTTGGGTTTTCATGGCAGCTATTAATCGGCACCGCGCTATCTTTGTTGGTGTGCGTAAGCGGTCGTCAAAGGAGTACACAACAATGAATGCTTCTTCTACAGATCTCATCAAACAGTTGGAGGCGTTGGTATCGGAAGGACGCAATCCAGATACCATGGATTTAGACACCTTGAGCACGCATGACTTGCTTCAAGTAATCAATAATGAAGATGCGAAAGTCGCAGGAGCAGTGAGAAATGCCCTTCCCGCTATTACAGAAGCTGTAGAGCACATCGTTGGGCGCCTGTCCAAAGGTGGAAGGCTTATATATACTGGCGCCGGCACGAGCGGCCGTTTAGGTGTGCTGGATGCGGTTGAATGTCGACCCACTTTTAGTGTTCCCAACTCACTGGTCATTGGCCTAATTGCCGGTGGAGAGCGCGCGCTTATACATGCGGTTGAGGGAGCGGAAGACGACAAATCCGCCGCTGTTCAAGATTTAAAAGAACATGACCTGAGCGTCAATGATGTGGTGGTAGGTATTGCAGCATCAGGGCGAACGCCCTATGTTATTGGAGCCCTTGAACATGCTAATGAGCTAGGCGCTTATAGTATTTGCCTGGTTTGCAACCCCTCTTCTGAGCTCTTAGATATTGCACAAACTGGAATTTGCGTCACGGTCGGCCCAGAATGCTTGACTGGCTCCACGCGCATGAAGTCAGGGACGGCACAAAAGCTTGTATTAAATATGATGAGCACGGCGAGCATGGTGAAACTCGGCAAAGTCTACGAAAACTTAATGGTAGATGTTAACGCCAGTAATAAAAAGCTTGAGGCAAGAGCAATTCGTATTGTTATGCAGGCTACCCAATGCACACGAAAGCAAGCTGAGCATGCTTTAAAAGAAGCTGATAACAAAGCGAAAGTTGCCATTCTTATGCTGCTCACTCATACAGATGCCGTCCAAGCAAGCAAAATGCTTGACGATAGCAAGGGTTTTTTGCGCGATGCACTTAAATAAATGACGAAAAAGTGCAACTGCAAATGACTGTAAGTGCCTCACCAAGATGCCGACTCTCAGTATCCTTGTTGGTAAAACTCTTAATTATTGTCGTGACGCTAACTCTTGCAGGGTTTACCACTGCGCAGGGTTCTGAAAAAGATCTCGCGCAACGCTCCCATCAAATTAAAGTCGGAGCTGAGCGCATTCATTTATACATTGATGCACTGCGAGATAAAACAGTAGGACTGGTTGTGAATCAAAGTTCGATAGTGAATGATGAACATCTTGTTGATGTGCTTTTGGGACACGATATTGATATTCGAGTGCTCTTTGCGCCGGAGCATGGTGTACGCGGTGATAAGGGTGCCGGTGAGTCTATCCAAAGCGGTGTGGATGCAAAAACAGGTGTACCCATTCAATCTATTTATGGCGTAAACAAAACGCCACCAGATACCGTTATGTCACAACTAGATATCATTGTTTTCGATATTCAAGACGTCGGCACACGCTTTTACACCTACATTAGTTCTATGCATTACATGATGCAAGCGGCCGCTAAACATGGCGCACAGTTTATAGTACTCGACCGGCCTAACCCCAATGGCATGCACATTGACGGGCCAGTGCTCAACTCTAAGTTTCGCTCATTTGTAGGTATGCACCCTATTCCCGTACTGCATGGAATGACGGTAGGAGAACTTGCACTTATGATCAAGGGTGAAAACTGGCTTGAATTGGACGACCAACAGCGGCTAGATTTGCATGTGGTTCCTGTAGAAGGGTATAAAAAACGCATGCACTATTCATTGCCTATTGCCCCCTCACCCAATCTCCCAAATGATGTCGCCGTTCAACTCTATCCTTCGCTGTGCTTTTTTGAAGGCACTGCAGTAAGTGTTGGGCGAGGAACAGACTATCCTTTTCAGCAATACGGGCATCATCAAGTAAAGCTTGGCAAGCACAGTTTTGTGCCCGAGGCGCGCCCAGAAGCGGCTCCCTCGCCGAAGCTAGTGGAAAAGACAGTCTTCGGCGTCGATATGCGAAACTCTACTATGGAAGGGCTTTCACTTACACCACTTATCAAGGCCTACGAGCTTTTTAGAAACGCAGGTCTGCAAAGAAAGTTTTTCACCGCCCCAGACTTCTTCGACAAACTCGCGGGTACAGACCAGCTGCGCATCAACATAATGAGCGGTAAAACTGAAAATGAAATTCGTAAGGGGTGGCAAAGTCAGCTTGAAACGTTCGAAAAATTCCGCACACCCTATTTGCTGTATGCAGAGTAATTTTAAAACGTGTCAACAAAGGCGTTTACCACACATGTTTCAGCCACTTTCCTTAATTTGTAGAAGCGGCTCCTCAAATTATGGCTTCTAAAGGCGGGTCTATTGAAGGTACAAATCCGTCGCTAAGCGATTGTGTAGCTTGCTGCTAGAGTTAGCGGCCTCCTGACTCTTTTTCGTACCACATTTCATAATGCGGAATTTTGGGAGATTCAGGGTCCAGCAACTTGATCACATGCGGCATCATTGCGAGTGAGTTTTGATTGAGACCATTTAAGAAAATAATGACTCCGTCTTTTGACTCGGTGTAAAAATATGCTTCAGCTAGCTCTGACCAATCACTTCCGCCGTGGCTTATCAATTTCGTGTGGCCGTAATCAGCGACCTGCCACCCCAAACCATACCCTTGTTCTTTCGGACATTTGTTGCGAGCTAATCTAGCGCAGACTATTGATACAGAGTCCGGGTGGGTAGTCATATCTGTCTGAACAGTATTTCTATCCGCTACAAGTGCAGCATTGTATCCGCCTGCATTCATTACCGCTTTCAAATAAACAGCAAAGTCCTCTACAGTGATCCTTAAGTCGTCAGCGGCTGACCAACTTCCTTCTTCACGGCATCCTCCCCATGGAAAACAATAATGTCCAAGATGCTTTCCTTCGTCGGTAAGTGCCTCATTAAGGTTAGAAAAGTTACTTTTCGCTACGTGAAAGTAGGTATTTTTTAAGCCTAATGCTTGGATAACATACTCATTCACCAATGCATCAAAAGGCTTCTGTAACTTAAGTTCTACCATTCGTGCGAGATAATCAAAACCTTCTCCGGAATACGAATAACTCGTGCCAGGTTCACTCTCAAACATCAAAGAACCATCGACCGAAAAGTAACGCCAGTTTGGAAATCCAGTTGAATGATTTAACGCCATTCTAGGGGTCAATTTGAAATGTTTCGAATCATTACGAAGATCAGGATCTACCCAATAATTAGCCATGGGTTCATCTAAAGTTAGCTTGTCGGCGGCAACGAGCCTTAAAACAGTCTCAGCGGTCATTGTTTTGGTGATCGACGCTACATCAAATTGAGTCGTTTTATTAGCAGGCACACCTTCACGTTGATTACCGAAGTAACCTGAGTAGACCAATTCTGTATTTTTAATTAACCCTAAGCCAACCGAGTTGACACCATATTGCTTCATCAATACAGGTATTGCTTGGTCAATTTCATGTTTCTTAGATTCACTTATGTCCGAAAGCGAAGTAAACGATCGTGCTTCTTGTGCTAAAGCATTGTTCAAAAAAGCAGAGCTTACAAATAATAGTGGGTATATCAATTTCAGCACGAAAACGTCCTAGTTCAAGAAATTGTACGAAGTGAGTCGCAATAACTTATGAGAAAGTTTAGGTGTCCGTTTGTATTGTAGATTAACTGTTTCTTTACCTTCATAGGCTCTCGCCAGTTCGTCAGATATAAATTGTCTCTGATAGTTCGGCATCGATATTCATATCTATATAGCTAATAGCACCATGACAAAATTTAATTATTCCTAAACTGCGCCACCACATCGCGCGATTTTTCCAGTAGTGAGCGACTTTCTCCCGAGGATTGCATCAACGCAATAAATAGAATATCGATGACAAACTCTTGTGCCGTGCGCGCCAGTATTGACGAAATTCGTGTGGCAGCCTCTTCTGCAACTGAATACAAACGGACCTTTGCATTTACCGATACTGGCGTATCACCGAATTTGGTAACGGATATAACAGGCACGTCGTTGTTATTCGCTTGTGTGACTACATTGACCACTTCTCGCGTAGCGCCAGACTCACTGAGTGCAAAGACTAAGTCGTTTTCATTAAGTGTAGAGGCAATTGCGAGCTGGGCATGTCCGTCAATTTCTGAAAGCGCCATAATGCCTAGTTTTTGCAATTTAAAGGCAAAGTCTTTTCCAACCAGAGCTGAGCCTCCCAAACCGGTAATTAAAACGCGGTTAGCTCCACGAAGTAAGTCGACAGATTGAGAAAATGCGGCGCTGTCATTCAAGTTTTTAGTTTGATTGAGTACCGTGATTTTACTTTGCAAGAGCTTTGAAGACATGGTTTCGTAGTCATCATCTACCGATATGCTGCCGTGAAGTTTCTGATGGTCGGTTTCAACGTTCTTCAAATCGTCCATCACCGCCAGTTTAAGCGCCGGATACCCCTTATATTTGAGCTTTTGAGCAAATTTTACAACGGAACTTTGACTCACCCCTACGGTGGATGCCAGCTTTTGAGAGGACAAATCGCGCAAAGCTGCTGGCGATTTCAGTATATAGCCCGCTAGCTTTTCCTCACTGCTCGATAAAGAGCCCCGAAGCGCTTTGATTTTAGAAAATGCTGCCATGTCACGATTCACCTTATTGATGGGTGCTGAAGCAAACTAACAAGTATTCATCGCACTTTTTTACCAATGGCAACCTGTACAACTTAGGAATACTTTATTCTTATTTTAGTATTTATCATAGAATAATTTGTACAATGGGCAAAATTTTCGCTATCTTACTTGCATTCTCGCCCTGCACAAAAGCTGTTAAATACAAATTCACTATGGCAAATTCCACAGACACTTCGCCCATCTCCCATTTACTCAGCGATCTTGATTTACCGCATATTGAACACCACCACATTTTACCGCTGCTCGAAGCGCTCAAAGATGACGAAAGGATTAGATTAAGTCATGAGGGTAATTCATTTGAAGGACGCAGTATTACTCGTATCACCTATGGACATGGCCCTATTAAAATACTGGCATGGACGCAAATGCATGGTAATGAAGCAACGGCGACGGCAGCAGTGTTTGACTTGCTGGATATCTTGCTTCGCCAAACAAGCGAACTCGAAGCACCAGAAGGACTATTTACTTTGCATGTTGTGCCCATGCTGAACCCTGATGGAGCACAACGATGCATCCGCCATAATGCCCAAGCCATTGATATTAACCGCGATGCAATGGCAAAGCAGACGCTTGAGGGCACTATTTTAATGCGTTTGGTTGACGAGATTCAGCCCGATATTGCGTTCAATTTGCATGATCAGTCGCCTTATTATCAAGCAGGTACCACGGGCATGGCATCAACAATTGCGTTTTTAGCGCCGGCTTACGATATTGATAAAAATATTGACGATTCAAGAAAGCTCGCCATCACGCTCATTGGTGCAATGACGAGGGCAATAGAAAGCACACTGAAAAATGCAATTGCGCGCTATGATGACACTTTCTCACCGCGCTCTTTTGGCGATCGCATCGCGGGCAAAGGAGCGGCTACCATTTTAATTGAATCGGGTGCAGCAGCCAACGATCCTAACCGACAAATTGCGCGCCGCATGAACGTTAAAGCGATGCTTGCGGCATTTTTACATATGCAGCGACAGCATAAAAACCAAGTCAATGAGCAAGAAGTTGCTGCCCTATGTGAGCGTTATTGGGCGATTCCTGAGAACGTATCAGAAGCGCTTTCGTCTTTGGTGATCCGCGACCTACGTTTTGTTGGACGACATAGCTATCAAGCCAGCATTAGTATTAAACAGACGGCTAGATACTCGAATCAATATTTTATAGACGCAGTAGGCGATTTAGGCATTCAAGCTGGCCTTGAGGAATTTGATGCCAGTGAACTTAGTTTCGACTCCGGTACCGTGCACACCCTTAACTCTCACACTATTTTGACCAATGAGAGTTTTATAGACTGGCTCAAACAAGGCGTTATTCAGTTTCAGGGTGAAATACAAGACTTTGACAATCAATCAGATCATCAAATACTGCTCAATCAACCCTTAAATGCTTCACCGCAAGCACTTGTGCTTCAACAACCCGCATACTTTTTGATGCGAAAAGGGGATGAGGTCATTGCAGCCGTCGTTAACGGGCAATTGCTTAGATTGGCTTAATAACAAACAAGAAAAAGTCACATTATCTTCAGTTCATCGCATGCTCAGCGCTAGGGTTAAGACTGGTGTTTTGTGCTCCAAATACGATTTCACCGCCAAAATCGCCCCAGACCTTAGTCGCGCTGAACAGCTTAACCTGCTGAATTTAAAGAATAAATAATTTATTGAAAAATCATGATACATTTTTGGAATAATTTATTATTTACATTCATTTTGCTTATGCTAACGTGAAGACAAGGAAGGGTGTATCTTGTGTTCGTTGTAGTTTCACGCTCTTCTGGCTCGCAGGCATCTCACACACAGATTTCTGCATCTATCAATAACGAGTGATAGACCACACATGCCAATAATAATTAACTAGGGAGACTGCACAGTGAAGTTAAATAAAATTGCACTCGTGCTAGCCATGTCGGGACTCGGCGTAAATGCCTATGCCCAGCAAGCTACAGATGAAGAATTACTTGAAGAAAACAACGGAGAAGTTGAGCGAATTGAAGTAACCGGTTCAAGCATTAAGCGCACAAGCTTAGAGGGCGATCTACCTCTGACGGTTATTTCGCGGGCTGAAATCGATGCTGCTGGTATCACCTCAGCTGACCAACTATTACTGCAACTCAATATATCTTCAAACTCTAATGACAATCTCGCCAGTAATGCGGGTATTGTGGGTGGTGAAGAACGCGGCAACAATGGTGCTTCAAGTGCCAACCTTCGCCAGCAAGGTGTAGGTTCGACATTGGTGTTGTTGAACGGAAGACGAATCGCAACTCATGGACTAAAAGGTCGTTCAGTTGATCTTAACTCCATTCCATTTGCAGCCATAGAACGAGTTGAAATATTGCGCGACGGCGCTTCTGCTGTTTACGGTACAGATGCAATCGGTGGTGTAATTAACTTCATTCTGAAGCAAAACTACAACGGTCTTCAGCTAGGCGCGTTTGCCGATCACACTGAAGATGGTGGCGGTAATATTTACCGACTCAACGTGTTGGCCGGTACAGGCGATATGAACAAGGACGGTTACAATGTCATGGGCTCACTGGCCTACAAGTCGTCTGAGATATTGCGCGGTACTGACAGAGACTTTACCAATACTTTCCAACCAGATAGAGGCCTATCGCCAGATACACGAGGCGCACCTTTTGCGTCAATCAATGACCGCTGGAGCAGTCCAAACGACCCCACATCGAATCACTACAACCTTATCGGTTCAGGTTTAACCAACCCAAATACAGGGCTTGAGAACGATGTGCTTAATGTGCTGGCGTTGCCGGGTCAACCTGGATGTGATGCCATTGAAAATATGGGACCTGATCAAGCAGATTTGTGGAATAGAACGCGGAATCTCGGCGTAAGCTGTGCATGGGATTACCCTCGTGCCGCAGTTTTACAACAACCGGTTGAAAGTCTCGACTTTGTTGGACGTGGCACCATGGCGGTGGGTGAGGACTCGGAAGCATTTATTGAACTTTTAGGATCTGAAGTCGTTTCCAAAAAAGTGTTTGAACCCAATCAAATTACGCCTTGGGCGATTGGGAACGGCGATTGGGACACCTTTGGCGGCGGTTGGTATCCAAGCACTGGCGCCTCATATGACTACATCGTAGACGCTTTATCCGATTTTTATGGCGCAGACCAACTCAATATTGGCGCGCCCATAGCCTATCGCTGGCGCTGCATGGATTGCGGACCTCGAGAAATTGAAACAACAACGACATCATATAAAATTCAGTTAGGCATTGAAGGGGTTATTGGTGGCGATTGGGACTATAAAGCAGGCTTGTCTCGCTCGGCAAACGAAGCAGAGTCCGAACTTGGCGGTGGTTACCACTATGTTCAAGGGCTTGCAGAAGCCATCGGGACTGGCGTTTTAAACCCATTCTTGTTACCAGGTCAGTCGCAAACACCTGAAGCCCTGCAAATGCTTGAGAATGCCTCTGCTCGCGGCGTAACGTTGTTTGGCGGTAAAACCATCATGACGCAAATCGATGCAACCATTTCGGGGGATACCGGCTTTGAGCTCGGCTTAGGCGGAGATAGTATTTATGTTGCTGCCGGCATTGATTTACGTAGGGAAGAGTACGAATTTAACGGTGACCGTCGAGTCGCAGATGAGCGGCCGACAATATATGGCGCTCCATTTGATGATGCCAACGCCCTTGAAAACGTGAGCCGTGACATCAAAGCAATCTTTGTTGAAGCGCTAGTACCAGTGGTTGAAAGTTTAGAGTTAAATTTAGCGCTGCGTCATGATGATTATGATGGCTTTGGTGGTACAACTAATCCGAAATATGGTTTTAAATTTACCCCGATAGACGAGTTGTTGTTCCGTGGCTCTTATAGCACAGGCTTTAGAGTACCAAGCTTTAATCAGCTCTTTAATGGTATAACCGCTGAACCTTACACTGGCACTGACTTAGCGAACCCATTCTTGTGTCCAGATGGCATAGTCATTGCCGACAACCCATCATGTCAGCCAATCACCCCCGCTATTTTCTTTGGTGGTCAACCAGACTTAGGCCCAGAAGAATCTAATCAGTCTAGTTTGGGCGTTGTGTTTGCCACGGATGACGTCATCGTTAATGTTGACTGGTGGGAAATTGAAATAGAGGGCACCATTCAAACACCAGGCTTTAGAGAGCTCATTGAGAACCCAGAGCTATTTAGCGATAACTTCTTATTTGCTCCCGATGGGAGCATTGTTGCGATTGACCGTCGCTTCATCAACGCAGGTGGTCGACAAACTAGCGGTGTTGAAGTGGGTTTGGTTACGGGCGGCGATATTGGCGACCATACCTGGGCTCTCAACTTTAACGGAAGTTATTTGATTGAAGACATTAAACAGGAGCGAGATAATGCGCCCTTTGGTCCAAATCTAGTCGGTACGCATTCACGTGGTAATATCCCGCTTAGGTGGAAGCATACCGTTTCTTTTACCTACTCATATGAGGACTTTACGCATGTGCTGACACAGGTTTACCGACATAGTTATGACGATGAAACGCCGCCGGGTGTGGCATCTGGAGAAGCAAATCCACCTAACTATGATGGTGTTGTAGGCAGTTACTTAGTTTACAACTACAGCATCAACTACACGGGGTGGGAGGATACCGAAGTCATCTTTGGCGTAAGAAATCTATTTGATCGCGATCCACCATTTACTGCACATCAGAACGATTTCTCACCGGGTGCTGCGTTCGACCCAAGGGTCGCAGATCCGCGCGGAAGATCTTTTACACTACAAGTTAACTATGACTTTTAATGCGTAGGCTTTTGCAGCATCAGTTGTTGCTGCTCTGCGAGTGTTAACTCGACTCAATCAAGGGCGATGAGCAATACCATCGCCCTTTTTATTTGCAAGCAATTGTGCGTTTCAGCTAAGCGCATTATGATACAAAAAGCGCGGTGTGAAGTTGCTGTTTACTTCGCTAAATAAACATCAGCAAGACACTACAAAAGCAAAATGTATAAGAAGGTTAATGACAACTAATAAAACGTTAAGAGTAGTAATAGTTGGCGGCGGCTCAGCAGGTTGGATGACCGCGGCTGCCCTTGCTAATTCGCTCCCTTTGCAGGATCACTCCATCACCTTGGTAGAGTCCTCTAATATCGGCACAGTTTCTGTGGGTGAAGCGACGATTCCTTCCATTCTTGAATTCAACCACATGTTGGGTATAAATGAAGCTGAATTTTTAAAATATACGCATGGCTCATTTAAGCTAGGCATCGAATTCCATGACTGGTATGAAAAGTCGCATAAATATATGCACCCTTTTGGTCCTTACGGCGTGAATATGAATGGCGTGCCGTTTCATCATTATTGGTTAAAGGATAAACTACGCGGCCAACAACACGCTATCGAAAATTATTGTTTAGAATACACAGCTGCACTTCAGAATAAGTTTTGCCATCCGCAGCCACAGTCTCGTTCAGCCTTGGCTAAGCTCAAATATGCCTATCATTTTGATGCCATAAAGTACGCTGAGTTTCTTTGCCAATACTCTATTGAGCGCGGGGTGAGACGCGTACTTGGTGAAGTCAGGCAGGTACATCAGTGCCCACAAAGCGCCAATATCACTGCACTTGGTTTACAAGATGACTCGTCTGTTGAAGGCGACCTGTTTATCGACTGCTCAGGGTTTAAAGGGCTATTGATTGCGCAAACACTGGGTGTCGATTTTGAAGATTGGCGCGAATATTTACCATGCGACTCAGCCATCGCCCAGCCAAGTGAGTCACTTGACGACATAAAACCCTACACAATTTCTAGCGCCCATGAATGTGGCTGGCAGTGGCAAATACCGCTTCAACACCGAATAGGCAACGGCTTCGTATTCTCGTCAGAGTTTTTAAGTAAGCAAAAGGCCGTATCGCAGCTTGCAAAACGCCTTCCAAGCAACGCTTTATCTGAAGCGAGAGAGCTTAAATGGATCAATGGTAAGCGCTGTCAGGCGTGGAAAAATAACTGCGTAGCTATTGGCTTATCAGCAGGTTTTATTGAACCATTAGAGTCCACAGGCTTACAGCTTATTCAGTCTGCAATCATGCGGCTACTGTCTTTGTTTCCAACGAAAAATTCAGCAACGTCGCCTTCTCAGGATTCATCAGGCAAGACCTTAAGTAAACTTCATTGCAATCAAGCTGACATTGACACATACAATCGTTACACCGACGATGAACTCTGGCGCATCCGCGATTTTATTATATTGCACTATAAAGCTACCAAACGTGACGACTCAGAATTTTGGCGTTATTGCCAATCCATGTCTATTCCTGACACCTTACAAGCGAAAATTGATTTGTACTTGTCTAGCGGTCGATTGTTTAGAGAAAATAATGAATTGTTCAATGAATTGAGCTGGTTTTCGGTCATGAACGGTCAAGGCCTTGTCCCCTCCAGCTTTCATCCATTAGTCAACAAGCTTGATGAGGGGCAACGGCAGGAAAATCTTAAACGTATCGCCGGCGCGATGCGCGAAGCTGAACAACAAATGCCAAGCCACAAAAGCTATTTAGCGCATTACTGCGGGACGAGTCAATGAAGCCAATTATTAAAACCATGTTGCTCGCCTCTATCTGTGTGTTTATCTCCAGTTGCATTAGCTCAAGTTACACTCAGCTTCCATCAGTAAACTATAGTTTCAGGGTCAAGTCACTGGTGATGCATTTTACGGCCATTAACTATCAAAAATCGGTTGATGCACTGGTTAAAGAGGGCTGGGTAAGCTCGCATTATCTGGTGCCTGAAAGTAACGACCCAAGCTATCCCTATGACGATTTACGCATTCTTCAGCTCGTAGATGAAAATGAACGAGCGTGGCATGCTGGCGTGAGCTATTGGCAAGGACGAACTGGCCTAAACGATAGCTCCATTGGCATTGAGATAGTGAACGTACCAAGCTGCTTCCAGAATCAAAAAGCCTTGGAAGAGGCGGGAACTGCGGCAAAAGCAGAGCATGGACCAAATCGTCTGTGCGTATTCCCGGATTATGACCCTAAACAGATAGAGCTGGTTATTGAATTGAGTAAGGATATATTAAGTCGTAACCCGGATATCGATGCAACGGCAGTCGTTGGTCACTCCGACATAGCGCCATCACGCAAGAACGATCCTGGTCCCCGTTTTCCATGGTTTCAGCTCTATGAAGCTGGGATTGGCGCGTGGTATGAACAAGATGTGTTGGCGAAATACTGGCAAGCGTTTAACGCTAATATGCCAAACATCGCCTTAGTGCAGGCTGCTCTTCGCGCTTATGGCTATGGCATTATCGAAACTGGAATAAACGACCAGCAGAGTATCGATACTGTTAGCGCCTTTCAGATGCACTTTTTGCCATGGCAAGTTAGCGGCAACATAGATTCAAGCACCGCCGCAGCAATATTCGCTTTGTTAGAACGGTATTTTCCTGAGCGTTTGGAAAAGCTAACAGAGCGATACGAGATTGAGTCTCAACCAAGGCCTGATTCTGAGCCGCAAATTACAAAGGGGCAAATACATCAGGTATTCCCGCTCACGCGCTCCAACACCCGCGCCTTCGTCAATAATAGAGCAAGCTTTAAAGCCTACTCTGGGCGCGGAAGCATGATCGTAAACGCGATGGACGCTGAATCTGCCGATATCTTTATAAATGATCAAGCGCTTAACATTACGCTACCGTTTGAACCTAGTCGACTCTACGAATACTCCCTCGCTAAGCGAACAAAAGATGGTTTGAACAGCATACGTGTTGAAAACATTGAGCCGCAAGGGGCATCGTTAGAAATCCATATCCCTTATCCAGACATCAAAAACCTTAACAGAAACTACAAAAACTTAGGACGAAGCAACAACGCAAGCGCATCAGGCAAGCTAAATATTGATGACGCGGCTTATGACTTTTCTGCTGTGGACACCTTAATTCAACAAGACGTGATTGAAGGCTTTCCCGGTGCAGTGCTGTTAGTCATGCATAAAGGTGAAATAGTGAAATTTGACGCCTACGGCTATGCTCAGAAATATTCGTCCGATGGAATGCTACTTCAACAACCAGACATGATGACGGTTGATACTCACTTTGATCTTGCCTCAAACACAAAAACCTTCGCAACTACCTTGGCTATCATGCATTTAGTCACGCAAGGCAAGGTGCATTTAGACGCCCCTATCTCAAACTATTTGCCAGAGTATCTTGGTGAGGGAAGAGAAGCTCGCAGTGTGTCAGATTTACTTGCCCATGCATCAGGCTACGACGCCGACTTACGTTTTTTTGACCAAAACAACGAAGACTTTCATTCCCTAAACCGAAGCACGACGAAAGATTTATTGCTCTCTCAAGTGCCATTTAAAACAGGGCGCCAGAGTGAGCAGCATTATTCTGACATTAACTTTATGGTGCTGGGTTTACTGATTGAGAGAGTGGTCGGCATGGCGCTTGATGAATATCTAGAAACCCAAATTTATCAAGCGCTTGATTTGGATAGCCTTCGATTTAACCCGCTGCAAAAAGGCGCGTCAAAACGGCAATTTGCTGCGACTGAAATTCAAGGTAATACCCGACAAGGTCGAATTCAATTTGAGGGCGCTCGTGAACATGTTCTACGCGGCGAAGTGCACGATGAGAAAGCCTTCTATTCAATGGGCGGAGTAGCCGGACACGCCGGACTGTTTGGAACAGCGAAAGATCTAGCGGTACTTGCTCAACTTGTGCTCAACGGCGGCGGATATGACGACGCTCAGCTTTTTGATGAGGCCACATTAGCGCGATTCACGTCGCCTCGCTATGGATCTGATGGCTTTGGTTTAGGCTGGCGTTTAGCGGCCGACCCTGCAATGGCTTGGCACTTTGGCCCTTACGCAAGCACACGCGCATTTGGTCATACCGGATGGACCGGAACAGCAACTATCATGGACCCAGAATATGATTTAGCCATCATTCTGTTAACGAATAAAAAGCACTCAAAAGTCATCGACAAAAATGGTGAGCCTTATTTTGAAGGTGATTCCTATGAAACAGGTCGTTACGGCAGCGTGATGAGCCTGGTGTATGAAGCCATCATTGCAGGTGAAGCAAGCAATTAATATCACAATAATAACAAAAGGACCGCCGTAAATGGACTGGCTCAGTATACTTCCTCCAATAATCGCGATTTCAGTTGTCATCTGGAAAAAAGAAGTCATTCTCGCTTTATTGCTATCGATATTAAGCGCAGAATTTCTGCTGACCTTGAACACCGGCAGTGTTGTCCTGCTAACACCAATTAATACGGCTGAGCGAATTGTGAGTACCGTGGGAGACGAGGGCAATGCGAGGATCCTGATATTTTCGTTACTCGTAGGTGCGCTTCTAGCCTTTATTCGCGACTCGGGTGGCGTCGCTGCATTGGTCAATAGACTAATTAGTTCAGGCATTGCGAAAACCAAAAAGCGAGTGGGTAGCATTACCATGTTTACCGGAGTCGCCGTGTTTATTGAGTCAAATCTAAGTGTATTAACCGCCGGTATTCTGGCAAGAGGCCTATTCGACCGCTTCAAAATGAGCCGTGCACGTTTAGCGTACGTGATTGATTCTACCAGCGCGCCAGTTTGTATTTTGATTTTATTAAACGGATGGGGAGCCTACATCCTCGCACTTTTGAGCACTTACGACTTACAACAAAATCCATTAGAAATTCTATGGTCTACCCTTCCCTATAATATTTACGCGTGGCTAACACTAGTTGTGGTTGGATACACAATAGCGTCAGACAAAGTACACGGCCCAATGGCACAAGCTGAAATTGATTTAGAGAGCACCGACAGCAAGCTCGAGGTGACTCAAGCCAGTAAAGCAAGGTATATGCTAGTTCCCATGCTGGTGATGGTCTTTGGTATGCTTGGTTTTATGCTGTGGACAGGAAATGGAGATTTAAGCTCAGGGAGCGGCAGCAAATCGGTGTTATATGCTACTTTCCTTGCCTGTATTGTTGCCTACGTCATGCTCGTAATGGGCAAAAAAACTGACCATCAAGGCGCTTTTAAAATGGGTTTCAAAGGCATGGGTGAATTACTTCCTTTGGTAACAATTGTGTTGCTCTCTATAACACTTGGTGCAAGTTTAAAAGAGCTGGGAACCGGGGTTTTTGTAGCAGGCTTGGTCGGTAACTATTTATCTATCTATTTAATAGTACCCATGTTGTTTATTGCTGGCGGCATTATATCCTTCACCACCGGCACCTCCTGGGGGACATTTGCAATTCTAATTCCTATTGGCATGCCGCTTGTACAAAGTTTAGGTTTACCGCCTGAGCTGGTTTTAGCGGCAATACTTGGCGGCGGAATTTTTGGCGACCATTGCTCACCTATCTCAGACACCACTGCCATTAGTTCACTTGCTGCGGGCTGCGACCTTCTGACGCATGTCAAAACGCAACTTCCTTATGCATTAGTCGTGGGTGGAGCAACAATCGTTGCTTATATCGCAATAAGCCTAGTGGTCCTATAAAAGATATGAAAATACGCAGCGCTACACTCTCAGACTTACCAACATTGCGAGCGTATTTGCAAGGAATTGTAGAAGCCGAACGCCCAATGGACGAGTGTTTAAAAAATGGCCACATAGAATACTATGACCCATCCTCATTCATAGAGAATGAAAACGCTAATTTGATCGTTGCCGAAATTAACGGACACTTGCTTGGATGCGGGGCGGGTGTTATTCGCCCTTCTAAAGACTATTACAAACATGATCAACATTTATACCTAGCCATGATGTACGTTGAAGCTGAGCACAGAGGGAAAGGCATCAATGCTAAAATCATCAAAGCGCTGATTGCTTGGGCTAGAGATAAAGGCGTAGAAAACTGTGTGTTGACAGTATATCCGTCAAACTCTGGTGCAATTAAAGCCTACGAAAAGTTGGGATTTGAAACTGCACTATTGGAAATGCGTCTTCGCCCTTAGCGCTTAGCTGCTTTACTCAACTGTATGTCATTTCGCTTTCTACACAAAGGACTGCGTCGATACAAAGATCGACAAATGCAAGATCCCCGGCTACCTCATCATGGCCTTTGCTGATAAGCTAGCGACAAATATCCAATTAGGTGTATTCATTTCATGCTGTCCTTTTTTCTACCTGATTCATCTTCATTGTCGCTCAAACGCGCTAATGTAGGTATTTTTATTGTGCTAGCGCTACTTTTCGCAAGTCTATTGAGAACACCAACAGTCAAAGCTGAGCAGGATACACAAGCGTCCTCTAACATTCATTTTATTGCCCATGACAATGATGAGGCGCGCGTCGACTTAGCACTAAAGAGCGCCATTGAGCAAGGTAAATTGCTCTTGCTGGTTTTAGGCGCGCAGTGGTGTCATGACAGCAGAGGCTTCGCGGACAAAATTGAAATGCCAGCGCTTGCCCCAGTCATTTTAGAAAAGTATGAGCTACTGTTTGTGGATCTTGGCAACTACAACGATAAACGCGAAATAACGCGACGATTTGGTTACCCTATATTTTTTGGGACACCTACCGTAATGATTATCGACCCAAGCAGTGAAGCATTGCTCAATTTAGACAGTTTGCAAATCTTTAATAATGCGGATTCATTGCCAGTTGAAGACTATGTATCCTATTTCGCTAACTTTGAGGCGCAGGACTTCGATAGCGAGGCCATGAAGGTATCAAAAAATGCGCTCGATCAGTTTGAAGAAGAACAAGCTGAACGATTGATGAAGGCCTACATACGACTGCGTCCTCTAATGGAAGCGGAAGATGAAGGTCGTCTTGAAGATAAAGAGGCTTTTTATTCACTTTGGGGAGAAGTCAGAGATTTTCGCTTTGCTTTGCAAAAAGACATTCACGCTCTGAGAATGGGTGAGCTTGATACTATTCCAAGTTATGAAGCATTTAGCTGGGAAGTCAAATAAGCTCCGGTACTTGGATTTAGAGCATGGTTAACTTGCGAATAGTTGCTTCATATCTTCAAAATATTTAAATTCTAAAGCGTTGCCGCTTGGATCAAATAGGAAGAACGTTCCCTGCTCGCCCACTTGGCCTTTAAACCGAATGTAGGGTTTAATGTGAAATGCGTACCCGTGTTTTTCTAGACGCGCCGACAACGCTTGCCAATCATGCTTAGCTAACACAATGCCAAAATGAGGAACTGGCACATTGTGGCTATCAACCTCGTTGGTTTGCAATGATTCGTCATCTTGCTGAATATTGGGCATTGCCTCCACCAAATGGGTGACTAACTGATGCCCATAAAAATTCCAGTCAATCCAACAGCTGTCGCTTCGGCCTCGCTCGCAGCCTATAAGCTCTTCATAAAAGCGTACGGCATCGTCTAAATCGGTAACAGGTATGGCAAGATGGAAGGGAGAAGTCATCCAATAAACCTATTTAAAATCATTTTCTTAAAAGCAGTGAACGGCGCATAGCGCAGCGTATTTTCTAATGCAAAACTACGTTTCATTACTGTCTTTTCATGACTAAAAGTATCAAAGCCGAACTTTCCATGATACCGGCCCATGCCGCTTGTACCCACCCCACCAAAGGGCAATTCATGGTTTAGCATGAACATACTAGAGTCATTAATACAGACGCTTCCGCAAGACACTTGCTCCAAAAACTGCGATTGGAAGGCTTCATCTTTTGAAAATAAGTAGGCTGCAAGTGGATGCGGTCTTTTATTGATAAACGTCAGCATAGCTTCTCGCGAGGGCATAACAATAATTGGCAAGAGTGGGCCGAAAATTTCCTCTTGCATGATCAAGTCATTCTCGTTTGGATTTAAAACTAAGGTAGGCGAAATATACTTTTCTTGTATATCAATTTGCCCACCCAAAATGACATCTTGACCATCTAAGTAGCTGGCAAGTCGCTGGCAATGGCGCTGATTAATAATTCTGCCATATTCTTCTTGATCTTTTGGTGACTTACCATATTGCTTTTCAATGGCGTGCTTGAGCGCATCAATAAAATCATCCGCAATATCCTGTGCAAGAAGCACATAGTCAGGCGCAATGCAGGTTTGTCCCACGTTCATAAACTTGCCCCATACAATGCGGTTGGCGGCAATTTCAATGTCTATTTGACTGTCGACAACGCAGGGGCTTTTTCCGCCAAGCTCTAAGGTAACAGGTGTTAAGTGCTCAGATGCTGCGCGCATTACAATTTTTCCAACCTGCTCACCGCCTGTGTAGAAAAACTTCGAAAAAGGCAGACTGAGTAAGGCGCTCGTTTCATCTTTGCCGCCCTCGACAACAGCAAAGGCGTTTTCGTCCAAATACTGAGGTAGTAATTTGGCAATTAGCGCAGAGCTTTGCTGGGCAAGTTCGGAAGGCTTTAGCACTGCGCAGTTGCCTGCCGAAATGGCAGCAATTAAGGGACTTAGCGTAAGTTGAATGGGATAATTCCATGCCCCAATTATTAATACCGTACCAAGGGGCTCAGGATAAATGTAACTCTTCGCCGGTTGTGCAACCAATGGAGTAGACTTTTTTACTGGCCGCATCCATTTTTTGACACTCGCCATTTGGTGTTTGATATCTGATTTTAAGTAAGCAAGCTCAGTCACGTACGCTTCTTGCTTACACTTACCCAGATCCGCTTGTAAGGCGTCAAACAAGGCTTGCTCATTTTCGTTAATAAGAATTAGCAGCTGCTTTAATTGTGCTTTACGCCACTCTAGCGTGCGGGTATGTTGCGAATGAAAAAAACTATCAAGTCTATTGAGCAACTCGCTGTAATCGAACGACACGCTGCGCTCGACATCTTGATCTGCGCTGTTTTCAACTACTGAATTACTCGACATTGACGCTTTACTCCCCAACATTATTTATTCAAATGGGTGACGTAACACCATCGTTTCTGCACGGTCTGGACCAGTCGAAATGATATCAACAGGCACGGATGTCAGCTCTTCAATACGGCGAATATAACGCTTAGCCGCTTGCGGAAGCTTGTCATAATCAGTCACGCCATAGGTTTGCTCAGTCCAACCTGGCATTTCTTCATAGACCGGCTCTACCACATCATATCCTTCAGCAGCGAGCGGTGGGACTTTGGAAATATTGCCTTGCTTGTCTTTATAGCCTATGCAAATTTTAAGTGTGTCCAAGCCATCGAGTACATCAAGTTTTGTCAGGCAGAATCCGGTGATAGAGTTGAGCTGAACCGCGCGGCAAATAGCGACTGCATCAAACCAGCCAGTGCGTCGCTTGCGGCCAGTGGTTGCGCCAAATTCGTGACCTTTAACCCCAAGATGTTGACCAACATCGCAATCAAGCTCGGTCGGAAAAGGACCTGAACCGACACGCGTTGTATAAGCTTTGACAATGCCCAACACATAATTAATGCTCAATGGGCCGAATCCTGCACCGGTTGCGACACCGCCAACCGTGGTGTTAGATGAAGTTACATATGGATAAGTGCCGTGGTCAATATCAAGCAATGTCCCTTGAGCACCTTCAAACATAATAGCCTTGTTATTCTGCTTCGCATTTTCCAGTAGCTCGGTCACGTCAACCGTGAGTGACTTAAACAGGTCAGCAACGTCTAACGCTTCTTTTAGCACCGTATCGTAGTCAACCGCAGGTTGCTTGTAATATTCCGTTAGCATGAAGTTGTGGTACGCCATCACTTCTTTTAACTTAAGCGCAAAATCTTCGGGATTAAACAAGTCACCAACGCGTAAGCCTCTGCGCGACACTTTGTCTTCATATGCTGGACCAATACCTCGGCCTGTTGTACCAATCGCTTTAGCACCTCGCGCCGTTTCACGGGCAACATCAAGGGCGATGTGAAATGGCAAAATCAAGGGGCAAGCTTCACTGATTACCAAACGCTCTTTAACCGGGACGCCCTTATCTTCAAGCATCTTCATTTCAGTGAGCAGAGCTTGGGGGCTGAGCACAACTCCGTTGCCAATGACACATTTGACGTTTTCACGCAGAATGCCGGAAGGAATTAAATGAAGAACGGTCTTTTCACCGTCTATTACGAGCGTGTGGCCTGCATTGTGACCACCTTGATAGCGCACCACATAAGATGCTTCACTTGTGAGCAAGTCGACGACTTTACCCTTGCCCTCATCACCCCACTGGGTGCCGAGCACTACAACATTTTTTGCCATGGAAATTAGAACTTGATTAATTAGGCGGCGATATTAGCAAATTTCGCCGCCTATGTTGACCCTAATCGAGATTTATTTTATACGCTTTTTCGCATCGCTTATACCCATGCTAGTAAAGCAAACTATAAAACTTGCGGCGATATTTTGATTTAAGCGGCTCGCCATCAGGCAAGGCGTTAATCATGTCTAGGGTCAGCTTTTTGGCGTCGCCAAAGGCCATGTCTTTGTTCAGTATTTGGAACAATAGCTCAAGTGCCTCTTCGGTTTTGTGAGCCTGCTGCAAGCCAACTGCGACTTTTGTCTTCAGTTCAAAATCGTCAGGATTTTTTGCCAGCTCCTCTTGCATCGCCAGCAGCTCAGGAGACTCCGCTGCTTTTTCTGCAAGCTCGATTTTACCCATAATAGATTGGTAACGTGCATCTTGATCGACTAATTTAACCTCTGCCATCAACGTTTTTGCTGTCTCGACTTGGCCTGTCTCAAGCGCACAATCGCTCAATAAGAACCGACATTCAACGTTGTCAGGATTAATATCAAAGGCCTGTTTGGCAAGGGTAAAAGCCTGTTGCATATCCCCTTCTTGGGCGACGCTAACCGCTTGTTCAAAAAGCGCTTGCTCGGGGCTTGGCAGATGTTTTGACAAGGTTTCAATCACCTGCTCAAGCGTTTGCGCACCCGCAAAACCATCAACCGGTTGCCCTTCTTTTATCAGCATAGTGGTGGGCAACGAACGAACACCAAACTGCTGCACTATCTCCGGTTGCTCATCGCAATTAACCGTTGCTAGAGCGGTGGTAGATATATTTTGCGCACTTGCCGTTTCTAGGGTGTTTAGCATCTCCACCGAGCCCTCATCCCAAGGCGCCCAAAAATGCACGATAACAATCTTATCTTGACTGTCTTCTATAATAACTTGTTTAAAATTCTCTACATTTAATGCTATTGCAGTGTCTGACATTTGGTGTCCAATTATCTGAGAGTTTTCACGTTGAATGTATAGTGAAGATTATGGAGGCGAAGATATGTTTTGCAAGCAACAAATTTTGATAGACCGTTGTTTTCCGCGCTGCGTAAACATGTTATACAATACCCATCCATCACCTAATCATTCATTAAATGGACAACGGGAACAATCTGATGAGTCAAGCATTTAAGTCCTTTGCAGAGTTTTATCCCTACTATTTAGCGGAACACACCAACCCTACCTGTCGACTGCTGCATTTTATTGGTTCGTGGTTAGTAATAGGCATTATCGCCATGGCTATTGTGTTGGGGAACCTGATGCTTTTATGGCTTGTGCCCGTAATTGGATATGGATTTGCTTGGACGGGGCATTTTTTCTTTGAGCGCAATAAACCCGCTACTTTTAAATATCCGTTTTACAGCCTAATGGGTGATTGGGTAATGTTTAAAGATATAATTATTGGAAAGGTCAGCCTTAAATAGCCACTAGAGCTTAAAGCCAAAATAAATGGCCAAAAGCGCTAGAAGCCCAATGTATGGAAGAGGCGATTTCCATAGTGATAAGGAATTTCGGTCTGCACTATGAGTCTGTGCTACAGCACTTTCAGCCCTGGCACGAGCCTCGATTTGCTGCTGCTCAGCACGCCGCATGTGTGCTTTGTATAAATAGTAGAATAGACCTACCGAGACAATAAACCCGACAATGGCAACCGGCATACTAAAGCCATCGTAAATCCATGCCGCATAAAAATACACGAAGGCATATGGCGCAATGCTTAAATAAAAAAAGTATTTCATCACATACTGGCTTTTTTATTTAGCTCGACTGGGTTGCACGCAGCATCCACGCAGTTTTTTCGTGAACACCCATACGATCGCCAACTAAGGCTGCGGTAGACTCATCATCAGCATCTTGTGCAATCTTCAAAACTCGACGACAGGTTTTTACTACCGCCTCATGGCTTTGAGTCAAAATATTCACCATATCTTGTGCTGCCGGCACACCATCAACTTCTGCAATAGAGCTTAATTCTGCAAAGGCTTTATAAGTACCTGGTGCTGCAACATCCAAAGTCCGTATCCTTTCAGCAATGTCGTCAACGGCTGTGGCAAGTTCTGTGTAGTGTTCTTCAAACATCAGATGAAGTTCTCTAAACTGAGGACCTGTCACATTCCAATGGAAGTTGTGAGTCTGTAGATACAGGGTGTATGAATCTGCTAACAAGTGTTTTAAGCCATCTGCAATTGCAATACGGTCTGACTCGTTGATACCAATATCTATTTTCGACATGTTATTCCTTTGTATTATTAAGCTAAAGTGGCCTGAAGAATGCTCTTTGAATAAAAGCACCAAGGCCACTAGTGAGCTGCGTTAAGGTTATATAGGCGGCAGGCTGAGATTTGGTTTACTTCTGACAAGGCCTTAATTGACCGCGCTTCGCATATCCTGAACATCAAATTCGATCGTTTTTTCAGAAGCGTCTGCAAAAATCAGTGTGATATTAAAGTTCTCACCAGATACTAAAGGACCGGTCAAACCCATGATCATAAAATGATTGCCGCCTTGGGAAAAGCTGACTTCTTCACCTGCCGGCACCACAATACCGTCCTCGAGCTCTTGCATACGCATGACATTATCAACCATTTTAGTGGTATGAAGTTCCACCATAGAGGCAACAGTAGCATCGATTTTTGCGCTTGCGATGGTGATGTCTTTACTTCCGTCATTTTTAAATGTGCCGTAGGCGGCGCCCGATTTAGCCAGCTTAAAGGTCTCACGCGCCCAAGCCCCTTTAACCGTCAAAGCATCAGCCATTGAGGCTTCCCCATCGGCTCCCTTGTGGTCGTGAGAATAGGAAAATGTGCTAAAAATAACCAGAGCCGCAAGCATTATTAGTCTTTTCATGGTACCTCTCTTTTTCATCATTAAGACTTCATGTCAATCCAATCGCGCATAACATAGCGTGTAAATGTATCCTTAGCAATAGAGACCCAAGCTGTGTTTTACAGTTCCGAAAAATGGCATATTTACGCTTTATGTGCCTTGTTTAAATGCCTCACAAACATAAAAATATAAAGACAGACCGAAGTCTGCCTTTCAATTAGTGCTTGAGCAAGGACTTATTCAAGTCCGTCACTATCATCTGCATGAGGTTTTGGCTCTGTGGGCTGTGGTGCACTTTGTTTAGAAAGTAACGCGCTATTGCCTTTCACTAAGTCTTGCAAAGAACCACCGTCGGCATCCACCATGCCAAGTTCTTGTAACAAGGAATCAACCACAGGCGCGTTTGCCCGATAGTTAAGCGCAGCTTCCGTTACTTGTTCAGCAATACTTCCTTTGGCGCCCGTACTCGACAGCCCTGCATTGCCATTAGTACCAATTGCATTACTTCCATAACCTTGCAAAATCTTGATACCGTCAATATTTTCAAGCGGTTTGACAGCATTGGCGACAATTTCCGGCAACACTTGCAAAATCGCTAACGACTTTTGCAGTTCAATCTGTTCAGATTTCAAGGTGTTTTCGGCTTCGTGAAGCGCTTGTTTACCGGCGGCTTCAACTGAAAGGACTTTTTCATCAGCGTCTGCTTGTAGAATTTTAGCATCCGCGTTTGCTTTGGCTTCTGTTAAAATTGCTGCAGCGGTGTTTTCTGCGGCATCACGCTTAGCCTCAGCTTCAACTGTGATCCCAACCGCTTCTCGCTCAGCCTCTTTCTTCGCATCAATCACTTCAATTTCTTTAGAGCGATTAGCTTGGGCAACCTGGCGAGCGGTAGTAACGGCTTCTTCTTTTTCTACTTTTAATTTTTCTGCTTCAGCCGCCTTCGCACGCGCTGCTGATTCTTCTTCAGATTTGACAGCAACCGCAATTTGTTTCACCTGCTCAGCTACTTCTACTTCTTGCTGTTGACGTATGCGCGCCTGCTCAAGTGCTTGTCGCTTGGCGATTTCTTGTGTTTCAATCTCACGAGACTTTTCAATCTCAGCGGCTTCTACTGCGCGGTTTTTAGCGATTTCAGCTTCCCGTTCTTCACGCTCTTTCATTTCGCGTTGTTTGGATATTTCGGCGCGCTGCTCCTGACGTTTAAAGGCTAGTGTTTGTTCCTGCATGAGGCGAGCTTCTTCTTCATCGCGCTTAATATCAAGACTTTGCTTTTCTGCATCAAGATTACGCTGTTCAATTTTGACGCGGTTTTCCTGCTCTATGTCGTTTGTTTCTTTGCGTTTTTCCTCGATGATTTTTGCCAGGCGAGCTCGACCTTCAGCATCGAAAGCGTTGTTTTCGTTAAAATACTGCAAGTCAGTCTGGTCAAAGCCTGTCAAAGATACGGACTCAAGCTCAAGACCATTTTTTTCAAGATCGTTCGCTACACTTTGTTGCACTTTTTGCACAAAGTCGGCACGCTGCTCATGCATCTCCGTCATCGTCATTTCTGCTGCAACGGCACGAAGTACATCTACAAACTTAGATTCCATCAGTTTTTTAACTTCTTCTGCGCGCGTTGTTCGTGTACCAAGTGTTTGCGCAGCCATTGATATCCCTTCTGAAGAAGGTGCAACGCGCAAATAGAAGTCTGCTTTAACATCTACTCGCATTCTATCTTTGGTGATCAGTGCGTCTTTCGACGTTTTTTCAACTTCGATACGCAAGGTGTTCATGTTGACAGGTATGGTTTCGTGCACCACCGGCAGCACAATAGCGCCGCCATCTTTTATGACCTTTTCGCCGCCTAAACCGGTTCTCACAAAAGCGGTTTCTTTTGTTGCACGCGTATAGAGCTTGGCAAAAATCAAAAATAGGGTGAGTAAACCAACAACGGCTATCGCCGCGATAGTGAGAATGAAAGTGAGGTTACTTCCAGTATTTAATGTTTCCATAGTGAATCCTTTAAAGTAAACAAATTATGGGTAGCTGATGGCTTGCCAGCTACTCTTTCCTTTTTGAACCAAGACGACTTGTTGCCCTGAGGCGAACACTTGATCTGATTCTATGGGTTCAACCATCACGTAATGTTTCTGGTTAAAATCGTCAATCACGCTGGCTTCTGCAGGCGAGCCCCACCTTGCAGTGCCGGTAGTAATTGTTGCAAGCTTGCCGCTAAAACTGCTGGAGCTAACGGCGGAGCTTTCATTCTTAGGGATAATGCGGGCAAGCACTCGACCAATGCGAGCGGTCAATAAAAGTCCAGCGATTAAGGCCGCTGAAATACTTATGACACCCGCAAAATAAATATTGAAGAAACTGGCTGACAAGAAGTTGATGGTGTAGCCTGTAATACCAAAACAGGTTAAGAACAACACAAGCCAAACCATTAACGGCAAGCGATTCAAGCAGAGCCATGAGAGCGCATCGCTGGGTCCGCTAGCTGAAATATCAGGGTCAGCGCTAAGGTCTACGTCAATGGGTGAAATGTTGTCCAGAAAGGCAGCCAAGCTTATGCCAATCAACAAGCCGAAGGCTTCTAGCAAACCCAAAAAAAATACAATGCCGATGGCAATTGAAAACAGAAAGTTTGCATCGGCAAACAGAAAATCAAACATTGAACACTCCCTTACTACTTTAATGTTCATCCATGACAACAGCGCTTTTGTTCAGTAAAACGGCTTAAAAATGGTGCCGACTGCCGGAATCGAACTGCCAACCCCACATGACTACTGATTTATCAGTGGCGCCTGGTCGTGCGTAGGCATTCGGTTAGGCGCACTTTAACATCATTTACCGCTTAAAAATGGTGCCGACTGCCGGAATCGAACTGCCAACCCCACATGACTACTGATTTATCAGTGGCGCCTGGTCGTGCGTAGGCATTCGGTTAGGCGCACTTTAACATCATTTACCGCTTAAAAATGGTGCCGACTGCCGGAATCGAACTGGCGACCTACTGATTACAAGTCAGTTGCTCTACCAACTGAGCTAAGTCGGCACATTTTTAAAAAACACTGCGTTATTGCAAGCTACGGATTGTAGAATGTTGTAGATGCTTGTCAAGCATCAAGTGCTGACAATCGCTTCGCCTCGCCTCTCAACAAGGGGAAGTATTCTTCGGGTAAATACGCTAATAATTGCAATAACTTTTCACCCAAGCTGGCGTAGTTTTCAGCGACAACATTAATGTGCCCCATTTTACGCTTTACGCGCAGCTCTTTTCCGTACCAATGCAGATGACAACCTTCGATGCTGATGATATCTCGAGAGAAGCTTGTACAACCAATGACGTTAATCATCGCAGTTACACCCGAGCTTGTAGTTGCTCCCAATGGAAAGCCTAATACTGCTCTAATATGCTGTTCAAATTGACAAGTATCTGCGCCTTTTTGTGTCCAGTGACCAGAGTTATGCACCCGTGGCGCAATTTCATTCACAATCAGTGAGTCACCCATTTGGAACATTTCAACCGCAAGCACGCCTACATAGTTGAGTGCCGTAGCGATGCGGTCAAATATTTCATGTGCTTTGTTGATAGTGCTTTGTGCAAGATGGGTAGCAGGCGCAACAGACACATGAAGCTGGCCTTCATGATGCAAGTTCTCAGCAACGTCGAAATAGGTAGTATTACCCTTAGCATCTCTCGCTCCGATGATTGATATTTCGCGTTCAAAACTCAGCATTTTTTCAGCAACCAAAGGCACGCGTTTCAAATCCAGACTGGCAAACGCTTGGATGAGTTTCGGTTTTTCATCGCCTGACAATAAACGCCATTGTCCGTATCCATCATATCCATCGCGGCTGGCTTTGAATATGATTCGCGCGCCTAATGCTTGTATGCTTGCATCCAGTTGTGAAAGGTCATTGATGACCATGTGGGGGCAATTTGCGATAGCGTTTGATTCAAACACTTGTTTTTCACGCACTCTGTCTGCACCGGTTAATATCGCATTCATGTTAGGCAGCAGTTTTTCACTTTTTTCAGCGAGTAAGAGCAAGTCTTCTGGTACATGTTCAAATTCTGCGGTTACGGCATCCACATCTGAAATAGCATACTCAATACTCATATCGAGCTTTTCTTTGCTCATGGGATTAAGCACTTCACGGCTATTTACATCGACTGCATAAACGTCAACACCCAAAGGTGCGGCTGCCAGATACATCATCTGGGCCAGTTGGCCTGCACCAAACACCAAGATCTTCATTTAAGCTCCAAGCTTTGATTGGCAAGCACGGTATCCGTTTGCTGTTGTCTGAAGGCAATAATACTGTCGCGCACCGCTGAATTGTTCAGCGCGACGACTTGCGCTGCAAGGAGACCCGCGTTTGCTGCACCCGCTTCTCCAATGGCTAAAGTACCCACAGCAACGCCTTTGGGCATTTGTACGATAGATAGCAGGGAGTCTAGACCATTAAGCTGACTGGACCTGACCGGGCAACCGAATACCGGAAGATGTGTGTGAGCAGCAATCATACCCGGTAAGTGTGCAGCACCTCCAGCACCGGCAATTATGACCTGAAAGCCTTTATCTGCTGCGCTTTTTGAGAATTCGCTTAATAGCTCAGGAGTGCGATGTGCCGACACTACCTTGGCTTCAAAAGACACACCTAAGCCTTCCAACATTTTTGCAGCATTGTGCATGGTAGGCCAATCAGATTGTGAGCCCATAACAATAGCAACTTGAGCCATTATCTATCCTCTAAATAGTAAAACAGCGCCCAAAGCATACGTTGCAGCTTAGCTGCTAGACTTAGCCAGGCGAAACCATTGAAGGCTTCAGATACCCTTTGATTTAGGGTGTAGTTAGACGCGAGAACCGACCATTATATGCAAAAGAAAGAAAAAGCGCGACTTAGGTTTAGACTTCATGTCACGCTTTGCGTATTGTCGGTAAATAAATGACGCACTAATTCACAGATGTGTCTGCATTCATATAATCGATGGTGAGGTTAGTCAGCAGTTGTACGCCGAGTTTCATGCCGCTATCGTCAACAAAAAACTCAGGGGTATGATGAGCAGGTGACTCCTCTTCTGGCACATCGAGCGGCTTTCCGCCTACCCATAAATAAACACCAGGCACTTCTTTTTGAAAAAATGAAAAGTCTTCTGCACCGGTAACCGCCTTCGAGTTAATGGTATTCTCTTTACCAGCAGTTCGAATGAGTGTGGGCAGCATTTGATCCATCAACTCATGGTCATTGAAGGTTATAGGGTAGTTATAGTCAAGCGGCAGCGTTACTTCAGCTTCTGCGCGCATGCTCTGGGCAATGCCTTTGACTTTGCGAGGCACTGCTTCGTACATGTGTTCTCTCGCCGCTTCATTTAGGGTGCGAATTGTCCCCACCATTGTGACTTCCATTGGGATAATGTTTGAACGATTCCCCCCGTGAATAGAGCCGATAGTGACCACCGCTGCATCATCAATCACGCGTATTTCACGACTCACGATGGTTTGCAGTCCCATAATAATTTGTGCCGACGTAGTAATCGGGTCAACGCTCTTCCAAGGATATGCACCATGCGCTTGTTTGCCCTTAACCACAATTTTAAAGGGGTCTACAGCTGCCATAATGCCCCCATGACGGTAACGAACTTTGCCCACATCCGTATTCGAGCTAATATGTAGGCCAAAGATAGCGTCAACATCAGGGTTTTTAAGCACACCCTCTTCCACCATAACTTCAGCACCGCCACGCTCTCCTGCAGGTGCACCCTCTTCGGCGGGTTGAAAAATAAACTTTACCTTGCCTTTAAGCTGATCTTTCATGCTGACCAAAATCTCAGCCGCCCCCATCAACATAGCCACGTGAGTATCGTGTCCGCAGGCATGCATCACGGGTACTTGATTACCTTCTAACTCACCCATCTGCACCGATTTAAACGGCAAATCGTTTTCCTCTTTAACGGGTAAACCATCCATGTCCGCGCGAAGTGCAACTGTGGGACCCGGATTGCCTGAATCCAACACTGCGACTACCCCGGTGATTGCGACACCTGTTTGCACCTCAAGCCCAAGGGCTCTAACATGTTTTTCTATATATTTTGCGGTCTCGAACTCTCGATTAGAAAGCTCTGGGTATTGATGAAGGTGATGCCGCCAAGCAATCACCTTTGATTCAATGTCATCAGCCTTTTGTTCAACGAGTGCTTGCAGATCCTTGCCGGCGCTTGACGCCATATCATCGTTTGCATAAACGCTTGCGCATTCAGCTAACAGTCCGACACCCATACAAAAACCAAACGACAGTGAACGCATTGCCGTATAAAAGCGTTTTCTGGAGATGATTTCTTTTGTAATGTCTGCTGATAGCCGAGGGTAAAGGTGTGAGAATGTGGTTTTCGATACCATTTTGAGCTTCCGTATATTAGCTTCCGTAATAATAGATTGCGCGCACAGCGGCAAAAGCGAGTGTATTCTGCGTTGAATTTCATTGTAGCGTTACTTTAAAAGCACGTTTTAATAGCGTGCGGTGTTACCGTCAAGATAAACGCCTTTGTAATAAGCGCCTTTGTAAATAGTACACTTTTACTCACAGAACTAGCTTGGGTCACCCAAAGCTGCGTAAGATTTGATACACAATTTCAAAAAAACACTATAAATTACGTTTCAACCTTAGCTTATGCTGAGTGAATTTACGAGTCATTACCAAGAGATATGTAAATGCAACTAAAACGACTTTGCTGTTTGTTACTTCTACTTTGCCTTGCTCATCCAGTAAGCTACGCACGATTAAGCTCAAGCCTTGGCGACAACCTTGGGTATTATCAAGATCCTGCTTTGCGCGCGCAGTCTCTTGTTTTTGTCAGCCAGGGCGACTTGTGGCTCTCAAAGCTTGACGGCGAAAGTGCAGACACTGCCGCTCGCCTTACCTCACATCCAAATATTGAGCGAGACCCGCACTTTTCACCAGATGGCGAGCTTATCGCTTATGTGAGTGATTACGCAAATGTGCCTGCGGTCTACCTGATATCTAAGACGGGTTCAGCTTCCAAGCAAGTCACCTTTGAAGCGGGCAATACCAAACTGCACGGCTTCATTGATAATACCCGCATTTTATATAGCACAGTAGGCAATGCCGGTGCACACAATAGCTGGATATTAAAAACGGTCGATATCGATACCTTACAAACTCAGGTGTTACCCCTGTCTGATGCAGTGGAAGGCGTAATACTGCAAAAAAACTCATCAACGGGCGCTGGCACGGTATTTTTTACGCAATTTGGCCTGCAAGTGTCTTCCGACAACGCAAATTTTTATAAAGGTGGCGGTAAAGGCGAACTGTGGTCGTTTGACTTATCACAAATAGGCAAAGCCGGGGCAGAAGCCGTCAATCTAACGAAGGCGCATGAAGGTTCTGTCAGAGCACCGATGTTACATAACTTGCCCAACAAGGAACGCCTTTTCTTTTTAAGTAACGATGCGGGTTTAGACAATATTTATTCGATGAAATTTGATGGTTCTGATGTGATTCAGCACACTGACTTTGATAATTGGGCGGTGCGTGAACCCTATCTAGATAACGGCCTTATCGTGTTTCAGCACGGGGCTGATATCAAGCAATACAACGTTGCAAGTGGCGCGATCAGTACAATTGAACTAAGACTACAGTCTGATTTCGCGAATCTGCAATCTCGTTATCTGAGTGAACCTCTGAAATATCTCGATAGTATCTCCCTGAGCAATGACGGGACAATGGTAGCCCTTACTGCTAGAGGTAAAGCGAATATTGCACATACTGATGGGCGCAGACTCGTGCAGGTTGCCAGTGACCCCCGTTCTCGAATTCGCGCAAGCACACTGAGCCATGACGGCAAGTCTGTATATGCTATTAGCGATGAAAGCGGTGAATATGAGATATGGCGATTGAGTGCAGACGGCTCCAGTGCTCGAGAGCCTCTGACCTCAGACGGCAGTATCCGCCGAACAGGCTTGTGGCTGTCGCCAAACTCAGAGCATTTATTACACACTGACAAAAGCGGTAAACTGTTCGCTCTGAAACTATCTAACGGCAAAAATCGTTTGCTGCTGGACGATTTATCAAGCGGTTTTTTAGACAATATTGCGTTTTCTCCTGACAGTCGATTTATTAGTTTCGCTTACCAGCAACGCCATAGCGAGCGACCGCAGATTATATTGTATGACTTGAACAAAGATACGTTCGAGGTGCTAAGCTCAGCCAAATATAGCTCATACTCCCCCACTTTCAGCAGCGACGGTCATTGGCTCTATTTTTTAAGTGATCGTGCCTTTCAGGCAAGTCCCGGTAACCCTTGGGGTGATAGAAACATGGGGCAAGTGTTTGATAAGCGCACTCAGGTATTTGCCTTCGCGCTCAATGAGGACACCCACTTTCCCTTTGCACCTCCAAATGAGCTAAATCGCCCAACTTCAAATGACAGTGATAAAGATGATGATGTTGAAGTCGAAGTGGACTGGGATGGGCTTCAATCCAGGTTGTGGCAAATAGATACACCTGCAGGTAACTTTAATCGCTTAAATGCGGGAAGAGAAGCCTTGTTTGTATTAGACCAGGTGGACTCAGGGAAGAGCCACCTTAAAACCATCGCACTAGAGCACGATGCAAAACTGGAAACCTATGCTAAGGATGTTGAAAGTTTTCAATTATCAACAAATAGAGAAGTATTGCTTATTCAAACCGGCCGGAGAGAAAATTCAAAATTTACGGTGGTGGATGCCAATGTACCCTACCCTAAATCGCCTCAAGATTTTGCGCTGGACTTATCAAAATGGCGTATCAAAGTTGAACCCAAAGCCGAATGGCAACAAATGTTTAAAGACGCTTGGTTAATGCATAGAGATGGTTTGTTTGACGCAAATATGCGCGGTATCGATTGGCCGAGCGTTAAACAAAAGTACATGCCACTTGTGAACAGAATAAGCAGCCGCGATGAGTTAAATGATATCTTCAAACAAATGATGGGTGAACTAAATGCACTTCACTCGCAAGTGCGTGGGGGAGATATCCTTAAAAATGAAAACGCGCCAAATATGTCTACGCTTGGCGCAGTATATCGCGAAACAGACGACCAATCAGGGGTGTTAGTCGCGCAAATTTATCAGCATGACGCGGAATTGATTAGCCAATCACCTCCTTTATCAATGCCAGGTGTTGATGTAAAAAACGGTGACATAATCACCGCGATAAACGGACAATCCATTCGCAGCATTGCCCAGCTGCAGCTTGCATTATTGAATCAGGCTGGACAACAGGTATTGCTGGACATTAAACGCAAGCGCAAAAGTCATCAAGTGGTGGTGGTACCGCAAAACTTGCAAATGGAAACACGATACCGCTACAACGATTGGGTAGTGTCGAATGCACGCGAAGTAAATGCCATCAGCTCAAATATTGGTTATTTACACCTCTACGCTATGGGCCCACGAGATTTATCGAACTTTGCTCGCGAGTTTTATGCGCAATACAATAAACCGGCGCTGATCATAGACGTCAGGCGAAATCGCGGCGGCAACATCGATAGCGTGATCATCGAAAAACTTCTCAGACGCGCGTGGTCATTCTGGCAATCTCCGAATGGTGAAAAACAGACCAACATGCAGCAGACCTTCAGAGGGCATTTAGTTGTTTTAGCCGACCAATTTACTTACTCAGACGGCGAAACGTTTACCGCTGGTATAAAAGCATTATATTTAGGTACCGTTATCGGCAAACAGACCGCAGGCGCAGGGGTATGGTTAAGCGGCGGAAACAACGTAGTGGATGGCGGCATTGCGCGTGTTGCAGAATTCCCAGTGTATGATATGCAGGGTAATTGGATCACAGAAGGCCGCGGTATTAGTCCTGACATTGAGGTAGACAATTTACCTCACGCCAGTTTCTTAGGTAATGATGCGCAACTTGAAGCGGCGATTGAATATTTGCAGAAGAAAATGCAGACTCAGCCGATCCCTGCGTTTAATGCAAAACCGTTTCCAGATGTCGCAACGCCTGCGGGAGACGTTCAATAGACAGCGTTGATAGCCGTCAATTTTTAAGGTCAACATGGAATGAAAACTACCTTTATTGTCATTTTGCTAATAATTGCCATTGGATTTGGCAGTTTATATGCAATATCGCCGATCAGACCAAAGTCATGGCAACCCGATGCCAATGCAGGTTTGCAAAATATGTTCATGGAAAATGATGAACTGAATACCGCCATGGTGCTGCATGCAAGTACACTTATCGCGCCTGAAGATATTGTGGTCACAAGTGAGGGATTGCTTTACACAGGATTAGAAAACGGCGATGTGGTGAGCTTTGATGTAAATGAACCGGACAATATCCGCGTCATTGCCAATACAGGTGGCCGCCCGCTTGGCGTGAGACTAAACAAAAGCGGTAATATTGTCGTTTCAGACCCTGTTAAAGGCTTACTATCCATTACGCCCGAAGGCGAAATAAGCACCTTAGTGACGCAATACAAGGGCAAATCACTTCTGCTGATTGACCATCATGACATTGCCGAAAACGGCGATATTTACTTTTCAGATGCTAGCGCTCGATACTCAATCGATAACTTTATTTATGACTTTTTAGAAACCAGTGCCACTGGCAGCATTTATAAATACAGCGCCCAAAGCGGAGACGTCGAAAAAGTGATGGATGGGCTATTTTTTGCCAACGGTGTGGCGCTAGGCCCTAACGACGAATACTTACTGGTTGCTGAAACCGGAAAATCACGCATTTTAAAACACCATTTAGTGGGCGATACCGCAGGCACTACGAGCGTGTTTGCATCGCATCTTCCGGGGATGCCAGATAATATTAGTTACAATGACAAAGGCGAGTTTTGGATTGGCATGGTCAGTTTAAGAGATTGGCGAGTTGAGGGCCTAGCGGCATTCCCTGCACTTCGCAGAGCGCTGGGCGCATTGCCAATCGAGTGGTTTGAACCTACAGAGCACTATGGGTTTTTCTTAGGATATGACACATACGGAAACGTCATCGCAAACTATCAAGGTGACAGCAAGTATACTGCCGTCACCTCGGTCTATGAGCACGAAGGTAAGCTCTATTTAGGCTCCCTGCACTCAAATGGTATTGCCGTTATCAAACGATAGCGCTTAGCCTTTCTGCCGCTTCATTGAATCGAAGAACTCATCATTTGTCTTCGTCATGGACAAGCGGCTTATTAAGAACTCCATCGCGTCAATCTCAGACATTTCATGCACGATTTTTCTCAAAATCCACATTTTCTGAAGTTCAACTTGGCTCGTCAATAACTCTTCACGACGCGTGCCGCTGCGGTTAAAGTCAATGGCTGGGAACACTCGCTTCTCAGCAATCTTACGATTTAAGTGCAGCTCCATGTTGCCTGTACCCTTGAACTCTTCGTAGATGACTTCATCCATCTTAGAGCCTGTATCGATAAGGGCAGTTGCAATAATCGTTAAGCTTCCGCCCTCTTCCACATTTCGTGCAGCACCAAAGAAGCGTTTAGGTTTGTGCAATGCATTTGCATCCACACCACCGGTTAATACTTTGCCCGAGGATGGAATAACAGTGTTGTATGCGCGCGCCAAGCGCGTAATAGAATCAAGCAGTATCACCACATCTTTTTTATGCTCAACCAAGCGTTTTGCCTTTTCTATGACCATTTCGGCCACTTGAACGTGACGGCTTGCCGGCTCATCGAAAGTAGAGGCAACCACCTCACCTTGAACCAAGCGCTGCATTTCCGTCACCTCTTCCGGCCGCTCATCGATAAGTAGGACCATGAGCGTGCAATCCGGATGATTGGCAGCAATCGACTGCGCAATATTTTGAAGCAATAAGGTTTTACCTGCTTTTGGCGGCGCAACAATCAATCCGCGCTGACCACAACCCACAGGTGATGCCAGATCCAGCACACGAGCAGTAATGTCTTCAGTACTGCCGTTGCCTCTCTCCATACGCAAACGCTGATTGGCATGCAATGGTGTTAAGTTTTCGAATAAAATTTTACTGCGAGAATTCTCAGGCTTGTCGTAATTGACTTCTCTGATTTTCAAAAGCGCAAAATAACGTTCGCTGTCTTTCGGCGGTCTTATTTTGCCAGCGATCGTGTCACCTGTACGCAAGTTAAAGCGTCTGATTTGACTGGGTGAAACGTAAATGTCATCAGGCCCCGCAAGATAGGAAGAGTCGGAAGATCGTAAAAATCCGAAACCATCTTGGAGAATTTCAAGCACACCGTCGCCGAAGATGTCTTCGCCGCCTTTCGCGTGCGCTTTTAGTATGGAGAATATAATGTCTTGCTTGCGCGCTCTGGCAAGGTTTTCGAGCCCCATTTTCTCGGCTAATGCCACTAATTCGCTAATGGGTTTTTCTTTAAGTTCGGTTAGATTCATGTTGGTGGGTCTTTGAGGTTGAGGTTTTTCGCGCCATCTTAAGCATTTGATGAATGCAGATACTTATGACGGTCACTTACGGTTAGTTGTTACTAGCAAGATCATTCATCGCTAATGTTAATCATTCTGAAATCATTCGGTAATCACATTCGCTTTATAGTTTTCTAGCGCTTTGGCTTACAGCGTGTTGTCAGTATTCATGACACTAATATAAGCAAGCTGTATGCCGACATTTGCGTCAAGACTCGTAAATTGGAGCACTGAATACGTTTTTTGACGAAAATCTAGAAATTGCCATAAAGGCGAAGTTGTTACTTTTGGTGAGTAGTGCCAAAGGTAGCACCTTAATTTGCGAGCGTCCAGCTTTGATTGTGATTAGTTTTTGTAAGCTCATCGACCAAACCGTCTCTCCAAAAATGCATTTTTGCAATTATCGATAGGTGGGTTTGGTCGATTCGCTCATTGTTTCGCGAGTTTAATTCGCTATTGACTAAATATTGTCATCCAAAAACTCTTGGAGCTGCGTTTTAGACAAAGCGCCTACTTTGGTTGCAGCTACCGCGCCGTCTTTGAATAACAATAGTGTTGGAATGCCACGAATACCGTATTTAGGCGGCGTTTCGTTATTTTCATCGACATTCAGCTTTCCAACTGTTACCTTGCCATCGTACTCGGTCGCAATTTCGTCTAATATAGGCGCGATCATCTTACATGGGCCGCACCATTCTGCCCAAAAATCAACTAAAACAGGACCTGATGCGTTGATAACATCGGCTTCAAACTTGTCGTCACTTAATGCGATTATGTTGTCGCTCATTCTTTTCTCCATTTTAGGCTACGTCTTGGACGCTTCAACATGATGCTCGACATGAACATCGTGCTAAAGATTCTCGAATTGCCTGATAGTGTTATATAGAATCGGTTTTCAATGCAAGCAATGATAAGCTATAAGCTATGCCAACTACACATTTAACCAATACGTTATTTTCGTCGCTTCCGATCCACCCCTCAGTGCTTAAGGCATTGGAAGAAGCTAAGTTAACTCAATGTACGCCAATACAAGACATGAGTTTGCCGCAATTACTTTCAGAAAAAGATGTTGCCGGGCAAGCACAAACAGGTACGGGTAAAACCATCGCCTTTTTGGTGGCGACCTTCCATTACTTGCTCAATAACCCAAAAGAGACGCCTAAGAACGGCCCTCGTGCCATTATTATGGCACCAACTCGCGAACTAGCGGTACAAATTCACAATGACGCAGTATTGCTAAGCGAACACTCTGGCTTATCAGTTGGGGTGGTATATGGGGGCGAAGGCTATGAAAGTCAACGCGAAACCCTTAACGCGGGCGTTGATATTTTAATTGGTACCTGTGGTCGAATTATCGACTACTACAAGCAAGATGTTTTTACCCTTGAAAATATTCAGGTGGCCGTTCTTGATGAAGCCGACCGAATGTTTGATTTGGGCTTTATTAAAGACATTCGCTACTTATTCAGACGCATGCCGCCACCTTCTGAGCGCTTAAACATGCTCTTTTCGGCAACCTTAAGCATGCGGGTTCAGGAACTAGCCTACGAACATATGAATAATCCAATAAGCGTGGAAGTCACCCCCGATACCAAAACAAATTCGCGTATTAGCGAAGAGCTCTTTTATCCTTCTAATGAAGATAAACCGGTTTTACTGCTTACCCTAATGGAAGAAGAATGGCCTGATAAAGCCATTGTGTTTGCCAATACTAAAAATGATTGCGAATGGGTAACAGGCTGGCTTGAGAATGACGGCCATCGCGTAGGCTTGCTAAGCGGTGATGTACAGCAGAAAAAACGCCTGAGTATCCTTGATGACTTCACCAAAGGAAATCTGGATATATTAGTTGCGACCGATGTGGCAGCGCGCGGTTTACATATCGATAAAGTGACTCACGTGTTTAACTACGATTTACCCGATGACGCCGAAGACTATGTGCATCGCATTGGGCGAACCGGCCGTGCGGGTGAACTCGGTAAAGCGATCAGTTTTGCATGCGAGAAATATGCGCAAAACTTAACTGCCATTGAGCTTTACATTGGCCATGACATTCCCGTGACAGACTACAATCCCCTTCACCTCTTAGAAGATGTGAAGGCGCCGAAAATGAAACCACGCAGCACGCGCGGACGACCAGGAGGTAATCGGGGCGGTAGTCGAAATGGAAGTCGAGGCCCTCGTAAAGATGGCCCAAGAAGACGCGCTCCAAAGAAAGACTAAACAAAGGTTTTAGATGAGCGAACTTGGCTACTCCGCCTTTCAAGACGAATACTATGCAGCGGTCGATTTAGGCTCTAACAGCTTTCATATGGTGATTGTTCGCGTTTTGGCGGGCAGCGTGCAGATTGTTAGTAAAAATAAGCAAAAAGTCCGTCTGGCGGCGGGATTAGGCGAGAATAATACGCTAGATGCCCAGAGCATCGAGCGAGGTCTAAATTGCCTCAAAAATTTTGCCGAGAAACTGCAAGACATCCCTGCTCGCAACATTAAAATTGTTGCTACCGCGACACTGCGCCTCGCTACTAACGTATCCGACTTCATCAGCCCGGCCGAATCAATTTTGGCGCATAAAATCAATATTATCAGCGGCGAAGAAGAAGCCAGACAGATTTATCTTGGGGTGGCCTACACCTCAGCGAATCAAGGCAATACTTTGGTCATTGATATTGGCGGAGCAAGCACAGAAGTCATTGTTGGACGTGATTTACAGCCTCTTTATTTAACCAGCCTGAATATTGGTTGTGTGACTTACATGGAGCGCTACTTTAGCCAAGGGAGCTTAAGTCAGTCGGGCTTTGACAAAGCCATCGCCCATGCACACACGCAAATTGATGAGCATCGCGATACCTTCGGATGCTTTGACTGGCAGCAATGCTTAGGGGCATCAGGCACGCCTCAAGCAGTGGTCAGTATTTTAGTCAAACAAGGGGTGAACGACGCGATACGTCTGGACTATCTGTATGATTTAATGCGCCTTTGCGTTGATGCTAAACACATCGATAATTTATCTATAAAAGGACTGCCCGCCTCGCGACAAGCAATATTCCCAGGCGGTTTGGCGATACTGATTGCGCTATTTCAAAGTCTCGACATTAATAATATGCAAATCTCTGGTGGTGCGCTAAGAGAAGGCATTTTGTATGGCATGCTTGAGAACTATCAAAAAAGTGACCGGCGTGAGCAAGGCATTAATCAACTGATCGCGCGTTTTCATATCGACCCTTCTCATAGCAAACGATGCCAAACGCTCGCTATCAATATGTGCAGAGAAATGTGCCAGCAAAGTGACTTCTGTGATTTTGACACCGAAGTCATTACAGGCGCGGCTGCTGCGCTTCATGAGCTGGGTTTGCATATTGGATACAAGGCCTATCACCAGCATGGCGCCTACATTCTGTCACATGTTGAATTAACCGGGTTCACCACGCTACAACGAAAGATGATCACTGATTTAGTGTCCATGCACAGACAAGAGATTGATTTGTCGATTCTTGATAGTTATCAGGACGCCTTAAGGCAAATGCTAATAAACGCCATGCGGATATTGCGAATTAGTATTATCTTGGTAAATAGAAGAAAAGACGAAGCGGTGCCTCGTGGCCATTTACTCATCGATAGCAACGAGGTTTGGCATTTGGAATTTGAGCAAGACATGAAAATTGCTCACCCCCTAATTCATACCGAACTTATGCATGAATGCTGGCTTCAGCACAAGGCTGGCTGGCAGCTAGTCTTAACCTAAACTGCGTTGTTTTAAAAGCGATATGACTAAGTGTTTTTACTAATCATTCGATAGCATCTTGAAAGAGCGATACCAAGTGTAGACGGCAGCCACGCCCAATATCACGCTATAAATATGATGCTGCCCAAGTAAATGCGCCGCTAACGACCCAATGCTCAGGGCAATGGCTAAATGCCCCGTTATTCTTGCTTTTTGAATACTCGCCAATTGACGTAATTCACGCTCGTGCTGCGCTTTGAGCTGAACCGGAAGCTGTTTCATTTGGCGCATGGTATCGAATAGCAAATCTGGCATTTCAGGGAGCTTTTCACTCCAAAACGGCAAGTTTTCTTTGAGCTGCTTAAACATGGCTTGAGGACCAATTTGCTCTTTCATCCAGTTTTCTAGAAAAGGTTTCGCGGTTTTCCACAAATCGAGCTGTGGATAGAGCTGCCGACCAAGCCCCTCTACGTATAACAAGGTTTTTTGCAGCAACACCAGTTGAGGCTGCACCTCCATATCGAATCGTCGGGCGGTATTAAAAAGCTGTAGCAATACATTACCAAAGGAAATATCCGCCAATGGTTTTTGAAAAATGGGTTCACACACCGTTCGAATGCCCATTTCAAAATCATCAACGTTAATATCGGCAGGCACCCATCCTGAATCGACATGCAGCTCAGCCACTTTTCGGTAGTCGCGATTAAAAAAGGCGATAAAGTTCTCGGCTAAATAGCGTTTATCCTCTTTATTCAGCGTGCCGACTATGCCGTAGTCTATGCCGATATATTTGGGGTTTTCCGGATGCTCGCGTGATACAAAGATATTGCCCGGATGCATATCTGCATGGAAAAAACTGTCTCGGAAAACCTGAGTAAAAAACACCTCAACGCCGCGTTCAGCAAGCACTTTTAAGTTCGTTCCTTGCTCAACCAAAGCATCAATATCTGACACAGGAATGCCGTAAATACGCTCCAAAACAATGACGTTTTTGGTGCAGTGCTCAGAGTAAAAGTGCGGAACGTAGAGCGCATCTGAGCTTTCAAAACTGCGCTTGATTTGAATACCATTTGCGGCCTCCCGCAGTAAGTCAAGCTCATCTAGGATAGTGCGACGATATTCCTTGACCACTTCCTTCGGCCGTAAACGTTTACCGTCGGGCAGCCACCGCTGAACCACACCTGCCACAGAGGATAACAAATCCACATCGGCCTCAATGGTTTGTTTGATGCCAGGCCTGAGCACTTTTATCACAACTTGTTCGCTATTTTCTTTCAAACGAGCACTGTGCACTTGCGCAACTGATGCAGATGCCAAAGGCGTAGGCTCAAATTCATCAAACAACTCATCTAAACTCTCCACGCCCAGGGAGTCTTTTATGATTTGCTGCGCCTTGGTAGATTCAAACGGGGGGACTTTGTCTTGCAAAGACATGAGCTCATTTGCGAGGTCAGGCGGAAGCAAATCGCGTCGTGTAGAAAGCATTTGTCCAAATTTTATGTACACCGGCCCAAGTGTTTCCAGCGCTAAGCGCAAACGCCTGCCCTGAGATTCACCTTTGTGTTTATTCGGTAACCAAAACACACACTTTCGTAAATAACGAAAATACCAAGGCCTGAGGCGTTTCGGAATAAGCTCATCGAGTCCATGCTCCAGCAGCACACTGCCAATTCGATAAATGCGGCCTATTTTCATTTGCTTCCTTTTTGCCTACTGTTCGCGCTGACTAATGAGGACTCGTAGCGCTTCATCTTAGCTTCTAAGCGTTCAGTGTCTGTTTTTAATGCGCGCACTTCATCTACAAAATTCGCCAGCATTATTGGACGCACGGCAATGGGCTTTTCATCAAGTGCGGCGTCGCTCAAGATATTCCTGAATAAAGTTAATTGTTTTTCCGCAAGGCTTTGCAAATTCTTTATCTGCGACATCACCGTGTAAGCTTGGGCATCGCCGATGTATTCAGACATCGACTCCTCAATATCAAATTCAATGTCGGCAAAGATTTGACTGAATTTTTGTGCAATACCCAAATCACCATAAAAATCTAACTTTCCTTGCTTGATGAGTTTTGTGAATTGGTTACTATTTTTAAGTTCGGGTAAAGCCTCTAAAGACAGGCTAATAAAGCACTCAGCGTCTGACATTTCATTTAAATATGCCTCATCAGGCATCTCTTGATTTAATACATTCACTTGCTCAGCAGCGAAATGAAATGCCAAACACAATGAAAGCTCATGCACATGAATCATGCATCTTTTTTGTTCAAGAGGTTTAAGTAAAGCCTTGCCGTTGAGCGAGTGTTCTAATGCCTTTTTAATACCCACCTCAAGCAATGCGCTTAGCGCTTGCTTGTGCATGTATTGGTGCTTATTGTTATCCTGTTTTAAAGATGCTTCAGGAGAGGTGGTATTGGCTGAGTCAGCATTCATTTTAGAATTTAAAGCCTCTGTGCAGCGCTACAATGCCGCCTGTTAAATTGTGGTAAGTCGTTTGCTCAAAACCGACGTCTTTCATCATTTGCTCAAGCGTATCTTGGTCTGGATGCATCCGAATAGATTCTGCTAAATAGCGATAGCTGCCTTCATCATCGGCAATTAATTTACCCATTTTGGGAAGCACGTGAAAAGAATAGCTGTCGTAAATTTTACTTAAGGCTTCAGTGGTTGGTTTTGAAAATTCTAGCACTAATAAACGGCCACCCGGTTTTAACACGCGAAACATACTTTCCAGCGCCGCGGATTTATCGGTTACATTCCGTAGACCAAAGGCAATGGTGATCAAGTCAAAATGATTGTCGGGGAAGGGCAAGTCTTCTGCATTGGCCTGCACATATTCAATATTGCCAATGATGCCCATATTGGTGAGTTTTTCTTTACCTACCTGCAGCATAGACTCGTTGATATCTGCCAAAACCACTTGACCATCTTCGCCAACAATTCGGCTAAATTTAGCGGCTAAATCGCCCGTTCCACCGGCTAAATCCAGCACTCGTTGACCACTTTTCACGCCACTGCAGTCAATGGTATAGCGCTTCCACAAACGATGGATGCCTAGAGACATCACGTCGTTCATTATGTCGTATTTTGCCGCGACCGAATGGAATACGTCTGCAACCATATTGACCTTTTTGTCCTTATCGACTTGGGTGAAGCCAAAGTCGGTGGTGTCGTTTTTATGGTCGTTTTCTTGGTTTTTGGCGCTTGCGGGTGCTTCAAGGTCTGTCATAGTTTGTATTCTTCTTTAATTTCTACGTCATCAATAATGATTCTACCACCGAAATAGAAAAGTGCCTCTTGCTCAGCGCGTTTAATGCAAATTCAGCTAGTCTTAAGTCCTGATCCCCACATGGTTATCCCCTACACTATAGGCTAAAAGCTGGGATAACTCCTGGAAACTGCGCCCGCTTTGCTGTTGCCAGTCGTTAAAGGCGCTTTGAATTGTTGTGAGGCTTCGCTTTGAACGCACTGAACCCGAGATATACTTATGTTGAACAAAGTATCCTTCGGTATCGCGAGAGATTAAGAAAGTATCAACGCCCAAAAAACGCAGTGCATATGGCCCTGTATTTCCACCTAAGCGTGCTCCATGCTTTTTTAAAAATTCCCATAAGCCGATAATATCTGCACTGTTCCAGTTTGCTACAAAGCTCGCGAAACTGCCGTGCTCTCGCGCAATGTCTTTGATCATCATTGCGTTGTCTCTAATGGTGCGCACTTTTGTGAGATTACGGATAATTTTAGGGTCGGTCGCTTTTTTCTCTAACATTTCATCAGGCATCAACAGAATTTTGTCGACATCAAAATTCCAAAACATCTCTTCAAAATCCGGCCATTTTTGACGTACCACTCGCCACACAAAGCCAGATTGAAATACCTTCTTGGTAAACTCTGCAAGAAAGCGGTCATCACCAATCTCGATGATGTCGGCTTTGCTTAAAGGCGCTGAGAGCAAGGATTCCAGCATGGCTTCTGAGCCTTTGCGCTTAGCCGCGCGTTGGTATATTGCAGCGTATTTTTCTATCGCCATTTACCTCAATTCCTTGCTTTAGCACTTTTTATTATTATCGGACGCACTGAAACGAATGTTAGGCCGCTTCGCTGCTGATCCCTGAATGGCGAAGTAAGGCATCAATACTTGGCTCGCGACCTCTAAAGGCAACAAAGAGCTCCATGGGCTCTTGAGAGCCTCCTTTTTCCAGGATGTTGCTTAAAAAGCTCTTGCCTGTGTCGGGATTAAATATCCCCTCGTCTTCAAAACGTGAGAACGCATCTGACGAGAGCACCTCTGCCCACTTGTAGCTGTAATAGCCCGCAGCGTAGCCACCGGCAAAAATGTGTCCAAAGCTATTTTGGAAGCGGTTGAAGCTGGGTGGCTTAATAACAGACACTTGCTCTCTCACCTCGTTTAATACAGCTTGGACGTCAGCCTGTTCAGGCGGCAGCTGGTGAAGCTTAAAATCAAACAGGCTAAATTCTAACTGCCTCACCATTTGCATGGCCGATTGAAAGTTTTTAGCGGCGAGCATTTTATCTAACAGATCTTGAGGCAATGGCTCGCCCGTCTCAAAATGACCTGAAATAAAACGTAATGCTTCCGGCTCCCAGCACCAGTTTTCTAAAAATTGACTGGGCAGCTCTACCGCATCCCAAGCGACTCCGTTTATGCCCGATACCCCGCCAACGGTGACTTTTGTCAGCATATGATGAATACCGTGACCAAACTCATGAAACAGAGTGACAACCTCATCATGGGTAAAGAGCGCAGGCTTATCGCCAACTGGTGCGTTAAAATTGCAGGTTAAATAAGCAACAGGCGTTTGTAATTTGCCGGATGCATTGGTGCGCTTAACACGGCATTCGTCCATCCAAGCGCCACCACGTTTTTTCGCTCTGGCGTACAAGTCTAGATAAAAGCTTCCTCTCAAGGTCTCTTTGCTAAAATCGTCATTGCTTTGCGCATCGTGAATCTCAAAAAAGCGCACGTTTTCATGCCAGGTGTCTACCCCTTCAACTTCTACAATGCGCAGTGAGTACAGACGCGACACAACTTCAAACAAACCTGAAATAACCTTATCTTCTGGAAAATAGGGACGCAATTGCTCATCTGATACGGCATATTTTTGCTGCTTTAGCTTTTCAGAATAGTAGGTATAGTCCCAGGCTTTGAGGCTGTCTTTGTTATATTCTGATTTTGCGAAGGCTTCGATTTCTTCTAAGTCTTTCTGTGCTTGTGGCTTCGAGCGAGCAGCCAAGTCTTCTAGAAAGCCAATAACCTGTTCGCTACTTTCGGCCATTTTTGTCGCTAATGAATAATCCGCATACGAGTCAAATCCAAGCAATTGTGCCATTTCATAGCGTAAGGCGAGGGTTTTATTGATGATGTCAGTATTATCAAATTTGCCATTTTTCGTGTCGAGCTCTGACGCACGCGTGCTGTAGGCGATGTACATTTCTTCACGTAACGCTTCGCTATCTGCATACATCATCACAGGAAGATAACTTGGAATATCTAAAGTGAACACGTAGCCGCTGAGTTCTTTTTGCTCAGCCGCCTGCGCCGCCGCGTCTTTTGCAGACTCGGGTAAGCCAGCTAAATCGGCTTCATCTTCAACATGCTTTACAAAGTTTAATGTTGCGTCCATTAGGTTATTAGAAAAACTAGAGGATAAGTCGGACAATTCGCTGCGTATTTTGGCAAAACGCTGCTTTTTCTCAACATCAAGCGCTACGCCAGACAGCTTAAAGTCGCGAACGGCATTATCAACCACCTTCTTTTGCGCAGTATCCAATTGCGCATATTCATCACTCTCTTGTAATGCCTGATACAACGCACAAAGCTTTTCATGCTGACCTAAGTAGGTTGAATACTCAGACAGTAGCGGTAAGCATTCATCATGCGCACTTCGAAGTTCGTCGCTGCTAACAACAGAGTTAGTATGGCCTATTGGTGACCAAAGCTGACTAAGCTCATCATCTGCTTGCTCAAGCTTTTCAACTAAGTTGGTATAGCTTACGTCGGCAGACTCAACCACCGATTCAACGGTACTTTTACAGTGAGCAATGGCTTTTGACACCTCAGAGACTATGCTCTTTGTATCGATTTTTGAAAATTTCGGTAAGGCATGAAGATCCGTGGCAGCATCGCCAGCAGGAATTTGCTTTATCATTTATGATTTCCTTAAGTACAAAACAGTCGACAGCGCAGCAAAGCAGAACATGTGCAGGCATCAACAGCCTATTAATATTGACTTTTACGCTTTAGCTTACGAAATAGATGGGGTAGATTTATAAAATGACAAGCTTAAATCTGTGTTTGATAATTCACTCTCGCTCTACCTACTGAAAGATACAAAGACTCAACAAGGTCTTATGCAAGCAAACATTACTAAAATACATGGATATTTATGACAACTGAGACTACCCACTACGATTATATTTGCATTGGCGGCGGCAGCGGCGGCATTGCTTCAGCCAATAGAGCCTCTCGCTATGGGAAAAAAGTGGCCATTATTGAAGCGAAAGATATTGGCGGAACATGTGTGAACGTAGGCTGCGTGCCGAAAAAAGCCATGTGGTTTGGTGCGCAAGTCGCTGAAGCGGTTCATAAATATGCACCCGACTACGGCTTTGATGTGAGCGTAAACAGTTTTAGCTGGGCGAAATTAGTAGAAAGCCGCGATGCCTACATTAGCCGAATACATCAAAGCTACGATCGCGTATTAGGTAATAATAATGTGGATTTAATCAAAGGCTTCGCAACCTTTATCGACAATAACACCATTGATATTGATGGCACCACATATACTGCCGACCACATCACCATCGCCGTTGGTGGGCGCCCCATCAAACCACCTGTGCCCGGTGCTGAACTTGGCATCGATTCTGATGGCTTTTTTGCCCTTGACGAACAGCCCAAACGGGTAGTGGTAGTTGGCGCAGGCTATATTGCCGTTGAACTTGCTGGCGTACTAGATTCGTTAGGCAGTGAAACGCACTTATTGGTCAGACGCGAAAAACCTCTTCGACAATTTGACGATATGCTTAGCGACACCATTGTTGAAATCATGAAAGAAGATGGACCAACCCTGCATCCGTTTACTGAAGTTGAGTCGGTTGAAAAACAAAGTGATGGTAGCTTATTAATCCACTTAAACGGCGATAGAAGCTTAGAAGCCGACACACTGATTTGGGCCATTGGACGCCAGCCCTCAACCGACAAGATCAAACTGGAGAACACCGACGTTGAAGTAGACGAGCGCGGCTATGTGAAAGTGGATGAGTATCAAAATACCACAGCGCAAAATATCTATGCAGTGGGCGATAACATCGGCAATGTGGAACTCACCCCTGTTGCTGTAAAGGCAGGTCGTCTGCTGTCAGAACGCCTCTTTAACGGCAAGAGCGATGCAAAAATGGACTATTCAAACGTGCCAACGGTGGTATTTAGCCACCCCGCCATCGGCACTATGGGCATGACAGAAGCCGAGGCCAAAGCTGAATATGGCGAGGATGGAATAAAGGTATACAACTCAAGCTTTGCCGCTATGTATACCGCCGTCACCTCTCACCGCCAAGCCACAAAAATGAAGCTAATCTGCGCAGGTGACGATGAAAAAGTGGTGGGTATTCACGGCATCGGCTTTGGTATGGATGAAATTCTTCAAGGCTTTGGCGTAGCAATGAAAATGGGCGCAACGAAAGCGGATTTTGATGCTTGTGTGGCGATTCATCCTACTTCTGCGGAAGAATATGTGACTATGTAGTAGCAAAGACTATGTAGAAGTGAAAAGGTTAGGCACAATCAATAGCGAACATCATGTAATTTCTTTTTGTCAGTGTGATGTTTGCTTTTCAAATGCACATCCCTTGCGGCTGCAAGGTTCGTCATATATGGTAAATCTATCGCTTCGCAAACGTAGATAAGGACTTTGCCATGAATAGACGTCAAGCATTATCACTTTTAGGCGGCGCAAGCCTTGCCGGATTGGGTTTGGGTCTAAGCGCTTCGCCCAGCTTTGCCGCTATGCGCGCACTATCGTCTTCCGATGCTAAACCCAACATACTTAATAACATAAATATTGGTATGCACGTATGGGTGTATGCCAAGCATGAACCAAGTTTCGACGTTTCCAACATTTTGCCGACAATATGGAGTGATGTGAAATATGCCGGGTTAGATGGCATTGAGCTAATGGAACATCCACTGCGACGAGAGGATAAAACGGCAGAAATGGCAGAGCTCATCGCACAGCATGCCTTACCCCTAATTGGCACAAGTTACGGCGCGCATTTTTGGGATGCAAGTAAGGCAAATGAAATCAGCGAAGATTTAGATAACATATTCACCAATATGCAAAAACTTGGTGCTCGTACCATTGGTATTTCTGTCAAACATCCATCTGGCAGAGCGAAGACCCAAGAAGAGTTTGACGCACAGGCTGAGTTGATACTCAAAGCACGGGAGATGGGTGCAGCAAAAGGCGTGGTACTTAACCTTCATAATCACACTTACGAAGTTGAAAATAATCTTTACGACTTAGGTAATACACTCAAACGCATTCCCGATATCAAGCTGGGGCCTGATATCAACTGGCTCATTCGCGCCGGTGTTGAGCCCAACGCATTTTTGGAGAAATATAAAGACAATCTGGTGTTTTTGCATTTGCGAGATCAGTATGCTTCTGGCTATTGGGCCGAGTCTATTGGGGAAGGCGATACGGATTTTGAAAAGATTGGCGATACCTTAAAGCGCATCAAGTTTAAAGGGGATGCAATGATCGAGCTGGCGCATGAGGATGGCTTTGAGCCGACGCGGCCGGTGAGGGAGAGTTTGAGGATGAGTCGGGAGGTGTTTGAAGCCTCGCTCGGGTAGTTTTGCGCAAATTAGAATGCATAAGTTGGAACTGGCTGAACTAGCAAAGCCCAGATTTGTCAGGACTTTGCTTGAGGCTGATACCCATAAACGATAAAGTTAGGTAATTTCAAAAATTGGCGCGTCAACAAACGATATGAACCTCGTCATTATTGGCAATTGCCAAGCTCGACCTTTAAAAGACATCATCAATCAGATTAACCAGCAAGTGACCGTGATTGATACGCCTATCGTGCATCTTTTAAAAGCACATGAAAAAGACGAGGTATACGCCACGCTCGATAGCGCTGACCATATTGTGACTCAACTAATCGCTGACACTTATCCATGTGACTATATACGAACAAACACGCTAAAAACCGCATTTCCTAACAAAGTCACGACCATTTTAAATCTGTACTATGCCGGCTACACGCCTGATTGGACATATGTTCGTATTCCGCAGCTCGGCACCTTGCAAGGACCCATGGGTGATTATCACAACACCACCATCATCGAAAGCTGGTTAAAGGCTTTGACCACTACTCAAACTGCATCTCTTTTATTTGATGAGCGTTACAATCAAGAGAAATATGCTGGCATAGCATCAACATCGCTTATCGAACTCAATAAACGTGAAGGGTTAGTTGATATTGGGATAGTGGATTTTATAAGCGAACAGATGAGCAAGCAGCGATTGTTTTTTACATTTAATCACCCTTGTTATTGCTTACTACAAGAGTACGCGACACGAATTTTACGTCGTATGGGGGTGAAGGAGGCTGACATTAAACCTGTTGAAGACGCAAAAGAGCCCTTAGATCCATTTATCCCGCCACTTAATCCGGGTATGGATTTCAACTTTCCAATTGAGAATACCTTTAAAGGTAAATGCGTCGAAGGTATTCATAATAACGGTGTCACCTTAGGAGCAACTAAGTTCTACAGTGCAGAAGAACTTGTTGATACTTTTTACGAGATATATACGCAGAATGCGTCGTCCATCAAGGCAAAATATGCTTCCTAGAACACTGGTGCAGTATTGGCATCAATTTCCTCTGCCGGCGGATATTGAGCAACTCACCGAATCATGGCGTTCTTGCAATCCGTGGCTTGCCATTGAGCACTTTGACGATACAAAAGCCAGTATGTTTCTGCTGCAAGAATATGGCGATGAGATTAAGAAGCTCTACCAAAGCGCTGCATTGCCTGCGATGAAGTCTGATATATTTAGAGTCGCTTATTGTTTAGCCTATGGCGGGATGTATATTGATATGGCGACCAAATGCCTTTCGAGCATCGAGCCGTTGTTTGCGAATGAAGATAAACTCACCGTAATGCGCAAATGGCACGGCGGTATATGGAATGGATTAATCATTTGCCAAGCTTCCAATCCTACCCTCAATGCCATATGGGAGATGATACTCGAAAATCTCCGCACCAAAGCCTTTAACGATGTTTGGCGTGCCACCGGCCCGTACAATTTTAACGAAGCCATCGATAAGCAATACGAAAACAAGCTTGATGAAAAAGCGCAAGCAATATGTGTATTGGAACAACGAGCAATAAACACCTATTTTGATTTAGTGAACGACCTAGAACATAAAAAAAATAATCACTGGTCTGACATTCAAAAAAACCAAAGCATCTATAAAGAGTGAAGCTAGCGCGTGCTTTGTTAACGCTTATTCAGACTAAAAATGAAAACACATTTGGAGAAGTATGCGCACCGTCATTTTGCACTATCATTTGTTTAAAAACGCTGGCACGTCTATCGATGCTGCGCTAAAGGAGCAGTTTACAAGTGATAAATGGGCAACTAAAGAGTTCCCAAACGATAAAACGGCCAATGCCGAACAGTTGGCGCAGTGGATAAAAGACGAAGCAAATATAGTGTGCTTTTCTTCTCATACCGCCCATTTACCCGTTCCCAGCATCCCGAGTGTCAAGGTCATCCCCATATTTTTTCTGCGTCATCCAATTGAGCGCATCACCTCTGTATACGCATTTGAAAAAAGACAAACGGTGGATACCTTCGGTACAAAATTAGCGCGTGAAAATGACATTAAAGGCTATATTGAGGGGCGCTTAAGCAATGTGCATGATAAGCAGTGTCGCAACTTTCATTGTGACAAGCTTGGCAGAGTGTACCCGCCGACTGAACACAATGAGCTCATACGAGCGACTCAAGCACTAAATGCAATGCCGTTTTTTGGGTTGGTTGAGGAGTTTGAGCGCTCTATTGATAAGCTTTCCCGTGTGTTACAAAATGCTGGATTTGATCATGTCTTATTGAAAGTAAAAAAGAGTAACGCGAGCCAAAGTGGCCAGTTAACAATAGCGGACAAACTCAGCACTTTAAAACATGATATAGGTGAAAACTTATACGAAACACTGCTTGAAGCAAACAAATACGACATTCAGCTGTATGAATATGCAAAAAGACTATTTGCCTTGTGAACGCTAAAAAGCGGATAGACGAACACAATTTATTTTTAATCGGCTCAACTGTTTTCGACAAAGCCCAAACTTTGTAAACACCACTTTGAAAATGATTGGTTAATTACCCTCCCATACTCAGACAAGCTAAGCCTTCCCTTTGGTTTCGCCTTCCATAGTGCAAGTTGTTCGCACAAGGAGTCACTGCAGCCCTCGTTAAACAAAAACGGCTGCCCACCAAGCGCTTGGTATTCCTCACTTGCCCAAATGCCCTGCGGTAAAAACACGTTTAAATGTGGGTGGCGAATAGCGTCCCAAAGTAAACCGGAGGTTTTTAATTGATATGTTTCAACATCATATAGCATCACAAGTGCATCGCTTGTCGCAAATTGATGCTCATAGTCTTTTTGCGACAGGGGGGCAAATGTTAGAGACAAATTATTGTGCTGCTGCTTAATGTCTACTAAACGCTTTTTAAGGTCATCAAACACATGTGCATTAGGTGACTGCTCATTAAATTGAACAAAAAACTCCGTGTCACTGAATCTAGATAGTATTTGCGGTAGCGCATCTACCAAAAAAACGATTCCTTTATCGTGTTTAAGCGCTCCTATATAGAGAATAACCCGCTTGGCGTAGGGTTCACTATCCACTGCCTTGGGTTTAATCGGATCAGTAAAGTTGATTGCTGGGTGAACTTCCCAAGGCAGACTAGAGCAATCTGAAAACGCCTCTTGGTATGTCTTACAGCTCGTTGCAAGCCTAACGTTTCGTCTAGGTGCGGCACTTTTATCAGACACGCTCACTAGCTGCGAAAGAAAAGCCAGTGCCAATTTATACCGGCGATACCATACTGCGCCATCTAATTCATGCGGCTGTTTTGCGACCCTATGCCCTGGATGAAACATGGAGCAAACAATGACTTTACCTGCGTAAGTGGTCGCCTCTTTTTGAAGAAACAACGCTAACCCTAAGATATGAAAACTAAAGCAGCTATGAATAATGAGGTTATCTGCACGATTAATGTGCCTCTCTTTTAAGGCCATAGAAAGCTCAATACTAAATTGAAGCGCAAGTCGCTGCTCTTGCTCATGATCAACCGCGCGCAAGCCATTCACATAACAAGGGGAGATAAACCAAGGAATAGTATTATCTGCAAGGAGCGCCTGCTTATCAAATCCTTGCAAGTTAATGGATGAGAGAATGTTTAGCTCACATGAATTTGCACGAAAGTGCGAAATGAGCTGCTTGTTAACATTGGTATGGTGAGAGCTCAAGTCCTCGAAACCGGGGTCTAACACAAGGGTTCGCATTAATCACTGACACCGATGTTAATGTGGCTGAGATACAACAAGTTTCGAATTCGCAAAGCAAATAAATATGACGTTTCGCGATACCACAAAGCCTTTAATGCAGGCGCATTTGTCACCTAATTCAGTCTCGATTAAGCGCGTTTAATAAATTACGCTGCATTTGCATCATGGCATCGTCAATATGCATGCATATGTGCTCCTGCATGGCGACCATTAACTGCTTTTGCGACATATTAAATGTGTGTGTAACGCTTGTATGCCCGTCGAGGGTTAATACAAGCTTGTTTGCGCCCACTTCAAAATATTGCCAGTTAACACTCGCCTCAAAACCATGCTGTCCGTTACCAAGTCCGGCTTCAACCAAGTCTTCCCTTGGCATGTTTGCCGTGACCTTAGCGACTTCATTGTTGTTTAAGGAAAGCGTCAACGTGCCAGACGCATGCTCTTTTTCCTTGTTGTGGCAAACCCATCCCGTAATAAGCCCAGGAATTAACACGTCGATATGATACTCAGCCTCGCGCGCTTCGGGCTCAGGAGCTTCGACTTCTTGTGGTTCAACAGAAGATGTCGTTTTTTTGGGCATTAATTTTCCTAACACAAAAATTCCTTAGTCTAGTGCCGCTAAATAGGCTGTAGAATGGCGATGCACCTTGCGATTATTAAGCATCTCTTGAGGAGAAAACCAACGGTAATCTCGATGCTGTTTGGTGGGTAAGTTTATCAATGACCGCTGCAATTGCAATGAATAAGCAAGTACAACATAGTGTGTACTAATTTCTGAACTAAACACACAGTCGTCATAAAAGTGTTCGTATGCCCCTAGAAATTTAGCATCGCTAAGCGCGATATCTAGCCCCAACTCCTCCTGAGCCAACCTAATAAACGCTACCTCCATTAACTCATCTTTTAGGATGCGTCCGCCTGGAACGAACCAAAAGTCTTTCGCAGGTGCGTTGTTACGTTTCCCTAATAATATCTTGCCGTCCAAATTTTGCACAATCAAGTCAATAGAGATTAGCGGTGTAAATTCGATGACTGTTTTAAAGGTGGATGCATCTAAAAACATATCATGCTTTTCGAAAAGTGTCTTGGTTAGTTAAAAACCATTCATAAGCACTTGCTAGCCCCCGCTCAAGTGAATAGGTATATTCCCAACCAAGCGACTTTAAACGACTCACATTCATAAGCTTGCGGGGCGCGCCATCGGGCTTGCTTGCATCAAACACAACATCCCCCTTAAAACCCACTACTCTCGCAACGGTTTCTACCAATTCTTGGATAGTACAATCGACGCCGGTACCTACGTTAATGTGACTAAGCATAGGTTCTGTATTTGCTTGGTATATATCATTTGCCAAATTCATGACATAAATTGAGGCTGCCGCCATGTCATCAACATGCAAAAACTCTCTCATCGGTTTGCCGCTGCCCCATGCAACAACCTGTGTATCGCCATTTTCTTTTGCCTCATGAAAACGCCTAACAAGCGCTGGGATGACATGAGAGTTTTCGGAATGAAAGTTATCATGCGGGCCATACAAATTAGTAGGCATTACACTGCGGTAGTCTCTTCCGTGCTGACGATTGTACGACTCACATAGCTTAATGCCTGCGATTTTTGCCACTGCATAAGGTTCGTTAGTGGGTTCAAGCACCCCAGTAAGCAGAGCGTCCTCAGCCATAGGCTGCGCTGCCAGTTTCGGATAAATACAAGACGACCCTAAAAATAATAGCTTTTGAATCCCACTTAAATGGGCGCTGTGAATAATGTTGCACTGAATCATCAAATTTTCATATATAAAATCTGCTGGGTAAGTGCTATTTGCGATAATTCCACCAACTTTTGCAGCAGCAAGATACACCTCATCTATGCGGTTAGCGTCAAAAAACTCTGTCACTGCTTGCTGATTGCTTAAATCGAGCTCGACTCGCGAGCGCGTTAGAACATTAACATTAGAATCCTGCGATAACTGCCTGACAATTGCTGAGCCCACCATGCCTCTGTGACCCGCTACGAATATGTTTTTCATATAAACGTCCTATTCGCGCGACAAAGCAACAGTAAAACCATGCTGTTTGAGAAGGGCATTTTGTTTCGCGGTGGTAAGGTCGTGCTCCACCATCTCTTTGCACATTTCTTCAACCGTGATTTCTGGCACCCATCCGAGCTTTTGTTTGGCTTTGCTTGGGTCGCCAAGTAGCGTCTCAACTTCTGCCGGACGAAAGTAACGCGGATCAACCCTTACAATCACATCACCTACTTTTACGCCAGGTGCGTCATGACCTTCAACATTGGTGACAGTGGCTACTTCGTCAACACCTTGCCCGCTAAATTCCAATGTAATACCTGCATAAGCCGCCGACATTTTAACGAATTCGCGAACCGATATTTGTTTACCCGTCGCAATAACAAAATCTTCAGGCTCATCTTGCTGAAGCATCATCCACTGCATACGAACATAGTCTTTTGCATGCCCCCAATCGCGCAGCGCATCCATATTGCCCAAGTATAAACAGCTTTCAGCGCCCTGTGCGATGTTAGCAATGCCGCGAGTAATTTTGCGCGTCACAAAGGTTTCGCCTCTTCTCGGAGACTCATGATTAAACAAGATACCGTTGCAGGCATAGATTCCGTAAGATTCACGATAATTCACTGCTATCCAATATGCATACATTTTGGCGACAGCATAAGGGGAACGCGGATGAAATGGCGTGGTTTCTTTTTGGGGAATTTCTTGCACTTCACCATACAGCTCAGATGTGGAGGCTTGATAAAACTTCGTTTTCTTTTCTAAGCCCAAAAACCGAATAGCTTCTAACAGCCGAAGTGTGCCCATGGCATCAACGTCTGCCGTATATTCCGGTGCTTCGAACGACACCGCTACATGAGACTGTGCACCTAAGTTATATACTTCGTCTGGCTCTACTTCCCTCATAATACGGATAAGGTTGGAGGAGTCAGTCAAGTCGCCATAATGGAGTTTGAAACGTTGATTTTTAATGTGGATGTCTTCGTATATGTGGTCGACTCGTTGGGTATTGAAAAGTGATGCGCGGCGTTTGATGCCGTGGACTTCGTAGCCTTTCTCTAAAAGAAATTCAGCTAAGTATGAGCCGTCTTGGCCGGTGACGCCGGTGATCAGTGCTTTTTTCATCTGGGCGTAAATTTCCTTTTTTTTACGTTAATACTGCCGTATTGTAGTGGTAAATTAGTTCAGTTCAATCATTAGAAGTACTTTTCTTGTCTGCGCTGAGTTTAAACGCTTTATTATGCTAGTCGCGCGCAATGTAATACTAACTCAAACACATTTGGATACCATGCGCAGTAAACGATAGTATTGCCAACCAAAAAAATTAATAACAGTAGGATAATCTGTGAATAATACTTTTCAAAAAAGAACCGCTTGCATGAGCTGTTCGCAAAACCGTGTCGTTGAATTTATTGATTTAGGAATACAGCCAAGCGGCAACGCATTTATTAGTCCGAACGAATCGATAGAGAAAGAGCCACAGTTTCCTTTGCGAATGGGTGTTTGCAAAAATTGCTGGCAAGTACAGCTTTTAGACCATATTGATAAGAATCTTCTGTTCGATGACCATCCCTATCTTACTGGTACTAATCAACCAATGGTCGAACATTTTCATACATTGTCCGTTAAACTTGCTAATGATTATTCGCTCACTCGCTCCGACTTAGTCTTAGATATTGGCTGCAACGACGGGACGTTTTTAAATCAATTTGACAGCCAAGGTATGAGCACGATCGGCGTAGAGCCTTCAACTCGTATCTCTGAGATGGCACGTGAACAAGGTCATGTAGTCATCAATAAGTTTTGGAATTCGGACACTGCGGCTAGCTTTAATCAACTTAATGTCAAACCAAAGCTAATCACCGCAATGTCAGTTTTTTACCACGTTTCTAATCTTCATGACTTTCTGGATGGAATCGAGCTTGTGATGAGCTCGAGGTCAGTTTTCGTAATTCAGGCCGTAAGTCTATTATCACTACTTTCAAAGAATCAGTTCGACCATTTCTACCACGAGCACACATGTATACATTCACTTTCATCGCTAAATAACATTCTAAAGAAACACAACTTAAAGGTGATAGACATTGAAGATGTAGATGTCCATGGGGGCTCGTTCATTGCCTCGCTTGCGCTCAATAATTCCGACTATGAGATCTCTGAAAAAGTGACGAAATATGCACAAAAGGAGTTAGATGAAGGCCTGAAAGACATCGGCACCTACATGAGCTTTGGTCAACGAGCAAAAGACATCGCTTCTCATTTAAAACAGTTGCTCATAGAGTTAAACGCTCAGGATGAGGTAATCTTCGGCCTTGGAGCGCCTTTAAAGAGCTCAACATTTCTTAATTTTGCTGATATCGACTCGTCACTTATCGCTTGTTTGACCGAGGTGAATGAGCTTAAAATAGGAAAGCTCTCTCCCGGTAAACACATTCCTGTAGTGGATGAAAAAGCAATCGACAAAGAGCCAGACTATTATGTTGTGTTTGCTTGGAACTATTTGGAATACTTAATGATGAAAAAGAAAGCGTTTTTAAATGCTGGCGGCAAGTTCATTGTTCCCTTTCCGAACTTGCGGATTGTCTCACGTGACGACTTTTAAAAGAGAAGGAATCATCGTAACCGGAGCGACAGGGTACATTGGTAGCTCACTGACAATGCGGCTAAAAAAACAATTTAGCGAACGTTTTGATATCATCGCACTGTCTTCGAAGAACGATCTGCGAGTCACGACAACATTTGATTTCTTCAAAAGCCTGAGCGATACAATAGAAGTTAAGTACATTTTTCACCTCGCAGCGAGTGTTCGCGGTGGCGAATGGTTAGCAAAGAACCCTGCCAAGGCTTGGTATGACAACACGCTAATTAACGCTAACATATTCGAAATCGTAAGGCTTTATTTCCCGAAAGCAAAGATTATCTCAACCCTGTCTTATAGCATCTATGCACCTTCTGAATTCACCAGACGAGAAACTGAAATATCTTTCCAAACTTCAGAAGATAATTTGTCAGCTTATGCGAATTCAAAGATTGCGATCATTGCCGCACAAGATGCTTATTCCAGTCAATATAATTTGGAATGCTGTAGCGTGGTATTACCGACGGTGTACGGGCCAAGTTGCTCTAGTAAGATTGAGGATACGGCTCAAGCCGTAAACGTCATTTGTAAAAAGTTTATCAATGCTGTCAAGCTTTCAGCGCCTCAGGTCCACCTATGGGGTAATGGCAAACAAGAAAGAGACTTGTTATTCATCGATGATGCGATCGATGGAATCATTTGTTCAGCTTTACACCAACACTCAAGTCTAGTGAATATAGGCACAGGAAATGTGACCACCATCGGAAAATTAGCCAATATACTAGCTAGTTTGACCGGATATAATGGGAAAATTGTATTTGACGAGAATGAATATCAGGGTCCTCAAAGACGAAGTTTGAACATCCAGAAAGCTAAGGAAGAGTTGTATTGGCAACCCAAAACTCAACTTAAAGACGGCCTAAGAGCAATAGTAAATACAATTAAAAAATTTCATGCAATTGCGCAAACTAAATAAAACGAGGAAACTCTTTAAGAAAATGAACAAGCTCCGCGCTACGCTCTCTAACAAATTGAACAACATAATTGGCCGACATAAAGCGTATAAAATTAAAGAGCGCGAACACTACGACGTTATTAATTTTTGCATCACACACAAAGAACCTGAGCTACCGTTATCTGACGAAACCATTCGTTTAGAAATCGGAGAAAAAAACACACTTGATCGCACTCGAAACAAACATGTAATCAATTGCTTTAGTGAAATACCAGCGTTGAAAAAATATCGCCATGAGTTAGTCATTATCTCTGGTTTATTGACCGCTGCTAGGCATCTAGCACGTAATAACATAAACGCAAAAACTGTTGTCAACTTTACTACATATCGTTTGTTCGTGTTGCCACACAGAATCACGCCCCATTCTCCTTGGCCTCAGATGAATCATGTGACTCACGAGACAGTCTTAGATTACAAAGATGACATATCTTTTAGTCAAACAAAGCGGCCTTGGCTACTTCCTATGTTTTTTGCCAATGCTCCACTTCAGAAAGCTCACGAGCGAAGAGATGGCTCTGAGGTACTTGGTTTGTTTTTGAAGTCGGCCATTGATGAAGGGGTTTTGAATGACTATCATGCTTTTAGATTGAGAAATAAAGCGCTTCATTTGACAGCAATGGGAATCGGGCGGATGCCTGTGGGCGTATTTGTAGATATTTCAAAAAAAGCGGAAATCGTAACATTTAGATTTCTTCGCGATCATTTGAGCAGCATTCCTGAAAGTAACCGCTTTAAATGTGCGTTATATTACTACGAGAGGTTAGCAGTATATTTGATGGAAGACCATATTGAAAAACAGTATGGAATGCTACCTTCTTCCGCATTTGGTTTCTGGACACTCGTTAACGACAAACCTGAGTATTTACCAGGAAAGCTTGAGGTAGAATGAGCTATCTAAGTGATGAGCATAAAATAACGATGGTGAGACTGCATGATAGAATTCGTTGACACAATAAACGCCCCATCATTAGTAAAAAATTATTGTATTGCGCACACAAAACCTGTCATTCCATTTTGTGAGTCCACTTTTAATTTGGAAATTGGAGCCGAAGGCACGTTAAATTCTAGAGATTTTGAAAACACTATCAATTGTTTCAACTTGATACCTTTTGGAAAGAGGTTTAGACGTGAGCTTGGTTCATCCTTGGGGTCTTTCGCTGCGCGAAAGCACCTTTTAGCGTCAAATGATAATCTTGATTTTGCAATCAACATTTCCACTTACCGAACGTTTATGCTGTCAAACAAAAGGCCTAAACACTTTCACAAAGTCTTAAAGCTAAATTTTATCACCGAGAGAGAATCCGAAGTATTGGCAGATTTAGCGTTACCGTCAGAAGTAAGCTGCGCATGGAAGCTTCCGATGCCAATTTCAGTTGGAACTATTGAGAGAAATTATGCATATTGTCACCACATAGAAGACTTAGATCTGCATCTTGAAATAGCAATAAGCGAAGGTATATTAACAACAGCAGAAAGTGACGAACTTCGAAACACAAAAATTCTATTGCCCGGTGCCTTGAGTGTCGGAATGATGCCCGCGCAAATATTCTGCGACATCAACGAAAAATTAGAGGTGATTTCACGAAAGTTCCTTGATGTATTTTGGGCAGAACAACGAGACGACTATCAAATAAGAGCAGCAAATTTTTGCCATGAGCGCCTAGGAAGCTACCTGCTTGAACAACACCTCAGAAAGACCTACGGCGGGTTAGTTAGCTCCCATTTCGGTTATTGGACACGTGTCGACAATGACCTGTCATACTCACAGGGTAAAATGACAACGTAAAGTGCGCTACAAATCAGGTTGGTACATTTTATATTGTTTATAAGCTAGCATATAGGCTTCTTTGCGTTTTAATCGCTCCAAAAATACATCGTAACATGTTTGTACATACAGCAACTGCTCACTTATCCGCTTCTCTGCTTCTAATGAGGCTGTCTTTGAAAGCCTTGTATTCGAAAATGCCTTCTTTAATGTTAAAACGCTCATACGATCGATCATCTGACCTAGTGTTTCCGAATTTAGAATCAAGTTGGAGTGATCTTCGACATGACTAAGCGATAGTTTTTCAACACTAAGGGCATCAATTGCTTCCATAAAGTTGTTTCGCATTAAGTTCGAAGCATCAAGATTGCGTTTGTATTGAACAATAATTTGAGGGGGTAAATCCCCGCGTGATCTGTCATCGGCTTTCCAAGAAAAAAAATTACAGCCATGCAGGCCTTGAATCAATTTCTCTATTGACAAATCGTCAACTTTTGGGATGTCGGCCAACTCCTCTTCAATCCATTGCGCAGTGCATGACTCCAAAATTTCTGACGTCCTAGAAGACTCTAACATTCAATATTTCCCTACCATTTTAATTGGTGACCGCGACGTTTTACTTAAAAAAATATGTAACAACAAAGACTTTACAGGCGCAAGTCTCAATCAGTTTCCAAATATGCTTGTAGCCTTTGCAAAAGCTCTTGATATTCATCAGCATCCCATAGCCTTATTGTATCATTTTTGAGCTTTAGAGAATTAACTGAGTAAAAGTTCCATGCGTGTTCAGTTAAAGCTCCCCACCCAGTTTTTAAAAAAATCACCTCAAAAGGATGAAGAGTATTTCCAAAGTACGCATTGACTGATTGCGGATGACCCGTGTTGGTAGTTTTATTAATGTCTGAATGTGGCAGACGATAATCAATTTCTTGGTAAGGTGGTAATACACAAGAAATATTCCATCCTGCCTGCTTAACCAATTGGCTCATTCTTATTTCGCATTCGACTATTGCATCTTCTTTCGAGATACCTCTCGCTTTGTCAAAAAATCCCGAAGACAGTAGCAAATGAAAACAATTATTCGTCATCGCTAGGACAGAGCTTTGCACATGAGAAAAAGGTTTCTCTTCATTCGGATATGCTGCTTCATACAATTGAGAGAATGGTCTATCTTCATGCAATATATTAATACTTGCACCAGAAAGATGAACTGAGTCTTTTAACAGAGAGACAAAAGGTTGCGTCCAGCATTGATTTACATAGGGAGGAAGAAAAGGCCCTCTCACCGTGCAATTTAGAAAAATGAAATGAGAGTAGATATTAAAACCCTCGTCATCAACTACAAGCGAATAGCCCGCAAAGTCATGCTGTAAGTTTTCAGTAAAGAAGTAACGAATGTTGTCATGCTGTGGCAGCTTGATGGTTGTATCACCGGCTATGATAATAAAAAAATCAAGTTCTACTCGCCAGGCTAAACTCAGAAAAAAGACGAAATTATCTTTGTAAACTAAGTTTTTTTCATAGTAATGATAGATCACGGCTGTTTTAGCAACATCAAGACTCATGCTTCCCTCTTACAATGCGAAAGACAATCAACTGGACTAAGTGAGAACGAATTACCAACTTCATGAGCTTGCCACTATTTTACCCCACCAGTAATCAATACCTAACCTTCGTAATAATTCTTGTCGATAGCTTGGCTCATCAAACCATTTTAAATATTCGCTTTTCCACCGGTAGAGCTTTTCAATTGTAATTGCACACGATTCCCATTCGTCAATAAAAACAACAGGAAGAACTGCGTAGGACTCGTTCGCAGGGTTACGCTTAATAATTGGGATCGCGCCATAAAGGAGGCATTGCCATGCTTTTGGTGACGGATCTAAACCGCCACCCTCTGCGCATAAGACAAAGCTATGAACCTGAATCAAGTCTAGGAAGTCACTCTCAGGTATTTCATCGGGCAGATTTGTAGTAAAAGAAGACCAACTATTCTTAGCAAGGGATGTTACTGTTCTGCGAATATCCCATTGGGAACCGTCGCGCACTCTATGTCCGCATAACACTTTAAGCTCTCGATCTGCCATATTTTTTGAATTGGGAAGCTCTTGAAGTCTTTGTGGTTGGTTATTGGGATACACCATTCCAAGAGGCAAACCGCTTAGCTTATCTATCGAACAGTCATCGAGGTTTTCTGCATACCAATGAATTAACTGTTGATGTTGAAGAATTTGGGAGATAAGGCTTTTTTCAGTTTCAGAAAACTCTCGCCACCTTTTATCAGTTTGATTCGGAATTGTGACATCTTCAGAGCCAGATATCAGAATAAATGGGCTCTTAACTATTGGTAGAACTGTTTCAACGAACTCTGATATTGCAACGAAAGGAGATCTTAAAGATAAATATATGTATCGAGGTTTGTGGTTGTTTGTGATTTTTTTTAAATATGTGTAGGGTGGGTTATGATCGCTTAATAAAACCCAGTCACATTTCGAAGCTATGCCGGTTATCTCATATTTATCTGCGCCCTGGCTTTTAGGAAATAGTCTTGTAGATTGAAAATAAGTCACATTATCTCATTGTTAATGGGAACAGTTATATTTTGTATATGCGAAAGCGTAATATGTATTTTACAACTTGTATACACTAAATTTGCTACAACAGCGTTCGCTAAATTAGTTGTCGTATAGACCACTAATTAAGATAGACCATTAATTATGGCTGCTCTTTGTTCGTAAGCGATCATTTTAGACCGTTCTTTACAACCGTTTGATTTAGGTCTAGTGGTGCAGCGCTAATATGCCTGACTATGCCTGCCGGTACTTTGTGATGTGTTTTTGCGTTGTCGTTGGCAATCAACACCGTTTTTCGGTTTTTCTTAAGTAACGTGCCGGTGACTGTCGTGCCGTCATGAGTAAATTGCACTTTCATACCAGGTCGTAAGATGGCAATCGCGGCTTCGTCTTGCTGCTTTTGCAGGGTATCTATGCGCTCACATACAAATTGATTGAGTATATATAGTTGGTCAATGGATAAATGGCTGATGTCTATCGTGGTTTTGATGTCTTTATTTGTCATGGTGTGCTTACTTTTCTATATCTGAGCGCAGGCGTTTGTCTGCGAACAGGACTTTCCAGCGCCGAGGGGTTAAATCGATAACGTCTTTTGCCGGATGTTGTGAGACGCGCTGCAGTACATCCACCAAGTAGTGATACGGATTGATGTTGTGTAATTTGCACGTCACGGTGAGTGTATGCAAGACGCCAAGCTGTTTTGCGCCTAGTTCACTCCAACAGAACAAGTGATTCTTTCTTCCCATAGGGATAACGCGCAGGGCTCTCTCCAAGTGGTTCGTATCGATGCTGACTTGCGCATGAGTGAGGTAAGTTTTTAACTCATGATGGCGCTCATAGGCATAAGCAAGTGCTTTGGTTAACGGGTCTTTAGGCAGTAATTCAGGTCTCTGGCGCTGCTCGTATATCCATTTGAATAATGCAGTAATGATAGGCTCACTGTGTTTAAGGCGATATTGCACGGTATCCTCGGCATTAAGTGCCTGTTTTCGTATGTGCGCTTCAATCTTGTATAGCTTTTGTATTTCAGCCAAGGCGTATTGCGCCTCTTTAGGGTGATAATCCAATGCTTTTTCGAAGTAGCGGCGCGTGTGCGCCCAGCACGCTGCATGGGTAATTGTTTGACCTTGATGATTAAGCGTATCAATGACTTGGCTATATACCGCATAACCATCGCTTAACAAGGTGCCGTTAAAGCCTGCTAGTTGCTCCATTGCATGTTGTTTACCGCGAGAAGACGACCAGGTAAAGGCCACTTCATCTTGCTCACCATACATCGGCCAGAAGTACGTTTGCTTCATTGTTTTTGATGGTTGGCTTGATGTGCGGCTGCGGCTGCGGCGAGTCGAGGATTGTCGACCCGCCTTCATCGGCGTTTCATCCATACTGATGTTCCCCCCGGTGAGGATATTACTCAGCACGGCGGTGGCAATGGGGGTCAGTAAATCAATCCCTTGGCTAACATAATTAATTAGGGTAGCGCGTGATAGCGTGACCCCCGATTGCAACATCCGCAGATGCTGGCGATGAAGGGGTAAATGATACACGGCTTTATCGACCATTAGGCCAGCAAGCAATGATACATCCGCATACGTGCCTTCTAGTATGTTAATCGGTGTTTTAGGCGATTGGATATGTCCGCTGTCTTTGTGCTTGAGTACATTTTTGCGGTAAATGAGAATTTGATAGCTACCTGGCAATTGTGCCAAGCGATGGCTTTCTTTTACGCCAATGACCTCATAGTTATCTGCATCTTCACCTTCAAGCTCCGGACATGGGACATCAATCACTTTTGTCGGTACATCATCGGTATAACGAAGGCCGGTGTCATTGACATCGTTGTCATCTTTTTGCTTATTGGAGCGCGTGTAGCCTTTCACCACTTTTTTTGGGGCAGGCGATACATCTTTATTGTTTACCTGAGCAAACAGGTGTCCTTGGTCGGGGTTATCTGGCAGGTGCTTCTCTGATTTACGACCAAAGAGTTGGCGCTTGAACCAATCCAGTTGTTGCTGCATCGATGTCATCTGCGCGCACACTTTTGCATATTCTTCATAAGGAACATGAGCTGGTTTTGCTACGGTATCAGATGCGCTTTTCATGCGGCGAAGTATAGCAAATTCAGCTACTTAAGTCGCCTATTTTGTCTGCCTTTTTGCCAATAAATGCCATCAATCAAACACTGTAACTGCGCGGTGTTCAGCGCTATTTTACCCTCGCTACTTGAGATCTTAGCGAAGGAGCCACGCTCCAATCTTTTTGACCATAAACAGTATCCACCTTGATGATAATATAGCACCTTCATCATGGTGCGTTTACGATTCACAAACACGAACCAATCACCTAATTGCGCTTGCATCTGCAATTGATTCGTCACAAGCGCGGCCAAACCGTCGAACTGTTTGCGCATATCCGCAATGCCGGTATACAACCAAATGCGAGCGCTAGACGATGACAACATCAGCCATCGGTACTCATGTTAAGCACCACACCGTTTGGCAAGGTCAATTCTATTTGCCATTGTCTTGTATCTGGTTGATGTGACGCCATGGTGTCAATCGGCAACCATTGGGATGTTGTCTGTGGTAGCGACAAACCCTGTCGCTTTTTACGTTGTAAATAAAAAGTAGATTGAGTAATGTGATGCCTGTGACAAAATTGCGCGATGGTCATATCGCTCGCTTCTTGAGCATCGATAAGTTGCTGCCATTCTTGAGGGCTACGTCTAATCATTGATGTCTTCTCCTATTTAATCAATGATTAGATTTTAGGGGCTTAACTTAGGAGTAGAAGAACGGTCTATTTTGATCGGTTACATTGATAGGTCTCCTGTATTTATCAATGACGCGATCTTAAATTATCATTGTCAGCGGTTGAACAACGGTCTATTTTGATCGCTTACGAAGAACGGTCTATTTTGATCGCTTACACCGGCACGTTACTTAAGAAAAACCGAAAAACGGTGTTGATTGCCAACGACAACGCAAAAACACATCACAAAGTACCGGCAGGCATAGTCAGGCATATTAGCGCTGCACCACTAGACCTAAATCAAACGGTTGTAAAGAACGGTCTAAAATGATCGCTTACTTCAAAATACTAGTATAAGTCAGCAAATGCTGTTCAATGACCTCTTAACGATGAAAATTCCTTTTTAAAGGTGTCCGGTTGGACTTAACGAGGACAAACTCTATTTTCTATTTAATGAGGTCGGCGTAGATGTTAGCGTCTGGGCCTTGTCTATCGCCTTTTGGCCTTAAGTCACCAGTGTGATATGGAGATACGCTTTCATTTTTTGATAAGTACTTTATGGCTTTGTACCCAATCATATCTGAAATTTCTCTCAGAAACTCTTTGGTTAGCAAACACTCATGCCCCCACGCTTTCCACTCTCTTTCGTAAACTCCATCCGCTCCAAGTTTGAATTTCGAAAAGTTTTTCATCGAGTCCAACAAACATGGTGTGTTCACTCTATTAATAGCCTCTGGCTTAAGCACTCTGTAACATTCAGCTAAGAATTTTACTTGAATCATTTGAGGAAGATGTTCAATAAAGTCTTCACTTAAGATAAAATCCACTGAGTTATCCGGAATATTCCAACGGTCGCCAACTGGAAACATAAATAAATCTTGTATTAACTCTGATCTAACTAAATTCGATGTAGGCAGAAACATATCAATATGCAAGAAGTCAGGCCTGATTGTAAGACCGCACCCAACATATATCCTTACAGGCTTGTCAGCGTCACAGAGCTGGATAACCCGATTCTCAAACTTCTCTTTTTCAGTTTTTTCACTGCCGAATTTCGTCAATGAATGATTTTCAAAAATTTTCATTCTAGATGTTTGTTGAATTCGCTCAAAAGTTGGTGTAATCACTTCTGCGTGCGTGGCTGTCAATTGGCGAGCAAGGATAGTTCCACTCAATGCAATGTACTCAGACGTATCTTGCAATACCAACCTCGAGTCCTTGTCATAGTGCACCCAATTGGCCCTGGTAATAGTTTTTCCCGAAAAGCTTAGCCCACCGCGATCAGTGAGCTCTAAGTATTCGCCAGTTTGTGTTACTAAGACATATCGAGCGCGTGAAGATAAGTATAAAGCAACAACTCTACTAGTATGGTCATAGACACTCTCGGCCCAAAAAATCTCACCCCCCTTACAAACAAGATAGGTTTCAGCATTCCTCGTAATCCAAAAAGCTCTTATAAAATCTTCAGTTTCAACATGACTCGTGTAATCAGTTAACATTAAAATATCTCTTACATAAAATTTAAGACTGGTCACTCTTAACCAAAGTCTTTACATTTTGCAATCGTCGCTTATGTCGAATGACTAGTTTTAATAAACCTTGCATCTAAAACACTCTTTATTTGCTCAATTGGAGCATTAAACGGAGCTGCATGGTCTTGAATCTTGTCATTAGAGCTTACGATTGCGTACTGCAAATCTGCGGCAGTAGCGATGTCCCAGAAAATTCGGACTCTATCTAGCGTAAACTGACGGCTTATTTCAAGAACAAAAGTGTCAGGCTTACAGAAACCAATATTTGTCAAGCCCGCGCCATGTGCACCAACAACTGCTTCTGCGTTGCCGAACAAAGCGATTTGTTCCATTAGAGACAATCCACTAAGAATAACTTTTTCGAACCCATAATCTTTTAACAATTCAAAGACCTGCTGCTCATTTTCCATTGCTCGCTTAGGAGTATCCTCGCGAGAGATAAATAAGCGCCGAGTTCGCGAATCCTTTAGCTCTTCACTCGCAACTTCTTGGGCATACTTAAAAAAATCAATTGTTGCTGGAGTGATGAACTTAACGTCATCATTTTTATGTGCTGCAGAATCCTGCCGATAAACGATATCGCTAACAATATAGCCGCTGTTTATCCATTGAACAGATTCGTCGGGGATTTCTAGTAAATCTAAAACTTGCTGTATTAACTCTGCATACTGATTTTTTATTACTGTAACTTTCACACCAAATTTTTGAAGATGTTTCTTATAAGCAAGAAGCTGAGGAGCTTGTTCAGTTATAAGATGATAATAGTTGAGCATTGGGTGTCTCTGAAAATAAAACGCAACCTGAGCAGTCCGAGTAGGTTTATCATCTTCATCCACTATAAACCCCAAAAGCGGGTGGAAAACAACATGCCTAAGAAAAGAACCTGAATTTACTCTATTTTCATTAAAAAACTCATTTTCACCCGTCACAAACGCGCCATTGCCGGAAAGCTTCGCATTTGCGAAACATCGGAGATAGATCTCCGGCACATTGAACGTTTTGCCAATTGCAGCAAATGCAGAATGCTGTTTAACGAATTCTGGTAATAGATGAAATCCAAATGGTTCTGTGATCTCAAGTTTGGATGCGTTATAGGTTCTTTGAGACTCTGGCAGCTCTAATTCCGCCAAACGCTTAGACAAAAAGAGATTATGTGGTGCCTGATCCTGAAATATTCGCCTTAACTTTATGGGTTTCGCGATTTTTTGAGGCTTGTAAGCAATGCGGCTCGATTCTGTAATACGATTCTGTCGTTCGTAAAATGCTACCACTTCCGCTCGTAATTCTTCGTTATAGTAATCATATTTTAAAGCGCTCAAATAGCGTTCTTCAGCTTCTGATTGGTTTCCACTCTCTTCGAGCACTTTAGCGTCATTTAGTAATAAGGAAGCTTTTTCAGCCCATTTCGCTTCATTCATTTCAGACATTAATCAAGCTCACTCGTATACATACTTTTCAAAGTATTTAATCGTTTCCGCGAGGCCTTGTTCTAACCTTATCTTAGGCTCCCACTCTAGCGCTCGCTTTGCGAGTGTAAGATCGGGTTTTCTTTGCATCGGGTCATCCTCAGGGAGTGGCAAATAAACAATTTTGGAAGATGACCCCGTCATCTCAATCGTCTTCTCGGCTAAATCACGCATCGTAAATTCACCGGGATTACCTAAATTAATAGGACCTGTAACATCTCTCGGTGCGCTCATTAGTGCGAGAAATCCGTTGATTAAATCGTCCACATAACAAAACGACCGCGTTTGCATTCCGTCACCATAAATGGTGATATCTTCGCCTTTTAATGATTGCATAATGAAATTTGAGACTACGCGTCCATCATTGGGGTGCATTCTTGGTCCGTAAGTATTAAAAATACGTGCAACCTTAATATCAACATTGTGTTGTCTGTAGTAATCAAAAAAGAGCGTTTCTGCGCAGCGTTTACCCTCATCATAACAAGAGCGTATACCAATTGGGTTTACATCTCCTCGGTAACTTTCTGGCTGAGGATGCACAGCAGGGTTCCCATATACCTCGGATGTAGACGCTTGGAAAATTCTTGCTTTCACTCTTTTCGCTAGGCCAAGCATGTTAATTGCTCCCATCACATTCACTTTAGTCGTTTGCACAGGGTCGAATTGATAATGTACAGGTGAAGCTGGGCAAGCTAAGTTATAAATTTCGTCCGCCTCAACGTAAAGTGGAAATGTAATGTCATGTCTCATCAACTCAAACGAGGTATTTGTTAATAAATGCTCAACATTTGCTCGTCTTCCTGTGAAATAATTATCGACGCATAATACTTCATATTCTAATTGCAGCAATCGCTCACACAAATGTGAACCCAAGAAGCCCGCACCACCGGTCACTATAGCTCTTTTTTTTATTTTCACTTTTTCTCTCTCAAGTTGAAGTATCGCCGAGGTGTAGCTACGCTATTGTTTCAAGCAATATTTTTTCTACTCGGCTGATATCTTCTGGATAGTCGACGGCAATGCTATTACCCTTGACTGTCAAAACCTTAACCGTAACACCATGCTCTAAAAATCTCAGTATCTCAATATCTTCAATCCTTTCAAGTGGCGTTTTTTCTTTTGCAGACGCAAATAGCTGAAGATGTTCTCGGGAGAACGCATATATACAAACTTGCCTATGTGCACTTTGAAATGAAAGGCTTTTATCTGTGGGTATGCCCGCTCTGCTCATATAAAGTAATGTTCCGTCAGCACTTGTAACCACCTTAGGGACGCTGCTCGATCTAAAGTCAGCTTCAGTTACGATTGGAGCCATGGCGTTAATTACCGCATTCGGGAATTCATGAAAAGCATCAACTACGGAGCTTATATCTTGCGCTGACACTAGGGGTTCATCGCCTTGAACATTGATTAAAAAGTCGCAATCTAGCAACTCATTTGCCTCCGCGAGTCTATCAGTTCCGGTTAAGCAATTACTTGATGTCATTAGTACTTGCCCGCCAAACCCCTCAACAACGTCCTGTATTGAAGATGAGTCGGTGGCTACATATATCTTATCGCTCGTAAGAGCATCACAACACCTTTCCCAAACGCGCTGAATCATCGGTTTTCCGCAAATATTTGCAAGCGGTTTGCCGGGAAAACGCGACGATTCATATCTTGCTGGTATAACTATAGCGTATCTCACTGTATTACGTTCCCAATGCTGTTGGCCATTCGCTTAAAACATGAAATCCTTGCTGCTTACAAAGATTCGAAATCTTTTCAGGCACGTTTGAATAAGGAGTATAAGCAATAAAATCAATGTTATTTAAAACGGCAGCGTCAAGGTCAGCAACAGAGTCACCTATTAATGCAGCACGTCGATGCGATATTTCTTTTAAAATCGTAAATACATTGTCGTTCTTAGAGGTAGGCGAGCCAAACACTTTTTCGAACTTATGGGCAATATTTTTCGACCTAAGAACCCGCCGCAACTCTTCTTGCTCTGAGCCACTCGCTACCGCTTTTTTACACGACAATGCATTAAAAAACACTTCAAAGTTGGCAGTAAACTGCGAGTTTTCATACTCTTTTGAGCACCTCGAAGAAAAACCTTCAAGAATTTCATGGTATATAATCGCTTTTTTAATGTCTTTTACGTCAAGTATATGATTTACAAAATGTGTCACGTGATAAAACCGAGACCTGCCGAAGTTATTAATGAAGAACGCCTTGCATTTAGCTGCGTCATCGGAGGAAAAGCCACAAGCAAAGACGGCATCCTCCATGGCACTAAGCTTTAAGCCATTAGAATCGAGAATAACTCCGTCACAATCGAAAATTAACAAATCATAATCATTCAATTGGTGCATAAACAGATTTCTGTGCAATTGGATAGGTGGTCGGAGTTAATGCGGCGATACTATCTGATGCGAACAACGCTTGTGCTTTTTCCAACAGATCTATCATTTCCAAATGTCGGGGATCTGATGCTTCATATCCATCAACACCTACCAATGATATAGTTCTTGAGTCTGCAGAATAAGCTAATGCGAGAGCATAAGCTATTGTCAAATCGTATGGCACAGAGCAATATGAAGCGTTTGCGTGAAACGCCCCATCTCTAATTTCCATACCAAAATCAACACACGAGGTATTAAACGCAACTAACTCGCTTTTATGAAATCTGTGCTTAGGCAGAACTATTGGCTTACTTATAGATGAGTAATCGCCGCTTTCAGATAAGAATTTAGTATTGTGCGTCAAACAAAAATAGTCAACATATTGTTGAGGGATAACACTTATAAAGTTCACTGCCAATACAATAGGACGTCGCGAAACTATGTAGTCAATAATAGCTCCCTTGTATTTAGCTAAGCTGGGGCCATTATTTAATATCAGCACTTCTGAATCTTTGAATGCTCCTTTGAGTTGCTCACTGCCAGAGATAGCAATAGACTTAGTATTATGGTTTACAGCAACATTAAGCGTTTCTCCATTATAGCTTTCTGTGCCTTCAATTCCACTCAAGTAATCTATCGCCCCAACAATTTCGTCAGGCCCATAGTGCGGATCAGCAAGCAAATTTTGGATATAAGTAGGGTGGACATTGTTCTGTGCACCTAAAAAATACAGCAAATTACTTCCCCATCCTTTTTCTTTCTGCATCTTTTCAAAATGGCGAATGACCAAATCGTAGATAGGTTTAGGGTGGTACAGGCTTGAATCACGACTGAACACAGCAAATAACTTTTCAGTAGCAGTATTTCCAGCACCTCGCCCCATTCCTGTAACGGTAGAATCTATCCATTCCACTCCCAAACTATGAGCGATTAAAGTATTGTCCAAGCCTCTTCCCATGTTGTCGTGAGTGTGGATACCTAAATCGCCAGTCCAGTGAGCTTTTAAAGCAGAAACTATTCTAGTTACTTCTTTCCCATCCATATTTCCCAACGAATCCGCAAAATAAAGCACATCGACCATATTCCAACTCTCGATCGTTTTCGCTTTTTCTCGAATCACTGCAGACGCCTTGCCCCCTGCCTGCATTAAGTTAAAACCGACATAATAACCTAGCGCTTTAAGTTGTTTTGCAATATCAAATGAAGCCTCAACCTCTCTAAAATGTGCAGCAATGCGTACTACATTTATTTTGCTTTCATTCGCAGGTACAAAAAGGGCGTTAATAGCTTCTTCTGTCTGTAAAGAAGAGTTGATTATTGTTTTGGCATCAATCATGACCCCATACTTGGGACCTTTCGGTAGTGTGATATTATTAAGAAACCCCTCTGTTGTATATGCGAAAGCACCAAAAAAGCCGTTCTGTGAAAAATTGCGCAACCCTAATTCAACAACGTTTATCCCGCTATTTGCCATGGCCAACAAATAAGCGTTGACGATTTGATCATCAAAATCCCAATTGTTGTAGTACCCCCCATCACGAAGCGTACAGTCTAATATAATCATTTGAGCAACCTTATATTGGGGAGCTGAAAAAGCTCTAACTGTTTCAGTATTTTTTTAAGCCTGTTTTTGTATGAAGAGTGCATCATTATTGGCCTTTTCAAGAGCACCTCTTCAACTGAGGCCATGCGACGTTTTTGAGATGAAATAATTGATACAAAACGAATATATCCAAATATAGCTTCATGCCAACTTTTTGGTGTTTCATCATTTAAGGTTATACCGGTTTTATCAAAACAAATGTAATTAGCTATTTGTTTAGGGAACTGATGTTCTTCGACGTCAATGAGGATTGCTGAAGGATTCACATTTTTCGCAACTAAAATCGACTGGCATAACCAGTTGGTGTTCTGAAAGGCTTGATTCTTACCAATCTCAACTAGCTTTCGTTCGATGCTACTTCCCATTTCTTCACCAGCAAATTTGCGAAAAAATTTGCGATACAACATTAAGCTCTCTGCATTAACTTTGGCAAAGTATCGCTCAGAAATTGTTTGCAGTTCGCATTTGCTCAAGTCCTTTACTAAACTGAATATTGCTTTCATGTCTAACGCGTCAGTGAATTGCATTTTTACAGGTAAATCTATAGTTGGAGAGGCCGTTTTATATTGTGCAACCGGACACCCTAAGGCCAACAGCTCGAATAAAAACGAGCTTGAGTGCCCAACAGAAAGCTCTGCATCCTCAACCTTAAGATCGGTATACAACTCGCACCCTTTAAAGACTGTTAGATCATATTTTGAAATCTGCTTACCTGGGTGACATCGGACGTTTAACGCAATAGAATACGACAAACAATAATTAGTCACTAAGTCAATCATTTGTAAATTTTGCTTTTCAAAAAGTGGTTGGTCTAAGATTAGGTTGATGAAAGGCTTTGAGCATACATCACTTCCATTAGGCAAGAAAATGTGCGGTTTTCCACATCTAATTACGTTAGCATGTTTGTTATACTTTTCGATCAGTTCTTTAGTCTCGCTGCCCCACGATAAAAAGTAATGCGATGGCTGGAACATATAATTTATTTTGTTAACAGTGTCGATACCTTTGTATTCGACATACAATCCATGCTGAACCGAGCAAGTCCTTATACCAAGATCATTACAGATACTTGACAAAAGAAACTCCACAGGCTGGTGATCTGAAAAAAAGACTATACGCTTAAAACTTAAGGTTAAGATGTTTCTTGCAATATGAACATATTTCGCTAGCCGGAATAATAGGCAATCCAATTTCAGCTCGCATTGCTCTGAGATGATCGAACTAAGCTGTTCGCCATATATTAAAAGTGTGGTTAGAGCATGCCCATTTAGGGAATTGCTGCTTCTTTCAAAGTCGCAAATCATAATTTTTTTGGCTTCGTAGCTCTCGTAAATAGTGCTAAAAAATTCCTTATAATCTTGTCGTGAAAGACTTCGGAAGAATATAGTATCGAAGTCTTCTGCGATATGAGGTAGGTCGTATCGTGAATACAACAATTCCCTATAGCGTAACTTACGTATGTTTTCTAATTCGCCTTCTGATTTATTTTCGAGTAGTGACTTATCAAAATACAACGCTGATGCAAGCACTTCTTTATTAATTATCACAGTTCACCAGTTTAGAAATTGTATCATGAGGGTCAACAAACTCATGTTCGTGATAATCCCAAAATCCTACAAGCTTTAAGTACTTTTCATAGTCTTGATTTGGATAAGCAATGCCCTTCCACTTTTCAATCAAACGCAACCGGTCTCTTTCCTTTTTATCATCATTGTTGGTTGAACGGATTTCTGGCGTAGCCTCAAAGTAATGCTCAACAAATGAGGCCTTTGACGCAATGCAACTGTAACCTCTCTGCTTGAGTTTTAGAACAAGGTCAGTGTCAGCAAAATAGAAATGGTAACCCTCGTCTATATAGCCTACTTCCTTTACTGCCTGTCGCAAATACAACCCATGGTTCACGTACAGATTTCCAACATTAACAGCAACAGCGTACTTTTTACGAATAGGGTAGTCTCTAAAATAAAAAGCAACCGCACCAGTCCTTACCCCATCATCCAGAAGCTGATCAAATAAATGAACGCCATTGTTTATAGCGCTAGGCACTATTAAACTATCGTCGCTCAGCATGCATATATATTTGCCGGAAGCACATTTAAACGCTAGGTTCATGAAGTATGCCCAAGGCTTGCGCTTAACCGTCTTGCCATTCCATTCTCCACGGTTATGTTGCAATATCGTGATGATGTCTTTTTGCTGAACAAGCCATTGGATTGTTCCGTCTGACGATCCACCGTCAACAACGATTATCTCATACCTTTGACCATCAAGCTCTTTTCTGACTGCACTAATACAGAGTTGAAGTAGCTTTAAACGATTGAAACTGCCAATTACCATTGAAATTTTTGGATATTCCATCTATAACATTCCTTTGATTTTTGAGACAACTCTGGGCAATGCACCCCTGTTTCATAATATATTTTCACTTACTATTTTAAGCATATACCCGCACATTTGGCGGTGCACAAGTAGCGATAACTGCAAGAGATAATATCCAGTGCTCTTAGAAGAGACTCAGATTCTAATAATCCGTGTAACACAAAAGTGATTTTACTTTCTGAAAATATGCGGATGAATGTATTTCATTTCGAAAATCATCGCTAATGTCCCTTCGTTCTCGCTTTTCAATTTTGTTACTTGCTCGTCCGCTGTCTCCAGTCATTGTAAACAACTCGGTTATGTCAGAAAAGCTGCCATCAAACTTTATGTTTAAGATTTTGCACATTCTATTGATGGCTTTATGAGGCTTTTTAGTAAAATCTTCATACTTAACGATATTTTCGAGAGGATAACGACTTAAAAAACGAAAAAGCCGTTTACAGTACTCATCAAAAGTAGCAGGTTTAAACTGGAGCCAGTTGTTAGTCTGCAACGAAATGTATGAATCGATGGGATTTCTCACGGTTGCCAAGCTTATAATTTCAAAATCCTTATCCAGACACGTCTCTACTATTGGTGCCCTAGCAATCTTCTTACCGACACAATAATCAATGTGCGTGTGCTCGCGGAGCACAAGCGTCCCTCCCCTCTCAGAAACATGCTTGTTTACAGCTTTTATATTAGTTATAAATAGGCGGATAGCGAGCTTCTCCAAGTCTGGGATACCTGCAAAACGAGAGAGAGTAGTTATATCTGTTGGTGAATACCTTGCGAGGTGCCCAACATGATTTTTTGACAAAGGGTGCGTTTCACTTAAAACAAATACATTCGGCATCGCGGCTAAGCACTTGGTGATTATCGTGCCACCGCTGCATGCAAAATGATGAACAACGCGTAAAATAGGCTTTTCGTTCGATTTATTCTTTTCTAGAACCTCCGAACATCTATCTATAAGGCTTTTAGCTGCTGAAGCCTGAGCATCTAATGACAAATTTGCGCTTACTAAAGACCTTATTTCAGTTATGTCGCTATTTTCAATTATGGCAAGTGCAGAATCTAACTCTGCTCTCAAACCTCTTGAAATCGGGTTGTTCCCGACAGCTTTATTCACTTTGCAATAACTCAGGGTAACGCTGTTCAACATGTTGATAAAATGCTGAAGCTAACTTCAGTTTATCGTGCAGTTCCCGTACCAGCGCTTTTAGTTTTTTCGCTTCTTTGTTCTTTTTCAGAATCTGTTTTCTAAGATCTGAAGTGTCGATATTTAGCTTTGTCAAATGTTTAGTATTGAGAGCAAGCGTCTGTTCCATAGCCTCATACTTAGACTCTTTGTCCTTGAGCTCCTGCTGCTGGATTGCAACCTCATTCTTTAGACCGATAATTTGGTCTGCAAGATCAGCTGTACTCCGTTTAAGGTTTTGTTTGTCTTTTTCAATAATTACATTCTGCGCTTCTAATGCCTCTTTCACAATCTGAACGTTATTGAGCTCGGTTTCTGTTCGGTTTAATCTATTTGTTGTACTTGTTAATTCTATATTAAATGTTTCACATTTTTTTTCTAATTTATTAATTGTGTCTTCGCACTTGCTTACGTTGATTTTAGATTGCGTTAGAAGTCGCTCATTGTTAGCAGAATTTTGTGTTTGGGCTTTAAGCTTATTACTTAAATCAAAAAGCTCTTTCGTTAGTTTTGCATTTAATGATTTAGATTCACTTAATTTTTTGTCCAGCTCAGCTCTATCAGACTCTATGTCATAAAGCTCTTTACTGTTTTTCCAATTTACTTCGCGGTTAACTAAAAGATTATTATACAGCGATGTATTTTCTGACATCACACAAACAGGCGCTATTAAAGTAAATTGTTTTATAAGTTGCTCGTAAGTGTGTTTATGGTGGTATAAGTTAGTTTTTGCAGTCCGAACTAATAAGCAGTTAAATAGCTTTTGCGGAAGTGCTTTTAGCAAAAGCGCTTCTGTACCATTTACATTCAATATAAGTAAATTTGCCAATTCAGATTTGATCCCCAGACTTTTTAATTCATTTTTTATTGAGGCAGCGACTACCTTTTCTTTACTAAATTGCAAGCCTGGACGCAACTTTGTAATTTTTAAAGGAGCACAAGAGGAGCTAAAACCTATCACCGAAGCTCTGTAGAATACCACGTGTTTCGAATTAGAAGTGCTGAGAGTTTTTGCTATCATTTCTACATTTGTGATGTCTTGCTGCTGTATCTCTCTTTCAAGCTTAGCAAGCGCGTTTGAATCAGGTTCATACCAAATTATTCGACGCGCCTTGAGATCTTTCAATTGCTTTACACTTGACAGCTCTAAACTGCCGGCTATTACGACCGTATCAAATATTTGTGCGATACTTTTAGCGAGCTTGACGACTTCGTTCATCTAGAACTCCTTTTGCGCAGTTTGGGCCGCTTCACAATACTGCCGACATCTTTGCAAACAATTGCTGCCATTGCTGATAGGGTCGCTCCAAGGGAATATCATTTGCAATAGGAAACCTATTAGGTGTTGTCAAATAGTTAAAAAGCGCGTGTAGAAAGCCCTTATCCCTTATATTCAACTCGTCGGTAGCTTGCGCTTCTTCAGGCGATTGGTAAGGATGGAGGATCAGCCTTAGCTTTCTACCTTCAAGGTCCTGCTCATTTGGCTGCCAATTTTGGAGCGGTGCTTTCGGTCCATCTCGATTACTAAGAACTCTTAGCTCAAGAATTCCCCGATCACAAAATCCCTCAGGCTTTACGTTTTCGGCAATTACCTCAAAGTCAAAGTTATCGAATTCTTGCTTATACATTGAAAAATTCTTTATCCTTAATGCCAGTTTCTCCTTTGCGTTGGCAACCGAGCTACGCAATAACACTAAGGTGTTTACTGGGGCACTACCTCGATTATGCAAACGCTTGTCAAGTTTCTCTTGCAACTGTTTAAGTTGGGATAGCAACAGAGCATTTTCAGCTTTCGAGGCATCTCTTTCTGCCACGTTTTGCTCGTGCGACTCTAGCTTTTGCGTCAAAGAGTCGTGACTCGCCACAAGCTCCTTTATTTCAGACTCTTTATCTTTAACATCTAAAAATAAATGCTCTAGTTCTTCTTGCAATTGCGTAATTTGCAGTTGCAAAAACTCTTTCTCTGCTGTGCTTTCATCCAAGGTTCTCTTGATAGAATCCGCTCTTTCTGCCGCTGAATTTGCCGTTTCGTTAACTCTTTCGAGTCGAATCGTTAACTCATTAACTTCATCTTCGCTTTTCTTGGCTTGCCTATTCTTCTCCCAAATCGCTTGATGCTGCGCCGCCAACTCCGACAAAAACGTCAACGAATCAGCATCAGGCAAATACTTCTTCACCACAAACGTCGACCACTCATTTTGCAAATGCTGAATATCCAGATCATCTGCCAGCGCATAAAATGCACTCATTTGCAGAAGACGCTCATCTTTGACCTCAATATCGAGAGCTGAAAAAAGTTGCGGAAAGTTAAGCAGCACTTGCTGACAAGCAGTAAAGTAACTCGTCCAGTTGGATATAAGCCCTGACATTTCTTTCTTATTACGTAGTTGTTTGTTTAAGTGGATTGCGATGAAATTGCTTAATGAAGGAAGTAGCAAATCCACTTTCTTGGATCTAGACTTACTATTTTCATAAACAAAAACTTTAACCTGACCACTCTGGGCATAAACCAAATCTCTCACATCAGGCTCGTCACCCAACTCAGACACATCCACATGTTTCAATAGGCACCCCGACTTCACCTTACTCCCATCCTCATAAAAACGAGACATAACAAGCTCATCAGGCGCAACAATTAACTTACTGTGCATGTATCTTTCTCCAAAACCCACTATCTAATACAAATTAACCGACGCAAAAATATCCCGCATCTTCTCAATGCCGCGCGCCTTTGAAAATTGCGAGTCCGCAATAATCTTTTCATTTTCCGCAAGTTTGTTCCACAGCGCTTCATCATCATACAAGCGGCAGACTTGCTCTACCCACTGTTCAACATTTTCGGCCACCAAGCAGCTTATTTCGTGATTAAGCCCAGTTCCTTCGCGTGCAACATCGGTTAAAACCACCGGTAGTTTGTATGCCATGGCTTCTAATACTTTGCCTTTTATTCCGGCTCCTGAAAGCAGTGGCGCAACAAAAATACGGTGCTCGCAGTATACATCGTCAAGGCGCTGGGCGTAGCCCACCATTTTGAGGTTGTTCGTTTCAAGCGCTTGCATATCATCTGGCATGTTGCTGCCGTACACATACAGCACAATATCCGGACGCACGCTGTATAACGCGGGCATCACTTGTTCACTTAAGTATTGAATAGATTCCACATTTGGCGTGTGATTAAAGCTGCCTAAAAAAGCTAGGCCGTGTCGGTCTTTAAAGGCTTTCCCGGGGGGCTTTTCGGTCAACACCCAGGGCGTAACATGAAACTTATCGGCCTGCAAAATGTGCGAGGTGATTACCGCGTGCTCAACCGTGTTGTAGCATAAAACTGCATCTGCCTTTTTGCACACTTCAAGCTCTGCTTTTCTTGTTTTTCTTGCTTTTTTCAGCAACTTGCTTTCATCGGGCGCATTTAAGGCGCCGCGAATTTCCCGCAGAAAGTGCAAATCGGCATTATTGAAAATAATTTTGGCATTAGATTTTTCGCGAATAATATCCATATAGTTTTGAGCAACGTCGTAGCGCACGATAAAAAATGCGTCAAACTCATTAATACGCTGCTTGAGCACATCGCCTACCGACTTATAAAACGGCGCATAGAGAACTTCTACGCCCATTTTTTGAAGTCGCTTGGTGAGTTTGCCAAAGTGAGCAAGATTGTGCGGCAAAAATGTGAGTTTTGCCCCAAGCGCAATCATCAACTGCATTTCTTGCACCATGGCATAACTGCCCGCGTCTCTGTTTTCATCTGGCGTGGTGTTATCGAGCACTAATATACGGTGATTAATGAAGCGGTCTTTATTAATGTCTAAATTTCGCTTGTGGCGAATACCGTTGTGTTTAAAATCCTGAAACCATTTTTTACCAAAGGTGATTTGATTGAGCTTTTGATTAGTTTTTAAGCCTTCATTCACATCTTTGCCATGGCTTTGTCCCTCTGCGTGCACGACTTGTGCAAACGGCGTGTACATTACTTTGAAGCCTGATTGACGAACCTTATACGCCAAGTCGGTGTCTTCGAAATAGCAGGGCGCAAACTCATCGCTAAACATGCCAACCTGCTGCCAAACATCGGTTTTTATGCAAAATGCGGCGCCGGTTACGTAATCGACCTGACGCACATAGTTGTATCTTGGGTCAAGTGAGCTTGCGTCTCTGCCCACGTTCCATGGTTTTCCATCATTCCATACAATGCCGCCAGCTTCTTGCAAAGAGCCATCGGCGTTTAATAGTTTAGCGCCCGATATACCAACATTATCGTGTTGCTCAAACACGTCTATCAATTCGTCAAGCCATTGCGACGTAACTTCAGTGTCGTTATTCAAGAAAACGAGATATTTACCGCGTGCTTTTTGGCTGGCCTCATTGCAATTTCTTAAAAAGCCTTTGTTTTGTGAGCTGCGCGCTATCACTAGATTAGACACAATGTCCTGTGCGTTTTGCGTCATATCGTCAGAACAATCATCTGCCAGTATTAGCTCATATGTGCATTGGTTATGGGCCAAAATAATGGACGCAATCGCATGGTAAGTGAGTTCAAATTTATTAAATGCCGGCAGGATAATACTCACAAGCGGTTTATCTTCTTCCGGTAGGCTTAATTTGGGAAAGGTCGTTCGCCCCTCGTAGCCTTGGCACAGAACGTCGTGAGCGCTGATGTAAGCACCAAGTGAGTCTAAGCTGTTGTGCTTATTGGCGGCATCTACTTGATATTTTAGTGACTCATAGCGAAAATCCGCTGGCGGCGGCACGCCTAAAAAACCGGGTTCATTGTAGGACTGAGTTAAATATTTCCATGGCGTTTGAATAGGCTGAGCGCTTAACACCGCAGACGCCAACAACACCGATGACCCTTCAATAAAAATTTGGTACAAATGATTCTGTTGATCTAATACGCTTTTGGGTAGCAAAAACCGCAGTGTTTTTTGTTTTTGCTTTGTTTTTACTTCAATTCCGAGTTCTTTTTTCTCATCAATTAACAGTATGCATTTAAGCTCGCCCAGGGCCTCTAATGAACTAAGGCTTACTTCTAGGTAGCCATTTTGCACATCCGAAAACTCAGCTTCAAACTCTTGCACGTCGTGCTTCAGCAAATAGCCATTGTGAGCAATGGGCTGTAAGCTTTCAGCCTCAAACAACTCAATCTTTGCGTCTGTTGGTATAACAACGTCTACCTGTAAGCCAATTTTGAAACCATGCTTGCCCGAGTGAATGTTGTGCTCTTTGAGATCTTCTCTAAAAATATCGGCGCGTCCCTCTCCAATCTTTTCTTTGTTCGCAAGCACGACTAAATCAATAGGATGGTCGCCCACCTTTGCGGCTGCCCAGCCGTAAATCACGCCCGCTTTTACGCGCTCAATGTAACCGTGATAAGGCGCTGTAAATCTGTCGCCAAGTGTACTTGGGTTAGCCGGGGGATGATTGTCAGACATGTATATTCCGTAGCATTAGCAAAGTCCGTTAAATAATGTCACATCTTAGCGCGTCAGCAGCGCTTGTGATATGCACTCTATATCGCTGTTATAATATATATTGAAATCACTAGACTCAAACTCAATCCCAATGTTTTTAGCGAATTCATCTAAACCGCTACTTGTAGCCAAACACTGTTTTACCGTCTCAAGCGTGTGCACAGCGAACCAGTTGAAAAATATCGGTGCTGCGCCCACTCTCACGCAATTTGACTGAGGCGGTTCAGTCGCCAAATATATGTGATCACCAATGTGTTTGGGAATGCAGTCAATAAACTTATGACCAAGGGCGTCGTTGCTTACGCTTACTCGCTCTTTAATTGCCCTATCGAACCACCGGCCAAACACACTGCCAGCCTCATTTTTGGAGATAAAATTAGATAGCTTCTCCCACCAATCATGCTTTGGGACGATGCTGTCGGTGGCAATTATAAGCGGTGTATTAGGCTCAATTGCGTTTGCCAATTGATTGAGGCATTCATCGTAGGTACCGCCGTGGATGATCACTTCATCCTTATTGCCTTCATTGCCCAGATGAGCAACTGTAGATGAACTGACTGCACAATCGCTGCCCGTCGAACATAAATAAAGCCGTGTCTGCGGCTGACACAAACAGGCATGTTTGACTCTATTTAATGCGTCTGATGAATCGTAGAAAATAGCGATTTGAATCACTTTACACTCCTTAAAAGCTTCGCCAAATTGTCTTCATAGGGCTCTACGGAGGTAATTTGATTATCTGCAAAACCGAAACAATATTTGGTTAGCAATGCGGGTACAAAGTGCGGCGGGCGATCTTTGGTGTATTTTAAAATAAGCTCCCAATCCACCAGCCTTTTCATCTGTTCGTTAAAGCCGCCCAGGCGCTGATACAAAGCGCGGGTATGGCTAAACACGTTGAGGTCGATAAAGTTACGATTTTCTAGATATGCGCGATTAAACGGCACTAGGCGAACGTTGGTGCGAAAACTCAAGTCGTTGTACCTGTCGGTGTACCAAATTTCCTGACCCGCATAAACGCTTTCTAAACTCGGGAATTGGACATACTGCGAAACCACTATTTTGAGGTAATCTTGATGCCATTCATTGTCGGTATCAAGGTAAGTAATAATTTCCCCGCTGGCGGCCTTAAGCCCGCGGTTTCTTGCAGCCGATACTCCACTGTTTTTTGGCAATTGGATAAGCTTAACATCAAGCTTGTTAGTGTTGTGAAAGTCGACGGCCTTTCTCACCCTCTCTACAGTATCATCAGTGCTGCCGTCATCCACAATCAGAAGTTCAAAGTGTTGATAGCTCTGAGCAAATATCGATGCAAGTGCGCGCTCTATTTCGTACCGTCTATTGTAAGCAGGCATAATCACCGAAACCAAACACTGCTTTTGTGCTAAAACAGCTTCGCTTTGTGCAAGCAAATTCTCTTTAAGCTCAGAAATCTCATGCTGGAGCTTTTTGCTTTTTTCGAAAGCCCCATAAGGGGTCACTGTCTGATAAAAAGACGCCTTCAGAAAATCTGGTAAGTTGGTATTTTTACTGCAAAACCCTCTTTTTGTGTGAAATATCATCATCTTGGTAAACAAACTCTCTTGACGACCACGAACCTTTATCTCACATGCAAGGGGTTTTTTTTGAATATACTGTGGCGGTACTTGAAAGGTAAAACCGCATGAACCATTGTTCTCGCTCGAATTCGCTAAATCTTCTCGGTAGCGATTAGCAATAGTGATGGCGCACTCTTCGCCATTTACAAACAAAGCAAGCTCTAATGCTATTTCGGGATTGCGCTTATCGAATGCCCACCCCATTACTTTGCCGTCTTTGTAACCATCCACATAGGCCTTAATTTGATTTGGCATAAACTCAAGGTCGGCGTAAAAATCCTGGAGCTTTGGCATCGCGGAGTAAAATGACGGGAGTTTGGTCAAGGGTTTGAGTGTGTGTGCGTCAAGCACTTCAAGCTTTTCAGATGAGAAAGCTTGGTCAATATAGATATCAAACCCGCTTAGTTCATTGTGCCCCAGCGCTTTTAAATCCGCTCTGACCACGTTACAGGCTTCATTTGAGACGAGCTTATGGTTATTCAAAATTAAAAGCTGTGTGGATTCGCTTTTGCGAATGGGGTCATTCACCGCCCAACCCACTATTCTACTTTGCGTACGCCCCTCGAGAAAACCTGTGCTTTGTTGCGCGTCGCTTTGCGCGTATCGTTGTATTTGACCTAAAAAATCCACAGGCCCTGTCACTTCATCCCTGCCATGATCAAAAGCAAGTTTACAAATTGCTGTGAAACAGGCCGTAAAATCAGGCGCTCGCTGTTCTAAGACCTCAATCCATGGTTTAACAAAGGTATCGGTATACTTTTGTTCGGTATTACTGATGTTATATGCAAACTTTTTGGCAAAAATCAATGCATTACGCAATAAGTAGTAAGTGTAAGCAAGCGAGGGAATACCGCCGCTTTGCGTACTCTTGTGGTGGATAATGGATATTGATGCATCGACAAACACCTGAGCACCCCGCTCCCTCATAGAGCTAACCCAGTCGGTCTCCTCAAAATACAAAAAATAGTCTTCGGGTATAAAACCGAATTTGTCTATTATTGACTCGCCAAAAAATAGGGCACAACCGTTGAGAGAATCAGATGGATGCAAACCTGTTGGAACAAGATCTGCGGGCTCTCCATCAAGCACATGTTCAATATCGAGCGTATTGTCTGTGTTTTTAATCTCACTTTTGAAAAAAGAAACTGTATTGTCGTTTCGTAAAATCAAAGGCGACATAATGCAATTAGGTGACTCTTGCAGTTGTTTTACAATGCTTGCAAAAATGTCTTGTGGCACTTCAACGTCAGGGTTGAGAATGCCAAAATTTGAAAACCCAATACTTTTCGCATAGGCGATTAGTGCATTATTACCCGCGGCATAGCCGAGATTCACCTGGCTTTTCAGTAAGCAATCAATGCCGTCGAGCATGCATAATTGTGCGTACTCACTGCTGTCATTTGAGTTGTCTAACACCAATAGTTTTACATTGGGGTTATTTAGTAACCTAATAGACTGGCTCAGTGCTTTAAGCTCGTAACTGGAAAAGTAATTGACAACACACAGCGCTAAATCCCCTTCGTTTGCATTGCTTGCTTGACGGCTGCACGCTAGTTCGACGCTATTGTCAGCATAGTTTACCGTTAACGTGTTACCCGTTTTACCTACCAATCGATGACATAAATCGAGTAAGTCTTTGCTTGGCTTAATCCATGATTGAGTCTTTGAGAATGCTCGTGCCTGCTCGCCTAAGGCAATAAAATCATTTTTATCTATTTGACGAATTTGATTAAGCACCTGTGCTAAATCCGAGGCGTCATCGCGATTAAAGGAAAATACAAAAGGATGAGCAAACCAGCCAGATAGCGCTGGGAGCTTCGGCAACACGATGGGTCTTCCAAACGAGAGGGCTAAAAATATGCTGCCTGAGGTAAGTATTTCGTCATAAGGTAAAACAATGATATCTGAAGCGCTAAAATAAATTTGTAGCTCGTCGTCAGGAATAAACTCCTCATACACTTGTATGTGCTTAAACGGAGTTGTCTTTTGCAGCACCGAGCCAACTGAGTAAGGCCAAACGGGTTTGCCCGCAATTAATGCGCTTACATTGTCACAATGCATAAAGTGATAGGACGCATCTAACAGGGTATCAATGCCCTTGTATGGTCTCAGTTGACCAATAAAGCTATACACAAAATTATCGTTGGCGATGCCAAGGCGGGTTCGAGCCTCGGTGAGCGAAATGTCGTCTGCGTAGCACGATGAGTAACTTCCGTGCGCGATGTATTTAACCTTTTCTTTTCGGATTTGATATTGCTCATTTACCACATCAAACGCGCTTTCATCGTGAAGTAGAATGACATCAACCGCATCGGCGAGTGCTTCGTGAAACTCCAATTCCGCCCTTAAAAACTTGACGTCGTGAGGCAGCTTATTGTGGATGGTCCAAATCACCACCCCGCCCATCAGTTGAAAAGCCTGAAGCTTACTTAAGAACTTTTTGGCCTTTATACGGTGCTCATGTGCACTGGGCATAGCGCCGGTAATCACGTTCTGCCAATGCAGGTGAAAGATAACTTTTATATCAGGCTGGGCGGATAGAGCCCTTATTGCATCGTCAATTTCGCTGGGAAATGCCCCTGAGTCCTCTTTTTGTTCAAATGTCGAATAAAGAAGTCTCTGATAAGGGTTTGTTTGAGTATAGTCTGGAAAATAAAATAACTTCATTGTTGTTTTTGTTTGTGCACACAAAGCGAGTAAAAGAAACTGAAATTCAAGCTACTGCTCTATCCACTGTCGTCCATTTCTTGATGTCTGTCACAGTATCATTTGAGTGCCTTATTATAAAGTGCTTAATCATTAGAACGCGCATTAAATTATGTGCATGTGTGTCGGAATTCTCTGTTGTCGCTTTTAATCGCCAATTTCGCCCTGCAGCACCAAGCTGGTAAGCTTGATTTGTCCTCCACCTTTTTTAGTGGATATTAGCACGCGATGCAGCGCATTTTGGGCTGCAAACATGGCAGGGTTTTCGATAGCAGCGCTTGCCAACCAACACATATGCATCTCTGGATAAAAAAGGGGTTTGTCTTGAATTGCGGCTAAGTCACTTGGGTGATAATTGGGTATCAGCATCGCAAGCGCTTGATTCTCGTCTTTTAGTGTTTGCAACATATGCAGTGCGCCTGTTTCAAAGCCAAGTAGTGAATACCAGCACGCGACTTGTTTAAGCTTATCTAAATGCAGCTTAACAGCACTACATTGCGCAAGACCAATAATATCGTATTGCTTCGATACCTCTTCAATCAATGATGCAAGCAGCTTATGGAACAGACTGGCTGGCGAAAATGAGATCTTGAAGGATTGCTTAGATGCCACTAGCATCTTTTGCAGAACTTCCCTTTCTGCGGGCTCCAGCCTGTCCTCTATGACTATACAATGCAAGGAAATGTTAGGAGCTTGTGATTGAAGCAAATCTAAAAAAACAGTAAAGCTTTCGACGCAACTTATACGAACGATTATGCAAGCATTACATGCTGCAAACTCAGTCTCGGCGCGTTTTGAAGTGTTAACATTAATCTGCTGGAGCTGCGACTGCGCAGTTTCGTTGAATAAGTACTGGTAAGTAGCGGGCGTCCATAGCTTGCGCCAATGCTTGTCAATAAGACACATAAGCGAGTTTGCCGCATTTTCGTTTATGCCAACAAGCCCCTCACTCAACCACTCGATATTATCTTTGGCTAAGAAAGACAGCCGTTGATTAAGAAAATCAAGCGCTTTCCCTCTTTCAGGTGCTTCATCGCCCGCATTTAGAATGTGCTCATAAGACAGCGAATGAGGCAACAAAGCAAAGCGATGCTTTAAGCCTTTTGCGGGGCGCAAAGCGTCTTTTTGCTCACGCATATAACCCACTAACTCCGCCTTTTTATTTGAACGTATCTCGTCGCTTGAGTGAAGAAACTTACCCAAAGTGTTTATGTATTCTTGAGCCTGCGTAAAATGATACTGCGTAATTAAGTCTTTAATGCTGTTAAAAATAGCCTCGCCGACGCTGTCGTCATTGCAAGATGACAATGCCTCTGCACTGCATCGTGATAGCTGTTGAGCAAGCGCTTTTGCATATAAAAACATCTTCTGACTCGCATAAAATGCGAAAAGCCGAGATAAGCACAAGACAATTTGAACGTTTCCCTTGTGATTCTCTGTTTCGGCAAACGCGCACCGTAACGCCTTCATAAAACAGAATTCAACAATATCGATGGAATCATGGCATTTTTCGGCAATCTCGAAATACGCCTTAATTTGGGCGAGCGCATCTGATGATGGCGTATTGAGCAATAGCCAAGCTTCTATCAATCGGTGTTTTGCCAAATGCTCTACTGGCATGTTCGCGTCATCTTGCAGTAACTCAAACAATGCCTGCAAAGACAGATTGTTTAATGCCTCTAGCTTGTCTATTCGCTTGGTGTAATATTCGGGCAAGCTGAAGATGGGTCTTAGTTTAAACGGATTATCACCCTTCAAGTCCCGGTCATGAATCGTCAGCCAATCGTCCTGATGAACAAACTTTTCCCATGTACGAATGTCCCATGGATTTTCTGTACGAGTAGCCGCGTCGCAAAGCATTGCGCGCATTTGAAACACGCTGCACACTAACCAAACGCCTTTGTAATGAGCAACTTTCGCCAGACTGTAATAATACTCTGCCACGTCTGATGATATGGGTAGAGGTTTATTGGCATCTCCTTGTGATACAGAAAATGCCTGAGATTGACCGTCAAGTAGAAAGTCAATGTCACATGAGAGCGCTGAGTAGAACGGTTTTGGCGAAAGTCGAGCGATGGGTAAACGCAGCAAAGCCCCTGTAAACTCAGGCCAAGCAAGATTTGAAAAATCAAAGTTCGCTTGTGCAAAGATATTGTCAGTTTGAACGTTTTTGATTGCTGAAGAAGACGTCCTTGTTTCTGAGTCTCCCTCAAGCATTTTTATGAGACGACAAACCTGACTAAAAAACAAGGGCACAGAGATGTTCATATATGGCGATTTATCTTTAGCTCTTGGCATAGTCTGATTCGGTAAATCTGCCGCACCGTTGAGCGCGCTATAAAGTGAATCGAGTTGTTCTACCAGATCTTCAGATATTCCATTGTGTGCGTAGTCTGGCAAAGTGTTTGTGATAAGCCCTTTTTCCAAGGTTTTTGCATCAAAATGCGAAGCGTTTAAACCAATCTTTGCGGCGAACTTATCAAATACACAGTGCTGGTCTTTAGATGCCAGCAATACAAATTGCTCCTGCGACATCAACACTGCGTTTTCAGAATGCACTTTGTAAAAGTCGAGAATACGCTTGTTGGCACTCAACCACATATCAAAGGCAAGACTTGGCTGTTGCCAAAATGACAGATTCACTTGGCTCTTTTGCATGGGATGTGCAGTGTTTAAGAAATGTCTTGAATGCCGGTTGAGCAAGGAAAAGGAAGCCTCGCGCCAATGCCGATAAATAAAAATATATTTGATCTTGCCTTTTGCAGCTACTTGCCAATCTTTTAAAAAATGCACTGCACGTGGGTCTTTTCCGCCTTTTAGAACGCTCGGAGCAACCTCTTCTCGGTTATTTAAGTAGTTTTGAATGTAGTTTGGAAGCCAAACGGGTTTAATCAGGGGGCTTGAATCGTGGTAGCGCCAGTCAGCACCATTTAACTTATAAATTTTGTCATGTAAGCGCACCATGGGCATATCTTCAACATGACCAAGCGGGTTCGCATAGGTTGCGCCCATCAGATCCATGCCCATATTGATACCGTTTGCTTGCAGCGTTTGCGCAAGTAAAGAGGTGCCGCTACGATGAAAGCCCGTGCACAGATAAAACAAAAACTACCTTCTTGTAACTCGAAATAATTTAGAAGGTGTGAAGTCTACTAAAATCTCCTAGCTTTGACACTGAAGATTAAGGTTGCCCGTTTAATTTGCGCGTCCTAATACTAGTAATAAGCGTTATAAGCGTTAAATGTTTTCATTACTTGTTTTTGTCTTTCATCGACTTACGTAAATCGCCAAGCATTTGAGACAGTTTTATTTTGGTGCGTACATTGCACAGTACGGAATCAAGGTGATCAAGGCCGCATTCTTCAAGTTGCTCTATCAAATAATAAAATTCGGTTTTAAAGGTCTTCACGTAGTTCAATGAAGGTGCCTGACCAAAGGTATCATCGGCTTCAAGAATAAAGTACTCAGCCACACGGCTAATGCTGTAGCAGAATAGAATATCGCGTTTTTCTTCCTCACTTATATCACAAGCTTCCCAATCATCTAAAAGAGGTTGGTAACCTAATCCAATTCCCTCGTGAAGCTCTTTTGGCAGTTGTAAATGCTCAGCAAACACTCCCCCAACAACGGCCGAGTTAGCATTCTGTGAGCTCTGCATACCCTTTATACGTTGGTGCAGAGGCATATTTCCTAAATAAAAATTAGCGACTTGCGGATCTAAGGACAATAGTGTGATGTCCCCTAGGTAACTAAGCAAGCAGCGAGTAGAGAGCTCAGACGGATTTTCGAGGTTGGCTTCGCGAGCGATAAATAGTGCCATCGCGCTTGCAAAGAAGCTTGTTTGCCATATTTTTTCATAGGCCAAGCGTTGCTTATCGGTGTTAAATTCGAAGCTTTGAGATATCGCAAATTGAGTGGCTAAGTTCTTAACTTGTGCAATGCCGAGATAAATCACCGCGTGATTGATGTCTGTAATGGCCTTTTTCAGACCAAAAAAGGGAGAGTTCGCCATGTTCAAAACCATCGCAACGAGCTCTGGATCACTTTTTACAATGCGTATGAGCTCCTGAGCATCAGTAATACTTTTACTCAGCGACATCAATAAAGGATGGGGTTTTCGTAGACTTTGAAAATCTTGCTGAGCATTATCCTGACTGCGAAACTCAGCATAGCTAAGTAGCTTAAGCTCAGCCAATTCTTCAGGCGCTTCTGGCTTATCCATTGGCTGCTGGGCTGGCTGTGGGTTGGCAGGGCCGGTAGGCATCGAAGCCTTTACAATCTCGTCGGGTGACTGAGGCTCTTTGTAAATAGAACCTTGCCTTTTTTGTCTAACTTTAAGCAGTGTATTGGAATAGTCTTTTTTCTGCCCAGAGGCTTTCATTCGCCATAACAGCAAGCCCACCATCAAAACGATGGCGATGGGTATGAGTATGCTAGTAGTTTCCATTTGCTGTTTTTCTACCTTAATAATTCACTGCTGGGCCAGTTAAATGCGTTATAGCATAAGCATTTGCTCGTAAAGGTATTGCAAGCAATACTCGAATGCTTTAGGCGCGCGTTAAAGACATTTGATAGTAGGATATCGGCAGAAGTAGCGCTTTCTAAACTGGTCATTGAAAAAAAGCTGTAAATTACATTAAGATGGTGAACCAGTAACTATCGATAGGGAAGTTTGGAGGGTGAACCACGCCATCAAACAGCGTTAAATGCCCCGTCAGCTGAACCGGAAAGTTCAGCGATGCGTAGCCGATGTGTTTGCTCCATATGATGGATAACAAGGCTATCTTCTGGGTCAATCATCAGGGCACCGTGAAAACATTTCATGGCGTTCTTCCAGTCTTTTTGTTTGCGATACTCAACGCCTTGCTGGATCATGGAGCCGGTTTTATAGCGAGATAGTTGAATGTCTTTAGGTAAGTGATTTAACACTTCATATATTTCTAAAGGCTCCTGTCGCCCTTTCACCCTCACAAAGTCGACAAAACGGTATGCAATTTCTGGCTTAGACTCTTTTGAGAGCTCATCCAGTAGCTGACCGCTCACGATAATATCAGCGTCATAACGAGGCGCCAGTGATTCAAGACGGTACGAGATATTGACACTATCTCCAATAACGGTGGTATCCATTCTATCATCACAGCCAACTGTACCAATAATTACGGGGCCAAAATGCACACCAACGCCTATTTCTATGGGCGGGTAATCAACACTGCTTCGCTGCTGATTGTACATTGCAAGCGCCGCATGTAAATCGATTGCTGCACGCACTGCATCCAGAGACTTATCAGAGTTATTGCCGCCAGGATGGTCGAAAAGCGCCATAATCGCATCACCAATAAACTTATCGATAAAGCCGTTATTTTGATGGATGGCGTCATTCATTCGCAAAAAGTAGGAATTGAGAAATTTCATCAGCTCATGTGGCTGCATTTGCTCTGACAAGCCTGTAAAACCCCGAATATCACAGAACAAAATAGCCACTTCATCTGCCGCGGCCTTGCCAAGTTCAATGGAGCCTGCATCCTGACCTTTAATGTGATCAACAAACTGCTTGGGAACAAACTTTTGAAAGGTTTTAATCAGCCTTTGCGCTTCGTCGGCTTTATCGACAAATCGTCTATCGGGAGAATCCTGAGGGGACTCTTTCGGCGCTTCTCGTTTTGCGGGCTCTTCATGCAAATAAGGCAAATTACCCAGCATATTTCTTGAAAGATGCTTTAAGCGCGCTCGAAGTCGCATAATCACATAGCCCATCACCGCAACGACGATACAAAGCAGTATTAGCAGAACGATGGTGAGTTGTGCAAAGGACATGAAATTTATTTACTTCCGATTAATACTCGTAAAACGCGCAAGTATTTGAATTGCGCGAAATATCTATGGTGCCTACAGTCAGGCACCATAGATTAAGTCAAACACGCGAGCGCTACAATCAAAAGTGTAAATATATTCGCAATATTGCGTTAATCCATACTAAAAGGTAGTGCGCACTCCCAGCATGACTGAACGACCAGGCAGTGGCGCAAGGTCCTTAAGGAATGAAGTATGCACTCGCGCCTCTTCATTAGTTAAGTTTCGCCCCTTAGCATAAAGCTCTAAATTGAGTCCTTGCACAGTTGTGAAGTATGAAACATTCGCATCTACCATCGTATAAGATTCGGTATCGGTCTCAAAAGTAGCAAGGTCATCTTGTTCAAAGACATGCATGACCTGAGCATCTATGTACCAATTCTGGCTATTGAACTCAGCGCCAAAAGTAAGGCGAGCAGGCGGCGTGCGTGGTAGATTTTCGCGTCCATCTGCACCGTCAACACGTGCGCGAATAATATCACCTTGGGTGATCAGCTTAAGATACTGAGTCGCCTGCCAGTTCACTTGGAACTCTGCACCATATAGATCAGCGTCTGCGTTTGTATAAGCAAAAACAGGTAGCTCTTCGCCGTGCTCATCGTCATGACCCTCTCCATGATCATCATCATGGCCGTGGTCGTCATCATGCTCAGAATCGTGATCGTCGTGCTCGTGATCATCATGCTCGTCATCATCGTGAGAGTGCTCAAATTCAGCAAACAAACCCGTTTCGGCGAGGAAGTAATAATCATCCACTTGATTGTAGAAAACGTTTACGACAAAACCAAAATCACCCGCAAACTTTCTCAGCGAGATATCGAAGTTGCTCGACGTTTCCATTTCAAAATCGATGTCGTTAAGCTCGACGTGATCCTCATCAATGTTGTACAAAGTACCCACTTCAAAGGTGCGTGTAGCAATGTGAGAGCCAAAACTAAACAGTTCAGCACTTGATGGCGCGCGCTGGGCATACACATATGACACGCCAAGGTTGTACCCTTCGGCGAAATCCCAAACTGCACCAGCAGACAAACTGACAGGTGCAAAGTCTACACTGATAGCGTCAAGAGCCATCAGGTCATCGTGTTCATGGTCCTCGTCATGGGCATCATCGTGCTCGTCACCCTGATCATCATCATGATCATCACCGTCATGTTCATCATGACCGTGCAGCTCTAAGTCGGGCGCAAATGGATTTGATACGTCTATTTCGACATGCTCTACTCTTGCGCCTAATTGCACGAGCACGTCACCAAAGTGCTTTTCTTCAATGAGCCCTAAACCGAAAATGCGCGTGTCTGAGGCGGGTGTAAATGCCTCTTCGCCCAAGGCAGAAAAGTCGCTCAGTTTAGTGTGAAGGCTTAACCCACCGCGCCACCCGCCAATGGGTTGATGCAGCACTTCAATGCGTGTTTCAAAGGTATCATTTGAAAACCGAGTTCCGGGTTCACCGTTTTCAATTTCAGCGTGGGTGTAATCGGTATACGCCATGCCAAAATTAATCGCACTTAAAAGATCGGTGTCTACATTGAGCTGACCGCCCAACTGATAGCGATTCTGATTCAGGTCCGCTCGCACGTCCTCTTCTTCTTCATCGTGCTCGTGCATTTCATCGTGGTCATCGTCGCCGTGTTCGTCATCATGTTCATCTTCGTGTCCGCCATGAGAGTGCCCAGGTATCCCGTATAAAGATGACAAATGTTCTACTGAAAAGCCTATGTGCCCTTGATCAAACACGTAACTTGAACCAAGCGTGAAACCTTGAGTGCGATATTGCGAGTTTTCCACAATACCCTCGGCTCCTATTTCATCGTCATGTTCGTCTCCGTGATCATCATGGCCTTCGTCGTGATCTTCGTCGTGATCATCATGCGCATGCTCATTTTCTGCAAAACCGGGAATGCGGTAGTCGTCAGCGTCTCGGTAAAAGCCTTGAAAGTTAAATGCGAAATCGCCAATGCTGCTTTTTGCAAAACCGGATACTGCTTCTTCTGAGTTTACGGAATTGCGCGACAGCGCCAGTTCACCCTCGGTATCTAAATCGCTTGGAATGCGATTATCAACGACATTCACCACCCCGCCAATCGCACCACTGCCGTAAAAAAGTGTTGCGGGACCTCGTAAGACTTCAATTTGTTGGGCTGAAGAGGTTTCAGTTGCAACCATGTGGTCTGGGCCCACGCGTGAAGCATCTGATGCATCTAAACCGTTTTGGGTAATCAAGACTCGCGGACCATCAAGGCCACGAATAATGGGGCTACTGACCACGCCACCGTAAGATGTGCTGTGAATGCCCACTTCGTTTCTAAGGGTATCGCCCAGGGTAGGGGCTTGTTTGTGGTCAAGATTTTCACCGGCTAACACGTTAATCGGAGAGGCAGATTCAATGTTCGAGGCGTGAAACGCGCTTGCAGTTACGTCTAGTACTTCGATGCTTGAACTAAGCACTTTGATTTCAAGCTGACTGACACCTTGCTCATCCACCTGCACGGGCGTACTGGCATGTACAAAGTCAGTAGACGCTACGTGAAGCTCTCGTAAGCCGAGTTTCACGTTGTCAAAACGGAAGCTGCCGTCTAGGTTGATATCGACACGTTTGTTTGTGCCCATAATTTGTACTTCGCCAGAAGTGACAGGATTCCCCATTTCGTCAAGTACTTTTCCGCTGATGGTATTGGCATATGAATGTGACGAAATAAGAAGTAGTGCGGTTGCAATTGCAGTTCGTTTGGTTTTAAGCATCGTGTTGTTATAATATTACATCTTAAATATGGCGCAATAATATAACAAAACAAAATCAGATCAAGATAGAACGCCATGTTTTTTTAATTCGCTAGGGATTTAAACTCCTACCAACACAATGACATATTCAAAAGGCGCTATTTGAATAGGGCTGCTGGTCACGTAGGACTCAACATCAGTGTCGCTTGAACGCCACAGCGTCACTTTGGTCGATGTCATGAATCCAAATGGTAGAGGCATCTGGTGAATATCAAAGGAATGATTAAATGCAATATAAGCTCTAGCCTTGTTCAAACGCATGCTATAAGCAATCAACTTATTTTGTGAGTCGGCGGCATATACCTCAATAGCCGCGTCTTTAAGTACAGGGTACTTTTGTATGAGCTTAAGTAAAGACTGCATATGCTCTTCCAGCGCACCGCTTGATGCGATGTCATTGAGAGGCGGCCGTGAAAGAACAGCTTGCCCCATGCTTATTGCCATATGCCCAGCCAACATCTCAAAGCGTTTGAGCAAACGCTCTGAGGCAGCATAATTTGTGGCTGCTTGCTGAGCACCTGAGCCTAGACGTGCGAGTGCTTCAAGGTTTTCCGTTATTAGCGTTGTGGCTTTTTGCGTTAAGTCTTGCGCAGTATTAGGCAACGGAGGTTGACTACTTATACCCTTCGATAAATCTTGAAGCTGCTGTGCATAATCCTGAGCGTCAAGATCATCAGTCAAAAAGTAAAGGCTTGAGAGCCAAACCCACTGCGGATAAACGGTTTTGAGTATTTGCTCTCGCTCATGTTTATTGCTTTGCTTTTGCTCCGAGCAAGCATTTAACAGCAGAAAAACGAAAAGCAGCAAGTACAGAGGCTTTTTCATTTCATTGCACCTGCTACCGCAAGCAATAAGACCTTAAAGCTCTTTTTCGGCAAATTCCGCTAAGCGACTTCTTACCACACCATCTAAACTAATGGTTGCGCTGCCCGAAAAGTTCTTAAACTTCTCAACGATATAGGTGAGCCCTGAACTTAAAGCATTCAAATAATTACTGTCTATTTGAGAAAGATTACCCGCGCAAATTAGCTTCGTTCCTTCACCGCAGCGAGTGATGATGGTTTTAAGCTGTGACGCAGTTAAATTTTGCGACTCATCCAAAATGACAATGGCATTTTGTAAACTGCGCCCGCGCATGAAGTTCACTGACTTAAACTGAATATTTGCCTTTTCCATAATGTAGCTCAGTGAGCCTTTGGTGTTTTCATCGTTTTTGTGCAGTGCCTCTAAAGAGTCAGTAATCGCCGCTAGCCAAGGCGCCATTTTTTCTTCCTCAGTGCCGGGTAAAAAACCAATGGATTCTGCAATTTCGGGAGTAGAACGCGTTACGATAATCTTATCGTACATATTCTTTTCAACTACCATCTCAAGGGCAGCTGCCAGCGCTAACAGCGTTTTACCTGAGCCTGCAGGGCCCGTTAGCACCACCAAGTCAATGTGCGGGTCGAGCAGGGTATACATTGCCATCGCTTGACCGATATTCTTCGGCGTAATGCCCCAAGCCCGACGAGACATCAGTCGCTCATAGCCTAGGTCTAAAACATCGAGTGTGTCTTCGTCAATCGCTTCAATAATGCCCGCAAAGGTGTGCGAGTCGTCCACCAAAAATTCATTAATGTAGGGCTCTGGTACAATCGATTTATCCACCTTGTGAAGTGTGTCGCGCCCTTCTGTCACGCTTTCTACACTTTTCACGCGTGACCAAAACTCTCCTTCAAACTCGTGATAGCCCTTGGTTAAGTACTTGATATCAGTGATCAGTTGGTCGGTTCGATAGTCTTGTACTTTTGACATCCCTGCGCCCTTGGCCTTAAGGCGCATATTAATATCTTTTGTGACAAGCACAACTTCGCGTGGCGCGTGTTCATTTTGCAAGTGTAGCGCCGCGTTAATTATTCGGTTGTCATTCTCATTACTGGTAAATACCTGCTGTGTTTCATTCATGGATAAGTCGGCAAATATCGAAAGACTGCCAGTGGGTGCAGCTTCACCTGCGCCTAATCCAAGCATGCTCACGCCCTCTAGCATCTGCTCAGGTGAGGCGTCGCGTAATAAGTCTTCCATCGCCCTAATTGACACTCTTGCATCGCGCGCTACGTCTTTTTTGCTGTCTTTAATGTAATCAAGCTCTTCAAGAACCGTCATGGGCACTACTACGTCATTTTCTTTGAATGAAGTGAAGGCTAGAGGCTCATGCAGTAAAATGTTGGTGTCGAGCACATACAGTTTTTTTTCCGCTTGGCTTTGAGAAGGTGTATCAGCGATGTGGGATTCTGGCATCCATTACTCCGTAAGATAAGTGAATAGACTGAGAGCAGGTTCGCAAAGCACAATATATTCACCTGCTTTCCTAGGGCCTGTTGATCTTTGCTGTATGAATTTTGTTCGCTCTATGTGCTTACCGATCGAGGCACATGTTCGCAGGTGCAGTTATTCTGCATCAAGAGCATGTAACAAAGAGCGGTGGGCACATAGATTGAACCCTTTGTGGCTCCCACGGCAGTGAGCGCTTGTGCATTATTTATACTGCATCATCGAAGTTTCGTGTATATGACTACACTTCAACTCCGATTCTTTGTCTAAATAACGCACAAACTGCTGCAAAATCATACAGCAAAAATCAACAGGCCCTAGTCAACTATACTCAGTATGGGCAGATAATCACGCGTTTTTTCATAATTTAGTTCGCAGCAATTGTTGGCGGACGATGATGCAACACACGATGTTTGACTATCTTTGCTGACATGTCATATTTAGAGGACTACAATACACAAAAAAGCGCGAACAAACGGATAGAATAATACCTAAATGGCTGAAAAAAGTGATTTTGCAGTAGGACAAAGATGGCTAAGCAATGCCGAAACTAGCCTCGGGCTTGGTGTAGTAATGGCGGTAGACTTTCGCTCGGTAACGGTATTGTTTCCTGCGGTTAATGAAGAGCGAAACTATGCCATTTCGCAAAATGCACTGACCCGATTACAACTAAGTGAAGGCGAGATTGCCCCACATGTTGATGGCTGGCAAATATGCATTGAAAGTGTGTCTGAGCAAGATGGCCTGATTACTTATACTGGCCCTAGAGCTGATAACTCAGAAGTCGATAACATCGTTGAAGTCGCGCTTGATCACGGCGTAAAGCTTAACCAGCCTGAGAAACGCCTGGCTCACGGCCAACTCGACCATCCAAAATGGTTCGATACCCGCCTCGCATGCTGGCAGCATCAGTACGAATTTGCGCACTCAGGTGCCCTTGGACTAGTTGGCGCAAGAGTGGAACTCATACCACATCAAATTCATATTGCCCATGAGGTCGGCTCTCGGTACGCGCCTAGAGTACTGCTTGCGGATGAAGTTGGCCTTGGTAAAACCATTGAAGCAGCACTTATTATTCATCAGCAAGTGCTTAGCGGAAGAGCCGAGCGCATTCTAATTTGCGTGCCTGATAGCCTCGTTCATCAATGGTTAGTGGAGATGCTTCGCAGAGTCGATCTGTCGTTCTCGGTGTTTGACGAAGAACGTTTAGAGGCTGTCAAAGAAAGCGTAGAAGAAAGTGGTGAGAACCCCTTTGAGCAAGAACAACGTGTACTGTGTTCTCAAAGCTTTATTGAACATGCGCAAGTGCTAGAGCTGGCAAGCAAAGTAGAGTGGGATATTTTGGTAGTGGATGAAGCGCATCATCTGCATTGGTCTAAGCAAGCGGCTTCAGAATCCTATCAGGCAATTGAGACCTTAAGTAAGATTGCAAAAGGCGTTTTGTTGCTTACCGCAACGCCCGACCAACTTGGTCATGAAAGCCATTTCGCGCGTTTACGCCTGCTTGACCCCGCACGTTTTCACAATTACGACAGTTTTGTCAAAGAAGAATCTGAATATGCAAAACTCGCTGAAGCGGTTACCCCTCTAATTGAAAGCGCCAACGATGCGGCTTCACAAACGCATGAAGATATTGATTTAGCTGAAATTGAGAAATACGCACCAGGTTTGAATACCGAAAAGTGGGACTTATCGCAAACAGATGATCGCAAAGGCTTGCTTCGAGAATTAATTGATCAACACGGCACCGGCCGGCTATTTTTTAGAAATCGACGCGCCGCTATTCAAGGTTTTCCTCAGCGTATAGTCACCCCCTACCCGCAGCGTATATCGAAAGAATATGAGCTTGCGCTGGACATGCCATCTTCTATATCGGGCAGTAACGTTCAAGACAACGTTTCCCACGCATTACATCCTGAGCGTGCCAGCATGCTAGACGAGACCTGGCCAAGTTTTGACCCAAGAGTTAGTTGGTTATGTGCTTTGCTGGAAAACATGAGTGCGACCGCTAACAAAGACAAAGTCTTGCTGATTTGCGCCTACGCCAGTACCGCACTGCAAATTGCCGAGTATTTACGAAGCAAAACCAGCATTCGTCATACGGTGTTTCATGAAGGCATGAGCATTGTTGAGCGTGACAAAGCGGCGCACTTTTTTGCGACTTCTGAACAGGGTGCGCAAATTATGCTGTGCTCGGAAATTGGCAGTGAAGGCCGTAACTTCCAGTTTTGCCATCATTTGGTATTGTTTGATTTACCGCTCAATCCAGACTTACTTGAACAACGCATAGGACGTTTGGATCGAATTGGGCAAACGCAGGACATCAATGTACACGTCCCTTATTTTGAAAATAACGCACAAGAAGTTTTATACAACATTTATCATTATGGGTTAGGCGCGTTTACAAAAACGTGCCCGGTTGGTTCTCAAGTTTGGGATGAGTTAGGCAGCGAAATTCATAGTGCGCTTGCCTCACCACTTGATAAGGAAAACTGGCAAGACGTCACCGAGCAAGTCGCCAGTACAAGCACCCTGCTAAAGTTACAAATTGAACAAGGTCGCGATCGACTGCTGGAATTAAACGCATCAGGCTCCGATAAAATTGATGATGTGATGGACAACATTGTGCAAGCCGAAAACCCTGTACACATGATGAAGTTTATGACGCGTTTGTTTGACGCGCTGGGCGTTATTCAAGAAGAAAAAGATGACAATAGCTTTGTGATACGGCACGGCGAATCCATGCTCTTCCCCATCCCCGGCGTATCTGATGACGGTCTTGAAATTACCTACAAAAGAAGCACAGCCACACAGCTTGAGCATGTGCGCTACATAACCGGTGACAGCGAACTTGTCACGCATTGCATTGATAGTGTGCTCACCGACGTCGTGGGAAAAAGCAGCATTTGCTTCGTCAATCAAGCCGACTACCCGGTAGGTGCATTTTGGGTTGAAATTGTAGCCGTTTTGAGCCCAAGTGCTAACAAACACTTACAGCTTTATCGCTTCTTGCCGCCCACGCCGGTCCACATTTGTATAGACGCGAAAAACCAGGAGTCATACGCGGAATTTGATGCGATATTTAAGGTAAAACCAAAAATGGCGCAGCAGTTAATAGGTGCTTTGCAAGCGCAAATAACGCAAGGCATTGAGCAAGCAATGCAGTTGGCATCAACACAGCTTGAAACCGTCAAGTCGCAAGCATTGGAGCAAGTCGATGACAATCTCAGCGCCGAGATCGACCGCTTGGTGGAGCTGAAAAAACTCAATCCTGCCATCAGAGAAGAAGAGATTGATTTTATTAGAGCGCAGAAATCACAGCTGCATGCAGCGATAGATGCGTCTGAACCTTATTTAGATAGCGTGCGCATTTTGATCAATAATCGCAAGTAAACATGCAGCGCTATTTATTGTCATTACGGTTTGCACATGGCTTTACTTAACTATCAGCCGCCCACCCGTCCATACTTGCGCTTTGTATATCGTGATGAGGACTTGCTGGTATTAGACAAGCCACATGGCCTATTAAGCGTTCCTGGCAAAGCGCCGGAGCATAAAGACTCATTGCAGTTGCGAGTACAGCGCGTCTTTCCAAGCGCAAGCGTTGTACATAGACTCGACATGGCCACTTCCGGATTGATGCTGTTTGCACTAAATAAGGCCAGTCATCGTCATTTATCAAAGCAGTTTGAGCTGCGTGAGGTCAAAAAGACCTACTACGCATGTATTTATGGCGAACCTGCAAAACAAGGCAAAGTAGACGCACCGCTTATCTGTGATTGGCCCAATCGTCCCAAGCAAATAGTAGATATGAACAACGGTAAGTCAGCACTCACTCATTACAAGCTTATTGAATCAAATAAAAACGCTTGCCTGGTGGAGCTTCAACCTCACACTGGACGCTCACATCAGCTTAGAGTGCATATGCAGCACATTGGCCACCCGATACTGGGTGACAGACTATATGCACACCCAGAGGCGCTTGCTGCATCTAAGCGCTTGCTTTTGCACGCACAAGATATTGCGTTTAGGCATCCAAGCACCGACGCTTCTATGACTTTCACCAGCCCTCATCCATTTGATATCAAAGCGCTAAAGCTTTTATAACCCGAACTCTGGATAAGAGACAGCGCTCAGCACTTTTTATATTCCTGCACTGCCTCTTATCCAGAGTTTGGGTTAATTAAACGTACGGCTCTGTCGATACTATAAATATCTATAGTTTGTTTGCAAGAGACACATGTTGCTTTGAAAACACTGTCATTTCGTTTTTTACAACTTTCTGTTCCTAAGCTTGATCGCAGTGCGCTTGTATTTATGCGACTGCCTCTGTTCGCCTTGCTTATGGCAGGGAGTCTTGCGCTTGTGCAAGCGCAGGAAACTGCACCAGAAGAACTGCGTTCTAATGATGCAAGCGATGCGGAAGCTCAAACAACAAATCAAGAGCGTCTCTTTCGCCTATCTGAACTCAAGGCCTTTGATATAGAGTATGGTGCATTTGAAGATGAATATACATTGCTAGAGATTTTGGTAGATGATGTGCAGTATCAGTTTCCAGTTAAAAAAAGTGCGTCTCATCGCGCATTAAGCTTAGGTACATTATTTTTGGTCGCTGACAGTCGATTTGCCACAAGCAATCTGCATGCGATGAATTCCCTTGCATCGGAACTCAATGGCTGGGGTTGGGACGCGGTGGTGCTATCGGGGCCCGAGTTAGCAGATGTGATAAACGCTGTAGATAAGACGCTTGAAGCACAGGGCAGCCCTGAACCAAACACCCGTTCTGAATCCAACAACCTTGAAGGGGCAGCTTCAAACAACGAGACTCAAGCAAGCACCGGTGATTCCGTAAATAAGTCTTCCACAAACGCAAAAGCAGTGGACTCACCTCAACTGGACTTTAATGCAAAGCACCATCAAAACCAGCTCGATGAAGTATATATGCATGCATATGCCAAGTTTCTTGACCGCTATATTGCGAAGGCAAAAGAACATCTTGAGCATGCTCGCGGCTACAAAGCATTTTACGCTCAGGGTATTGGTGCACAAGCCTTGGTGCACTTGTTATCCGAGAGGGAAGATATTGATACCCAACTAGATAACCCCGATGCGATTGTCCTGAGCAATGCGTTTTGGCCGCATCGAGAAATAAATCAAACCCTTCCAAAGCAAATTGCTAAGTTGCCTATGCCGGTTCTTGACCTTGTCAGTCAGTGGGACAATAAGTGGGCACAACAAACTGAAGATGCGCGCCGTATCAGAAGCATTCAGCAAATAAAAACCTATTATCGGCAGCGACAGCTCTCAGACAGCGTTAATTCGTATATAAGCTATCCTCAGCTAGCAAAAGAAATGCATGGCTATTTTTCCTACCTAGGTTGGTAGCCCAGCACTCGCTTTCGCCCTACAAACGGCACTTTTATTATATTTTTATGACAGCGGGCCACTAATGCCGCGTTTTAATTCATAAGCTTAACAGTTACTTGCAAGTGTTTCGTGCATGTTCCGTGGTTTATTAGCGTTTGCGACTATACTGAGAGTAGACAGTAAACAAAGGCACACATCGTGTTAGTCAAAGAGTTCGTCGACAAAAAGGCCGAGCAATTAGCGTTCTATTTAGAATCGTATTGGCAAGATAAAGTTGCCTTTAAAGAAATGGACCGTTTTATTTGGGATATTTTGGAAGAATGGAGCGCCTTAAAAAATACAGATAAACAGATTTACTCGCAAAAAGAGCGCGTGTTTTGGCATGTCATTTATCAAGTGCAGTTTGTTGGAGGACATAGTCTGCGACACGACTGTAGTATACGAGACCAAGTGCAGCTATACACTCATTACCTAAATGAAGACAGCCCATGCCCGCTCGATGTCATCGGAATGCGCCCATAAGCTAAGATCTAAAAACTCTGCATACTAATTACTGATTACGCCTTTGCCTCAACGGCATCAAATAGCAAAACCTGATTTCGACCACCTTCTTTAGCTTTATAAAGTGCCTGATCTGCCGCTTCAAGCCATTGCAGAGGAGTGTTGTAGACCGCGTTAAATTCCGCTATGCCCGCACTGATGGTAAAGTTAATTTCAGTCTCATCGTGAGTCACAACATAGCGCTCCGATACTTTTCTGATGCGTTCGCCCACTATTTTTGCGGTTTCGGCTGTTGTATCAGGTAACAACACAACGAATTCTTCTCCGCCGTAGCGGCCGCAAATGTCAGTCTCTCGAGTTGCCTTTCGAATTAACATAGCAAGCGACTGAATTACCTTATCCCCCGCTTGATGGCCATGGGTGTCGTTGACTTTTTTAAAGTGGTCAATATCAAGAATGAGCACCGAAATGGGCTTTTTGTTACGAAGGCTTAACTTATACTCTCGCTCAAAGCGTTCTTGCCAGTAGCGCCGATTGTAAAGGCGGGTAAGCCCGTCAACACGGGAAATCACTTTAAGCTCGTCGTTGAGCTTGTCGACCCGCTCTTTACTCATGGCTTGGTCGGTCATGTCGTAAACCAAAACACAAACTTGGTCGACCTCATCTTTTGTGCAATCTTCTGATGCAATGGGAAGGATAGTAATATTCTGGTACATGTTATCGGAGCTTGAGGTAATCGGGCGACTTGTGCCAAATTTGAATAAATACTGACGCTGCTCCCAAATCAGGAACACAGGCGTTCTCATAGAAAACACTGGCTGACACTTATTCGCAAACCATAACTTATCAACTTCCGCGAAGTGTTCAAACAGGCTATTTCCAACTATCTTTTCAGCGTCTACACCGCTGTGATTTTCCATAAACTGGTTAAACTCTTGCACCACAAAGTTTTTGTCGATAACGACTATTCCCACTTCAATGGATGCCATCAGCGCTTGCTGCCAATTAGAATTCGTTACTGTCACGATGCAAGCGCCTTTTGTTGCACTGCATTCATTTGAATCAGCTCTTGAGCCTTTAGCAGTCGCGAGAAGGCGGCATCGATATGCAAGTCAGGAATCACTAATAGAAGCTCAAAATTTATATTTTCGCTAGACACTGAATAGGCTATTTCTACAACAAGCATCTTCTCCCAGCGAGTGGTGGTATTGCTCACAATATCGTCCAGACCACATTGAATACCGAGCAGGATGGGAGTGTTGTGCGTAAATTTTAAGGAAAGCTGGGTAGATAATGCGTTCAAACAAGCACCAATAATAATATTCGATACGTCCATTAAGACTTCGATATCGGCACTCGACGTATTTTGCTTGGCGCCAAGAAGCTGTTGTATTGCTGTGATATTTGTATCATTAAAAATAATCAACGCTTCGCCTTTGATATCTGGACTCACAAAGCCTTTAGATACCGCAGACACGCTCTGATTTGAGTCGATATTGGTCAACATCATCGAAATTTCATTACTGTGGACAATGCTTACATTTGGAATAGGTAAATCGACAAATTTATCTAAGGTTTTCGCCAGGTTTTCGCCTGCTTGCCCCATCGCAACATTTGCGACTTCTCTGAATGCGTCAAGTTTTTCAGATAAGGAGTCGCCTGTAGACACATCAGCGTTATTTGCACGTTTTTCGGAAGAGGATTTACCGTCATAAATGCCATACTTGGACAGTATTGTACTGAGTTTGGCGTTATCTATGGGCTTGCGAATAAAATCGAGCGCACCCAATTCCATCATCCGCTTGTAGGCACCTTCTTGGACATCGCCCGACACCACGATGACCATGGTGGGCAAATCGTCTTTTCGGATCGCCTCCATAGTCCCGTAACCATCTAGCACCGGCATGTTCAAATCAAGGAACATAATATCGCCCTTGCCCGCACGAATTTGCTCCAGCGCTTCTTCTCCATTACTGGCATAAGAAATAGATACATCCCACTCATCCGGCAACGAGCGCGCCATCGCTTTTCGAGCGAATGCGGAATCGTCACAAATCAGAACAGGAAGAGACATAATAAATCCTTTATAAGCGTCAAAGTGTCTCACAAATCAAACGTGGTTACCTAGCATAACCTGATACTTAGTAATGGTATCGTACGCTGGCTCAAAAAGTTTACATATTTATCACCTAAGAGCAAGTTAGAATTATTCGTTTCAAGGGCTTACTTGTTGAAAATCAGCTGGTATGCTTCGTAAGAAAAATGTGAAAACAACCAATTAAGAGTTGTGAATAAAATATGAATGAGCCAGTTGGCAAAAAGGCCAAGCCTTAAGTGAAATGGGCGAACCTTTGAGTAACACGGATGTGTATGCATTTTTAGGGAGCAATGATTTTTTTGAAAAGCGTCGTCAACTTATCGCTACCAGCCATAAGGATTTCGATAAGCAACAAATTGCTAAAATAACCTCAACTCGGGATAAGCGACAGCGCCAAGTAGCGCTAAAAACGCGAATTACTGCGTTGCAAAAGCGAGCAATAGAACGACTATTACGTCACTTTTGCGCCTTGCATTTCACGTTTTTATCACTACTTGGTGATAATTTAATAAATACATAGTTAAAACATGCATTTGCACTATCGCTTATCGCGAGTTGAGGTTAACTATTAACTTGTTTAGGCGAACTTTTACCTATGTGTTACGATTAAATGATCGGACGTGAACGGCTTTAACTCAACAACTGCGATTAGGTATTTGTGTTCTTCCATCTCTATCCATACTGTCTATGCCAACAACAGCGCTTATTAATTCAAACACGCTAGCCCAACGCGACAAGCTTCTTAACTGGTTTGCCAGCATCGATGAAAAAGAGCGTTCGCTTCTGCTTTTACTAGCTGTCATCTACAACCCAATTGGGACAACTAAGCTTATTAGTGTAGTAAAAACCTTAACGGAGGAAGGCTTTTTACCTGGGCGCGCGTCGCATTACCAATTTACCACAGATAGACGAGCCTCACTCACCGAGCAAGGGATCTTGCTTAGCAAAAAAGAAGGCTTTGTGCTTAATCGTTTACTGGCTAACGCGCTTGTAAAGCAATTGCTGAATGCAGAGCCTCAAGGTTTGACGCAGTTCAACGGTTTGAGATTTATCCATATTTTGCGCGCATCTGAGCAAGTGATGCCTGTGATTCAGAATCTTCAATGGCGCAGGGTTTTATCAGATAAAACAAGAGTGTTGCGCGACCTCTTTTTATTGGGTGAAATGCATAATTTTATCGACTTGCTTGAGCCCAATAAAAACCCGCAATTAATTGATGTTGAAAAAAATCGTATTTTGGTGGAATTATGTTTCCTACCATATCAAGAAGAACAGTTTTCAGATTTGCCGAATGATATTCAATATCTCGCCTTCGCCAGCTTGCTTAGATTGTGCCTAAAAGAAGGTCAGTCAATTGCTTATCCACTTTCGCTGCTTGAAGACTTTTGCCAAAAGCAATCTGATAAACAAACGCTACGACTCCTACTGGCAGAGTTTTATCTTTATCAATGCCGCTTCGACGAATACTTAGCAATAAGTGATACGAAGTTGCAAAGCACCTATGCCCTGCAACTTCGTGGCATTTATCATGTCTTTATGGCTGAGCTTACTGAGGCCTTGGAAGCTTTTGACCTTGCTATCAAAGCTAAAAATAAAATTGCGCGGCGAAAGCGTCAATACATTGGAGGTATTCCTGGCTTTTTTCATCAGTTGGCGCTGATTGCACAAAATAGTCATGATCAGCCCAAATTGAGACAAAACGCACTGGACTTTGCATCATACGAGCATGATGATCGCAGCTCCTTTGAAGATATCCGTTTAGTATCAGCGACTATGCAAAGCATGCTCAAATGCCTAGTCAATGGCAATTCTTACACAGAGCGTTTAGCTCACATTCAGAATCTAGAAAGTCTCAATGTGTGTTTCTTCCAGCTATGTCGTTTAAGCATGCTTTACGGACATGCATGGTGTAACGAAAGTGTAGCGGGTGATATCAAGGCTTTACTTGAAAACGCAGCTTTAAGCGCAAAACAGGCCCTAGAAAAAATCGGGCTTTCAAGCTTTGTTGCGCTTATCAAACAAGTGCAAACCCATTTTGCTTTTTCACCTTCCGACAACTTATCCGGCACTTCAGATGCGACCAAGCCACTAAGTGTTGATATTAAGCTTAATTTACCTGCTCAAATAAGTGCAAAGCAAAGCTGGGAATATGCGCTTGATAGACTTATTGCGCTCAGTCCTGCAGAAAAGCAAAACGCGCCAGATGCAAAAGTACACTCTGAATCATCTAAAGTGCGCATAATATGGGAGCTTCGTTTAGGCCGCTTTGAAGATAGTATTGCGCCGCGAGAACAAAAATCGACGCGAACAGGTTGGACAAAAGGGCGCATCGTGTCACTAAAACGCCTTTACGAGAACGCCGGTAGCTTTGACTATTTAAGTCCAAGTGATCAGCAAATGTGTCGCGCTATTGAGTGCTATACAGGCTATGGATACTATGCCAAAGACCAATATCGTCTTGATGGCGAGCGGGCACTTCGTGCAGCAATAGGCATCGAAAATTTATATTTAGAAGATGATTTAGAACAGGCCATTGATTTAAAGCTTCAAGAACCTGAGCTGATTGTTAGCGAACTACCCGAGCAGCTTTGTCTCACCCTCTCTGAATCACTAGAGGGCTTGCATGGTTCAAGCAGCAATGGTTTTGCGGCTGATGAAAATGCATTCCAGCCAATTAAAAACTATACGGTGAAGCGCCTCAATCACACGAGCTATCAATTTACGCCTTTTAGTCAGTCTCATCTTAAAGTCATGGCGGTGCTGGGTGAGGAAGGTCTGTTAGTCCCCATGTCGGCTAAAAATAGGGCATTGCAGGGAATTGCCGCCATCGCGCCATTTTTGAATATTCGCTCAGACTTAGACGCCATTGACACAGGGCTTGATACCGTTGAACCCGACCTAAATCTTTATATCAATATAGAGCCCACAAATGACGGTTTGATATTCACCTGCGTGCAAATGCCCTTTGGACAAAAGGGCCCTATTTGCAAACCTGGCTCTGGCTCTCCTAGCATGAGCGCACAAATAGATGGCAAGCGTATCAGCGTGCAGCGCGACCTCATTCACGAGCAGCACTTACTTGATGCGCTTGACGCTACCTGCCCTGCGTTTTTGTCTATGGCCGACAATGTGCTCAGGGTCGACGATTATCAACTCGCGCTTGATGCCTTGGAGCAGTTGGAGCGGGCAGTAAGCGAGAACAAGCTTGCGGCAATATTGCGCTGGCCTAAGGGTAAAAAAATCAAGATCAGCCAGGCCTTAACCGCCGAGCGCATGCAGCTTGCGGTAGTAAAAGAAAATGAATGGTTTGATATCACAGGCAATATTCGTATAGACGATGAACAGGTCATTGAGTTGCGAAAACTGCTTGCTTTAGTATCCAGTAGCAACGGGCGCTATATAGAGCTTGATAGCCAGCGCGTGTTGGCCTTAAGTCACGATTTAAAACAAAAACTTGAATATCTTGAACAAGTGACCGATGAGGGAAGCTTTCATCCGCTGTCTGCACCGCAAGTAGAAGACGCGTTGCAAGGCATGCGCATGAAAACCATTGATGCGTGGGATAAACAAACAGCGCTGATGCATGAGTCCAACACGCTAGATATTCCCTTACCCAAAAACTTTGAAGCCAGCCTTAGAGATTATCAACAGGTAGGCTACGACTGGGCGATGCGTTTATCGCACTGGGGTGCAGGCGCCTGCTTGGCCGATGATATGGGGCTAGGTAAGACTTTACAGGCCTTGGCGGTATTGCTGGCTAAGGCGAAAAACGGACCAAGCTTAGTCATTGCACCTACCTCTGTATGTTTCAATTGGCAGCAAGAAGCGCTTAAATTCGCGCCGTCTTTAAATGTGATCGTATTGTCCGACGCGCCTTCAATTTCACAACGAACGAACTTACTCAAAGCACTTAAACCTTTCGACTGCTTGTTGGTAAGCTATGGTTTACTGCAGCGCGAAACTGAGATATTGGCGCAAGTAAAATGGAGCACCATTGTCGCAGACGAAGCGCAAGCCCTTAAAAACCCAGTAGCAAAGCGAACAAAGGCGGCATACACCTTAAAAGCCGATTTTAAGATGATCACCACCGGCACGCCGATTGAAAACGATTTAAGCGAACTGTGGAGTTTATTTCGCTTCGTTAATCCGGGGCTTTTAGGCAATCTAAAGCAATTTCATAAGCGTTTTATTCAGCCTATTGCGAATGCAAAAGAGGACAGACTTGCCGCACACAAAGCAAGTTTATCGCTTAAAGCCTTAATAAAACCCTTTATTCTGCGACGCTTAAAAAGCCAAGTACTAACTGAGCTCCCCTCGCGCACTGAAATCAATATATCCGTCCAATTAAGCGAGCAGGAGCAGGCCTTTTACGAAGCCATTCGTCTCAACGCACTTGAGAAGATGGCTGAGGCAAACGCTAGTGCCAATGCCGGCGAGCAGCGAATTCGCTTGTTAGCAGAGCTGGTCAAGTTGCGCCAGGCCTGCTGCAATCCCAAGCTTATACTGGCAGAAAGTGACTTGCCCAGTGCTAAACTTGCCGCCCTTGACGAGTTGCTAGTTGAGCTTAGGGCTAATCAGCATAGGGCTCTCATTTTTAGCCAGTTTGTTGGGCACTTGCAGTTAATCAAACAGCACATCGAGGCGCGCGGTTTGGCATATCAATACCTCGATGGCTCAAGCACCAGTGCGCAACGCAAAAAAAGTGTGAATGATTTTCAAGCGGGCGAAGGTGAGGTATTTTTAATTAGCCTTAAAGCAGGAGGGTTTGGACTCAACCTGACAGGTGCCGACTATGTGATTCATATGGATCCATGGTGGAACCCTGCGGTTGAAGATCAAGCATCTGACCGCGCACACAGAATGGGACAAACACGCCCAGTCATTATTTATCGATTAGTGGCAAAAGATACCATTGAAGAGAAAATCGTTTCTCTTCACCAGCAAAAGCGCGATTTAGCAGATTCACTCTTAGCTGGAAACGAGCAAGTACAAAACTTATCGGTTGACGACATGCTTGTGCTGCTAAAAGAGACTCTCTAAATTAACCTCAACGTGGATAGCATAAAGCCCGTGGCCTATACCGCGAAAGGATAAGCAATAGCAGGATGGAACTGATAATTTTCCACGCTAAAGTCATCCGTGCTCACCCAAGTCTCAATATCTTCTAAGCTTTTTATATCCGAGTTTATTTGCAGTGAGGGCATGGGGTATGGCTCCCTTGCGAGCTGCACATCCTGCATAGGTGCTAGCTGATTCTCATAAATATGCGCATTGACTATTTTGTGAAACACTTTACCCGCTTTATGACCCGTTATTTGCGCCATTAAAGCGAGCAGGACGAAACACTGCGGCATATTAAAAGTTAAGCCAAGGGGAACATCACAGCTGCGCATATAGCTGGTTAAATGCAAGGTGTCACCAAGTAAAGAAAAGGTATGGGTGTGCATGCAGGGGCGTAAACAACCTAAGTGAAATTCACCCGGGTTGTAAAAGGTGATTATCTCGCCTCTGTCATCTATGCCTTGCGAAAGATTGTTTACGACTTTTTTGAGTTGGTCGAGGGCGCTGCCGTCTGGTCGCTGCCATGCGCGGCCTTGTACGCCATAAACTCTGCCCATATCGTCTTTACCTTTGCGAGCAGGATTGTTTAACCAAGCTTCATTTTCATTCGCATTGGCATTCCACGTATTGCAGCCTATTGCTCTAAATTGCGCCGCATTATCGTAGCCCCGCAAATAACCCAAGAGCTCAGCGATAGCCGCTTTGTAAAAACACTTTCTCGTCGTGACTAAGGGAAACTGATTGTTGCCAACATCGTACTCTAAATCTGCATTGATGGCAGTAAGGCAACGAATGCCGGTACGCTTATTCTCGACCCAGCTACCTTCTTCGATAATTCGTTTACATAAACGCTCGTACTGATCCACTTACTTTGCCTTTTTTCTATTTTGTTTTTTGCTGGATGTTTTTGGTGAGTGTGCTGTTTTTAATTCAGCTTTGCTTAAGCCCGCTTTTCCTTTGCGCGCTTTGTCTTTGCCTGCATTGTCTTTGCCCGCATTGACATGGCGAACAGAAACAAAGGCAATCGTCTCTCGCTTTTTGTAGGCATATGTTATCAGCCCAAGTCCCGCCAGTATCATCGGAATACTGAGCATTTGACCCTGTGTAATGACTGAGCCGTATAAATCAGCCAAGTGTTCATCTGGTTCGCGAAAAAACTCCACGATAAATCTGAATAAACCATAACCTGCCAAGAATAACCCTCCCACGGCGCCCGTTGGGCGGGGTTTAGCCGAGTACAGCCACACAATGGCAAACAGAAGCACGCCCTCCAAGGCGAACTGATACAATTGAGAAGGATGTCGCGCAATATTTCCAGCACCTGGAAATATAAAGGCCCAAGGCACATCTGTCGCCCTGCCCCACAGTTCACCATTGATGAAGTTGCCAATTCTTCCTGCGCCTAAACCTAAAGGGACTAAGGGCGCAATAAAGTCGCCCACTTGTAAAAACGACCAGTTTTGTTTTTTCGCGTACAAAAATGCCGCGCCAATTACCCCTAAACACCCACCATGAAAAGACATGCCGCCTTCCCATATTTTGAATAGATACAGAGGGTTATCTAAAAATGTAGAGAAGTTATAAAAGAGTACATAGCCTATTCGGCCGCCGATTATGACGCCCATAAAGCACCAAAATAGGAGGTCAGAAAGCTGCTCTTTTGTCCAACCGGTGCGCGGCAATCTGCGCGAAGCCAAAAAATAAGCAGCTGCAAAGCCAATCAAATACATCAAGCCATACCAGCGAAGTGCTAGTGGACCAATTTCAAAAATTATCGGGTCTATTTGCGGGAAGCTTAGATACGTTCCATCAGCCATTGGCTATTCAATTCCTATCAACATTCTGATACTCACCAGCACAAGGAATATGGCGAATATCTTTTTAAGTTTATGAGTGTCTAAACGCGCAGTAAGTTTAGCACCAATGCGTGCGGTTAACATAGAGCTGATTACAATGCCGAGCGTGGCAGGTAAATACACATAACCAAGGGAATACTCGGGTAAATAAGGCTGTTGCCAGCCAGCATAAACGAAACTAAGGGTACCGAAAAAGGCGATCAAAACGCCACAAGCACTCGCGCAGCCAATGGCTTTTCTGATATTGACTTGAAACCATACCAGAGCAGGCACAATCAGTGCACCTCCGCCTATGCCCATAATTGACGACACAAAACCACTGCTAAAGCCGATGCCAGACAGCACAGCGGTTCCGGTATGGTATTTCGATGTTCGATGACGATTGAATACCATTTGCAATGCAATCAGAATAACCAGTACAGCAAATATGCGCTGGAGCAATACGCCAGAAATGGCAGAAGCAAATTGGGCCCCTAACACCGCGCCAATTGAAATGCCAAGTGCTGAAAATTTAAAGATTTGACTGTCTAAATTGCCAAGTTTGTAGTGCGTACGGGCAGAAGAAATACCTGTAAAAATAACAGTGGAAAGTGAAGTAGCAACCACCATAGGCATGGCATTTTCAATGCTCATCCCTAACAGATGCTGAAATAAAAATAGTGCGGCTGGTACAAAAATCAAGCCACCACCAATACCCAGCAAACCTGCCATAATGCCCACAACAGAGCCAATCGCGACACAATACAGCATTAACAGTAATACTGGCTCCATTTATGCGCCTGCTCTTACAAGCCCACCTAGGCCTTTCGACTCCAGATACTTATCGACTAGCGCCTTGACATCGTCAGGCGATTCTTGATTAAGAATGCTGGGAAGCTGGGCTTCAATTTCACCAATATTGGTGTTTCTTATTACCCAATTAATTTTACGAAGACTATGTGCGTTCATGCTCAGCTTTCGATATCCCATTGCCATCAAAATAACCGCGCCCAGAGGCTCGCCTGCAAGCTCTCCGCACACTGTTACGGGCACTTTGTGTGCTTGCGCGCTTTGGAATATTTGGTGAAGGGCGGCTAATACCGAAGGGTAATAGCTGGAATACAAAGAGGATACTCTCGCGTTGTTTCTATCCACAGCCAGCAAATACTGAGTTAGGTCATTCGTGCCCACTGAAAAGAAATCCACACGCTGCGCGAGCTGTGGCAGCTGAAAGATAACCGCAGGTACTTCTAACATAATCCCCACCGCGGGTTTTGAGAGCATTTTTTGCTCGCTTAATGCCTCTTCTTTTACTTCTAGAAAGGCTTGTTTGATTAATCGTTTGGCTTCGTCTACTTCTTCGACGTTGGAGATCATCGGCAGCAGAATATGCAGGTTCGACAAACCAATGCTTGCGCGCAGCATCGCTCTAACTTGCATCAGAAATATGTCAGGGTGATCAAGCGTTAAGCGGATACCACGCCAACCCAAAAAGGGGTTTTCTTCATTGATGGGGAAGTACGACAAAGGCTTATCGCCACCGACATCAAGCGTTCGCATGGTAATTTCTTTGGTCGGATGTTCGCGAAGTACGCTTTTGTACAGTTCAGACTGTTCGCGCTCAGATGGGAAGCGATCGCGCATCATAAATGGGATCTCGGTGCGATACAGACCTATTCCCTCACCATGGGTGAATTGCTCCATTTCTATGCTTGCCGTTAAACCAGCATTCACTAAAAGCGAGATTTTTTGCCCATCTTGCGTCACGCTTGCCTGATCGCCCTGCTCGCTAATTTTGCGATAAAGCGCCTCTTCCTCATCAATCAGACGCTGATACTGCTCGCGCTGCTGCGCATCAAAATTAATGACAACCTCGCCAGAATAGCCGTCGATAAACAGCTGCGCCTTTTTCAACAAATTAATCGATATGCTTTGAAGACCCATCACTGCAGGCACGCCCATCGCGCGAGCTAATATTGCTGCGTGAGAGTTGTTTGAACCTTGAATGGAAATAATGCCAGCTAAGCGTTCACGAGAAAACTCCGCCAGCATAGGGGCACTTACCTCTTGGGCAACCAAAATGCAGCTTTCATTTGTGTTGATTGGCTCCTCTTTGCCCGCGCTGGTTTGCAAGATATTGTTCAAAATACGATTAGATAGGTCCACAATGTCCACCGCTCGTTCACGCATGTATGGATCGTCCATATTCTCAAAGCGCGAAGCATAGCGTTCTACCACAAACTTTAATGATGAAGCGGCATCCCAACCAAGGTGAATTTCTTTTTCTACCTCTCGTCCTAAGCTATTTGCGTCAAGCAGTTGATGGTATAGTTGAAATATGGCGCGCACGTCCTCCGGCAATTTCTCACTTAAATCTGCAGAAAGTTCAGCCACCTGTGTTCGTGTGAGTTCCACGGCATTGCGATACAGACTAATTTGTGTATTAGGATCGTCGCATTTGCGCGTAATCAGCTGTTTCAAGTCATTCTTAAAGTTAACTGCAAAGCCTATGCCCATGGCTAATCCTGGCGAGCCTGGAATGCCGTTTACTTTTTTTGCGATCTGATTGTTTTCAGGTAAGTTGGGGTTCGCCTCACCGTGCAATTGCGTGTTGACAATTTCAAGTGCAATCTGTGCTGCCAGTGTAATTAAAAACGCCTCGTCATCTTCGCTAAAACGACGCGCCTTTTTTTGCTGTATGGTGATAACACCATACACCTTGCGCTGATAAATGATGGGCGTACCAATAAATGCGTGATAGTTATCTTCTTTAACTTCAGGGAAATGTTTAAAGCGTGGATGGCGAGGTGCATCTTCAATATTTACAGGCTCTCCTATGTCGCCCACTAAGCCAATCAAGCCCTCATTAAAGCCAATTTTTACCTTTCCAACGGCATTTGGGTCGAGTCCATCAGTGGCTCTTAGTATCAAACATCGCTTAGAATAATCCGACAAATACACGCTGCATGCATCTACCTGCATCGTTGTTTTAACCATACTCACCAGCGTCGTCAATGAATTATCTAGACCAGGCGTTTGGCTGACTTCCTGAATAATCTGCTTAAGACTGGTTAACATGGATGCCTCGAATCAATACTAAGGTAATGTGCATAAAAGTTGGGAGTGTGAAAACTTATCTGCCTTATCGAGGCTTTTTACGTCGACCTTTTTTATGGTGATTGTTTGAATTAGGTCGATTCGATGGCATCGCCACATGAACAAACTCTGCCAACGCTCTTCTATAAACCTCGCGTTTGAACGACACCACATTGCGGATTGGGTACCAGTAATTAACCCAGCGCCAATCGTCAAATTCGGGGTGACCGCAGGCAGCTAAATTCACGTCTTTTTCATGGCAGCTTAGCTGCAACAAAAACCACCTTTGTTTTTGTCCAATACAAACAGGATCGCTTCCCTTACGAATCAGTCGTTTAGGGAGTTTGTATCTCAGCCAACCGCGGCTGACAGCAAGGATGTTCACGTCTTTTTCTTTTAGCCCAACTTCTTCATACAACTCTCTGTACATAGCTTGTTCGGCTGTTTCGCCTTGGTCAATCCCCCCCTGCGGGAACTGCCATGAATGCTGGCCGTATCGCCTGGCCCATAAAACCTGACCTGATTTATTGCATATAATTATGCCAACATTCGCGCGGAATCCTTCGGTATCAATCACTTAGATTACCTAGCGCATTCAATCTTAATATGCAGCCATTCTTTCACAAACTTGCACTTATTCAAAGTAATTGTTACCTCAGCACACAGTGGTAAACTAAGCGTCTCTATCTTGTTTAAAGCAATCCTCTAATTTTTCGGTCAATAAATAGTGACAGCAAAACCAATGAGCAGCACCGCGCTTAACAATTCGCCCGATTCAATTGCGCAACTAATGTCTCGCGTGGCCGACATCGCAGGCCTCACATTTGGCGAGTTAGCACAATCGCTGGATGTGCAAGTTCCGAAAGACTTTACACGTCACAAAGGCTGGACGGGGCAACTGATTGAAAGGGCCTTAGGTGCAAGCGCGGGCAGCAAACCTGAACAAGACTTTCCACACTTAGGCGTAGAGCTTAAAACCCTGCCTTTGAGTCACCAGAATACGCCGCTAGAAACAACCTATGTGTGTTATGCACCACTGACCAACATCAACGGCATCACTTGGGACTCGAGCAATGTGAAAAACAAGCTCCAGTGCGTTTTATGGGTACCTGTGCAAGGCGAGCGTGACATCCCGATAGCAAACAGAATAATCGGCTCGGGATTTATTTGGACGCCCAATGCCGCACAAAATGCCAGTTTAGAGCAGGATTTCAACGAGCTAATGGATTTGATTGCGCTTGGCAAAGTACAGACCATTGATGCACGAAAAGGGGAGTTTTTGCAGCTTAGGCCAAAGGCAGCAAATGGAAGAGCGCTCACTGAGGCCATTGGTGAAAATGGTAAAATCATCCAAACGCGGCCTCGCGGATTTTACCTGCGCAAACACTTCACTCAATCCATTTTAAACCAAGCATTTTAGTTGATGCTGATCAAGGACTCATCAGGTGTCTTTTTGGTATATTGAGTGGGTATTATCCCAATGAGGAATCAAATATGGCCCTATATATCACCGAAGAATGCATAAATTGTGACCTATGCCCTGAAGAATGTCCCAACGAAGCAATCAGCATGGGCAGCGAGATTTTCGAAATTAATTCCGACAAATGCACTGAATGTGTGGGTCACTACGACACCCCAAGTTGTGTCAGTGTGTGTCCAGTTGAGTGTATTGTGCCCAGCCCTCAGCATAAGGAAACTTTGGATCAACTTGCAGAAAAATATGCAGCAATGCATGGTTAGCACTATCTCAGCGCCATCTGATAATAAAAGCGCCGTATGCAACACGACGGCGTGATGCCAATGTATCAAAACGTCACCCATCCGTAAGACAAATGTAAAGCTTGTAAAGCTTTGTAAAGACACTGAACTAAGCCTTCTATTATGCTGACATAGCCTCAGTATTCGCACATACACTTGCGCTATTTCCCCGCAGCTCTGCCAATACTCGCAGTGGCAAACTGGGGCTTGGTGTTCTTTGCTGTATGATTTTGCAGCAAAGAACGCCAGGGCCCAACTGCCAATTACTCGTTCAATCTTTCGTACTTATTCATGGAGACAGTACATGAGAAGCTCTGGCTTTCCCTCAGTAAATTTTCGCCTTTGGTCGTTTTCGTCATCACTTTCGAACTGCATTCAAAAACGGACGAACATATCAAATACCGTGATGCTCAAGATACTGAGCCTTGTTTTCGCCCTGTTAGTGCTAAGCGCTTGTGGCTCAAGTAGCGATGATGATGGCGAACCCGGTTTTATAAAGCTTTATAATGCCTCACCAAACGCACCTGAAATATATTTAACCTTAGATGAAGACTTAGACGAGGATTTTGATGACGAGGTAGAACAAACCTTCGCTGGCGTTGATTACGCTCAAGCAAGCAGTGACATAGAGGTGCCAGCGCGTGACTATAACCTTGAACTTGCGTGGCAAGACGAAGACAGCAGTTTGCGCACCGACTTAGAAATAATTTACGAGAGCTCACTCTACGTTCCATCTGAAACCATCATTATGTATGTGCTGACCGAAACATTCCCAAACCCTGTTGTCACCCAGTTTACCGTTCCGGTTATTGATGATGAGAATGATACAGACGATGACATATTCAATCTACGATTTTTAAATTTACACCCAGATTTTCAAAGCATCGATGTCTATATGTCCAAGTCAGATGAAACCTTCAACGAAGCACAATTGATGGGTACGCACAACTATCTTAACCTGTCTGACAATGCCAAACTCGAAGAAGATCAATATGTTTTCTACATTACTGACGCAGGAAGTAGTGAAGTTTTGTTTACCTCGGTTGAAGTCAGCTATCCATTTTCCAATCAGTATATTATCGCGATACGCGAGAACTTTGGGGCAGACCAAACGCCCTTTGTCATCGACAATATCGCGCGCACATCAAATGTTGAATATCAAGCCAGCAACGCACAAGCACAATTTAGAATTTACAACGGTATTCAAGCATCAAGCTTGCTTCCCACCTACCAAGGTCAAATACAAGTCAGCTCAACGAAACCGCTTGATAAGGATCAAAACACAACGGTACTCACTGAGGCCTTAGAAGTGGGTCAATTTACAGACTACTTTTTAGTTGAAAATGGCGATTACAATTTTGATACGCAGATCAGTGGAAGCGATACATTCCTACTTCAAAATCAGCTAGTTAGCCTGCCCGCCAATACTCAGCGCAGTTTATTTTATTACACCGATGAGACCTCAGTTGATGAAGACGGAGACGGCGACATTGATGAGAATGGAGACGGTATCATTGACGCTACTGAAGCCATTATTCAAACGCTTGTTGTAAGTAATAGTAATAGAAGCGGCATCTACGATCATGAAGTCGAAATTGTTAATCTTGTTGATTCTGATGATTTCACAGGCGTTACTTTCTATTTTGTGAAAAGCGATGAAAGCATAGAAACCGCTGATAATCGGCGAACCGTTGGACTCGCCACACCGCGAAATGTGGTGCTACGTAACAACACTTACGAAGTGTATGCAATCGCTAATATTGATGGTCGCGATATTATTCTTAGCAGCGAATTGTTAATTCTCGACGAACAAAGTCCTGAACTTTTTTTGATATTTGAGGCCAATACTGACGCTGTGAGTGATTACAGCATGCGGTTTATTCCACAAACGCCGCAGGCAGATGCAGACTAGCCAACTGAGAGCAAGTGCACTGCATTGCTTCACTCTCGAGCTTAAAATACAGGACGTTTTTTGATAACTATGGAAACTAGTTGCCCTACTCACATTTTGTATGTTGATGACGACACAGAAATGACCTCGCTATTAGATGAGTATCTATCTAGCGAGGGTTTTTCTTTAACACTTTGCCATGATGGCGAAAGCGGGCTTGAACAGGCAATATCCGGCAAAAGTTTTGACGTTGTATTACTTGACCTCATGTTGCCGAAGTTAAATGGCTTCGATGTACTTAAAGCCATTCGCCAAAGCAGTACCATCCCGATCATTTTACTTACCGCAAAATCGGACGAGTTTGATCGCGTGCTTGGCTTAGAGCTTGGTGCGGACGATTATCTATCTAAACCATTTAGCACAAGAGAACTACTGGCGCGAATAAAAGCCTTATTGCGGCGAATGAAATTCAATCAGTACGGCAATACAGTAGCTAGTATGGACATAGGTCCAATGATGTTCGACTGCAGAGCACATCAATTATTTTTTAATGATCAGTTTGTAAATTTAACAGGCACTGAATACAGCTTGTTACAGCTGCTTGCTCTGCAAAAAGGGCAGCGAGTAGCCAAAGCATCTATTAGCCTGAAGCTTTTTGGTAAACCACTTGAAAGCTACGATAGAAGCATAGATATGCATATCAGTAACATCAGGCGTAAGCTTGCCAAATACACCGAAATTGAAATCATTCGGACTATTCGCCCTCAAGCTTATATGCTAATAGACCATTGGGACTAAATAACCTCAACTCGGGATAAGCGATAGTGCAAGTGCATGTTTTAACGATGTATTTAATAAATTGTCACCAAGTAGTGATAAAAACGTGAAGTGCAAGGCGCAAAAGAGACGTAATAGTTATTCTATTGCTCGCTTTTGCAACGCAGTAATTCGCGTTGTTAGCGCTGCTTGGCGCTGTCGCTTATCCCGAGCTGAGGTTAAATAGTGAAACGCCTCGCTTCGTTGGTCAACTCCTTCTTCTTTCGCATTTTTTTATGGTTTTGGATAGCAAACATCTTTTTGGTCGGCAGCACAGCCTATTTAGCCAATCAGTTATTAACACGCGTAGAAATGGCGCCTTGGAGTGAACAAGACTCTCAGCGTTTTCAATATTTAGCTGGCAAAGTTGAAGAAGCGTTTAGTGAACAACTCAGCACGAGTCAAGGCAGTGATGTATCTATTAGCGCCTCAGGCACAGATAGCAGTTTAACCGCCCTGTTGCGCGATATTGCGCTAAAAATGCGCCTTCCAATGTTGCTTATTGAGCACAATACCCTTGAGCCAATTTACGCCTTACCCCCCGCTGCATTGATGGTTTCCGATGAGGTCATACCCTTGGTAAATTCACCTGCACTTGGCAGCATTGAGAGCGCAGGAACACAGTTTTCTGGCCCCGGTATAATCGACATTGACGGCCGCACATACTCACTTTTTTTCGCTAAACCTAATCCCCTTAGCCTATTTTTAGGAGAAACGCGCCCTAACCCCTCTTTTTTCCTCATTGGCATCGTCATTTTTAGCGGCATATTGTGTTTTATGCTGGCGTGGTCGGTGGTAAAGCCGGTTCGCCGACTCCGCCGAGCGAGTCAGAGAATGGCAAAAGGGGAACTGGATGTGCAAATTGAAGCAAAATCCATTGGAAAAGATGAACTGGGCGGCCTCAGTCGTGACTTTAACTCCATGGCGACTCAAATCCGGCGACATGTAAACGCTCAACAGCAGTTGTTAAGTGATATTTCTCACGAGCTGAAATCCCCCCTAGCGCGCCAACAGGTTGCTTACGATTTGTTACGACGAGCAATACGAAAAGGAAACTGGCAAGATGTTGATACCAAGTTAAATCGAGCGGAACTGGAGACCCAACGATTAAACTTACTTATTACGCAATTGCTTAGTCTTGCTGACTGGCGAGACGCCGAGGAGCAAGAATTTGAAGCGCTTGACTTAAGCAAGGTTCTTTCGCGTATTTTAGCTGATGCAAAATTTGAAGCTCAAGGTAAAGGCCTTAGCGTAGAACTTTGTGACCACACAGGCAACAATGCAGACCCGGTGGTGCTAGGTGTCGAATCAAAACTCAACAGTGCCTTTGAGAATCTGATCCGAAACGCCTTAAAATATGCGAGAACCTGCGTTCAAATTAGCATTTTTCAGCACCGTGAGAGTATTAAGATATGCGTTTCAGACGATGGAGATGGCGTATCAGATGATGCAGTATCGCATATATTTGAACCCTTTTTTCGTGCCTCTGAAGCTCGGGAGCGGGATACTGGAGGGGTAGGATTAGGGCTGGCGATAGCGAAAAAAGTCATCGACATGCATGGGGGAAGTATTCAGGCAAGGTCGGGAAATGCCGACACATCAGACCAAGCCGATGCACTTCAATTAAGTTATCTATCAGGTTTAAATGTTGAAATTACGCTCCCCATTGCAAGCAAGACCTTGACAGACGCTTGATGCTACTCTTTGGCGATCACTTCCAAGTCTTTTGCCTTCGCCCCGTCAATCATCGTAACTTGGCTTTGGGACAAGGGACGAGTATCAAGCTCTCGCTTGGTAATGGAGTCTGGTTCTGATTTGCTATGTCCGCTGAGTTGTTGGTTTTCCTGCTTTTCGTTTTCAAGGTAACGCTCACAAGTGGTGGTAATTGCAAAACTAAACACTGCACCAAGAAAAACCACAATCCAGCATAGATAGACCCACATAAAGAGAATAGGCACCACAGCAAGCGCGCCATATATTATTTGGTACGATGGAAAGCTGGCGACGTAAAAGGCAAAGGCTTTTTTCGATACCTCAAACAATACGGCAGCTAAAACGGCACCCCAAATGGCGTATTTAGCGCGCACAGGGCGATTCGGCACAACCATGTATAAAATCATGAACGCGCCAACCGCGGCGATGCTGGGCACTAATTTCAGAAAGGCGGTTCCAAAACCTGGTGTATAGTCATCCGCAAAAGACGCAATTGCGCCCAAATATGAACTTACCGCAATACTCACTCCAATGAGTAGCGGCCCTAAGGTAATTACCATCCAGTAAATCGCAAATGTATACACAAGCGGGCGGTCAGCTTTTGCTTGCCACAGATGATTGAGGGTTTTGTCGATGTTTGAAATCAACAGTAAAGAAACAACCAACAGTGAGCCAATTCCGACCGCGCCCATTCCCGATGCATTGCTGACAAATTCGCCTATATGTGTTTGCATAACATCGCCAGATGCGGGCAAGAAGTTACTAAAAATAAAATCTTCAAAAAGCGTGCGAATTTCACTAAATGCGGGAAAAGCGGACATGATCATAAAAAAGACCATGATAACTGGCACTAATGCTAAGAGGCTGACGAATGCCATATGTCCTGATGACACAGTGATGCGCTCAGATTTCAAATGCCTGAGAAAGGTCTTTAATATATCGATAACGAGCGGTTTTCTCGCTTCGTAATAGGCTTTCGCGCTTAGAGAGTAACTCATACGGATAGCCTAGGATGCATCATCTGCTTATGGTTCATACCTTAAGTTTAACGCGTTATAGCTAAAAGTGCCAAATTAAGGGACTATCGTCGGTCACAACTTGCCAAAGGAGGCCTAGCGGCGAAGCCCAAGCATATGACAAATTGCATAGCTAAGTTCGCTGCGATTCAAAGTGTAAAAGTGAAAGTGTTTCACACCTTCTTTCGCCAGTACCTTCACCATGTCCATGGCAATATTTGCGCCTAACAAATTCCGCGTTGCTTGGTCGTCTTTATCAAGACCGTCATACATTTTATGCAGCCATGACGGCACGTGCACATTGGTGAATCCAGCAAAGCGGATCAAGGTTTGATAATTGGTGACTGGCAAAATTCCAGGAACAATATCAAGGTCAATACCCGCCGCCGCGGCTCGGTCTCTAAATCGCAGGAAGACACTGGTGTCAAAGAAAAACTGCGTAATGGCTTCGTTTGCGCCTGCCTCAGCCTTACGCTTTAAATTAAGCAAATCAAATTGATCATTGGGTGCCTCAGGGTGCTTTTCCGGATAAGCCGCCACCGACACATCAAAATCTGCCACGTCTTTTAACAAAGCAACTAAGTCGCTTGCGTACATATCAGTTTTATCAACCCCTTCGGGTAAATCACCTCTCAGCGCAACAATACGCCGGATACCCGAATCCCAATAATCCTGTGCAATTTGTTTAAGTTCCTCACGACTTGCGTCTACGCAGGTTAAATGAGGTGCTGTTGGCACACCTGTGTCTTTATGAATCCGCTTGACAACATCATGTGTACGGTCTCGCTCACCGCTGTTTGCCCCGTATGTAACGGACATATAGTTGGGCTTTAGCGGTGCAAGGCGCTCAACAGACTTCCACAATGTAGTCTCCATTGAAGGCGATGACGGGGGAAAAAATTCAAACGAGACGTCAATATCCGTCAGCTCCGATAGCGACTGGTTGAGTGCGTCTATGCCTTGTGCATACGATACCATGAAAAACCCTTGTAGACGTTTAGACGTCTAAACTACGAAAACTACGTCTAGACGTCAAGCAGTTTACACGTCTAGATTGACCTTTTTATTATTCCAGTTAGACTTTTCATATAAGCATTTAAAACAGTCGGTAGTAAACATGGCAAAGTGGAACGGCAAGTATATCCATCCTTACGCAGAGCATGGAAAGAAGTCTGAGCAAGTGAAAAAAGTGACTGTCTCCATTCCAATCAACGTCCTTAAAGTACTTACTGATGAGCGTACGCGTCGTCAAATCAACAATCTGCGTCACGCGACTAATTCAGAATTGCTGTGCGAAGCCTTTTTGCACGCCTTCACCGGGCAGCCTCTGCCTAACGATAATGACTTGATGAAAGATAATCCTGAGCGCATTCCGCTCGAAGCTCGCAAAATTATGCAATTGATGGAAGATGAAGCGCACAAAAACCAAAAATAGGCACTATTGAGCTTGTTGCGACCGCAGGTGACGGGATAATTTTGGCGCCTATTGCCATGCCTTTTTAAGTATTACCACAAAACAAGCCCCTAACACGCAATTTAGTGATGTTGTATGATTCATTTTGATTTAAAATGACTTTATGTGAATATCATGGAAAAGGGCACGATATGCAGTTTACAAGGCAACGCCAAATAGATTCTATAGCAGGTATCTTTTACTTTTTAGCAGGCATCATCTGCGCATTGAGCACAGGTCAAGCGCATGCTGACAATACCGGCAACATCGAAAAGCATACACTGTTTACCCCAATTGAAATGACATTCGACGGACCTCACGCAAGTGAACTTGGCGACGTTAACCCATTTTTAGACTATCGCATGGACGTCTTATTTACACATGGGCAAAGCACCTTCGTTGTCCCTGGCTTTTTCGCCGCCGATGGCAATGCTGCCGAAACCAGCGCAAGTAACGGAAACAAATGGCGAGTGAGGTTTGCGCCCAATAAAACAGGCATATGGGATTATAAAATCCGCTTTTTACAAGGCAAAGACATCGCCGTTGCCGACGACACTAGTGCAGCACAAGGTATCGCGCCCCTTCATGAAGTAAGTGGCCAATTTGAGGTATTTGAGAATTTAGACAAGAATCCATATTCACGAGGACCTCTGTTGTATGTCAAAGAGGCCTACTTGCAATTCTCAGGATCGAAAGACTACTTCATAAAAACGGGGGTTGATTCTCCTGAGAACTTATTGGCCTATAATGACTTTGACGGCACGACCAATGTAGCCAAACGTCGAAAGTCTTGGTCTCCACACCTTCAGGACTATAACGATGCTTTGCAAGCCTACACCTGGCAAGACGGTAAAGGTAAAGCGCTGCTTGGTGCAATCAACTATTTACACGAAGAAGGGTTAAACTCCATTTCTTTTTTGACCTTTAATGTGGACGGCGATGACCGTAACGTTTTCCCGCATCTTATTCGTGAGGGCGAGATGGAAAATTACGAAGCCTATGCCAGTAAAGGCAACAATAAAAAAGCATGGGAAAACTATTTCCACCGCACCCGGTTCGATGTCAGCAAACTCGCACAATGGAATAAATTGTTTACGTTTGCTTCAGAAAAGCATTTCTTTCTGCATTTTAAAATACATGAAAACGAAACAGACCACATTATGGATAAGGGTGAGTTCGGTTTAGAGAATAAGCTTTATTATAGGGAAATTATTGCACGATTTGCCCACCACCCTGCTTTGAACTGGAATATTGGCGAAGAGCAAAACGAAAGCGCGTATCACCAAAGGGCTGTTGCAGCGTATATAAGGGCGGTATCACCATATAAAAATCAGCATATTGTGATGCACACCTTTCCCAAACGAGATGATCTTTATGGTGCACTCATCGGCGAACAATCTGAACTGACAGGTGCATCCTTACAGTTAGACGATGTTAACTTTAAAGATGTATATCCTCGGTTGCGAAAATGGTATCTACTGTCGAGAAACGCAGGTAAACCTTGGGCAATCGCTGTGGATGAGCCTGGCGGAGCTGGATTTGCATTGCTGACGGATGAAGAAGATCCCAGTCACAACAACCCAAGAAATGATGTACTTTGGCCAGTTCTATTTGGTGGAGGATTTGGTGTGGAATGGTATTTCGGGTATGAAAGTCCAGAAACTGATCTAAACGCGCAAGACTTTCGAAGCCGAGACCTATTTTGGGATCAAAACAAAATCGCTCGCGAGTTTATGCACGAACATCTGCCATTTAATGAGATGCAACCAATCTTTGAAAGCTCTATGCATCACTTAGGTATTCGTGTGTTTGGAAAACCAAATGATATTTACGCAGTCTATTTTTCAGCGCTAGGACGTGGTATGCAAGACTTACGCATTGGGAAACTGGGTGAAGAATACGAAATAATGTGGTTTAACCCTCGAGAGGGCGGTGATTTAGTTGCTGGCGATGAAGAGCGATTTATCGTCGGTAAAACGCATTCACGCGTTGGCTTCCCACCGGGTGGGCGAGAAAATCGTGAGCAAGACTGGGTTGCAGTACTGACCAAAGTTGACAAGTAGCAAGGCTATCACACCCGCTAAGTCTAAATGACAAACAAACACTCAAGTTAGATGCTCGTATACTGCGCGCAGGCTCATGTTCAGCGCTGCCTTTGTGGAAGGCCATCTAATCGACACGTTATCCACCAAACCATCGTGACAGTCTTTCTCAACACTTTGAGTCAACTCCAATAAAGCTTCAGAATGCAGTATTTTTGCTATGCTAACGAGCTCGCCCGCCACCGTTGCCATTTTTCTTACATCGTTATTGTTTATGACTTCCTCGGCGAGTGCCATGTGGGATTCGATGTCGTCGATGAGCTGCTTTAGGTCTTCAAAAAGTGATTGCGGTGCGTCATGCGTTTGCACATATTTGCGCAAATCAAACCAAAGCTGAGGGCGGACCGGCAACGGTAAGCTTTCAATATCTGGTCTCACAAACGCCGTCGAGGACTCCTGAGCTTGCATGGCGATAAGCGCGCGCTCTTGCTGACTGAGCTTGTTCTTAGTAACGCTTAACTCTTGAGTTGCCTCTTGCAAGGCGTTAACTTGCCGTGCTAAATCTTGCTCTTTGCTTGCAAGAACAGACTCTAGCGACATCAGTTTTTCTTTTAGGGCAGCCTGCTCTTTTTCCTGCGCCATGAGCAGTGACTTGCTTTGTTTGTATTCATTTTCAAGTGTCTGCAGCTTCGCCTCAGATGCAAGCGACTTTTCTTCTGCACTTTGTATGCTCTGAAGTTCTTTGCGCTCCTGTTCTTCGCTGTCTTTAAGCTGTGCAGATAACACTGCAGCTTCATCGGCTTTATCGACAATATTAGTTTGTAGCGTGCTGATTAGATGTTTTGCCTCATTCAGCTCTTTTCTTAACTCAGCTTGCCCTTGCTGTTGCACATCCACCGCCTTCTTCGCTTCAGCAAGCGCTTGGGCGCGCTCCTCTAGTTCTGCTTTTAAGGATGTATTTTCATCATTCGTTTGTGCCAGAGTTTGCTCAAGCATTTCTCGTTGTTCGTTAAGACTTTCTTGCTCTTTACGCCATTGCTGCTCGCTTTGTTTAAGTGCTTCTCTTTGCTCATCTGCCTCAGATTTGGCTGCATCAACCAGAATACTTAAATTTTCAAGCGTATCGTCGTACTTCTCATTTTCCGCTTTTTCGTATGCGGATGCCGCTTTAGCTGCGAGCAAATCAGACTCAGCTTGACTCAGCTTTGCTAAAGTCGCGTTTAGCTCATCAGTCAGTTTTGTTTGCTCTGCACGCATTGTGCTTTGCTGGTTATGCGCTTGTTTTTCAACATCTGCAAGCTGTTTTGAAAGATCACTCAAATGTGATTGTGTTTCGCTCAGCTCTTGTTGTTGCGATTTATCGCGTCCTTCCAGTTCGCGCTGATGCACTATAGATGCTTCGGTTTCTAAGGCTTGCTCTTCTAATTTCTGTTCAAGACGGTTTGCATTTGCTTGCGCTAACTCAACATCATCCTCGAGCATACTTATCTGCCCTGTGACGGTATTGAGCTGCTCGTCCTTTTCGCTCACTTGTTGTTTCATAAGCGCCAGTTGTTCGCGCAATGCTTCTAGTTCCTTGTCTGTGTTCGATCTTTCTTTATGCAAGGCAAATGTCTGTTTGCTGATAAAGATTGCATCCTGCTGCGCACGATGATTGCGCGCTGCTGTATCCACAAGGGCTTTCTCAATGTCTTCTCGTTGCTGCGTTAGCGCTTTCGCTTCGGCAACGACCTGCTCTAACTGCTCCGACAAATGTGTATTGTTCTTTTCAGCCGCATCAAGCAATTCGCGATTGCGCTTAAGCTCACCCTCTAGTTGGCTAAAGTTTTCGCGAGTGGAATCATAGTCGCCTTGTAATTCGCTGAATTGTGATTGGGTATTAAGCAAACTCTCTTGAGTTTGCGTTAGATCATTTTGCGTCTGCGTTAGCGCATTAGTTTTATTATCAAGCTCTAACTGATGGCTTAACAACAAACTCTGCGTTTGCTCTATCTCATCTTGCGCCTCTTCTACCCGCTCATTGGTGCTTCTAAGCTGCTCAGTCACTTTAGTCAGCTCTCTAAAATCAGTCCACAGACACAGTACTGAATCAAAGTCTTGGTCTTTATAAATAGGGGTGATGGTAATATCGCAAGGCACGGATTGGCCGTTGATCATATGCGTCCACGTTAGATTCTGAACTTTGCCGTTTATCCTGGCCTTATCAACGACACTTTTTAATTCTATAGCCTCTTCTTCTGAGCGATTCAAAGACGTATCAAAAGGATAAATGCCGAGTAAAGCGCTTTTATCATCCACGCCAAAGAAATCGCTTGCCGCTTGGTTATACTTGCTGAAACCTTCGTCGGTCAAAATCGCCAGGGGCATGCTGCTGTGCTGTAGCAAATTCTCAAATTTGTCCCGTTGAAACTGCTCGTCTGCTCTATCAATGATCCAAAATAAATACGCTTGCTTCTGGTCATCTAATACCTCAATAGTAAGCTCACCAGGATAGGCTTTTCCGTCTTTACCTTTGAAGATGCAATGAAAATCAGATACTCGGCCATGTTCCTTCAAGGAATTGTTGACCTTCGTTGCCTCTTCAGTATTCATAAATAGCGAGTAAATATTGCCTTTTGTTAACTCTCTCTCGCCATATTTAAACCGCTTGAGCATCGCTTCATTTGCGCTGATGATGTTATGATCTTTGTCAATCAGCCCCACCGCACTGGGTGAAAGCGACAACAGTTGTTCATTGAATTTATCAGCCCTTGCAAGTGACTGTTGCATGCCTTGAATTTGGTGTTTCGCTTTGGCACATTCATGACGCAATTCTGACAAGGCGCTTTGTGACGCTTGCATATTCAATGCTGGTTGAATGGAAAGCTGGAACTGCGCAAACTCAGATTCGGTCGGGCTATGAGAAATTCTATCCTCCGTTGCCTTGGGTTTGCTAAATTCGATATGAACTTCAATGAATACTGGTTCGTCGTGTTCGCCGTTCTGTAGCATACGCAAATTGACGTTTGCCATATCCTCGCGTTTTATTCGCTTTAACGCTTCACGCCAAAGTCCCATATCCGTTTGCTTTATTCGCTGCTCAAAGATTGAAAGCGGTCTTGCATCCGAAGTGCCTGTTGCATCCATCGGCGCTTCCATATTCAGCAAGTGGTCCAAGGCCATATCGTGAGTAAAAGTGTCGTCACGCAAGTCGATATTGACTATGGCGATATTGTCGATGGGCGTTTCAATGTTTGCTTGGTCATGTTCTGCTAATAGAGGCTCATCAAACCCATTATTGTCACGCTCTTCTATCCTGCCAAAAGCATGTGGTGACCTTGGTTCCACTAAACGAACCAAGATTACGCGAAGGGTATCATCGCCTTGATAAAAGCTTTCGTCAAAACGCAAACTTACCAGTGTGTTTTGATCCAGTACTTGTGCCTCTACAACAGAGGGTTCAGCTCTTAGCGCTGTTCGAATATCAGAATGGTCGCTAGTGTCAAAGACCGATATCAATGCTTTATTTAGGAGTTGCGACTCGTCAACCTTGAACCAAGATAAGCTAGTGTCGTTCACGTATTTTACAATACCGTTCAGATCAAGGTGAACTATACCGGTGTCGACTGCATTTAGTATTCGCTTGTTTCGCTCAGTTTCCTCATTTGCAACTTTTGCTCTAAGCTCGGCATAGTAAAATTGAACAATGGGCATAACTAATAATAAAACGAGGATCCCAAGCAGAATATAGATGCCTGATATAAGCTGTTCAGGACTCTTATCTTCAAAAAAACCGTTCAAAGCAAACGCATGTTGGCTGCTGGTAAGCAGTGATATAAGCAAAATAAGCTTGACGCTTAGCTGACGGATAGGCATGCGAATTTCCATTTTTTATTATTATTCTTGCTGATTCGTATCGCTTGTGTACATCTTGTGTTAAATAGTTATCAGGGTTTATCATACTACGGCATATTTTAACAGACCAACTATGCTTGGTGTTTTTTTATGTGCATAAGGATATACTTTAACGCGGGTTTACTTACTCCGCTCCGCTGTAGGCTGTTAATCAGATGATAATTGGGTACTGAAGACATAAAGCTGGGTGTCTAATTGTCAACGCGAACAACGGCTTGTTAGTTTAACACCTTATGGAATAGTGATTGTTTATGGATAGCCGTACACTCCAAAACTCTGCAAAATATCTATTTGCTGTTATTGTGTTTTTAGTCATGACTGCGCTTTATTTCTTCTTACTCGCCGACTCCGGGTCGTCGTTTGACCGAGATTACGTGCTGGGTTTAATTGAAGAAAACAAGTCACTCGAATTACAACTCAAAGAAAAGGAATTTCAAAGTACCCAACGCATAAGCAAAATCGCGCAGCTCGAAGCAGATTTACGCTCATTTAGCGAGCGCACTGAAGCTAGGCCTATGCCTATCGAGCAAAGTGCTACGCAGACGCAATGCGAACAAAGCCCACCCTCGGATACTTTATTGCGCATACAACAAGACTTGATAGCAACTCAATCGCGCTTTATTTCATGTTCATCCTCATTAGACGAACAGATTAAAGAAGTGAGCGCCTTGAACTTGGCAAATCAAGCACTTCAAAACGAAGTCAATTCCTTGCAAACGCGCATTGCCATTCCAAATGATACAGAGGCTAAACTAGCAGTTGCTTTAGATGAAAATACCCAGCTCAAACGCTTGCTTGATGAGCTTGAAAAGACGCAGGAAGAATTGTTAGCTGCATTAGAGCCGCAAGGTCCATTAATGATAGACAGCTTCGAGGCAAGGCCTGATTTCTGTAATCGTTCATTTTCAGGAGAGTGGGTGTGCATGACATCCATTACCTTGGTGACAAGCTTAAATTACAATCCAGACGCTCAAATGCGCGTCACACTTATTGATCCCGACGGAACCCGAATTGGACAAAAAGAAGTTACCGGCAAAAAAGTGAATCGCTTCCAGCTGCTTACCGACGAGCGATTTCTCATAGGTGAGTACCAAGTGCAATTCGAGATAGACGGTGTGCTTGATGAGAACAAGACGTTTATGGTGCGTCGCCCATAGGCATGGGTCAAAACACGCGCCCTCAGCCAATCGCTTTGGGCGACGTTGGTTTTATAACTATGAACGAATCGTTTTTATAAATTCATCCGATTGTTTAATAGCAGCGTTCATTTCTTTAATGAGTGCATCAACATCTGTTTTGATAGTGCTCAACTCACCCTGTAAGGCATTCACCGCATTGGCATTAAGATTATGTTTTAGATACAGCACGTTGTCTTGCAAGGACGCAAGCACTGGCTGCATACTCGACTCAACTCTTCGCATTGAACGCAATAATCCATCATAATTGCGTCGAGTAGTGCGAAGCTTTGACGCGCTATCACGCTTAAGGTTTGCGTTACCTATTGCCTCCAGCTCGCTTTCCCACTCTCTAAATAATGAATTGGCCACAGACTCCACTGCATCGATACGTTCGCTCACCTCTTCGGCACTGGCTTTACTGTCTTCGTACTCATCACTCAACTCTTCGTACACATCTTGAAGCTCACCACCGTCAAAGTTGATCAACGCACTAAACTCTTCTAGCGCATCTGCAAATTCCTCTTGCGCTTCTTTTTGGGAATCTTGTGCATCTTCCACTCTATCGACTAAAATATCGCGTTTTTCCACGCCAATTTTGTCCCACATACTGAAGTATGCATCGTCAATGGCACTCTGACATCCAGCAAGCAACATCAATAGCGTTGCGCCGAGCAATAATTTGTGAACCATATTCAACCCTTTACCTGTAAGTTATTTCATGCGATCGTGGTATTAAACTACCTACTCATTAGCATATCATAAAATCTTAAAAATGCGTCGTCATTGCGAGGTCAGTCTTCATTCAGTCATTCAAACTTCCCATATCAAACAATCATTTAATGCATGTGGAAACGGCAGGAAATCCTAATGGTCAGCCTGTTTTATTTTTGCATGGCGGACCAGGCGCAGGGATAAATGGCAATTATAAATGGCCATTTAATCCAGACCAATATTTCATTGTTGCATTTGACCAGCGCGGATGCGGAAACTCTAGCCCCTTTGGCAGCCTAGAAAATAATACCACCAAGCACCTTATTGATGATATCGAGGCGCTGCGTAAGCACTTGCAAATACAAAGCTGGACAGTGTTTGGTGGTTCATGGGGCGCAACATTAGCCCTGTGTTACGCAATCGCTCATCCTACCCATGTTAAGCAATTGGTACTAAGAGGTGTATTTCTGGCGCGGCAACAAGACTTTGATTGGTTTTTACAGGCAAACGGCGGGGCAGCGCAGGTGTATCCTGATGCATACGAAGACTTTATTTCGCAGGTTGCTAACAGAACCGAGCGTCCGAATATGCGCTCAGCTCAAATCACGCAACGATTCTACGATAAATTTGCCAGCGAAAATACGCAAGTGTCAACTGATGCACTCAATGCTTGGTTTAATTGGGAAGGCGCTATTTCGAAATTGCTTCCAGATTCACACCTTTCGGCTCAAACAGCGTCTAATCAGCAAGTGAAAAGCTTGGCATTGCTCGAATGCCACTACCTCCAGCATCAATGCTTTATCCCAGAGAACTACATTCTTGATAACGTTCAAGCGCTGAGTAACATTTCCACTCACATTGTGCATGGACGTTACGATATGGTCTGCAAAGTGGCCGCTGCTTATGAACTAAACAATGCTCTAAGGAATTCACAGCTATTTATCGTTGACAATGCCGGTCACAGCGCATCTGAAAAAGGAATCAAGGCAAAGCTAATATCGATTATGAATGATTTGGCGAAATCTCCATTAAACTAATGCTTTTTAAGGATGAACATGATTGGCTTAATACAGCGAGTCAAACACGCTAGCGTCACTGTTGGTGCACACAAAGTAAGTACTATTGGACAAGGCATATTGCTTTTGCTCGGAGTCGAAAAGGCAGATGGCGTAACGCAGATTGAAAAGCTTGCCAAAAAAGTCACGCACTACCGTATTTTTGCTGACGATGAAGGCAAAATGAACAAAAGCTTACTCGATATTAGTGGCGAACTATTAGTTGTTTCTCAGTTTACGCTTGTTGCACAAACCGACAAAGGGAATCGCCCAGGGTTCTCTGGTGGTGCCAACCCAGAACATGGTAAATTCATATACGATGAATTTGTTACACACATACGTCAACAATACCTTAACTGCCAGACAGGCGAATATGGTCAAGATATGCAAGTAAGCCTAATCAATGATGGACCGGCTACCTTCTATTTTAAGGTATAATATATTGCTAAGGGTTCCCCACGGCCCTATCTAGTCGAATGCGCATTTCATAGGAGAAGTAGTGTTGTTTACCGTTCATAAACCTAGCAGCGAGAAAGAACTCGCCGAGTATTATGCATTTCGATGGCGCTGGCTAAGAGAGCCGTGGGGCTATCCTAAAGGCTCCGAGAAAGACGAATACGAAGGGGTGAGTGAACATCGAATGGTCAAAACCCAAAGCGGTGAAATTGTCGCTTGTGGCAGAGTACAACTGAATACCACCGAAGAGGCGCAAATCCGTCACATCGCAGTTGAAAAGGCCTACCGGCGTCAAGGCGTTGGTCAAATCATTCTTTCTGCGCTTGAGCAAGTTGCCCGCGATATTGGTGCGGAGCGCGCGGTAACCAACTCGCGCGAATCGTCTATACACTTTTTTGAATCTGCAGGTTTTGAAATTATTGACGAGGCCCCAACAGAGTTGGGAAAACTTAGGCGCAAACAAATGCGAAAGCATTTATTTGACGACTCTAGACTAAGTTTACATCCTAAATGGTGCCGAGAGCTGCAACATACTTGGCATGAGCAAATTCCGATTAGCGAACATATGGGCATAAAGCTTTTTCAATACACCGAACAAACTATAGAAACGCGCGCCTCGCTCAACAAGAATATAAATTTACATGGCAGTATGTTTGCAGGCAGCATTTATTCTTTGGCCACGCTTACTGGGTGGGGTATGATTTACCTGCAGCTTAAGCAACGAGGTTTAGAAGGTGAAATTGTGTTGGGCGACGGCAACATTCACTATCACAAACCAATCACGATGAAACCGCGAGCCATATGCAGTATTGATTCTCTTGTCAGCCGATTTGAATTCTTAGAAGCAGGAAAGAAATGTCCCATTGATTTAAGTGTCAACATATTAGATGCTGAAAAGTCGGTTGCGAAGTTCCACGGAAAGTACTGGGTATTGCCGCTGCGATAGGGCTTGCGTCGATGCTTATAGGTGAGTTGTGAGCCTCACAATTACAGAGTGCACAACGAGTCGTCATGCTGAGTTTAGACCATATTTAAAGGAGGCACGAAATGTCTCAGAATAAAATTCAAGCAAATACTCTATCTGTGTCTGATTTTATTAAAAACGTTGAACACCCGACTCGACAAAAAGACGCGTTTGAATTGCTCAAACTATACGAAACGCTCACTCAGCAAAGCGCTCGAATGTGGGGAAGTAGCATGATCGGATTTGGCGAGTATCAATACAAAACAAGTAAGGGGAAAGTTGAACGATTTTTCAGGTCTGGGTTTTCACCGCGCAAGCAAAACTTAAGTCTTTATTTACTGGCCGGTATGAGTGCCGCACCCGACTTACTTAAGGCCCTCGGTAAACACAAACGAGCCAAGTCATGTCTCTATATCAATAAGTTAGCTGATGTTGATCTAAATGTTTTAGAAGAACTCATCATGGTCGATTGGCAAGCCATGAACGACAAATATCCAACGTAGAGGGTGCAAAAAGCCGCCCCTGCTTAACCGCCTTTCCTTATATTAATCTTATATTTTTAATAGCTTTCTCTCAGGTATTCTGACACCCGAATTTATACTCTGGCCGCTCACTTCCAAGGAATTTATTGATAGTAGCATGTGGATGTTTACAGATGTCTGTTGTTGTTAAGTAGTCTCCTCTTTGCTCAAGGAGCTTTGTTTGTCGCGCGAATTTGATTTTGAATCAACAAGCGCAGTGCCCTGTTGCCAGTAAACGCCTTGGCTTTGTCACCACAACAGTAAACATGCGAACGTAGCATATGGAGCTTGCCATGATTTCAATGAGCGTAAACGGCTTACTTGAGCCATCTGATAGTAATATCACCATCACTGACCAGTACCAAGGTCACTTCATTAAAGTGAGCTATAGTCAGGAAATAAGCGGAAACGCTGTTTTCACAAGAGACAGAATAGATGTCGGGGAAACGGGAAAGTTTCGGTTTTTCTTACCTCCCGCAAATTTGATTGTAAACGAACTTGTTTCACTCGAGATATATTCACCAAACGGCGGACTAATTGGCAAACAGAATTACAGCTACGGTAGTTTGAATGCCGCCGATATTAACCTTGCTGCCGATGACAACAGCAAGGCACTGAAGATAAAACTCAATCCTTACATCGTTACTTTTAACGAAGACTCACCAACAGAGTCGGCCTTTAAAAAAGTCAGCGGGCGCGTGATTGACTTGTCTGGCGAAGACAAAAACGCGGGGCTACAGGTCATTATATTTACCAGCAGCGATAGCGCTGCAGAATTTGATACCTCAACCTTTACTCCTGTCATGACCGCAACAAGCGATAAAGATGGCTATTTCTTTGGTCAAGTAGTCAATCGCACAACGGCCAAAGCCGTCGGCGTGATAGCCGGTATGGAATCGGAAGCCATTGTGATTCCGCTTGAAGACGATAAAATTCCGAACAATGTTATTTTAGTGGCCGATTTATCCTCTTTGGATGAGTCTGCCGGTTGCGGCTGCGACAATACCGCACCAAGTTTGCCAGATAGCAAAGACTTGGTGAATTCGTCGTCCTTCTCTCAAGATTTAGGCGGAACTTGCGTGGATTTCACGGTGCCTAACCGTACCTTGGAGGAATTTAGCTTTTATCATACCGTGCGCACAACTGAGCCTGAAATCAGAGGATTTACCATTAACGGAAATGATTCTCAGCGCATAAAAGAGCAGTTATTCGAAGCCTCCGACAATGCGTTTTCCATGTTCTCACGACTCAAGTCATCCTTTAGCTCTTTAACTATGCTGCCCTTCTCTATTGACGAAGACTCGCAATACAAAGCCCCCTCAGACGGTCTTATTCGGGACGAAGTGCGAAACGATGCGGTAGCGGCAACTGACAATCCTGACCTTTTGATTAGGCGATTTTCAGGGGCCTCCTCAGCAACGCTTGCTTCTCAAATACCAGGCGGTGTTGCAGCTGCGGCAGAATACACACCGCCAAATTATGTGCTTAAGCTCGATATAGGGTACAGACAACAGTTCAATTTAAGCAGTAATGACATTGTCACCACCGACCGGCGTTTTCAATATACCGATATTATTAGCTTAATTTTGGCGCAAAGTCGCAGGCAGCAAAAGCTAAAAGAGCTGCATCAAAAGCTTGCGGCAGCGTATTGCGGTAAAAATGGTGTGCAGGAGGAAATGTCATTTTGTGAGCAGCTGGCGGCCAAAGGCAGTATTGACCGAGAGGAGTTACAGTCACTTTTAGGACACGTGACCAAAACAGGTAGCCTACTTGATTTTGATGACTTGCTCGCGCAGCAATTTCGAAACACCGTTGCTGATATCGATATGCTCATCAATACCCAAAACCTCGAAGCAGCGCAGGTGGAAAAAGTGGCTAAATCGCTTGAAAAAACCATTATTAGCGTCGATAAAATGTCACCACAATCAGCCAAGCAAGAAACGCTTCTTGGGTATCTGAGGCGCATGGCGATTGAGCTTGCCAATCATATCAGTAATGAGTCCTTAGGCTTTGAGCCCTGTCCCATTGCGCCAGTCAAAGAAACGATGGGTATCATGTGCCTGATGCAAAAATATCAGGAAATTCGCAACACCCTTAAAAATACGACCATTTTTTCACTTGGCGAAATTATTGAAATTGAAAGCTACTATCAGATTTTTGTTGATAGCATTGCTTCATTTATCACATTACTTGAGGAATATAATCGCTTTTACCAGTCAGGGGTCACTTTTGGCATAGAGTTGGTCGACGATTATTTTGTACAAAACTACGATGAGATAAGCTCTACCCTTACGCAACTCAATGCTCAGATTAGACGGTCTCAGCGGTATGTTGAAAAGCTTAAACGTGCCTATATTCAAAACCATCCAGGCAGAGTCGAACTGTCAGTTGAAAACAGCATTGATTGGGATGAAACCCCGACAGTGTACGAAAATACCACCATTGCTCACGGGCATATTTTGCACTTTAAACAACAGTGGAAAGCCGACGGATATTCACTGGGTGATTTGCTTTATAGTCTTCCTCTTGCTCCTTGCCAGGAAAAGCGCATATCGATTTTGGACTGGGACAGACAGGAGCAAGAACGTCGAGACGAAAGCCAGGACGTGGCCGAATCAATGATTGCGGACATTTCACGCGACCGAGACATTACCGAAATCATGAACTCTTCGTTAAGCGAAAGCATGAGCGCACGCTCTCGCAATCGCACAAGCTCAACATCAGCGGGTATTGGTGGTGGCGCAGGCGGGTTTTTAAAAGGTGTGTTGTTTGGTGTCGCTGGCGGCGTTGCCCATTCAGGCGCAACATCCACAACAACCGCCTCACAAAACTCCTCTCGAAACTTAAGTGCAAATTCACTTAATAGTTTACAGGACAATACCTCTCAATCAGCATCGAGTCTTCGTAGCCAGCGCAACTCCGTGGTGCAAAGCGTTCAGCAAAACGAGTCGGTTGCCGCGCAAACTGAAGTGATTAAAAACCATAATCATTGTCATGCCATCACCGTTGAGTATTTTGAGGTATTGAAGCATTACGCAATTGAACAAAACTTGGTAGATGTACAGGAATGCTTGTTTGTGCCCATGCCGATGAGTGACTTTGACCATAAAAAAGTGCTTCGCTGGCGCAACACACTCGAAAATAGCATGTATGGCAGAAAACTGCGCAAAGGATTTGGCGCTATTGAACGCATTGAGTCCAATTATGTCAATGCCGATTTACCTATGGGAAGTTATGCCGATGTCGATATTGAAATGTTTTCTGGACACTTCACCATGACCTTCGATCTCGCCAGGCCATACATCACCGCCATAGATGAAGCAACGCAAACCGAAGAATACGACTTAAGTGAGTTCTTCCCTTGGTTCTTCGGAAAAATGACGATAAATATCGAACGCGAGCTAACGGATGCTGAAAAAGATGCCTTGTTTGAGGAGCAGTATGCCGCTGACATTGTGCGCAGATTCATCGATCGACTCAGTATATTTGCAGTAGATGATCAGGGCCTTGAAACAGAGCTGGATGTTGACTTAACACTGCTCTCAAATTACACCAAAGGCACCCCCTTGAAAGTGAGTATCGCAACTCGCGAAACGCAGAGTATTACAAGACGCCAGTTTTCGCACCTATTGGTACGCGCTAATACCGATGTAAAACCTTCATCACGTATTATATTGCGAGCCATGTATTTGGGTTACCGTACCAAATATTCCAGCGGCTATATTGTGCGTAACTCACGTGTCAATAATGATGTGATCAATACCTCCGTATTCGGGATAACTGTGGCAACGGACGCAGCTCTTATCTACACGCCGATGAATCAACGTGAACTGCTTAACCCAAGAAAAGAAGATCAAGACGCCGCCAATGCGCTGATTCAGTTTCTAAATGAAAACTTAGAACTGTCGCATAAGGTGATATGGAGCAGCATGGATGCTAGCCGCCTGTTCGGATTGCTCGACGGCTATATTGCGCCCAACAGCGGCGGAAGGAGCGTCGCAAGCGTGGTTGAAAACAAAGTTATGGGAGTCGTGGGTAATAACCTGGTAGTTAAAGTCATTCCCGGTGAGCGACTTGACCCTGTGTTTAAATCGGTTGAAGATTTACTCAACTACTATCAACCCACTACGCCGCAAGACCCCTACCGCATAAGCGTGCCGACTAAAGGTGTTTATGCCGAGTCGGTGATGGGCAAATGCAACAGCTGCGAGCAAATCGACGAAAGCCGGCATTGGCGGTTTGATGAAGCGCCATGTTCAACCAGTGCGCCCGAAATCGAGCCCTTGTCTACCGATACCAGACGCTCCGAGCCAAGCGACCTGCAAGTAAAAGACTTGCCTACCAATCTTATTAATATGCAAGCAGCACCTGCAGCGCCTGCTCCCACCAGTCTGGCTGATGCTTATGCCTTATTGGGCCAAGGCGACGCATTTAGAGACATTACGGGCATTGAGGGCACACAAGCCAATGCGCTTGGTGCATTGCAAACAACTTCAAAACAGGTGACTGATTTGGCGTCTATTTCAAAGGATTTTGCGAATTTAGCGCTCATGGCTAACCAAAAACGCGATGGCGCAAAACAAATTGAGCAAATCAAAAAGCTCAATAAAGATGGCTATTTGAGCGACGAAGACACCACCGAGCAAATTAAAGAAGTGCTTGGGTCATATAACAACGCCGCTAAAAATGTCAGCAAAGCCAAAGAAAGCGACAAGGAGTCAACTGCCAAACAAATAGCCGAACAAGCGAAAAAAGGCATGAATTCTCCTGAGCTTGAAGTGGAATACCAGAAAACCTCTCCCGATGGCGAAGTTGAAACGATTAAAGTTACCAAGCCTGACGAGAGCGGTGATGCGGCTAATCAACCGATTATTATCCTTCGGGGCGATACCGCCAGTGCTGAAAATAGAGCCTTTAATCCTGCTGTAAACGATACGAGCATGGTCATTCAAGTTTCTGCGGATTACGCAAATGCGCCAGATGGTGCTTCGATTCGATGGGCAAGCCCAACAGCAGGTGCGTTGATCATCGACAATCCAAGTGCAAAAACCACATCAGTGCGCGGCGTAATACCCGGTCTGCATGACTTAGATGTGGCCTTGTATGATAATGCGGGCAATCGCCTTGCCAGTACCAAGCTGAAACTTTCTGTACCTCAATGTGTATTAATTGGAGAGGACACGGCCGCATTTGACCAAGCCTTAAGCGACATCAAGCTAACAGGACAGAAAACCGGTATTGTTGAAGAGATGAAAGATGTATGCGCACATCTGTTAGGCAAAGCCAACGTGCGTTTATATTGGACCATCTCGCCTAATGCTGATGCAGTGCCAGCGCATGTAACCCCAGCCAATACGGTCTCGGTGACCATCAAAAACAGAGATCCAGACAACCTTGGTGTAACCGTCGGTGTCGCTGTAGGGGATAGTTTTAATGAGCAAATTGAACTCTATCCGGGCACTTACAACCAGCCTGATGCCATTGATGTGGATACGGAAACGCAAGCCTTGATCCTGGAACTTGAGAGCGCATTACCCTCAGACACGGAGCTAGTGGCCGTCGCTACCACGATCTATGGAAGGCTAATAGGCGAAACATTGAGTCATGAAATTGGACATGCCTTGCTGTGGGATGACTTATCCGCTAACAGGCACAATGACCCTGCTATAGCGAATGATTTAATGAACCGTGGGGTAGACAGGATGTTTACTCAGCGAACGGGGATGGAAAATACCGTTATGACCAGCCCCGTGGAAGCGGATCATTACAATGACAGTGGCGTAACTGCTATCGGAGGCTTCCAAGCTCACAATCAACGTTTGATTGATGACCAATGGCCTGTTCCACCGGCCTTGGTTTAAGCCTTAATTGATGACGCCTACTGCCCCAGTGCAGTAGGCGTTTTAATATGCATTGAATTATTTAATAATCAGACAATTTCTTGTCCAACGTCTTAGTGAAAGCGCCGTATATCCGACTGTTAAGCTAATCGGATAAAATGTCTAGCGTCTCCTGCATTTCGTCCATACGCTTGATCACATTTGCTAATTGCTGCTCTAGTGTGTTGATGCGCTCGACCGCGTCTTGAAGATCTTTCACATTACCCGCATCAGCGATGGTAGTTGAGGACGAGTCAAGTTCAGATACGTTCTTGCTTGCTGGCGCCAGGACAATATCACCGCAAAACAAATGTGCGTATCTTGATTCGCGCTTGCCGGGCTCTCGCTCTAGCTTACTTATCAATGTTTCCCCGTTGAAGTGGCTTAATTCGTGTAAGGTGGTCTCAACTTCTGTCACGTTCGCGAACTCAGCCAGCCGACTGGCGCGGGTGCGCAGCTCCCCAGGTGTTTGCGGACCGCGTAACAGCAGCACGCAAATAATGCCCAATTGCTGAGGTGTGAACTTTAAAGAACTAAACTCAGTGTTGCAAAAACGGTGCTTATACTTTACCACCCGAGAGCCGCTCCCTTGATGCTCAAACAGCAGGTTTTTATCCCGCAGCTCATCAAGAATGTTTTGAACATCGTTTTCGCTTAACTGCATGATTGGCTCGCGACTGCTTTTTTGATTGCATCCGAGCATTAGGGCGTTTAGCGATAACGGATATTGGTCTGGCGTAGTAATTTCTTTTTCTATTAATACGCCAATTACACGAGCTTGCGCGGGCGACAATTGTATAAGCATTTACTTGTCCTTTGGGCTTTTTGTGAACCCACAAACACTGTAGTTATCGCGTGAGTCCATCGTGTTAGCACATTTAATAGTTGTTAAGTTCTGCGACGTCAAATACCTCTGCACTCAATGGCACATGATATTTATCTGCCAAGACATCAAGCTCATTTTGAGCCAAACTTAGCTCATCCATCACAATGCTGTTGTCATCCAAACGCCATAACAAGCGAGAACCAGCATAGCTATAGTGCAAGATCTGCATCGCTTTAACATCACCTTTTTGAGCTTCATTTTTTATCTTTGTTAGCTTTCGGTTTATTTTATTTAGCACTTGCTTAAGCTCCCAAACATAGGTGACTTCTGTCATAAACGGATGGCGTCGATATTTATTGAGTATAAAGCCGATACCGATTGCGCTCACAACTACGCCCGTTAGATTCCAGTGAAAGTGACTACCACTAGCATCTGGAAATAGAGCAATCAAAGCTTGAGCTATGCCAAGACTTCCCACTACTAACGCTACAATACAGCTAACAATAACGTAGTTAAGGTGTTTTCTGTAACGTGCCTTATCAATTTGTATGAGCTTCATTTTGTGCCTGCATGAGTATTCAAAGGTGCCAGACAATAAAAAGCCCGCAGGCTGCGGGCTTTTTTCTGCTTGAGTAATTTTAGACCATTGCCGCCTGAAGCTTCTTCATGGCGTTTTTCTCAATTTGCCTAACGCGCTCTGCAGACACCTGATATTCGTCTGCTAAGTCTTGAAGTGTCATTTTATCATCAGCTAACCAGCGAGTTTCGATAATGTGCTGACTGCGTTCGTCAAGCGTTTTTATCGCTGAGTACAAACGCTTAGATGCAGCGCTATCCCAATCGTTGTTAATAACGGTGTTTTCAACGTCTACGCTTTTATCTTCTAAATATTGCGCTGGGCTAAAGGTTGACGAGTCATCCTCATCGTTGCCCAAATCAAAGGCTTGGTCTTGGCTGCTCATTCGAGCCTCCATTTGCAAGACCTCTTTCGTACTTACACCTAATTCGTCAGCAACCTTTTGCACCTCAGCGTGTGTAAACCAGCCGAGGCGTTTCTTTGCTTTACGTAAGTTGAAGAACAATTTGCGTTGTGCTTTGGTAGTGGCGACCTTCACAATGCGCCAGTTTTTGAGCACGAATTCATGAATCTCGGCTTTAATCCAGTGCACTGCAAACGACACTAGACGTACACCTACGTGCGGATCAAATCGTTTAACGGCTTTCATTAAACCGATGTTACCTTCTTGAATAAGGTCGGCCTGCGGTAAGCCATAGCCTGCATAAGATTTTGCGATATGAACGACAAAACGCAAATGCGACATGACGAGCTTGCGCGCAGCCTCTAAGTCTCCGTTTTCAAACAAACGAAGTCCCAAAGATTTTTCTTCCTCTGCCGATAGCATATTTATGCTGGAAACTGCTTGAATATAACTTTCAATGCTTCCGCTATTGGGAACGGCTAAGGCGAGAGAGTGCATTTTTTCTTTCATTCTTACCTCTTTCATTCAATTGAGCGTTACCGCTACCGCGATATGACTCTATAAATGACCGATAGTTCTCATGATTAATTTCAAAATTCAGACTGAGTAATATAAGACTAGATTTGTAAAACTCAAGCTTTAGTTTGGATCTTTTATCGTTTAAATCGAACAAGCGCTTAATTCTTGCTCGAATTTAACGTAGTCACGGTAAAAAACAACAATACGAAATAACGCAAAACCACTTAATTTAAGAAAGGATCAACATGTTCGCATATGTAGCACGCCAAGCCATTTATGATGGTGAAAAAAACGTTTTCGCATATGAATTACTGTTTCGTGACGGTAAAAGTAACTGTTTCCCAGATATATCACCTGATGAGGCCACGAGCGCCATGCTTGCTGATAGCCATCTTTCAATCGGTGTTGAAAACATAAGCTTCAATAAACCTTCGTTTATCAACTTTCACCAAGATACTATTTTATATCGTTTCCCTTCAACGCTTGACCCGTTGAATGTTGTGATAGAAATTGTTGAAACGGTAGATGTAGACGGAGATTTCATTAAAGCCTGCGAACATATCAAAAACATGGGCTACAAACTTGCGCTAGATGACTATGACTTTTCTCCTCGTTGGGAATCGTTACTACCATTGGTTCGCTACATAAAAATTGAAGCAGAGTTGATTGACATGAACAATGCACATGTAGTCAGGAAAATTGAAGAGCTAAAGCGCAGTGGCAAAATACTGATTGCCGAAAAGGTCGAAACGCTGGACGAGTTTGAAGTGTTCAAGTTAGCCGGTTTTGACTTTTTTCAAGGGTATTTTTTATCCAAGCCAGAAGTTGTACAGCATAAGAATGTTGAGGTGGCGGCATCTTCGGTAATCGAACTGGTTGCTATTAGCTCCGCAAAAGAATTTGATTTTGATAAAACCGCTGAAGTATGTGAAAAGGACGTGGGGTTAACCTACAAACTTATGCGCTTTATCAATAATCCCTTGTTCAACAAACGTCAAACTATCAACTCATTGCATCATGCGCTTCGTTATTTGGGCTCGGTTGAATTGAAAAAGTTTATTGCTTTACTGGCTATTGCAAATCTCAAAGGCGAAAAACCTGCTGACTTGGTTGTATCATCTCTTGTGCGAGCCCATTTTTGCAAACTTATGGGCGTAGCGATGGATCTCAAAGACAATCCTCCAAGCAGCTATATTTTAGGCCTGTTTTCTCATATGGATGCCTTAATGGATATGCATATGCCGGATATTATGCGCACCTTACCTTTTTCAGAAGATGTGAAACTTGCGCTTTGCGAAATTCATACTGACAGCCCTTTAGCGCTTCAGCTTCGCATTTGCCTGGCATTTGAGCGAGCAGACTGGGCCTTGATTCACGAGCTAGGGATAAAAGCCGATATAAAAGAATCGCAACTTTTTGAAATGTATTATGAATCGGTGCAGTGGGCGAACGACATGAAATCTTCACTGCTTGAGGGTTAGGTAGCCTGTATGTTAATTTTCGCTAGAGAGCCCATTTTTGACATCAAGCAACGTCTATTCGCTTATCAGTTGGTATTCAGAGATTCCATTTCGGGTGAGCTTCCGCTTGCGCAAGGGGATGTAAGTCAAATTGCATGCAATCCAGAAAGTACTTATCCTCAGGTCGTTGAACATGCCAAAGTTGAAACGTTTAAAGACAGTTCTACCGCTATTATACTGGATGACCTCTTGCAAGGCTTTGTATCGCTAATAAGCGTTTCAAGAGCGGCAATAGAAAGCGATATACTTGATCAACTCAGCATAGAAGATACGATCCTTGAACTAAGTGATGATTCAATTGATGAAAGCTATTTAGGCGAGGCGATTAGTATCTTAAAAAGCAAAGGCTTTAGAATTGCGCTTTTAAATCAGCATGACTTACGCGATGAACATTATCGCGCAATTGATTTTTTGAAAGTAGATGTCAATCACATTTCCTTGCTTGAGTTCAAACAACTTCAAGCACATACAGAAAACTATAAATGCAAAATTATCGCGAGCAAAATTGAAAACCATGAGCAGTTTGAGAAATGCGTCAATGCGGGTTTCGATTTCTTTCAAGGCCATTTTTTCCTTGCAAGGCAGCATACTCAGCATGAAGACTTACCGGCCAATAAGCTAAGCTTGCTTAGGTTATTAGCACAGACCGCAGACTCAAGCATCAATATGGAAGCGATTAGAGAAACCTTTGAGCATGATGCCACGCTGTCCTATCTGTTGATGCGTTTTATTAATAACCCGATGGTCAACAAATCACATCAAATTACCTCAATCAAACATGCTCTAACCTATTTAGGCGAAGTTATGCTGAGAAAGTTTGTCGCCATTATATCTATTGCACAACTCAATCAAGATAAGGTGCAAGAGTTGCTACAAGTCTCCTTAGTTCGCGCAAAGTATTGTGAACTTTTGGATATGCAATTAGGGAAAGAAAAGCAAGCGATGACCGCATTTATGACTGGCCTATTTTCGCTTATTGACGTGATTCTAGATCGCGATATGGCGCATTTACTTGCGCAAATCCCAGTGTCACCTCTCATCAAACAAGCCTTGCTTAAACAAGAGGGCGAATATCATGACCTCCTTAGTAGTGTTAAAGCGCTAGAGTCCAGTAATTGGCTCAAGTTTAAAGCCCTTGCTAAAACACTAGGACTGAGTCAAGAACAGCTGCACCAACATTACCTGGAAGCCGTACAGTGGAATAATAGTATGATGACCGCCACGTCTGATATGTTTCCGCGAGCAAAGGCAAGCTAGCGCCTGCTTTTTTTATGTTATTCGGGTTCTATTTCTTTCACGTGGCGGTTGACAGACAGCATCGAACCAATCAGGCCTAGCGCCACTGAAATAAGCAACATCACGGCTAAAGCACTGCCTTTCATTCCGGTAATATCAAGCTGCACTTGATACAGCCTCATAAACGACTCTAGGCTCCAACCTATCCACCACAAAATGACCGAAACGGTTAACCAAGCCATTATGCCGCCTAAGATCCCAAACCAGAAACCCGTGTACATAAATGGTCTTTGAATAAAGGCGTCAGTGGCACCGACCAACTTCATCACTAAGATTTCGTCTCGTTTATTTAAAATGTTAAGTCTGATGGTATTACCGATAATGAGCACCACAGCAAAAAATAGCAAAATTGCCAATAAAAACACTAACTCTTTGGCAATATCTAAAAGTGCATATAAGCGCTCAAGCCATTCGATATCAAGCTTTCCAATTTCCACTTCTCGCTCTTGTCTTAGCTTATCTAATAAAACAGCGGCATTGGTAGGGGTGGCATGCTTAGATGTAGGAATGACTAAGACCACAGCAGGCAATGGGTTTTGATCTAAGTATGCAATGGCATCTCCCAAACCCGACACCGTCTGAAATTCGTCCAAGGCATCGTCAGCAGAGATGTAAGACACACTCTCAATCTCATCCCAAACCGACAAGCGGGTGATCAACTGCTGGGCATTCGCCTCACTCACATTATCGTATAGAAATAAGGATATCTCACTGGCTTGCTGCCACTGCTCTGAAATTTGCTCGGTGTTTTTTACCAATATGTAAAGCGTGCTCGGTAGCGTTAAACTAAAACCAAGTACACCGATGGTCATCAATGATGCAAAGGGCGTACGATAAAGCTCGCCTAAGCTATTCACTGCTTGTCTGACGTGATCAGTAAGGAACATGAATAAACGCTGTATAGGATTAACCTTAACGTTTCTGGCTGAGACTTTACGCCCTTTGAAAAGAATACTCATAATAGGGCATCCTCATAAGATTGATCTAAGCCGTCGGTGATCATTTTTCCTTTTTTAAGCGTGAGTGTTCGGTAGCGCATGCGCGCAATCAGGCCCAAGTCGTGTGTCGCAATTAATACGCTTACGCCAGCCTGGTTGAAATCTTCAAACAAACGGATTATTTCCATTGAAAGCTTTGGATCTAGGTTACCAGTCGGTTCGTCGGCAAGTAAAAGTGGCGGTCGATTCACTACCGCTCGGGCAATGCCCACACGTTGTTGCTCACCGCCTGAAAGCGTAATCGGAAGATTTCTCGCTTTGTCTTTGAGATCTACCATATCCAGCGCCGCATCTACTCGCTTAGCGATGGTTTTCCGAGTATGGCCTTCGATAATTAAAGGTAGTGAGACATTGTCAAATACGGATTTATCCATCAAAAGCTGATGACTTTGAAATATCATACCGATGTCGCGACGGATATAAGCTACCTGCTTTCGCGTAATATTTGCCAAGTTGTGGCCATTAATCAATACATTACCGACTGTTGGCCTTTCCATGATACTGATTAGCTTGAGTAAGGTACTTTTTCCAGCCCCGCTGTGACCGGTCAAAAAAGCCATCTCACCTTGTTCAACGTGAAAGCTGACTTTAGACAGTGCCGTTTGACCACCTGGGTAGGTTTTGCTGACCTGTTCAAATTTTATCATGTTAAATAAGCTCAACTCGGGATAAGCGACAGCGCCAAGCAGCGCTAAAAACGCAAAGTGCAAGGTCAAACATCATGTATTCATATCTCATTCACTAGCATCATCAAAAAGGGCGTCAACAAAAGCATCTGACTCGAAAGGACGTAAATCATCGATGCCCTCTCCGATACCAATGTAGCGCAGCGGGATCTTAAATTCATCCGCAAGCGCAAAAATAACGCCGCCTTTTGCCGTTCCATCCAATTTGGTCAAATTAATGCCTGTTATGCCCACAGCTTCGTTAAAAATCTTAGTTTGGCTGACGGCGTTTTGGCCAGTGCTGGCGTCGAGTGTCAGCATAATTTCATGAGGGGCATCGGGTATTTGTTTCTTCATTACCCTGACCACTTTTTTAAGCTCTTCAATTAAATTATCTTTGTTTTGCAGTCTGCCCGCAGTGTCTGCAATAAGCACATCAGCCCCTTTGGCCTGCGCTGACGCTAACGCATCAAAGATGACAGACGCACTATCTGCACCTGTGGGCTGGCTAATAACGGGAATATCATTGCGCTCACCCCACACTTGCAACTGTTCTACTGCTGCTGCACGAAAGGTATCTCCCGCCGCTAACATGACGCGTTTGCCTTGCTTCTGGAACTGTTTGGCTAATTTACCAATCGTCGTTGTTTTACCCACACCGTTTACGCCAACCATTAAAATGACAAAAGGTGCTTTTGACGCACTATTAAGGTCAAGTGGCTGACTGACCGGTTCAAGAATGTTGCGCATTTGCTGTTTGAGTAAGCTTAGCAAGGCATCGCCATCTCGCAGCTGGGAAAGTTTGGCGCTGCTAGTGAGATTCTCGATAATGTTACTTGTAGTACGCATGCCAACATCGGCGACAAGAAGCTGAGTCTCTAAATCTTCATAGAGTTCATCATCAATTGATTTGCCTTTTAATAGCGCGACAAATCCCGAGCCTATATTTTCTTTCGTTCTCGTTAAACTGCTTTTTAAGCGGCTGAAAAATCCCTGCTTTTGACTGCCAAGCTCCGATGACGCATCTGTCGCTGCGCTTTGAGCATCATCCTTGTCAATCGAAGCGTCATCCACAACGCCCGCTTTTTGCACTTCGCTTTCTGACTCAGGCGCTCGCTCAGCAACTGAATCTGACACTTCGTTGTGATAGATGTCTTGTTCATTGAGCATGTTCTCTTCAGACAAAGCCTTGTGTTGCTCTGCCTCTACCTCGGGCTCCGGCTTCACTGCAAGCTCAGGCTCAGGCTCGCCATTTTGATCATTGTCAGCAGTATAATTATCCTTGACTGGCGATTGTGCCGACCCTTCCTCATACACCACCTCATCGGATGGTGCTTGTGTTTTTATTTGCTCGCCCGTTTCGTCTATTTTGTCCGCATGCTCACCGCTTTGATCACTGGGCTGGCTGTCAACGGGAATATCACTGTCATGCTGAGCTTCATCGACATTTTGGCTTTCTTTTTGATCGCTCTGTTTTTTATTTTTAAACCAATTAAACAAGGCTACTCCCTAAAATTTCTTTCAGCAAACCCTCACTTAAGTTGAGTTTGCTTTAGCCTAAGGCTATGTCATAAAGTACACTATGACATATAATATCATTTAGCCCACACTTCATGCCATCATCAAAACCCAGACATTCATCATCAAAAGGGAATATTCGAATTATTGCAGGCACTTACCGCGGCAGAAAACTACCTGTACTGGACATGAATGGCTTGCGCCCAACTGCCGATAGAGTAAAAGAAACGCTGTTTAATTGGTTAATGCATGACCTTCCGCATGCGAAAGTGCTAGATATGTTTAGCGGAGCTGGAAGCTTAGGCTTTGAAGCGCTCTCGCGCGGCGCAGCCTCAGTGACACTGATTGAAAAAGCCAAAGCCAGCTATCAACAACTGCAAAAAAATGCTCAAATACTTAAGGCTGAGGATAGATTAGAAGTAATTCACGCAGATGCCTTGCAAGCATGTTCTATGCTAAGGCACGCATACGATATCGTGTTTATCGACCCCCCCTTTAATCAACAACTCGTAAATCCCGCGCTTGATGCATTAGTAAAATACCAGTGTCTGAAAGATGGGGGCTTAGTTTATATTGAAACGGAGGCCGACTTTGATGATTCAAAACTACACCATTTTGGCAAACTTTCGATGCTTAAAGAAAAATCGAGTCAAACGCTGCGCTTTCGCCTGTTTAAGTATTACGCCTAAAGAATAAGGCGCTAACACTCAATCCCTAAATTGCTAACACCTTGCTCTCGCATATCATTTCGAAGCGCCTTAATGTGCTCACTGCTGAGTTTTTTCGATTGGCATACCGCTAACACTTCGTTTAGCGTTTCTAACTCAAACTGCATGAGCGGATGCAGTTTTAATGCTTCTCCGGTCACTTCTTCGCCTAATATAGCGTGAATATGTCGCTCGACACTGCCTTGACTTAGCTTTGCCACGGTTACTGCTGCTTGCTCATCTTCATTGCCAATAAGCTGAAGCGCCGCGCTTAGCGCCATGCAAAAATCCAACGCTGCATAAACACCAAGATTGTCGTGCTCAGTTGTGGATGGCGTGATTTCTTCTAGCTTTTCTGACTGAGCGTCTACATTAAGCTTCATTGCTTTATTTGTGGATGTTTCCCACAGCAGATTTACCAAGTTTGATGCACTTGCCTGATGCGCCTCTATGGTAAGCCTATCTTTTCCAAGGACCTCACAAAACAGGAAATAGTTAGGTAACATCCGCTGAATTAAGGCCGTGCTTAGCACCAGCGCCCTGTTTTTGTCTAGTGCACGAATTTGTGCAAAGCTTGTTAACTTACTCATAAATTGACCCTAAAGTCCCCGCATTAAGTGAAGGCTGTATACGCTAATACCATTTAATAGCATTTGAATGGCAATCATGATTAGGATCATTCCCATCAAGCGCTCAACGGCTCTTAAGCCCTTTTCACCCAGCCAACTGTGTACTTTATTTGACATCAACAAAATCAGCGAGCTAACCAGCCACGCTGCAAATAGGGCCGCGCTCCATTCGAGCATTTGGTCAGGCTCTTGGTTGGCGAGGAGTATCAATGCGGCCATGGTAGACGGACCGGCAATCATTGGCACGGCAAGAGGCACGATAAAAGGCTCTTCACCGCTTGGCAAATTCATCACCCCGCCTGGTTTTGGAAAAATCATGCGAAGCGCGATGATAAATAGAATGATACCGCCGGCAATACTTACCGTTTCCTGTTCGATTTGCAAAAAATCCAGCAGGCTTTGACCGCTATGCAAAAATACCATCAGCACAAGCAAAGCAATGCCCAGCTCCCTTAGCACGACTTTCGTGCGCCGCTTGGGTTCAATTTCTTTAAGCACCGACATCGCAATCGGCAAATTACCCAGCGGATCCATAATCAAAAACAACATGGTTGCCGCCGCAAGAATTTCTAACATCAATGGCCTCTGATTTGCAGTCTATATACATAATGATAAGAAAATTCAGACATTCTTCTAATCTTTTACGTGCTTTGGTCGTTAAATTCTAAACTGAAACACTGTTTTTATTTTGGAGAAATTTCATGTCCTTGATGACCGTAAGCGAAGTCGCAGACTTTTTATCTGTGCAAGACGTCCGTGTCCAGCGTCTAGAGCGCGAAAGTCTTTTATTAGCAAAAGACAAAGACGACGCCGGCAACCCATTATTTGACCAATCTGACGTCGAAAAATACAAAGAGTTAGCCGAGCGTTTAGGCGGTCTCTAGCAACAGCGCCGCAATACTTCGAATACCTATTCCAGTTGCGCCAGGCACCATGGTATCGCTACCATTTCGATTGTAGGCAGCGGCTAAATCTATGTGAAGCCAGCCCTGTCCGTCCTCGCGAACAAACCTAGACAAAAACCCTGCAGCATTTGAGGCACCCCCAGCGCCACCGCCTTTTTGAGGGCGGCTATTTGCTGTATCAGCAAAAGGCGATGGGCAATTGTGCTTATGCGAATGACTCAAAGGCAAGGGCCAGTGTGGCTCATTAACACTATCACTCATTGCTAAAAACTGCTTTTGTAAAGCAGTATCTAAACTAAACACCGCATTATAATCACGGCCAACCGCCATTACCGCGGCGCCCGTTAAGGTTGCCGCATCCACAATCATTTTTGCCTGACTTTCGGTGGCAGCCATTAACCCATCAGCAAGTACTAAGCGCCCCTCAGCGTCGGTATTGACAATTTCAACGCTAGTGCCGTTCTTGTAAGTGATAATGTCGCCTAATTTATAGGCATGACCGCTAATTAAATTCTCTGCACAGCATAAAAATAGCTTGATGCGTTTTTTAACGCCTTGCATGATAGCCAACGCGAGCGCGCCTGAGACGGTGGCAGCGCCGCCCATGTCGCATTTCATATCGAGCATTCCTTCTGAGCTTTTTATGCTGTATCCGCCGCTGTCAAAGGTAATACCTTTACCTACTAAGGCGATATCAACAGGCGCATCTGCTTGGCCTGTCGGGTTATAATCAAGTTCGAGTAACACCGGAGGGCGTTCACTGCCTCGCCCCACTTCATAAATGCCATGCCACTGGTGTTCGAGCAGTTCTTTGCCGGTCAATCTCTTTGCAGTTAAATACTCTGCTCCTACTCCACCGCACCCAGATATAAAACGCTCAACTTGGTCTGCCAATGAACTTGGACTCATTTGTTCAGGTGTCTGATTGACCAAGTCGCGCGCGAAGTCAAAAGCCTTGTGCACATCATTCAAATAGCTAAGCTCTTGTGCGCTACTTGCGTCACTAAAACTGAGTTTCACGCTTGCCTTGGGCGAACCAACACTGCTCGCGAAGGCCCACTGTTGCTCCATAGACCAATCACCCATGAGTTGAATACTCGCTGATACCGAAGCCGAAATTTTTCGGGCACAACGACGAATGGTGGTTAAGGACTGTTCTGACTCGTGACCTTCAATATGAATGCACACGCTATCATTATTCCAATGCAGTGGAGAACTAGATTTAAGGTATGAGGGAAGTTCTTTAGTGCTAAGCGACACGTCGATTGTTGTCATCGTTACTCCAATGTTTTAAGTTTTATATTAGAATACAGGTTTTTCGATAATTATACTTAGTCTTAGAAGTTTAGCCTTGTTAGCCTTTCGCTTACTACCGTGTTGGAAAGTGTCTCGTGTATAGATTCAGCAAGCCCTTAATTGAGGCGACGCTTATTAAGCGCTATAAACGCTTTTTAGCGGACGTCGTGCTAGCTAATGGCATCTCGCTTACCGTGCATTGCCCAAACACGGGCGCCATGACTGGATGTGCAAGGGTCGGCGCACGAGCATGGCTGAGCGAGAGCGACAATCCCAAACGAAAATATCGTCACACTTGGGAGTTCTCTAGCGACACAGTTGGACACAAGATAGGTGTTAATACGATAAATGCAAATCGGGTCATTGGACACGCCTTGCGTGAGCGAACGATATTGCCTTTGCAACATTACAGTCATGTTCAATCTGAAGTTAAACACGGCGAAAGTAGAATTGATTTTGTACTTCAAGAAGACGGTGCCCCTGATGCTTACGTTGAAGTAAAGTCGGTCACCTTAGTCCATGAGGAGGATCCTACGCACGCCCTATTTCCCGATGCCGTTAGCAAGAGGGGACAAAAACATGGCTACGAGCTGGCGAAGATCGCGCAAAGCGGACACCTAGCTTTCCTTGTGTTTTGCATTCAACGCGAAAACATAACGCAGTTCTCAATTGCTAAGGAAATCGATCCCGATTATGCAAAAGCCATTGAATATGCAAAAGAAAATGGCGTTAAAGTGTTAGCTTACGCATGTGAAATGAGTGAAATAGGCATTGGATTAAGTCATGCAGTTGAAATTTCTTAATAAAAAAAGATTGCATTTTTCGAAAAAATGACCATATTACCGTCCTCAAAATTTTTCAGGCCTTACTTTGCTGTTCACTTATTAATCGCTCGTAAGCGAATTGCATTAGGCTCCGTTAGACATAGCATGTATTGGACACATCAAGATGTGTTGTTCATTCGGCAGCGTTTGACCAAGGTTGCTCACAGCACATGTTTTTGCTTAGGAGAAATGGCAGATGCCAACAGATAAAACAAAGTCAATAGGATTGCTAGCCCTTGCTGAGCTTTCTCCATATGTGGAGAAATCTGGCGAGGAATACATGAATGAAGACCAGCTTGAACATTTTAAAAAGATACTATTTGCTTGGCGCGATCAATTGCGCAAAGAAGTTGATCGCACTGTGCATCATATGCAAGACGAAGCAGCTAATTTTCCAGACCCAGTTGATCGAGCTGCGCAGGAAGAGGAATTTAGCCTTGAGCTTCGCACGCGTGACCGCGAGCGCAAATTAATCAAAAAAATAGAAAAAACGCTGAAAAGAATTGAAGAAGACGACTTTGGTTTTTGTGATTCCTGCGGTATCGAAATCGGTATTAAGCGCCTAGAAGCTAGGCCAACTGCCGATCTGTGTATCGATTGTAAAACAATGGCTGAGATAAAAGAAAAGCAGCTTCAAGGTTAAACAAAGCAACTTTTAAGCAAAAGGCATTCCTTGAACGCTGGTATTCGACCGCCCCATCATCAATATGATTACGTGGGGCGTTTTGCACCCTCCCCTTCCGGCCCTTTGCACTTCGGTTCATTAATCTGCGCTCTAGCAAGTTATCTGCACGCACGGCAACACAACGGAAGATGGCTTCTAAGAATTGAAGATGTGGATACGCCTCGCATAGACAAAGCGATGAGCCCAATCATAGTCAATTCACTTAAACAACATAATCTCGACTTCGATGGTGAGCTGATGTACCAAAGCGAGCGCTTTGAGCACTATCAGTCCAGCCTCAATTACCTTGCAAAACAAGAGCAAATATACGCTTGTAAGTGCAGTCGACGCGAAATCCGCGAGCGTGCTCCTTTTTACGACGGTCATTGCCGAGATGCCAATTTACCCTTTGAAAATTATGCATTACGCTGGAAAAACGAGGCCAAACGTAAGCGTTTTCATGATATGCACTTTTTTGAACAAATAGTCAGCGACCGTATGGCTCAAGAAGACCCTGTTTTAAAGCGAGCAGACGGCATTTATGCCTATCACTTAGCAGTTGTGACAGATGATATTGAGCAAGGCGTTACCCATATCGTGCGCGGTGCAGATTTACTCGATACTACCCCGCTTCACTTGAGTTTATTTTGCGCACTGGCGTCGGAGGAAGCTGTACAGCCTACATATTTACATATTCCTGTTGCATCTGATAAGCCTGGGCAAAAGCTATCAAAACAGCATCACGCTCCCCCCATTCAAGACGAGCATGCACTAACTAATCTCAAAGCAGCCTTACAATTTTTAGGCTGTTCACGTGCTAAATTTAACCACATAGGCAGTACCGAAAAGTTGATTGAATGGGCCATTAGCCATTATGATTTCAGCGATTTACCGAAACGCACAGAAATTCTGGTTTCTGACGCAAATGGCGTATACTAATGCTCGGCCTAGCGCTTAAAAGGAAATAATACATAATGACAAATCCGCAGGAACACGGCACACATGGCTAAGGATTCAAATGCATCCAGTGAGAATGACGCGCTCGATGAGCCGCGAGACCAATTAATTTCTGATGCAAACGACGCAGTGCCATTAAGACTCAACGCTTCGGTGATACCGCGCAGCGATCACCCTATGCGCTTATCTGACTTGAGTCCAAATACACAAAAAGTGCTGAAAACGCTGATTGAAAATGACTACCATGCTTATGCAGTAGGTGGTTGTGTGCGAGATAGACTGCTAGGTTTGAACCCGAAGGACTTCGATGTAGTGACTGATGCAACGCCTGAGCAAATTAAGGCGTGTTTTAGAAACTGCCGATTAATTGGGCGACGATTTAGACTCGCACATATTACCTACGGTCGCGAGCTTATTGAAGTTGCCACCTTCCGCGGGCATCACTCGCAAGATTCAAAAGAGGGGCACGCCAAGCAAAATACAGATGGCCAGCTTATTCGCGATAATATATTTGGCAGTATTGAGGAAGACGCCGCACGACGCGATTTTAGTTTCAACGCCATGTATTTCGACGCACGCAACGAAAACATTCTTGATTTTGCTGACGGTATGCATGCTATCTCTCACCGGCGGATTGAGATGATTGGTGATATCAAAACGCGTTTTAAAGAAGATCCTGTGCGCATGCTCAGAGCCGCTCGGTTCTCTGTAAAACTGAATATGCTGATTGATGATGAAATGACGCACATTATTCAAGAGCATGCGCATTTATTGAGCAATATTCCGCCAGCCCGTTTATTTGAAGAAGTCAGTAAGCTAATGCTTAGCGGTCGCGGCGTGAAAACTTTCTTAAGCTTGCATTCACTTGGTATTTTCACAGTGCTGTTTCCAGCACTTAAGCATTTTCTAAGCGATACCAAAGGAAAAGAATATCAGCTAATTGTTAATATGCTTAAAAATACCGATGAGCGTATTAACAATGAGATGCGCATTACGCCTGCTTTTTTATACGCGTCCATGCTGTGGTACCCGATGGAAGAACGTGCCCAGCAGTTGGTGTTTGACACACAAATATCGCCTCATGATGCACACAATATTGCCAGTGCGGAGGTAATCCAACGCCAAGTTCAGCGAATTATGATCCCCAAACGTTTTAGCATTCCGGTGCGCGAAATATGGTCATTACAAAAGCGATTAACAAAACGCTATGGCAAACGGCCTTATCAGCTTATGTCACACCCGCGGTTTCGCGCCGCGTACGACTTCTTATTATTGCGGGGCGACGTAGAAGGTGGTGAATTGCATGAACTCGGACAGTGGTGGACGCAGTTTCAGGAAGCCGACGGTGACCAGCGCGCTCAAATGATTAACGCCTTAGGGAGTGGCGGTAAACATGGCCGTCAGAACCCTAGACGACGTCGCTCAAAGGCAAAGCGCACATGATGTCTGATGTCGCCTTTATTGGCTTAGGCAGTAATCTTGCAAAACCCGTGGAGCAGTTAGAGAACGCTTTGAGAGCACTTCATAAGCATGAACAAGTGTCAGTGCAGCAATGCTCGCATTTTTATCAAAGTGCACCGATGGGTCCGCAAAATCAGAACGATTTTATTAATGCGGTATGTAAAATAACGACGTCCCTTACGCCCATTGAGCTTTTAGACGTGTTGCAGAGTATCGAGCTAGAACAGGGAAGACTGCGAGAAGGTGAGCGCTGGGGTCCAAGGACCTTGGATTTAGATATTTTGCTATTTAATGATCTTACCGTGCAAAGCGAGCGTTTAGTACTGCCGCATTACGGCATGTCTGAGCGCGAATTTGTACTCGTACCGCTATTTGAAATCGCGCCAGACATGATTATGCAAGACGGTAAAAGACTCTCTATTTGGGTAAGCAAGTGCAGTCTCGCTGGTTTAAAGCGCCTCGGTGAAAAATTTGAGCCTGAGTCACTCACCCTGTAAGCCTAAGCACATACAATGAAAAGCAATTAGCTACGTAAATTCACAAGGTTCAGCATGAAAAAAGTCAGTACTGCCAGCTTATTAAAGATGAAATCAGAAGGCGATAAAATTAGCGCACTGACGGCCTACGATGCCAGCTTTGCAAAACTTTTTGACGAACAAGGCGTAGATGTCATCTTGATTGGTGACTCCTTAGGCATGGTGCTTAAAGGTGACGATAGCACCCTATCGGTCACCTTAGACGAAGTGGCTTATCATACCAAGTGCGTCGCAAAAGGCACGACTCGCGCATTTGTAGTGGCAGACATGCCGTTTATGAGCTTCGCGAATGAGAACGATACCTATATGAACGCTTCGACCTTGATGCGAGCGGGTGCAAGTATGGTCAAGCTTGAAGGCGGTGAATGGCTGCTGAAGACAATTGAAGGGCTAATAGAACGCTCTGTTCCTGTATGCGGTCACCTTGGCTTAACGCCACAATCTGTGAATGTGATTGGCGGATTTAAAGTACAAGGGAGGAACACTGAGCAAGCTGAAGCCCTATTAAAAAGCGCGCTTGCACTTGAGCAGGCGGGGATCCAGATGCTGGTGCTGGAATGTGTGCCACAGCAACTAGCAAAGCAAGTCAGCGAAGCGCTGAAAATTCCCGTGATAGGCATCGGAGCAGGTGCCGATACTGACGGCCAAATACTGGTTATGCATGACATGTTTGGCATTAGCGCTAACTACATGCCTAAATTTAGTAAAAACTATCTAGTAGAGAATCACGATATAAGAAGCGCAGTTGGCCAATACATTGCAGAAGTCAAAAGCGGTGAATTCCCCTCCCAAGAGCACGCATTCAGCTAGGAGTCCAGTGCATGCAAGTGATACGTGATATTAATAAGCTGCGCGAACTTCGACGCTCATGGCAAAGCGCGAGGGAAGTCATCGCTTTTGTACCAACGATGGGCAATCTGCATAAAGGCCATCTAAGATTAGTAGAGCACGCCAAGCGCAATGCAAGTAAAGTCGTTGTATCAATTTTTGTTAATCCACTCCAATTTGGTCCTGATGAAGATTTAGATGCATATCCAAGAACCCTTGACGCTGATCAGCAGTCTTTGAGTAAATTAGGCGTAGATGTGCTGTTTATGCCAAGTGCGCAAGATATTTATCCTAGCGGCCTAGAGCAGCAGACCTTTGTGGAAGTGCCCGGACTTTCTTATATGATTTGCGGAGCGAGTCGGCCCGGGCATTTCAGAGGCGTCGCCACGATTGTGTGTAAGCTATTTAACATGGTGCAGCCAAATCAGGCTTTTTTTGGCGAAAAAGACTTTCAACAGCTGCAAGTGATCAAAGCCATGGTAAGCGATTTATCAATGAACTTGAGTATTCACGGCGTACCCACTGAACGCGAGAGCGATGGGCTTGCCATGAGCTCTCGGAATCACTATTTGAGCGCGGAACAACGAAGGGTCGCACCAACCTTGTATGCGCTAATATGCAAAATGGCCGACGAGATAAAAGCCGGCCGCAGGGACTTTTCGGTCATGGTTTCAGACCTTAAATCAAAGCTCGTGAAAGCCGGGTTAAAGCCCGACTACATCGAAGTGCGCGATAGCCACAGCTTGCTACAGGTAGGCCATGAAGACAAAGATTTAGTCATATTAGCCGCAGCATTTTTAGGCAAGACAAGGCTTATCGATAACGTTCAAATTCGTATTTGACCTGAATCCTGTTTAAGCTCAAATCAGGATAAAAGCTTGGCAGCTTCTTTTGCAAAATAAGTCAGAATGCCATCAGCACCCGCTCGTTTGAACGCTAATAATGATTCAAGAGTGACTTCATCTTGTTTCAAGTATCCTTGAGCAAATGCGGCTTGATGCATGGCATATTCACCGCTCACCTGATAGGCAAATGTCGGCACTTTCAGCTCACTTTTACAACGCTGCACAATATCCAAATACGGCATACCCGGTTTCACCATCACCATATCGGCGCCTTCCTCCAAATCAAGCGTGATCTCTTGCAGCGCTTCATCACTATTGCTTGGATCCATTTGATAGGTTTTTTTGTCGCCTCCTTTGATATTACCGGCAGACCCTACAGCATCTCTAAACGGACCGTAATAACTTGATGCGTACTTTGCAGCATAGGCCATGATGCAGGTATTTTCCCAACCCTCGGTTTCCAAAGCCATACGAATCGCGCCTATGCGACCATCCATCATGTCAGATGGCGCGACAATATCTGCGCCACTTTGTGCATGAGACAATGCTTGTCGAATTAGTACTTCGGTGGTGATGTCGTTCAGTACGTAGCCATCATCATCAATAATGCCGTCTTGGCCATGAATGGTGAAAGGGTCAAGCGCTACATCACTGATTAGACTTATGTCGTCGCCGAACTTATCTTTTAATGCCATCAATGCCTGTTGCGCCAAACCGTTCGGGTTATAGGCTTCTTCGGCATTGAGAGATTTGTTTTCTTGCGGTGTCACTGGAAAAAGGGCAAAGGTGCGAATGCCAAGATTGACGCACTCGCTTACCTCATTTAGCAACAGGTCAATGCTAAGTCTTTCTATGCCAGGCATCGACGCAATTGCCTCTTTTTGTGCCTCTCCTGGCAGCACGAACATGGGGAATATAAGATCGTTTACACTCAAGCTATTTTCGCTCACTAAAGCACGCAGTGCTGATGTGCGACGCAAACGCCTCAAACGCGTATGTGGGAACATGACTTTCCTTATTTTATAACTCAATAAATAATCTAGAAATAGAGGCTGAGTACATGGTTACAAAGCCAAATGCTAACACTTTACGCAGCTTTGGTCATATACCATAAGCGCTTCAGTCACATAAGCAATCACGTCCAGATCAGGATGATTACGGCTGATAGACGCGCGTAACCACTCGATTTCTGCCCGCGTTTTTTGCCTCGTAAAGCAGTTTATCTGCAAATCCCATAATATCTTCTTGTTCACTGTCTGAGCTTACAATACTTGAGGTAAGACCGATGCTGACCGTCATCGCAATGACATGTTCCTCAAAATGAACAGTATGTTGCTCGACACCCAAGCGCACTTTTTCCATAAGTTTGCTAGCGCCATCAGCATCGGTGGCAGGTAAAATTGCCACAAACTCTTCTCCACCATAGCGACAAATGATATCGGAAGGACGCTTGATAATCTTAGTTAAGGTCTGCGCGAATTCCTTCAAACACTCATCGCCAGCTAAGTGACCATAGTTGTCGTTAATTTTTTTAAAAAAATCGATATCTAACATCGCAATACTCAGCGGCCTTTGTTCACGGCGGCTTCGACGGCACTCGGCTAACAGGCGCTTATCAAAATAACGGCGGTTCATTAACCCCGTTAGAGCATCGCTGGCGCTAAGCTTTTCGAGCTCTTGATTAGCCTCAGCAAGCTCTTTCATCGCTATGTCTAGCTCAAAGGTTCTTTCGTTGACGCGATATTCTAAGGTCTCTTTAGCTTCATATTGCGCCTTGAGAAGCTCATCCTTTGCTTTGTTTGCCAGGCGTTCGTTCTCAAGCGCTCGCTGTCGGTCGCTGTTTACCTTTTTTGATTGGGCGCGATAAATGAACAGGAAGGCCAGTGTTAAGAAGTAGGCAATGAACAAAGCGATGAAATACACATAGGATGCACTTAAGCTTATTTGTTCTAGGCGTTTGTGAAACACAAAACCCAGCACAAGAAGAAGTAAAAAAATGACTGATACGAGGCCCATCGACCAGCGGCTTGTATCGGCTCCCCTAAATAAACCCTTGGGTATCTGTGCAGTCATGTTGCAGCCTCACATGTCTCGATAAAAAGGTTACACGCATTTAAGTAGGAAGCTTGCTGAACCTCTTCGAGCGAAACATCTTTAATTTTGGCTATTGCCTCTGCAATTGCCATTAGGTACTTGGGCGCATTATTTTTTGCCCGTGGCCGCACATTTTTTGGAAAAAGATAGGGCGCGTCGGTTTCAATGAGTAAACGATTTAAGGGAAGTGATTGAATTGCCCCTCGCAAGGCTAAGCCACGTTTATCGTCACACACCCATCCGGTTATACCAATGTAACATCCCAAGTCTAAGTAAGTGTTCAGTTGCCGTTCATTGCCAGTAAAACAGTGCGCAACCATGAACGGTAGATGCGGCGCGAGTGGTTTAAGCATCTTGACTTGCTGGTCAAAGGCATCTCGTTCATGCAGGTACACGCCTTTATCATGAGCTCGCGCGACTTGAAGCTGCGCATCAAAGGCTCGAATTTGGTCGTCAGGTGTAGAGAAGTTGCGATTAAAATCCAGTCCACATTCACCTATTGCCGCAATACTGCTGTGCGCTAGCAGCATCTCAATTTGATTAATGGCCTCTTGCATTGCATTTTCACAGTGCATCGATTTTGCATAGTGAGGATGTACGCCTGCAGTTTGAGACAAGTGAATTTTAGAAGCCAATTCAGTCTTTTTGTGGGCTTGGATATAATCGCTCGCTGCAAGCGATTCTTCAATATCACTTGCGATAATGAGTAAATGACGCAGGCCAGCTTGAATAGAGTCTGTCAGAACAGTTTCACGCTCAAATCGTCTATCTAAAAGATTTACGCCCGCGTCAAACCACGACATGTTTATTTGACTCGATTAACTCGTACACGACGATTGCTGCTTTCTTTACCCATAAAGTGTGATGAAAAAGCACCTTTTTCAACGAAAACATCCATTCCCTCTTTTAAGCGAAGTCGGCTTGACTCACTTTCTCGCCACACTTGTCCATTCTCAAGGGTAAAGGTGCGGATATTTCGACTATTTTCTGAAGCGGAAACAATTGTACTTTCTATTCGATTAAGTTCCTCTTCATCAGCCGCAGAGGCTTTTAGATCCTCCGCTCCGAATTCGGCGACTCGGTCATCTTCACTTTTTTCGTTAGCTTTCGCCAATTCACTTTCGTCAAATGTGCTCGTATCAATCGCCGTTTTATTGGTCTGCACGCTGACAGGAGGACTTACAGCTGACATCGGCTGAGTCTGCACCTGAGTTACTTCAGGTGCTGTAAAGATTGCGTCGAAACACGCCAATCGAGCAATGTCGTTGTCAATTTTGACGCAAGCCTGCGGGTTTTTAGTTGCATTTTCGGCGTCTACCGCAGAAGCTGCTTGAGAGAAAAACGCGCAGACAAAACTCACGGTCAGCATAGAGTATTTGCACATTACCTTTTGCGTGCTTAGTCCGGTGTTACGCTGAGTAGCGTTTGTTATGTTTTGAAAAATCATGCTGTTTTCTTATTGCTAAAAGGGCTTGTGTTTCAATAAAAGTTATTCTTTCTCGGTGGGCAAAGACGTACTTTCATCTTCGCGCTCATCGCTGTCATTTTTGGCTTTTCGTGAATAAAGCGAACCTATTACTACGCCTATCTCAAATAATAACCACATGGGCAGCGCAAGTAAGGTTTGAGAGATGACATCAGGCGGCGTCAGTAGCATTCCCACTACAAACACCCCAACAATGACATAAGGACGTTTCTTTCTAAGCTTGTCAGGTGTGGTAACGCCTGTCCAGCACATTAATATAATGGCAACCGGTATCTCAAAAGCAACGCCAAAAGCAAAAAAGAGCTTTAAAACAAAATTTAAGTAACTGGAAATATCGGTGCTAATTAATACCCCTTCAGGCGCAACGCTATTGAAAAACATGAAAGCCAGTGGAAAGACCACAAAATACGCAAAAGCCATTCCTGCATAAAACAGCAGTGTCGAGCTAATCAGTAAAGGCGCTACCATCTTTTTCTCGTTGCGGTACAGGCCAGGCGCAACAAACCCCCAAACTTGATACAACACAACAGGAATTGCGATAAAAAACGACAGCACTAAGGTTAATTTAAAGGGGGCTAAAAAAGGAGAAGCGACGTCGGTCGCAATCATGCTAGCGCCAGCTGGCATAGTGGCAACCAAAGGCTCAGCTAAATAGGCATATAAGTCTTGCGCAAAATAGAACAAACACAAAAAAACAATAAGAACCGCTAAGAGCGCCCGTAAAATCCGACTTCTTAGCTCAATTAAATGGGATATAAAACTACTTGGTTCGCTCATCACTTAGGTCTTTTGAGTCTGTGACAAGGGTCTCGCCGTTGTTATTGGGCCGCTCAGGCTGCTTTGACAATATCTTAGCGTCATCAGTTGTTTTTTGCGTATTTTCGTCATCAGTGTTTGCATCGGATTTGGGCGATGCTTTTTTGTACGGCGTTTGTACGGATGCGGCGGCCTCTTTTAGCTCGTCGACACTTTTTTTAATGTCACCACCAATCGCGTCCATGCCCATTTTTTCCGCTTTTTTCAAGTTTTCATGCAGCTCATGCGTACGCAATTGCTCAGACACTTCTTCCTTAAACCCGTTCGCCACGTTCTTAACTGACTTAATGGTATTAGCCGTAGAACGGATAAAAGAAGGCAGACGCTCTGGACCAATCACTAGCAATGCAATGACGCCTATAATCAGCAGTTCCCAAAAACCAATATCAAACATAAGTCTTAATCTTTAGACTCAGCTTTTTCTTTGCTTTGCGTTGTCGATGCTAGTTCTTCATCATTTTGCTTGTTCTCAACTGCTTGGAAATCTGCGTCTTTTTTGTCGTCTTTATTACTTTCATCTTCTTTCATGGCATTTTTGAAGCCCTTGAAAGCAGAGCCTAAATCGCCGCCTACGTTACGCAGTTTCTTCGTGCCGAAAAGCAAAATGACAATCACCAAAACAATTGCGATTTGCCAAATACTAATACCACCCATAACTATTCCTCTATTCACGCCTCATTGTTTAATGTAAATACTCTTGCAGCATATTGACAGCTTTGTTTAACAAGAAGTATCCAAATCAACACGGCATATTATACTATGGCAATGGAGTATATCATCGGATAGGTGCTTGCATCATAAATTTTTGCGCACACAAATCGCTAGCAGGGTGAATATGGACAAAGCGTTCATTCAATTATGGCGAGTCTCGTTTAGCTTGCTTTTGTTCGTTCATCTGCATGCTCATAAGGTATACGCTGACGAAAAACCACCCGAGAAAAGTACATTTGAATCAAGATACGAGCACTGTGCAGAGAAAGAGTGGCTTGACGATGCATACTGCTATTTAAACTACGGCATTGATTCCACCGCCAATAATATTAACAGTTGGTTTATTAGCGATGAGGACAGGCCCTTGAGTATTGCCACGACTAAAGGGCGCATCAGACTGGGGTGGGAGCCTCGAAGCGGAGAACTTGGGCAGTTTGATTTTCGTTTTCGCATTCGCGCTAAATTCCCAGAACTTGAAGATAGAGTAGAATTACTACTATCTGATGAAGAGGATACCGTTGACCAACAATCTTTAAAGGCTGCGCAGGGGCGAGATATTAACGGCAATGACCGTGCCGTACTCGCGGTGCAGTTTAGAAAAGAAAAAGATAGTCGTATGTCCTATCGCGTGGGTTTTGGACGGGGCAGCCAAGTCTATACTCGCGCCCGCTACAGAGATGAAGTGGTACTGAGCGACATCAGTAAATTTCATTATTACGCGGAAGCGAACTACTACTCAGGGGACAAATTTGGCTTTGAATTAGACGGTGTTTTCAGTTCAAAGATCGGCGCAAAACAGGCCTTTGAACTCGAAAATAGCTTTCAGTACCGAGATAATCGTGAGGACTGGTACTGGCGTCATGAGGCGCGCTATCTCATTCTTGGAAAAAACGAAAGCAGCTACCTGTTCACGGCTATGGTGGATGGCTTGAGTCAGCCAAATTACCGAAGAGAATCAAGCTTAATTAGCATGCGTTATAAGCGGCGAATACTGAGAGAGTGGTTATTTCTTGAACTAGAGCCTTATGTAATTTGGTTAAGGGAAGAGGATTTTAGGACCTCTTATGGGATTGCGATTAGGGCGGAAGTTCACTTTTCGACTTAGTGAACATTCTCACCAACTCACCTCATAAATGCACACATCCCCATCATGCCTGCGCAGGCATGACGGGAGATTTACTAAATAACCTCAACTCGGGATAAGCGACAGCGCCAAGCAGCGCTAAAAACGTGAATTACTGCGTTGCAAAAGCGAGCAATAGAATAACTATTACGTCTCTTTTGCGCATTGCACTTCACGTTTTTATCACTACTTGGTGACAATTTATTAAATACATTGTTAAAACAAAAATTTGCACTATCGCTTATCCCGAGTTGAGGTTAAATACTAAACGACGAGCCACACCCACAGGTTGTGGTTGCATTAGGATTATTCACCAAAAACCGAGAGCCCTCTAGACCCTCTGTGTAGTCAACGATTCCGCCAACCAGGTATTGCAAGCTCATTGGATCAACCACCAACATCACGTCTTCTTTTTCAATCGTCATATCGCCTTCGTTCACTTTTTCATCGAAGGTAAATCCGTATTGAAAGCCTGAGCAGCCGCCACCCGTTACGTAAACACGCAGCTTTAATTCTGGATTTTCTTCTTCTGCTACTAAGCTTTTCACTTTCAGTGCCGCTGCATCTGAAAACTCAATTGGCATCGCCATTTCAACTGACATGCATTTACTCCAATAAAAACGCTGTTAGCTTCAGCAAAAGGTTCATCTATTAACGACAGATTATCTAATACCTGAGTGTTTTAATCAACTATTCAGGCTTGAAATCAATCCCCAGAACTGGGCGCTAGTATGCTCGACCAATCATATGATGCTAAATAATTCGTCTGACCTTGACTTGGCTTACTTAACTGCACATCAACTTCAATTGTTTCCGCATCGAAAGTAGGCGGCAATACGAATCGAAAATCAATGCTGGTAAAGTATTTGAACTCGAAATCTTTTACGCTATCTGTGAACATTAGTTGATCAAGCGCATAGGTTTTCGCTTCATCACCCTCTTCACCCCTAATAAATATACTGACACTGCCCTTGATTGGATTTCGCCTTTGGGTTTGTTGAAGTAGCGTAAGCTGCATATCGTAAGTACGGTTAATTGCGCTTGGAGATACTTCGAGATTATCAATTGAAAAACCGACATTGCTCAATTCAGGCGCAACGATACGCTTATAAAAGCTAAGCTCCTCTTTAAGTTCAGTTCGCGCTTTCATCGCCTCACTTAAGTTCTCTTGCAAGCGCTCATTTGCAAGTTTTGCGACCGTTAAAGCAATGTCTGCCTCATTAACTCTGGCGCTGAGCTGTGCATTTTGCTCAGAAAAACTGTCAAGATTTTGCTCTAATACCTGCATTCGTCCGTCGCGATAGCGTTCGTACCAATTTGCGCTTAAAAAGCCTAAATAAAACGCGATGACTATGCTGCCAAAGAGCATCACACTGCGTAAAATAAAGCTGTTGTCTTTGGGGTTTTGCTTCAAAAAAATAAACCTCTGCTGATTAGGGTCTGTTGCACAGCGCCGATTATGCTAGGCTTATAACATGATTCATTGCTAGCCGCGCCATGTCACTGCATTCGCTAAGACAAACACTTTCGCATCCGAGTACTTCTATACAGCTGTGCCTGCTTGGCTTGCTTGCAGGGCTAGTGGCTGCCTGTGTCATCATTGTGTTTCGCTTTATTCTAGCATCATTACAAATGCTTATGCTCGATGGTATTGGAAACTACGCTTCACTTGAGGCTTACCAACGCCTGATTATGCCCATGGTCGCGGTGCTTGGTATCGTGATTGTTGCAAAACTTACCGGCTTTAAGCATTATCGAATGGGTATCCCCTTTGTTATCCATCGAGTAAAGCAGTACTACGGACACATTCCTCTTCGCACCAGCATTAATCAGTTTTTCGGCGGAATTCTTGCACTGGCCAGTGGTTTTGTTGTAGGGAAAGAAGGCCCAACTGTGCATTTAGCGGCTGCTGCAAGCCATCTCATTGGACGATATGTGCATGCGCCGCATAATAGCTTACGAATACTCTCAGGCTGCGGCATTGCGGCTGGCATATCCGCTGCATTTAATACGCCGTTTGCGGCCGTGATTTTTGTCATGGAGGTGGTGCTCAGAGAATACAAAGTACACATCTTTGTACCGATTATGTTAGCGGCCGCGAGTGGCTCAGTGCTTACTCGAGCAGTGTTTGGCGATGTGAACGAGCTAACTTTCCTTCAATTTGAACCCGTTGCAGCAAGCCAGCTCCCGTTTTTGTTCTTAATTGGTATCGTGATTGGTTTGTGCGCCGCAGGATTTAATAAACAGCTCATGTGGACCATGCAATTATTCCGACCTGTGAATATGGTTGGACGATTAGCAATCGCTGCGCTGATCACAGGATTAGCGGGCTATTTTATGCCCGAGGCTATGGGCGCAGAGTACATTAATGTCAACAAACTGCTCAGTGCTGAGATTGACATCAGCGCATTGGCAATCTTGTTTTTCATCAAACTTGCTTTGGCAATTGTTGCAATTGCACTTGGTATTCCCGGCGGCATCATTGGCGCAGTTATCGTCATTGGCATGCTCTTAGGCGTGCTGCTGCTACAAACGCTAAATATCACGATTGGAATGGATGTTCATAACTCAAACGCATTAGTCATCAATAGCACTTATGCGCTTCTTGGCTTTGCTGGTTTTTTGGCCGCAGTACTGCATGCCCCACTGGCCGCCCTTTCCGCCGCAATGGAACTTGCCGCAAGCCCGCAAGCTGTTTTGCCGTCAATGATAGTGATAGTAAGCGCTTACGTTACTTCAAAGCAGCTGTGTAAAAACCGCTCTATTTTTATTCAACAGCTCGAATATCAAGACTTACCATACACAACATCTGCGGTGCGAGACCTGCTGCAACAAACAGGGGTGCTGGCAATGCTAAATACCAACTTTAAACAGTTATCAAAAGCACACGATGCCGTGCTATACGAGCATTTACAAGCCTATCCACAGCGCGCCCTCATTCATCAACAAGACGATGAACTTAATTCTTGTCAATTGATAGAACTGAACGTAAGTTTAAGCGACAATGAACAAGCCCTAAGCAAACACGACTGTGAATTGTTGGATGAGCAACATACCCTCGCCGATGTTTACGATGCGCTTTACAGCAAACGGCAAGGGGCTGTGTTCATTGTTGATATTACTGGGAAGGAGATACTCGGTCTTATTTCTTGGAATACGGTACACAACTATCTCATACGGCAACAACACTAGGGCCTGTTGATCTTTACTGTATGATTTTGCAGCAGTTTGTGCGTTATTTTGACAAAGAATCGGAGTTGAAGTGTAGTCATCTACACGAAACTACGATGATGCAGTATAAATAATGCACAAGCGCTCACTGCCGTGGGAGCCACAAAGGGTTCACTCTATGTGCCCACCGCTCTTTGTTACATGCTCTTGATGCAGAATAACTGCACCTGCGAACATGTGCCTCGATCGGTAAGCACATAGAGCGAACAAAATTCATACAGCAAAGATCAACAGGCCCTAGTTCATATTAAAGAGGAACATAAAGCATTGACACTTTTATGGCTCAAAGCCCTACATGTTTTTTTCATGATAGCCTGGATGGCAGGCATATTTTACTTGCCGCGATTATTTGTCTATCACGCTGCAACGAAAGAGCAAGTGGTTCGCGATCAGCTTAAAGTAATGGAAAGACGTCTGTGGCTATTTATCACGCCTTTCGCCTTTTTGACCCTAGGCTTTGGAATTGCAGCCATTTACGTCTATGGCGCTGATTGGTTAAAAGCAAGCGGCTGGATGCATGTAAAACTACTACTCGTTAGCTTGTTTTATGTCTATCACTTTTACCTATGGCACTTAATGAAGCGTTTTGCACGCGACGAAAACACACACAGCCCCAAATTCTATCGCTTTTTAAATGAAGCCCCCGTATTAGCGCTGTTAGCCATTGTTGTATTGGCTATCCTGAAACCTTTCTAAGTTAATGATGCCCTCAGCTAAGGCTTTTGGCTATCATCACCGGCTTTTTGTTCAAAGGTCTCAAACTGATTAGGCAAAAATGCCGCCAGCGCACCAGACGTAGCCACATAAGTATCCATGGCTGACTGCAAAGACTTCGCGATGACGGGCAGCTTTTCGCCCAAGCCTATTTCGCCTCGATCGTTCGCTTGCGCAATGGCCACAGCAGGCTCTGCAAAAGTAGAAAACACCAATAAACAATGCTTTAAATCTTTCGCCAGCTTAGGCGCCTCATCCGGCGATTTAACTTGCATAATCTGCCACGCTTGCTGCCAGCAATTTTCAACGGACTGATGCGCATAGACAATTCCTGAGCAATATTTTTGAAGCGCGTTGGAATTCTCCAAACCACAATACTGAGCATAGTCAGGCAATCGCAACTCACCGTCCCTCATGCTCGCTAGGCACGATTTGAAGGCGGCAAACAGCTGTTCAAAAATGTAGTCAGCCTGCTTGGCGTCTTGAATTTGGCCTTGCTTAGCAAGCGTCCATGGCAACCATGTGTCTGGCAGCGGAATTTCTGGGCATGCGCATGCACCCGTTAACAAGCCCTCTACAAAATAACGGGAATGCAAATAGGATACTTTTTCTGGATCGCTATACAGCTCACTTAAATTCATATCTTCCTTTAGTATCTTTGCGTACGAATTAACGCTTTGATTTGAATACTAATTTAATATGTGCCTATCGTTTTTATCTCATACACAAGCCAAGCATGCCATGTTAGGCTAATTGTACGCAAAAAAAATTAAACGGTATCTTGCCTTTAGCTGATACGTGAATGGAATTAGCGGATATTTTTTGGCATGTGGAAAGGCTAAGCGAAATTCAAAGTCTCCAAAGCCAAGGACGGCTTTGGTGAAGCGATCAGGGATGACGCAGAGCGACTTTGAATTTCGCTTAGCCTTTCCACATGCCAAAAAATATCCGCGGTAAGCATCTCACTGTATGTTCTGCGAAGCTGTTAAGATCCAATCAAGAATCAACTTAAGGAACACAATTTGCGCGCTGCAATTAAAGGAATCATCGTTACGGCGGCCTTTATCGGTCCAGGAACCATCACTACGGCATCATTGGTTGGAGCGCAGTTAGGATATCAACTGATCTGGGCCTTAGTGTTTGCAATTTTTGCAACCTGCATTTTGCAAGAGATGGCATCGAGACTAGGCAACGTTACGGGTCTTGGTTTATCTGAGGCCATCTTATCGCAGTATACAAGCAGAGCATGGAAGATACTTGCTACTGTCCTCATTTGCACTGCAATTGGCATCGGAAATGCGGCATATGAGGGCGGCAATCTCACCGGGGCTGCACTTGGACTTGGCGCAAGTTTTGGGGGCAACATTAGCCATTGGGCGCTGGCGCTAGGCTCTCTCGCTGCCCTTTTAATATTGAGTAATCGCTATCAACTGGTTGAAAAGGTCTTAGTGGCACTAGTTGCCCTTATGAGCCTCGTATTCATCAGCCTAATGTGGGTCGCAGGCATTAACCCCGATCACCTTATTAGCGGCATTCGCGCAGAGTTCGGCTTGTTTTCAAATTACGCATTACTATTGGCAATTGTTGGCACTACCATTGTGCCTTACAACCTCTTTTTACATGCCGGTATGAGCGCACGCGATAAAAAAGACACCGCATCGTCACACAGCACTCAAACTAATCTCGCCCTGTTTACATCAATCGGATTGGGCGGACTTGTTACCTTTGCAGTTATGTCATCCGCCGCCAGTGCATTCTTCGCAAGCGCAGTTGTGATGGATAAAAATAACATTGCGACACAGCTTGAGCCCTTATTGGGCGATTACGCCATGTGGTTTTTCGCCCTTGGCCTTTTTGCTGCAGGACTTACAAGCGCCATTACAGCGCCCCTTGCGGCTAGTTTCGCCATATCCGGCCTATTTGACTGGCGCGCAGATTTAAGTGACTGGCGCTTTAAAGCGGTTAGTCTGGGCATTATCGCCTGCGGCGTCTTTGTGTCGGTGTTGGGCCTAAACCCATTTATGCTGATTATTGTCGCGCAGGGAGCAAACGCCCTGCTTCTGCCTATTTCTGCCGTTTTGCTTCTCATTGTTTGCAATAATGCGCATGCAATGAAAGCAGAGAAAAACTCACTGCTGCAGAACGCACTTGGCGCGATGGTAATAATGGTCGTTTTAGTCCTGGCGAGCTACAAGCTGTGGTCGCTCATTTGAGGCAGTCATTCGGAACTCTAGCGGCACTGAGCGCCGCTTCTTAAACAGGATTCAGCTAATTTAGCTTCTCGCAAGCCACGTGCTTGGGTTCAGAGCTTTACCTTTATGGCGTATTTCAAAGTATAAGCCGGGTTGGACTTGCCCGCCGCTATTGCCAACTAAACTGATGGTATCCCCAGCGGCAACCGCATCACCCACGTTTTTAAGTAAGGCTTGGTTTCTCCCGTACACACTCATGTAACCGGCGCCGTGATCCACGATTGTCACCAAACCAAAACCCTTAAGCCAATCAGCATATAACACCTTACCATCTGCTACAGCGTTGACTGGCGTGCCCGAGGGGGAATTTATCACAATGCCCTTCCAACGCACTTGCCCTTGTCTGCGCTTTCCGAACAGCCGATTCACCGTACCTGAAGTCGGCACCAGGAGCTTTCCTTTTAATTGTGTTAAGCCACTTAATTCAACAATCGCCTGCTGACTTCTTGCGGCCGCGCGTTTGGCCGCCAGTTCTGCCTGTTCAAGTGCCTGCATTAAGCTTTGTTCTTGCTGCTGAAGTTGAGTAACACGCGCTTGATCCGTCTCAATTTGTTTATCTAACTCTTGCAAGGTAGCCAGTCGAGACTGCTGGCGCTTGCGCAAAAGCTCAGCCTGTTCGCGCTGTTGCGCAATCAATATAATCTGCTGTTCTTCTTTTGATGTGAGTGCTATTTGCAACTCTTCTAGCTGCTTTATCAGTGCGCGAAACTCAGAAATCTGGTCAAGGCGAGCATTGTTGAGATATTGATAGTAGGTAAGGATCCGCTCGAAACTGCCCGCTTCATCTTGATTGAATATCATTTTTGCGAAATCGTAGTTGCCCGCCATATAAGCGCTTTTGATCTGATTAGCGAGCCGACTTTGCTGGTCATTTATTTGTTGTTCGACTGCTGACTTTTCGCTTTCCAAGCTGGCTATCTCGGCTCGCGTGCTTCTGAGTGCTTCATCGGTTTGGTTTAATTGAGTAGCGGCCTCAGCAATCTCTAACTCAGCTAATTTTAACTGCTGCTGAAGGCGCTCAGAGCTTTCTAAATTTTTTTCTAATTGCGCCTTAGTTTGCTCAATTTGGCTTTTAATATTTTGTAAATCAGCTTGTTGATCTTGCGCATGGGCATTACCGCTCACTAGCGCACTGCTTAAGAGCAGCGCACTAATGATGAGTGACATTTGAATAAAGGCCACTGCGACTAGCGGTTTAAGAAAGCGTAACAATCGGCGTTCCGGTCATTTCGTCTGGCTGTTCTAAGCCCATTAAATGCAGCATAGTTGGCGCCACATCACTGAGCGTGCCGCCCTCACGTGCAACCGCCTTACGACCATAGTAAATAAAGGGGACTGGCTCACTAGTATGAGCGGTATGCTCAACACCTGTGTCAGGGTCAACCATTTGCTCCGCATTGCCGTGATCGGCTGTAATTAAACATTCACCACCCACTTTTTCGAGGGCCTCAACGAGTCTTCCAATACAGGTATCAACCGCTTCGCAAGCTTTAACCGCCGCCTCGAAATTGCCCGTGTGCCCCACCATGTCACCGTTTGGAAAATTACAAATTATGACGTCAAACTTTCTTGCAAGTATGGCCTCTACAAACTTGTCAGTAAGCTCTTGGGAGCTCATCTCAGGCTGCAGATCGTAAGTGGCGACGTCTGGTGACTTGATTAATATTCTGCTTTCGCCCGGATATTCATCTTCTTTTCCGCCGCTATAGAAAAACGTGACGTGCGCAAACTTTTCCGTTTCAGAAATGCGCAATTGCGTTTTATTTTGTTTAGCCAGCCATTCACCCATCACATTCACGAGCTTTTTTTGCGGGAAAGCACAAGGACAATGTAAGGTGCTTTCGTACTCAGTCAGCATAACAAAATGAGTGTCGCAAAAACGCTTACGTGCAAAGCCATCAAAGTCTTTGTCAACCAAAGCGTGAGACATAGCACGCGCGCGGTCTGCTCTGAAGTTCATGAAAATAACGCTGTCGCAATCTTCAATACCTTTGTAATTTCCAATCTTGGTTGCTTTCACAAATTCATCGTTTTCATCACGCTCATATGATGCATGTAAGCCCTCAAGCGCGGTGTCTGCTTCGTAAGCGGCCGTTCCGTCTACGATAAGGTCGTAGGCCTGTTCTATTCTTTCCCAACGATTGTCTCTGTCCATAGCGAAATAGCGCCCTACGATGGACGCAATCTGTGCACCTTTGTATTTATCGCATACTGCTTGTGCAGCTTTGAGGTAGTTCTCAGCGCTTTGCGGAGGCGTATCACGACCATCTAAAAAAGCATGCAAATACACATGCTTTGCGCCGCTTTCACAGGCAAGTTTTATGGCAGCAAATAAATGATCTTGATGAGAGTGAACACCGCCGTCTGACAGCAAACCTAAGATGTGAACTGCTTTATCTCTAGACACTGCAGCACTGATGCCCTCGGAAATCGCCTCGTTATTAGCAAAGTCCCCATCGTCAATGGCTTTGGTAATTTTAGTGAACTCTTGATATACCACGCGTCCTGCACCTAAATTAACATGGCCTACTTCGGAATTGCCCATTTGCCCTTGGGGCAAGCCTACATCCAGACCTGAGCCGGAAATCAAAGTACTTGTATACTGCTGTGCTAGCTTATCCAGATTTGGCGTATTCGCAGCGGCAATTGCATTATTTTTAGTATCTTCTCGGTAACCCCAACCATCAAGAATAATTAATGCCAATGGCGACTTTTGTTCACTCATTCAGTTTTTACCTACTTTTGTATTTGATTCAATTGCACAATTTACCAGTATTTATGCAGGCTATAAACACTAAAACAGAATATGCCATTAAAGCGGGCTATATAATCTGGTGATAGGGCGTGTGTTTTAGCTTTGCTTTCTATATAATTCGCGACTTCAATTTGCTCTGCGACGGTTGCAAGCTTGCATTTAATGACCGGATTTAAGAGTAATTATCTTGTACAGCATAAGGTGCGTAAGTAATTTTTTGCACAGTATGAAGTGCTTAAGTTTCAAGTCGTTCGCTAGTTTAGCGATGGAATATAGGTAGGAACTCGCCGCCATGGATCAGCTTATCGAATTTGCACGCGACAATTTAATTTTGTCTGGCATCTGGATTGCCCTTGTTATTATGTTGGCTTACTCCTTTATCGGACCGCTTCTATCAAAGGTAAAACGCGTTGATAATCATGAAGCTACGCAATTGATTAACAAAAAAGATGCGATTTTATTAGATATTCGACCACAAAAAGACTTTAAAGCCGGTCATATAGTGGGCGCACGCCAAATTAAACCTGAAGAAGTGCGCGAAGCGAACTTTTCAAAGCTTGAAAAGTTTAAGAACACACCCATTATTGTGGTGTGCGCAATGGGAAATCTTGCTGCCGGTACTGCGAATAAAATGGTGAAGCAAGGCTTCACAGAAGTCAGCGTGTTGAGCGGCGGGATGAATGCTTGGCAATCTGCAGGCCTTCCAGTGAATAAATAGCCCTCGCGCATATCCTAAACACATAAGGTTCATACCATGCAAAATGTTGTTATTTACACCAAAGATTATTGCCCTTATTGCAAGCGCGCGAAAATGCTTCTCGAACAAAAAGGCGTCGCGTTTACAGAGCACGATTTAATGCAAGCGCCATCGCTCAAATCAGAAATGGTAGAAAGAGCGAATGGGCGTACTACTGTTCCTCAAATATTTATCGGCGATATTCACGTTGGTGGCTGCGACGATTTGTTTGCTCTGGAATCAGCACAAAAACTAGATCCCATGTTGCAAGCCTAGACCGCCTGCAACGAACTCCCATTTTACAGTATTTAACTTAACTCAAAACAGGTAACACAGATGGCGGACGAAGCTATAAAAAACCCAGAACAAAAACCTCAGCAACAAGAGATTCAGTTTAATTTACAGCGTATTTACACAAAAGATATTTCCTTTGAAACGCCAAATTCCCCTGCCATTTTTCAAAAAGAATGGAAGCCTGAAGTTAAGCTAGACATTGATACACGTACAAATGAGCTGGAGCAAAACTTATATGAAGTGGTGCTGACTCTGACAGTTACCGCTACCGTGGCCCAAGAGACAGGTTTCCTATGCGAAGTCCAACAAGCCGGTATTTTTGCGATCGGTGATATGCCTGATGGAAACAAGGCTCACATGCTCGGTTCTTTTTGTCCTAATATGTTGTTCCCATACGCTCGGGAATGTATTTCAAATTTAGTCAATCGAGGAACGTTCCCGACATTGAACCTTCAGCCGGTTAACTTCGATGCTATATTCGCGGCATATGTTAAAAAGCGTCAAAACGACACTGGAGAGCCTGCGCCTAAACTCGATTCGTAAGATATGAGGATTAGCAAAGCTAAGGTTAGTGTGTTTGGAGCAGGCTCCTATGGTACTGCCCTAGCTTTTTGTTTGAGTCGCAATGAGCACCCAACTTACCTTTGGGGGCGCAACTCCAACGACATTAAAAGCATGCAAGAAAATCGAGTCAATTCGCGTTATCTTGACGGCTTTACCTTTCCAAAAGATCTGCATCCGACTGACAATTTAGAATTTGCGATTGCGCAAAGCGAATATCTATTGGTTGTTGTGCCCAGCCACGCATTTGGCGAAATGCTAAAGCAAATGAAAGCGTTTATTCAGCCTCACCATAAGCTAATTTGGGCCTCGAAAGGGCTAGAGCCCAAAACCGGACGCCTGCTTCAAGATGTAGTTGATGATGTGTTGGGCAAAAGCATTGAAAGAGCGGTGCTCTCTGGGCCTACTTTTGCAAAAGAAATGGCTGCAGGCCTGCCCACCGCTATTACCCTCTCAAGCACAGACACTGCCCTTGCAAAAAGCTTTAGCGCGATGCTGCACAATTCCAAAAGTTTTCGCGTCTATTTGAATCAAGACTTGGTTGGTGTGCAGTTAGGTGGCGCCGTAAAAAACGTGATTGCTATCGGAGCTGGCTTGGCGGATGGCTTAGGGTTTGGAGCGAATGCGCGCACCGCATTGATTACGCGCGGGCTAGCTGAAATGACGCGCCTGGGCACATCATTGGGCGCAAGCGCTGAAGCTTTCATGGGCATGGCTGGCTTGGGCGATTTAGTGCTAACCTGTACCGATAACCAATCACGAAACCGGCGATTTGGCTTGGCACTAGGACAAGGCATGAGCGTAGAAGAAGCAATTGACTCTATTGGACAAGTCGTTGAAGGCTACAGAAATACCGACGAAGTGCATATATTATCAAAGAGGCAAGGCATTGAGATGCCGATTTGTGAACAAATCTATCAAGTTTTGTATCACTCAAAACCCGCAAAAGAGGCAGCAGCCCAGCTATTAAGCCGAGAACAAACCAGCGAATAGGTCACTGCCCATTTTCGTAGCCCAATTGGCGCCAGCTTTCGTATACCAGCACTGCAACGGCGTTCGACAAATTCAAGCTTCGGCTGTCTTTAGCCATTGGAATGCGCACTTGGCATTGAGCTGGAATGAGCTTCATTACTGAATCGGGCAAGCCTCGCGTTTCCGGGCCGAATAATAACGCATCGCCAGCTTGGTACTGAACCTCAGAATGCGTGCTTTTGCCCCATGTCTCGCATGCAAAAATTCGATTTGGTGCATGCCTGTCAATATAAGCTTGAAGTGAAAGGTGCCTAGCAACGCTTGCGCACTCATGGTAATCCAAGCCTGCTCGCCTAAGCTTCTTCTCTTCCCAGTCGAATCCTAAGGGCTCGATAAGATGGAGACGATACCCTGTGTTTGCGCAAAGACGCACAATATTACCCGTGTTGGGCGGGATTTCAGGCTGATATAAAACGACATCAAGCATCTGTTAGCTCTCTTTTGTCTGTTTGAGACACTAATGCTCGCTCAAAAAATGAATGAATGGCTTTAATCGCTTGCTGACGATAGATGTCGCGTTCAAACAGAATCTCATGCTGTGCGCCTTCGATATCAATCATTTGTGCGTTTTGCATTGAAGAAACCACGCTTGCGATGGCCTTATTGTCTACAATGTGGTCATCACCTGCTCTAAAGACCAAAGCAGGGTGAGATAAGCTGTGGGCATTTTGCTCAATATTATGCATAGCAGTTAACGCAGCGGCCAACCATTGGACACTTGCCCCGCCTATGCTGGCATCGCCATTTGTGTCGTAATACTCCTTGAACCATGCGTATCTTTGAGGGCTACTGGTTAAGTGGTTTTTATCAAAAGCTGTCGACTTGTAATCTCCTTGTCCTAAAAAATACAGACTTTTACGGCCTAGAAACTGACTCATCCGCAAGCCCACGTTTATCATAATTCTCGCAAGCATCAGCGGGATTGGCGCTTTTATACCGTACATGGGAGAACAAAACACCGCGTGCGAGCATAGCTGCGGATGCTTTATTAGTAGCAGGGTTCCAATGGCACTTCCCATTGAATGGCAGAGTAAAAATTGTGGGAGGTGTGCCTGTCGATGTTGCCCCTTGACAGCGGCTAAATGAATACTTATCAAGTCATGGGCATCATCGACGTATGTATCAAAGCTATCAATATACCCGTGCATCCGGTTTTGATTAAAGCGGCCTGAATAGCCTTGCCCTGCATGGTCAAAGGTAAACACCGAAAAGCCATTTTGATAAAGCTCGTCTATGAGCTCCGCATATTTTTCGGCAGACTCAGCCCGCCCTTGGAGCACAATCACCCAGGCTTTTGCTTGTGGGTTTATTGCATATCGGTAATGCAAGCGATGCCCGGCGCCAGCCTTTACATTATCAGCAACGAGATGTTGCTGAATAAAATTCGGCAAATATTCGCGGTAGTAAGACTCCAGATTTGCCTCATGACTTAAGTACACGACGTGATCCGTAATGGCTGATTGGCTTGGCGACAATGCGATTAATTTAGGCGGCAATGATGGGGATTTTCATCAAGAAACGCAAGCCTCCTTTACTTTCAAATGACATGCTGCGAGATACGCTCAGTTCACCTTTATGTAAGTCGACAGCGGCTTTGGCTATTGCCAACCCAAGGCCTGAACCTTTGTGCCCATTACCAGCGCTGCCCAAGGCTCCACTTTTCGCGTCAGTTTGGTTGGAAGCGTGTGCTTGATAAAATGGCTGAAACACTTTGTCTATTGAATCGCTTGGTAGTCCGTCTCCGTCATCTTCGATCGAGATGTCTAAGGTGGGTTGATGGCTCTTATCTACGCTAAACTGAATACGCACAGAATCGTGCGCAAACTTAATCGCATTTCGCGCTATGTTCTCTATTGCACTTATAAAGCTGCTGACCTGCACTTTCATAGTGATGTCAGGTACATCATTAATCATGATTGATTTTTGTGACGCCTCCGCTTCAAAGCGAATATTATCAAGTAAAGGTTTCAATAGCTCTGGGAGCCTCTGGTGTTGCATCAGCTGCTCACCCGTCAGAATCAGTCCACTTTGCATACCCTGCATTCTAGTCAGTGAAAGGACCTGACCAATCAAGACGTCCATACTGTCGATTTCATCCTCTATACGCGACAAATATCGTGGCGCGTTTTGTGCGTCCTCGAGCATCGCCACGGCGAGCTGTAAACGCGTCAATGGAGTTCTAAGCTCGTGTGAGACATTCGCTAACAATGACTGTTGCTGCTGGGCAGAGGCGTTGATTTTGTCTGCCATGTTATTGAAGCCTTGAGCCAGTTGGCCAATCTCATCCTGTCTGTGCGTATAGTTATTTATTCGAGCGCTAAAATCTCCGTTTGCGAAGGCTTTACTGACATCTCCCAACTGCCGCAATGGTTTGCTTATGCGCCACGCCAAGAAAAAACACAATGCAGACCCTACCGTCAGGATTACCACTAACCCTAAAGCCCAATTTACCGGACGACGCTCTTCTCTTTTGAGCAAACGCCCCACAAATAGTTGATAAGCTGATTCGGTATTTGCGGCATTAATGGTAAAAGGACCAATAAATTCCAGGGTAGGCGTGGTGGCTTGAATCACCTGAGTTGATTCGGCAAGTTCAAGCAAAGGCTTTTTAGAGGGCAATATGGGTGCTGGAAAACCCAAAATGACCTCTTTTGACTGTGTATCAACCAACACAAGTTGAAATCTTCCGCGGTTAGCCACTCGTCTTAGCGCCCTTTCAGGGTCCACACCACGATTAAATGCAGCTTGCATAAACGTAGCTGCACGCTGTGCCTGCTCTAGGCGCTTAGGATTTGGTTCAGAAATGTCTAACGCTGGCGCAATCAGTTTTGCTAATAAAAACACACTCACAAGCAGCGCACTGACCGACAGCCAAAACCAAACAAAGATGCGCCCAAACAAACTATTAGCGGGATTGAGCTTATAAAAAATGGACGTTGCTGAAGGTGTTTCCATATGACTCACAGGCTTATTGTATTGATGCACGGCACACTCGCATTATTGTGCCGCTTTCATCATGTAACCGCTGCCGCGCACCGTTTTTATGACATCATGCACATCATACGCAGCGAGTTTTTTACGAATGTTGCTCATGTGCATATCCAAACTGCGATCATAGGGCGCCAAGCGTCGCCCTAACACTTGCTCGCTCAATTGCTCTTTTGATACTAAACTACCGCCATGTTTAACTAAATGCAGCAACATCAAATATTCAGTACCCGTTAACAACACTTCGTGTTGACCAATGTGCACGCTTTGGCTTGCCTCCTCAATAGATATCCCATGAAGATTGAAAGTCATGCTGGCCGAAAAGCCATTTAAACTATCCAGCCTACGCAGCAGCGCTTTAATTCGCGCGAGCAGTTCTCTATGATTGAAGGGTTTTGGGAGGTAATCATCTGCGCCTAATTCTAGCCCCAGGATTTTGTCGTAGTCATCACCTTTGGCGGTTAGCATAATAACCGGAATGCTGGAGAACTGCCTAAGTTGGCGTAAAAGTTCGAAACCATCTATGCTGGGCATCATCACATCAAGCAAAAGCAAATCAAATTGTTTCTGTTTTAAAGCATTAAGTCCAAGTTGTGGGTCGTTATATACCTGTATGTCGAATCCTTGGCTTGACAAATAGTCGCTTAATAGCTCACTCAAGCCTACATCATCATCAAGAAGTATCAGTTTTTTCATGCCATAAATCATAGTTTGACGTGCTCATAACAGCATAGTCTAAATAGGCTGAGTCCGCTTGCGCACTATCTTTACATAACCTTTACACGCTCAAAGCACTTCTTTGCATTGAAAATCTTATTATTATGCAGGACATCAAAAAAAGGAAAGAGTATGAAATCGACATTAAACAAATCATTCTTGCCTATTGTATCTGGTATAGCGCTAACAGCGAGCCTAATACTTTCAAGCATATCATTAGTCAATGCACAAAGTGTTGGCAATAGTCATTTCGCCGCACAGGCCGACGCATCACAGATGCAGCAAAAGCGTAGTGCAAAACGCATGTTTGCGAAGCTCGATTTATCAGAGACGCAAAAGCAGGATATTGCAGCCATTTTTCAACAGCTTGCCCAAGACAATTCAGTATACAGAGGCGAAAAAAAGGCCCTGCGTGAGCAAATGCAAGCATTAATGCAACTTGAAACATGGGATGCTGCACTTGCTGAAGATTTAGTCACCCAGCGTGTACAACAATCTGCAGGTGTTCAACTCAATATGGCAAAAGCACGTAACCAAGCGTTCAATGTGCTAAACGAAGAGCAGCAAGTTGAGTTTTTACAACGCTTAGACAAACGCGCAGAAAAAGAGAAAAAAAGACCTCGTGAATTCGACCGCCTGGCAAAAGTGCTTCACCTTACCGACGAGCAGGCGAGCGAGATTGACTTAATTAAAGAATCCGCAGAGCAAGCCAATACAGGTTTTGTAGATGCACTGCAGGACTTCCGGCAAGCCGAACGCGATATTGTATTTTCAGACAGCTTTGATGAAGATGCTTGGCTTGCCCTTCAAACATCTGTTGAAGCCACTAAGATATCGGCTGGGCTAAATAACGCATCGGCGAAGTTTGAAATGTTAAGCGTGCTTGATGAAAAACAACGCGATCGATTGCAGCAAATTGGAGAGCGAAAACCTCGAAAAAACAAGGGAACGCGTGATCAAAGATCTTAATCCATGATGTAAATCGTTATTTTCACTGATTGCAATAACACCCGCTAGCCTCCGCTTGGATGCTGGCGGTTTTGTTTTGAACCTTTTGATAAGAATGTAAGCCATCTGCCACGTTTTGAATCAAGGTATTGATGCTACCGCTTCGACTAAAACATCCCATTCCTTGTGAGTAAGGGCCAAAGTAAGCTAGGTCGCCATCTTCATCTACTACCGCAACTGCGGGTGTAGATGGCACCATAGAAGCTAAAGCAGATGATGGCTCTAGCTGAACATTCATCACTGAAAGTTTGTCTGCGGCGAGGGCGTTTAGCGCTTTTACGTGAGCCTGCACCAAGCCCTCACAAAAACAGCTGTGTACACCTCGAATATGATAAATTCGTGCGCCATTAGAATCTGCTGGGTCGGTTAATGCATTCACTAAACGCGATTCAAAATCAAGCGACATTAAGGCCATAGACAGGCGAGCGTCATGGTCAAAATATTTGCTTGTCACATTACTTACAGCAAATACACCTGCGCTGGCGAGAATAAACCACATCACAACGCTAAGTGTAAGCACTCTCTTTTGCCAGAGTTTCATTTGCTCATACGCCGCTGCTTAAATGGTTAGATTGCGAATTTGTTCAGCTGCGAACCGAGTTCTTCCGTTAAGCGACTTAGGGCATTAATCTCGTCTTTTAAAGCATCCACTTGCTCTTTTTCATTAGAGAACAAGCTGTTTAGGTGCTCGGCGGACTGACTAATTGATTCAGAGCTAGAAGCTTGCGTGCTTGCTGAGCCCGCAACGTTTGTCACGTTGCTGTTGACTACCGCGATACCGTCCAATACTTCTTTCATATTTTTCGTCGCAGCTTCAGAGGACGCAACTGCCACGTTAACCATGCTCACGCAGTTGTCCATGTTGTCTACAGAATGGTTGGCGCTTGCCGTTAGCCGATCAGTAATCTGTTCAATTTCTTCTGCGCTTTCTTTTGACTTTATCGCAAGGTTACGCACTTCGTCTGCAACCACTGCGAATCCACGACCATGCTCCCCTGCACGAGCGGATTCAATCGCCGCATTAAGCGCAAGCAAATTAGTTTGCTCTGCAACCGTTTTAATGGATTGCATCACCTCTGAGATGTTTTGACACTTACTGCTTAAGTCGCCAATGGCCTCTGATGTCGTTTGCAATGTCGTTTTTAACTGACCAATATTATTGCGACTATCTTCAATTGCGCTACGTGTATCTTCAGTTTTGCCGGTAGCGCTAAGCGCATATTCGTTGGCATCTTGGGATAAACTTGCCACATCTTGAATGCTACTGGTCATATCTCGCATGGCTGACGATATACTGCTGACTTGTTCGTACTGAGCGTCTACTGTTGTATCCAGCTCATTTGAGGAATGCCTCACCTTTTCTGAGAAGGCAAGCAGCTCTTCGCCCAAGGTATAAACCTTTGACACCAATGTTTTGACTGAGTCGATCATTCTATTAAAGTCTTTTAACCCAGCTGTATCAGGCATGTTTTCGCCCGATAAATTGATTCGCCCATCGTGACCCACTATATTTTCGATCGCTTCTTTTAGCTGAATGCTTGTGTCGAACTCTTTTCGCGAATTGTGCGCAACAAAAGCTAAAACAGCGCACTCAATGATGGCAAATGCCGCATGAATAGCGAGAATCAAGAAAGCCGGCTGACTTGCCTCGAAAACCACAAGCGATCCGCCCATATGCTGAATAGCAAATCCACCAATGTGATGAACGGCAATCACTACTGTACCGGTAACGATTACCTTCCAATCCCTAAAGAACGACAAAAAAGCGAGCAATACAAACAATTGAAAATGCATTTCTGTCATTCCCATTGTTTGTTGAATATGAAGCGCTGCCATTAATTGCGTAGCTGCGGCTACGACATGCTTTGACAGAGAAGCGCTTGGGCTCATTTTCCCGAGAATCAATGCGGGCATCACAATAAACAGACCAAGCCCGATACCCATGGCCATAGTGTCTGTGAAATATCCAATCAACACCGACAGGGCTAACTGACACAAGAGCACCGCTCTGAAAATAAGATGGGTGCGCTCGCACATGCGAAAGTAGTAGTTATTTTTCATGGTAGATATCCAAAGTAGAACGCGAAATTTTGCGCTATGGTACAGATATCGGCAGGATCAGAATTAATATGATGGAATTTTTCACTGTACTCCATTTTATTATATTGTCTTTTTTCGAAGCAAGAATGAATACTTATATTAAAATATTGAATATATATTTATTTTATGTATTATCAAATAAGGCGCTTAGCTCAATATAAAAAACGTGTTTGAGAAACTGATTGTAGAACGCTTAAGCGGGTAAACATTAAAAAATAGGAAAAATGTCAATGTCGCAAGTCTCTCCCCAGACTCATTGCCGACTTTGCTTTATAGTTGTTTAGGGAGTTTAACCTCTAAACAAGAGATGCGGTTGAGACGCCGCTTGTTATATTGCAATTGCGCAATGCCTTGAAGGTCTGACGGTGCTTACACTAAATGTAAGCACCGTCGGCCATTTTTTATGTGTGGTAAATGGATAATATGATCAAAACCTGTGTTATGGGAGCGAGTGGCTATACTGGCGCTGAGCTGATAAAGCACTTACATGCCCACCCTCATTTTTCCTTAGAAGCTTGCTTTGTGTCGAGCAACAGCGCAGATGCCAATAAAGCCATCGGTGAGATTCACCGAGAACTCGGACACATCTCTAAGCTGGTCACGCAGTCGCTTTCATCCGAAGGTGTGTTTGAAATCGGGCAACAATATGACGCAGTCTTCATGGCTTTGCCTCATGAAGTGAGTCACGACTGGGTCAGTATCCTAATGCAAAGCAAGGTGATGATCTTTGACTTATCCGGCGCTTTTCGCTTATCCGATTCAGCAGTGTTTGAATCATACTACGGCTTTAAACATCAACATGTAGAGCTGTTGAGTCAACGGGTATATGGACTCGCAGAGTGGTATGAAGGCGAAATTAAAGATGCTCAACAACTCATAGCTGTTCCGGGCTGTTATCCAACCGCGTCAATTTTATCGCTTAAACCGCTCATGGATAATGGCTTGTTGTCACAAGACCACATTCCGGTTATTAATGCGGTAAGTGGCGTCAGTGGCGCAGGGAGAAAAGCCTCCATGACCACCAGCTTTTTTGAAGTCTCTTTGCAAGCCTATGGTGTGCTATCGCATCGACATACGCCTGAGATAGAGGAATTTGCGCAAACAAAGGTGATTTTTACGCCTCATTTGGGCGCATTCAAACGCGGAATACTCGCCACTACAACTGCATTTGTGAACGATAGTGTCTCTGAGCAAGATATCAGCAGCGCCTTTGTCAGTGCTTACGCAAGCAAAGCGCTTGTACGCTTAGTCGATACATCGCCAAAAGTCGACCAGGTCGCCCATACCCCATTTTGCGATATACACTGGACATACGATGAACAGAAGCGCAGTGTTGTTATCTGTGCGGCCATAGACAATCTGTTAAAAGGCGCAGCTAGCCAAGCGATTCAATGTGCCAATATTCGATTCGGCTTCCCCCAAACTGAAGGCTTATTATAGTGACGGACGCTTCTAAACCCATTGTCATCAAGGTAGGTGGGCGCTTTTTTGATGAGCTTCTAAGTGCAACAAATGCGACTAATGCGCACCCACTGCTAAACGCAATCAAAGCTCTAAAAAGCGCTGGTCGTCGTGTTGTATTGGTTCATGGGGGTGGGAACCACGTTCAGACACAACTCAAGGCGCTTGGCTTTGTCAGTGACAAGCTCGATGGTTTGCGCATCACTCCAGATACGCACATGCCCACGGTAGCGGGGATGCTCGCTGGATTCTTGAATAAGTCTTTGGTTGCAAAAAGCCAAGCACTTCACATAAACGGCGTGGGCATGAGTCTCGCTGACGGCTTGCTTGCAAAATGTGAAGCCATTAATCCAGCACTTGGAGCCGTTGGCGCGCCCAAAGAGAATGACGCCTCACTGATACAGATATTATTAGATGCGAACATGCTTCCGATAATCGCATCCATTGGAGCGGATAGTCATGGTAAGCTTTATAATGTCAATGCCGATCATGCCGCCACCTGCATTGCCCGATTAATCGACGCCCAGCTTATTCTATTGTCTGACGTGACGGGGGTCCTTGACGACAAGATGGAGAAAATCGATCGTCTTACTCCAGCGCATGCTCAACAGCTGATTAGTGACGAGGTGATAACAGACGGAATGATTGTGAAAGTGCAGGCAGCTCAGGACTCAGCTGATGCCCTAAATAGCGCCGTTGTCATAGGAAGTTGGAACGAGGCGCAAGCCCTGCTCGACGATAAGCAAAGCTTCGGCACGCAAATTATGCCAAAGCCGAATTAAAGGAGATATTATGCATCAGGACTTTCTGACGTTTTTAGATTTTACTCAGGAACAAGCAAAACACCTGCTAGAGTTTGCGATTGATTTGAAAACCCATCCTGAAAAATACGGTAAGCCACTTGAAGGGATGGCAATTGTAGCACTTTTTGAAAAGCCCTCTCTTCGAACCAGAGTGACCTTTGACGTGGGAATAAACCAACTCGGTGGTCACATGGTCTACGTTGACAGTCAGGGCGCTGAGCTCAAAAAACGCGAAGATCCGAAAGATGTAGGTAACAATCTAGCGCAGTGGGCGAAAGCCATTGTTGCGCGCGTATTCTCCCACGAAACCTTGCAAGACTTGGCAGCAGGTTCAGATGTGCCAGTAATTAACGCTTTGTGTGATAAATTTCACCCATGCCAAGCATTGGCAGACTATATCAGCATGCAAGAACACCTTGGGTCTGTCGCGGGGAAAACCATGGCCTATGTTGGTGATGGCAATAACGTTACTCACTCGCTGTTAATTCTTGGCATATTGCTGGGATGTCATCAGGTAGTGGTAACACCTAAAGGGCACGATATTGCAGCACAGATAAAAGAGACAGTAATTGACCTTGCCCAGGCGCATAACGTTAAACTTACCTTCACTCATCAAATATCCGATTTACAACACTGTGACGTGATATACACCGATACCTGGTTATCCATGGGAGATGACACTCCCCTAGCAGATATCAAAGAAAAATTTATGCCCTATCAGGTCAATGAAGCCTTAGTTGAGCAAAGTAATGCGAAGTTTGTCATGCATTGTCAGCCTGCTCACCGTGACCTTGAAATCACAAGTAGCTTGATGGACTCTGACAAATCATTGTTAATGACGCAATCGAGTAACCGTTTGCATGCGCAAAATGCGATTCTAAGTTATTTATTGGCCAAGCCATCTCTTCAAAGCTAAGGAAACAACATGTCTACAATCAAAAAAGTCGTTCTCGCATATTCAGGCGGACTTGATACCTCGGCTATTGTGCCATGGCTCAAGGAAAACTATGGTTGCGAAGTGGTCGCCTTTGCCGCCGATGTTGGCCAAGGCGAAGAAGAATTAGAAGGCCTCGAAGAAAAAGCGATAGCCAGTGGTGCTAGCGAATGTCACATCGTTGATTTGAAAGAAGAGTTTGTTCGCGACTTTATTTATCCAACCATTACCACCGGCGCAGTATACGAGGGTGAGTACTTACTAGGTACCTCCATGGCGCGCCCTGTGATTGCAAAAGCGCAAGTTGAGGTTGCGCGTAAAGTCGGCGCGGATGCACTCAGCCATGGCTGCACCGGCAAAGGCAATGATCAAGTCAGGTTTGAAGGTGCGTTTGCTGCACTTGCCCCGGACTTAAAGGTTATTGCACCGTGGAGAGAATGGGATATGGTGTCGCGCGAGGACTTACTCGATTATTTAAAAGCAAGAGAGATTCAAACGTCAGCATCGGCGACTAAAATCTACAGTCGAGATGCAAACGCGTGGCATATCTCCCACGAGGGCGGCGAATTAGAAGACCCTTGGAGCGAACCCACTAAACAAGTCTGGACCATGACGGTTGATCCCATGGACGCACCAGACGAAGCAGAAGAGGTGAGCCTGATTTTTGAATGTGGAAATCTCGTTGCAGTAAACGGCACGTCCCTGTCGCCTTATCAAGCTTTGGTAAAACTGAACGACATTGCCAGTGCTCACGGTGTTGGGCGCATAGACATTGTTGAAAATCGCTTAGTTGGCATGAAGTCTCGCGGCTGCTATGAAACGCCGGGCGGCACCGTAATGATGAAAGCCTATAAAGCTCTAGAGAGTTTAGTGCTTGATAAGTCCGCACTGAAATTTAGGGAGCAAATTGGTTTAGAGTTCGCTCATGTTATGTATGACGGGCGCTGGTTTACAGCGCTTAATGATGCTTTGTTAGCAAGCGCAAGCAGCTTTGCCCAGCACGTAACCGGTGAAATTGTAGTAAAACTATATAAAGGCAACGCCAATGTGACCAAACGCAAATCGCCTAATAGTCTATATTCAGAAGACTTCGCCACGTTTGGTGCAGACGATGTGTATGACCAATCTCATGCTGAAGGCTTTATAAGACTGTTTAGCCTCTCAAGCAGGATTAAAGCATTAAAAGCGCAAGGCGGCGCAAACTAAACAAGGAGGTAGCAATATGGCTTTATGGGGAGGACGTTTTAGCGGCGATGCTAGCGCCATGTTCAAGCAGGTGAATGACTCTCTGCCTTTTGACTATGTCATGGCAAGTGAAGATATCCTGGGTTCAATTGCTTGGTCAAAAGGGCTGCTTAGAGCCGATGTATTGACCGAGCAAGAACAGGCAACACTTGAGCAAGCGCTCAAAAATTTGTTAGCTCAGGTTCAGGCAGGCGAAATCGACTTTCTCCAGTCAACAGAGGAAGATATTCACAGTTTTGTTGAGTCTCATTTGACCGACGCGCTAGGCGACCTTGGCAGAAAGCTGCATACAGGCCGAAGCCGCAACGACCAAGTAGCAACCGACTTTAGACTCTGGTGCAAAGAACATTTAATCGGTTTAAAGCAGGATTTGCTTCGAATGCTTGAGTCTCTGCTGAAATGTGCCAGCCGTCATGACAAAGCCATTCTACCCGGATATACCCACTTACAGCGCGCACAACCGGTTTTATTCGGACATTGGTGCTTAGCCTATGTAGAAATGCTTAAACGAGATATCAGCCGTATTGACGATTGTATTAAAAGGCTCAATCAGTGCCCACTTGGCTGTGGCGCGCTGGCTGGAACAACGTTTCCTGTCGGCAGAGATGAGCTTGCTGCTGACTTAGGCTTTGATGGGCCCTGCTTAAATAGCCTGGACGCAGTGTCCGATAGAGATTTCGTACTAGAGCTTTTGTTTACCGCCAGCACTGGCATGATGCATCTGTCGCGCATGGCAGAGGATTTAATTTTTTATAACTCGGGCGAAGCCGGCTTTTTGCACTTAAGCGATGCAGTAACGTCGGGCTCGTCTTTGATGCCACAAAAGAAAAACCCCGATGCGCTTGAACTGATGCGCGGCAAGTGCGGACGCGTGTTTGGTCACTTACAAGCGCTGTTAGTTACAATGAAGGGCTTACCACTTGCATATAACAAAGATATGCAGGAAGACAAAGAGGGGGCAATTGATGCAGTTAATCAATACCATATTTGTTTATGTATTGGGGTAGAGGTCTTAGATGGGCTAAGCCTTAATCTAGAAGCCTGTCGCAAAGCCGCCCAGCAGGGCTACGCAAACGCAACCGAACTTGCTGACTATCTCGTATCAAAAGGGGTTCCATTTAGAACCGCCCATGATATATCTGGGCAAGCGGTGGTGACAGCAATTGAGCAAGGTCTTCCCTTGGAGGGTTTGCCGATTTCAACGCTTCAATCCTTGCACCAAAGTATAGATAAAGATGTATTTGATTGGTTGCCCTTAGAGGTCGTTGTTAACAAACGCAATCAGCTCGGTGGCACAGGTCATGAAATGGTTACCAGAGCGCTATATTTAGAACATGAAAACCTCGATAAGTTAAAGGCTGCGCTGAGCCATAACATGGATGATGAGAGGTGATACGTACCTTATGACGCTTTCACATGAAGACAGTATTCGCCTGTTTAGGAATTCGGCACCCTATATTAACGCTCACCGAGGTAAAACCTTTGTGGTCATGTTTGGTGGTGAAGCGGTGCTTGAGCCGAGTTTCCCGCGCCTGATACAAGATATTGCCTTATTACATAGCCTTGGCATGCGGATCATCATCGTCCATGGAGCAAGACCGCAAATTGATGAGCGTCTAAAACTGAGATCTTTGCAGGGTCAGTTTGTCGACGGTTTGCGAGTGACCAACAAAGATACCTTAGAATGCGTCAAAGATGCAGCAGGCTCCCTACGCTCCCAGATAGAAGCCTTGCTTACCCTAGGTTTGCCAAACTCACCCATGCATGGCGCGCGTATTCGAGTATGTTCAGGTAACTTGGTCATTGCAAAGCCCATTGGTGTACGCAACGGCATCGACTTTGAGCATACCGGTGTGGTACGAAGAATAGATGTTGAAGGCGTCAAAGATCAGCTTGAAGATGGCTCTATTGTGCTGCTTTCGCCCATGGGTTACTCCCCAACCGGTGAAGTCTTTAATCTTTCACATGAAGATGTTGCAACCCAAGCCGCCATTGCGCTTGAGGCAGACAAAATTATTACACTCTCGCATTTAGAGGGCTTGTACCAAGACGATGCCAGTAACAAAGCAAGCATTATCAGAACCATAGAGCTTCATGCACTTCAAAGCTTAATTAGCAATGACAAAGTGAATGGTGAAAGCACCTGCATAACCGCTATGATTGCGGGGGTAGAGGCTGGTGTTGAGCGCGCACATTGCGTGAGTTATAAAGAAAACGGCGCTATTTTAAAAGAGCTCTTTACTCGTGACGGCGAAGGCACTCTCGTGATGCAGAATCACTATGAGCAACTTAGAGATGCTGATATCGATGACGTCGGCGGCATTCTAAATTTAATTCGACCGTTGGAACAAAGCGGCGCATTAGTTAAACGCTCTCGCGAATTATTAGAGAATGAAATCAATCGTTTCACCGTGATAGAACGCGACGGTATGATAATCGCTTGTGCCGCTTTATACGAATACCCAGAGGATGCTAGCGGTGAAATAGCCTGCGTAGCAACCCATCGTGACTATCGTGGTCAAAATCGTGGTGAGCGTTTATTAGATGCAATGAAGCGCAAAGCCTCACAACATAAGCTGAATAAAATTTTTGTACTAACGACGGTCACCGGGCACTGGTTTTTAGAGCAAGGCTTTGTTGAACAAAGTATCGACACCCTGCCCCCTGTTAAACAGCAGATGTATAATTTTACTCGAAATTCGAAGGTCTATTTGCTGGAATTAGCGTAACGAAAAAGCAACCGTGATAAAGCTAACCATCAAAAAGAGCGCTTCACGCGTTCGGGTTACCTACAAGCTTACTCGTTTGAATGCGCGATACTCAGCCTTCCAAAAGTTACCTTCAATGCGCGCTCGCAGCATCTCATCTGAAAGGGTTAATGCTAGCTCTTGTTTCATTGCGACTTTTGCTACAGCAAAGGCAATGTCTTTGCTCAGCTGGGTAATCTCTGTGAGCGGGGGCAAAAGCTCGCCTGAGCCATTGTTTGCCATCGGCGACGCATCAGCCAATGCGTTACTGGCAGCCATGAGCATTTCATCGGATATTAAACGCGCTTTTGAGGCGATCACCCCTAAGCCTATTCCCGGGAATATATAACTGTTGTTGCATTGCGCAATAGGATAACGCTTCCCCTTATACTCCACCGCATCAAATGGCGAGCCGGTCGCTATCACAACTTTTCCATCAGTCCATTCAATCACCTGTTCGGGTCGGGCTTCGACTTGTCGTGAAGGATTACTTAAAGGAAAGATAATCGGATGCTCACAATACTGCATCATGGCCTTTATGACTTGTTCTGTAAATAATCCCGGTTGACCTGACACACCGATTAACAAATCGGGTTTAGCGCCGTGCATCACATCGAGCAGCGACGGGTAATCACCGCTGTATTGCCACCCATTAAGCGCGCTGAGCGGTTGCTGCAGTGCTTGTTGAAAGTCTCGTAAATCTTGCATGCCTTCGGTTAGCATGCCAAAGCGGTCAACCATAAAGACTTGCAAGCGGGCTTGTTCGTCGCTCAGGCCCTCAAATACCATTTGCTGGATCAGCATTTCCGCTATACCGCAACCGGCAGAGCCCGCCCCCACAAACACGACTTTTTTATCAGACAGTTTAGACCCACGCGCTTTACATGCCGCCAAAATGGTTCCCAGCGCCACTGCGGCAGTTCCTTGAATATCGTCATTAAAGCAGCACACTTTGTCGCGATAGCGTTTTAACAGTGGCATTGCATTAGGTTGAGCAAAATCTTCAAACTGGATCATGGCCTCTGGCCAGCGACGTTTTACTTCGTGAATAAAGATATCGAGAAACTCATCGTACTGATCTTGAGGTATACGTGGATGGCGCGCGCCCATATACATAGGATCATCTAAAAGCTTAGGGTTGTTAGTGCCTACATCCAGCATAACAGGCAAAGTGTACGCTGGGCTAATGCCGCCGCAAGCGGTATACAAAGACAATTTACCAATGGGAATGCCCATGCCGCCAATGCCTTGATCGCCCAGACCCAATATGCGTTCACCGTCGGTCACCACAATCACTTTGACTTTGCGTTTTGTGGCGTTTCGCAAAATGTCCTGCATCATGTGGCGCTCTTCATAGCTAATGAATAAGCCACGCGAGGAGCGGTAAATATCAGAAAAGCGCTCACAGGCCTCACCTACGGTAGGCGTATAGATGATTGGCATCATTTCATCTATATGCTCTTGCACTAAGCGATAAAAGAGCGTCTCATTGTTGTCTTGGATGGCGCGTAAATAGATGTGTTTATTCAGCGGCGCAAGGAAGCTACTGTATTGCTTATAGGCTCGGTCTACTTGCTCTTCAATGGATTCGTAGCGAGGGGGCAGCAAACCTAACAAATTAAATGATTTGCGCTCTCGCTCGGTAAATGCACTTCCTTTATTTAGCAATGGCGTTTCAAGCAGTGCGGGTCCAGCGTAAGGAATATAAAGATAGTCGTTGTTATCGGCTGTTGACATAGTCAATCGTTACCTAAAAGTGGCTTAAACATTTAAAAGATTGGCACATAATATTCGCAACATGCCTAGAAAATATCGTCGAGCATATCCTCTTGCTCTTCCTCAATCTCGTTTTCCATTGGCAAGCTAAGCGCATCATTTTGCACAAAGGTAGTGGGTTCAGTGCCTTTGAGAAAGTATTCAAACATTGAACTGCTGTCGGTTTTGTTACTTAAGTTGCCTGTGGCTCTGTCGATTCGAACTCTGACAATGCCTTCGGGCGTCATTGGGATTTGCTCTGGCGTATCCTCTAACACGGCCTGCATGAACCGAATCCATGCCGGTTGCGCAGCTTTTGCGCCCGCCTCAGCTCCAAACATGGCATTGCCAATCCAATTAAATTTTTCTGGATTTTTGTTGATCAGGTTCTGATTTCGAGATGTCCTGCCAAGCTCTCGTGCTGGGTTATCAAAGCCCGTCCAAGACGTGGCGACCAATCCAGGTGCAAATCCGCTAAACCAAGCGTCACGAAAGTCATTTGTCGTACCCGTTTTGCCGCCAACATCTTCTCGCTGTAATAAATTCCGAGCACGCCAGCCAGTACCAAGCCAATAAGTCGGTGTATTCCAAGTGCCGTTGGCTCTCACTGCCGTTCTTAGCATTTCAGATACCATAAAGGCTGTCTGCTCGCTTATTATTCGTGGCGCAGACTGAGATTCGGACACCATAGCGAGATCACTTTCGTTTTGTGCAGTATTATCCTGCTGCATGCTCTGTGCACTGAATCTCGCAGCCAGCTGTGCCTCTATATCTAATGCGTCAGTACCACCCGTTCCACTGGTAGAATAGCTATTTGTAATTTCACCGTCCTCACCCGCGTTCACATCCTCTGCGGTAGTGACCGAATCGGTTTCACAGGGGTCACATGCAAGCAAAGGCTCCGCTTCCCATAATACTTCCCCCATAGCATTCTCAATACGCTGAATAAAGTAAGGCTGAACGCCAAACCCACCATTTGCAATAACAGCCATAGCTGTTGCCACTTCTAAGGGCGTGTGTGAGCCTGAACCTAAGGACATGGTCTCATCGCGAGGCACTTCATCACGTAGGAAGCCAAATTGAGTCAGATAGTTACGCGTATTATCCATGCCAACGCCACGCAGTAAACGCACCGATACCACGTTTTTCGACTTACCCAAAGCTTGTCGCATGCGTATCGGACCGTCATAAACCGGCGGCGAGTTTTGCGGTCGCCATGCAACACCGGATGATGCATCCCATTGATTAATTGGCGCATCATTCACAATGGATGCTAGGGTATAGCCATTATCTAATGCGGCTGCGTAAATGAAGGGTTTGATGTTTGACCCAACTTGACGTTTAGCCTGCGTTGCTCGGTTAAATTGACTATGATAAAAATCATAGCCGCCGACCACTGCTTCAACTGCTCCATCGAAAGGGTTAAGCGCAACAAAAGCGCCCGATACATCCGGTAATTGCGACAGTTGCCATTGCCCATCAGAAACGCGTTGACGGATATATACCACCATACCCGCTTGCAATATATCACTGGCTTGCTCTGGCTCATTTCCTTGTGCTTTATCACTAATGTAGGCTCGCGCCCAATCAAGCCCATCCCAATCAAGCAATATTGATTCATTATCTTGGGTCAACACACTCGCTTGTTGATCATCGACAGACATCACCACCGCTGGCACTAAAGGCCCAATGTTTGGATGTTGTGACACAGCTTCTAGAATCTGTTCAATGTCAGGCGCCACAAATTCACCATACTTTGCTTGAATTTGAGTAGCCTCCTCAACGCTCAAAGGCTGCTCAAAGCCAAACTCTTCAAGTATATCGTCGGTCAAGCCTTGCCAGATTCGGTCGATTGGTCCTCTAAACCCGTGCCGCTCATCATAGTCGTGTAAGTTTTGCAGTACCGCTCGTTGTGCCGCTTCTTGGTATTCTGAATGCGCTGCGGTAAACACATTAAAACCGCTGGTTTCTGCAATCTCTTTTCCATAAATAGACACCATTTCGTTGTACACAATGTCAGCAAGATATGGCGCATCAAGCTCTATCTCTGCGCCGTGCTTTCGTGCTGTAACGGGTGCATTCGCCGCTTCATCAAACTCAGCTTGGCTTATATAGCCCTCGTCCAGCATGCGCAACAAAACGATTCGACGACGTTCAACTGAACGCTCAGGATTACTGATTGGGTTTAAAACCGAGGGGGCTTGGGGTAAGCCCGCTACCGTTGCAATTTGCGCGAGTGTTAAATCTTTGGGTTCTTTTCCATAATAGACTTGAGCTGCAGCCCCAACGCCGAAGGAACGATGCCCGAACTCTATCTTATTCAAATAAAGCTCCAGTATTTCATCTTTCGACAATTCTTGTTCCATATGGTACGCAATAAATACTTCTTTGATTTTCCTTGAGAATTCCTTTCTTCGATTGAGGAAAAAACCACGCGCTAGCTGCATAGTTAAAGTACTAGCGCCTTGCTTTTTCTCGCCGGTGGTTACCAGGCTCACGGCAGCTCGTAACACACCAATGGGGTCGACGCCCATATGGTCATAAAAACGGCTGTCTTCGGTAGCAATAATGGCCTGCTTCAGATATTCAGGAGCATCTTCCAGCGCAAGAGGGATGCGGCGCTTTACACCGTATTGAGAAATGAGTTTTCCATCCTGAGTAAAAATTCGCATTGGCGTTTGTAACTCAACGTCTCGCAATACTTCAACGCTAGGTAAATCATCTTTGAGATAGAAATACATACCTAAAACGGAAACAGTGCCAAGCACAAGGCCCAGTAAAATAAGGAAAAAAATGACTTTTATATACTTCACAATGGCTTAGCTACTCAAAATAATTGAAATAATCACTCAAATTTTATACGTAGGTGTCGTTAACCACTACATACGGTAATTTTAAAATTTGTATTATGCGCACGTATGATACTGCAACTAACGACAGGCCGCCATTGAATGAAATCGCTTTTTCCAAAAAAAGCTAAGACAATTATCGGTTTAGACATAGGCACAAAGTTTGTAAAAGCCTGCAGTCTAGACTTGTCTGGCAAAGAACACAAAGTGCTGGCGTTTGCTTGCGAGCCCATTCAGGGAATGGCGTTCGCTGAGCGCGAAATAAAAGACTTTGATGCCATTAGTAAAGCCTTGAAAAAGGTACATATGGCGGTAAAGCCAAAGAATAAAGACTGCGCTATCGCAGTTGCTGGATCTTCGGTTATCAGTAAATCAGTGTTCATGGAACCTGATCAAAGCGATTTTGAGCTTGAGACTCAAATTGAACTGGAAGCCGATAGCCTTATTCCCTATCCCCTGGACGAAGTTTATCTCGACTTTCAAGAAATTGGCCCATCTTCGACTCACGTGGGAAAAGTAGAAGTTTTGCTCAGCGCCGCGCACAGGGACTTGCTCGACAGTCGAATCACGCTAGTGCGAGAAGCACCGTTTGAACCGGTCGTTGTTGACATTGAATCAAATGTACTTGCCGACACCTTTATTGCCTTTGGTGACAAAAAGAAAAATGAATTAGGCATTTGCATCAATCTCGGTGCGTCCATCATGCAAGTGTCTGCGATTGAAAATGGCGTTGCTATATATAGTAAAGAACACAGCTTTGGTGTGAATAATTTTGTTCAAGATTTGGCAATGCTTCACAACATTGAGACGCAAGAGGTCGAAACTCAGCTGGCCAGCAACACAGCGCCAGAGAGCTGGTTTACTGAAAATATGCCGGTTTTCCTAGCGACCGTCCAACAACAAATTCAAAGAGCGCTTCAAATGTTTGTCGCAACTACGCATAAGCAAATGCCAGTAGCGTTTAGTTTGTGCGGTGGCGGTGCCAATCTTCCCGGGATTTGCGAAACCCTCAGCAAAGAAATGGGGCTTGACGTTACTTTGTTTAACCCCTTTGCGGATATGAGCGTTGATAGCAAAGTGAATCAAGAAAAGTTAATGACGATCGCGCCGCAATTGTCAATTGCAGCGGGTCTTGCAACAAGGAGCCTCAGCGAATGGCAAAAATAAATCTTTTGCCTTGGCGTGAATCGCTTAGGCAGACTCAAAAGCAACAGTACGTAATGTCACTGGGGCTTATCTCAGTGATTGTGTTTGCGATTTTCTGGCTCGCAGGTGAATTCATTGAGCAACAAATTCGCAATCAAGACGCTCGCAACAGTTACTTAACGCAAGAAATTGATGTGTTGAATAATCAAATTGCTGAAATTCAGCGCATTAAAGAGGCCAAAGAAGAAATCGTTGTTCGCATGAGCCTGATTGAGCAGCTGCAAGTCAGCCGCAACGTCACGCCAATTATGTTTGAAGAACTCGCTCGAACAGTGCCTGCTGGTGTCTCGTTCAACAGCTTGTCGCGAACCGACAACAGACTGAAGTTGATTGGCAGTAGCGAATCGAACAACCGGCTTTCGGCCTTCATGCGAAGCTTGGAAGATTCAGAAATCTTTATCAACCCAGTACTTTCGTCCATTGTCGCTGATGCAAGCACTTCAAATGCCATTAGTGACTTCGAATTGACCTTGTCTCTCAGTGCAAAATACGCCCATAGAGATTCTACGTCTGACGATAAAGCGGGAGCTAAGTAATCATGGCCTTTGATTTTAACAAGCTAAAAGAGCTCAACGATTTAGACTTCGAACAAATTGCGATTTGGCCTAAAGAAGTAAAGGCTTTCGTCGCGCTGCTGTGTGCACTTATTGTAGGCGCAGTCTGCTATTACACCATCATTGATGGGAAGCTGCCCGTGCTTGATGCTTCTGAGAAAAAGGAAAAGGAACTGCGCACGGAATTTGAAGCAAAGTATCGCATTGCGGTAAACCTTGACGCCTATGCACAGCAGTTAGCACAAATTGAAGAAGACTTTTCATCGATGCTTAAGTCACTGCCTACCTCAAATGAAACGCCGGGCCTACTAGACGACGTCACCTTTGTGGGAACAGATGCGGGTTTGTCGTTTAAATTAATAAACTGGCAGCAAGAGGTGCCTAAAGAATTTTATACCGAACTGCCAATTCAAATTGAAGTAGTCGGTGGCTATCACGAATTTGGACAGTTCACCTCCAACGTGGCCAATTTGCCGCGCATCGTAACGCTCCACGATTTTGAGATAACCCGCGCAGAGGGAGAGCTTTCTTTGCGCATGCAAGCGAAAACCTACCGCTCTGAACAAACGGAGGGCATGCAATGAAAAAGTTAGTCCTTGGCCTCGTTAGCGGTTTAGCACTTGTAGGATGTAGCGCGAGTATTGACGATTTGGTCGCCTACACCCAGCAGGTAAAAGCAAACACACAAGTCAGTATCGAACCTTATCCAAAGTTTGAAGAAGCGGAAAATGTTCGCTATGCAGCGGCAACGGTTCGCAGTCCATTTACCCGCGCTGTGGGTGAAGAGGAAGTCGCACAAGTTGAAACAACGCCGAATTGTTCACAGCCGAATCGTAACCGAAATCGCGAGGTTTTAGAGAGTTTTGGCCTAGATGCTTTGCAAATGGCAGGCATTCTCGAAATAAACGGCAAGCGTTTTGCATTAATCAAAGCAAACGATGGAAGTTTACATCGAGTTGCGGTGGGTAACCATGTTGGTTTATTCCACGGCAGAGTCACACAAATTAACAATACTGAAGTGAAGATACGCGAAATGCTCCCAGATGGAGCGGGCTGTTGGCAGCCTAAGACAGCAACAATCAACATGGCGTCTGCGACAGGGGAAGGTACCTAATAATGTCCGAGCAATACATTTTTAATAAAAAATTAAACCGACGAAAACCCGTCACATATTTAATATGTGCAGTTCTTTTCGGCCTGGTTACCTTCGGCGTGTTTGCTAATGAAGAATCCGTGGCGCTAATTGACCCGATCGGTGATCAAGTCAAATCGGAGGCGGTCACACTGAATAACATTGACTTCAATAGAAGTGGCGACACTGCAAAGGTCATCGTTGATTTTGACAACGGCGTACCTGAAGTATCGATGGTTGAGGCGCGAGGTAATATCTCCCTGCGATTTGAAGATACCGCACTTGCCGACGAACAATACGTGGAAATCGATGTTAGCCAGTTCGGCACCGTTGTTTCTTCGATTGAGACCTTTCAACGCGAACAAACTGCACGTGTTGACGTTCGCTACGACGGACGAGTCAAAATCGAAAAATCACAAACTGAAAGCGGCTACGAGTTTGACATAGTCAGCGTCAACCCCGAAGACATAGCAAAGTCTGAAGAGGATCAATACACGGGCGACCCGATTTCACTAGATTTCCAAGACGTACCTGTGCGCCAGGTACTGCAGATTATCGCTCAGGTAAACAATTTTAACCTAGTCACGACAGATACGGTAAATGGTAACGTTACTATCAGTTTAAGTGGCGTTCCTTGGGACCAAGCGCTAGATATGATCCTGCGCATACGAGGCCTAGACAAGCGACTTGAGGGCAATATCCTTTTGATTGCACCTCGCGAAGAGCTTACTGCAAGAGAAACCCAAGAGCTTCAGGCGAAACAACAAGTCCAGGATTTAGCAGAATTGAAATCAGCGAATATTTCGGTGAACTACGCAACTGCTTTAGCTTTGGCTGAGATTTTAAAAACCGAAGGTGGCGGCATTTTGTCAGAGCGCGGGACGGTCAGTGTTGATGAACGCACTAACACACTTCTCATTCGTGATACCCAAGAATCTATAGATGAAGCACGTGAGGTCGTTGAGACCTTAGATATTCCAGTCAAGCAAGTACTTATCGAGTCACGCATGGTAACGGTAAGAGAAAATGCAGACGAGCAGTTGGGCGTTCGTTGGGGTTTCACCGGAACTGGTTCTGACAGCACAAGTTCTGGTTCAATAGAAGGTGCAGACACCGCAGGTGGCGGTATTTTGCCGTCTATCGACAACCGACTAAATGTTAATTTACCGGTTGCCAACCCGGCTGGCCGAATCGGATTTCAAATTGCGAACCTAGTAGATGGTAATGTACTTGATTTAGAGCTAAGCGCGCTAGAGTCTGAAAACAAAGGCGAAATTATCGCGAGTCCCAGAATCACTGTCGCAAACCAGCAGGAAGCTTACATCGAGCAAGGTACTGAGATCCCATTTGTGCAAGCAGCCTCATCTGGTGCTACGGCTGTAGAATTTAAAAAGGCCGTCTTAAGCTTGAGAGTCACACCACAAATTACACCTGACAACCGAATTATTTTAAACTTGGTCGTAACGCAAGATACACGTGGCGAAACAGTCTCTACGCCAACTGGCCCTGCGGTCGCAATTGATACGCAAGAGATCAGCACCCAGGTATTGGTAGAAAACGGTGAAACGATTGTGCTTGGTGGCATTTTCCAACAAACCAGTGCAGACAACGTATCTAAAGTACCCTTGTTTGGTGATTTGCCGGTGGTCGGAAATTTATTCAAGACTTCTCAAAAGCTTGAAGAAAAGCGTGAGTTGTTAATTTTTGTCACGCCCAAAATCATTACGGAAGGCTCGTAAAATAAGCGCTAACCCCCTTTAAAATATGAACAATGCCGACGACTTTCCTATTATTCGTCGGCATTTTTACATCTAGGCTTGCAAACAAGCGCTAATCATTGAGATAATCCGCGCTCTCGATAATTCCCGAGGAGATATACCGTTCATAACAAGGCCACTTGTTATGGTCATTGTTGGCTATAAATACGCATGACACATGCCGACGTTAACCATTAAATTAAAGTGTGAATTAGCAAAATATGGCTGAAAAACGTAATGTATTCCTAGTAGGTCCAATGGGCGCAGGCAAAAGCACAATTGGACGACACCTCGCAGACGAACTCCACCTAGATTTTTTTGACTCCGACCAGGAAATTGAGCGCAGGACTGGCGCTGACATCGCTTGGATCTTTGATTTAGAGGGTGAAGACGGCTTTAGAAAGCGTGAAGAAACCGTCATTCATGACTTAACTGATAAGCAGGGTATTGTGCTTGCGACTGGCGGCGGCTCTGTAGTGTCAAAAGTGATTCGAAATCGTTTGTCCGCGCGCGGCATTGTTGTTTACTTACAGACCACTATTGATAAGCAGGTTGCTCGAACGCAGCGTGATAAACGCCGACCTCTCTTACAAAACGACGACCCAGAAACGGTACTGCGAAACTTAGCCGAAGAGCGTAATCCGCTTTATGAAGAAGTTGCAGACTATGTTGTCACCACCGATGAGCAAAGCGCACGTGCTGTTGCTAATCAAATCATCAATAAAATAGGACTGTAAAAAAGTCCACGCGCAAAGGAAGCAAACATGCCTACTTTACAGCTTGATTTAGGCCAGCGCAGCTACCCTATCTATATCGAAACCGGCATTCTCAGTGATGCCGGTTTTTTATTTGAAGAAATACAAAGCTCACACTTAATCATTGTGACCAATACCGTATTAAAAGCGCTATATTTGGACACGCTCAAAGTTCGCTTAACGCAATTAGGAAAGCGCGTGGATGAGATCGTATTGCCCGATGGCGAAAGCGAAAAGACCTTGGCCAACCTAGAGCATATATTAACAAAGCTTTTAGCCATGCCCGCTTCAAGAAGTGCATGCATCGTTGCACTTGGGGGCGGAGTTGTGGGTGACATCGCCGGTTTTGCAGCGGCATGTTATCAGCGCGGCATCGATTTTGTGCAGATTCCAACCACGCTATTGTCACAAGTCGACTCGTCGGTAGGCGGTAAAACGGCTGTCAATCATTCTTTAGGAAAAAATATGATTGGCGCTTTCTATCAGCCAAAAGCAGTCTACATAGACACAAACTGTCTAAGCAGCCTACCCTCACGAGAATTCTCCGCTGGCATGGCAGAAGTGATAAAATACGGCATTATTTATGATCCGGCGTTTTTCACTTGGCTTGAAGATAATCAGCGGGAAATTCAAGACAAACATGGGCCAGTGCTTAACACCATGATTGCGCGCTGCTGCGAAATTAAAGCAGAAATTGTCGCGCTGGATGAGCGTGAACAAAACATTCGGGCTCTGTTGAATCTAGGTCATACTTTTGGACACGCCATTGAAGCAGAGCTTGGCTACGGAACCTGGCTTCACGGTGAAGCGGTTGCAGCTGGCATGGTGCTTGCTGCCAAACTTTCGATGACAAGAGGCGATATTAATTCGAATGAACTTAAGCGTATTGTGGACTTGATCAGTGTCTTTGACCTGCCAACTGAGGGCCCGCAGAACATGTCTAGTCAAGCGTATATAGAACATATGCAGCGAGACAAGAAAGTGCTTGAAAATACCATGCGATTTATTCTTCCAATTGGCATAGGAAAAGCGAGAGTCGTATCAGATGTGTCAAAAGATGAGTTACACAGCTTATTGAACTAAGCGGATGACCTTCGTCTCTAAAATTAAAACGCACTATTCGCCAAGGTAATTAGGGAAGTATGAGTGTCTCAGCTACACGAACGTCTTGAACATTTAGTCAATTATTCGTCCCAACTAATTTTTGTGGGTAGTGATTCTGTTGCCACGCAACAGCGCACACTAAGCGATTTCCTTGCTGCCCAGTCTCACAATACCGAAGTCTCGTTTTTAACCGCTGATGAAAGTCAATCAAGCAGTGATTATCGTCGTATTATATGTCGGCAACTTGCCAACCATACCGTAGGTAGCTTTGTAAGGCCTTTAAATGAGTTACTACACGACATGGATGCGGATAAAGGGCATTACTTGGTATGTATTGCCAAAGCGCAGTGTATCGACATGGAATTTTTACAAGAGTTATGGGAGTGGGTGACTAACGCGCGCCAGGTGAATGCCAATATCCATGTAAATGTCATTTTGTTTGCCAATGAACAGTGGACTCAAGACGCGCAAAAGTGGCTTCCTGAACATCAAAGCAGTAAGCCCGTTTTATTGTCATCACAGTCTTTGGACGTGGTCGGTTTTGATGTATCCGCATTGGAAGAATTAATGGCACAAAGGCCAAGTTTCTTTACCGGAGAAACTCGCCACAGCATTATCCGAAAAAAATGGTTTATTGCGGCGGTACTGATCAGTTTTTTGCTGGTGTTCTCGGCACTTATGTTTTGGCAGTACCCAAACGAAATTGACCGCTTTATTCAAACTGGCGAACTGCCGTCAAATGAGTTAGCAATGACGCCGAAATTAGTCGAAAACCAGGCAGACGAAAGCTATCGCACGGTGTCTGAGGCAAGTGATATCAATTCAGAAAGTCCAGAACAATCGACAGGCTATGAGCCTAAGCTAGAAGTGATCGCCCCTAAACTAGCTAATGAGATCTTAGTTAGTCAATGGCCAGCGGAAGCAGACGAAGCTTTATTAGAGCCAACTGAAGCCGATGGTGGCAGCGAATCTGCACAAAACGAAACTGCAAATGACGATGCACAAGCGCTTAACCTTAACCCGCCGAGCAACAACCTGCCTGTGAATAACACAGCTACTGATGAGCAAGATTTTGCAGTCCCCGACATCACGTCTGTGGCGCAACTTGACGCGAACCTTGCAGCATCGCTTCGCGACAATAATACATCGGCTTCGGTGTCATCAGAAAATCAATTAAGTGACTTTGAATTTGACGAGGCGCAATTACTGTCGCTATCAGAACAACGTTTTGTCATACAACTCTCAGGTATTCAAAATAGAAGCGTGCTTCAATCGTATATTGCGGATAATCAGCTTAACGACTCAACTTTGATATACGAGACGCAACGATACGGGGGGGCATGGTATGTGGTGCTTCACGCAGAATCGTTTGGCACTATCGCAGAGGCTAACCAAGCCATTTTGCAACTTCCCGACAGGATTCAATCAAGCGGCCCTTTCGTAAAATCTCTACAGCAAGTGCACAGCGAGATAAATAACTAGGGTCTGTTGATTTTTACTGTATGACTTTGCAGCAAATATCAACAGCCCCCTGAGCTTTACGCTTCTTTAACCACAACACCTATACTCTTAAAGGTCTTTTTGAAACGAGCGATACGCTTTCCATAGTACAAAAACACTTGCCCTCGCGTGTTGCCAGAAACATGCTTACCGTCTCGATTTTCAAAAGCGATACGTTTATTGACCAAACATAATGCGCTGGCTTCGCTTAGCAAATGTTGGAACCATTTGGTTTCGGTGGCGTTGTTCACCAACACGATTGCTTCGGTGATCATGCCTTTTTTCCACTCCTCTAAAAATAACGCAATGGACTGATTAATGAGTTGCCGGCTGTACGGAGGATTCATAAAAACAGAACCAGGAGTTTCAAACCATTGTTGCGAAAAGGCGTTGCTCTTTTCATCGAAAAAGCGTGAAGCCCCGATTAGCTCGTTCGCTTGAGCGCATGAAAAAGGATCTAAGTCGATACCACCCATTGTTTTTTTGACTAAGTGGATGTATTTACTGGGTGTAAACCAGGCATCCGAATCACGCTCAGAAAAATCTGAGCTTGTTGGAACCGCCCCTATATAGCCTAACTTTCGCCTATCCGCTTTGTTCAATGCTGGCTTTGTGTCCATCTTATACCCATGCGTTTATTATTTTTAGCATCCATGGTCACTATTGATAGCTGGCAATTCTGTCATTTATAGATATCAGTATACAGCCTTTTTTCACAGTGATGCTTCGAATTTCGTCTTTTGTTCAGTATTTAAGCAAACATCATCTTTCCTGAATTATTTTATAAGTTTGCCGATATATTGATTCATAGTTGCGTTGTATTATAGCAGGCTTAAGATACACTTCTTTGAACAATAGATATCACCTACGAATATCTTCAAAGTCTTTTTAAGCAAACTGCGTTACCCATGAAGGAGTCGATTTCAAAAAGTATATGAATATTCTGCATGGCCTGTTGTCAAAAATGCTGCTGTTGATTGTCGTTGTCGCGGTTTTATCGCTTGCAGCATCATATACTTTTGTGTCTATTCAGCAGAAAAAGAATCTACAGGAGGACATTGAAGGGCTAAAACGCTCGCATGTTGAAATCACGCAGCTTTTGTTATTTGAAAACCAAATTAGTGAGCAAATTCTAGTACTCAGTGATTTATCCAGCAAGTCGCCTGAACAAGCCAATCAGTTTTTAAACAGCATATGGCCTCAGCTTCAGCTAAGTTTTTCGCTCTCCTCAATGGCCTTTTCTAATGGCGAGCGTACTTTCACTTTTGGCAGATTTCCGGGCGATAAACTAGCAAACTTAGAAGCGCTTGCTCGCTCAACTAAACGTCCGCATAGCGGCATTTTATGCCATTTTATGTGTGAACTGGCAACAACGATACCTATCGATTTTCAAGGGAGTAGCTGGTCCTTTTCGACGCTCAGCAGTTTGGACGCTTCCATCCGCGAACTTAATCAGTTTGTTGGCAGCGACATTGGCGTGCTGTCACCTTTTGACGAACCTGCGCTTAATGACAAAACGCTTAAGCGCTACATTCCCGAAATTATGACCGGCATTGAAAAGAACAGCGCCCTTCGCAATCGCATTTTAAGCGACTCAGAGCTTCAGAAACTTGAAAACGAAGGTCTTCAAATTAGCGTTGATAGAACGGATTACTTTGTCTGGTTTGAGTATTTCAATGGCATTGAGGAAGACCTCAAGCTAATGTTCATTCGAGATATTTCACCGAACTTAGCTCAACAGAGGGAGCAAAAACAACAGGTGATAGTGATTTTTGTGACGCTTACCTTTGGTATTTTGTTGTTTTTGATTTTGTTTTCAATCATTCCCATCTCGAAAATCAATCAGCTCAAACGTGCTATCAAACTTATCGGTGCTAAAGAATATAACATCGCACGCTATCGTTTAGGAAAACCCGGTAGAGCCACTCTCCCCGACGAATTAGATGACTTAGAAGATGAGTTTAGAAACGCGATTGACGTGCTCGAGACCTATGAGCAAGAGCTCAGCAACTCGCAAAAGCGCTTAGTTCGCCAAGCAACCATTGATGGCATAACGGGCTTGTTTACACGCAATGTGCTAGTGGAAGATTTAGCCAATATGAATCGAGATGAGCAAATCGAAAATGTTGCGATTTTCTTTCTTGATCTCGATGGCTTCAAGCCGGTCAATGACAACTTAGGTCACGAAGCAGGTGACATTATGTTGAAAAAGATTGGCTATCGCCTCAAAGGCGTGGTCAATAAGTTTGTCAGAGTATATCGAATTGGTGGCGATGAGTTTGTGATTTGCTATTCCAACTATGAAAAAGAGACTAATTTAGAGCAAATGGCAGACATGGTCGTAGAGCTATTTTCTGCCCCCTTTCACATTTACGACACAAGCATCACCATTAGCGCCAGCATCGGTATCGCTTTTCAAAAAGCCCTCGATATTGAGCCAGATACGCTCCTGCGCTATGCAGATATTGCCATGTATCAAGCTAAGGAAGATGGTAAAAACTGCTACGCATTTTTCAATGATCAAATGCGCGAGAGCGCACAGCGTCGATTTAGCATCAAGAATGACTTTATTGCTTCGCTCGCTGCAGATCAGCTTAAGGTGGTTTTTCAACCTGTGGTCAGTGCACAGACTCGTGAAGTGAACAAGCTTGAAGCATTGTGTCGTTGGCATCACCCAGAAATGGGGCACATACCGCCTCCAGTATTCATAGATGTATTAGAAGAAAGCGAAAATATGAATATGCTCTTTGAGTGGATTGTGGGTAATGTTATCCAGGAAATCTTGTATTTGAACAGCATCAATATGTCGCATGTAGTGGTGTCTGTTAACCTTAGCCCCTCACAGTTGGTCAACGATACCGCGCTCACAATCTTACAAAATCAGCTTAAAGAGTACGATATTGATGCTGAACGAATTGAGTTAGAGATAACCGAAACTTCTTTGATTATGAGCTTTACCCAAGCAAAAAAATGGATTGAACAAGCTACCGGCATGGGCTTTAAGATTGCGATTGATGATTTTGGAGCGGGCTATTCTTCACTATCTTATCTTACTGCGTTCCCATACGATACGGTTAAACTCGACCGTTCCTTATTGACGAATATCGACAAGGACAAACGACAACAGCGAATTGTCGGCTCGTTGACTCAAATGCTACATGGACTAGCCGTGCCTATCGTGGCAGAAGGTGCGGAAACAGAGGAGCATTTTGAACAACTTCGAATATTAGGCTGCGATTACATACAAGGCTATTTAATATCAAGGCCGATTGCGCATGAAGATCTGGTGTTATTTTTCGAATCACAGAATACTAAAGCGCGTGAAGTTCTGTAAGCTAAGCGCATGTCAGCGTCGCTCGGCAAAGCGCTCACAAAATCCAAGCAACCACGCTTAAAATTGTCGCTATCAAGAGAATCACAAACAAAATTCCGGCGATGACGTAGGGCACGACACTAGAGGCCTCTGTGAAGTCTTGTTCGTAGTTACTGTGTGTTTGTACGCCCATGAATCCAGCTAAGACGGCTTTGATTAACTGCCAAACGCTTGGAGACTTGCGCATATTATTGCCCTTAGCGTTTAGTTAGTTTTACTAAGTAACTCTAGTAAATCAGCGAAGTGAAATTGAGGTGAGTCAGAGCGTTTAAATAACCAGTTTACCCAGTTGACCTGTTGGTTATTTCTATTACACAAGGCGTCTACGTTGGCATTTCCGCGCTGTTGATTTTGGGTAGATACGATTTGCGTGGTAGGCGCTTGTTGGATCAGGTTATGACAAGGAGCGTTTGCACTAGAAAGCATTAAACTCACTGAAACAAATACAGCCACACAAGATACGGCAACAGTTGCCAGCAATTTTGTCAGATATAATTTCGTGTTTCGCATATACGCCCCCTTACCTTTGACCTTTTACCCGTGCATCCTGCAAGTCCTTAGCATAAGCGATAATCAAAAAAAACGCCAGAGCATTACTCTAGCGTTCATTCAGATTACAAATCTTTGAGTGAACTAATACAAACTATAGGTCAAATGACTTAGCGATTGAAAAGTAAACTGACTCATCGTTATCAAGATCGCTGTCGCTTTTGATAAATGCAACGCCCACATCAAAATCCGCGATGGTAGTCCCGTAACCTAGTTCACCGTAGTTACCTTCGTAGTCACCGCCAAAGGAGCCGATTGTGCCGTAAAAGCCTTCGTGCGCAGCTGTTATACCAAAGAAAGTGTAAGAGTCATCAGGGTCACCTTCACCGTCGCGCTCACCGAGCGTATACTCAACACTTATGATTCCATAGCCTGCAGATAGGTTGATTTCATTATACTCAGTGTCAAAATCGCCTGTGTATTGATAGGTCGTGACGCCCGCACCAAGCGATAAGCCATTGTCAAATTCAAATCCATAGCCGCCATATAGGTCAATTTCTAAACCATCTTCAACATCCGCTGCCCATACACCTGCGTAAAAGCCGCCAGAGCTTAAATCAACGCCACCATTTGCGGTTGCGGTGGAGTTTTGTACTATTCCACGAAAGTGATATTCGCTTAATAGACCTAAATTTGCAGACCATTGCGTTTCGGCAAGTGCATGACTGCTAACCAAAGTACTGGCTAAGATTGAGGCGGCAAGCGCTGCTTTTTTCATGTGATGCATCGTGTGTTCTCCATAGAGTTAATATTGTGTTGAATTTTTTGGTGCTTGTTTTTGTTTTTATGCCGAAGCTGCACGCAAATAAGTGGCAAGCATCATCTCAACTGTGTGATGACTTACACTTTTGTCGTTTGTTGATGGTCTTAGCAATTTCGATGCCCAAGTCAAATGAATACTTAATAAATATTATAAAGTTATGTTTTTTATAACTTTTACTGGATCATGTTCATAGTTTTTGTTCAATTGTAAAGCGGGATCCTCACATCTAGGAGACTAAGCATGCACCAAGTTGCCGCACGCTCACCAATACGGGGCAAGCTTTTGTCTTTGTCATTTCTTCGAAGTTCGTTACACTCTACGCAATGTTAAAATCAAGGCTTGTTTTTTAGCCGGAGAGATGATGTTTACACCTCTAATAGCCCCCTCAATACTGTCTGCAAATTTCGCGAAACTCGGTGAAGATGTCGATAAAGTGCTCGAAGCTGGCGCGGACATCGTGCACTTTGATGTGATGGACAATCACTATGTGCCGAATTTAAGTTTCGGCCCGATGATTTGCAGCGCGCTTCGAAAACATGGCATTAGCGCTGATATCGACGTGCACTTAATGGTTACGCCAGTGGATGAGTTAATTGAACGTTTTGCCGAGGCTGGCGCTAGCATGATTAGCTTTCACCCCGAAGCGACACTGCATTTAGATCGTAGCATAGAGCTGGTAAAGAGCTTCAATTGCAAAGTTGGACTTGCACTTAACCCCGGTACCGAGCTTGGCATTCTTAAGCATGTATTGCACAAGCTTGACCACGTGCTTGTTATGTCTGTTAACCCAGGTTTTGGTGGGCAAAGCTTTATTGAGCACAGCATTGACAAAATCAAAGCATTAAAACAAATGATAGATAGCGCCGGCCACTGCGTGCGCATAGAAGTAGATGGCGGAATCAATAAAGACAATATTGGTCGCGTTCGCCGCGCGGGTGCGGATATGTTTGTAGCGGGCTCAGCGATATTCAACAGCGATGACTATAAAAGCACCATCGAAGGCTTTCGAATGGAAATGACAAAACAATAATATCAGTAAATTTGCGCGGGAAACCTTTACGTGGAAAACTTTAACCTTCAGAACCCTGATCATAAAAACAAGGCAAAACCTACAGTCTTAAGTGGCTGTCAGCCTTCTGGGCAATTAACTATCGGCAACTACATGGGCGCACTGAAACAGTGGGTTAGTATGCAAAGCACGCATCAGTGCTTGTATATGATTGTGGATTTACATGCCATTACCGTCAGACAAGAGCCTTTAAGCCTGCAAGCAGCTTGTTTAGATGGCCTGGCACTTTATCTTGCCTGCGGTATCGACCCTGAACAAAGCACCATATTTATGCAGTCACATGTCCCCGAGCACGCGCAGCTGGCGTGGGTTTTAAACTGCTACGCCCAAATGGGTGAGCTAAATCGGATGACGCAGTTTAAAGACAAGTCGCAAAAGAATGTGAACAATATCAATGTTGGCTTATATTCCTATCCAGTGCTGCAAGCTGCAGACATATTGCTGTATCAAGCCAACGCCGTTCCCATTGGAGAGGATCAAAAGCAGCACCTTGAACTAACCCGCGATATTGCCACACGTTTTAATAACCTTCATGGCGATATTTTTACACTACCTGACCCCTTCATTCCAAAGTCGGGCGCTCGCGTTATGAGTCTTCAAGACCCAAGCAAAAAAATGTCAAAGTCCGACGACAACCCAAATAATGTCTTGGGATTGTTAGAAGACCCTAAAAAATTGGCAAAGAAAATCAAGCGTGCCGTCACAGACTCCGACGAACAAGCTCGCATATACTTCGATACAAAAGAAAAGCCAGGCGTTTCTAACCTTTTGTCATTGCTATCATGCGCGACAGGAAAGGAAATTGATGACCTTATCCCTGAGTATGAAGATAAGATGTATGGACATTTGAAGGGTGATGTGGCCGATGCGGTCGTCGCTATGCTGCAGCCTATTCAAGCAGAATATCATCGCATTCGGGACGACCGCGACTTCCTTAACAGTGTCATGCAACAAGGAAGTGTTAAAGCTCGCGCTATTGCGTCCGATACATTAAGCAAGGTGTATGATTCTGTAGGTTTTTTGAAGGTTTAGGCAATTGGTACTAATAGTCGATAATTACGACTCTTTTACCTTCAATCTTGCCCGCTACTTTGAAGAGCTTGAGCAATCGGTCACTGTGGTGAAAAACGACGCATTGACTATCAATCAAATGAAAGGCATTGAGTTTTCCCATTTGGTTATATCGCCAGGGCCTTGCAGCCCAAATGAATCCGGCATATCAATGGAGGCAATACACGCCTTCACTGGTAAACGGCCGATTTTGGGGGTGTGTTTAGGGCATCAGGCAATAGCTGCAGTAAATGGTGCAAATGTCGTTCAAGCTCGTCACATTAGACACGGAAAAACATCGACAATTAAGTGCAATACTGGCGCTCGATTGTTTTCACATTGCAGTGAAACATTTATCGCTACTCGCTACCACTCTCTAATTGTGGAAGAAGCAAGCTTACCAACGCAGTTTTCAGTAAGTGCATGGTGCGAGGATTTTGCGCTGAAAGAGGTTATGGCCATCGAAAATGATGCCCAAGGACTGTACGGTGTGCAATTTCATCCTGAATCACTTTTGACAGAATATGGACACCAAATACTGGAAAACTTTTTAACACTCGGATAGCGAATGAAAAAAAGCGTCTCACAGCTAGCAGCGATATACAACGACCGGTTCGAGCAGATGCTCTTATCGCTTGATGATGCGATTATTTTGTCGGGTCAAAAAACCCAAGAGATGAAAATGCTAGAAGACTCTGAGCAAGCCGAGTCGCGAAGAAAACTATTAATGGTTGAGGAGCTGGCGAACAAACAGCGCGAGATAGCGGCAACCGCTGAAAACAATTTCATGCATCAAATTGAGTATGATTTTCACAGAACGCTCATTCCCGACTTAGAAAAACGATTTAATGACGTTGACGACATATTGTATAACGTTCTTGATTTTGACCCTGTACTGGGTAAATTACTCGATATACTTTATACGGAGGCATGCTCAATTTCGCGCTTGGTGCAATGCATTGAGCCCGTAGATTGGCTTAGTAAATCGCTGATGAAGTTTGTCCGCCAACCCAAGTATCGAAGGGTGGATTCTCAGGGCCATCCAATCATATTGAAGACTTTGCATTCGACACTGAGTTTTATTGGCGTTGAGAGCCTGCGTTCGCTCATCCCGGTGTTAATCGCCAAGCATTGCATGCCGCCTCATTCTGAGTTTACCCCTGAGCTGCAAAAACATCTTTGGTTGTACACCATTGGCACAGGAAATATTGGTAAAGCACTGGCTGAAAAGCGAGGAATTCGACCACATTTTGGATTTAATCTAGGATTGTTGTCGACTATTGGCCGCTCGGTTATTGCAAGCCTCTACTTACGCTCCTTCGATGATAAACTGCGTGAAGTAATCATAGAAGCTCGCAATAAAAACAATCCCAATCAGGCAAAAGCGCTTGCGGGCCTTAAACCTTCTCACAAATATATTATGAGTTTGTGGGGAAAACATGCCCCTGCCATCAATGCCTCAGTATTTAATGCTTTGAAGTGCAAATGGCTCCTCATTGGAATGGGCTTTGAAGACTACACCGCTATTAAGAGTATTAGCTTTAAATATCTTGAAGATAACAAGCTTCACCCACTCACTAAGCTCTTATTCAATGCACAAGGGTATATGCAGTTTAAAATGATGCAAAGTCATAAGCTGATGGATAAGGAAGCATCCATGCTGTACCTAAGAAATTTTGGTATAAAGTCAGATGATGTCGCGCTTGTCACAAAAATTAACCTCACCGGAATTGAGTTAAAAATCAACGAATCTATGCCTGAAGAGGGCTAAAAACGCTCACTTTACAGCACTTTTTCAATATTTTTTGTGAATGAATATGCGAATTGGCGCTTGCGGGCACCTACAAGGGTTTTTATAGCGCAAATTTTTATTGTGCGTCGAAGCTTTAGACGTATTTTGCGGTCTCGCTACGTATAATTATTCAGTGTTTATGCAAATTTCTCCATTAAGTCCTTAGCACCTTGTTTTAGAAGCTTGGAGCCTAGCGACTAAGCCAAAATTTTCTGTCATACTTGCCGTCCGTTTTGAGAAAAACAAGGCAGTGTTTAGGGTTTATTCAGTAAGTCTTAATTTTACTTCTGCGCGAAGCCAAGCCTGTATTAGATATGAAAAGAGGTGCATGTATGCAAGTGACCAGAGACACATTCAATGAAGTTATGGTTCCAAACTATAATCCTGCGGCAATGGTACCGGTTCGCGGCGAAGGCTCGCGTGTTTGGGATCAAGACGGCAGAGAATATATTGATTTCGCTGGCGGCATTGCTGTAAATGTCTTAGGTCATTGCCATCCAGAGCTCGTAAAAACGCTTAACGACCAAGGAAGCAAGCTTTGGCACTTAAGCAATGTCTTTACTAACGAGCCCGCAATGCGTTTAGCGAAAAAGCTAACCGATGCGACCTTTGCCGACAAAGTATATTTTGCAAACTCTGGCGCAGAGGCTAACGAAGCCGCGCTTAAACTTGCTCGACGCTTCGCGTTGGATCATTTTGGAGAAAGCAAAGACCAAATAATTTCCTTTACCAAAGGTTTTCATGGTCGCACCTTTTTTACCGTCACCGTTGGCGGACAACCCGCTTATTCAGATGGCTTTGGGCCTAAACCCGGTGCTGTTGAGCATTGCGAATATAACAATTTGGATGCGCTCAAAGCGCTAATGAGCGAGCGTACCTGTGCAGTTATGATGGAGCCAATGCAGGGCGAAGGCGGCATTATTGTTCCAGACCCTGAATTTGTAAAAGGCGTTCGCGAATTATGTGACAAGCATGATGCACTGCTCATTTTCGATGAAGTGCAGTCGGGCATGGGCCGAACAGGTGAGCTATACGAATACATAAATTTGGGCGTAAAGCCCGACATACTGACCACCGCAAAATCGCTGGGCGGTGGCTTTCCAGTTGGCGCAATGTTGACTACAGATAAGGTATCCGCCAGCCTCAAACCTGGCACACACGGCAGTACCTATGGTGGCAACCCACTTGCATGCGCCATTGCAGAAAAAGTTTTCGATATTGTTAACACGCCAGAAGTCCTAGAGGGTGTTCGTCATAAAGAAGCGTTGTTTAGAGAAAAACTCAATCAAATTAATGACAAGTACCACGTGTTCAGTGAAATTCGCGGCAAAGGCATGCTTTTAGGGTGTGCGCTAAATGAACATTACAAAGGAAAAGCGCGCGACTTTATGGTGGCAGCAAACGAAGAAGGTTTAATGTGCTTAGTCGCGGGGATGGACGTGGTTCGTTTTGCGCCATCGCTGATTATACCAGATGAGGACATCATAGAGGGTTTACGTCGATTTGAGAAAGGCATTGCCCAACTCGTCGCTAAATCTGACGCTGCTTAGATAACTGGAGCAGCCCAATGTTGATTATCCGTCCTATTAGAGACAGTGATTATGCTGCGCTTTATGAAATTGCCAATGAGTCGGGCATCGGTTTCACATCGCTGCCGGTTAATGAAAACCTTTTACGGAAAAAAATAGATTCTGCAAACGCTGCATTCGCCAGCACGCCCAAGTGCCCAGGCCCAGAAAGTTATTTATTTGTGGCCGAAAACAGCGAAACTGGCGAAGTTGTTGGTACCTCAGGCATTGAAGCGACAGTTGGACTTAATGACGCCTTTTATCACTATCATGTGAGCAAAGTTGTGCACGCTTCACGCGAGCTTGGTGTTCATAACACTGTCGATATACTTATGTTTTGCAACGACTATACCGGCGTAAGTGAAATATGCACTTTGTTCTTGAGAGAAAAAGCGCGCAAGGGTTTATCGGGTCGACTATTGTCTAAGTTCAGATTTTTGTTTATGGCTCAACACCCAGAGCGCTTTTCAGATACCCTCATTGCTGAAATGAGAGGCGTGTCGGATGATAATGGCACCTCTCCTTTTTGGGAGTGGTTAGAAACGCACTTTTTTTCAGTCGATTTTCCTACCGCTGACTACTTAACCGGTATTGGCAATAAAGTGTTTATTGCCGAATTAATGCCCAAATACCCCATTTACGTCAACCTGCTTTCAAAAGCGGCGCAAGCGTGCATTGGAAAAGTACATGAAAAAACAATACCAGCGCTTAGACTGCTCGAACAGGAAGGTTTCAAGAGTCGTGGATATGTAGATATTTTTGACGCAGGTCCAACCATTGAAGCTGACGTTGCCAACATCACTACCGTGAGAAACAGTCGATGCTGCGAGGTATTGATTGTGGACGACTCCCGTCTAGCCAATGCACAGATGCACTATATTATTAATACCCAAATTTCAAATTTTAGAGCCTGCGTTGGGAAAATTGTCCTTGGTGAAAGTGAAGATGAACAAGGTAAAGCACTTATTAGCCAAGAAACGGCCAAGGCGCTGCTTGTTGATAGCAACTGCCAAATTCGCTTTGCACCTTGCGGACAAAAACCCGCTTAAACAACGCCATTAGGAGCGAGCTTATGTCATCTAATACAACACACTTTATCAATGGTAAATGGGTGAAAGGAGATGGGGAAGAATTTAACTCCATTGACCCAGCCAAGAATGCTCCCGTCTGGAGCGGACAAGCAGCAAGCTCACCACAAGTCGACAATGCAGTAAAAGCAGCGCGAAAGGCCTTTATTACATGGTCAATGAGCCAATTTGACGCACGCTTAGCTCTAGTGAAGCGATTTGCACAAGTGCTTGGCGACAATAAAGACGCGCTCGCACATGCGATTGCCAAAGAAACGGGCAAACCATTGTGGGAAACGGCAACTGAAGTTGCGGCAATGATCGGTAAAGCGGGCATAAGTGAGCGCGCCTACCAAGAGCGAACCGGCACAGTTGAAAACCCAATGCCCGCCGGAAAGGCCATGCTTCGTCACCGACCACACGGTGTGGTTGCTGTTTTTGGCCCATATAACTTCCCTGGCCACCTTCCAAATGGCCACATTATTCCCGCGCTGCTGGCGGGCAACACGGTTGTGTTTAAACCCAGCGACTTAACGCCACTGGTAGCCGAATTAACCCTAAAGCTTTGGCAAGAGGTGGGACTGCCTGATGGCGTGTTGAACATGGTACAGGGGCAGGTAGAAACCGGAAAGTCGCTTGCAAGCCATAGCGATATTGACGGCTTATTTTTTACCGGAAGTTCCAACACCGGGAAGCTATTGCACCAGCAGTTTGCCGGTAACCCTGGAAAAATTCTTGCGCTTGAAATGGGTGGCAACAACCCATTAATTGTGACTGAAGTAGCAGATACTAAAGCCGCTGTTCACGACATTATACAATCGGCATTTGTTAGCTCTGGGCAACGCTGCACATGTGCCCGCAAACTGTTTGTACCAAGCACAGCTCAAGGCGACCAATTGCTCGAAAGCTTAGTAAAAGCCACCGCGCAAATTAAAGTAGGCCATTACGATGCTAATGACCAACCCTTTATGGGTGCAATGATCTCGGCTAAGGCAGCGGCGCTTATGGTGAGAGCCCAGCAGCAGTTAATTGATATGGGTGCAAAAGCATTGATTGCACTTGAGCATAGCGATACCAGTACCGGTTTTGTCAGCCCTGGCATTGTAGATGTGACAAACATCGCTCGCGATATGCCTGATGAAGAACATTTTGGTCCATTGCTAAAGGTGATTCGATATAAAGATATTGATGACGCTATTGCGCTTGCCAATAACACAAAGTTTGGCTTATCTGCGGGTCTACTTGCCGATAGCGAAGCCGACTATGACTACTTTTTACCGCGCATACGTGCAGGCATTGTGAATTGGAACCGCCCAATTACCGGTGCCAGCAGTGCTGCGCCGTTTGGGGGTATTGGAGAAAGTGGTAATCATCGCGCTAGCGCATATTACGCGGCCGACTACTGCGCATATCCTGTTGCCTCAGTAGAGCTTGATAAAGTCATGCTCCCATCAACGCTAAGCCCCGGGCTTAATCTGGACAACATTTAAAGAGGCTTATTATGCACAGTAGTGTTGACGCATTATTTAACGGCTTATGGGAAAACTATTTAGAAGTTACCCCTTCTGCTAAAAAGATTCATCGTATACTGAGTGAATACGACCAAGGCGAAGCTACTTCGCAAGACAATCGATTTGACGCCATCGTAAATGACCATATTGCGCTTCGCACCTTTGATATTGAATCGGTCAACCTTGATAAGCTTGCCGCACATTTTAAAGCCGTAGGCTATGAACAAGGCGGTGAATACGATTTTGCAGCAAAAAAACTCAGCGCACTGCACTTTCAACATCCCGACCCAGAGCAGCCAAAGGTCTTTATCAGCGAACTGCGTGTTAATGAGCTCAGTAAAGATGCTGCATCTATCATTCATCGACTTGTTGAACAAATGGATGCGTCAGCAGTAAAAGCTGACAATTTCTTATACTCAGGCCCGCATTGGCAAGTAAGCAGTCAGCAATATTATCGACTGCTTGAAGAATCAGAATATGCTGCGTGGATGGCGGCTTGGGGCTATCGTGCTAATCATTTTACGGTAAGCGTTAATCATTTACACTCCATCACCGAATTGGCCGAGGTAAATCGCATTCTTAAAGAGAACGGTTTTGAACTCAACACCTCTGGCGGCGAAATCAAAGGAGGCAAAGACGTTTGCTTAGCCCAGTCGTCAACCATGGCCGACAAAGCTATTGTTAAGTTCAGCGATACGGAACTTAATATCCCCAGTTGTTTCTATGAATTCGCGCAGCGATATCCCATGCAAAATGGCGAGCTTTATCAAGGCTTTGTGGCTGCATCAGCGGATAAAATATTTGAAAGCACTAACTCATCGGCGTAATTGTGCAATTAATCACAGGATTTATGCCGTTCGTCCCTTTGGGCTTTAATCGCTTTGGGTGTTCAGTATTATGAAAAGGCACCTAAATACTATCCCTAGACATTAGATGCTTGAGAAGGCCATTTGGCCTTCTTTTTTTTTGCTCAAATTTCAACTCCATTGGTCTTTATTAGTTACTGCTAAAAAAAGGCGCTGAATTGCCTTCAGCGCCTTTAATTGTGCTCAGATTCCCTTACATGGTATTAGAATCTGAAGTTGAGTCCCAGCTTATAAATACGTCCTAAAGTGTCATACTGACTTGGGAATGTATTGCCTGAGTTAGCGCGAGTAGCGCCTATTTGATTACCTAGAACCGGGGGATCTTCGTCAAACATATTATCGATGCCTGCGGTTACGATTGCCCACTCAGTGACATGGTAACTTGCAAACAGATCGAAGTAGTCATAAGAATCGATGGTTCTAAACTCTTCGAAACGCAAACTTGCTTCCGGGAGTTCAACATCTACAGAGTTGATGTGTCGCCACTGAAGCGAAACAGTCAAATCATCTAAACTCCATGTGGTGCGTTGTATCCAGCGTAGATCTGAAATCGGTGTACAGCTTGTACCATAAAAGCCATTACAGTCGATAATCGGCACCGTATCGGAACTCTGCGATTCTTGAGTCAGGTATTTATTGATGTTTGCGGTGAAGTTTAGCTCTCCATATTCATCTAAATCCATGCCGATATTCATGGCTATTTCGATACCCTCAGCTCTTAAGAAGTTAAGGTTGGTGGTGAACAAGTTCACCCCAGCTGAAGACCCAGTCAAATCACCGCCAACACGATTAATCTTTGCACACTCTGTTAAGTCACCCAGGATGTAGCAAGAATCCAATACTTCTTGGGCACTGAAGCTATTAATGATGTCTTGAATGTCGATATCATAATAATCTGCAGATAAGGTAAAGGTTGTAAAGGCATCAAAATTAGGTGTCCAAACAAAGCCTGCGGTAGTGGTGTCAGCTTCTTCAGGGCCCGGCGGTTCAACAGGATTACTTCCGTTAAATGTATTTATTTGCCCTGAAATGATATCCGGGATGACACCTACCTGAGCTTCCGACATCCCTGTTGCAACACAAAGCGCGGTGAGCGCAGCATCAATATTTCCAGCATTGGCGACTGAGCATGGGTCTTGCGTCGCGTTACTTAAGCCAGATGTAACCGGTGAGAATAACTCCCCGATATTGGGTGCTCGGTTTGCGCGCTGCTTCATTACGCGTACCAAGAATTCTTCAGTCGGACGCCAATTCACACCATACTTCCATGATTCGGTGGTGCCGATGGTATCGTAATCTGAGCTTCTGAAACCAAATTCTAAATCCACTTTTTCGGCAAAGGTCATACCGTCAATAAGTGGCAGAATCCCCTCAAAATAGAAGTCTTGCGTTTTGTAGCCGCCTTCAATTGGAAGCAAATTACCGCCCGCTCCACCTTGACAACTTGCCGGAGCCAATTTTAAACATTCGTCCGGGTCTAGAATACCCGTTTCATTTCTAAACTCGAAACCAAAACTCATTGCCAACGGCGCGTCTGCGGTAGGCAATGTAACTACGTCTACGGGGCCGGTTACCACTATTGTACCGATTTCTTGTTCATATTTTTGCTGCTGTATGGCAATTGCCCTTGCAAAACCCGCCATTTCTTCAGTTATGGTGCCAAAGCCACCGAAAAGGTCAATCGGCACACAAGTACCACCCGACGCGCAGGTCACGCCATCTCTGCTATCAAGGGCCGCCTGGATATTTGGAAGGTTGGTATATCCGTCTCTCACGGTCGTTCTATTAGACTCGCCGTATTGATAAGACACGTCGTACTCCCAACCGTTAACGATTTCACCACGAACCCCCATATTTAGCTGCCAGATATCAGAGTCGAAGCGTTCGGTTCTTGGGCCCAATTCAAGAGTACGTCGACGAAGACGCACGTTGAGCGTATCTTCAGAGTCAACCACGCCATTTGCATTAGTATCTGTCCAACTGCCGCCATCAACTAACGAGCCATCGGCCACAGCATCATTCGCACCATCTAAAATCCAAGTAAGCGCCTGATCACCAATAAACGGATTATAAAGTGGTAAGTTGAAGGCCGAACCAAAGGTGCCTGAAGGTGCAATTTGTTGATCCACCGAGCTATTTGAATAATTAAATGATGCATATACTTCCGCATGGTCATTTATTTCATAGTTGGCTATTGCGGTTGCCGAATAACGCTGAGCAGGTGTCTGATAAAAGTTAAACGGATTAAAATTAAAACGGCTACACTCAGCGCTTAAGGTTCTATCATCTCTAAACTGCCCTGACACGCCTGTGCCTATTAATTCAAAACGGGTAGGAATAGCGGTAGTAGAGCCACTGCCGTTCACAAAATCAACCACATTTGGACCACCACAGCCTGAAGGGGGCTCTGCCGGTGCCTGACCATCTAAGAATTCTTGAAAGCCCGCACCAGAGTTTGAGTTAATACCCAACTGCCCTAGCGGACGTTGACCCAGTCTGACCGCCTCACGCTCAAACCAGCTAATGGATAGCACAGCGTTTCCGCGGCCATCGTCGAAATTTGAACCGACCGTCAATGCGATGGCGTCTTGATCACCGTCTGACTCGCCAGTTTGTGAATGATTCAAGTCAAGCGCGACGCCTTCAAAGTCTTTTTTGAGGATGACGTTAATCGCGCCGGCTACTGCATCGGAGCCATACACTGCTGAAGCACCACCGGTAACAACATCAATGCGCTCAATCAGTGCCGTTGGAATATTAGTGGTATCAACTTGGCCGTTAAAGTTAAACGGCACCATACGCTTACCATCAAGTAGAACGAGATTCCGCTGGGCCCCCAAACCACGTAAGTCAATAGTTGCAGCACCTGCTGTGCCGTTATTGGCGTTACTACCATCAGCAGGTATGGTAGAGGGTAAAACCCTAAGCACCCGTTCAAATTCTGGGGTAGCTAAAAATCCTATCTCTTCCTCACCAATTGATACAATTGGACTTGTGGATTCAGTGCCTGGGGCACGGATGCGACTCCCTGTGACGGATATTTTTTCCACGTTTGCTTCATCGACAGCACTTGCTTCTTGTGCAGAAACAAGCTGAACGCTGCCTGCAGTCATTATGGCGATACTAAGCGCAAAATTGACCGAAAGCGCGACTTTTGATTTGTTGAACATGTTGTCTCCCTAGTGCTCATAAGCGCCATTGCAAACCGAAAACGTGCATGGCTGTTCGTACTGCTCGAATACATGGCGCTCTGAGACATATTGTTGTTAGCAAGCACAAAAAAGATGCGCTCGAGCTTAAATTATGCCCAATGATGTGCGCCGACTAGGCGCTATCCGTGAAGTGTAAAAACCTTGTGATAGTCGGTATGTGATTTGGGACAAACGGGGGGAACTCGCTTCACTTTATTCGCCGAAGGCATAAATCGTAAGAAAGTGTTACATCCGTAAAAAAATGTAATCGACTGAATTTATTATAATAAATTCATTGGCTTAAGCCCTTACAGATATCTAAAAATCAAAGCCCAATACGCGTTTGGGACTAAAGTGCAGTACTCAGGGACGAACGGGGTGAAGGTCCATAAGTAGATTAATCGTGAAAAGACAGTTATCTTAATACCATCTACCGTGCAAGGCACATATCAACAATGAACAATAAGCAGTCGTCATTAACACATTACTTTTGGGCAACCAATATACTGTTATGGTTAGCGGCCTCGGCTTTGTTTGTTCATATTCAATGGATTGCGACGCTTAACTCTGATTCTCCGCAGACATGGGTTTCCATCTGGTTTCGTGCTAGCTATTGGTTTTTACATTGGATATGGGTAACGGCAGCCGTCTTTGCTATTTCTGAACGCATTGAGGCTAATTTCGAATCTACCCATCAAAAAATATTCTTCCATCTCTTGAGTGCCATTTCGTTATTGGCCACTTATTGGTGCGTATGTAACTTCTTTCGCCTTTATTTTCTTGAATTAAGCCTCATCGATTTTTGGACATCGCTTTCCCACATTGTGTTTTCTAGTGCACAATTAGATATCATCATATATGCGTGTGTATTTGTGGGTGCGAGAGGCATTGGTATTTATCATCGTCGCGTACACGAAAAGTATGAAGTCAAACGTTTGCAGAATTTATTGATTCAAGAGCAATTAAAAGCGCTTCGCTCGCAGCTAAACCCACACTTTTTGTTTAACACTTTAAATACCATCGCCAGCTTAGTGCGGCTTAAACGCGAAAAACAAGCGGTATTTGCCTTATCTGAGCTGAGCACAATGCTGCGAAAAATACTTGAGAACAAAAACCATCAGGAAATCCGTTTACAAGATGAAATATCATTTATCAACAGCTACTTAGCAATACAAAAATTACGCTTCACTGACAAGCTTGATACCCATATTCAAGTGCAAAGTGACTGTCTCGATTTGCACATCCCCAATATGCTTTTACAACCCTTAGTAGAAAACGCGGTGCAACATGGCTCACAGCTTGAGTCCAATCAAAACCCGCTAAGTGTAGAAATTTCTAGGGTCGACGGTAACTTAAACTTTGTGATGATAAACAAAGTGGCTAATAACGATAGACACGAAGGCTTCGGCATCGGCCTGTCCAATACCCGAAAACGATTATCCAAATTGTACGATCATTTCAAGTTAGAGCTTACTCCCCTAAATGGCGGTTTGTTTGAGACGGTTTTAGTTATTCCAATAGGAGCAGAGGATGCTTAAAGTACTAGTTGCAGATGATGAAAGCTTGGCACGAGACACGGTCAAATTATTGTTAAGTCAGATACCCTATGTGGGTGAAGTAATAGAAGCAAGCAACGGCAATGAAGCGCTCGCGTTATCTCATCAAGCACTGCCAGACATTGCGATTTTGGATATTGAAATGCCTGGCGCATCAGGTCTAGAACTGGCTCAACATTTACCCAAAAAATGCGTCGTCATATTTGCCACCGCGCACAACGACTATGCACTTAAAGCCTTTGAATTAAGCGCAGCTGATTATGTTCTCAAACCTTACGAAGATGGGCGATTTTTGCAAGCTTTTGAGCGCGCAACCGAGCGTTTTCACCAAAGAGGCATGCAACACTATCCAATCTTGCAAGATGCGCTTAGCAAAAGCGCAGATACTGAAAAACATAACTATCGCGACCGTTTAGTGATCAGGGACACTGGGCGCATTCGACTCATTGACGTCGACAATATTCATTATATCAGAGGGGCGGGAAACTACGCTGAACTCCATTTAAGCGACGACAGTACCGTATTGCATAGAGAGACACTATGCACACTTGAGGAGCAACTTGACCCATCGTGCTTTGTGAGGATTCACCGCTCGTCTATTGTAAGACGCAATAAGATAGTGGAACTTCGCCCCAACGATAAAGGTGACTATTTAGTGCTGCTTGAAAACGGTGATACCTTGACTTTATCGCGCCGCAATCGAACGAAACTTGAAGAAATTACACATTAGCCAATTCGATACTGAAAGTATGCGGTTTGAGTGAAAAGACTTGCTCCAGTGCAAGCCTTTTCATTGCTGTTATCGTTTTCTTAGTGCGAATATGCCACAGCCCAACAACAGCAGCAGGGATAAGACGGAGGGAGAGTTCGCCTCCACCACAATATCGTCTACCCCGAGGTCTATTTGCAAAAGCGCCTCGCCACTTGCGAAAAACCAGTCTGCAAGATCCAGAGAAACCGAATTTGCTGTGAAGCTAAGATTTTCCTGAGTCACAGCGTCATTGTTACTCGTGAGTGTGGCTGATGTGATGTCAGCGCCTAAATCCAAACTACTGAATACGAGAAAGCCGTTTTCGCCTAGTGGAAGGTCTAGATCCATAATAATTGAGCTCGCACCAATATCTATAGATTCACCGATAAAGAAAAACCCGCCAAACTGTGTTGCAATATCGCCACCTAAAAATTCGACGTCGTCACTCACAATCACACCTAAATCTTGAATTTCAAGATCACCCGTTAAGGTTAGGTCTATAGCATCACCGATGAGTGATGCCTGCGCATTTCCTGCGAACCACAAGCTGGATAAGAGCGCCAGTGTTACGAAAGTCTTCTTGTATAAAGTCATCCTGTTTTTCCTATATAAGCGTTATTGAGTTGGCTAACATTACTACCTGTTGTTTAAAGCATAAGCTAGTAATATTGCGTTATCATCTTGAAGGGATGCAAGACAGCACGATTTGCGAGTGTTTCAGATGTCATAGATAGCATGGCATATTTCAGAGCCATTTGTCACTCATGAACATATGGATTGAGAAATCGGCGCTTACTCTTTCTAATGACCGCAGTAATCTGACTCTGTTTTCATCTGATATGCGCCAATAAAAGGGGGTCATGGCAAGTAAGTTCTCTCGCATGCTTGATGTGTTGAGGGAGCATTCAAAACTCAGAGCATTTCGAGATTCAAATATAAAGCCTTCTGGTACATTAAACTGCTCATCATGAGTATTGACTTCATCGTACACAAATCGCTTCAATTCTTTTAAATGATGCGCGCCTGGCGTCACCACACACCACCTTCCATTGGGTTTTAATACTCTGCGGATTTGCTCCGCGTCTGATGGCGCGAATACTTGAAGTACAAAATCTTGGCTATTGTCTTCAAGCGGTATGTTAAAGGTGCTCGCAACGGCAAAGTTTGCACCTGCAGATAGGTCTAAATTTTCGTTTTTATTATCTTTTTTATATGATTTTGCGGCTTTTTCTATCGCAGTTTTTGATATGTCGATACCACTGACGCGAACTCTCTGAGCGCCGAAATGCTCACGGATGTGTTTTTGGATAAAGCGAGAGTAGTAAGCGTGTGAACACCCCGCATCAAACAAACTAAATGCTTCACTTTGTTGACCGTGTTGCTCAATTAGCTCAACGATATTCCTGCAAAGACTTTCTGCAAGTGCGCTATAGCTACCTGAGGCCAAAAAAGCTTCACGTGCTTGCACCATCGCTTTACTGTCGCCGGGATCTTTACTCTTCTTATGCTGTACGGGCAATAAATTGACATATCCAGATTTTGCAATATCAAAAGCGTGGCCTGAATCACATGTGTAAGTTTTATCTTTAAGATGAAGTGCGCTGGAGCACAATGGACAAATCCATGATGAGTTTACCATTATGCGTTCATTTTCATCCGTTCTAAACGCTTACTCTGCGTCGCCGGATGCATCTTTATCAGGCAAGTCATTTGCGCTCTGCTCGTTGTCTAGCGCTAGCGCTTGGTCATCGGTAACAGCAGCCGCCTTTGCGATGACCTCTACTTCATCAACTCGCTGAAGTCCTCTTGGCAACTTGTTTCCCCGTCGTCCTCGCTCACCTTGGTAATGCAACAAATCCGAAGGCGTTAAGGTCATCACTCGCTTACCTGCTACCACTTTTACACTCGCTTGCTCGGGCACCACCGCTAACTGAGTCAGATACTCTTCTCTGGATTTCGCTTTGGCAGAAGGAATATTCATTAGCTTATTGCCTTTACCTTTGCCCAGTACAGGCAAATCACGCAGCGGGAACAACAGCATGCGGCCCTGATTAGAAATGCACAAGCACCAGTCGCTTTCTATATCAACAAGCTGCTGTGGACACATAATTTTTGCAGCCATGGGCAGCGAAACATAGGCTTTACCGGCTTTGTTTTTGGTGAGCATGTCATCAAAATGCCCAACAAAACCATAGCCAGCATCGCAACCCACTAAATATTGCTGTTTATCTTGCCCCATGATCACATATTCGGCGCGCTCACCCCCAACAATGCTGAATCGTCCTGTTAGCGGTTCACCTTGGCTTCGAGCGGATGGTAAAGAGTGCGCATCGCACGAGAAGGTCCGCCCGGAGGAATCCAAAAAGACGGAGGGCTGGTTGCTTCTGCCTTTAGCGCTATGTAAGTAGCTATCGCCCGACTTGTAGCTCAGGTTTGCGCCATCAATGTCGTGACCTTTAGCACACCTTGCCCAGCCTTTTTCCGACAAGACAACCGTTACTGGCTCAGAGGGCACAAGTTCTTTTTCGCTAAGGGCTTTTGCTTCGCCACGTTCAACGATGGGAGAGCGCCGGTCGTCGCCGTAAATGTCTGCCGCTTCTAAAATTTCTTTTTTAATCAGGGTTTTCAAACGTCTATCTGAGCCAAGCAGTAATTCAAGAGAATCACGCTCTTTGCTCAATTCGTCTTGCTCAGACTTAATTTTGAACTCTTCTAATTTAGCAAGATGACGAAGTTTTAGCTCTAGAATGGCCTCAGCTTGTGTATCAGATAATCCAAAACGTTCCATTAACACCGGTTTGGGTTTATCTTCGTTGCGAATGATAGCAATCACTTCATCAATATTTAAAAAGGCAATTAATAAACCTTCCAAAATATGCAAGCGCGCAAGCACCTTGTCTAAACGGAACTGCAAGCGACGTGTGACCATGTCTTTTCTAAACACGAGCCACTCGCTCAAAATAGCGCGTAAGTCTTTGACTTGCGGTCTGCCGTCTAAACCAATCATATTGATATTAACGCGGTAGCTTTTTTCTAAGTCAGTGGTGGCAAATAAATGCTGCATCACTTGCTCAACATCCACGCGGTTAGAGCGCGGTGTCACGACTAAACGTGTTGGATTTTCATGATCTGACTCGTCGCGCAAGTCACTCACAAAAGGAAGCTTCTTGGCTTGCATCTGCCCCGCGATTTGCTCAAGAATTTTAGCGCCAGAGGCTTGATGAGGTAACGCGGTAATGACAATCTCGCCGTTTTCCTCATGAAACACACCGCGCATTTTTATGCTGCCGCGTCCAGTTTCATAGAGCTTTTGAATATCGGCTTTGGGCGTGATGATTTCGGCATCAGTGGGGTAATCTGGACCTTGCACATACTCTAAGATATCTGATAGCTGTGCACGGCTGTTGTCGAGTAGCGCGGCGCATGCGTTGGCAAGTTCGCGCGCGTTATGAGGCGGAATATCTGTTGCCATCCCAACGGCAATACCCGTAACGCCATTGAGTAATATATGAGGTAAGCGGGCGGGCAGTACTTTGGGTTCTTGCAGTGTGCCGTCGAAATTAGGTGTCCAATCTGCCGTGCCTTGACCCAATTCACTGAGCAATACTTCAGAGAATTTAGACAAGCGGGCTTCGGTATATCGCATCGCAGCAAAAGACTTTGGATCATCGGGTGCCCCCCAATTTCCCTGCCCATCAACCAAGGGGTAGCGATACGAAAAAGGCTGAGCCATAAGCACCATGGCTTCATAACACGCGGAATCACCGTGTGGATGAAACTTACCTAAAACATCACCTACGGTGCGCGCCGATTTTTTATATTTAGCGTTGTTGCTTAGTCCTAAATCAGACATTGCATAAATGATGCGGCGCTGCACGGGTTTTAAGCCATCCCCGATATGCGGAAGCGCTCTATCCATGATGACGTACATGGAATAATTGAGATAGGCGTCTTCGGTAAATCGTCCTAATGAAAGCTGTTCAATACCATCACTGTTTATTGTTATATCATTATTCATAAATCGATGATCTTTGGGTAAGTGAAATTATTAGCACTTTTGTTTTAGGTAACTGCACTATAAGAAATCAAGACGCAAGGGCCTGTTGATACCTTGCAAAGTGTACATATGTCTCGCGACACTTTATATTAGCGTTCATGGTATCGCATTTTTGACAAAAGCATAACTTCTCATTGAACAAACTCAAGACCTTATTGTTTCCGACCATACTTATACGGTTTCTTTTGTGTATAGCTTGCGCTGCAATGTTTCCATCAAGCGTATTTGCGCAAAACGAAATAGTGCTATCGCAAACCCAAGAAGCGGAACTGGTCACACCTAAATTTGCAGTATATTGGCAAGACGGCGAACCGCTCAAGTTTAATGAGTTTAGAGCAGTAAAAGACACCTTACCTTATCAATTCTCGACGCGCTCTAATTTTGGCTTTGTACGCGATGGTTTGTGGTTCCATGCACAAGTGATCAATCAAACCGAACTTAATGAGTGGGTGCTGTCGATTCGATTTGCCCAGCTGCATGACGCGCGCATGTATATTGTCAGGGGAGGAAATACGATATACGAGGCCAGCGACGGGATCCGAAACAAAAACTCATCCTATGCCCACCCTACCTTTAAATTTGAGCTGCCAAAAGAAGAAAAAGTCGATATTTTCATTTATGCATCTTCGTCAAGTATGTCTTTACTGGCCCCCATTTATATTCAAAGCGAAACCGAACACGATCTCACCAACCGAATTGACTTTTTGCTATGGGGAGGCTTTTACGGAGCGATTTTAATTCTGGCTATGTACGCCATCAGTTTTTCGTTTAACTACCCCAGCCTTAATAATTTACTTTTCTTTTTGCATATTGCTGTTGTGTTGATATGGCAACTTAATTGGAGTGGTCACAGCCATCTGTTAAGCGATTACATCGGCGGTTACATCGATTTACTGCTGCCAGAGGAGCTCCTTATTTTGCTGTGCTTAGCAGCGTGCGCATTTTCAACGAGCTTGCTTCCTCGCCGCTTGTACGCATCTTACTTGTTCAAATCGCTAATGATTTTTATGGGTGTCGCCACCTTTATTCTAATTATCATGCTATTTCCGATTTTGTCCGTAGAATGGCGTTTTGTGCTGTCATACGCACTCGGTTTTACTTGCCTGGGGCTTAATTTTTTAACGGCCCTTCAAAGCTATCATAACGGCTTTGTGCCAGCGCGGCCTATGCTTATCGGCTGGTTGGTCATGTTTTTTGGCGCGCTGCTCAGTACGATGTATATATTTGGCTACCTTGCAACCAATACCTTCAATGCACAGCTGTTCCAGCTTGCCCTTAACGTGCAAGCGGGCGCATTTTTATTGTCTATCGTAAGCAAGCGGCAAAATGAGCTTGAAACCGAACTTGTGCAAGCACGTGCCGACGCGGAAAACAACTTTATATTAGTTGAGGAACAAAACGTCGTTCTGGAAATGGCGCGACGCGACGCAGTAAAAGCAAGTGAAATCAAATCGCAGTTTTTAGCCAATATGTCGCATGAAATTCGCACTCCCCTAAATGCCATTATTGGCTTTAGCAAGGAGTTACAGTCAAAAGTCAATGTGGCTGAGCGCGAGGAGCATGTGAAGATCATCAATTCTGCAGCAAGCGACTTGCTTACACTCGTTAACGACATTCTCGATTTTTCAAAGATGGAGGCTGGGCAACTTACATTAAATGAGAAATCCTTTAAGCCCAAAGAGTTATTCGAAGACATCGCCGCAACCATGTCAAAAACCGCACATCTTAAACAGCTTGAGTTTATTTATGATGTAGACGACATGCCCAATTACTTATTAGGCGACGCTTTTCGTTTAAAACAGCTTATTACAAACCTCATTAGCAACGCGCTTAAATTCACGAACTACGGTCACATTGCTTTGCGAGCAAAAGTGATTGCTTTAAATAGCGTTGAATGCGTCCTTTCCATCCGAGTGGACGACTCAGGCATCGGCATTAGTAAAGACGAACTGAATAATATTTTCAAAGCCTTTCATCAACTCGAGGACGAATTAAACCGTTCTTATCAGGGAACAGGGCTTGGACTCGTTATTTGCCAAGAACTGGTGTATTTGATGCAAGGCGAGCTTAACGTAGAGAGTTCACCCTCGGTTGGCAGTAGTTTTGAGGCGACTATCCCCTTTAAGGTGCAAACCCATGCACGCCCCAAAACTCCGTCACTCCCATTTTTCAATCGCAAAGCGGTAGTTTACGACCCTTGGGGCGAATCGAGACGCACCTTGGTTAGACAGCTTCAGATAACAGGCTTTGACGTCAGCAGTTTTGAAAGTTTAAGCTTAGTTAAGGCAAACGTAAACGAAGCCGATTATCTGTTTGTGGCACTGCCAATAAAACACGTGAAGCTGCGTAGCGAAATAATGCACAAAGTCAGTGAGTTTGCGCCAAAAAATACCGTTATTTTATTTTCTGGGCCACCGCCGCCTAATCCGCTTATTAGCGTGCTTCCGGTATCCACCAAAGTGGTTCGTCTACCTTTGACAGCACGCAAAATAACCTCAATAGAATCAACCGTAAATCAGGCTCAACCCTCTATCAGCGAAACACAAATTACGCAATTGCCCAGCGTACGAATATTAGCGGTAGACGATATGGAGCTAAACTTACGACTGCTCGAAACCTGGTTAAAAAACTCTCCCATCACCCTAGATTTGGCCTACGACGGACAAAGTGCAATTAGCAAATGTGAACAGGTTGAATACGACCTAATTCTAATGGATATCCAAATGCCCACCATGGACGGCATTGAGACAACAAAACACATTCGAAAAACACAGCTTAATCTTGGCACACCCATTATCGCCGTCACTGCACATGCCTTGGAAGAGGAAAAGCAGCACTTTTTGCAGTGCGGGCTAGAAGACTTTTTATCTAAACCTATTCAGTTAGACAACTTAATAGCGCTGATAAACGAATGGTGCGATATGCAAGAGGAGCAAGGTGAGAAGCTTCCCGAGAGCATCGATTGGGAGCTAGCACTAAGACGTTCTAATCATAATCCTGAAGTAGCCATGTCGTTTATGGATGATTTTATTAGTCATTTGAATGAGCACCAAGAAGAGATTCAGCAGTATGCAGAGAACTATCAAACCAAGGAATTGCTAGCGAGTATTCACAAACTCCATGGAGCTTGCTGCTACACAGGCGTACCCCGTTTGCAGAATATGTGCTATGAGCTTGAAGAGGCCTTGAAAAACAATTTGGAATATCGCTTTGAGACCGCAGTTAGCGCTTTAATATCAGAGGTTGCCTTGTTGCAAGACGACTGGTCGAAACGTCGACAGCGCTTTGTTTAGTTTATGAGAATCTAAACATCGCTCCAAATTTTAAAGGAATAGGGATATGACACATGTAGAAAAACGTGCATTTTTACTCAGCGAAATCGATACCAAAATTACACAGTTTGGACGAGATTCCTCAAGACACAAAAGCATGCATCGCGCCTTACGCTATTTCGCATTCACTTTCACGGGGCTTACCTCTCTTTTGTCTGGCTTAGCGCTGTACATGCCCAGCATACAAACCAGCCTCAACATCGCCATTTTGGTGATTGGTGCCATGGCCGGTATTTTCGCGTCGTTCGAAGGCTTGCGAAAAGCCGATGAACTGTGGATCCATGAACGCACTCAGTATCACTTGCTAAATGATTTTAAGCGCAGGGTATTATTTTACACTTCGCAGGACAGTCCAGCAGAGGAAATTGACGAGCTGTTTGAGAAATTTCAACTACTGTTGAGCAATGCAGGTGAACAATGGAACGAAGAGATTGCGGGAGCGAGCAGCACTGTTTCCTAACGATCATCGCGAAATAATTCAATGTGTATGTATTAACACTAATATGGAATCAGCACGTTAGCGCAAAAGACCATTCAACGCAAAATCGCTGCATGTTATCTCAAAAAATACACTTCGCGCTGTAAAGATGTTATGTATGCTCTTATAACATTAATTTTACATGCGAAGATGATTCAGGTTTATCATCCAATGTCTTGAATCACCTCATAGGTTTATTTCAATAGTTATGTCTGACTCACCTAGCCCACTCAAAGACATTGTCCCTATTGGACAAAAAGCTGCCTATGGTACAGGTACGCTAGTACTGAATTTACTGCCTGCCTCATTAAATATCTTTGCTTTTTTCTTGGTGACCGCATATGGCATCGATCCATTTTTAGCCGGTCTATTAACGGGTTTACCAAGACTATTCGATGCGCTTACCGATCCGATCATGGGATTTCTTACCGATAACACAAAGTCACGTTGGGGTAGACGCCGACCCTACATTGTGATTGGCGCAATATTAAGCGGGGTATTGTTCGCACTGCTATGGCAAATGAACCCGGATGCCTCTGAGCAATACAATTTTGTGTATTTTTTACTGTTCTCACTTGCCTTCACTATCGGCAACACGATGTTTGCAACGCCCTTTGTCGGTCTTGGCTACGAAATTAGCTCTGACTATAAAGAGCGTACGCACTTGATGGCGGTGTCGCAGTTTATGGGGCAAATCGCATGGATGATTGTCCCTTGGTTTTGGGTCATTATTGCCAATCCAAATCTGTTTGAAACACAAGCTGACGGTGTACAAGACATGGCCATCGTAGTAGGTGGTATCTGTATTATTTTAGGCGTAATACCTGGACTTCTCTGCAAAGGAATAAGCGACGAAAAAATTGAAAATCGTAAGGAAATTTCCTTTAGCACCATGCTCATCAATTTAAAAAGTATCATTAATGGCATTGTAACGACCTTCAAAAATGCGGCCTTTGCACGCCTATGCGGCGCTACATTTTTAGTCTTTAACGGCTTTCAATTAGTGTCAAGTTTTGCATATTTCATAATCGTATTTTACATGTTTGAAGGTGACTTTGGCTCTGCAGGCAACTGGCCGGCATGGTTTGCGACTATGAGCGCAGTGATGACCGCATTTTTTGTGATACCAATCGTTTCGTGGATGGCTGACAAATTTGGAAAACGCAACGCATTTATCATTTCTACATGCCTTTCAATTGTAGGCTATTCACTGAAATGGATTGGCTTCAGTCCTGACAATGTTTGGCTTATGTTTATGCCTATTCCCTTGATGTCTTTTGGTATTGGCGGACTGTTCACTTTGATGCTGAGCATGACAGCTGATGTCTGCGATTTGGATGAACTTAACAACGGCATGCCGCGACGCGAAGGTACATTTGCTGCTATTTACTGGCTAATGGTCAAAATTGGCAATGCAATCGCCTTAATCCTTGGCGGTTTGGTGCTAAACTTAGTTGGGTTTGATGCCTCCTTAAGCACACAAACTCTCGAAACCATGACGCAATTGCGCCTTGCTGATGTGATCATCCCTGCCGTTACCGCAGCCATGGCCATCTGGGTAATGTGGGCTTATGATTTGGACGAAAACAAGGCGCGAGAAATTAAAGCGAAATTAGTCAAGCGGCGCGGCGAAATTTAATGATGCAACAGAGCATTTTTTACGAATTAACTGATTGTGCTTTTGTTTTGTATTGAGCCAGTAAAGTGTTATTTCAGAATAACTGCTTTAGAAAACTAAACTAAACAAAGCCCCGCCATTTTGACTTGCCGAGACTTTTATTGACCCGCTGTGCGCGTTCATTACCTGCCTTGTTAACGCTAAGCCAACGCCCGACCCTTCTTTCTTGGTGGTGAAAAATGGGATGAATATTTTACTGGCAATATCATCGTCAATCCCAGGGCCATTGTCAGCTATTTCAATAAGGACATGACCGCGTCGATTCAGGCGTGCGTTAAGTGATATTGACGGCTGGCTGACACCATCGGTGGCTTGCTGGGCGTTTTTGACTAAGTTGATTAACATTTGCTCAAGCATTGTTTTGTCCGCATTCATTTGCAAGTCTTGTGGTACCGCGGTTTGCGTAAACTCAATGGAATTAGTGCTGTCTTCTTGTTTGACTATTTCAATCACTTGCTCAAATAGCGCCGATACCTTAAGCGTTTCCTTTTTAGGCTCAGGTAAATGTGCAAGCTTTCTGTAGCTGCTGACAAAGTTCATTAAGCCCTCGCTTCTGCGCGATACGGTGGTAACTGCACTTGCTATGTCGTTCAGTTGGTCTTGGATATCCGCCTGTTTGAGAGCTTGTTGTTTTGCGTCCTTTATTAAATCAGCTGCGGTATTGGCGAGTGACGCAACAGGCGTAATACTGTTCATAATTTCATGTGTCAACACTTTAACTAAGTCTTGCCACGCTTGTAGTTGGGATGAATCGAGTTCGTTTTGTATATCTTGTAAGCTGAACAGCTTCTCTTGCTCGGCGGCAACAATCACTTGTGTCATCGACACACTTAGCTGTTGGCTCATGTTGTCGACTTGAAACCCCACCAAACGTTTATCACCGGCTTTCATTGTCCTAAGTTCGCTAGCAAATTCAGTCCCAAATTGAGCCAAATCGTCCAGCCGTAAAATGTTCGCTCTGCCAAACATCCGTCTGGCCGCGTTATTCCATAAGGTTATTTCACCGCCTTGTTTGACACTAATTAATGGCACGGGTACGTGTTCTATTACTGCTTTGAGGTGCCTCAATTGCTCTTCTTGAAGCCGCCTATCAGTTTGAAAACGATGCAGTATCTCTTCAAATGCAAGGCCCAATTCACTAAAGCCTGAGCCTAATTCTGATAATTCAAAACGCTGAGAGTAGTCAGCATGCTTGAGTGCATCTAAAAACCTGACCAACTCGGCGTTTGTGCGCGCCGTAAATTTTACGATGCTGTAGCACTGAACAACCAATACGAATAATGCGAGAACTGTCGCTGCATGATATCCAGGCGTCACCAACAGGTAAGTCAATACAAGCAAATTGATCATAGTAAGCGCAGTTCTGACACCTATTAACAATGAAAATCGTTTAAAGCCCATGCTTTTCCATTCTCCTATAGAGCGCCGCTCGCGTAAGACCTAGGGCTTTCGCGGTATGACTGATATTGTATCGATAGGTGCGAAGTGCTTTGGTAATCGTTTGCTTTTCAATCTGGTCAAGGTTGAGATCGTCTTGTTGTTCTATTGCTTCGGTGAGTCTGGGAGAGTGCTCAGATCCAACCGTGTTAATCATCGGCGCTTCAGACTCCTTTGCATGATTCACGACGCTGATTTGATGGGCGTCTTGAAGCTGAAAGTCGTCGAGCATTAGCGTAGAAGATTGGCTTAAAATTATTGCTCTTTCGATGGCGTGGCGAAACGCTCGTATGTTGCCCGGCCATCGGTAGGCTTTGAGGGCCTGCATTGCCGCAGGGTCGATACTTAGAAGAGGTTTGCCATATTTTTTACAATAGTGCGCTGTGTAGTATTGCGCAATGGCCTCAATATCTTCCGCTCGCTCGCGCAAAGCAGGAAGGCTTATCTCAACGGTGTTTAATCTGAACAGTAAGTCTTGTCGAAAGTGGCTTTCGTCGCTTAGCTTTTGCTTGCTTACATTGGTTGCACAGATGACGCGCACATTAAAGGCTTTTGATTGATTTGAACCTAGGGGTGTAATTTTGCGCTGTTCGAGCACAGTGAGTAGCTTCGCTTGCAAGTGAAGCGGTAGATTCCCAAGCTCATCTAAAAACAGCGTTCCGCCATCGGCGGCTTCTAGTTTGCCGATACGGTCTTCATTTGCTCCCGTAAAGGCTCCCTTTTTATGACCAAACAATTCACTCTCAAAAAGGCTTTCCGATACAGCACCTAAATCAACGGTCATAAAAATGTGTTTATGTCGTTTGCTTTGCAAGTGAAGTTCGCGAGCAATAAGCTCTTTTCCGGTGCCGTTTTCACCGAGTATCAAAACATTTGCATCAGTAGGCGCGCTGCGACTAACCAAGGATAAAACATGCCGCATAGCCTCAGACTTGCCTAGAATTTGCGGATGTTCACTCTGGTTAGCAACCTCTACCAATAGCTTGTTGGCTGTTTGCAGCTGCTTGGCTTCGCTGCGCATGGCGCCTAAGTTCGCCGCACTTGAAATAGTCGCCACCAGCTTTTCATTTTGCCATGGCTTTATCACGAAATCGCTGGCCCCAAGCTTCATAGCCTCTATCGCTAGATTCATTCCACCATGAGCGGTAATCATGACCACTACCGAATCAGGCTCTAATGAAAGAATGGTTTCCAGCCATTTCAAGCCCTGTTGGCCTGTGCTTTCACCAGGCCCAAAATTCATATCGAGCATAATGGCTTTGAAAGAATTGGCTTTTAATATATCGGGGATTTGGCTTGGTTCACTGCAAGTGGTGACCTCAAATTGATGACGGCGTAGCAGTAATTTAGCCGCTATAAGAATATCTTCATCATCATCAACAATGAGTATTGTGCCCTTATTCAACATAAGTGATTTCAGGATATCAAATTTATACGAATGTCCATTATCGTACACTTAGTGTTCGTAAACGTACAGTTTAAAAAATCACAACCATGCTTAGATTTAGTTATTCCATTTAAAACAATAACTTATGCTTTGGTTCGATACTTGAATGATAGCCACTATGAACGCGGGCAATCGCTTAATTATCGCACAGGAAGATGTCGTTATGACGGAGCAATCATTACAGAAAGCCACAGGCGCAAATGGGCAAGGGAAGTCCGGCTCGGGCATGGATCGCAAGATCGCTAAACCCAGTCTTGCTTGGAAGAAATACAGTATCGCTTTTATTGTCCTTGCTGCACTCGCTTATGTCGCGTATTTGCAGTTTTCAGGAAACTCAGGAAAAGCCATAAAGGTCGATAGTCAACGCATTGCGATTTCAGCCGTCAGCTCAGGCATATTTGAGGATTTCATTCCTATTAGAGCTCGCGTAACGCCAGCAAAAACAGTTTACTTAGACGCCATTGAAGGTGGGCGCGTAGAGCGTATTTTGGTGGAAGACGGCACTAGTCTTAAAGCAGGCGACCTAATTGTTGAGTTGTCGAATGCATCATTGCAGCTTAGCGTGTTAGGCAACGAAGCTCGCGTTGCTGAACAGTTAAATAATATGCGTTCCATCGAGCTCAGCCTCGAGCAAAACCGCCTTCAGCATAAACGCAATTTAGCCGACATTAACTACCAAATAAAATTACTCACGCGTCAGTTAAGTAGAGAAGACGAGCTACTTAAAACGGGGGCGGTAAGTGCTTCGGCCTACGCTGATACTGCCGACACCTTGGCATGGTACAAAGAGAGAAAAATACTAACCCTTGAAAGCCAAGCCTCAGACAAAGCGCTGCAAGAAAGCCAATTAGCCTTCTTAAAAGATACTGCCGTGCGCCTTGAAAGTAATTTAGCCATTTCACGACAAAACCTAGCCAATATGAATGTTAGGGCGCCTGTTGATGGCAAGCTTTCAGGTTTTGATTTTGAGGTAGGCCAAAGCATCGATAAAGGCGAACGCTTAGGGCAAATTGATACACCGAATGACTTCAAACTAACCGCGCTCATTGATGAGTTTTACCTAAGCAGAGTCGATATTGATCAGCAAGCTAGCTTTGAGGAATATCAGCTCAGTGTATCTAAAATATATCCGCAAGTGGCTAACGGTCAGTTTGAGGTTGACCTGAAATTCACTGACCAACAGCCCAACGGTATCCGTCGCGGCCAAACGGTTCAAACCAAGTTAACACTGGGTGACGCAAGCCCTGCGCTGCTCATCCCAAATGGCGCCTTTTATCAAGATACTGGCGGCAACTGGATATTTGTGGTGACGCCAGATGAGACCGAAGCCGTTCGCCGTCCTGTGCGCCTAGGCCGTCGCAATTCTCGCTTTATTGAAGTTTTGGATGGACTCGAAGAGGGCGAGCGCGTTGTCACTAGCCCATACACAAGTTACCAGGATATGCAGCGACTTAAGCTGAACTAGACATTTACATCGCTTTATGCGGAACCAATAGCAAAGCAACAACGCATCGAAGACAAGGAATCACGACATGTTACAACTTAAAAATCTATCGCGTATTTTTCAAACAGACCAAGTAGAAACTGCAGCCCTAAATCAGGTAAACATTGCTATCGAAAAAGGGGAATTCGTCTCCATTATGGGTCCATCCGGTTGTGGTAAATCAACTTTGCTTAGCATCATCGGCATGCTCGATAAAGCAAGTGAAGGGCAATACATTTTCAACGGTGAAGATGTTTCAGATTATTCAGAAGCACAATTATCACAAGTCAGAAAGCATAACATTGGCTTTATTTTCCAAAGTTTTAATTTGATTGATGAGCTAACTGTACAAGAAAACATAGAACTCGCTTTGCTATATCACAACATTCCTGCAGCACAGCGCAAAGAAAAAGTATCCATTGTGATGGATAAGGTGGGCATTGCACATCGTGCTCAACATATGCCAAGTCAGTTATCAGGTGGTCAGCAGCAGCGCGTCGCAGTTGCAAGAGCGGTAGTGGGCAATCAATCGATGATCTTGGCAGATGAGCCCACTGGCAACTTAGACAGCGCTCATGGGCAAGAAGTCATGGAAATGTTGCAAGCACTTAACGAAGAAGGCACCACCATTGTAATGGTGACTCACAGCCCCTCTCACGCAGACTATGCGCATCGTACCATCAATTTATTTGATGGAAATGTGGTGACTCAAAGCATTCGCCAAGCGATTTAATACCCTTGCTAGCCAATTAATAAGGAAGGTCTCATGTTTAAGAATTACTTAGTCACCGCGTGGCGCAACATTTTAAAAAACGGTATGTTTTCGGCCATTAATATCCTTGGCTTGGCCTTAGGTTTAATGAGCTGTATTTTAATTTCGCTCTTTGTGCGTGAGCAGGTGGGTTACGACAAGTGGCTCACTGATTCTGATCGAGTTGTTCGCATGCATACGGCTTATTACCGCGCCGGCACCCCCCCTTTTTTGACGGTACGTTCTGCAGGCAATTTTATGGAAGCAGTGCGAGACTACGCCACTGCAGAAGTCGAGGAAGGTACAAGACTCATTTCATTTGGCGCGTCGGTGATTAAAGATCAAAACGCAACGGCTGAACGCGTGAATCTGGTTGACCCAAGCTTCTTCGATGTATTTGACTTGCCCTTTGTTTATGGCGCAAAAGAGAACGCCTTTAAAAAGCCCTTTGATTTGATTCTCACCGAAGAAACCGCTATCAAATATTTTGGTAAAACGGATGTCGTTGGTGAAACGCTAACGCTCTGTTGCGCTGGTCCTGAACCTTCCGAACTTACCGTTACAGGCGTAGTAAAAGATTTACCCAAAGCCACGCATTTAAGCCTTGATTTAATTGTGCTTGTGCCACCTGCGCTTATCGAAAACAACCCCGGGTTAAATACTTGGACAAGCGTTAACGTGTACACCTATTTTAAAATGCGCGATGGCGTTTCAATTGAAGATTTCCAAGAGCGTCTTACTTATTGGGTCGACAACGAAAGTCCCTTGTCAAAGGATATTGAGCCTGAAACAAAAGTATCCGACGGAATGAAGCATAAACTCATGGCATTGGAAGATATTCACTTACATGCGAAAAAAGATGCAGGAACCATGGGAGACCTCTCTCCATTGGGTGATGCCACAATGATTACGGCGTTTTCAATTATCGCTGGACTCATTCTGGTCATTGCCTGTATTAACTTTATGAATCTCGCCACTGCTCGTGCCAGTCAGCGAGCGCGTGAAGTTGCTATGCGTAAGGTCTTAGGGGCTAGCCGGAAACAAGTCACCATTCAATTTTTGGGTGAAGCGGTAGCGCTTGTATTTATCTCATTGTTAGTGGCCTTAGTTTTAGTCGAACTTGTACTACCCATTTATAATCAAGTGCTTGGCAGCAAATTGGAATTATCATTATTTACCGATGTATCCTTGCTAGGTGCAATACTTGCCGTGGGATTATTCGTTGGCATTGGCGCTGGCATATACCCGGCACTATATTTATCTCGCTTTTTACCGGGTCATATTTTGAAGTCCAACAAAAGCTCAGAGTCTGGGAAAACGGCAAATTTCAGAACCTTGCTTGTGGTTTTCCAATTTAGCGCGTCCATTGCGCTTGTGATTTGTACAGCCGTTATCTTCACTCAAACACGCTTCGCCCAATCAGTTGATGTGGGTTATGTAAGTGACAACAAATTAATTCTTCAAATAAACGGTATGGGTGATGCCAGAGAAAGCTTGCGTCAAGAGTTATTGAATCTACCTGAAATTACTTCGGTGGTCTTCTCATCTGAGGCGCCTTCGCAAGACAACGAAAATAATGCTTATTTTTCCTTGCTTGATGGCGATGAGCTGGCGAGCCAAGAACAAATCGTGAATTATCACAACATGGGCTATGGCTTTTTTGAAGCTTACGAAGTCGCACCAATTGCAGGTCGCTTATTTAACCAAGACTATGGTTCAGACGAAATAAGCGATAATGAGAATGGCGATTTGCCCGCTAATGCAAGCGCGGTCATAAACGAAAGCGCGCTGGCCAAATTTGGCTTTGCGAATGCGCAAGCGGCCATAGGTCAAACGCTTGAAGCAAATATACGCGGACAACAGCATTTAACCATCGTGGGCGTTATTCCCGATATCTATTTTCGCTCTATCAAGTTTGGCGTGCGCGCAAGTATCTATACACTTAATCCTCAGCGCTTTAGTGTGGCTAGCCTTAGCTTCAATACGAATAACCCAGCAGCACTGCGCAACCGTATTGAGCAAATCTGGAGAGAACTTATGCCGACTCAGCCAATATCTTTGCGTTTCTTAGATGGCATGATGGAGGCGCAATATAATGATGAGCGCATACAATCGAGTCTCTTCTCAGCGTTTTCAATATTGGTGATTGTGATTGCGTGTTTGGGTCTATATGGTTTAGCCGCTTTCACCACAGAAAGAAGAACCAAAGAGATTGGTATTAGAAAAGTAATGGGCGCAAGTGTGAAAGATATTGTCAGCCTACTTGTTTGGCAGTTTTCAAAGCCCGTGCTCATCGCCAACATCGTGGCTTGGCCCTTGGCAAGTTTCGCGATGATCACCTGGCTTGAAAATTTTTCCTACCGAATCAGTGCGCTGTACTTGATTCCAATATGCATAGGTGTTGGTTTTATCTTGTTAATGATTGCATGGGCAACGGTGGGAGCAAATGCCTCAGCGGTAGCTCGCGCTAATCCGATAAATGCGCTGAGACAAGACTAACTTGCAACACAGCCAAAACCGGGTAGTGCGTTACCCGGTTTTATCTATCTTGCAGGCGCAGGGCTAATACGCCAGCTTCGCCCATTTTTTGCTTTAGAAATGCAGCCACATCGGCATCGCTTGTCTTACCGGGAGTAACGTTTGCATATGCTTCTAACTGCCACTGGGCAGTCAGGGCCGCAGCATCTCTTATGATTGCCACTTCCGCCGGTAATTTTATTGAAAGCCATTGAAACACTAACTCGTCGGACGACACCAGACGATTAGTTAGCGTCTCACCTATCGCTTCAGACAGCTTTTTGTGCTGCATGTAGCTCAGCCCGTCAGCCTGCGCGTTGTTTTGAGAAATGTTCACGGCTATGCGCACAAAATCACGCTCTTTGATCATCTGCGCAGCCATATCGATGGCAGAGTCTGTTCTAGCAACCGAAACAACCTTGTTCACAACCTTCGCTTCGGCCAGGGCAGTAGATTCCCCAATAGGTGAATAAGCCACGGATTGGAATACATCGTCTTTAAAGTAAAACGCAAAAACCACAGTTTTCTCGGCGTTTTCACAGCCAATATGCGCTGCAAGCGGCTCTATTCATTTTTGGAAATCAAGCTTCGTCATACGCGCTGGACTCTGAGACAGAACGTTATCTCACTTCCTGAAAAACGCAAAACTTTATAGAAAAATTTAGCAGCCGATTGTAACCACGTTGCATGTTCTATATGCCGCGCTTATTTTCGTCGCTTTACGCTTGAAAATGCGATACCCACAATAGCTAGTGCGATTAATACAAAAGACGTTGGCGCTGACGCGTTTATCGTCGAGCGCACAAAGCGCAAATCGTCAAACACTGCGGTGTCGCCGACTAATTCGATATATGCGATATTTGTTGTGGCTAGCTGAATACCCCTGAATGCACCACCGTTGATAGCATCAGGTGTGCTAATGTTGGCCGTTGCGGTAATGTCGAAAAACTCAAGAAGAGTTCCACTTGAGTCGAATGCACTTAAACTGACGGTTCCAAATTCAGGAACAATATTCATAAAGAAACCAAAGCCTGAAATATCAGCTGTATTGAAATCGATTCTGACCGGGCCTTCACCCGGAAATATGCCTAACCATCCGTTTCGATCCGAATTCCAATCACCATTTGTTGATAAGCCCCAGCTTACATCGTAGAGCCAAAGTTCGCTTGAACCAATACTTTGCGCTTGAATATCTTCACCTACCAAATCGCCAATTTGCTCAGCCGTGCCGACTCCCTCTTTTTGATTGGTACCTGTGAACTGGCTAAAGTCAATTAAACTTTGAGTACCCACTAGGCCCGCTGGGTCGGTAAGCAACGCGGCATTCGCGTTAGCCATAAACATGCATATGACAAGAGCGATAGTTTTTTTCATTTTGGTGAGCCTGTATGGAAGGTGTGAGGACAGCAGTACAATTTCAATGCCAACAATCTAAGTCTCTGTATTTACAAAGAAATACTTTAGTAAGTTTTGGTATGTATTTTAAAGTGTATATTAAGCTGACAGTTACTCTCGCGTCGACTAAGCGTGACGTTGCTCCCAGAGGGAGCGACATCGTTGTATATTCTAGCTAAAGCGTTTCTTCTAACCATTTAAAAAACTCATGCTGCCACACTAAGCCATTTTGAGGCGTGAGTACCCTGTGATTTTCGTCTGGGAAGTACAAGAAGCGGCTTTTAACGCCAAGCAATCGCGCTGCTTGGAAGGCTTGAATGACCTGACCTATGGGAACGCGATAATCTCTTCCACCATGGATCACAAGCATAGGCGTATCCCAATTCTGTACGAAGTTACTCGGGTTAAATGCATCGTAAGACCTTTGAGCCGCCATATTATCTTTGTCCCAATACGGCCCGCCAATGTAATGATTAACCAAAAAAAGACATGTTTAAATCGTCGAATACGTAAGCATCAGATTTTGACAAGTGTTTGTAGCGGTCAGTGCCCAGCACATCTTTCATTTTGACTGCTTCGTGGAACAATTTTTTACTGCCATCAGGAGATAGGTTTTTTTCACATACCAATACCTTACAGCACTGGGTTTTGACATAGAAGCCTCGTTGAAATTCACCATTATTCGTTGTGATAGTGAAGTCAAGGAAAAGCAATTAAGCTATCATCCAAACAACAAACGTTTTATCAGTGCAAATTTTAGGTAGAGGCTATCAACATCAGCCCCGAAAATGGCACAAAAAGTGAGAAGTAAACTATGGCAAATGACACAAACTACAAAAAAGACAAAATTGGCAATCACGCGCTAAAGCCAGAAACAATGATGATGTCCTATGGTTACAATCCACAGTTTTCTGAAGGGTCTGTTAAGCCGCCTGTATTTTTAACATCCACCTTTGCCTATCAAACACCAGAAGAGGGTGAAGAGTCATTTCATATTATGGCGGGTCGTAAGCCTGCACCAGAAGGCAATGTGGGCGGTCTCATTTATAGCCGCTTTAATCACCCCAACGTAGAGATTATTGAAGACAGACTGTCACTTTTCGAAGGTTCAGAATCATCCGTGATTTGCTCGAGCGGTATGGGCGCTATTAGCGCTATTTTGCTTGCGTATTTGCGCCCGGGAGACGTAATTGTTCAAAGTGCGCCCTTGTATGGCGGAACCGAAACGCTAATTCGTAAGTTTTTGCCCCAGTTTAACATCCAAACTGGCGAGTTTCACAACGGACTAGATGAAGCAGGTATGCTCAGCGCATTGCGTGAAGCGGGCAATAAGGGGCGTGTTGCTATGGTCTTTATCGAGTCCCCCGCCAACCCAACCAATTCCTTAGTTGACTTTGCCGCCCTCAATCGCGTTCTCGACGTCATTGAAAGAGAAACAGGCCACCGCCCTTTGAGCGTGTGCGACAACACCTTGATGGGGCCCGTCTTTCAGCAAGTTGTACCTCATGGTATTGATATGGCCATGTATTCATTAACCAAATATGTTGGTGGACACAGTGACTTAGTCGCAGGCGCTGTTTGCGGTAGCCGTGATATGCTCAAAGCTGTGCGCGCTACTCGCGGCGCATTAGGATTGAACCTGGACCCACATACAAGCTGGATGATTTCCCGCTCACTTGAAACCTTAAGCATTCGCATGCAGCGCGCTGCTGATAGCGGTCGTAAAGTAGCGCAGTGGATTGCTGACAATCCTTATATTAAAGCAACAATACTCCACCCAGACTTTATCGAAAACGATGCTTACCAAAGTGTCTACAAACGCCAGTGCTTGGGCCCTAGCTCGACTTTTTCATTTGTTTTGGACATTTCAAAAGCAGATGCATTTCGCTTCATCAACAATCTGTCTATCTTTAAATCGGCAGTAAGCCTGGGTGGAACTGAAAGTCTTGTTTGTCATCCGGGCAGCACAACACACTCCGGCGTAGCACCAGACATGCGCGCTAAGTTTGGTGTGACTGATGGTTTGATACGCCTGTCGATTGGTTTAGAACACCCTGATGATCTCATTGTTGATTTGGATAATGCTTTCAAAATCACCTTCGACAGTACATCGGATTAATTAAGGCAGTCGCCCCTTAGCGCTGACTGCTTGCCTGTTCTATCTTTGTCTGGCTGGCCACCGATTCATTTAGCGTGCCATCGGTATGGCTAGTTAGGCGTTCCTGCTTAACGCTGTCATGACATTCACGTATCAAGGTGACAAACTCCTGCGCACTGCGGTCTAGCTCATTCACCGATACATAGACGTCGTATCCATGACCCTCTTGCAGTTTTCGCATACGATTAGCAAACATGGCAACAACCCCTTTTATCACAGTACCATCGCTTGTTTTATATTTAGCGTCTTCAATCAAATCATCGCCATAACAACGACCGGTTTCACAGTTAGCACGCTCTATTTGCGCAACCAAGGGGCGCTGTTCCATTAACAAATGCGTAATTAAACGCGGGGAGATGTTTTGAAGGAGAGGCTCTGGATTTTTTAGACGAAAGCCAACCATTTCCAAATCGACGTGCTCTAAGCCTTTATGGATACGCGGCACATCTACGCGCTGCAGGTTGTCCCACTCAATATGCCATTTTCCCAGACGATGATGATAAATAAGCGCGTCTTTATTTATTTCTACGCTGTGCTTTGGCTCTCTAAGTTTAAAAAAGCCCATAATAATGCCAATAATGCCTGCGGCGATGATTAATATGCCAGCAAGAAAGAACAATTCAGGTAAAACTGAAATTGTGAGGCCGCCCAAAATCAGAGCACCAATGCCAATGAGCATACTGGTTAAGCCGTTGTGGGAGGAAACTCCGCGAATAAGTATCGAGTCAGAAGTATCAGTGCCAGACATAAAAATATAGCATCATCATTAATATTGCCCATATGATGATATACCGAGTTTGTCGACAAAAAGCACAATCGGTATGCCACCATTGCTGCACTTTGTTACCTAATTTGCTAGCTGCTTTGCAAAGAAAGCTTTGCGTTTTTCTCTTAGACGGCATAAGGCAGATACAATTGTGGGGGTAAATATGAGCGAAAGTATCACAGAAAATCCAACTCCCCCAGCAATTACCACAGCAAGCGGCGGCCAAAAACTCCCTTCGCTGAATAGCAACAAGGGGATAAGACCGCCAACCGTCGTGAAGGTAGTTGATAAAATATGACGACTACAGCTCATGGTCTCAGACACGATAGCTTCGGTATCTCCGCGCATGGCGTCTGTATTGCTGGCAATCGATGCAATGACAACAATAGAGCCATTGATAGCAACACCAATTAAGCCTGCGCTGCCCAAAAGCGGGTTAAAGCCCACCGGCAAGCCTGACAACCACAAACTAAAAAAGCCAAGCCCCACTGACAACATCGCCACAACTGCAATCACAGCGGCAAACCTGACACTTGAAAAACTTAAAATGAGAGACGTGATCATCAGCACCAACAGCACGGGCGCATATGTGGCTAGTTGACCAAGCGCCTGCTGCTGTTCGTCTGCATCTCCTGCCATTTTTATACGGTAGCCTTCTGGCAGCACCAATGCGCCCTGTTCCAACTCATCGCGCAATTGGTTACTGGCGCTCACCGCAGCAACACCTGGCAGCAAATAAGCTTGTACCTTGTTAATACGCTCACCATCTAGACGCGTGATACCGCTGATGCTTGGCTGCAGTGAAAAACTGCCCAAATTAGCCACGCCTAAGGGACCGGTTTGTTGCACCTGCCTACTTATCAGCGGCAAAGCTTCAAGTTCGCTCAGTGAACTTCGCTGGGCGTTGTTGATTCGCACGCGAATTGGCATTTCTTCAGTACCTTGAAGGATTGAACCACCCGTGCTGCCTGCAAGGGCATTTTGTAATTGTTCTGCAATTTCGTTTAAAGATAGCTGCGATAAATAGCTCACCTCTTCAGACACCGCATAGTTAAGCTCAGCTTCTGTCATCGTAATGGAGGCGGTCGATTGCGTCAGCCCTTCAATTTTTGTCATCGCAAGTCTAACCTGCTGCCCTAACTGCTCGAGCACTTCCAAATCCGGCCCGAAAATATCTACCTCTAAAGGAGAAGCAATAGGCGGGCCTTGACCAAATTTGCGCACCACAATTTTAGCTTCGGGAAAACGGTTTTGCACATCAAAATGCATATTGCGTACAAGGGTATCAGCATCTGCTACGCTGCTTGTAGTAAATACCGCATTCGCAAATTCAGGGCTGTTGTCGCGCGTCATGACCTGGTTGTAATAGATAGAAGGTGTGGAAGCACCCACTAACCACGTAAGCTGCTCTATTTTTTCATTTTGGCGCAAGTGCTCATCAATTTCTCTGGTCATTTCGTAGGTACGATTAATGCCGGTGCCGCTTGGCATAAACACATACATTTCAAACTGATCGCGATCAGCACTTGGAAAGAACACATTTTCAAGAGTGGTTGATAATACAAAGCCACTGGCACAAAAAACGGCAATGGCGGGTAATACAAACATTGGACGATTAATCAGTTTCGCCAGTAAACGTTCAAAGGCTTTTGAGACCGACGGTAGCTGATAGCCACGGCGATACCATGCATGATCTTCGCTGCTGTCACGCGGTAAAAAACGGGCTGCCAAGGCCGCAATAATGGTCAAGGAAATTGCTAATGAGCCAATTAGGGCCATGACAACGCTTATGGCGATACCGCCAATGAAATCACCGATATTGCCGTTTAATAAAAATACCGGCATAAAGCCTAAAATGGTAGTGAGGGTAGACGCGAGTAAGGGCGAAAATAGGTGTTTAACACTTTTTTGCAGCACGTCTAAACGCGAGAGCGAGTGATTGAGCAGGTTTAGCCGAATTTCATCCGTGATCACAATGGCATTATCAATCAGCAAGCCAATGGCGATAATGATGCCGAAAATGGACATTTGATGTATTTGCTGATTAAAAAAGCTCAAGCTAAATATGGCAAATGCGGCGCACATTGGAAGCGCGAGACCCACTATCCATGCTGCCTTTGCCCCCATAAAAAACAGCACAACAAACATGACGACCACTGAGCCAAGCAGTAAGTTATTACTTAACTCTGAGAGACGTTGATCGGTATACTTATTTTGTTCAAAGACTAACTCAGCCTTTACGCTGCTGCCGAAGCTTTGATTAAATTTATCAGCTTGCTTTTTAATCGCCTGAGTCCAGGTATCCACCCGAACGGTAGTTTGCATTCTCACTGCAACAAAAATGCTGCGTTTGCCATTCACTAGCGCAATTTCAGTGGGCGGGTCCAATTGCGTACGCTGAACATCTGAAATATCCCCTAAGCGTAGGACATCACCGCTGTTGTTGATGATGGGGGTGTTCGCAACAATTGACACGCTCTCAAGTGGCTGAGCAACCTGAACGCGAATATTACGCGCATCGTTGAGTAGCACACCGGCAGGCAGTTTAGCATCAGCGGCCGCAATACGCTGACTTACCTGCGATAAGCTCATGCCTGCAAGCGCTAACTGCTGTGCATTTAGCGTCACGGTAATTTCCTCTTGAGGTTCACCGTAAATGCGCACAAGTTCGGTACCTGGCACGTTTCGCAAGCTATCTGCCAGTTCATCGGCCATTCTGCTGGTTAAGCTTAAGTCGGTATTCTCTTCAAACACCGGGCTTAAGGCATACAAAACTGTAAACGCAGTTGCTCCACGCTTGTCTTCTAGAATTGGCGCTTGCGCACCCGGAGGGAAACGAGCTGCAGCGTCATCAAGTGCATCACGAATCTTTGAAAATATCTGTTGATTGTTGCTGTTATCGACCGTATCTTGCAGCTCAACCGACAGCGACGAAAATCCCGCTTTTGAAGTTGATTTAATCTCTTTTATTTCAAATAGCTGGCGCAACTCGTCTTCTATTACGTCAGTCACTAAGGCTTCAACTCGTTCAGCAGAGGCTCCCGGAAAGCTAGTCAGCACAATGACGTTGCGCAAATCAATGCGTGGATCTTCCAACCTTGGTAGACTTTGAATTGCAGATAAGCCCGCAACCAAAATGATCACAATACTCAGTACTAATAAATGCCCTTTTCTAAAAAACGCAGTGTACCAAGGAGCATGTTGATAATTGGGATGAGCACCGTGTTGATTTGAGGCGCCGTCCTTTGATTTATCTGATTCTGAAATATGTGACATTAGTTTCTATGTGCAGAAGCGGAATCTGCGCTCTCATATGATGAAAGGGCCCCATCGCGGCCTTGCTTTTGCGTGTGCAAACTGCCACTGACGTCTACCATAGTATTCGTCACTGTATTTTTCACTTCACGCACTTGAGTGACCGTTTGCCCTGGCGTAAGTCGGTGAGAACCGTTTGCGACAATTAAATCTTCGTCCTGAATCGCGCCGGAAACAAAGGCCTTCTCGGCTTCTATGTGTTCAACGGCGACGGTACGAGAAGCAATGCTTTGCGAACTTTGATCATAAACAAATACCGTCCACAAACCTCTTACACCGCTTGATAAAGCATCCAAAGGGATCCATGCGCCTCGCTTGTCAACTTCAATGGGGACTGATATGGACACCAGGTCGCCTGACACTAATGCCTCAAGCTCCGCTGGCGCCAGGGTATTCCGAGATAAAGCAAATACCGTGTCGATGGTGCGTGTGGCAAGATTCCGCTGTTTTGAAATAGATTTTACCGAGGCAGGAAATTCAAGGCCGCCTAAGGTTAACCGATATTGCTCACCAAGCTCGACGCCGAAAGCAATGTTTTCGGGCAGACCAAAACGCGCTTCAAGTGAGTCAGTTGCCAAGACGCTAAACACCGCCTGTCCCGTATTGAGCACCGTGCCTTCATCGGCGAGTTCAGCAACGACTTGCCCGTCAAAGGGCGCGATGATCGTTGATTTTTCCTTTTCTACCTGCAGACTTTGCAAACGAGCTTGAACTTCATTCACCAATGCAGTTGCAGCGTTCAGCGCGGCTTGAGCCTCGTCTAGACGCTGCTGTGGTTCAAGCTTTGCGTCAACTAGCTCTTGAGTTCGCTTAGCGGACAATTCCGCAAGCGTGGCGTCTGCACGCGCACGGTCAAGAGATGCAATTAGCTCGTTTTCACGTGCATCAAGCCTAGCTAAATCGAGCATGGCTAGCGCTTGACCTTGCCGTACACTATCACCCTCTGCCACTAAGCGCTTGGCTAATACGCCAGCTAACTCAAACCCTACATCAGATTGCTTGGCAGATTCGATTTGCCCGTACACGATTCGCTTGCGAGTAAATTGTGATTGCATTTTGATTGGCATAACTTCGACGGTCATATTTTCGACTACCATCAAATCGCTTTGAGTATAAGCTTGGCTGCTTCCACTCCCGGACACACTCATTAGAATTATCAGTAAAATAAAACTTACGACAGTAATAAGCGTTAATAGAAGCTTACCATTATTACCATGCTTTATCGGTGCGGCGGCGGAGTCGTTGGGCATTAAGGCGTTCTCTTTATAGCCTTGAGAGCGGTCCTGACGCTGAAAGACTGCGCTCAAATTATATACACTGAACAGTATGCTAGAATATAAATACTAGACTGTCTAGTCTATTAATATTAAATATTGCTCATCTTTTCATCTAAAGTTGGATTCTCCTAGCTCACCGCTTTGAATAAGTAAGCAAAGGCAGACTGTTAAGTAACCTCAACTCGGGATAAGCGATAGCGCCAAGCAGCGCTAAAAACGCGAATTACTGCGTTGCAAAAGCGAGCAATAGAATAACTATTACGTCTCTTTTGCGCCTTGCACTTCACGTTTTTATCACTACTTGGTGACAATATATTACATACATCGTTAAAACAAACATTTGCACTATCGCTTATCCCGAGTTGAGGTTAAGTAATGAAATACGTAGATAAACATTAAAGCGCTCCATAAGTGAAATTCTCAATCGTAAATTAAGCAGTGACCCGTCTCAGTGTTAAACACTGTGTTGATAATTGAACATATCCTTGAACAAAAGTGTTCATTTGAACGCTCAAATAAGCATCCCTTTGTCCAACAAATGAATAAAGTTTGATACACTTAGGGTTACATCAATTACACTAAATTCCGAGTAGCCCACATACATGTCGAGCTTTACTGGACAACACATTCTCAGCGTAAATCAATTTGATCGCGATGCTATCGAACAAGTTTTCTCAATTGCAGATAATATGCGGCCGTATGCCGACCGAGAAAAACGCACGCAAGTGCTCGACGGTGCAATTTTAGGCAATCTCTTTTTTGAGGCCAGCACTCGAACGCGTGTAAGCTTTGGCACCGCATTTAATTTACTAGGCGGTGAAGTACGCGAAACCACTGGTATGAGCAATTCAGCATTAGCAAAAGGCGAATCTCTTTACGACACAGCACGAGTATTGAGTGGTTACAGTGACATTATTGCCATGCGCCATCCCCATGCCGGATCCGTGGCTGAGTTTGCGCAAGGTAGTCGAGTGCCTGTTATTAATGGCGGTGATGGGGCTAACGAGCATCCTACTCAAGCATTGCTGGACTTATATACCATTGCCAAAGAACGGATGTCTAACGGGCAGAGTATTGATGGTTTACATATTGCCATGATTGGTGATTTGAAGTTTGGTCGAACCGTGCATTCTCTGGCAAAAATGCTGACGCTTTTTCGCAATGTAAAATTCACCATGATTTCGCCCATTGAACTTGGCATGCCTGACTCAGTTTGCGCCGCTATCACCGATGCAGGCCATGAACTCATAGTGACAGACCAATTTGAAGGGATTGTTGAGGCAGACATTTGCTATCAAACTCGCATTCAAGAAGAGCGTTTTCCTTCACAGGAAGAAGCAAACAAATATCGCGGTAAGTTTCGCTTGAACCAGCAAATTTATACTCAACACTTTAAATCTCAAACCGTTATTATGCATCCGCTTCCTCGCGACTCACGAGCTGAGGCAAACGAGCTTGATAACGATTTAAACATGCACCCAAACCTGGCGATATTCCGTCAAACCGACAATGGCGTGTTGGTGAGAATGGCACTTTTTGCGCTCACTTTAGGGGTAGCCGACAAAGTCAGTGACTTCGACCGACCTGTTCACTGGTACACAACTAAAAGCCAAAACTAATCAAAGCTTAACGAATAAAACAAGCTTTCACCCATTAATACGAGATATTTGCGACCGCTATGACAAAATCTGAAACCTTATTTGAACGTGCCCAAAAAACCATTCCTGGAGGAGTAAACTCTCCGGTTAGAGCCTTTAAAGCAGTAGGCGGCACGCCTCGCTTTATTCAGCGAACAGATGGGCCCTATATGTACGATGTAGATGGCAATCGCTATATTGACTACATTCAGTCATGGGGGCCTATGGTGCTTGGGCACAACAACCCTCAAATTCGCCAAGCGGTGATTGCAGCTTCAGAATTCGGTTTAAGTTACGGCGCACCCACCGAGGCAGAAGTATTAATGGCCGAGCTGGTCGCTAAAACCGTACCTTCAATGGAAATGGTTCGCATGGTCAATTCAGGCACCGAAGCCACTATGAGCGCCATTCGATTAGCCCGCGGATATACCAGTAAAAACAAAATATTGAAATTTGAAGGCTGTTATCACGGCCACGCAGACTCCTTGCTTGTTAAAGCAGGAAGCGGCGCGCTTACGCTGGGCGTACCAAGCTCTCCAGGTGTCCCTGAAGACTTTGCAAAACATACACTCACTGTCGACTTTAACAATTTAGACTCTGTTCAGGCGGCGTTTGATGAACACGGCGATGACATAGCCTGCATCATTGTAGAGCCTGTCGCCGGCAACATGAACTGCATTCCTCCCGTTGATGGCTTTTTAGAAGGCCTGCGGGAAACTTGTGACACTTATCACAGCGTGCTCATATTTGATGAGGTCATGACCGGCTTTAGGGTGTCACGCGGCGGCGCACAAGAAGCGTTCAATGTCATACCTGACTTAACCTGCCTTGGAAAAGTCATCGGTGGCGGTATGCCGGTCGGCGCATTTGGCGGAAAACGCGAAATCATTACCCACATAGCCCCTACCGGCCCTATTTATCAGGCAGGTACACTATCTGGGAATCCTGTTGCAATGGCCGCAGGGCTTGCAGCGCTAAAGCAGATTACGGTAGATGGCTTTTACGATTCCATTTTTGAGAGTACCCGCAACGTAGCCGAGGGCATGCGCGATTTGGCACATAAGCACGGCATACCCATGAGCTGCAATGTGGCAGGTAGCATGTTCGGCATTTTCTTCACCGATGTAGAGCGCGTGACTAACTATCAGCAAGCGATTAACTGCAACACTAAGCAATTCAATCAGTTTTATCATGGCATGTTAGAGCACGGTGTCTATTTAGCGCCTGCGTCTTACGAAGCTGGGTTTGTGTCCAAAGCGCACACCGCTGATATTGTGGCAGATACCTTGGAAGCTGCGGATGCGGTGTTTGCGAAAATTGATAAGTAGATGGAGGCTTTCAACACGCTGCACGGTGACTCAACTTTGATGCAGGTTCGCGTTTTATTTTTGCTGAAATGCAACCGTATTCATAGTCAAAAACAGCTAAAATCGTTGATAGTGCTTAATTGCTGAGCAATAGTATTTGTATCGATCGCTCGCAGAAAAATCTTGCTTACAAAATGATACGAATTGCAATTTTTATACTTTTCTACTTCTTTGCTGCGAATGTTTTCGCAGCAACATCCAAACATACATTCAATGTGATGGCTCCACTCGAGCTTGCGACTGAGGAACAGTGGCAGCAGTTTGATAAGGAGTTGGCTATCGCCAAAGAAATGGGGGTACACGGTGTATCCGTTGATATTTGGTGGGGAAAAGTTGAAAAGTCTGCTGACAATACCTTCGATTGGTCATACTACCATAAGCTTGCAGAGCTGCTGCGCAAGCATCAACTACAGTGGATCCCCATCATGTCATTTCACCAATGTGGTGGCAATGTTGGCGACAACTGCAATATTCCAATCCCTAATTGGATTTGGACGCATTTTGAGGGCGTATCTCAAGAAGAATTGATGTTTAAAAGCGAGCAAGGCAACTATGCCCGCGAAACGCTCGCAATATGGCACGAGCCAAGTGTATCGAATCAGGTTTATGCTCAGTATCGCGAGTTCATGCACGCATTTGAAACGGAATTTGCGGATTTTGCCGATGAAATACAAGAGATTAATATCTCGATGGGCTCAGCCGGTGAATTACGATATCCATCCTACAACGGGCATGATGAAAATACTGGTTATCCCACAAGAGGCGCTTTGCAAGCGTTTTCTGAAGCGGCTTTGGAAAAATACCGAGAATACTTGTCTACCAAATTTGCATCTATCGAAGACCTTAATGCGAGCTGGAATAGAGAATATGCAGGCTTTTCCAGTATTTCACCGAGCCAGGTCGAACTTGAACACGCATTTGCGCACGCTATGCATCATCAAGCGGGCCCAATCCGAGACTTTATAGACTGGTATCATCATTCACTAATAATGCATGGGGAAAAAATGCTCAGTACAGGCGATGCTGCTTTGCAGGGTGCATTCTCAAACATTCCCTTAGGATTCAAAATTCCCGGGATCCATTGGCAAATGTCAGTGCAAGGAGGCATGCGTCGCTCGGCAGAAATAGCGGCTGGATTAATACCTTTCCAGCCTTATTCCATCGACAATCACTTTGGCTATTCGTCCATATTAACAATGGCTCAGCAATTTGCGACTTCAACGCAGCGACCGCTTATTGTGCATTTTACCGCTTTGGAAATGGACAATAATACAGAAGCGCCGGCCTACAGCCGCGCAAAGACATTAGTCGCATGGCTTGGACAAGCCGCGCACGCTAAAGGCTTAACAATTAAAGGTGAAAACGCCTTGGCAGCTGGCGTGCATCACAAGGCCGGTTGGCAACACATCGATACCGCGCTGCGCGAGCACCATTATTCAGGTTTAACGGTATTGCGTTTAGGTGATGTTACCAGCAACCCTGTTGGCCATAAGGAATATACGCGCTTAATTTCTTCGTTCCACAAGACAAAGGCTAAATGAGGCCAGTCTGGCCAAATTGTTCGAATAGCATTCATGGGCAGCGGCAGCGCTATCGACCCTGAGCTTAACTGCGTGAGTCACGATCGTTTACTTCTAAAGAGATTCCGCCGGTATATTTAGCCATAACATTGTAAAACAAGCCAAATACTGCAACGCACATAAACGCCATCAAATAAGTCAAAATTGGCATCATTGAAATCAACAGTATTTTTGTTGTTGTCCCGCTAACTGTTACTTCAATAAAGAAGTTAAAAGAAGCGTTTACATCCCTCCCTAACAACAGAGGAGCAATCCTTATAATTGAGCTAATCGCCGATAAAACAGCCATCACCGCTGCTATTGTCGCAGATGTTTTTTTATATTGATTCGTTGTATATCTATCCTCACGAAGACTGCTCCTATAGCACTTGATTTATATTATCTTGCTGAATCTAATTGCCAATCGACTTGGCAAGGATCGAACTCTGGGTCTGACAAAAGGCGATTTACTTCGTCAAGCGCATATTCAAGAGTGCGGTGTTCTCCGCTTCGTTTCATTTGTTCCGACCAGTCGCTAAGCCTTTTAGGGTTGCGAAATAAAATGTCTAATGCAGGTAGAGACTTTTCCATAAATAATCTTAGGTCTTGCTCCTCAGCCAATAGTGTTTCTAGCGCATTCGGTTCATTGCGCTTAATCGCGATAATCTGCCGCAGTGCTAAACCAATCATGACATCAATAGATGAGCTTTTTGAGGCGAGGATGATAGACGCAACTTGCTCGCAGATTTTTAAACGAGAATAATCTGATTCTTCAGCCTCTCTGCAGTAAGCAATCAAATTACTGTAACTTGGCAGTGGAATGGCCATCGTGTAAAGAGCCAAAACAGCTTGTGTTGAATCGCTGTTGCCAGCTCCTGCTTGCGCAAATGCGCGCTCCATCGCGCCTATATGTTCCGCCCAATATATGCTGTAGCGCTTTGCTTGAGCAGCTTGCTGCATGAAACCTTCTGCCGCATCTTCGTCCTTCGCTTTTGAAGCAAGGTTGGCTCTCAATAGAAAATGCAGACTATTCTCTGTATCAACCTGTGAAGCTTGCTCTACTAATGCGCTGTCACAGCCAGCTTCAAACTCAACACATGCCAACAGCACCCGATAAGATATGAACTCATCGCTAGGATAAGTTGAAAGCGCAGACTTAAGCACTGAAAAGGCCTTGCCTGATTGAGTAAGCCTTTCAAATGTTGCTAATGAAAGTAAGCTATCTCGCGTATGAATATTCGCAAACGCTTGTTTTAAGCCTTCGAAGCGATTTTCAGTTAATCCATACGCAATTGAGTCTTTATACAATTTGCTTACAAGCTCGGCAAAATCGAGCGAGTCTTCACAATGAAAGCTCTCTAGGCTTCGAGGGGTAGCCTCAGTTTTAATGTGGCTTTGAGCCGACTCAATCGGTAAGTCATGTGCGAACTTATCTGACGCTGTTTTAAATAATAAATCGCTATTTGAGTATCTTTCGTGCGACTTCAGTTGAGCGTTTGCTGAGGATTTGTCGTAAAGCCTATTGGAATGAGCGTCATCAACACTGAGCTGAGCAAGGATAATAAGGCTTATTAGTATGGTGAGAACAACTAGATAAAGAAACGGCGATTTCACAATTTACACGTTAGAGTATGCAAGTAGAGCCTCAAGGCTTTTTATTCCGTTTCTTCTTGCACTAGCGCGCGCTGTCGAATAAAGGGAATCGAAGGCGCAAAAAATGCCGCTCCAGTTTCCGCATTAGTATAGTCGAGCAAGCGATCATAGTGTCCATTCTGATCACCGTAAATACGACTATGCAGAAGATTGCGAAAGGCATTTGGATGACTGGCACAGCTCACAAAATACAAGCCTTGAACACTCATGTTTCCGTAAGGCATGCTTTGATTTAGCAAGATGGGGTATTCGCCATTAGCACCGGTAATCTTTGTGCGAAAGGCGTGGGAGGATAGGCCTGAATCCACTACCGGTAAATTGTGCTCTTTTGTTCTGCCAATAATGTCTTCTTGGCGCTTTTCGGATAGCGTTTGCCAGCGCGTCATGTCGTGTCGATAGCGCTGCACATGAATGTAACTGCCTCCGGCAAAATGCTCATCCTCTTCACCCACCACTGAAATATCGAACTTTTTCATGCCACGTGGGTTGTCATCAGTGATTATAAAGCCGGTAAGATCGCGACCATCAAGGTATCGAAATGCGCGAATTTGCTCAACGAGCTCAGTGTGCAAACGCATCAGTTCCATAATGCGTATGCCCATGGCGTGACAAATATCTAGTCTGTCTGCTCTAATTTGAACAAAGAGGTCGCACGGAATAACAGGTGCACAGCGGTCATCGCTTTGCATATCTGGAAATGGAGCGAGTGCTCTTGGCTGTTCGCCAGGGTAAAGCTCCTCAAAAAAGTTACTGCCAATAGCAACCACGCCGGACACCATGGCTTCATAATGTTCTTCATCGAAATGGTCGAAAATGTCTATACAAGCTGCGACTTTGCTGCGAACGGTGTCCATGTCATCGTCAACAACATTGAAGAGCAAATACTGCGCGTGCAAATTAGGCTCGGCACAAATCCCCTTTTGTGGTTGCGTCATTTGCAAAATTATATGCTTCCTAATGCTTTGGACGTAGTCGCATTGGCCTTTAGTAAACCTAGTGAGATGGCGGGATTTCGCCCGCCCTTATATATCAGTTTGACTAGAATCCAGCGGCTTGGCCATCTTTTCTTGATTCAGATGCGCCATAGTATACCTGATTTTTTGAATCATAGAGAATTGCTTGATAGCCCCCAAAAGCACCACTTACATCACGCAAGACATGGCCTTTTTTCATCAACTCTCGCCGCGTTTTATAAGAGAAACCTGATTCCAAACTTACATATCCACCGTCGGTCATAAGGTCCCCCTCGGGCGTACTTGAGCCTGAATGCAGTATACGAGGCGCATCACCTGCTTCTTGCAAATTCATGCCGAAATCTATCATGTTGACAATAATCTGAGCATGCATTTGCGGCTGAGTGCCTCCGCCCATAACGCCAAAACTCATCAATGGCTCATTATTGCGCGTCACAAAAGCAGGAATAATCGTATGGAACGGTCGTTTGCCTGGCGCATACATATTGAAGTGCCCTTCTTGAAGCGCAAACATCTCTCCGCGATTTTGCAGCACAAAACCTAAGTCGGTGGGGATCATGCCAGAGCCCATACCGCGATAGTTACTTTGAATCAGCGATATCATGTTTCCAGCGCTGTCGGCCACAGTCAAATAGATGGTATCACCTTCATTTTTGCCGGCATCAACCCGCTTTGCCGCCTGCTCAGGAGAAATGAGTTTTTGGCGCTCTTTTGCATATTCTTTTGAAATCAGAAAGTCCACCGGGATGTTATTGAAATCTGGATCAGCATAGAATTTTGCCCTGTCTTCAAACGCGAGCTTTTTCGCCTCTACAAAGGTGTGCACAAATTCTGCAGAATCTCGTCCCATGCCTTCTAGATCGTATAACTCAAGTACGTTCAAAATCTGCAGGGCCGCTATGCCCTGACCATTTGGCGGTAATTCCCATACATCGTAACCACGGTAATTTGATGACACCGGCTCGACCCATTCGGAATAATGCGCTGCCATATCTTCATAGGATAAAAAGCCGCCCTGCTCTTTCATGAATGCGCCAATGGTGCGGGCAATGTCACCTTTATAGAACGCATCCCGTCCGCCTGTCGCGATTTTTTCGTAAGTATTTGCCAGTGCAGGATTTTTGAAAATCTCTCCCTTTTTCGGCGTCTTTGCGTTTACCGTGAAGGTTTCAGCAAAGCCAGGGTAGTCGCCAATACGCAGTTGATTTCGTTCAAAGTAATACGCGATTAATTCGCTTAAGGGGAAGCCCTCCCGTGCATACTTGATTGAAGGCGAAAGCAGCTCTTGCATAGATTTACTACCAAAGCGCTCGTTGAGCATAAACCAACCGTCTACTGCGCCTGGCACGCTCACAGGAAGCGGACCAAATTTAGGGATCTTATCCAAGCCCTTCTCTTTGAAGTGCGCCATAGTAAGACTTTGCGGCGAGCGACCAGATGCGTTTAGACCGTAGAGTTTTTTCGTTTCGGCGTCCCAAACAATGGCAAACAAGTCACCGCCTATGCCGCAACCTGTTGGCTCTACCAAACCCAGCATGGCATTTGCCGCGATGGCAGCATCAATTGCATTGCCGCCATTCTTTAATACGTCCAAGGCGACTTGAGTCGCTAACGGTTGACTCGTTGCTGCCATTCCGTTTTGCGCAATCACTTCTGAGCGTGTAGCAAAAGGTTCACCCGTTATTCTATCGAAGGCATGAGCAGATATGCTGCACACGGACACCGCACAAATTGTCAGTCCCATCACTCGCGTTTTATGGATTAGCGGTTGACTGACCTTTTGCTGAAAATGGCTAAAAAAGGTCTTCAAGTACGGTTTCAAAAACATAGACAACTCTCAATATCAAGGTGCTAAATCAAACACTTATATTATAAACGCAAGCTCAAACGGTTGCGCGCCATTTTATTTCAGTAGTGTGATACGAAATACGATGATAAACGATTAATCGCAGCACTTGGAAACTTCCATTACCGACGTTATATGTCAGCAAGGATCATGCGATTTCGCCCAGATTCTTTCGCTTCAAACAATGCCGTATCTGCTCGTTTTAGCGTGCTTTCGATGCTAGCTTCGTGCGTTTCATATTCGGCCACACCACCACTCAAAGTAACAGTCAAACCTTCTAGGTTTTGATCTGCAAAGCTTGCGCTAACTCGTTGGCCAATATCATCGGCAATATTCAAAGCATCTTTTTTACCTGTATTAGGCAAAATAACGACAAACTCCTCACCACCAAAACGAAATACCGAATCGGACTTACGAGCATTGCTCATGATAATGTTTGCAACCTCTTTTATTACTCTATCCCCGAATTGATGCCCAAAGTTATCGTTGATGGACTTAAAGTGGTCTATATCAAATATCAATACTGTAAGCTTTTTGTCATCCCTTTTGCATAAGGCAAGGGCTTTATCAGCCAGAATATGAAATGGTCTTCGATTTAACATACCGGTCAAATGGTCGATATTTGCCTCTTTCTCAAGTTCCTTAGACACTCTCATTGACTGCAGGATAAGAGGCCTAATAACAAAGAATGTTTGAAATAACAAAAAGACACCTACACCAATGAATATCGTTTTTTGAAAGAAACTTAGTCGTTCGATGCGGCTTTGCGCCTCTCTCTCATATTGTTTCACGGCGCTGTCAAAAAGCACTAGCATTTCGTCCGCCTCCATCGAAATAGGCTTAAGGCCCTCAAATGGAAGTTGATCTTGCAGAATCCTGTTGGCTTTGTAGGAAAAGCTACTAATTTTAAAATGAATATTCGAAGGTGCCTCAAAGTATAGTGTTTGCAAAGCATCTGATAGCGGACTTTCACTATCAGCCTCGATGGCGAGCTTGTGCTCCTTTAATAAAAAGTCATGATTCTCCAACAGTCGCTTAAGTGCACCTTGGGCCTTAAGCATTGCTGAATCGCCAGACGTTTTTTGAAATTCGGTTGTGTACAGGGCAATACGCTGCGACAGCATGCGCTGTTGACCGCTCACATTGATAAGGCTCGCAGATCTCACTTGCTCATCGACAATCACTGAAACCGTATGCTGCGTAAAAAAAACAAGACCTAATGTTACCGCCAGGGTGAATAGGCCAACCAAAGCCACCACTCGCATCGGACTGCGTCTCAGTTTTCCCGAGGGTATAGATTGAATCGTGTGATTATTCATCAATTGCCGCGAGTTTTAAGAATCATAGTTCAATACCCAAAATACTATCTAAAAGTTCTGCTTTTTGTATACGACCTTGCGACTATTTTCTGAGCGGTTTATGCTAGTTATAATATCCGTCTCTTAAACGCCCGCATTTAACTCAAAAAAGCGACTCTTTATCCTCATGTTCAGATTTATATGTTTATTGTTTTGCTTGACCTTTGTATTAACTCAATTTGCACGGGCAGCGCATAATTCGCTGCAATTAAACGATATGTCCGCCTTTGAGTCTCATGCAGGTAACTGGCAGATCGTTGGAGATGTAAGCATGTCTCCATTCGTTGAATCAAGTGAAGCAGGCGCAGGCATTAGCGAACGGGAAGGTACAGGTATTTTGCTTAACCTGCATTCTGAAAGCACAAAAGCCCCACTAATAAGCAAACTGGAGCATGCAGACATTGAGTTATCCTTTGATGTCATGCTTGCCAGGCATGCACACTCAGGGATTTATTTGCAGGGACGTTACGAATTGCAATTATTTGACAGCTGGGGCGAGCGCAATCCGTCGTTTGCAGACATGGGCGGCATTTATCGCGACTGGGAAGAGCTAAGTAATGAAATATACCTGGGCAAAGCACCATTAAGCAATGCCGCCAAAGCGCCTGGCTTGTGGCAACACGTGCATTTACGCTTTAAAGCACCACGTTTTGACGACCAAAGCAACAAAATCGCCAACGCCCGATTTGTCTTCGTTGATTTAAACGGTCAACGTATTCATAACAACCTCGAAATCCCTCAAACAACTGCCGGCTCAATCAGCAAAGAGGAGGCTGTGCGAGGTCCTCTAATGTTTCAAGGTGACCACGCGTTTCATGGCACTAACGGCACAGTCGCCATCCGAAACATTCGTTACAAGCTTCTTTCGGAGTTATCTGTAGCGCTTAATGATATAAATTATGAAGTATATGAGGGAAGCTTTAGCAAGATTTCAGAGTTTGATGAGGCTTCAAAAGTTACGACAGGCAAAAGCGAGAAAATTGATGCTACCCTTGCAGGGCGCGAGAACAACTATGGAGTAGTGTTTTCGGGAACGATCACCCTTAAGCAAGCCGACACCTATACTTTTACCCTTGGTCACACTGGCGGCGTCAAATTCGAGCTAGACGCAAAGGCACTAATTGATCATCAAAACAAAGGCGAAGGACGCAAAAAAGCCTCACTTGAGCTGGATGCAGGGACCTACAATTTCACACTGTACAACTTTAAAACTTCGGGCTGGCGCGCACCGCGCCTTGCGTTGTTTATAGAGGGTAAAAATACTTATCCCGTGAGTCTTCACGAGTATGAGTCTTATCCGCAAAGCCTTGATTTGCCCTCTCCCATTTATGATGATGTTGGCGCTGAGCCCCGTTTGTTACGAGCTTTCTTTGACTTTTACGACAATCAACAGGCTACGCGTTTGTCTCACACCATTGGTGTGGGCGACCCAGCTGGCATGCACTACGTTTATGACTTGAATAACGCGAATTTAGTCGCCATGTGGCGAGGCGACTTTGTTGATGCAACCCCCATGTGGCATTTGCGTGGCGATGGTTCGTTCCGCCCAAGGGGCGCGCCAGTATATACATTTAACGGGCATCCAATAGCGCAGTCGGCTGCGAATAAGGTGGCATTTCACAAGCAAGCGGATAGAACGAGTTTTAGGCCCAGAGGCTATCGACTTAATAAAGATACCAAACAACCGATTTTTTTATATGATTTTGGTGGACGGAGATTTGAACATCATATTGCGCCTCAACACTACACTCACCTAACTAATCGACTGCTTGTGACTGACCCAATTACCGGCGATATCGAGACCGAATCGGTATCGAAGGCGCCATTTTTTTACAAATTAGCGCACTCGCATCAAATCACAAAAATGGAAGACAATACTTTTTTAATTGGCGATGGCGATTATTATATTAGGCTAGATACTGCTTATTCGGCGCAAATAATGAGCGACGGTGAACACAAGGAACTCATCGTACAGCTTAATGATGACGATTTAGTGTGGGATGTAATCTGGTGATGATGAACAAAAGCTTAGGCAAACACGCAAACCTATCATTCGGCAATAGACGCACCATTATGATGAAAATGCACAGCATTTGGAAAAATCACATGAAGCACTTGCATGGCTATATTAGCGCAACACGCGCGTTGATTTTTAGCGCAATCATGCTCGCTTCAATCTCACAAAGCGCAGTTGCGCAAAGCCCGCTGAGCAGCAAGGCTGCAAACGAAGGACACTACTACCGCATGACGACCTTGCCGGTACCCGAGGGCATCCATCTTGAAGTAGGCGGTATTGCGACGATGCCCGATGGTAGCGCAGCCGTGAGTGTCCGCAGGGGCGAAGTATGGCTAATTGAAAACCCAACAATGGAAGGCGGCACACAACCGGTTTTTACCTTATATGCAAACGGTTTACATGAGCCGCTAGGCATGCTCTACCATGAAGGCGCACTATTTGTTGCCCAGCGCGGTGAGCTAACAAAGTTGCAGGACAGCGACGGAGACGGTAAAGCCGATATTTATGAAACAGTTCACTCATGGCCGCTTTCTAGCCATTATCATGAGTACTCCTTCGGACCAAAACTTGCCCCTGACGGCGGCATGTTTGTCACCTTTAACGTAGCGTTTGGAAACGAAGAGTGGTGGCGCGGAGAAAGTCGCGTACCGTGGCGCGGTTGGACCTTAAAAATTCATCCCGACGGGAGCTTTGAGCCATGGGCAACCGGCATGCGTTCCCCTGCTGGCCTGGGCATGTACAAGGGCGAATTATTTTATACCGACAACCAAGGAGACTGGATAGGCTCGGGCGGTTTATGGCACGTCAAAAAAGGTAGCTTCACTGGTCATCCAGCCGGTTTAAAATGGTCACAAGAAGAGGGGTCGCCAATATCCTTATCCTCGGAGCAGTTTTATGCCCGAGTCGACAAACGTCAAATTAAAGAAAATGGTTTTTTTGTCAAACCCGAAAACATTAGAGATGAAGAAAACCCCGATTATTTACAAGACGTCAAACAAGACATTCCTGCTTTGACCTTGCCATCGGTCATTCTGCCTCACGGGATCCTTGGGGTATCAAATTCTGAAATACTGAGCGATAGCACTGGTGGGAGTTTTGGTCCTTTTGCGGGGCAGCTATTTGTGGGCGATCAAGGCCAAAGCAAAATTATGAGAGTCGCACTTGAGCAAGTAAACGATGAATATCAAGGCGTTGCATTTGACTTTAGGTCCGGCTTTCAGTCTGGCGTTATGCGCCTGAACTGGTCAAATGACGGCAGAATGCTGGTAGGGCAAACAAATCGTGGCTGGGGATCTGCAGGCGTGACTAACTCTGGCTTAGAGATTTTAACCTGGACGGGCCGTATGCCCCTAGAAATGAAGACCGTGCGCGCAATGCCCGACGGATTTGAAATTGAGTTTACGCTAGCCATAGATAAAGCTAGCGCCGAGGACTTAGACAGTTATGTGGGTAAAAGCTATAACTACAAATATCATCCTGTTTACGGCAGCCCACAAATGAATATCGAAGCGCTCGATATACAAGGAGTAAAAGTATCGGATGATGGTAAAAAAGTCAGAGTCGTCGTAAACAACCTTCGTCAATACTATGTTCATGAGATAAAGCTCAATGGCATTATCACCGCTGACGGTAGCAAACCCTTATTGCACGACGCCGCTTATTACACCTTGAACAATATTCCCGAGGGCGAAAAAGTTGCGCTCAGTGAGCTGTCGACAAAACGCTCGGGCAAAGCAAGTGCAAGCTTATCGTCCGCGGCGCTTGTAGCGAGTAATCATGAGTCTGGTGCGCCCAACTATCCCGACGTTGAACCACTGCTGGTCAAAAATACTTGTGTTGCCTGCCATAAAGCTGAGCAACGTGTGATTGGCCCTTCTTTTAAAGCAATTGCAAAGCGTGGTTATAGTGATGAACGCATCGTTGAATTGATTTACAGTCCTGAACCACAAAACTGGCCTGAATTTGCGACGCCTATGCCGCCAATGCCGCAGGTGCCTGAAGATGAGGCCCTGGCAATAGCAGCATGGATCAATAGCTTAAATACCCCATAGCTTAGCCAATCGCTAGTGTGATTGTTGTGAGAGAAATCAAAACAAAAAGCGACCGCACAAAGCTAAGAAGATTAGCGCTTTCGGCGCAGGGCCTATTGAAAACTCGACCTTTCGGCAAGGGTATCAGCGCTGTCCACAATGCACTTGAACACTTAGGTTATGTGCAGATTGATACCATTTCTGTAATTGAGCGCGCACATCATCATGTCTTGTTTACAAGAGCAAATGACTATTGCCCGTCCATGCTCGATAAGCTTTTGTCGTCTAAATTTGTGTTTGAATATTGGTCACACGCCGCTGCATATTTGCCAATTTCCCACTATCGCTTCTCTCTTCCATACAAACATGCGCTGAAAAATGGAAAAACACACTGGCATAAAAATCCTGATCGAAAACTCATGCAAAAAGTGCTTCACACCATTGAGCGAGGGGGACCTATGCGCTCTCGGGATTTTGAGGGCGGCAAGAGCGCACAAAACGGTTGGTGGAATTGGAAGCCCGCCAAAAAAGCCATTGAGCAATTATTCATGGAGGGGGATTTAATGATCGCCCGCCGTGACGGTTTTCAAAAAGTGTATGATTTAACTGAAAGAGTCCTTCCAGTTGCAGTGGATTGCTCACTACCTACCCTTGATGAGTTTGCTGAATACTTAATTAGGGAGCAATTGAAATGCCATGGTGTTGTTGCTCAAAAGTCTTTTACTTATTTACGAAAGAATCCAGAACTTAACTCTATTGTCCACAGAAAACTTAAAAATATGCTTAAATCTGGTGAGTTAGAAGAAGTCATGCTGCCATCAGGCGCACGTTTTGTATGCACTAAATCCGCATTTGATGAACCAATGCAAAGACTTGACAACGGATTAAAGATACTCTCACCCTTTGATAACAGCACCATACAACGCCAACGCCTGAGCGAAATTTTCAACTTTGACTACCAAATCGAATGCTATGTGCCCCAAGCGAAGCGCAAATACGGTTACTTTAGTTTACCGATGTTATATCGCGACATGTTTATTGGACGCATGGATTGTAAAGCGCTCAGAAGCGCCAAAAGACTTCAAATAAGGGCGCTTTACTTTGAAGCAAGTTGCTTTGAAAGCAATGTGCGAAAGAGCACCATGATTGACTTAGAAAAGCTCGCATTAGCCTTTGCAAAGTCTGTAATGCGCTTTAGTCGTTTTCAAAGCTGCAATGAAATCGTTATCGATAAGGTAGAGCCTGCCTTTATGAAGCCATTGTTAACGAAGGCTCTGAGAGACGAGCAATAGGTCGAATCTGTTCGCTGTGCCCCTCAGGCTGCCATCTTCACTTGGCGCCTCTTTTGAATCCATAGTCTTGTATAGTGCTTAAAGATTGACCATACTTCTATTTTGATGATCCAAACAGGTAAACGACATGGCCAAGTCAGTCACGATAAATGGAAAAGCATTTGAAATTGATGTAGACGAGGCAATGCCTCTGCTGTGGTTTTTGCGCGATAGGCTGGAGCTCACCGGCACCAAGTTTGGCTGCGGCATGGCCGTGTGCGGCGCCTGTACAGTGCATATTGATGGCCAGGCCGCGCGCTCATGCGTAATGCCGCTTTCTGCGGTTGCTGGCAAAAGCGTTACCACCATTGAAGGGCTTGCTCCTGAGCATGATCACCCCTTGCAAAAGGCGTGGCTGAAACACAAAGTACCTCAATGCGGCTACTGCCAAGCAGGGCAAATTATGAACGCTGCAAGCCTGTTAGCTCAAAACGCTTCTCCGACATCAGATCAAATCGACACCGCTATGCAAGGAAACATTTGCCGTTGCGGCACCTATCAGAGGATAAAAGCCGCGATATCTGATGCTGCACTTGAATTGGGCAAGGAGGTTTAATATGAGTATTGAAAACGTAAGCAGACGTTCATTTATTAAACGCTCTGGCGTTGTTGCCGGTGGCCTTTGGCTGGGTCTTAACATCCCTAACCTTGCACTGGCAAAGCTGGGGCTAGAGCATGAAGTTAGCAGCACCTTCAACCCAAATGCATTTGTACACATTGCCGAAAACGGCGATACCCTCATTTACTGCGGGCGCTGCGAAATGGGGCAAGGGATCAGCACAGCCCTTCCGGCGGCTGTGGCCGATGAGCTCGAAGCTGACTGGTCTAGAGTGAGCGTGAAACAAGCTGACGGAAATGAAGATCTCTACGGCCCACAAGCGACTGGCGGGTCTGCCAGCATACGTGTCATGTACATTCCCATGCGCGAGGCAGGCGCTGCAGCTAAGCTTATGTTAATTGCCGCTGCTGCTAAAAAATGGCAGGTCTCAGAAGATGACTGTTATGCGCAATCTCACTTTGTAATCAATCGCAGTACAGGCGAAAAACTTGGCTATGGCGAACTTGCCTCACTGGCAGCAGATATGCCAACGCCTGAAACTGTGACGCTGAAGAAAAAGCCGGATTACAAATACATTGGTTCTGATCTCGCTCGCCACAATCAAGGCGATATCATCAAAGGCGAGTTAACTTATGGTGTAGACACAAAAGTACCGGGCATGAAGTACGGTGCAGTTGTGCATTGCCCCGTGTTTGAGGGGAAGCTAAAAAGTCTTGATAAACGCACAGCGCTGGCAATGCCCGGTGTCGAGGCCGTCGTTGAAATTCCTCGAATGGCCGTCCCTTATGGCTCAGTTGGCGGCGTGGGTGTTGTTGCAAACAATACGTGGACAGCGCAGCAGGCTGCCAAAAAGCTAGTCATTGAATGGGATTTAGGCCCGAATAAAAGTTATGATTCGAAGCTCTACAAAGCGCAATTAGTAAAAAATGTAGAAAAACCCGCAAAAGTGACGGCACAAAGAGGGGATGTTGATGCAGCCCTTGCCAAGGCAAAACAAAAACACAGTGCAACTTACACTGGCGGACACTTATCGCACTCACCTATGGAACCCAATGCCAGCGTAGTTTGGGTGCAGGATGATAGCTGCGAAGTATGGGCCGCCACGCAAAGTCCTGCTGATATTCAAAGCGTGTTAGCGCAATATTTAGAGCGCGAAGCAAAAGATATTCTCGTTCACGTCACCATGGCAGGTGGAGCCTTTGGACGTAAGTTTAAGTGCGACTACGTGCAGGAAGCCGCCGCTTTGTCAAAAGCAGTCGGCGCACCCGTACAGCTGACGTGGTCAAGGGAAGAAGATACTCGAACCGGCTATTACCATTCTATTAATGCTCAGCACATTGAAGCTGGGTTTGACGAGACGGGGAATGTGATTGGGTGGCTACATCGAGCGGCATTTATGCCAATAGCGTCTCTGTTTGATGAAAGTGTAGAGCGAGCGCCAGATAGCGCCCTTGGTAATGTATTTGATCATCCTTTTGGTATTGCCAATATGCGCACAGAATCTGGCGAGGCAAAACGCCATACACGCATTGGTTGGTACCGCGCAGTTTACGCAATATTCTACGGCTTCGCTTTTGGCGCTTTTGCAGATGAACTTGCTCATAAAAGCGGCCAAGACACACTCACGTTTTTAAACAAGCTCTACGACAACAACAAAAACCCTGAACAAGCGGAACAAGTTAGGCGTTCGAAAGGTGCGTTAGCACTCGCAGCTGAAAAGTCGAAATGGCATACGAGAGACCAACTTCCTGACAACCAGGGAATTGGTATTGCCGTGCACTATAGCTTTCAATCATATGTTGCAATGGCGGTTTTAGTGGAAGTGAACGGTGACGATATCAAAGTATTAGAGGTAGATTGCGCAGTCGACTGTGGACAAGTGCTTAACTTAGACAGCGCGCGAGCGCAAATGGAAGGTGCGGTGGTAATGTCTACCGCATTGTCGCTTCGTACCGAAATTGAGTTTAAAAACGGCGCGGTAGTAAATTCAAATTTTCATGATTACCCGGTGCTACGCATCAATGAAATGCCTGTTGTGCGCTCGCACTTCATCGACAATGGCGATGACCCAACAGGCTTAGGTGAGCCCGGCTTGGGACCTTTCCCCGCGGCGATAAGTAATGCAGTGTTTGCAGCGTCGGGCAAGCGATACAGAGATTTACCGTTTAAACCCAGAGCGACTTAGCGCTTCCAGATCACTTTGGGTATCAATGTCGACAGCCGCATTTGGCATATTGACGCAAATTGGCGTATCGCTGGGCGCGGCATGGCTGGACGAAGCAAGCAATGCTCGCGCGCCTTTATCGCCTTGAAGGGCAAGTAAGTCTTTAAAGTACGCTCGCGGGAAAATCGCGGGCACGCCGTTTACTGTTGTTACTTTGTTTTGACAATCACTTTTAAACTGGGCACAAACGAGCCTTTGGGGCCACGCTCTACTTGCCTGAACAAGTGCATCAATATCATCACTGCTTATTGCTATCTGATCACCCAGGCATACCATCAGGTGAGTGGTTTTTTCACTCACACAGTGAACTGCTTGCTTAATGCTCTCACTCATCCCGCGCTGCCAATGCACTACATGGCGACAGTCATAGCATTCATTAAGCGAAGCGCTCACTCGCTCAGCGTTTGCACCAAGCATTACACGAAAGTGCATAAATTGACTTTTCGACTGGTTTAATTGCTCACATACCCTTTGCAACAAAGTCATGTCACCATACTTATGCAATTGCTTTATCCCGCCAAATCGTTGGCTGCTTCCAGCTGCCAATATAGCGAGCTCTATTTGATACGCGTTTGATGTGAGTGGTTTAGCCGGCATTATAAGAATGTTTGCGCAGGTTGATGCACCTTAGTAAGTGGGCTATGCTCATTGTAGTTTGCTCTTACACACATGAACACGATATTTATGAATTTTATTGCTAAGTGCTTCCCCAGCGCCCTATTCGCTTTTTCTCTTTTAGTTACCAGTTCCACGCATTCTGCGACAGATGAAACTATTTACCTTAGCGCTGATGCAATGTTTGACAGCGAAAGCGGTAAACTCATCGATAACCCAGCATTGCTTATTAAAGATGGCCTTATTGTTGAGGTCTCATCACAAAGCGCATTAAATGCACCAGAGGGCGCAACCATAATATCGCTTGAAGGCAAAACTATTCTGCCCGGCCTGATTGATATGCATGTGCATTTAACATCAATGGCGACCGACCACGGCTACAAACGCCTTAGAGTTTCTCACGAGAGAGCGGCGATTAACGGCGTAGTGAATGCAAAACGGACGCTCATGGCCGGTTTTACCACTGTGCGCAATGTTGGTGCACCTAGTTTTGCGGATGTTGCCCTGCGTGACGCGATTGCCGAGGGCGATATTCCTGGCCCGCATATGTTTGTGTCTGGACCCCCTATTGGCATTACTGGCGGCCATTGCTCTGACAACAATTTGCTTCCTTCTGAATATAATTTACTGGGCGAAGGTGTGGCAGATGGGCCGTGGGCGGCCAGAAGCAAAGTGCGGCGAAATATTAAGTATGGCGCTGACTTAATCAAAACATGTTCCACCGGCGGCGTATTATCGAAAGGCACTAAAGTCGGTGCGCCTCAATACACCATTGAAGAACTCACGGCTATAGTGGAAGAGGCTCATTCCCACGGGCTAAAGGTTGCCTCTCATGCGCACGGCACTGAGGGCATAATCAACGCGCTAAAGGCCGGCGTTGATACTATTGAGCATGCCAGCTTTATTGATGAAGAAGGAATCGAACTGGCAGTTAAGCAGGGCGCCTATCTTTCCATGGATATTTATGTCACGGAATACATACTCGGTGAAGGTGAAGCTGCCGGTATTTTAGAAGAAAGCCTCGAAAAAGAACGTATGACTGGCCAAACCCAGCGTGACAATTTTAAAAAGGCGGTAGACGCTGGCGCTAAAATTATATTGGGCACTGACGCGGGCGTTTACCCTCACGGCGATAACGCTAAACAACTTTCCCGAATGGTCAGATTTGGCATGCCAAGCAATGAAGTTTTACGCGCGGCAACATCAGTTGCGGCCCAGGCGCTCGGTCAAAGCGGCAATGTAGGCGTCATCGCCAGCGATGCAAGTGCAGATATAATCGCGGTGGATGGTAATCCGCTTGAGGATATCGACCTGCTCGAAACGCCATCATTTGTTATGAAAGCCGGATTGGTATACAAAAATTAAGATTTGCGCGTATCAGTGGGCTCATTACATTTAAAGAAGTTCTGATGCGCCACCTGGGCTTGCTCTGCACCCTTACCTTTTGCATACTGGGAATTCCATAGCTCTTTGAGCTCTGGCTTTCTGCCTTCTTTTTCCCACTGCTCTTCTGCTTGCTTTTGCTTTGCATAGTTGCCCTGACGAGACTGCTCCCATGTCTGTAGCTGCTGCATGAGGGCTGGGTCCTCCTGTAAGTCATGTATTTCAAGCTCCATCTCGTTCAACAGCGCTAATGGATAAGGGAAAATTCTTCAAATTGGCTCTCCCTTTGCAAAATGAATGGGCTTGTCAGCTTCGGTGATGCGCCAATTCATGGTAAACGGAAAAGGTAGCCAGTCTGAGCGAATGAATGCATCTAATGGAACCACGTGTGCCTTATCTTGATTGGCAGGGCCAGTAACCATCAATCCGTAATCAGGAGGCGTTCGAAACAAAAAGGGTAAATACCAGGTGACCGTACCTGAGCCAAAATGTGGACGAGCCGCGAATGGGCTTGCCTGTTTTACTTTAAAATGCAACTGATCACCGGCTGCTTTGCCTGTCCACGTCACTTGTGTATCAACCGGATTGAGGAGTTCCCATCCCATGCTGTTTGCTGCGGTCAAGGGGATGCACCGATAGGCATAGCGAGCGGGCGTTTCATCCATCCAATTGCGTGTGATTTTGGCTGGCCTGATGAATGGCGTTACATCTTCTTTCACGCCGGGAAAAACATAGGCATAAAGCTTATTATTTGGGATTGGCTTTACTGACATCAAGATTAAACTCATCGATACGAATTAATACAGAAACTAAGGAACCTGAATCCTGTTTAAGGATAGTATGACATGAGTAAACGAAAAAAGCCCCGCGATTGCGGGGCCTATTTTTGTGACCAACTGTCGTTGGTTGCTTGCTATAATTTTTATTATTCTACTGCATTTTTATTGTTGTTGTAGAGCAAGCTTCTCCCTTTGAACTATAGCTAAGGTCAGGCTACGAGCGTGACTGAGTGAAATCGGGGTATGCTTCAAGCCCACATTCACTTTGGTCAACGCCTTCATACTCTTCTTCTTCAGATACTCTTACACCAATGATGGCTTTAATCGCTAACCAAACAATTAAGCTAGTGACAAATACCCATACAAAGATGGTAAGCGCGCCGATGATCTGACCTGAGAAAGATGAGCCGTCGTTGGTGATTGGTACTAGTAACAAGCCCAATAGACCGACCACGCCGTGAACTGAAATCGCGCCCACTGGATCATCAATTTTAAGTTTGTCCAAGCCAACAATACTGAACACAACAAGAATTCCGCCTAGCGCACCAAAAATAGTTGCTTCAAGTGCTGAAGGTGTTGAAGGTTCTGCTGTAATGGCGACCAAACCCGCTAGTGCACCGTTTAAGGCCATTGTTAAATCAGCTTTGCCGTAAAGTATACGGGCAAGAATCAATGCAGCAACTGAACCGCCTGCGGCCGCTGCATTTGTATTCATAAATACAACAGCAACGGCATTTGCGGATTCAACTGATGCGGTTGCAAGCACAGAGCCACCGTTAAAACCAAACCAGCCCATCCATAAGATGAAAGTACCCAACGTTGCCAAGGGTAAATTCGCACCAGGAATCGCGTTGACTTTACCGTCTGCGGTATATTTACCCTTACGAGCGCCAAGCACTAATACACCTGCGAGCGCCGCCGCGGCTCCTGCCATATGAACGATACCCGAACCCGCAAAGTCACTAAATCCAAGATCACCCAGGGTATAAAGACCAAATACAGCTTCACCACCCCACGTCCATGAGCCTTCCATTGGATAAATGAATCCTGTCATAACAACCGCGAACAAAAGAAACGACCAAAGCTTCATGCGCTCTGCAACTGCGCCCGATACAATTGACATGGCTGTCGCAACAAACACAACCTGAAAGTAAAAGTCAGCGGAAGGTGCATATGTGGCTGGATCTTCGGCAACGCCTGTTGCACCGTCACCAGTTATACCGCTTAAAAAGAAGTCACCGCCATACATAATTGCATAGCCGCAAACCATATACATGATGCTGGCAATCGAATAAAGCGCGATGTTTTTAGTTAATATTTCTGTGGTGTTTTTTGCGCGAACTAAACCCGCTTCGAGCATAGCAAAACCGGCCGCCATCCACATGACGAACGCGCCGCAAATTAGGAAGTAAAAGGTATCAAGTGCATACCCAAGTTCGAATGTGATTTCCATTATTATTCTCCGTATTCGTTAACGCGTTAAAGTGCGTCTGTGTCAGCTTCACCGGTACGAATACGCACCGCTTGTTCCAGGTCATAAACAAAGACCTTACCATCACCAATTTTGCCGGTCTTAGCTGCGCCAACGATGGCTTCCACTAAACGTTCTACCTGATCGTCATTTATCGCAATTTCAAGTTTTACCTTCGGTAAAAAATCCACTTGATATTCAGCGCCGCGGTACAACTCTGTATGGCCTTTTTGTCGTCCAAAGCCCTTCACCTCAGTCACGGTTAATCCATCGATTCCGATTTCTGAGATAGCTTCACGAACATCATCGAGCTTAAACGGCTTAATGATTGCAGTGACTAGTTTCATAGATTGCTCCTGCTTGTGTTTGAATGTATTGAAAAGGGTTGTTCCTACCGCGAATCAATACAAAAGCAGTGCCAACACGATATTTGACTATTTTTCAGGGACTTAAAGGCAGAGAATATACTTTGATGTGATTTTGATGCACTAATGTTGTGCAATTGACCTATTTTGGTAAGGTGGGTTATTCATGCAAAATAGACGCAGTCTATTGAATCTGGTCATTGTTTTGCGCAAAGCTTAAAGCATCGTTATTTCGACTATACATTGTAGCTTTGGTGTTTTCGACCGTTCATAGGGTCTATATTCGCTGAGCGACACTGCGATTTATGTATCTGGTGATGATGGTGTAAATCACTATTGAATATAGGTTCGAGGCATTTGCCGCTGCGGTAAGTGCAAGGAGTTTTACAATCAAGCACCTACCCATGTGTCGTTACTCCACCCCAAATATCCAACCCTCTAACTTTTTTGCTTCATGCGGCATGCGCAATGATAAGGGATGGCGATTTTGACAAAACCATCTCAGGGCTGCCGAGGCAATAATGGCATCGCTTAGATGATCATTGAGCTCAGCTTCTAATTTAAGACTACCGCTATCAAAATTGCTAAGCACTTCGTTGAGCGTCGGTAAATCGCGAACTTTTTGGTTTCCAAAGCCTGCTTTTTTAATAAATAAGCGAGGATATATTTCGGTAACAACGACGCGCGCATCATGAATTTTTTGACCGTCAAAAGGCCAGAGCGCAAGCGTATCTGGGTAAAGCATTTTTAACTGACGAAGCATTCTCATACCAGCCAAGCCTCCTTTTCCGACTTGTTTCGCCCCAATAAGCTTAAAAGGACTTTCTGGGATCCCTAATCCTTGTTCAATAGAGGCCGTTTCGGTGTGTCTACGCAGGCTTTTCGCGCAAAACCATTGAGGCTGTTTGCCTGTCGTCCAAAAATCATTGACGTAGGGCTTGCATGACCAAAAGTTACCCGCGAAAAAGTTCGGATGTTCCAAGTTCATCTGTTCAACAGCCTTGTGTAGGTCCAGATAGCTTACATCTTTCCCAAACTGACGCCGCATGACTTCGGCGCAATACCCGAAATTGCAATCAATGCCAATTAAGGTGCGTGAAGTCGTGGATAAACGCGCTTTAATGAAATCGAATATGTCCGTGCGGGAAAGCTTTTCTAGACGTGCAGAAGGCGCGTCTGTTTGACCAGAGAAGCACGAAGCAAGCGAGATTGAAAATGACTTTTTAGGGGATTTAGCGCCTGACCAATCTACCCCAACATATTCGTCAAACTCGATGTTTTGCATCGCAATCGCACTCACAACTTATTGAAATTAAACAATTATGTTGTACGCCAGCATCCATTACCAGCCAAACAAGCGCTCGAAGAAATTACGTTCTTTCTTCGGCGCTTTTGGTGGGTTTCTCTCGAGTTCGGCGCAACCCTGTGCGTCTGACAAGCCGTCTGTTATTGCCGGAACGCTCATAATGTTGGGACACCCTGCCAGCATATGTTGACCGCTTGCGACATCAAAGTGCGCAATACTTAGCGTTTCAGGAAAGGCTCTGACCAGACTTTTTGGCGAGTTTTGCGCTTGAAACGCCATGAATACCGGTAAGGCGCCAGTCGCGCCCGACATATTAACAGGCGTATTGTCATCGTGACCAACCCAAACACTGGTCACTAAATTGCGATCGAAGCCTGCAAACCAACTATCTCGATAGTCATCTGTCGTGCCTGTTTTACCCGCCATATTTACGCGGCCAAATTGCTCACCGAGGGCACGCGCGGTGCCTTTTTTGGTGACCTGATGCAAGGCAAAATTCAACAAGTAGCTTGCATCAATATCGGCACGCTGCTGCGAAACCGCCTCACGTTCCCAAATTAACTGATTATCTGCCGTGGTGACAGAACTCAATGCATGCAGTGGTCTTAGCTCTCCTTGGTTACTGATCACTTGATAGATTTGGTTTACTTCAAGTGGCGAAAGCTCCACTGCGCCAAGCGCCAATGATGGCAAGGGCTTAACTGCTTTTTCGTAACCCAAGCGTTGTAAGGTTGCCGCAACCTCGTCAAAGCCCACAAGATTGGCCAAATTTACGCTGGGTACATTGTATGAATTCACAATCGCGTCTAATAAGCTCACTTCTCCTCTAAAGCTTTTATCGGCATTTTGCGGCTGCCATTTTTTACCCTCTTTGTCATCGTATTCCACCGGCTCGTCTGCAAGGCGTGTGGCTAAGTTAAACTCATACGCATTCTCTAACGCGGCCAGATAGACCACCGGTTTCATTAAAGAGCCTATTTGTCTGTATCCATTTAACGCGCGATTAAAACCTGCAAACTGCGCTCGCTTCCCGCCTACAATGGCACGTATCTCGCCACTAGAGATGTCGCTGACAACCATTGCCCCTTCAATATTGGGCAAGTTCCGTGCTTGCGATTTTTGCTCAAGCGTACTTATTAATGCGTTTTCAGCTCGAAGCTGCGCATTAACATCTAATGTAGTAAACACCTTTACGCCAGCTAATCGCTCGCTTGAATCGGGTACAACCGAAAACAGCTCATCTCTAACTTTGTCCATAAATGCAGGGTGCTGGCCAGAGGCCAAACTGGGGCTTGATGAAGTCACAAGCGGTTTTGCAATGGCGCTTTGATACTCGCTAGCACTCAAATACTGCTCATCGAACAAAATACGCAGCACTAAATTACGACGCTCTAGCGAACGGTCTTTTTGTCGCTTAGGGTGATAGAAAGACGGGCCTTTTACCATCCCGACCAATGTTGCAATTTCAACTAGCTCAAGCTCTTGTAAAGGTTTGTTGAAATAGAAATGGCTTGCTAAGCCAAAGCCATGCACAGCGACTTTGCCGTTTTGACCTAAAAAGACTTCGTTGATATAGGCATTTAAAATTTCATCTTTGCTATAGCGGGCATCTATGACTAAAGCCATCGCCGCTTCTCTGAGCTTTCGAACATAACTTCGTTCACGACTAAGATATAAATTCTTAACCAGTTGCTGTGTCAGTGTGCTCCCGCCTTGAACGGTGCGACCGGCGCTTATGTTGGCAAATAAAGCACGCAATATCGCCAGCGGTGCAACGCCATGATGCTTATAAAAGTTTTTATCTTCTACTTCTATCAGTGCTATTTTCAGCATATCTGGGATATCGCTGTCTTGCATCAACATCCTATCTTCCGACAAGCCGCCCACCAATCGTGAAATGAGCCATGGCTCTAGGAGAACAGAGCGTGCGTTTTGATTGTCGTCAAGCAGCGCAATTTGGCTGATACGTAGCCCTTGCCAATCAATTTTGAGCCGTCGCTCAGGTGCAGTTAGCGCGCCATACTGAAATGCCCGCCTGTAAATAGAGAGGATATCTTTGCCGATGCTGTATTCACCCACATCGTCGGCAGTAGCGACCTGCCTATAGCCAAGAAGCTTTAGCTCATCTTGTATTTCCTCAATGCTGATTTCTTGTTTAAGAGAAAGCCGCAAGGGCCGTGCATAGATTTGTGCAGGCACTTCCCATTTATGTCCGGCAAAGTGGTGTTTGACTTGTGCGTCAATATATATGAGATAGCTTACGCTAAGCACAATAAAAACCGTTACAAGCTTCCAAAAGTGGCGTTTGAACCATCTAAAGGGGGCAAAAAGTAATGATGACATTTTCAAACTGAGTAAGATCCTTTATTTACATCTATGTTTAATTTTGCGCATTGTTTGAGCTTAGGGCTTTTCCAGAGGGAGGGGCGGAGCTTTGAAAGCCGCTGTGAACCCATCCATGGGCGCTCGGCGAAATCGTCCATGATTTCGACGCTTTCAAAGCTCCGCCCCTCCCTCTGGAAAAGCCCTAAGTTCAAAGTGAATTTATAGGCAATACACCCAATTGCATCGTTCAATAAACTGCTACCTTAGTCGAAAACTGTAGACTTTAATCAGGCAGGCGCATAGGCTAAAAGTTCAAGGTCTTGAGCTGACTCAAAGGGTGAGTTTAGCATCATCAAACGAATGGCAGAACATCATTGGAAAAACTATGAAGATAAAGATTGATTTAGAGTTAAGCCCAGCAGAAGCGCGAGAGATGTTTGGACTACCGGATTTTAGCGAGCTGCATCAAAACATCACAGCAGACATGTTAAAGCAGTGCCAACAAGACCCGCAGATGGCTTTTGAGACATTAATAAGACCGGCTATGGAACAGGGTATGTCAGGTTTTGCTGCTTATCAAAACTTAATGTCCAATCTTATGTCTGGCGGGATGGGGAGCAGTTCGGGCAGTGGCAAAAGCGACAAGAAATAGAAAATATCCTCGATAAGGAGTGACAAGGCATGGGCACTGACGAAAACGAAATTTTAGGCTATCTCGATAAATACGCCAGCGTATTTAACTCCATGGCACAAGAAATTCTTACCCGCGCAGGCAAAGAGGGTGCAGATAGTTTTCCTAATCCTTTTAGCCAAGAGCGATTTGAAGAATTACTGAAGGGTGAAACGAAAGTAGATGTAAACCGACTGATGCAGCACCAATTTGATTACATGCAAAAGCAAAACGAACTATGGCAACAGGCAAGCAAAGTCATGATGGGGCAAGCTGCAGACGACGCTGAAAATAAGAGTGGGTCAAATGATCAGACAAAGAAACGCAAAGATAGACGTTTTTCACATCAGCAGTGGGATGAAAACCCTATTTTTAACTACATCAAAGAAAGCTATCTGATTAATTCAGAAATGATGACGAATATGGTTGATAGCATTGAGTTTGCCGACCCAAAACACAAGCGGCAGGCCAAATTTTATACTCGCCAATATGTAAACTCCTTATCTCCGACCAATTTTGTATTGACCAACCCTGATGTCTGCGAAGAAATTCTCGCAACAAAAGGACAGTCTTTAATGAAAGGCATGCAGGCCTATCTTGAAGATTTAGAAGAAAGTCCGCTAGAAGCCTTAAAAATGCGCCAAACCGATGCGAATGCTTTCACTATTGGCGAGAACTTAGCTTATACAGCGGGCAAAGTGGTTTATCGCAATGAGCTTATTGAACTCATTCACTACACGTCTACCACAAAGACTCAACATACCCTTCCTATGTTGATTACGCCGCCATTCATTAATAAATACTACGTTCTTGACCTTGAGGAAAAGAAATCACTGGCAAAAGGCTTACTTGACAGCGGGCATAATGTATTCATGATTTCGTGGGTCAATGCAGACGCTGAGCTGTCAGATAATGACTTTTTTGACTACATGCGCAAAGGCCCGCTCACAGCTATTGAAGTAATAAAGCGTATTACGGGACAAAAGCAGGTCAACCTGACAGGTTTTTGTGTAGGCGGCACACTATCGGCAGTGACTACCGCTTATTTATGCGGTTTAAAAGACGAGAGTATCGCTTCACTCACATTGCTGACTACCCTACTTGATTTTTCTGAGCCTGGCGAAGTGGGCAATTACTTCAGTCAAGATATGCTGCCTATTATTGAGCAAAACGCGGAGATGAAGGGCGTGTTTGACGGGCGCATTATCGCTATGAGCTTTAGCTTGTTGCGCGAAAACTCCTTATTCTGGTCGTTTTTTATCGACAATTATTTAAAAGGCAAAGACCCCGCGCCTTTTGATATTTTATATTGGAACAGTGACTCAACCAATATTCCTGCTGCTTGCTTCAAACAATACCTGCGTATGACCTATTGGGAAAATAGACTCATTGAGCCGGGCGCCATTGTTGTTGACGGTATGCCCATCGACTTAGCTAATATTGATGTACCCACCTACTTCTTGAGCACGGTAGCAGACCATATCGTCCTATGGAAAGGCGCGTACGAAGGCACCAAACATGTGACTGGCGATACGCGATTTGTTCTTGCTGGCTCTGGCCATATTGCAGGCGTGATCAACCCTATCGACGGCGGAAAATATCCACACTTTGTAAACGAAGAGATTTGCGAAACGGCAGAGCAGTGGCTCGCAGGCACCACAGAAAAAGCCGGTTCCTGGTGGCACGACTGGCACAAATGGCTGAAACCTCAAGCAGGCAAGCGAAAGTCCGCAGTCGCGCCTGGCTCGCAAGAAGACTTCCCTAGCATTTGCGATGCACCCGGTGAATACGTGCGCAAGCGCCTAGAATAATGACTACCTTTTAGGTCGCCTTTATCAAAAAAAAGAGCTAAGTGCTCTTTTTTTGTATGCTTTAGTCCCTATGGTATGTTTGACCTTTAAATGATTTGTAGCATCAACACGCAGAGGTACATGATTTTAGTGTACACTTGCATAGTCAATAAAGACTGCGCAGCTATTTGCGGTGCGTCTAATTAAAGGAACTTGGCTTGATTACTATAAAAAAATATCCAAATCGCAGACTGTACGACACAACAAAAAGCCAATATGTGAACCTTGAATATATTAAAAACTTAATCAATGATCGTGAAGAGTTTAGTATTGTCGACTCGAAAAGCGGCGACGATATTACTAAAAGCGTATTACTACAGATTATAAGCGAGTCTGAAACCAATGAGCATCAATCATTGTTAACAGATGCCCTCCTCAAAAGCCTCATACGATTTTATGATAGCGACATGCAGGTCTTCGTGCGTCAGTATTTAGAACAAAGCCTTGTTCAGTTTATCGAGCAGCAAGATAAAGTACAGGGTATGATGCAAAACATGGTCGACAATTCCCCTATCGGAATGTTTACTAAAATGATGGAAAAGAATATGGAGGCTTGGAAGTACGACAAAAGTCGCAATAAATAATAAAATTATATAAATCAATACGTTAAGCCCAAACCATCTCTAAAGCTCGTTCTAATTTGAAAAAATGTTGCACTGCAACAAAAAAGTTCTTGATCTTTTCCTCTCATTGTCTATTATTTGAACATCAGCGATGTTGCAGCGCAGCAAAATGTGATTTCGCACTTTTTAATATTCAATGAGGTCAAAATAATGTTTGGTAACTTTTCACAACAATTGAAAAAATCCACAAAGCCAGCCAGTACTTTGCTCGAAATGAATGCGAAAACCTTAGAGCTTGTATCTAAGCAGCAAACCGTTTTCTTTTCAGGCGTCATGTCAGACAGCGTTAAGCTTGTTGAAACTTTGAGCGATCAAACCGAGCTAAAAGGCATGATTGCCGCTCACTCAGTATATGCTGAGTCCGTAAGAGAACGTTTAACCAGTGCATCAAAGTCAACCTACGGCGCAATCTCTGAAATGAGTAATGAAATGGCGGGCGTAGTGAAGAGCACCCTTGCAGATGTGAGCGAAGACGCCAAAACAGTAGTTACCACAGCCGTTGAAAGTGCAAAGAGCGCTGCAAGTCCAGTTGCTAAAAAGCCAGCAGTAAAAAAGGCAGCACCGAAAAAAACAGCGGCAAAAAAAGCGCCAGCCAAGCAGGCAGCATCTAAAGCTGAGGTGAAAACCGCAGCAGCACCTGTAAAAGCAAAGCCAACGACGAAAAAACCAGTTGCAAAGAAAGCAGTTGCAGCTAAAACAGTGACAGCGCAAGCCACACCACCCGTTGTCGAGAAGCCAGTTGCAAAAAAACCTGCAGCAACGCCCATTTCAGCGCCTAAAAAAGCACTTGCTAAAAAGGCGGCTCCTAAGAAAAAAGTTGCTGAACTCAGTCCTGCTGACGTAAAAGCAGATAGTTCAAAGAAAGCCTAAACTAAGTAAAATTAAACACTTAACTAAAGTAAAACACCCGGAGATAACACTATGTTAGAACAAATCAACGAACAACTTAAAGAGTCGCTTAAGCCTGTAACTGAACTGGCTACGCTTAACATGAACACTTTGCAAGAGCTTGCTGAAAAGCAAAACGCGCTTTTCACCACTTTATTGTCAAGCGGCGTATCATTCGCAGAAACCGCAGCTCAACAAAAAGACGTAATGAGCCTAGCAGAAGCGCAGAAAGCGTATCTAGAAACCTTACAGCAAACTATCACTGAATCAGCTAAAGAAACCTATACTTTAGTGAGTGGCGCTCAGCAAAAAGCGGGCGCAATGCTCAAAGATATCAGCGAAGAAGTGACGTCTAAAGTGACAGCTGCCGCTAAGTAATATTATCTTCCTTTTAAAGGAACACAGCCGCTTTAATGTGCTAGCATCGATGATAAGTTGATGCTGTTAAAAACTCTAATCAACAGGTTCTTGATTGGAGTTTTTTTTTCCGCGAAGTTGAAGAAACACCGTGATTGGAGTAGTAAAATGAATTATCAGGCTTATGACTATCTTGCCCGCAGTGGCCAAATGATGAACGAAGGCTTGAGCATTGTAAGTGACCTTGTATCACATCCCTCCAACCCTTTCTCGTATACTTGGTCGGGCCGTTTGACCAAAGCCAGCCTTGAAACCGCAATGCGTGTAACAAGGCGATATGATAAGCTCGGATTTAATATCGACGAAATCACCATTGCCGCGAAAAAATATCGGGTGAGCGAAGAGGTGGTGATGAGCAAAGCGTTTTGTGATCTTATGCACTTTAAAACCATCGGTCACACAGACAAAGATAAAGTGCTGCTAGTCGCGCCCTTATCTGGCCATCATGCGACGCTTTTAAAAGGAACAGTTGAGGCACTTCTCCCGGAGCATGAAGTGTACATTACCGACTGGGCGGATGCGCGCGAAGTACCGCTTGAGGAAGGGCCTTTCTCCTTCGACTGCTATGTTTCTTACCTCATTGATTTTCTAAATTTCTTAGGCGAAGACACGCACATGATAGCGATTTGCCAGCCAACCGTTCAGGCACTCATTGCCACTGCAGTGATGGCAGAAGAAAACAACAAAAACACACCTGTGTCTCTAACCTTAATGGCTGGACCACTTGATACTAGCCAAAACCCAACCCGGGTAAATGAGTTTGCGCATCGTCATCCCATGTCTTGGTACAAAAATGTGGCGATTATGCAAGTGCCGGTGGGATATCCGGGCGAAGGACGACAGGTTTACCCTGGCTTTATGCAACTGGGTGGATTCATATCAATGAATCAGAAAACCCATATGAAAAAATACGTAAACTTCTTCCAAAACCTTTTGTTCGGAGAAGATGAAGATGCCGATAGATTCCGTGCCTTTTACGATGAGTATATGGCCGTGCTTGATATGCCAGCGGAATTTTATTTAGAGACCATTGAACGCATATTCAAGAATAATGAAATTGCAAACGGCTCAATTACCTATCAAGGAAAGCCTGTCAATTTCGACGCCATCAACAACACCGCTTTGCTAACCGTAGAAGGCGCAAATGATGATATATGCGGGCTAGGGCAAACCGAAGCTGCTCAAGATATTTGTCGCAGCATTCCTAAAAAGATGCGAAAACATCACGTTCAACCTGGCGCCGGGCACTACGGTATTTTCAGCGGTTCGATGTATCGTAAAAACATTCGCCCCATTGTGACTGAGTTTATCAATAAGTATGCTAAATAACCTGAATCCTGTTTAAGAAACGGCGCTCAGTACCGCTAGAATTGCGAATTACTGCCTTGCAAAAGCCAGCAATAGAATAACTATTACGTGACTTTTGCGCCTTGTATTTCACAATTATAGCAGCACTGAGTGTAAAAATTAATTTAGGCATGTAAAACAATCGCTTGCACCATTCCTTAAACAGGATTCAGGTTAATAGTGCGCCTTTCATTGCGGTTGATGTCGGCAAATATGCAGTTCTATTGTAGGTTTATGCGCCATCCAAACCCTGCTGGTCGTAAAACGAATAAGCGCGCATCACAACCAGACTCCTTGCCAATATTGAGCGCCATACCTTTCTTAGAAATGCGGCTGTAGCAATCGCTATGCATGGAAGCAAACCCAATGCTGTTGCAATGTTCTACGGAGTCTTTGGCGTGCTTGGTGCAGTAACGTATGGATTTGGGCATCTTGCGAAAATTGGATAAGTCATAAATACCTAATCATGCTTCGCTAGTGAATTCAGCGTAAATGTTTGGTGGTACTTGCTGTTCTAAGCGCAATTGAAAGGTAATGGGTTCTGACTGAGCGCGATAGCTATGTGATTTATAGTTTGCCCCGCCAATGTAAATATATGGCTGAACGACTCCATCGATCTCTTTAAATTTGCGAACAAATAAATGCAATACATATCCGTTTTTCTGATGTTCTATGATTTCTCTTCCAAGTCCTTTATCAGGGCGGCTCGAATTAGGACTGTCCCACTGCATTCGAGTCCTTGAGATAAATTTGTCCTTATATGCGATATCGTCTTCATCTTTGTGCAGAGCTATAAACAAAAACAGGTTGTTCCCATGCTTATAAACACCCTGTCCTCTAAATGCACTATGCTTTTTGCTTAGCAGGCCCTCGTTGGACGCTTAAGAACTCTCCATCACGAACGATTACAGCAGCAACGACTTCAATTGATTTCATAGGAACTTAATCTTTTTTGCCAGGATAATATGACGATGTCTTTTTGTCTAATGCAGGTCACAAGCAATATCTGCACTAATCACTTTGTAATTCTGCTGGCGCCAAGCTTAAACCCTCCTCTGTAAAGCAACTTACTCACAATAGATAAACGAGGGTCCGTATTACCTCGCTCTATGTCACGCAATGTTTTGTCAGATATGCCGCAAAATTTGGCAAAATCACTTTGGGTCATACAGTAGAGTTCGGTTCTAATCATTCTTATCGCTTGCCCGATAGTCGCTTCGCCTGAGTTAAGCGCGCGTTCAATTTTATCGAATTTTTCAATACGCTCTTCATAAAGTGATTTAGTCATACAATAAACCCATTTGTTTAAGGCGAGCCTCGGTGTTTTTAAACCCAATTGCAGGAAACTCAATGATTTCAATTGGGCAGCCGTGGGTTTTAAGTGAGTTTGGTAAATCTAATAGCTTATTGGCGAGGCTATTTAGAAAATCAATAAGCACCCGTGGTTTGCAAAATGCATCTAGATGTTGGGCAACATCTATAAAGTTAACTTTGCCAGCCATTTCACAGTTTGCGCCCCATTTAAATAGCCGCGTCACCATTTCAGGATCGGCTTTCATGGGCGCAAAGTCATAAATTGGCGCAAAGCAAATGTCGGACTCTCTTTTCAGAAAGGAAATATTTCGACCGTGGTTATCAGAGTTGCCATACACCAAGTTGAGTAAGTCTCTGCTCACATATTGCTTAATAAACTCGTCACTGCTCATCCTTGTTGATGGCTGAATTTTAGTCCAAATAGACTCAATCACTTCAAAATGGTCTTGATAACTTCCAGCTGCTGCATCTAACATGGAGTAGATGCTCTCCACACCGACCCGATGGGCTAGCCCCTCTTTTATCTCGACGTCAAAACGAGGCAGCCAGAGGCTTACCTGCCCCTCGTGCTCAAGTGTCAACATATTGTCAACATCAATGGTTGCAATCGTAGTATCTGCTAGCACATCATTTAGTGAGCGATAATAACTGCCTTCGGCCTTAAGTATTTGATTGTCTCGCTCGGTGCACTCGTTTCTGGCAAATTTTGTGAGGTATGGTTTTGCATTCAATGGCTTTCCAGCAAAATCGCCGTCTATATACACACGTTTGCTGCTTTTACTCGCTGCTTTAGCGCACTCTTCAACCATGAGGAGTAGCTTTGGTGCAACGCCGCCAGCACCTGTGGCACCGCATACTGCCGCACCTTGCTCATTTGCATATTCTAAAAAATCATACTGAAGCTGCACAACGTCTTTAATCGAAAACCTTTGACTTTGATTTACTTCTTGCGAGTCCTTTTCTGTTTTTATTCGCAGATTTCCGATGGGCGAGGCGCATGCATTTGCGAGTAACTTTAGGTTTTGCGTAAACTCATCGTCTCTAGAAGCATCGAGATAATTTAACCACCATTGCCTAGATTTGCCCGCTGGTAAAAGGTCATCAAACAGAGCAGGCCATCTTGCAAAGTCAGCAGGATTGATTGTCACCGGTGCATTTACGCTACATGCCCAACAGTCTATAGCGTCGTAGCTTGGGCAATTTGCTAAGTAAGCATGCGTGTAGGAAATGGTCACTCTGCCTGCGGCATCCGTATCGTAAAAGCAGACTTCTGCGGCATCATGCCACTGTGCGTTGTTGTATAGCTGGAGACTCAATTTTTGCATGCCGTATCGTCCGCGTGACTTCCAAACACAACATTCGGTAGTTTGTTACTTAATGATAGCAATATTAGCATACATTCGGTAACAAACTACTTTTATACTTAGCTCAGGTTTTCATTAACGAAATCAAACTACCGATATTGGTCTTTGGGCACAGATGCATAGTATCCTTATCATCGTGAATGAGTTCATCAATAAATACGCAAAGTAGCGAGCGCTCCATGACGCTTCATCTCGTAATACGACGATCATGTGAAAAGTTGTGTTGCCTTGATGAACTAACTTGCTTACAGTTTATCTATTACTTAGCTTGCCCATAAAACTAAGGAATGTTTTGATAAAGCTGAACCAATTTTTTACATGTGCTGCACTATCTTTGTTTGCTATTCAATCAATGGCGGACGAGCTGCAGCAGTACATAGAAGAGCAACGCCAATCATTTTCATCTTGTCTAGCCGAAAAAGCGTCAGACGCTATCGACGCTGGCGTTAGCCAAGCTCGAGTGGAAAAAGAATTTGCGTCGCTCAACTTTGTTCCACGCGTGATTGAGTTAGACCGCTCTCAACCTGAGTTTGTCTCTACTTTCCCCGACTACTTTAGTAAGCGCGTTAATGAGTGGCGAATAACAAAAGGCAAAGAAAAGTATGAACAGTACAAACCTTTTTTAGCGCAACTCACTCAAAAATACGGGGTCCCCGGCCATTACATCATTTCTTTCTGGGGCTTAGAAACCAATTACGGCGGCTACAAAGGAAAGATGTCGACGCTCGACTCATTAGCGACACTAGCCTGCGAACCTCGTCGAGCCAGTTTTTTCACGCAAGAGCTGTTTTTAGCGCTTAAACTTATGGACAGAGAAGAGCTCAGCAAAGAACAGATGCTAGGTTCATGGGCAGGCGCCATGGGCCACACGCAGTTTATGCCCACCGCCTATACCAATTATGCCATTGATGGTGACGGCGACGGTAAAGTGAATTTATGGGAAAGCGAGAAGGATGCCCTAGCCTCTGCCGCTCATTTTTTATGGCGCTTAGGATGGACGCCCGGATTACGATGGGGTCGTGAAGTGGTTTTGCCTGAAAATTTCGACTACACCTTAGCGGGCGGTAACAAGAAGACTTTAAGCCAATGGTCCAAGCTTGGAATAACGCTGCCGAGTGCCGAAGCCCTGCCTGATTCAGATATTGAAGCGGGCCTGTTGGTCCCAGCAGGCGCTGAGGGCCCGGCCTTTTTGACCTATGCTAACTTTAAAACCATATTACGATGGAACAACTCTCAGTTTTACGGGATCGCAGTAGGACAATTAGCAAACCGTATTGCTGGTGGTGCAGGCTTATCAGCGGCATTACCAGAACTGCCGACTTATAGCATTACGCAAATGGCGCAAGTACAGCGCAAGCTAAATACCCTGGGTTTTGATGTAGGCGGCGCGGACGGCATTATCGGTCCAGCCACACGGGCTGGACTGAGAGCTTTTCAACGAGAGAATGGCTTAATTGCTGATGGCTTCCCATCTAATGCGACAATAGAAAAACTGAACGCCATGTAAGCATGTATTCAGGCAGGTGCCTTAATACATATGCTGGCCACCATTGATGGATAAAGTAGAGCCAGTAATAAAGCCCGATTCATCGTCAACTAAAAAGGCAACACTGTTCGCAATGTCTTCTGGTTTGCCCAAACGACCCACCGGAATAGTACGGATAATTTTTGCGAGCACATCTTCCGGTACCGCTCTGACCATGTCAGTATCGACATAGCCAGGCGCAATAGCGTTGACCGTAATGCCTTTACCCGCGCCTTCTAATGCCAGTGCTTTTGTAAAGCCGTGGATCCCAGATTTAGCTGCCGCATAGTTGACTTGTCCATACTGACCCGCCTGACCATTTACCGAGCCAACGTTAATGATGCGTCCAAACTGACGCTCTCGCATCCCCTCAATAACGGCGCGGCATGTATTGAAACATGAAGCTAAATTGGTCTGAATGACGGCATCCCATTGTTCAAATGTCATTCTATGCATGGTGCCATCGCGTGTAATGCCTGCGTTGTTGACGAGTACATCTACAGGCCCGTACTCATCTTCAATTGACGCAATCGCGCTTTGCACGGCTTCAAAATCTGAAACATCAAACTTTATTGCTGGAATGGATGTTCTTGAAGTGAATTCAGCAGCCTTTGTGTCATTGCCACCGTAGTTTGCGACTACCGTATATCCTTTTGCCTTTAATGTGGTGCATATTGCTTCACCAATACCGCGTGTGCCGCCTGTCACTAACGCTACTCTTGCCATAACCACTGTTCCTTATTAATGTGCTAAATAAACGTGCTCAGTACCGTTTATATCGCGTTTACGAAATAGTTGTTATTCGACTTTAGTGTATTAGTTGGACGAACGAAAGGAAGAATGCACTTTAGTTTAGGCTAGAAACACCATCACGGGCACAGACTCTGGCCCTTGATTTAATACTTGCTCTAGATCAGCGTCGGTAAAGCCAGCATTGGTTAGGGCGGTGTATGCAATTTGCCTTGCGATGAGGGTTTGGCTAGTATCGCAATAAGTAACTATAGCTTTTTCGATGTATGCGTTCATAATGCAAGAAAAATGTATAAGACCATAGTCTTATTTACGCAATAAGCGTGCCTCAGTTCAGTGTATTTTTTAAACAAATCGTAGTCCATTGATTTATTTACAATTTGGAGTTTGTCTTTGTCCCTTTCCGTTCGTCTTGTTATCGATTGCCCTGATCAAGTTGGCCTAGTTGCCGCCGTTTCGCAGTTTCTTGCCGCTCATCGTGTCAACATTTTGGAAGCTAGTCATCATACCGACCAACATCTTGGCCGATTTTTTATGCGTCATGAAATTGCAGCCGACTCCATCGATGTTGAGGCTTTGAGTAAGGATTTTGCAGATATAGCAAATACCTTTGAAATGAATTGGTCATTGAGCGAGTCGGGTGTCAAACAAAACGTCGTGTTGCTAGCGAGCCATGAATCGCATTGTTTAAATGACGTATTGCACCGCTGGCATACCGGAGAGCTCGACTGCAACATTCCATGCATTATTGCCAATCATGAAAAAATGAGGCAATACGCCGACTGGTATAAAGTGCCATTCCATTATGTCGACTTCTCGAACAAAGCAAAAGCGTTTACCCAAGTGGATGAGCTTTTTGAGCGCTATCATGCAGACGTCAGCGTGCTTGCGCGTTTTATGCAAATCATTCCACCGGATATGTGTAAAAAATACGCGGGTAAAATCATCAACATACATCATAGCTTTTTACCCTCATTTGCGGGTGCCAAACCGTATCAGCAAGCCTATGATAGAGGCGTCAAACTCATCGGTGCGACATGCCACTACGTTACCAGTGACTTAGATGAAGGGCCGATCATTGAGCAAGAGGTCATGCGCATCAGTCACAGCGACAGTGCAAAAGATATGGTGCGCAAAGGCAAGCGCTGCGAGATAAATGCATTAGCGAATGGTTTACGCTATCACTTAGAAAAACGCGTCATTATCTGCGAGCATAAAACGGTTGTGTTTGATTGATACCGCCCGCGTTAAAGGTAATAATGTGACTATATCGGTGTAATTCGCCCGCCCTATGATGGCTGTCTCCGACTAAATATAAAAGAGTCAGGCATATTTATTGCCAGATGAAGGCTCATACCTAAACTAATATCAGGAATCGACAGAAATGAAATACCCCATTCAATGCGCAGTGGCAGCGTCAGTGATCATCGCCCTTGGCGCATGCACACCCGCTCCAGACGGTGCAAATACTCAATCAAATGTATCTGAACCAGCAGTTTCACAAACAAACAATGCTGATGTGGATGCTAGCAAAGCCACTGAAAATATACTGTTGGCGCCCTTCGAAGGCCCTTACGGCGGTGTTCCTGCGTTTGACAAAATGGATTTATCCCAGTTGAAGCCAGCGCTTGAAACAGGCATGGCGATGTCTTTGGCCAATTACGATGCGATTGCAAATAATCCTGAGCCAGCAAATTTTGCTAACACCATTGTTGAAATGGAACGCGCCTCCACTGAGCTTAGACGAGTGTTTACGTATTGGGGTATCTGGGCTTCAAACAAATCATCTGAAGAGTTTAGAGCGATTCAACGCGAAATGGCACCTGAAATTTCCGCCTATCAATCAAAAATTTCCCAAAATAAAGCCCTGTTTGAACGCGTTAAAGCAGTGTACGAAAGCGAAGAGCTGAAGACGCTTTCAACCGAAGAGCAACGTATTACGTGGATGGCTTATAATCAATTTGTTAGAAATGGTGCCCTGCTTAACGAAGCTGACCAAGCGCGTTATGCACAAATCAATCAAGAGCTAGCGAGCCTTCATACGCAATTTTCCAATAATATACTGGCCGATGAAGAAAACTATGTGCTGTATCTAGATGAAAATCAATTGGACGGCCTCCCTGACTCTTTCATAAAAGCCGCTGCTGGCATGGCAGAGGAGAGAGGGCAAGCAGGTAAGTATGCAATCACTAATACGCGCTCATCAATGGATCCATTCTTAACCTACTCCACTGACAGAAGCCTGCGAGAAAAAGTCTGGAAGACATACTATAGTCGAGGCGATAACGCAGATGAGTTTGATAATAACGATATCATCAAGCAGATTTTAAGCCTACGCCATGAGCGCATTAGTCTTTTGGGTTATGACAATTATGCCCAGTGGCGTCTGGAAGATAGAATGGCGAAAAATCCTGAAAACGCAATGAATCTGATGCAGCAAGTTTGGCCCGCTGCCATTGCTAGAGTGGAAGAAGAAGTCGCCGATATGCAGGCAATTGCGGATGCTCAAGGAGACGACATCACTATTGAGCCATGGGATTATCGCTTTTATGCAGAAAAAGTTCGTCAAGATAAGTACGCGCTGGACTCTGATGAAGTAAAACAATACCTGCAGTTGGATAAATTACGCGACGCTATGTTTTATGTTGCCGGTCGCTTGTTCAATTTTGAGTTTACGCCAGTGCCTGATGGAAAAGTCCCCGTGTTTCATGAGGACGTAAAGGTGTGGGAAGTGGCAGATAAAACCAGCGGAAAGTTTATCGGGCTTTGGTATTTAGACCCCTTTGCCAGACAAGGAAAGCGCTCTGGCGCTTGGGCAACCACCTACAGAAGCTACACGACTTTTGATGGTGAAACTTCCGTTTTATCGTCTAATAACTCCAATTTCGTAAAAGGCGCAGAAGGTGAACCCACCCTAATATCTTGGGATGATGCCGAAACCTATTTCCATGAATTTGGTCACGCCCTACATTTTTTAGCGGCAGATGTAGTCTACCCCTCTTCTCATTCTGGCGTGCGAGACTACACAGAGTTTCAATCGCAACTGCTTGAGCGATGGCTATTAACCGATGAGGTGATTAATCAGTTTTTAGTCCACTATCAGACTGGCGAGGCCATTCCTAAAGAACTCGTTGCGAAGATTAAACAAGCCTCTACCTTCAATGAAGGTTTTAAAACTACTGAGTATATGGCGTCTGCTATTATGGATTTGCTTTACCACACGACAGATCCGGCGTTAATTGAGCCAGATACCTTTGAGCGCGAGGAGCTCACTAAACTCGGTATGCCAGAAGAGATCGTCATGCGACATCGCTCCACGCATTTTGGTCATATATTTTCAGGTGAAGGATATGCAGCAGCATACTATGGCTATATGTGGGCTGAAGTGCTGACCTCAGATGCAGCCGAAGCCTTCGCACAAGCCCCGGGGGGATACTACGATGAAGAATTGGGTGAGCGTTTAGTGAAGTATTTGTTCGCAGTAAGAAATGCGATGGATCCGGAAGAAGCCTATCGTAAATTCAGAGGCCGAGATGCAAAAGTAGAGGCATTGATGCGTGACCGTGGATTCCCGGTTACCAGTAGCGAAGGTGACTAAAACCACTTTAGATACGCGGAGATTTCGGTGTAGGTACGCTGCACCGCTCCGCGATTCTGATTTAATACCTCAAGACCTTTCTGACCGCGCTTTCGTGCCGCATGCGGGTCCGCTAACAAATCTCGAAATGCGCTGATACATTCGCTTTCGTTTGCAACAAGTTTAAGCGCTTGTTTGCTTGCTAACATGCTAACAATATATGGATTATTAAAAATGCTCTCCCCCATTACCATAGGTTTTCCATATAGGGCGCACTCCAAGGCATTGTGACCGCCTTTGGGAACGAAGCTGCCGCCTATAAAGGCCACATCACATATGCTGTAACAAGCCTTTAACTGCCCCATCATGTCAACCAACACTACATCTGTAGGCGCGCTTAACGTTTTATCTGACTTTACATGGCTTAAGCGGGTCAGCGACAAACCACTTGCTTTGATTTGCAGGTACACTTCGTCAAATCGGTGCGGATGACGCGGCACCAAAATTAACGTCATGCCCGGATGCGCCTGTTTCAGCGCTTGATACACGTTCAACATCAAGCTTTCTTCACTTTCATGTGTGCTTGCGCCAAGTAGGTATATGCCTTGCTGACTTGCTAATACCCGACTAAGCCATGCTGCTTTTTCAGTGTCAGAAGGATTTAACTCAAGATCGAACTTCATGTTTAAAGTCAGCCTCATCTGAGATTTGTACACGCCCAGCTGTCTAAAGTTGTCAAATGCCTGTTGGCTTTGAGCACATACAAGGTCAAATTTTTTCAATGCAGGCCTAAGCAGCCAACGCAGACGTCGATAAGTCGGAAGAGAGGCTTCAGACAAGCGGGCATTTATTAGGCAGGTCGGTATGTTTCGCTGAGCGCATTGAGCAAGCATGTTTGGCCAAATTTCGACTTCCGTTACCAGTACTAAGCTGGGTGACAAGCTCTTTAAAAAGCGTGACATAAACCACGGTATATCTATCGGCAAAAATACATGTTGTACAGTATTTGCAAATAAAGCATAGGCATGCTCGGCACCAGTGGTGGAGCTTGTGCTTATTGTTATCGTTTTTTCAGGATGTTTTGCTTGTATGACTTTGATAAGACCACTCGCTGCATTGAGCTCACCAATGGAAACACAGTGAAACAGAACACTGTTTTTAACAAAGGAATCTGGCACTTTGCCAAAGCGCTCCATAAAAGAACGTTTGGGGCCCTCCACATGCTTCATCTTTAGCTTTTTGCGAAACAACAGTAACAACAATGGCAATACCATCAGCAAGACAAACGAATACACATACCGTATTGCTGCTTCAGTGAGCTTTTCGTTTTTTCTCGCGCTCATAGATTTCTAATTAGCACGTCAAGTAATTGCTGACGAGTAAAGGGTTTCACTAGTACATCCTTCATCCCCACCTGATAACAACGTTCAATATCTTCTTGCAAACCGTGAGCCGTGGCAGCAATAATCGTATGATTTCGCACCGAGTCACTAGCGTTGGCTTTTATTCTCTGGGCAGCTTGATATCCATCTACGCGAGGCATCTGACAATCCATTAAAATCACATCAAAACACTTTCCCGATTCAAGCATTGCTAGCACGTCCTCACCGTTTTGGGCAACACTGACATCAGCACCTAAATCAAGCAACATTTGTGAGCTAACCAATTGATTTATCTCATTATCTTCAGCAAGCAGTATCCGTTTCCCTTCTAAACGGTAATTGGCCCTTGCCAAGAAATGTTGATAGTTATTAATCATCATCTCGATGGCGCGTTGATGTTGATACTCTCCTGTCTCGCTCGCCTCAATGATATCAACCTGAAAATCTTCAATGCCGGTTTTTTCCTTTGAGGAATGCAACAAGCTCTCGCTTAGACAGATATGCTGCAAATTGTTTTTTACCCTCGCAACAGACCTCAAAACAGTTCGCAAGGGCATGCTGTCTGGCAGTGTAAACAAGCCAATCACGCGCCAGTTATCTTCTGATTTAATGCTCGTGATCAAAGCGGGAAGCGCGAGTACCGCTTTGATCTTCACACCCAACATTTTTGCTAGATCATCAAAAACCTGTGCTTGATTTTCATTTTCGACCAGTAAAATGATGTCTGGTACAAACTCGCCTTGTTCGTGCGAATGCGTTGCACCTGAAAACCGTGTGTTTTCAGTTGTCAAGGACACTGATGTGACAATGGGCAAAGTGAAAAAGAATGATGTTCCAACACCAAACGTACTTTCAACACCCACTTTACCGCCCATGAGCTCAACCAACTGTTTGGCTATGGTCAAACCTAAGCCTGAACCGCCATGAGCGCGAGAAAAACTGTTATCAAGCTGATTAAACTCAACAAACAAACGCTCTAAATCCTTAGCCTCAATTCCAATACCTGTATCACTGATTTTAAACCGTACGAATTGCTCGTCGCTTAAATAAATCTCGACTTTAATGCTGCCAGTGTCGGTAAATTTAAGGGCATTGCTACACAAATTATTTATCACCTGCTTGAGCACCTCAACGTCATTCACCATCAACTCGGGCACATCTTTTGCTATCTCTATGGAGAAATCGAGGTGCTTACGCTGAGCTTCAAGCTGATGGATAGATAAAGCCGCTTCAATGGTTGCCCGTAAAGAAAACACTTGTTTGCGAAGCGTTTGTTTGTTCGCGCCTAATTTGCTGTAGTCCAGCACTTGGTTCACTAAATACAACAAGGAATTTGCACTTTGAGAAATGAGCTTGATATAACGGTTTTGCTTATCAGACATAGGCGTATCAGCAAGCAGTTCCGAAATCCCAAGAATGCCATTTATAGGCGTTCGAAGTTCATGACTCATATTCGCTAAGAAAGCACTTTTGGTGCGCATAGCTTGATTAGCCTCAATCGCGGCTTGCCGCATATGGGTAATGTCTTGAAACGCGCCTTTAAGCTTAATCGGCTCGCCATTTTCATATTCAGGGTAACCCAATGCTCTGACCCAAATATCCCGTTTTTTTGCGGTCGTAAATGGCAGCTCCAAATCAAAGGGATCCCCGCTAAGCATGCACTGCTCGACCGCTTTTTGAATACGGGGGCGTGCAGACGGCGCGTAATAGCTAAAAGCCTCCTCTATAGAGATATCGTGATCAACGGGCAAGTCATGAATATTGAAGACTTCTTGAGACCAACTTAACTTATTATTGCGCATATCTACTGAATAAAACCCAAGCTTTGCTATCTTCGCAGTGGTTTCGAGCACTTCATTGTTTTCTTTTAGCTGCGACTGCGCCAGTGAGCTGACCGTTTCATTAAGGACATCAGATTTTGTAATGGTGGCGACGGTAAGTTGCTCACCTCTTAACATCAAGGGGCGTAAGCCTATGCTCACATATACAACGTGGCCACTCTTATGCACTCCAGGAAATGACTGACCCTGGCCCATATCTCTTGAGCTACCTTGAGCGTTGACTTTGCGCACGAAATCCGCATGCTTCGCTCGATATTTTGGCGGTACCAGCACTGCGATATTATTGCCAGTGATTTCAGCTTTTTCGTAACCGAACAGCTCTTCTATCGCCAAGTTGCTGAATAAAATAGTGCCTGTACTATCTAATAAGATTACAACGCTAGAGGATGCGTCGAATATTTCAGTAAGATCTTTTTCAAGGTCAAGTTTGCGCTGCAATTTAATAAAACCCGAAGTTTGAATTACGATAGTCACGACTAGAATAATCACTCCTAGCGGTAATGCAAGGATGGCTTGCTAATATGCAATCAAGAAACAGACTATTCAAAGCGTCTGAGCATATCGAACAACGCTATTGGAAACTAATAAATATCTGAGCTAAGCCGATAACCAGAGTAAGACATAATTTCCACTGACCACTTATTGAGATTACTCGCGCAAATGCTGTTTACGCGTTATGACAAATGGTCAATATTTCGCTTTGTAAAAAGGCTATATGAAACCCACGGACCGAGTCAAAGAACAACTCATCAATAGTGTAAAAGTCCTCACCGAGTCTGAGTGCATTATCCTGCGCTCGAACAAGCCACACATTCGCCATACGATAGGGGGACTATCGCCCGATGTAAAAGCACTAGAACAGAGCGAAAACGAGCTTTTCACTAATGAAATAGAACACCAATGGCAGCAATATTCCGTTTTTGTTTCATCTATCTTGGAACAAAAAGTGACGCTTGTAATTAAAGACAAACAGGCTCAAATCAATGTAGCTAACGAAATCCATGGTGAGCGAAGGCAGGCTGTCACAACCAGTTACCAAGCCAGTAGCCTGAACTTAGAATTATTTTCAACCAAAGGCTTACCCAAATGGTTACTCGCATTGGCGGAGCCAGATAGCAAAGCAACTAATGTTAGTTCACAACAATTATTATTAAGCCTTTGTACCAGCATTTTAGATAGCTTGAAGGTCTTTAATCAGCTACATGCGCTTACCGAAGACAGCTTGACAAAATTACAATCGCGAACCGCCTTGCAAAATACTATCGATGAGCAAGCAGCCAGCAGCGGGATGAACTTGTGCATGATCCACTGTCGCGACTTTCAAATTGTGAATCGCAAATTTGGACAAGCAAAGGGAGACCAAGTACTTAACGAAATCGCAACTATCATCTATCAAAACACCCGCACTGACGACCTTGCGTGCCGATTTGGCGGGGCATTGTTTGGGATTGCGAGTAAAGCCAACTCCATCGATGAAGGTCTTGCTCTGGCTCAGAAACTACAAGCAGAATTGCACAATCGTCCGTACCTTCGAAACGCCATACGATTGTCCTTTAACTTTGGCATTGCACACATCCGTAGTGAGGAACTTACCGATGACGGAAGTTCCCCTTCTTCCATAGCCATTTCACGTGCTGAGAGAGCACTTAAAGCTGCGCAAGTGTCCGATAAACCCAGCATTGTGCAATGGGAAGCGGATAAATTTAATCACGAAGAACAAGATTTTAATTACATGGGCGGAATTTTCACGCCTGATAACGTCACTAATTACCGCAATATGCTTTTGCTTTGGGACATCTCATCGATTATTGCGGATGAACACGAATTTAGTCGCCTGTTGAATAACGTGATTGAACGCCTAGCGTATACCTTTGAATTTCAATATGCGGGGATCTATTCACCAGAAAAGGGCGACAGTTTTAGCCAAGCCGTATCGGTTTCAGATATGGCCGACACAGAGACGATCCCTATAACAAAACTGCCTGACGCAGAAAATCTAGCATCGCTGTGCTCAGACGCTTTGCAAAAACGCGACCATATTCAAGAGCAAAAAAGCGAAAAACGTTATTTGGTTATACCGATTGGCGCTGAGCTCAAGGCCTGCTTTTTCTTAATTGGAAAAGGCGATACGCTCGATTTAACGAACGACTCGGTCATGCTATTTGCGGGCTTCGCCAGACAGTTAGGAAAAGCGCTAAAACGTAGTCAACTGGAAGATGAGCTTAATCGAAGGTTAGAACAGCAAAACGCGCAATTAGCCTCCGAGTTAGATACGCTCAAAACGGGGTTAAAATCCAGCGCACTGGTCTACCGCAGTCAAAAAATGCAACAGTTAGTTTCCCAAACCCAACGCGCCGCGCAAACCGACACCACGGTGTTGATAAGCGGAGAAAGTGGAACAGGTAAAGAAAAGCTTATCCACGCAATTCATAATTTAAGCCCTCGCAACAAACAATCCTTAGTGATTGTCGATTGCGGTTCAATTCCAGAAACGCTCATTGAGTCTGAGTTATTTGGCTATGTAAAAGGCGCATTTACAGGCGCGCAAAATAGCAACACAGGCAAAATTCAGGCGGCCGACGGTGGAATTTTGGTGTTAGACGAAATTGGCGAGCTGCCGTTGGCAATGCAGCCTAAGCTCTTGCGCTTTGTGCAAGAAAAGCATTTTACGCCTGTAGGGGGAAATAAGTCGATAAAGGTCGATGTGAAAATAATCGCTGTCACGAATCGTAATTTGGCAAATGAGGTGGATAAGGGCAACTTCAGACAAGACTTGTATTATCGTCTTAACGTAGTGACTCTTAACAACCCGCCCCTTCGCGACAGGCTAGAGGATTTGGACTTACTTAGTCAGCACTTTCTCGCCAAGTTTGCCAGCCAGTTTGAGACGAGCAATAAATATTTATCTCAAGCTACTCTCGAAAAAATGAAGCAATATCAATGGCCGGGAAATATACGGGAGCTTGAAAATAAATTGATGCAGGCTAGTTTAATGTGCCAAAACGATGAAGTTCGTTTTGATGACTTGAATTTGAGTATAGACAGTCCGGCTTCACCGCCAGTGAGCACTTATACAACTTTACCCGCCAATACATCCACAACGTTGGTCAAAACAACACCAGCGGCAGTCGATAGCGAAGCCTTAGACACGCATTCATCGCACATGCCAGTTGAAGGCAGCATCAATGATGAAGCTTTGAAAGAAAGCGATACCGTCGATGACGCTGTTGTTAAGTGGCGGCATAGATGGTCTCAAGCGCTTGAATCATTCCTGATTGATGTGATGTCTCAACCAGAGCTATCCCATGCACAGATAGGCTGCTATTTGGAACAGCAGGTATTTAAATTATCTTCGCTTTCGCATAAAACAAACAAAGATATTGCACACTTACTGCAAATTCCTGTGAGCACGGCGCGCCGAAAGCTTTTAAAGTTCCAATCACAAACACTGCCAGCCCTCCCTCGCTCATTTGAGCCATTGCAGACCCTCATACAAGATTTGGTTGATGAAGAAGTAAAACTTCACGCTCCGCTGGATATGATCAAGATCAGCTTACTGGAGACAATTCTTAAACTAGGCCCAATTAATATGAGCCAGGCGGCTCAACTAGTGGGTGTTAGCGAGCCCACCCTGTATAAGTTAAAGCGATTACTATAAAGGTTTATTACGCAAGCATGTGATTGTGAAGGGCGCATCCATCCTAAAGCTTAGGCATTCTGCGTTTGCTGAAGCTTTGTTTTATGGCTTTTGACTACTGTAACGTGTTGGTTTTCAATTGCACTATCTAGATTGGCGAGCAGCGCATTCATGATGTTGAAGGGTATTTCATCTTCTGATTGCACAATGCCTGTCCACTTGTTCTTTCCTTCCGCTTTTGATTGATACAAAGCGTGATCGGCCAGAATGTGCGTTTGCTCCCAGCTCAAAGAATCGGGCAAGTGGTGACTGAAGGGATACATGGCAAAGCCAATAGAGCTTGAAACATGCATACGTTGTTTAAGACCTATATCAAACCCATGTTTTTCAATATTATAACGAATGCGCTCTGCAAGGGACGCAAGTTCTTCCTGTTTGTTTATTTCACCAACCACTAAGAACTCATCGCCTCCCCATCGGATAACAATGTCATTCATTCTGCAGACATCTTGCAGCAGTTTCGCAACTTGTTGGATGATTTTATCGCCGGCGTCATGTCCATGAGTATCGTTTATCGGTTTAAAGCCATCTAAATCGAACATCAGGAAAAATAGTCGTGGACCGGTTTCATGACTCACTTGATTGCGTTTTGCTGCACTTTGAAATTTCTTATAAATCGTTTGCGATTTCTCAGCAATGATGTCAGATAAATATCTACGATTATAAAGACCGGTCAACTGATCAGTAATACTTGCTGTAAGTAATTTATCATTTGCTTCTTGAAGTTCGCTCGTTCGCTTGTTGACCTCCACCTCTAGGGCCTGACGATATTGCGTTTCTGCCACAAGCTTCTTCTGATACGAACGGTAAATTAACGACAAAATGAGTATCGCTATGATCCCATACAGCGTGTAAGCATACACCGTTAACCAAGGAGCGGGCTCTACATTTAATGTGACACGAGCAGGCTCTAGATTCCAAACTCCGTCACTGTTTGATGAAATTACTTCAAAGGTGTAAGTACCTGCAGGTAAGTTGGTATAAACGGCTCGCGGCACGTCGCGCACAGTGACCCATTGATCCTCAAAACCTAACAAGCGATACTTATATTGATTGCGATCGGGAGCAATAAAGTGCAAAGAAGCGAATTCAAAGCCTATTAAATAATCCGTATACTCGACGTTGACGTGGCCGTTTTCATCTTGTTCTAGATAAATTGAATTCACCTTATCCAACCTTTGAAATGCCGTTATTACGGTATTCGGGATATGTTTATTCAGCGTCACTCGCTCTGGATAAAAAGCCGTCACCCCATTTTGCCCACCAAAGGCTAGGCGCCCATCTTTTGATTGAAAGAACGAGCCTGAATTAAATTCATTCCCTTGCAGGCCTTGTGCATAATTAAAGTTTGTTACTTCCAGTGTTTCTGGATTAATCCTGCTTAATCCTCGATTTGAACTGACCCATAAAAACCCTAACTTATCTTCCAAGATGCCAAAAGCGACATCACTGGGCATCCCATCAGATTTTGTAAGATGCGTAAATTTAATCTGTGCCGCTTCACGATCTTCACGTTTTAGATAATGGAGGCCGCCATGCTGGGTTGCTACCCAAATATTGTTTTGCTTATCTTCGTGCACTGACCATACCCAATCAGATAAGAGTCCATTTGGTTCTGCGCGATCTGGCAAAATCCGATAAGTAGAGGCCGTTTCAGGATTAAACACAGACAAACCTGCATCAAAGGTCCCTAGCCAGAATGTGCCGTCATCGGTTGGAGAAATCGACATGACTTTGTCGCTGGATAAGGTATAAACATCTTCTGCGCTGTGTCGGAAGGTTTCAATGATGCCCGTTTGCCGGTCAATTTTACTTATACCACCGCCAAATGTAGATACCCATATTATCTCGTTTGATTCGGGATAAATTGCGGTTATGGCGTTTGAATGCAGTTGATTGTCGTTCTTGCTTAAATCGGTTTGACCTTTGTAGTGCGTAAATTCTTTAGTTTCGGTATTGTAAAGATACAGACCTTTGCTGAACGTGCCCAACCAAATTTCCACTGAGTTCGTGCTTGCCAAAGACATGACTGAGAAGGCTTCGGAGTATTCAGTTTCGGCACCGGGTAAAACGATCGCTTCGCTCTTGTCAGTTTGTACATTGACAATATCTGTTCCGTTTTTATTCGCAATCACTAAATGATTCTCGTCCAACTGAGTAATTGCCGTGATACTGTTTCCACTTAAACCGAAGCCATCTTGTGTGCTAGCACGATAGTGATCAAATTGCGCCGTTGAGGTGTTCCATTTATTGAGACCTCTAAATGTGCCAGCCCAAATGACATCTGCATCATCCTGCATTAAGGCGGTAACTGAGCTATTTGATAGCGAATAAATGTCGTCAACGTAATGTTCGAACTTTCCGAGATTTCCGCTTGAATCTAAGAACACCAATCCAATGGGCGTACCAAACCAAAGCGTATCGTTGCTATCTTGCATGATGCTAAGCGCGTTGTAATCTTGCATCCCATCAATATACTGAAGCGAATTATGCAAGGCATCGGTCTTGGGTAAGCTTAAGTCAAGGTAGAAAATACCTGACTGTGAAGTGCCCACCCATAGGCGTTGTTTTGTGTCCAAAGCAAGTGCACGGGCAGTATCTTTGCGCAGACCGGTATCTGAAGGAAACTTTTGAAACGCAATTGAAAAGCGCTCGGTTATCGGGTCAAAACGATATACGCCGTTACCGCGCGTTCCTAACCATAGCCCTCCAGCTAAGTCCTCTGCAATGGATACAATGGCGATAGGGTTAGCATCTCCATCGGTAAGGTTATATGGCTTGAATCTGCGCTGCTCGGCAATGTACTTATTGAGTCCAGCTTTAGTCGTCGCCCAAACATCGCCGTTTCGGTCAGTCCAAACTTCATGAATGTAGTTATTGTTCAGTCCGCTTGCGAACGCTTCATCATTAAAGTTTGAAAAAGTCTCAGTCTTGGGGTCGAACATACTGACACCGTTTTGTGTGCCTACCCAAATATTGCCGTTAGCATCTTCGGTTATGTCGGTTACAAAAGAAGAAATGATCGCATCGCTTCGATCAAAAGACTGTAAAAACTGAACAAATTGACGACCGTCGTAGCGATTTAAACCCTCTTGCGTGCCAATCCAGATAAACCCTCTGGAATCTTGAAAAATAGAGGTAATAGATTCTTGTGACAGCCCCTGCTCAACAAAGTAGCGCTCAAAGCGAACATTGTCGATTGCCGCACTTGCCGACCACACGCATCCAAGGCTAAGCAATAACATCGTAAATATACGAAGTCTTGGAAAATTATGGACAAAAAACAATTTGTTGCTTGTAATCATAAAGTCTCTTGTGCGAGCGTTGGGAAAATATCCATGCTCATTTAACGGCTGCATCTGCCTTTGCTTTAAAAAAAAAGCCATCGAATGATGGCTTTTCCTATTTCCTTCAGGTGAACTCAAATTAAGTGATTTTTAGTTCCACGCATTTGGATTAAGAGGAACCGCTTGCTTATTAGCGCTCTTTGCTTTGTTGATGCTCATGGTAGCTGCTTTCCAATCAATTCCTTGTACTTCCATCGTTTCATTTGACCAATGTGAACCTTTTGTCTCAACGAAGTCATCACTCCAATGCGAACCTTGCATTGCCATGGTTTCATTAGCCCAATGAGATCCTTCAACATGAATAACTTCATTACTCCAATGGGCTTTTTTCTTGCTTGACGTTTCCGGCGCCCAGTCGCTACCCTGATTCATTGAATCGCCACTTTCGAGCTTAATAGTATATTTACCGTTATCTTTTTCAACTGGACCGACGAAGTGAGCATCTCCATTTAAGTCAGCTTGGGCATCAAGACCTTGATTTGCGCAGCCAGTTTCATTGCTATTTGCTGCATCAAAGGCATCGACCATACCGCTTCCTTGAATAAGAGGGGAATATGCATACTTATCTTTGTTCATCGACGCTTTTGCGGTTGCGACAATTTTACATTTCACGTCATCTGGGCTGATACCAGGATTAGCCTGAATGATTAAGGCCGCAATACCCGACACTACGCCTGATGCTTGAGATGTGCCTGAGATTACTGAATAGTCGATACCTCGTTTACTACTTTTTAATGACTTAGTGAAATATTCGTCTTCTAATTTGACTTCTATTGATGCACCTGGCGCCACAATGTCTGGTTTGACAAAGCCTTCATATGTCGGACCTTGAGCAGAAAATGACGCAACGCGATCATCACTAATATCAAATGGTGTGCCGTTATAACTAGTCGCACCAACAGTAATCACATAAGGGTTATTTCCTGGAACAGTGATACCTAGCTCTTCACCGTTATTTCCTGCAGATGTAACTACAGTGACACCTTGTTCCCATAAGAAAGTTACCGCCTGATTAATAGGGTCATTCCAATATCGTGACTGAGCCTCTGCGCCCAAGGACAAGTTGAGCACCTTAATTTGAAAGCGATCTTTATTCATCGCAATCCAATTTAAAGCATCAAGAATGTGAGAATAGCTACTATCACCATCTTCATCGAAGGCTTTGATCGATACGATAAGCGCGTCTGGTGCGATGCCGTTATATCGGTCTCCGTTATCTTTTAAAGAGCTTGCGATTATACCCGTCACATGTGAGCCATGACCGTTGTTGTCATCATTATAATAGTGATTTTCCGTGCTATTAAATGCGTCATACTTAATCGCTACACGCACGTCACCATTGGTGTCTTTGAACAAGTGTTCACCGTCGCCGCCTAGGTTAGCACCACTGTCGATAACAGCAACCGTTACGCCACTACCCGTGATACCGTTATCGTGAAGACGATTTGCGCCAACTTGAGTAGAGATGTAGTTATCGACAACAAATTCTTTCGATGTTGACATAGTAGTAACGCTTCGGTCATCCATCACGCGGATACCCGAACCACCTTTAAGCTGTTCGGCTTGACTAGGGGTTAGAATCGCACTCACAGCGTTAATGATAGGGAACTGCTTGTTAACGTCGCCACCTACGCTTTCTACTTTAGCAACTAGCAAATCGGCGCTAGAACCCTGAATAATGTAAGACTTTGGCGCCTGCTGAACTAAACTTGCAGAGCCCTGCGACTGGTGCGAAGGCAACATGTTAAATGTGTAGGCACCGCCAAGTGCAGTTGCGCCTACGGTAATTGCTAAAACGATAGGGCTAAGCTGTGCGATTGATTTCATATTAGTGACTCCTAGTGGAACTCATTTTTGCGTCGTAGTTTTACGAGGCTAAACATTTCGATATGAATCACACTTTGCACTAGCTGTGCCAACTTTTTTAAAACTTTAACTATATGATTTTATTGATTTTTTCATTTTCCAAATTTTATATAAATAAATGACTTAATATTTGACTTAAATTTTAACAGCTTTAAATTCATTTTTTGAGTTATGACTTAAATTGTGCACGTCCATAATTTAAGTCGTCAGGTATTTGCATCTTAAGTTTTACACTTAGTGCGTAAATATATGTGTCTATCCCGAGTTGAGCTTATTTAACCTGAATCCTGTTTAAGGAATGGTGCAACTGCTTGTTTCATCTGCTTTAACTTAATTTTAACACTCAGTGCTGCTAGAATTGTGAAGAACAAGGCGTAAAAGTCACGTAATAGTCATTCTATTACTTACTTTTACAACGCAGTAATTCGCAATTCTAGCGGTACTGAGCGCCGTTTCTTAAACAGGATTCAGGTTATTTATTCTCCGATATGCGTCGAGTTTTTTCTTAGCACGCCGATACCCTAGACATCTTTTTGTGTATTTATAACGAGTGCTAGATGAAACAAAGCATCACGACGCCAGCACTTCTGCTGTGTTTATTGGGCGCCGTCGTCTATTCGGTTATGTCGCTCAATGCTGAACCTGATTTTGCAAGAGCCTCTAATTTCACCTCCAGCGATGCAAGTGAACCTACTTCATCTCTTGGTTACCCGCACGAGTCCATCGACAAACATCCAGCGGTAAAGCAATCAGGCGAAGTTACAGTATCGCGCACCAGCCGATCTGGCCAATCGCTCTCATCCACTACTGGTCTCCCTATAAGACTGAAGGTGGTTGGGATTCGCAGCAAAAACGAACCGTTGGCGCTTATAGAATCTCAAGGTCTTGTGGAAGAGTTTATGATCGGAGAGCTTCTATTTAACTGGCCGATACAGCTTATTGAGATTAGCGATAGCTTTGTAGTTGTTGGTTATGAGAGCGAAGAATATTCATTTAACTTAATTGGGCCTAATCTGCTTTCCAAGAAGAATGAGGAGCTTGAACCCGACCCAATGCAGATGACTGCGCAACAAATTGGCACACGCCCTAAAATAATCGAACATATAGTCACTTTAATTCCCACGGACTTTATTGCTGATGGCATGCTAGCAAGCGTTGGGATGAATCCGCAGCTGTTCAAACAAATTGGTTTGCAAGAAGACGACGTTATTAAAAAAATTAATGGCAAGCAAATTACGAATCAGGAAGATTTTGCGGAGCTACAGCGAACCATTCAATATGCAGACACATTGGTTTTTGAAATTGAAAGAAAAGGTAGGCCACTGACATTGTATTTAGACATACCGTCTGAAGAACTCACCATCAGCAGATAGAGCTTTGTTAAAGCGCGCTCCAAAATTTAGATATAAAAAAAGCGCTGGGCATGTACCAAGCGCTTTTCTATTGTTACTAAATACTTACGCGATTTTAGATGCGCGCTTTTTCCACTACGTCTACTAGTTTCCAAGTTTTGCTTTTGGAAACCGGACGCGTTTCAGTAATAGTAACGATATCGCCTTCATTACACACGTTGGCTTCATCATGTGCATGCATCTTAGTAGAACGCTTAATAAACTTCCCATAGATCGGGTGCTTAACAAAACGCTCAACTACAACAGTGATGGTTTTATCCATCTTGTTGCTTGATACACGGCCTTGAAGGGTACGGATTTTTTGTTCGCTCATACTTAATTCGCTCCCGTTCCGGCGTCAGCCTTTTGAGTTAAAATAGTTTTAACACGTGCGATGCTGCGACGTACTGTTTTCAGTTGGTCAGTTTTTTCAAGCTGGCCAGTAGAATGTTGCATACGAAGATTAAATTGCTCTTTAAGCAAGCTTAAAAGCTCTTCATTTAGCTCATCTACGCTTTTTTCTCTAAGTTCAGTCGCGTTCATTACATCACCGTCCGAGTTACAAAGGTTGTCTTAAACGGCAATTTAGCTGCTGCCAACTCAAAGGCTTCACGTGCAAGAGACTCAGGAACACCCTCCATCTCATACAAAACACGTCCTGGTTGAATCTGGCAAACCCAATATTCAACGTTACCTTTACCTTTACCTTGACGAACTTCTAAAGGCTTTTGAGTAATTGGCTTGTCAGGGAAAACTCGAATCCAAATTTTACCTTGACGCTTAACGTGACGAGTCATAGCTCGACGTGCCGCTTCAATTTGGCGAGCCGTCATACGACCACGACCAATAGCTTTTAGGCCAAATGTGCCGAAGCTTACTTTGCTACCCGCAACAGCAAGACCACGGTTACGACCTTTATGCATTTTACGAAATTTCGTACGCTTTGGTTGTAACATGATTAGCCCTCTCGCTTAGCGCTTCGGCCTTTCTTCTTAGGTGCTTGAGCTTGCTGCTCTTGTTCAAGTGGCAAGCCACCTAATACTTCACCTTTGAAGATCCAGACTTTTACGCCAATGATCCCGTAAGTAGTCAAAGCTTCAGATGTCGCGTAGTCGATATCAGCACGGAATGTGTGCAAAGGTACACGACCTTCACGATACCATTCGCTACGTGCGATTTCAGCGCCACCTAAACGGCCACTTACTTCAACTTTAATTCCTAATGCACCTAAACGCATTGCGTTTTGAACCGCACGCTTCATAGCGCGACGGAACATAACACGACGTTCTAACTGGCTGGAGATTGAATCCCCAACAAGCTGCGCATCAAGTTCAGGCTTACGTACTTCCGCAATATTCACTTGAGCTGGCACGCCGGCAAGCTTAGTGATGTGATTGCGAAGTTTCTCTACGTCTTCACCTTTTTTACCAATAACCACACCAGGACGAGCAGTGTGAATTGTCACACGAATACTCTTTGCTGGGCGCTCAATCACAATCTTAGACAAAGAAGCGTTTTTCAGCTCTTTAGTCAGATATTGACGCACTTTATGGTCGTTATATAAATTGTCGGCATACTCTGCAGTATTTGCGTACCAGGTCGATGTCCATGGCTTGCTGATACCCAGGCGTATACCGGTAGGATGAACCTTCTGTCCCATTATCTACTCCTAGTTATCCGCCACAACCACAGTGATGTGACTGCTACGCTTAAAAATACGATCAGCACGGCCTTTCGCACGTGTTTTGATACGCTTCATAGTTGGGCCTTCGTCAACGAAAATCTTGGCTACTGACAATTCGTCAATATCCGCGCCTTCGTTGTTTTCAGCATTGGCAATCGCTGATTCAAGAACTTTCTTGACAAGCGCTGCACTTTTCTTGGGGCTATATTGTAAAAGCTCTAAAGCTTTTTCAACGTGCATCCCACGAATTTGATCTGCAACTAAGCGTGCTTTTTGAGCCGACGTGCGAGCAAAACGGTGTTTAGCTAATGCTTCCATTTCTATCTCCTTAACGTTTGGCTTTCTTATCCGCGACATGGCCACGGTAAGTACGCGTAGGCGCAAATTCGCCCAATTTATGGCCAACCATTTCGTCACTGACATATACAGGAACGTGTTGTCGACCGTTATGAACCGCAATGGTCAACCCAATCATATCTGGGATGATCATAGAACGACGAGACCAAGTTTTAATTGGCTTCTTGTCGCCTTTTTCCACTGCAGCCTCTACCTTCTTCAGCAAGTGCAGGTCAATAAATGGACCTTTCTTGAGAGAACGTGGCATGGTGAATCCTCGCTTTTACTTGTTTCGACGACGTACGATAAGTTTATCAGTACGCTTGTTGCTTCGGGTTTTCTTACCTTTGGTAGGAACACCCCAAGGTGTTACTGGATGGCGACCACCAGATGTACGACCTTCACCACCACCGTGTGGGTGATCAACCGGGTTCATGGCAACACCACGAACAGTTGGGCGAATTCCGCGCCAGCGGCTAGCACCGGCTTTACCTAGTGAACGAAGCATATGCTCAGCATTACCTACTTCACCGATAGTAGCACGGCAGTCAGCTAATACTTTGCGCACTTCACCTGAGCGTAAACGAAGCGTCACATAAGTGCCTTCACGCGCTAGAATCTGTGCATAGTTACCAGCAGAACGTGCAATTTGAGCACCTTTGCCAGGCTTCATCTCAATCGCGTGTACTGTTGTACCTACCGGGATATTGCGCATTTCCATCGCATTACCAGGTTTAATAGGTGCACCAGAACCAGATTGGATAGCGTTGCCAGCTTGCGCGCCTTTCGGAGCCAAGATGTAACGACGCTCACCGTCTGCGTAAAGCACAAGTGCAATGTTTGCAGAGCGGTTTGGATCATATTCTAAACGCTCAATTTTGGCAGGAATGCCGTCTTTGTTGCGTTTAAAGTCAATAACACGATAGTGATGCTTGTGCCCACCACCGATATGACGAACTGTGATACGACCGTTGTTGTTACGACCACCGCTCTTGCTGTTTTTCTCTAGCAAGGGAGCGTGAGGTGCACCTTTATGTAGGTCAGGATTAATTACCTGAACAACGTGACGACGACCAGCAGAAGTAGGTTTAGCTTTCAATAATGGCATGTCTAATCCCCTTACTCAGCGGCACCGACGAAGTCGATGTCTTGGCCTTCTTTAAGTGAAACGTAAGCTTTTTTCCAGTCGCTACGCTTGCCAAAGTTTTGGCCATAACGCTTGGTTTTTCCTTTACAGTTCACGGTGCGCACATTATCTACTTCCACTTCAAACAAAAGCTCAACTGCTGCTTTGATTTCGGCTTTGTTAGCGTCTGTGCTTACTTTGAAGACGAAGGTGTTAGCACCTTCTGCTGCTAAAGTCGCTTTTTCAGATACGTGAGGTGCAACCAGCACTTTTAATAAACGCTCTTGGTTCATGCTAAGGCCTCCTCAAGTGCTTTCACTGCGTCGGCGGTCATCAATACTTTCTCAAAAGCAATCAAACTTACCGGGTCAATGCCTTGAACATCACGCACGTCTACCTTGTAAAGATTGCGCGAAGATAAGAATAAATTCTCATCTAATTCGCTCGTTACAATTAGCACGTCCTTCAATTCTAGGTCGTTTAGTTTGCCAAGAAGCTCTTTCGTTTTTGGTGCGTCTACACCAAACTTCTCAACAACAACCAAACGGTCTTGACGTACCAACTCAGACAAAATGCTTTTAATCGCACCACGGTACATCTTTTTATTTACTTTTTGCTCGAAGTTACGAGGCTTCGCTGCGAATGCGCGACCACCACCAACCCAAATTGGGCTTCGGATGGTACCAGCACGTGCACGGCCTGTACCTTTTTGACGCCATGGCTTCTTGCCACCACCACGCACTTCTGAACGAGTCTTCTGCGCTTTGGTACCTTGACGAGCACCTGCTCCATAAGCCACTACGACTTGATGAACCAACGCTTCGTTAAACTCTTGGCCAAAAGTGGCGTCTGATACTTCAAGAGCGCTTTTCGCGTCTTTCAATGTTAATTCCATCAGTTCACTCCCACTTACGCTTTAACAGCTGGCTTGACGATAACATCGCTGCCAGTTGCGCCAGGCACAGCACCTTTGATTAATAGAAGGTTGTTCTCAGCATCTACGCGAACCACTTCTAAAGACTGGGTAGTCACACGCTTATTGCCAAGCTGACCTGCCATTTTCTTGCCTTTAAAAACTTTACCTGGCGATTGGTTTTGACCAATTGAACCAGGGGCTCTGTGAGATAGCGAGTTACCGTGCGTCATGCGCTGTGAACTGAAGTTCCAGCGTTTGATTGCACCTTGGAAACCTTTACCTTTTGATGTACCTGCTACGTCTACTTTTTTGGTATCGCTGAAAATTTCGACAGTGATTTCACTGCCCACTTCAATATCGCTACCTTCACCGTCTTCTAAACGGAACTCCCATAAACCACGGCCTGCTTCAACGCCTGCTTTTGCAAAGTGACCAGCAGAAGCCTTATTGACGCGATTTGCTTTTTTGGTGCCCGCGGTTACTTGAAGTGCACGATAACCGTCCGCTTCTGAAGTACGTAACTGGGTCACGCGGTTAGGGGTCGCTTCGATAACAGTCACAGGGATAGATACGCCGTCTTCTGTGAAGATGCGAGTCATGCCCACTTTACGACCGATAAGACCAATCGACATTGTTATTACCCTCTTCTATTTAGCTCTAACAGCGTTAGCCCAGAGAAATCTGAACATCAACGCCGGCGGCCAAGTCCAATCTCATCAACGCGTCAACTGTTTTATCAGTTGGTTCAATGATGTCTACTAAACGCTTGTGTGTGCGGATTTCGTATTGATCACGCGCGTCTTTGTTTACGTGCGGAGAAATCAGCACAGTGTAACGCTCTTTGCGGGTAGGAAGAGGAATAGGTCCGCTTACCTGAGCACCCGTGCGCTTAGCTGTTTCAACGATTTCCGCTGTAGACTGATCGATCAACTTGTGATCAAACGCTTTTAAACGAATACGAATTCTTTGATTTGGCATCGATTAAGCTCCAATCGAAAGAACAAAAAAATTCATCTCTTCACGCTTTTCTTTCTTATTTGAAAGTGAGCTGAAAAGATGTGCGTAAACCGATGACTCCCAATCGGAGTCCTGTTCATACTAGTGTGTGCTGGACTTAAGGTTACAAGTCTGAGCAAAGCTTCTTGCCCGCACGCGGTGTTATCTAAAGGAGTGACAGCTGTAAAAGCGCACTGATTGACCTAGAAAAACACCCACTAACCACGCCCATTTGCATCTAAATTTGATTAGTTGCTTTGGACAGTGGGCGCGAATTATACATGTATCTGCTTAGTTGGCAAGGCTTTTAATGACTTTTATCCACCTCTATTAGCTGGTGCTCAGCTTACGTAATCACATCATTTGAAAGTGCCAGCGATAAAGCTATTGAAATAGCCAGTCTTCATCGAGCATCCAGACATGAGGATATTGTTTTTGCTCAAGCACTTCTCGTAAAGATGCCAAGTCAGTCGCTTCTCCTTTTAGCAAGCTTAGTTTTGCTCTTATTAATTGAATGCCTGCTGCCGACTGCCCTAGCGTGTCGCCTGTGCTTACGCCAAGCTCTACGCCCTCAATAAGAGATTGTGCTAATTGCGGTTGCCCCGCTTTTCGATAGCATGCCGCTTTATTCAAGGCATCAGAATAACCTTCAATAAGGTGAGAAAATTTGTATTGAACAGGCGCTTCAATCTCGTCACTACGGCGATAGTATTCAAACATCTGGTCACAATCACCGTTGGCATATGCTAAAAGCGCTAAAGAGCGCATTAAATGAGCCGTAGCGCTCGTACTCTCTTGATCAAGCGCTTGCAACTCTTCCATAAATGCATCTTTTTGCCCCATCTGCCACTGCAACCATGCGTATGAGCTTAAAAACGAAAAGTTAGCACGATGCTCTTGAAACAACTGCCCATAATAGCGGTTTGCCAATGACAAATCGTTTTGCCACCAAGCGTGAAAGCCTTGGTTGAGGATAACCCAAAAGTCGCTTAGCGCTGCACGAGTGCTTAACATATCTTCAAAGGTTTGTTGCGCATCCTGATGCTGAGAAATAAGACGTTGTATGAAAGCAAGTTCTAAGTGACAGTCATCGTAATTAAGCACAAAGCCTACACAACGCTTTAATTGCTTTATGGCTTTGCTTACCTCTCCTAACTCGAAGTAAATATCACCTACCTGGAAATTCGGCACCGCCGCTAAGGGGTGTATCTGTAGTGACTTTAAGCTTTGCTCAAGCGCAAGCTCGTATTCGCCTTGCATACTATATAAATGAGATAAATTTGCGCGCGCAAGATATAAGTCAGAATCGAGCACTAAGGCTTGCGAAAAATAGTCAATCGCCTTTTTAAATTGACGGTTGTACATAGCAAATATTCCCTGTACCGCATAAGTTGAGGGATTATCTGGCGCTAGCATCTTTGCTCGTTCAATTAGAGGCTTAGCGTTGGCATTGGCTTCATCTAAGGACAAGCTGTTTGTGCCATACAACAATAAATAAGCGGTCGCTAGGTCTAAGTATGCACTGGCGTAATTTGGATCAAATTCTATGGCTAATTGAAAATGAACAATTGCTTGTTTGTAGGCCTTCACTGTCGCTTCGTTATTTAGCGCACGCCCCTTCAATAAATTCTCGAAGGCTTGTGGATTGCTTGAGCGATAATATGTAGTGCTTTCAGTCAGCAACATGGGCTCGGTGTCCATCGTTTTGTGCACTTCAAGTAATATATCGTCTTGTAAAGTAAATACCGAATCTGAGTTTGCAGTGAAAGTGGACGACCAGCGCTCGTTACCCAGTTCGTCATACAAGACAACGTCAATATAAGTAGTATCTGATTCTTTATATACATTTCCGTCAAGCACAAAGTCGACGCTCAAAAGATCACTGACCTCTCTGGCATCTCGTGTGCGCGACACGATGTCTTTGGTACTGCGCTGATCCATCACCAACAAATCTTCGCTTCCCGAAAATTGCGCAATAAGCTCGTTACTTAATCCCATTGCTAGATATGAAAGCTCTGAGACATCTTTTTGTGTCTTAAAAGGCAGCACCGCAAGACTTTCTTTGGCAACGATATTCCTGTCAATTTCGTTGCTGCCAATAGGGCCTACTGAAGATATGAGACCGACAACGACAATTAGGGCGGCAAAGGCGGCTACCAGCCGGATTTTAGAATTTGAACGAGCACTTTCATGCAAACGACTGCCACCAGTATTATCATGTAACATAGGTAGCGATGAATTTTTAGAATCGCTTTGTGCAGAATGCTGAGATAAATCGGGCGCTGGTGTTGGTTCAATAGCAAATTCCACCGGCGAAACAAGCTGATATCCTCGCTTGGGCCTGGTGACAATATATTTGTTTTTATCGTCAGGGCACAAGTATTTGCGCAAAGATGCAATCACATTGTTTAAGGCATAATCGGTGACGAAGCGTCCATTCCATACGCTTTCCATAATTGATTCGCGGGACACGACATCGCCCTGAGCTTTTGCGAGGAGCTGCAATACTTCCATCGCTTTAGGCTCTACGTGAGTCTCACCATCGTCGTTAAAAATACAGGAAGCCTTAACGTCAACGCGCCAATCGCCTACTGTAAAATCGAACTTCCGTGCTTCCATTATGCATTGACTGTTTTTTATACTGTGAAAGAGACCATAGATAATAAGGCGCTATTGCGTCAAGCAAAAATAAAAAAAACCGCCCCCCAGCGTCTGTAAACAGGCTTAGGGGGCGGTAAACGTCATGGGAACGTTTTACCTAGAAGGCGCTTAAATCAAAAGCGCCGCGGTGTGAATACTATTCGTAGATGCTTGCAGCCTTCTCATGGGACAACGGTTGCAGTAATTTCAGAGAAGTTACTGGCGGTACTAAACCCCGGGGGCGTCTGCACAGAGATATTTGTAGTGCCTGGCGCGATTGGAGTGAATGTGCTCTGCACGGATGCCGAGCCTCCAATAAAGTCAAGCGATGTATCGCTAAGCGTACCCACGCTATTGTCCGAGTTTAATAAATCTACCGTTACATCCAAACCGGCTCTTACACTCTGAGCGGCTTGAATATTAAGAGTTGTTGGATTAAGCCTGAAAGACTGCACTCGAATAGCTCGAGGCGTGGTCGTAGTGATAAAATCACTTGGCGTTGAAATGATGAAACCTGCAGGCTCTACTGAAACGTTTGATATGTCGCTAGTATAGCCCGGTGCCGACGCAGTCAGTTGCGTTGTCCCTATATCAATGCCTTGCACAAACAGTGTGCCGACAAAGGTTGAAGTGACATTGCTAAAGGTAATCGTATTTGTGCCTGCGGTGGTGATATTGTCACTGATTACCGCAATGGCGCCTGCCGAAACGCTCACCGTTACATCGACTGGACTAGGTGGCGCGGCGTCAAGCGTAATACCTAAACCTTGCTGTAAGTCTTTTCCAACAGTCACATCACTTATCAATATGCTGGGTGCGCTCACATTTGCATCAATAGATGTGAACCTTGATGGCGTACTAAAGCCTGTTGGCTGAGTAACAGCAACGGTCGTAGTACCCGAGGCGATAGGTGAAAAGCCTGTACTTAAGGTTACATCATTACCCGAAAACGTGACCGGAGATGTCGTAATCACACCCACCGTTGGATCGTCTACAACAAGCGGCACATCAACACTGAACCCTGCCCTGAGCGCTTGCTGCTGTACGATGGCTAAAGTAGTAGAGTTCAATAAGTAGGCAGATAGGCGAACGTTTGTATCGGGGCTAAACACCGTGGTATTGATACTAGAGGGCGAGGCAATAATAAAGCCTGAATCACTCACCGTAACCGTTACCGTGATAGGCGTATAGTTAGTCGACGTGAAGCTAATATCCGATGTACCTTTGCTTAAACCTTGAAGAACATAGCTGCCAACGAATGTGCTCGCGCTGTTTAGAGTGATACTTGAACTGCCTGCCACAGTGGGATCAGTGCTTAGCACAACCACACTTGGATTACTTGAGGAGATGATTAAATCTTGTGCGGAAGGCGGTGCTGAGCTGAAGCTCACAGAGGCTGTGCGCTGCAGATTCTGACCAATTTCTGTGGTGCTGGAGATGCCCGGTGTTATGGTAGGTGCTGTCACCACAATCGGTATAGACTGGAAGTTTGCCGGCGTATCAAAACCTGACGGCGTAGTAAGCGATAGTGTCGCGCTGCCTGCGTTTTGAGGGTCAAACTCCACGCTTACACTAACGTCACCTCCGACGAAATCAGCAGTCAGCGGAATAATCTCTCCTACGCTTGTGTCATCCAAACTGAAACCAACACTGGCCGATTGTCCAGCACGCAGCTCTTGACGTTGAGCAATGGCGTTGCTGGCGTTTAGCATATAGGAGGTTAGTGTAATAGTGCGGTTCACAGCAAATACATCTGTTGTGATGGTCGAAGGACTACTAATAATAAATCCGCTGTTTTGAACCGTCACCGTCGCATTCGCTGAGCTATAACCATCGGCAGAAACAGTAATGGTTGCGCTACCTTTACTGACACCTTGAATGAATACTGTGCCACCAAAGGCCGTTGTAACGTTAGTAAACGTGGTGCTTGCGCTGCCCGTTGTTTCACTCGCATTGCTGACAACAAGAACACTCGGATCGCTACTGGTCACGGTTACCTCCACAGGCCCTGGCGGTGCTACACCCAAAGAAATTCCTTGCCCACGCTGCAGATTTTGACCAACGCTAGTGTCACTAAATAGTATTTGTGCACCATTGACCGTTGCCTCTATAGACTGAAAGACAGTCGCCGTATCAAGCTCACTAACACTCCCGACCGCAATGTCCGTCGTTCCTACTGAGATAGGGTCAAATTCAACCGAAGCAAGTGATTCACCTCCTGTGAAATCAGCGGTTGTTGCAGTCAATACGCCAACACTGGTATCGCTACTGGTAATTGGCACCGACACTGAAATACCGCCGCGAAGTGCTTGTATTGTGCTTAGCGTGCCATCTGCTTGCAAACGATATAAGCGAAGACTCACCGTAGAATTACTTGAAAATGGTGTTGTGCTTATGCTCGAGGGAGAATTGATGATCGCGCCCGATTGCACCAAAGTAATCGTGCTTGTGCTTGCGGTGTAGCTGTCTGCTGTTGCCGTAATCGTTGCGCTGCCCGATGATGCCAGTCCTTGCACATAAAATACGGGAACAGAGGATGAACCTGCGTTTGCAGTAACGGTAATGCTTGTACTTCCTGCATCCGTTGGATTTTGTGCAAGCAAGACTAAGCTTGGGTTGTTACTCGTGATAGTAATATCTAGATTACCCGCAGGCGCAGGACTTTCAAGCGAGCCAGACAACAGTGCTTGTAAATTACGACCGATGCTTGCTGAGGCAGTTAAATTGATAGCAGGGCCACTGGATACTGTAACCGGCAAACTCGTTTCAGGAATGCCAGTTGCGCTGGCTAAAAGCTGCGCACTGCCTTGATCTATACCGCTTAATGAGACAACCGCCGTCAATTGACCTTGAGCAACGGTAACGCTAGCAGGTACTGTGAAAATTGCGGTATCACTTGACGATAAGTCAACTATCACGCCTCCTGCTGGCGCGGGAGCACTGAGACGTATGGTGACATCGCTGCTTTCGCCTTGTGCAATATTAACAGGGTTTGGCTCAAAGCTAAGGGATGCGACCACTTCAGCAGCAGCGCTGTCTGGCGCATAGCCTGTCGCGGTGGCTGTAATTGTTGCGCTGCCCAAAGCGACGCCACTCACAACAGGATTAGCACTGGGTACTAAAGCCCCTTCGGCGATGGTAACCGAGCTACTCACCGTTGCCACACTCTCATCGCTGCTGATTAAACTAATCACCACGCCACCTGACGGTGCCGGAGACGAAATACTTAACGCTAGATCGGTCATCTCACCCGGTGCAATTTCAGATAGCTCGCCTAAACTAATCAGGTCGCTAGAGACTGTTACAGCAACTGCAGCATTAGCTAAACCAGGTGCACTGGCGGTTAATGTTGCACTACCCAGCGCAATACCTGAGACAGTGAAGCTGGCGATAAACTCACCCTCAGGAACGACAAAGCTACCAGGATTTACATCAGCCACTCCCAAATCAGACGATGCCAAGCTTATTTCAAGACCTCCGGAAGGCGCCGCAGAGCTTAAACTTACCTCCACATCACTTGTGCGACCTACCCCAATTAAGTTACTACTAATTGTAATGCTCAACTCAATGTCAGCAGGCTCGGCAGTAACGGTGATGCTATCGGTGCTCGAGTCCTCTTCACCATCATTAACGATAAGTTCAATAATGTAGTCACCTTCAGCATCTGCCGTAAAGCTAGGCGCGACTGAATCTGCATTGCTCAGGGCTGCAACGCTTGTTGCAGGTGCAGAAGCAATGGTCCACGAATAAGTGATTGCATCTCCATCTGGGTCGCTCGATCCACTTCCATTGAGAATGACATTATCGCCAACGGTGACCGATTGATTGTTTCCTGCATCGGCGACTGGCGGCTGATTTTCGGTTTGAATAACCACTGTATCCAGCGCACTTAATGCGCCATCATCCACGCTTACTTGTACAACATAAGTGCCAGCAACATCTGCGATGAAATCACTTGTGACCGTATCTACGGAGCTTAAGCTGGCAGTTGAGCTGGGCGGTCTTGAGGTGATTGACCATGCGTAGTTTAGTGTATCGCCGTCTGCATCAAAGCTTGCACTGGCGTCTAATGCCACTGTATCGCCTACCTCTGCGGTCCTATCAGGACCTGCGTCAGCGACCGGACGGGTGTTTGTGGTACTTAGGATCACAGAATCTGGTGCGCTGTCCGTTGTGCCATCATTGACAATAAGTTGTATCACATATTCGCCCGCCACATCGATACCGATACTGGGCATCTGTGCATTGACATCGCTTAAAGATGTAGCGCTCCCCGCTGGCTGGCTGGTAATGGACCACACAAAGCTGAGTGGGTCGCCATCTGGGTCCGAACTTGCGCTTGCATTCAGTACTGCGGTATCACCAACATTAACATCTTGGTCCATACCCGCGTTGGCAACAGGTGGCGAGTTTAAGGTATTGATTGATACCGTGTCGGGTAGACTATCTACTGAGCCATCATTGACAATCAACTGCGCGATATAGCTACCTGATACGTCCACATCGAAACTTGGCATAGCAGACGACGGGTCGCTTAAGCTCGCCGCGCTGCCGAAAGGACGAGTAGTGAGTGACCATGCGTAGCTCAAAGGGTCGCCATCTGCATCGCTTGATGCGCTGCCGTTTAAAGTAACAGTATCACCAATAAAAGGGGTTAGATCAGCGCCTGCATCAGCAATAGGCGCGGTATTAGTTGTTGAAATACTGACCACATCCGCTAAGGAGTCAATATCACCGTCATTTACAATTAATTGCACCTGATAGTTCCCTGAAAGGTCTATTGTAATGCTCGGCATGCTTGAAACAGGGTCGCTTAAAACGGCGGTGCTCCCCACGGGAGCGGATAATATGCTCCAGCTGTAGCTCAAACTATCGCCATCCACATCAGATGATGCTGTACCGTCAAGGCTAAGCGTGTCTCCAACGTTAGCGCTGATATCGTCTCCCGCATTTGCCACAGGCGCTGAATTTTGAGTGGTAATTAAAACGATGTCAGGGGCGCTATCAACACTGCCATCATTTACAATAAGAGAGACTTCGTAGGTGCCAGCAGCATCCACCAAAAAGCTTGGGGATACCGAATCTTCATCCAACAAGACGGCGCTACTTGCATCCGGCTGACTCACAAAGCGCCAGCTAAAAGTCAAAGTATCACCATTAACATCAGATGATGCGGAGCCGTCTAACATGACAATATCGTTCACCAACGGACTTTGGTCAGCGCCAGCGTCGGCGACTGGGGCTGAGTTTTCGGTGCTGATAATGACTGAATCTGGTGCACTGTCTACCGTGGCGTCATTAACAACAAGTTGTATTTCGTAATTGCCGCTTACATCAAGCGTAAAGCTAGGATTGACTGAACTAGGATCGCTTAAGGTGGCGCCAGAGCCGCTGGGTCTTTGAATGAATGACCAAGAATAGGTAATCGCATCCCCATCTGCATCAGAGCTGTTGGCTCCATTAAGGGTCACGCTTTCACCAACTAGAGCACTATCGTCCATACCGGCATCTGCAACCGGTGGCGTGTTGCCCGAGGGGGTAACGATGGCGCAACGTGCCAAGTTACACTGAGCTGAGCAAGCACGTCCGTCAAAAATAGTAATGACACCATCACCATCTTCATCTCTCGGATCGTCAGGACCAAGCGCAGACTGGCCTCTGGCTTGGAAAATCAAGCCTATGTCGTTTTTATCAACGTCGTTATCCTCATCAGCATCACACACCAGCGCGAACGCCGAAGGTGTCATGAATACTAAGAAAACGCTCAATAAGAGCGTGCGAGTAATGTTGTTCCATTTCATGATTTTTACTCCCGGGCGCTTGCGCGAAGCAGAATGATTAGGGCAATAGCAGATATCAGCAGACCCCATGCGGTAGGTGAAGGCACAGAGGTGGCTAGCGGTTCGATGTCGACGCTTACTTCACGACGCTCAAATACATCGTCAATTTGTTCAAAGTCCGCACCGATAAAACCCTGCCCGAGGCCGTCTGCACTGATTGAAAAGGACGTGGTGCCGGCCATTAGTGTTGAAAAACTCAAGCTAGCAAGCATAAAGCTTTCATCTGGATTATCACCGCTAGGCGCCATAAACTGTCTATCGCCTAACTCGGCATCACTTAAAAAAGACAATTCACTTAGATTGAGTGAGTTGCCACTTTGAATAACATCAGCGAACGAGAAGAAGTCATCATTGCCTAGAAAGTTAGAAAATGATGCGCTTACATAAGTGACCAATGTGCTGTCAAAACTCAGGTCAAAATCATATGCAGCAATCAAATCTGGGTTAAGGTCAGAAGCCCAGAACTCAATATCGATGGTGTCACCAACACTAACGGTACTCGGTGACGCTTGGATGGAAATCAATAAGGCTTTGGCGCTTTGCGAATGGAATAGCAAGCACAGTGCAACAAAGCAAAAACCAATACGAGATGATAATAAAGTCATATTTATGTCCCTTAAATATTGCATAAAATGTGGTTCGGTTAACGCTTGATCGGGCGTCTCATCAAAGGATTGATGTAAAGCTGGATCCGGCATTTTCGGCTTTTAGATACCATGGCAAAGCAAGCATCTTCGAGCGCGACAAGCTGGCGAACGTAAACTCGATTGAAGTATTGTGTTTGTGTGTATCACTTACCTGTGAAAAAAATAATAAAAATATAAGGAAAACATAAAGTATATGTAAATCAATTAGTTATTTTTAACATTCATATCAATTTATACGGTATGTTTGACACTTAGAGACGGCTCTGAGTGTGGCAATTCCAACCGACGGACAGTTGATGATGGTGAATTTGCAGGATATTCTTACAAGCAAAGTGCTGAAAAGATGTGAATGTTATGGTTTAAGCGCTCAAGACTTTGCACACAATTGCCGATAGTTAATTCTATGAAGTGGATCAAATGACTGGAACCTTTTTTCTATATGTTCGATAGCGTACCTAACTCACCCGTGCTCCAAAATCTGCAGGCACAATTAAAAGAGTTTCCGAACCTAATGGCCGCCTATGAAAAGCTAGAGCCAATGATACTGGAAATTTTTGGTGCGTCGCGGATGTCGCTATTTCAAAAACGTGCCCAGCAGCAAGACTTGGTTGCGCGTTTTAAAACAGGCCAAGAAACGAAAGAGATCAAGGTACCGATCAGTCCAGCGTCGATAGCAGGTTACGTGGCCATGTCTCAGCAGCCTCTCATCATTAATGATCCCTATGATGATACCCAGCTTTCAAATATTCACATGCGCTTGCGCTTTGACAAAAAGTTTGACCGGGCCAGCCAGTTCAAGACCGAAAACATTTTGTGTATTCCCGTTATGAACGCAGGCGTGATGATGGGCGTGATGCAAATCATCAACAAAAACGACAGTAATTTTGACCAAAACGACCTTGATGTCGGAATGCAGATAGCGGATATTTTAGGCGATAAATTCCGATACGAGCTGGGGGGAACAAAGAATCCCTTCGATTACTTAGCGCTCAGGGGGCTGGTGACCGATCAGATTGTTCAAGAATTGACTAAATCAAACGATGTGAAACATATCGTGACGCGTCTGACCAGCGAGCATCGCGTCGAAGAAAAAGACATTGGAAGCGCTTTGTCTGTGCATTATCAAGTGCCTTACATTGACTATCTTCCTGATACGTATCACATGTATCAAAGCGACAGTCGACTTAATTTGTCATACCTAAAACGTAACTTTGTTGCGGTCATTGCAGATGCGCATGAAAACATCATTGTGATTATGTCTGAGCCCAACAACGCAGCTCTGTTAATGGAAATAGAAAGCGCACTGGGCATTGATAGCTATGAAATCGCAGTATCCTTGCCTAATCATGTACTCAAATACTTGGGTGAAAACGTTGGGGGTAGTGGTCCAGGTGAAATGGATGACATCTTGGATGAAATCGGCACTTCATCCGATGAAGTCGACGAACAGTCAGACGACTTAGGTGAAGATGCGCCTGCGGTGGTTCGTTTAGTCAGCCGTGTGCTACATGATGCGAAACGACTCAACGCTTCAGATATTCATATTGACCCAGAAAAAGGCGGTCCCACTAGAGTCAGAATGCGCGTTGATGGGGTTGTACGAGATATCAATCAAGTGCCCGCTTCGCATCACAACTCGGTCGTTGCGCGAATAAAAATCATGTCTAGCTTAAACATTGCCGAGAAACGAATTCCACAGGATGGCAAACTTGCTTTTAAACTTGGCGGTGAAGCCGTTGAGGTGCGTGTTGCAACCATCCCTACCGTTGCGGGTGAAGGCGTAGTCATGCGGATTTTGGCGACAGGTGGCGCTATGCCAATTGAGAAAATGAACCTTTCGCCTCGTAACATGAATATGATTGAGACCATGATCAAGCAACCTCATGGGATCATGCTGGTGGTTGGGCCAACTGGTTCGGGTAAAACCACCACTTTGCATGCAATTTTAGGCTATTTGAACACGCCGGACAAAAAAATATGGACAGCCGAGGATCCTGTAGAGATTACCCAAGCAGGTCTTCAGCAGGTGCAAGTTAGTCCAAAAATTGGTTTTACATTTGCCAATGCACTGCGTGCTTTCTTGCGTGCCGACCCTGATATTATTCTTATCGGTGAGATGCGGGATAAAGAAACCGCCCATGCAGGGATAGAAGCGTCACTTACCGGTCACTTAGTATTATCAACACTGCATACTAATTCAGCTCCGGAAACCATTACACGTTTGTTAGATTTAGGATTGGATCCAGTGAATTTCTCAGACGCGTGTGTCGGTATTCTTGCGCAACGCCTGATCAGAACACTTTGCCCAAGTTGTAAGGAAGAATACCCTGCGAGTGAGGACGACATAGCCTTCCTTAAACGCCAATATGGCGAGGAGTATTTTGCCGAGCTTGAGCTTGAACAAGACATCAAACTGCACAAAGCGAAAGGCTGCGATAATTGCGGCGACACTGGCTATAAAGGCCGAACGGGCGTGCATGAGCTGTTGGGTATGACCTCTGAACTACGCTCCTTAGTGTATAAAGAGTCTGCCGTGTCGGAAATGAAAGCTCAGGCGATGGGTGACGGCATGCGCACACTGACGCAAGACGCCATATTGAAAGTACTCAAAGGAGATACCGATATCGCACAGGTTCAAATTTTAGGTGGTCACGACTAAAACACAAAGATACACCTTAGTCCGCCCTTGAAATAAACGAGGGCGGATAGCCATACCACTGTTTGAAACACTTCCCAAAATATGAGCTTGAGCTATAACCCACTTCAAAACTCACTTCAGTAATACCTTTACCTTCAAGCAATAGTCGACGCGCATTTTCAAGGCGATATTGACGCAAAAACAGTTTAAAACTTAAATTATAATGCTTTTTAATACGACGCTGCAGGGTCTTTTCACTCATGTGCATTAAAGTCGAAATATCAGAAACTTTGAGTGATTCGTCTTGATAATGTTCGCCTATTAAGCTTTCTAACTGTCTACAAAACATGTCCTGAGTCGCAAGTTGTTGAGTCTCGTAGGAGGTGCTTTGCGGCTCTTCAACCGTGGCTTGTGATTCCTTTTTATCAGACCGAGAGCTGTATGAATAAGTAAAGCCTTCACTTGCGTCATCTCTAGTATCATTATTCGACTGTTTATCAGCGCGCATCAATAAGCGCTTTGTTTCCAGCACGTTTTCCATTACCACTTTTAGCTCGTCAACATCTAAGGGCTTCTCTACAATGGCTGTTACGCCCGCGCTATATGCAGCCACTCTTGCTCTGGTATCAACCGAGCTGGTCAGCATAATTAGGGGCGTTGTAGAAAACTCATTAGAGGCTCTTAGAAACTCGGAGAGTTGAACACAAAGGGCGTTTTGCCAACTAAAATCAACGATAATGATGTCAGGCAAAATATCAAAGATATCAGCAAGCGCTCGGTCGATGGAACAAAAGGCAAACCACGCATATGATTCAGAAAAACGTTCGTCCAATTTGTTATGCACAGACTCGTGCTTACCGATGAATACCGCTTTTTTGCGCGCGCTCACTCGCACCTGATGGCTTGCAGAGCTTGACACTCTGGGGATTTTTTTAGCTAAATGAGGGCTGGGCTGCACCAGTTGGAGTGGCAACATAAGCGTTACGCTCGTGCCTATGCCAAGCGCAGACCTAATTGACAGCTCTCCATTAAATTGTCTCGCGACATAGGCAATTGTCGAAAGATCGAGTTGTGTTTCAGCATCAGAGAGTCGGCGCAAGCGAGGAATGTGCTTACGACTATTTTGCTGAAAGACTTTGTCTGTATACCTTGCACAGACGCCAGTGCCGTTATCATGAATAGTGAAGCACAAAAAATGCTCGTTTGCAGCGCATTGCAAGGTGATACTCGTACCAGCCGGATTATACCGAATGGCATTTAGAATCAGTTTACGCAGTAACTTATCGCTTATACCCGATGGCATATTAAGTTGCCCATTAGCTTGCTCGCTGAAGCTTAGCGATATGCCTGAGCGCATAGCGTAATCTTGCAAGGGTGGTAAGATATCTTGCACTATCTGCACGCTAGACACGATTTTAGATGCCCCACGGCGCTTATTTCTTGGTTGTGCGTTATCAAACGATGGATTGTGGGCGAGATTGATGCCGTCAACTTGCTCCGTTAAGGCGTTTCGTCTCAATTCGTTTGACAGGTTTTTCAGTGTAATCAAGTTGTCTCTGAAAGGCGTTTGGTACACGGAACTATATCGCTTTTTATCCTTCATTAAATATTGTGAATGCAACATGCTATCGACGACTTTGTCGAGCATTTTTGACATATCAATTAATGCAGGGTCACCGTCATCGTTGCAGTCAGGGGATTTTATCTGCCTCGCGTTGCAATCTTGCTTTGACCTTTTGAATCCGAGATGAGCTTGAAGATATCGGAATACCGATTGAGATAGCCCTCGGCTCGCATAAATGATGCACAAGATTAGCAGCGTGAAGACACTGTAGATGATTAGCTGTGCCACCGTCACAGTGACTGAAAAGAACTCAGGATAATAAGATAGAGGCTGAGAGATTTGCATATTCAATCCTTGAACGACAAACAATAACGATGACAAAGGTTCGTTCTTCGAACCAGACGCCTCAGATGCTAATAAGCGGGCGAAACCGCGACAATTCGATTTTCGCTGACATTTCTAAAATGTTTCTTAAGCTATTGAAATGATGAATTTATTCTTTGAATACTCGCGTCAAGTTATCTGAGTATCGACTGTAATTTGGCGAAAACGTGAACAACCATGCTTGCGCATCGGCATTGTGCGCAGCCTGTATATCGTAAATGTAGTCGCCGATGTAAGCGATATTTTCTGGCAAGTGTCCCCATAATGCAGCAATTTGTAAAATAGCGTGAGGATCAGGTTTTGGTGGTGCATCTTCTCGCGTTATCACGATATCTACTTCGATGTTGGTATTCTGTAGCTTGATATCTGTCGCGGCTCTGCAGTTTCTCGTCACTATGGCCAAGGGTAGGTCATGCGCTCTCGCCTGCGCAATAAAGTGTGTTGCACCTTTTATCGACCGCGCAGTTTTTGCATCTTCTAATTCATGTCTTAACACAAGGTCAATTGCACGTTTTTTTTCAAGTGGACAGGGTATGCTGTCAATATATGCCAGAATATCGCTATCAGTCGGGCAATTGAGTTCCGATTTTATCTGTTTGAAATCCAGATTAGCGTGCACCAATGTGTCATCCAAATCAAAAATAATGCCTTTTACACCACAAAAACTAAACAATGAGCGCTACTTCTTATCCTGAGTTCAGCTTATTTAATAGTTGATATTCCTTTAACAAGACCAATCTTTAAAACCTGTTTATTTATACAGTTGGTTATCGTATGATGACGTATGGATTTAACCAGAGGAGATCCACATGGCCGTAATCACGCAGTACGTGGTGCAACATAAAGGAATCGATAAATTGGTAACTACTGACAAAAAAGAAGCAGACCAATACGACAAAATGTTGGGCATCGCCGACAATTTAAGCCTTTATATTCAGCATAAAGGCATTGAGCTGGACGATCAGATTGCAGAGGATTTGTCGATATTGCTAGCCAAAAACAAAGATGCAGTGGCAAAATTACTCCGTGGTACGGATGCAGATAGCATACTGGAAGCAGAAAAAGCAGACATTGTAGACATGCAGCAAAAGAAACAAGCCTAAGGCTTACATAGCCCATCTTCTCTAAAGCACGTTAGAACACTTTGGCAAAAGTTCATCATTTAAAAGGCTACATTCAGAACATATACCTGATTGAGTACGAGCACGGTTGCTTGTTACTTGACGGTGCCTGCCGAGCCGATTTTGACTTGATTGAAAAGCACTTTGTTGAAGTGATGCATCGTCCATTAACTGACCTAAAAGTGGTAATGGTGACGCATATGCATCCCGACCATGCTGGCTGCGCACACTATCTGCGCGAACGCGCGGGCTGCTTGGTGATTTCAGGCGTGTTCGAGAAACAATGGTACGCGGGCTTGTCCGGCAGAATTGCTCATCTTATCGATATCGCATTAGCGCATTGGGTGGCTGGAAGGCTTAAACAGACTCGGCGTCGCATATGGTATTCATCGCAATTAAAGCCGGATATAATGTTAGACGATGGACAGCCAGTACCTCATTTTCCAGATTGGCACGCGGTTTCAACGCCTGGCCACACCAGCATGGATATCAGCCTTGCAAATCATAAAATGAAATACATATACATTGCTGACTTGATGGTGCAGGTGAAGGGTGAGCTCTGTCCGCCCTACCCCGTGAGTCTCCCCAGCGAATATGTGCAATCCGTTGAAGGGCTATATGACTTTAGTGATTACACGATTATGATGGCGCATGTTGAACCGCAACAAGTAGCGCCCAGCGTCTTGGACAAGGTTAAAATGCGCAGCCCTCGCAAGGCGCAAAATAACAAACAGGCGATACTTAACCGGGCGAAAAAGCTTGCGAGATTTCGCTGAATTCTAATTGAATTCGATGCTCAGCAAGATCTTGCTAAAAGTAGCAATATTGCCTGTTAGCTATGCAGTACCACCCACCGTAATTTCATCAATTTTTAAGGTCGGCTGACCTACTCCAACTGGCACAGACTGACCGTCTTTACCACACACGCCAACGCCTGCGTCTAGTGCTAAATCATTTCCAATCATCGAAATTTTTTGCATCGACTCTGGGCCATTGCCGATTAGCGTTGCGCCCTTGATAGCTTGAGTGACTTTGCCTTTTTCAATCAGGTAAGCTTCAGAGGTAGAGAATACAAACTTGCCAGAGGTAATATCAACTTGTCCACCGCCAAAATTCGGTGCATAAATGCCCTTATCGACACTGGCGATAATTTCTTCTTGAGAATAATCACCTGCGAGCATATAGGTGTTGGTCATTCGCGGCATCGGCAAATGTGCGTAAGACTCTCTTCGACCATTTCCTGTTGGCGCAACGCCCATTAAACTCGCATTCATCTTATCTTGCATGTAACCGCGCAAAACACCATCTTCGATTAAGATATTTTGCTGAGTCGGCGTACCCTCATCATCGACAGAAAGCGATCCGCGGCGATTTTCCAGTGTGCCATCGTCAACAACCGTTACCCCGCTTGACGCAACCTTTTCACCAATGCGTCCACTGAAGGTTGATGCACCTTTACGGTTAAAATCTCCCTCCAGCCCATGACCAACCGCTTCATGCAAAAGTACACCAGGCCAACCACAGCCCAACACAACAGGCATAGCCCCAGCAGGCGCGGGCACGGCACTTAAGTTGACGCGCGCCATATGAAGCGCTTCGTCGGCCAATTGTTGATAACGAGGAATACCACTTTCGGTGTTTTGGCTAAAGAATTCATAGCCTCGGCGACCACCACAACCGGATGCGCCACGTTCTCTTTTTCCATCTTGTTCAAGCAACACGCTGCAGTTTAGACGAATCAAAGGACGTACATCTGTCACCATCGTGCCATCTGTCGCAGCGACTAGAACCTCTTCATACACACCGGTTAAACTCACGACAACTTGACTGACTTCAGGCGCTTTTATTCGTACATACGAATCTACGCTGCTAAGTAAGGCGATTTTGTCTTCATCCGTCATTTTTTGCAGTGGATTTTCGTTGGAATATAGCGGCTGAATGCTTAGACTTTCAAGAGAGGCAATCGCCTGAGTTTGACCTTTAGGCGCAATTGTACGTGCCGCATGACAGGCTTTTTGTAAAGCATCTTTAGTGATTTCATCTGAATAAGCAAAACCGGTTTTGTCTTCATTCACTGCACGCACGCCCACCCCGCGCTCGACGTTATAACTACCGTCTTTAATAATACCGTCTTCCAGTACCCAGCTTTCATGTTGTGAGCTTTGAAAATACATATCCGCAAAAGTGTTGCGATGCCCCATGATTTGACCAAGCATGTCATCGACGTCGCCAAGCGTAATACCAGACTGATGTAACAAATTGTCGCTTACCAAATTATTCAAATGTGTATCTCTCTTGTTGGTGTGCCTGCACTGGCATTCGTTGTCGAATGTCATCAAGGATGCTGGCGTCAAAGACTGCACATGCAGCCCCTTCGTCATTTTTAATAATACTAAGCTGCTCTCCCCAAGGAGAATACACGCAAGAGTGACCAAAGGTCTCACGTCCATCTTGATGGCGCCCTACCTGGTTCGCGGCGACCACGTAACTTTGCATCTCAATTGCTCGTGCTTGCAACAGTGCGTGCCAATGTGCATTGCCCGTGAGCTTGGTGAATGCACTGGGTATCACTACTACATTAGCGGGGCATAATGATTGAAACATTGTCGCAAAGCGCAAATCATAGCATACCGCTTGCGCAATATTTCCCCATGGGCTGTCAAAACGTGAAAGTTGGCTACCTGCAATAGTCGTATTCGACTCACAATATGCTTGAGTTTTATCTGCCACATCGACATCGAATAAATGAATCTTGTTATAACGCGCAATACAGTCGCCACTTGGTGCATACACAAGACTAGCTGCGTAATATTTGAAATCATTATTATTAGTAGGCGTGTTGATAATGGGGGTAGTGCCAGCCACTAAGTACGCATTAAAGCGCTTTGCTAAGCTCGAAAAAGCCTCTTGAATAGCTCCGCTGCCATCAAGTTCTGCTATATTTCGCATCGTTGCGCCGTCAACGCCAAAACAGCTTGCGCATTCTGGTAAGATTATTAGTGCTGGCTTGCTTACATCGACGCGAACACGCGTTAAGATGCTCTCAATCTTTGCCAAATTGTTGTCAACGCTACCACTTCCATTTATTTGTAGCGCAAATAAGTCAACCATCGCCTTGCTCCAAAGGCAGGAAATCTTCGATAGTAGGTGGTAAAAATTCATCTGAATTTTCGTCAAGCTCAGGCACACGCCGGCTAGGTAAATCCACGTCAGTACTTTGTCTTCCTGTTTCAATCAATACTGGATTATCGATTGTGCCTGAAACAGAATAATTGACGTTTGAAATCACTTTGGCCGACGTTAACACTTGGTCAATCGCTAAGGCAGCAAGCGCAGAAGGAGGACTGACGGTGAAAAAATAGACCAATACAGGTAAGTTGCCGGTCACATTAGGCGCGAAGCTCACGTTATAGTTTAACTCTTTAGAGACCAAATCCGTGTACCCGTAAATCTCAATCTCGCCGGCTGCACCATCAATTCGAGTATCTCTTGTGTCGGCTTTACCATCGGTGATTTGGATGCTGCCAAGCATTTCGTCATAGAAGAATCCTTTTGCGAACACATCCCTAAAATCCAGTGACAGTTTCCGAACCAAAGAGTTTAAGCTTAGCAAGGTAAAAATTCTCGATCCTTTGTCGCTGACCTCCGTCATGTAACCATCGCTAAGCGACCAATCGACTGTGCCGTCAAGGTCTGCGAAGCCAAAGTCCATTGGTGAGTCTTTCCATGTCAACCTAAAATCCATTGCTGCGCCAGAATCTTTTATGCCCGAATCCAGACCGAAGCCACTCAGGAATTGTCCAAAGTCACCGCTTCGCAAGTCGCCACTTAAAAACGTGTAGTGATCTTGATGACGCTTGTACCATTGTCCAGTTGCACTAATAGCACCTGTCTTGGTTTCTACTTCCAGGCGGGTAATTTCAATTCCGTCGTCATTAGGTTCTGCCTCCAGAGTTAACCGACCTAAATTTACTGAGCCCACTTCACATTGCTTACAGCTTAGGCGGATCATGGGCAAAGACTGCGGCTCAAAACCAGTAGCGTCCTCTTTCGCACTCGCTTCAAGGTCAATATCGCTCAATTTGATATAATCGGCATCGAAGCGCACACCTTCAGAAACCCAATTGCTGCTGATGTCCAATTGCCCCCGTATTTGGTCGGCATTGATATCAAAGCGCCAGTCTCGATCGAGGCGTTTGGCTGTCACATCTACATCTGTAATGCGGGTACCACCAATCAATACTTGATCGGCCTGCGCAAAAATACGTTCGGGAACGGAGAAAATCGGCTTTTCGGAATATTCTAGTCCACGAGTTAAGCCGTTGACTGCCTGATACCAGTTTTCAAAATCAATAGATGCCAAGTTCGCACTGATGCTAAAGCCAACCCCCATGCCAACAAAATCTGTTTGCCCTAGTGCTAAATGGGCGCGGCTAAACTGTTTCTCTTTATGCGGTAAGACGCCTTCAAAGCTGACATCGCCGCCAATCTTTGCGGTAATTGTCGAAGCGATATTGTCGCCCTGGGCCACTACTTTTAGTGGCATTGCATCGCGCGCAGACTTATAAAATGGTGCTGGCAAACTTGACTCAAGCGCTAACATAGAAGAATTGAGCTGGGCTTGATAACGGTAGTTTTTCCCAGTTAAAGCAAGCTCCAGACCTAAGTTCCAATCGAAGGATCCGCTTAGCTTGCCGTTTAAGTGTGTAGCATAGCGTTCCACAATGGGCTTTGCATCCCATTGACCATTTATGTCAAGATTGAGCGAATAGCTTTCTTCTTGCTGTTGACCTTGAAGAGAAATGGAAACGGCTTGGTCTAACAAGGTCGCATTTAGCGCATCAATGCTCAAGGCTTCGTTGTCAAAAGATATTACCCCATCGGCATCGGCAAAATTTAATCCTAAGGCGGCAACTTTCACCTGAGATTGGTTTAGCACCGCTTCTCCAATAGCGCGAGTATTATTCGGGTCTGCCAGTGGAATAAGTAGACGTAAATCTGTACTAACTTCACCATCTACGATCACATCTTCACTTAACACTCTACCCAGCGAGGTCTCCAGAGAGCTTTGTAACATGAGTTGCGCCACGTCCTCACCAGTACTGTCCCCGCGCACATCAATCGTTAACAGACTACTTTTAGCTAAACTTTCAATTGATGCATCCAAATGAGTCAAGTTAACGCCAGCAAGTTTACCGCTGTCGGCGCGCATCGTTAGACTATTGTTTTCAAACAACAGACTGATATCAAGCTCGTTAAGCGTGGGCCATGCCTTTGAAAACACAAAATCTGCATCATCAATAGCCACCGATGCCTGAAACACACCCGAGTTGTCCGAAAATGGAAACTTAGAGGCATCACCCTGCCAGAGTATGTGAGCAGCCTCGACTGTTCCGCCGCCTGTAAATGCTTGGGATAAATATCGTCGAACGTTTTCGCCCATAAGATTCTTTGGCAGAAATTCAGGTACTCGGGCAAGCGCTAAGGTCTCAACGTCGCTTATTACTGAAAGCGCCTTATCAACGCTGCGATAGCTAAAGTCAGGATGTATCAATAGTCCATCTATTTTAATCATTCCTTCGGTGCTGCTTAGGCTCCATCCTTTTTGAGCTACCCGTTTAGGTAGGTCATCGCCCGCAACACTGCGAGACATATTCGACCTTGTAAGCCAGATTGGAATATCAAGGTTTTCAAGGGCTAAATCACGCTCGAACATATTTTGCGAAAATACGTCTGTTTGCTCGGCTGACAACTCGATAAGCCCTCGATTTTCGTCTAGATAAAGATCCATAAGCAAACCATTGACGCCGGGGATTTTATCGCGCTCAGACCAAGACCATACACTGTCCTTTACTATTGCATTCAAACCAGATGATGAGAAACTGAGTTGTACTGTTGGCGCTTTTATGCGCATATCCAAAGCAGATGCGAGCGTCGCGATTTTGCTGTCATAGATACTCAATAAAGGAATGAGCTTATCGAGTTCAAGGGCTTGGGTATTGTGCACTTGGATGTCATCGAAACTCGTAAATTGCCCCCGAAACCCCGTCATCAAAGCCTCGTTAACATCACTATTTTGTACATCCAGCTCCTTTGAAAAGTTAAAATTATCGATGCCAAAATACCATTTATTCTGCTCGTTCACGGTTTTGTGTGGCGCCGCATAGAAGTCTGCTGAAATTGAACTTATTAAGGGAAGTTGATTTGCATCCGTGTAGGTAAGTTGACTAGGTAAAATCTTTCCAGAAACTGAGGTAAACCGCCCTTGATCTATACTCGCCCAAAGCTCGAAATTTCCCGCGCTTTTTATGCTGCTATCAATTTGAACATTCTCTTTCGCATCACTTTCATGTTGAGTAACAAAATCATTTAGCCAACCAGAAATATCTAAATCTTGCCCCTTTGCATACAGTATTCCGCTGTAACTTTCGATGTTGCCAGTTAAATCAAGAACAAATACCGCAGTGTTGCTTGCAAAGCCGTCCAGTGAAAATTCACCAAGACCTTGGTGCCGGTTGTCTTGATTTAACCAAGACAGCTGGCGAATGCGAACCTTGTTTTGTGCGTCTGCATTGACAAAAGAAAGTTCGCTGTTGGTGATTGAGAATTGGCTGAGTTGCTCTAAGAACAGACTTTCTAATGCATCAACTACTGGGAAGTCACTGCTGCCGCCAGCTAGACGCTTCACATCAACAGTAACGTTTAAATCAGACAGCGTCACTTTGCGCGACTGCAACTGTCTGCTGAATATCGACGACCAAAATTCCACCGCAATATACACATTTTGTACTTGTACAGCCACCGGCGACTGCTCATTCTGACGCAAGTGAACATCAGTAAATTGAAGTGAGGGACCGCTTGCTTTCCACATCGCTGAGACCGACCCAATGGTCAAATCAACGCCGTACTCGGTGAGTACATAATTCTCGATAAGATGTTTTCGATCATCCAGCAACGGCAAAGAATAGCGCAGCAAGCTAATCCCCAAAGCAATAATAACGAGCGCAACTGCAGCAGCTGTCCAAAGCTGCCTCAGAGCCAACGCCGCATATTTGCTTGATTTACTCAACGTGCTTCACTCATCTTCTTTTACCTAAAGTCGTGCCCGACGACTTAATCCACTTTCTGAAACTTTGCAAAGCTCACTACATCATCACAACATCAAACTTATCTTGATGATACAAATGCTCCGTGTGCACTTTAATCTGCTTTGAAACGAAGGCTTCCAACTCTGCCAATATATGCGACTCTTCGCCTAACAAAGCCTCTGCCACGGGCACAGATGCATAGACAACAAATTTGTCTGCGTTGTAAGCGCGACTCACTCGAACGACTTCGCGCGTAATTTCAAAACAAATAGTTTCAATCGTTTTAACAGAACCTCGGCCTAAGCAAGCGGGACATTCACCACACAATTGATGCTCAAGGGATTCTCGCGTACGTTTGCGAGTCATCTCAATAAGGCCAAGCTGTGTAAAACCGTAAATATTCGACTTCGCTTTATCCTTAGCCATGGCTTGTTCAAGTGAATGTAAGACACGGCGCTGATGGTCAGGTTCCATCATATCAATGAAATCGATGAGGATCATGCCGCCTAAGTTTCTAAGGCGAAGCTGTCGTGCAATAGCCAGTGTGGCTTCAATGTTGGTGTTAAAAATCGTTTCTTCCAAATTTCTATGCCCAACAAACGCGCCAGTATTAATATCGATGGTGGTCATGGCTTCTGTTTGGTCAATAATGATGTAGCCACCTGATTTGAGATCCACCCTGCGTCCCAGCGCTCGCTGCAGCTCATTCTCAACATCATATAAATCAAATATGGGCAGGTCGCCTTGATAATACTCAAGCTTATCACTTAATTCCGGCACATATTCTTTGGTAAAAGCAATAAGTTCCTGAAAGGTGAGATTAGAATCAATGCGAATGCGTTCAACTTCCGTACCCACAAAGTCTCTTAATACTCGACGTGCAACAGGTAAGTCTTCGTACAATATATTGGATTCTTTTTTGCCTTTACGCGACTCTATTTTGCTCCAAAGTCTGCGAAGAAACTCTGCGTCTTGGCGCAGCTCACGTCCATTTACCCCTTCTGCAGCGGTACGTAAAATAAAGCCGCCATTTTCATCGCACAAATCCGCCACTAGCGCTTTTAGCCTTTCTCGCTCTGCTTCATCTTCAATTTTCTGTGATACCCCTACATGCGTCACGCTTGGCATAAATACCAGATATCGCGAAGGTAAGGTAATATCTGTAGTCAGTCTCGCTCCCTTAGTCCCGATAGGATCTTTGATGACTTGCACGACAATAAATTGCCCCTCTCGTACCAACTCCCTAATATCTTTTCGCTCAAGCTGACTCGAAGCCACCTCATCTTTTACCTCTTCTTTTAGCTCTTCATGCACCGCAATGTCAGAGGCATGTAAAAAAGCGGCCTTATCTAGTCCAATATCAACGAAGGCAGCCTGCATCCCGGGAAGGACTCTGATAACTTTACCTCGGTAAATATTGCCCACTATGCCTTTTTTAGTATGTCGCTCTATATGAATTTCTTGGAGAATACCGTTCTCAATTAATGCAACTCGTGACTCGGAGGGCGTAACGTTGATGAGCAATTCGGCACTTATGTCCATGAGTGAAACCTCTCTAGTAGCTGCTTAGTTTGATATAGAGGCAAACCCACAACTGCGCTGTAACTGCCACTAATATGACTGATAAACTGCTCAGCTAAACCTTGGATGGCATAACCACCGGCTTTATCTTGTGGCTCTCCCGTTTGCCAATAAGCTTGTGCATCAGCAGTACTTACTTTAGCGAAGGTCACCTCAGTTGCGACAAGCTCACAGTCCTCTTGCCCATGAGCAACACCGGCGACTGCGGTTAATACAAGATGTTTAGATTCAGACAAAACCTTCATCATTGATAAAAAATCTGCGCAATCACGGGGCTTACCGAGTACCTCATTATCTTTTGCGATTAAGGTGTCAGAGCCTAGCACGATACCTGTAGAATGACGTGCAAATACGGCTTTCGCCTTCTCTAAGGCAAGACGTTTAACTAGGTGCTCTGGGCTTTCAGCCTTTCCCCTTTTCTCATCAATATTTGCAGGGACAACACTAAAGTTAGCACATATTTGTTTCAATAAGGCTTGTCGTCGCGGTGAGGCTGAGGCGAGTGTTATTTGCATATCCCATGCTTTACTTAAGCCGCAACGCTGTGCCCCCTTCACTAGGACACTCCGAACTTACGTCTAAACTTTCTCAGTAACCAAAACATCCAGGGCCAAATGAGCACGGAGCTTATGCTTGGCCATAAAAACTCGATACGAAACTCAATGCTGGTAAGCCAAAACTGAAGCCAATAAATGAGAAGGTGATACACGAAAGACAGCACGCCAACGGTTAGTGCGAGTTGTAAAATGGATTGATTGCGCATTCGCTGATAGTTAGTCGCAACAATAAATATAGGGATGGCAAGGGCAAAGCTATGTACTCCTAACGCCGTGCCATATAGCAAATCAAGAATTACCCCTGTGAGACCCGCAATGCCCACACTGACCCTATTTGGCAGAGCCATAGCCCAGTAGCACAATATGAGCAACAACCAATCTGGGCGATAAACGTCCGCTTGCGCAGGCATTGGAATGATTTGCAAGACTAGCCCAATCATAATGCTGGTGAATATGAAGGTGCTATTACCTTTCATCAACTGTTTCCCCCTCATTCTCAGTGCTCTGAGAGATATCCCCAGAGGAGGAAACTGAATTTTCTGGCGCGTCTGATTCTGACCATAGCAATAATAAATACTTGATCCGATCGAGTTTAGCGATTGGACGCGCTTTAACTTGTGCAAAGGGCTGCGTCTCATCACGCACAATTTCCGACACCGTAGCAATTGGGTAGCCTTGCGGAAATACATTTCCAAGACCGGAAGAGATGAGCACATCACCGAGCTTTAAATCGATGCTGTGAGGAACATGATCTAGCGATAGTTCATTTATGTCGCCCACACCAGATACGATGACGGTCACATTATTGCGGCTTATCCGTGCGGGAATGGCATGGGTCACATCCGAAATAAGTAATACTCGACTATTGGTTGTCCCAACCTCGATCACCTGTCCGATAATACCGCTTTCATCCAGCACTGCTTGACCTGAATATACGCCATCTAGCGCGCCTTTATTGATAACAATTTGATGACTGTAGGGGTTGTTGTCTACTGCCATAAGCTCGGCGATCATTTTGTAGGTTTGCTCTTGCACCGGCGCATCTAAAAATTCTCTGAGCTTATTATTTTCTTGCTGCAATGCTTGGAATCTCTGCAAGCGCTCGTTCATGAGCGTAATTTGCTCCGTTAAACGTTCATTTTCATCAAGCAAGTGCTGTCGGGATGTGAATCGCGTAGCACTCCAGTTGAGCAGAGCGCCCGGCATATCTGCAATATACTGCAAGGGGCTTACAAGGGAGGTCATGTATGCGCGCGCAGTGCTAACACTCTCTACGCGCGTGTCTAAATACATCGCTAGCACGGAAAATGATAGCACCAAGGCGAGGCGCGTGATTAGGGATTGGCCTCGAGGGAAGACTTCATTCATATTTAATGGACAGGCTCATTGCTGCCCTACTCATAACTAAAGAGGTCGCCACCGTGCAAATCAATCATATCGAAGGCCTTGCCGCCGCCACGCGCCACACAGGTTAGCGGATCATCAGCAATCACCACTGGAATACCTGTTTCTTCCATTAGCAAACGGTCTAGGTCTTTTAGTAATGCACCACCGCCGGTTAACACCATGCCGCGTTCAGAAATATCTGAAGCGAGCTCTGGAGGAGACTGCTCAAGAGCAACCATCACTGCACTTACGATGCCCGATAGCGGTTCTTGTAGCGCTTCGAGTATTTCATTACTGTTAAGGTTAAATCCGCGGGGAACCCCTTCCGCCAAGTTGCGACCACGCACTTCAATTTCTTTGACTTCTTCACCGGGGTAAGCCGCGCCAATTTCGTGTTTGATTCGTTCAGCGGTTGCTTCACCAATCAATGAACCAAAATTACGACGAATATAATTGATAATGGCCTCGTCGAATTTATCACCACCAATTCGGACCGATGATGAATATACCACGCCGTTCAATGAGATAATGGCAACTTCGGTTGTGCCACCGCCAATATCAACCACCATAGAGCCAGTGGCCTCTGAAACCGGCAGACCTGAGCCAATAGCCGCCGCCATTGGCTCATCAATTAAGTAAACCTCTCGGGCACCTGCACCAAGCGCTGACTCACGAATAGCGCGACGTTCAACTTGTGTTGAGCCGCATGGGACGCATACTAGAACACGAGGACTGGGTCTCAGAAAATTGTTGTCATGCACCTGCTTGATAAAGTGCTGCAGCATTTTTTCAGTCACGTAAAAGTCGGCAATTACACCATCTTTCATTGGACGAATAGCCTTAATGTTACCGGGCGTGCGACCAAGCATTTGCTTAGCGTTATGCCCAACCGCTGCCACGCTTTTTGGACCACCAGCGCGCTCTTGCCTAATAGCTACCACGGAAGGTTCATTTAGCACAATACCTTGGTCTTTTACGTATATCAGCGTGTTTGCAGTGCCCAGATCAATGGAAAGGTCGTTTGAGAACATACCTCGGAGCTTTTTGAACATGGAGTGCCTTTATTTGTTTTTGTTATGTGAGTGAAGGTCAGATGCAAAAAATTCGCCGGTTTTTATTGGAAAACGGCGTATGTTTGACTGTGTCCAACTACAATGGCGTAACTTTAACAATGCAACGCCCTTAGAGCAAGCGCCGCAAGTGGTTTTGTGCCTAAAATACGCCTTAAAAAGACTCGCGCCAGTGAATCGTTTTATCATCCCCTCGATATAGACCAAAACTCACCGCTGCACTGGGTTGATCATCGCTGTCAATATCGCCATCGCCATCCCAGTCAATATTCAAATACTCTGACCACGCTAAGCCCGTCGAATCACCATCAAGACTGATAAAAAAGCTTCCGCTTTGTGCACTACCGCTGACTATGACCGGCGATATCACAAGATCGTTCCCTGAAGAATATCCACCCATTAGGGTTGAGTTTGCCAGTAGCCCGCTGATTTCGGAAGCTAAGTTGTTTGAACTTTGTGGATCGTGGATAATGTCAATATCTCCATTTGCCTGAGTAAATTGAATGACTGTGGCGTTATCTTGGAGATTCGTTTGCCATCTGCCGTTAAGCAAGTATTGCGCAACCGCAGGCACCCGAAGCGCTCTGTCTTCAGGCCCAAAGGTATTTTCTAATGCTAACCGGCCATAGCGCATCTGCGTGCCACCCACGCTATCAATTGAAAATGACCGACATGTGCTCTCAGAGGCATTATTTTTAAAACACACATTGTCCAGGTCAGTAAAAAAGCTTGGGGCAAAGTCAATGGATAGGGCCGCATCAAAGGGGCTTGCGTCTGCGCCAGCGGGACTCGCAATTTTGTTGTATTTTAATAAGGGCTCAGATAGCCGAACAGTCGCTTTGCCGTCATATATGTTTTGATTAGATAGCATCACACTGTCTGCTTTACTGACGCTGAGAATATCGCCTGAATAAACTGAAGTGTCCGTATAATTGACAAAGCTATCGACTCTTGAGAGATCTGCTGGCAAGCGCCACAGACTGTCCGCATAATTGCGCGTCACTTGGCCCTGCGCATTGTAGGCGGTGATTTCAAGTTCAGGCTCGCTGAGTTCCAAAAATCCAAAGGCTTGCCCAACGTAGGTAAAAGTAATTGCTGATGGCTGAAGCACTGCGCTATTCACTTGTCTTACACTGAAATACGCGGGGATCACCGGCCCCAGTGCCATTTCATTGGAACTTACTTGCTTGCCCAGATAATCGTCATCTCGAACGCGAATGATGTATGTTCCGACTTCCTCAACGACAGTGTTTGAAATAGCGGCATTGCCACTAGCAAACGAAAGCGAATTTAAAGGCGCATATCGAATGGAAGTGCTAGTTGTAATGGCATTGTTGCTATTAAAATTGATTTCTGCGTCATTTCCGGAACTTGAAGAGGGTGTAACTCTTTGCGCCGACACTTCAAGCTCATTTGCCTGGTAGCTAACGAGGGTGCCACCAAGTGCTCCCTTTGCTTGTATTGTCGTCTCAAAGGCTAGTCCTGCAGTTGGCTTCGTTGGCGCAGTGTTGTCTAGCAAAAGCGAATCTGGTGCAACGCTTACTAGCGTGCTTGCCGATACACTCTCACCTGTGCCGATATCCATTGATGCAGTCAAACTCAATACACCAACATCTGCAAATGACAGACCAGCAAAGTCAGCAAGGCCGTTTGCGTCAAAATCTAGATCAATACTGCCTGAATGAGGTCCACTTGTGCTCAAAGGAATACCAGCAAAGGGAACTTGACACCCTCCAGTTAAATAGGGCGTTGACTCACTAGTAATGCACTGATATTGGATATTGATGGTTTGCGAGTTACTCACCAGGGCATCGCAACTTGCGCCACTTTTTTGAGTGGCACGCAGTCCTAAACTTGAGAAGGAGGACTCTGCCGTTAATGGCGTGCTGCTAAACTCAGTTTGACCTGTCAGCGGATTGAAAAACTCTAAACCAAATTCTTCATACTCAATCGTGCAATCGGGCTCGCAGCTAACGGGTGCAAGTGGGGTTTGCCCATCACTTCCAATAGTGAGCGTGCCCGTTTCATCATAGCTTAACTGAACCTGAGTTTGGCCTGTGAAAGTCACTAGAGATTGCGCCCAAGCATCTGCCGGTGTCAGCCTTAAGGTCGCAGGATCTGCACTGAGTTCACTGCAGTCGTCATTTGCACAGGCTTTTAAGGTAACAGATGGGCTTGCGCAGGCACTGGCGCTTTCAGGATGCTCAATGAGATAGCGCACCGTCGATTCACACGCTTGTACGTTTGCCATATCGAGCTGAGCCTGAGCCTCAGTTACCATTTGACGATACACTCGGATGTCATCAAAGTAACCGTCAGCGGAATTGCCTGTCATATCCAGCACAATATAAGTGCTTTTATTATCACCAAAAGTTAATGTTCCATACGGGGCAATATTATTATACCAACTGCCCCATGACTGACGGTGATACTCTCGACCGTTTAATAAGATAGTCATAAAGCGCGCGTCGTAGTTCCAACTTAGCGCAATATGCACCCACTCATTTGCTTTTATCCCCGGGATGGCGGTTCTCGCCCATACATCTCTGTCATTTTCGTCCTCGGCACCAAAGGAAAGTGAGCCATTGTCGCGAATACTCAAGTAAAAGAACTTATTTCCACGAGTCGCGTCAAGCAGTTGCTTTGGTCCATCACCGCCCCAGTCAGATGTTGAGCGATACCAAAATGATACTCCCCCCTGATTGCCGATGTCGTTAAGGTCAATGCCAGTATCGAAATTCTCGAAGTTGCTGCGTGAGCGCGAGTCAGGCACCTCCAAGGCTCGACATGCAATGTTGTCACTGGGCAATACGGTCGACAAATTTCGTTGAAACTGCCCTGTGTTGCCATTACCGCTGACATCGTTGACAAAGTCGCCGCTTATATCGGCGTCGTCAAATGTGTATTGCGCTACCAAAAATGAGCACGAGGAGCACACATAGTCGCTGTCGTTGTACCATGCGTTTACATCTGCTGCAGAGGGCTGATTGCGATAAATTTTGACATCATCCAGCTCGCCTTTTAAAAAGTTATTTAAACTACTGGTTGACGGACTATTGCCAGCAGATATTGTCCCCAATGCACCGAGCACTAAGTCGGCTGAGTTTTGATCCCATGCGGTTGTTAAAAAAGGATCTGCAAACACCTCAGTCCCGTCTAAATAAATTTGGAGGCCCTGGGCGCCGAAACTCAATACCATATGATGCCATGTGTTCTCGCTAACAAGGCCTGATCCAGTGAAACGCACTCTTGCACTGTCAGTTTGAATCCGTCCGGCAAGTCTTCCGCCTTCGGTCACTCTCACTAGAGTGTATCCCTCGCTCGAATCATCTGGCACACCTTTGGAAAACAGGGTATTGCCAAGTTGCTGGCTGCCGCTGCTAAAAACCAAAGGATTGGAGGTATGAGATAAATCGTCAATTTTGAACCAAAGCGCTATTGCACCGCCACTGTTTTGGTAATCGCTTTGATTAGGAACATGCACAAAGGATGTATCGCCATCTAGCTTGAGACCTTGACAAAAACGACTCGCTACCTCAGTGGAGACGCCGTTGTAACTGGTGCCGTTGTATCCGCTTACGACATCAACAATTTCATTTGCCTCAATACTGCAAATATCGGAAGAAAAGTGGGAAAGTAAAACCGGAGAGTTAGAACAACTGTCACAGCTTTGCGCTGCCAAGGTGTATAAGCGCGAAACTTGCGCCGCATTTAGCTGCACATCAAATACCTTAAGCTCGTCTAGGCTGCCTTTGAAAAAGTCGCGCAACTGGGATGATCGTTCAATATTGGCCGACAAGTTGAATTGACGGCTACTCGCCCCAAGCGCCATATCCAATCCGTTTGGTTGCAGCTTAGCGCTGGTATTGCTGGTGTCGCTGCCGCGAAGCGCACCATCGGTGTATAAGTAAACACCTGAAGGCCCCCATGTGAGCGTAACATGATGCCACGCCCCTTCAGTGATAACTGGGCTTGTGGTAAACCATGTGTTGTTTTCTCCTCTTAAATTGAGTAATAACTGACCAGATGGCTCTAAAAGTAGCGACAGCCTATCGTCAATCTCGCCATTGACAGCATCTTTTGACACAATCCCTTGACGGCCTGCTGAGGGCGCATTGCTAAAACTCAAATCCTCAGCATTTACCCACAGCGATAAGCTGCCCTGCTGCAAATCAAACCAACCGGCATCTTGAATATCAATAGCGGTTTTATCGCCATCAAAGTATGCGCCTTGGCAATACTTCCCATCAAAGTCTACGCTAACGCCGTTTAGCGCGTCAGCGTCATTACTGCCAATTTCGTCTTTTATGCCCTTATTACGCTGCGGCGATAAGCACATATCCATAGAGTAGTGCACAATGGGATTGGGCAAGAGCGCGTTCAGTCCACAAGCAGCATTGAAGTTCGCTTGTTCGATTTGTGCTACCTGATAAGTAACCGTTGCATTTTGAGCGAGTTGAACGCTTTGCGCGTTTATCGCACCATAAAATTGCGTATTTTGACCAAGATTCACCTCTCCCAAGGCATAAAGATATGCACTTGCTGTGGCGCCACTGCCCATACTCACATTGCCCGAAGCACTGATAACCAGCTGGTCAGCACTACCTGAGGCGTTTATTTGAACAGTGCTCCCCAAACTAGCGGAGTTGACATAGATAATTGCGCGATTTCCCGTAGTGACGTTTATCCTGGCACTAGTAGACATAGATAGTTCGTCAATAAAATACACACCCGATGTCAGCACAATCTGAGCGTTATCGGCAAGGGTAAGCCTTGCGATCCGCACTTGACCGTCTTGCCCTTGCACCGTTATGCGACCATTTGCTTGAATACTGACTTGATCGAGGTCAACTTGATTCATCGTTTGCGAGCCGTTTAACGCGACGGTTACATCCGTTGAGCTTGTGGTGGTTTGAAAGGCAGGGAAGTTTAGTGAAGCTGTATTGCTTCCACTTGTGGTACAAGCAGCGCTATCGCAACTAGCAGCAGACAAATCAGTCAAAATGCCAATATCTAAAACGGTATCTGATCCAATTAGCTTGCTGTTTGCTGCAAAAGATACGCTGCCGTTACTGGCAAACGAGGCAACGGGGTCGGGGAAGAAGTCTAAACATTGTGTTGCAAAGCTTTTAGGGCTTAGCAGAAATATCATCAACAACGAAGTAGCAAAAAAGCTTTTTCGAAGACCTTGGAAGCTTTGACAACTCACGGCAATTCCTCCTGCATCGCATCCACATAGAGCGTTCGGCTTACTACGCCACTTCCCGTATCGCAAAATCCAGTGCTGGAGTAGCGATAGTAGCGAGAATTTGCGGTATTAAAGGTAATGTCATCAGACGAGCAAGTTGCGGTGTAACGGCAATTTTGGAAGCCATCGACTTGTGAGAAACTTGCACTGCTGTTGATGGTAGTGCTACAGCTTTGCGCGGGTGAAGATAAGGGAAAGCTCGCAGCAATCAGCGTTTCAAGGCCTGCATGCGCAGCTTGCTGTGCACGTAATCCGTAAACCTCGTGCACCACAGACTTACTGGAGCCTGAGATGATGGTGATCATCGTACCTGCAAGCAAACTTAGGATGACCAACACAAAAAGTGCAATGACCAGCATGCTACCACTTTGCTTGTTGACGCTTATTTTATTAGGGAACATTCGGCGTATGCACCTCTTTAATAAAACTGATTTGCTCATCTTCTCTTGAAAGAATAAAGCGCAGTTGTGTGTAGGCGTTTCGTCTTAAGGAGCTGTCAAATATCCTAAAAGGGTCTTGGTCACCCGGCGAGATACTTGGGTCTGCCGACAGAATGTTGTTTATGTTTTCAGCCATTAATACCCCGCCACTTGTATATAAGCTTTGCGCGCCACTGATGTTACTTACATGTCGATAAACTGCGTTTGAGCGCACGCAATAGCTAATGGCTTGATCCGCAATGTAAATTCGCTTAGAGGGCGAGTCAGTGAAAAATCCGTCCCCCAAGCTCAACTGAACAATTGAGTCTGCATCAGTGGCTGTTGAACAATCATTGTCGTCATCATCGCAAGATAAAATTGGACGCATTCGAATATCATCAGCGTTGTCGGGATTTGGCACACCATAAACATGTTCCGCGCGCAATGGGTAAACGATGGCTACGTCATTTGCGTCCGGTACATAGACCTGGCCTTGCAAATCGTTACTCATCTCAATTAAATCAACCGTTGCCCCGGACTCGTCTACAAGCGGAATATCGAGGTAATAGGTATTCCAATTAATGGGCACAAATTCAAGGCAATGAGCGCTTGCGTTGCCTGTAAGGCGCACTGAATTTGGCACCGCATCACTAAGTTCTCGGGTGAGGCGCTCCACAAAAAAACTGCCGTCTCTGAGTAACGCTTCTCGTTCTGTCATATCTAAATAGGCAGACGTGGCACTTCGCACAAAACCTGCAATGCCCAGACCCACGATCCCTAAAATGACAATTACCAAAATAAGCTCAACTAAGGTGAAACCACTCGCTCGTTTATGCATCAGTAATTCTCCCGATACATTGAAAACGCAAGGCTTTCGTTTGCAGGCGTGAATACTTCTATTCTAATGAGCTTCTTATTTCCCTGATACGTGCCAGTGTCAAGAACACTATCTGCATCAACATCGTCATCGTTGATGCCATCTGCATTATCGTCGTAGATTACGCTCACTTGGGCACGAAAACCTGCGTACACATCAACGCCCGCAAAACGCGTATTCATACTCAGCGAATTGGCGATATCAGAGCCATCTAGGAACAAACCATGATAATCATCGACATCATCAAACAAATCGCGACTTTCGCCTGCATCTGGTCCAAGGCTTGCACTTTGTGTGCAGGCGGTGTCGACATTGCAAGGGGCATTGCTGGTACCAAAACTTGAGTTCTCATCAAATGCTTTGGCTCGAATTTCGTTACTCAGCGATTGTGCAAGGGTTACGGCTCGCACTTGCCATATGGGGTCGATGCCCTTGCTTACCTGTGGAATAAACACATTGGCTAAAGCCACCAGGGCCACAGCGAACACCACCATACCCAAAATGAGTTCAATTAAGGTAAAACCGCCATTAGAAGAAGATTGAAAACCCGAGTTAGCAATCATGAACATAGCCCTGTGAACTAATACACACTTTTGCAGTAGCTGCGCCAATGAAAGACAGCTCGCAACCCGCGGTACATTGCCCTCGACTGCTGATGGGCTGACCTAGTGAGTTAAACTCAACAAAACTTATTGCTAAACCTGAATCAAGCGCTTCAATGTCTATATTTTGCGCGGATAATTCGTTGCTAGCACTTCGAAGATAGCTCGGGGCAGTAAAATCAATCGTGTTAGCACAGGTGTTGCTTTCATTACCGCTTTGATAGTTGTTAGTGGCCGGACCAAAGGCTGCTTCTGTGCTTGAGGATGAGATGCTGACGTTTAGTTTGTAGCAAAATCCTGCTCGGGTGTCGTACATGGACTTTATTTGTAAAGTGCGAAGCGCGGTTTTCAAACGCTGCTGTAGCGCAAACTCGGCATAGGTATCGGTTCCAGAGAATCGGGGGATGGCGACAATGGAGACGATGCCCAAAACAACAAGGACTGTGATCAACTCAACGAGGGTAAAACCTCGTTGAGTAAAATGGAGCTTGATTAACATACGCCCTCTGTTTTCATGAGATAGCTATGACTAATCTAATTAATATTCGCTTGCATCAATTCAGTCGGCTTTGTTTCCTTAACCACTTAGCACTGCGTGGCGACTACACTGTACGTTGGCACCTGATTGACCCCGGGTGGATTCGTGTATTCTAAATAACATGTCGAAGTGCTTGCAGCTTCACCCTCAAAGGTAATACGAAACGCAGTTGCAGACATACGCGTTAGGTCAAACTCATCGTCGCTTATATCAAGAAAATTACCCGCACCTCTTACCGGCGTGCTTCCAGACACATCGTCTGAAATACTCGTGAATGCTCCAGCATCCGGATAACCAAATTCAGTTGGTATGACGATACCGTTTATTGTTACTTCAGCGTTTGCATCCGCCGTTGCCAAGCGCTGAACGCCTGCTATAGCCGCCTTTGCAAAGACAAGTTGAGAAGCGCCTTGTAAGGCCCCTTTAACGCCATTTAGCGTGCCTTCGCGTGCATCACTTTGAATATCAATAAAGCGAGGCGCTGCAGTCACTGCCAGTATGCCTAAAATAACAATAACGATGATGAGTTCGATTAGCGTGAAGCCACGTTGTTGTTTCATGTAAAAATCCTCAAATATAAAATTAGTTATTGCTAAATACTTGTACTTGCCCAATGCGTGGGTCGTAGACAAAACCGTTACCAATATTCGTTGTTAACGGCTGATTGGCTAAATTCTTTACCGTTTGCATCAAATAATAGTGACACACATCGTTATTGCCGGAGCCCGCTGCTTGGTTCACGTTGGTAAAGTAGGTAAATTCTTCCGCCACATTAGGATTCCAGACAGAGGTGATAGTAGGTGCACTTTGCATAATCAAATTAAAAATGCTCTCACAGTCGGTGCGCGTCACATCGACATCTTCAGTGCTTGCGCCATTACCCACTTGTCCACTGGGGTAGCCTGTGTCCGCATCGACGGCAATTCTGATCCCCTCAATGGTGACGAAAGTTTGATTGGCTGCGAGGTTATTCGATGGACGCCCTTCAATTTCCCACTGCGCACGCACAAGGCCAACACCTGTTGCAAACCCGCCAGAGACCCCTTCTACGGTTGCGTCTTCGGCATCTTCAGTCACGTTTAAAAACCGTGGTATAGCGGTGGCGGCCAAAAGCCCCAGTATGACTACCACAATAACTAATTCAATTAAGGTAAAACCCTTGTTCGCGTTATTCAGTTTTGTTGGCATGCTTTTCATGTCCTAAATTCGTTTCTACTTCGCCTGTTTCTCAGGTTTTGATGGTTTACTTAGCGCTTGCTGTTTAGTTGCCGCTCGTAATGCGTTCATAAGTGAGAACCCTAGCGAGAACTGTGCCAATACCGTAACGCCTCTACGCTTGTGGGACCGCCGCTCAACTTTGTCTCATGGAATGTCTTGCGTATATGCGCCGCTATCTGCGGCATCATCGCTGAGTTGATAAGCGAAGGTGCTTTGAGCCACCTTAAAATTACAGCTACGTTCTAAGTCCGAACTGATACTAACGCCCCGATCAATGGACGAACCGTCAATAAACCAGTTTAAAAACTTGCGACAACTGTGCGGGTTGATGTCGATTTTTGGCCGGCCATCTGAGTGAAGACTGATCGTAATTGCTTGATTATGGGTTCGCGGCTGAAACACTATCTGCTCAGGCTTACCCTCACTTGCCCACTGTCCATGAATTTGCGCAAGGCCGCTCTCCACTTTGTGCCGTAACACTTCAACACCATGGTTCTGCCATTTATCGTTATGCGAAAACATATGCAAAGCAGCAAGCGCTACTACAGTAATCACAATAAAAATGGTCACGGCAATTTGCCATGGCCTCAACGCATACATCTACTTTACTACTCCCATCATGTCCCACATTGGGGTAAATATTCCCAGCGCCAAAACAAGCACCATGACTGCAACAATCGATATTAATATCGGCTCTATTTTTGAAGTCAGACTCTTGATGTCGTACTCAACTTCTCGCTCGTAAAAATCAGCAACTTCGGCCAAAAGCTCATCCACACGGCCAGTCTCTTCTCCCACATTTATCATTTGCAGTACAAGCGGTGTGAATAATTCACTGCTGGCGGACACTCTGCTCAAACTATCCCCTTTTTCGATGCGTTTTCGCATGCCAATAATGGCTTGATGCATGTGCGCGTTGCCTACTGCCTCAGCGACCAATGACAGCGCAGACGTTAGCGGTACACCGGCTTTTAGCATCAAAGTAAAGCTTCGTGAAAAACGGGCGAGTAATGAACGCTCTATTATGTCGCCCACCACCGGTATTCGTAGCTTCAAATAGTCCCACTTTAAACGCCCTTTTTGGGTATCTTTGTAGTGCTTAATTATCAAAACTGATACCAAAATTGTGCCCAGCAATATATACCATCGATGGATAAAAAAATCGGACATGGCAAGCAAGAAGCGAGTCATCAGAGGAAGTTGGGTATCAAACTTCTCAAACATCCCGGCAAATACTGGAATAACAAAGATGTTCATCACCACAAGCGCACCGATTAATGCAACGATGACAAAACTCGGGTATCGGGTGGCACTTTTGATTTGTTTGCGGGTTTCTTGTTCGCGCTCCAAATACTGAGAAAGCTGCAAAAATGCGCTTTCTAATTGACCGGTATTTTCACCCACATGAATAATGCTCACGAACAATTGCGAAAACACTCGCGGGTGCTGCGCCATGGCCGACGATAAATTACGGCCTTTTTCTAATTGGTCAATAATATCGAAAAGCGCAACTCGTAAACGCAAACACTTAGTGCTAGTCAGTCCAGAGACCGAGCGGATAATTGGGATACCGGCTTTGGTCAACGAGTACATTTGGCGGCAAAATATCACTAAATCTTGTATTTTGACCTTGGGTGTTAAGAAGTTTACCGACTCTCTGTCAGCACTAGCGCTGCTTTGTTTGCGCTTACCCCTTGTGTCGGATGTCTTATCTGCAAGCGCAATGCTTACCGGCGTGATTTGCTTCGTCAGCAAGGTCTTTGCGACAGACTGTTCGTCAACTGAGTCCAGGGTGCCGCGAATGACCTCTCCTTGCGCGTTTCTTCCTAAATACTGATAGCTTTCCACTACTCAATATCCTCAAGCTTAAGCTTATTTGCGGACATGTCTTTATTTGAAACACTTTGCTCGGGCACTTTCTCTTGAGATTGATTTTCGTAAGGCTGTTTTTTGTGAGGCTCCGCAACCGGCTCCATGAACTGCGTTTCATCTATTAGCTCAATCAATTTGAGTACTTCATCAAGACTAGTCATTCCCTGTTTGGCATAGTCTAAGGCCGCCATTGCGAGCGGTTTGTAATGCTCATGTAATTGAGCCTGTTTGCTAAATTCAGCAGTATCACCACTTTTTAAAGCATGCATCATCGCTTCATTCATTTCGAGCAGCTCAAAAACGCCAATACGACCTTTATAGCCTGTATAGTTGCAAGTCTGACAACCACCTGCATGTTTGTAGTCTTGGTTGATATGGCTTTCATCCATGCGAGATAACCACAGACTCTGCTCGGATGTAGGCGGGGCACTATGTGCGCATCGCTCGCACAATTTTCGCACCAAACGTTGGGCGACAATGCCTCTGAGCGAGCTAGCCACCAAATAGCCGGGTGCGCCCATATCAATTAAGCGTATTGCCGAGCTTATGGCGTCGTTGGTATGCAAGGTGGATAGAACCAAATGACCGGTGAGCGCGCCGCGAAGTCCAATCTCAACGGTTTCTTGATCGCGCATTTCTCCCACCATCAAAATATCGGGATCTTGGCGCAGTGTGGTACGAAGCACGTTAGCGAAGGTCAAATCAATTTTGGGGTTAACCTGCACCTGGTTAATTCGAGGCAAACGGTACTCGACTGGGTCCTCCACCGTAATAATTTTACTTTCTGGTTTATTAAGTTCATTGAGCGAACCATAGAGCGTGGTCGTTTTCCCCGATCCGGTAGGGCCGGTGACTAAAATCATGCCGTGAGGTCGCCCTAACAAATGTCGAAAGCGCTTCATCATTGAGGCGGGCATACCCGTTTGTTCAAGCGATAATATACCTTGAGATTGATCTAAGAGCCTTAACACCACTGACTCGCCGTGTTGAATAGGCATGGTCGATACACGTATATCAATATCTCTGTTTTTTATCTTCACCTGTGTTCGGCCGTCTTGCGGTAAACGCTTTTCAGAAATATCCAATCCCGACATTAGCTTCAGGCGCAAAACAAGCGCCGCAGCAATGCTATGCTGAGGAATTAAGTTCTCTTGTAGTACCCCATCTACGCGCTGACGGATGCGCAAGTGCTCTTCACCTGGCTCAATATGAATGTCAGACGCTTTTGCCAATACGGCATCTTCAAAAATAGACTGCAAGAGCTTCGCTACGAGGTTATCTTCGTCGTCATTTAGGTCTTTACCTAACTGAAACTCTTCACCATCTTGATACTCGTCTGCAAGCTCGGTCGCAAATGAAGCGATTTCTTCGGTTTTTCGATAGAAACTCTCATACGCGGTAAACAGCTGTGATTCACTGACCACGGCAAGCTCAATAGGCTTGGGTAATTTTGCGCTTAGCTCATCGACCGCATTAATATCGGCGGGGTCTGTCATCGCCACAAGCAAGCGTTCTCCTATGTCATCAATGACAAGCGCACGATAGCGTCTAGCCTGAATCTCAGGCAATAGGCGCACTGCGCTTTGATTCACGCGATAGTCTTGAATATCAATGGCTTGCACATTGAGATGTTTCGATAGTAGCTCTAACAGCTGCATCTCGCTCACCAAATTCATGGCGATTAAGGTGGCACCAAGTTTGCGCCCGCTTTGGCGTTGTTCCGCCAGCGCATCTTTTAACTGACTATCGTTGATGAGACCATTTTGAACCAGTAGGTCACCGAGTCTGAGTTTTGCTCTTTGTACCATTAAATTTGCCTCGTCAATACGGCTATGCGTTGCTCAACGAATTGATTAACGTCTGTGGGCAACTGATTGAGGTTTTGTACTTGATAATAAGACTCGATGGCCTGTGCGCTCATTGACAGCTTGTCTTGGCTTACACCCAAGCCCAACCACCATTTTGCGTTATTGGGCTCACGTGTAGTCAGCAGAGTGTAGTCTTCATAAGCACTGCTATACTCGCCCATTCGCTCACCCAGTGCCGCTCTAAAACTGATTAATTCTATGTCCGCTAGATGTGGATAAGGATGAGATTTTAAGGTCTGAAGTGCTTGAGAATACTCGCCGGTTTTATACAGCAGTCGTGCTAACATCACGCGCATATCGCTGTCTGCTGGTGCATGCGGCAAACCGGCCTTAAGCACAATAGACGCTTGCTCATAGGCTTGCCGTGAAAAAAGCACCGACGCTAATTGTTTACGGGCGCGCGAGTCTTGTGGGTAAAGCTCTACTAGCGTGCTTAGTGCGCTTATCGCAGCGCCGATATCATTGTCGATAAGTGCCACTCGCGCCTGCTCGCGAAGTATAGATTGTTTAGTTTCATCACCACTGCTTGGTAAGACACGAAAGGCTTGTTCTTCTGCTTGTTGAGCAGATGCCTGATTGACAACATCCGTACTGGATACATAAGCATTATTTGACATCAACGGCGGGGCTTCATCTGTAAGCTGTTGAGCGACAATAAGCGTTTGATTACCGTCGTCATTCACCCTTGGTTCGAGCATCTCAATGCTCGTATTATTCGAATCATTATCCAGCGCTGTATCGTCAACAGACTGTTCAGTCTTGCCAGGTAAGTTGTCCACAGAAGCGATGCCAAAACCCGATACGTTCTTATTTTGCTGAGTCAGTTGTGTCTGGCGTTGTTTGGCAACAAGGGCTGCGTTATCAAGCTGTGTTTTAGCGTGTAATGCAAGAGAATCCGCAATAAGCGCTTGATTAGCCTCTTGCTGATGCAGCGCGCTCATCAAATTTTGGTTTTGCCAAAACAGTGCTATTGCGCATACGAGCGTGCCTAGACCCAAAACGAACATAAGCGGCTTTCTAAAGCGGATATTGTTTAGCTCTCGTTTTGACGTGTTCGCGCTTGCAGAATCAGTTACGTAGTCTGCACTAAAGGCCTGCCCTTGTTTGTTTTGTGCCTGCTGCTTTGCAAGGCGTCTTCTCGCCTCCAAATCTTGCAGCATTTTGTTGACCACACTCACTTAGATACCATCGCCATAAGTTGCCCCATCTCCTGAATCGCTGCGTAGCTGTGAGAAAATCCAAGCGCAAAGATGGCGAGAAGAGCAAGCGTCGCTGCGGGTAAAAGCCATTTGTTGAATCGATATAGCCAGCGCATTTGGTGAGCAGTTTCTGCCGCTTCTGTATCCAACGCGGCAAGCTTGATATGTTGTTCGCTCACTGTTTTCGCACCTTCTCCAAAACAAAGCATTAGCGCCTTATGGCACACGATATTGACAAGCCTTGGCGTTCCGCGGGTAAACCTTTGTATTTTCTCGCAGACTTTCGCTTCAAAAACCTCCCCATTTGGATGCCCAGCAACCCGCATACGGTGACGAATATACTGATAAATCTGATCAGCATTCATTTGCTGCAAATGATAGGAAAAGGTAATGCGCTGACGTAATTGTCTCAGTGAATCCTGTGCAATTTTTGCATTAAGCTCAGGTTGACCAAATAGCACAACCTGCATCAGTTTTTGCGACTCAGTTTCTAAGTTTGTCATCAAACGAAGCGCTTCGATGCTGTCGTCTGGGAGTGCTTGCGCTTCATCAATAATTAATACTGCAGAGCGCTTACTCTTGCGAATTTCAATTAAACGCTTTTGTATGCGCTGGCTAAATTCCTGCTGGTCACTGTCATTGCTTAGCTCTACGCCTAACTCTGAGGCCACAGCACGTCTCAATTCCTGCGGATTGAGATAAGGATTGGGGATATAAGCGGTAACAAAATGCTCATCAAGTTCATTCAATAGCTTACGACAAATGAGCGTTTTACCTGTGCCCACTTCGCCCGTCACTTTAATGAAGCCTTCACCGGCACTTAGGGCGGTGCTGAGGACTTCAATCGCCTCTTTGTGCGACGGTAAACCAAAAAAGAATTGCGTGTTTGGCGTCAAGGTAAACGGTAATTCCCTGATCCCAAAGTGATACAAGTACATGCCTTACTCCACGTATAACCAATCTGCCATAGTAGAGCGACTTTGCTCTAACTGATTTTGCCAAGTGCCTTCGCCCACCACGGTAGGTTTTAATAAAATGATAAGTTCTTTTTTGATTTCTCGGTCACGCTTGTTTTTAAACAGATTGCCCAGGCCCGGAATGTCGCCTAGCAGTGGTGTTTTGCTGACTTCGGTGCTTTTGATGGTTTGCATCAGGCCGCCAATCACGACCACTTCACCCGATTGCGCTTTAATGATGGTATCGGACTCTCGAATCGTGCTTTGAGCCAAGGGCAACACAATGCGTTCTTCGTTCAGGGTAACGACTTTTTCTTGCTCTTCCGTCTCAATCACCGACGGATGAATATGCAGCAAAATAGAGCCGTTTTGGTCAATCTGTGGGGTAACATCAAGGGCGATGCCTGAGAAGAATGGCGTTAGCTCAATATCGGGAACAACCGATGTCGCATTTGCAGTAATGGTGTTTTGACTTGAGATGTCGGTCACAAAATACTCATCATCACCGACTTTTATCACTGCTTTTTGATTGTTGATTGCTGTCACTCTGGGGCTGGACAGTACTTGTACATCGCCTTGGGTGGATAATAAATCAACTACACCACCAAAGTCTTCATTGTTAAATGAAAGCGATGTTACGCCGCCAAGCGCAGCCGATATAGAATTACCCAATATGCCAGCAGTTGTTGAAAACTGGAGGTCAGTGCTACCGATGTTCGATACAATTTGATTCCAATTGATCCCTTGTTGGTATTCATCTGCAAGCTCGACCTCTAAAATTCTTGCTTCGATCACTACCTGTCGCGTCAAATTCTCTTCGGTGCTGCTCAAAAACTTGCGAATCGTTTTAAGCTCGTCTGGATAGGCGCGTACCGTCACCAAACCGGCCTGAGGCGACACAAGCACTGTGCGATTGGAATCACCGTCATCTGAAATCATCGCGCGCAGGCTTTCTTCTAAGTTTTCCCAAAAATTGGTTTCGATGCTGGTACTTATCATGGTGCCGTTGTTACCTACATTGCCACCCATCATATTGCCGCCTTGTTGGCTGCCTAATCCGGCACTCCCCTGCAAGCCAGCGCCTGCAAAGTTATTGAAACCTTGATTGCCAAACGCGCCACCCTGTTGGTTATTGCCGCCATTTTGGGCCACGCCACCAGAGATGATGCTAGTTTGAGTGTTGCCGTTTCGTTGCATTATCAGGTAATTAACGGGGAAGGTTTCTGTGCGCATACCAGTCGGCATGATGCGGTAAATTGTCCCTTTTTTCTCAACATGGTAGCCGTAAAGGTCGGATACCAAAGAAAAAATGCTATCCAGAGATACCTGTTTCAAATCCAATGAAATACTGCCGTCAACTTCCGGATGTATAGCGACCGAATAAGGCGTATCTTTTACCAGGCCTGCAAAAAACGAGGCTGCATCTACTGAACGGGCATTAATGTCATATTTTTCTTGCGCAATTAAGTCGGTGCCAGCGGTTGCTTGCAATGGGTTGAGCAAGGTCTGCGAAACTGAATCAGGTAGCCGAGTTAAGGCCGCCGTGTCGTCAGCATTTACCACAGATGGAGTGACTTTAGCGGGCGCATCTGTACTTATGTTAGCAATCTCATTTGCCAAATGTTGCTCAACATGACTTTTATTAGTATTGCTGCAGCCTAACAGTACAAAGGCGCAGGCAAATCCACTTACACTGAATCGTAAAAACTGCTTGTTCATTTTACTACCTGCTTACTCATTGAAGAGTTGTTCTGCACGCTGAGTACGATGTCATCCTTACTCAAACTTGTGTCGATTTTAGACAAGTGTCCAAGTGTCACTTCTTGGTCGTTAATCATCATCACTTGCATCCCCATGATCTGGTCGCCTTGGGCAAGCACCTCGCCATTCACCACCGCGTAACGCCTTGCATCACGCGTAAATATTGCGCTTAAGTTAAAGCCTACATTTTTTTGCAAAGGCTGAAGCTGCTGCACGATGACACTGGGTGGTCTTGTTGGGTCTTGGCTGACACTACTTGGTGTTTGCTTGGCGAAAACAAGCCCCTGTAAAAACACGGTAGCCAGCATAAGGCTGAAAAATACAAATAGGGTAAATAGAACAGCTTTGCTTTTAGTTAACACCGATGAATGCCTCGCTCGTGCTTAATGTAAATACCTCAAGCTCAGTGGTAGCAAGAGGATGCGTGTCAACGCTGTAGCGTAATGACTTCCAATAGAGCTGCCATTTCAAACGCTCAGCATCTGCAAAAAAGTCGCGCGTTTGAAAATAGTCACCTTGAAATCGAATCCGAATACCTTGTCGGTAGAGTGCTGTTTCTTCTATCTGTCCCTGATCCTCAAATACCGGCGTTGGCGCAATTGACTCCATTTGCATTAACTCTAAGCCTTGAGCGCGTTCAAATAACTGCTCTAACAACATGGGCATAGCTTTAGGCGAAACGAGTTGCCCAAGCTCATCGTCAAACAGTGAATCTGCATGCGCAAGCTGGTTTTCAATCGCTTGGATCTGTCCCTTGGTAGCTGCATCAGGATCTTGATGCACGCTCTGAATTAAAGCAGCGCTAGTTTCCTGCAAATTCAACAATTGCAACTGCTGACTCACGATTTGTGCTTGCTCTCGTTTGATTTGCACATAAAGAGGTTCAAGCACTAGCATGACCATTAAAAATAGCATCACACAAGGTAAGGCAAAAAAAACCAGACGCTTCTCTCTATTGCCAAGTGCATCAAATTTTTCGATGGCAAGCTTAAAACTACTTTGCTGCGGGCGTGTTGATTTACTTTGAGTCATCATGACGCCCCTGAGAAGCAAGCTTAAGTGCACCTGTACCGGCGATGCCTGCTTCACTCTTTAATTGAAAAGTTAAGTCTTCTTCGTTCCTATCAAGCACCGCTTCGTCGAACTCTTTGCCTTCAAAAAATACCGTTCCGCTTAAATCGGCAATCCATTGGGTTAAGGCAGAGGGTTTTGATACGCTGCCGTTAATCAATAGCGCATCCTCATCCACAGTAAATGAACGAATCCAGACGTGTTGAGAATTGGCATTTGCAAAGGCGTCAAATAAATTGGAGAAGCCACTTTGCTTCATATCCCCAAGGTCTTGAACTTTTCTGAGCAATGCATCTTTTGCGGCCAATTCGCGTTGCAATTGCGCTAGCTTGGCGCCCAGGACGGCATTGCCGGTGCGGGTTTGTAAGGCATTGGTCAGGTCGTTGATGCTTTGCTGCTCAGTGGCAATACTTTGTGTGACCCTCGACATTTCTGATTCAAGGCTGGTTTGCCAACTATATAATGCAGCAAATCCGGCCAAACAAAGCGCAAGCACGCAAGCCGATATAGCGAACATATTCACACCGGTAAGCCACTCAAACTTAGGGTGAAAGGCTTTGTGATAAAGATTGATATTAAACTTCATGAGCAGGCTCCTGACTTTGACCTGTCTCGTTTTGCACCGCGTGCGATGAAGACTCATGGGAAAGGGCTGCACCCAAGCAGCTAAAACTTGCCATTTTAAAATTTAGCTGAGGTGCACATTGAAGTTGTGGGCTAAGCACGTCACAAGGTAGACCCATGGACTCTGCAATCATATTGCAAACATGTTCAGCGTGATTAGTATCCAATTTAACTAAAATTTGCTTAACAGGGGCTTGGCGAAGCTGACTTTCAAAGTAATCCATCGAGCGCTGGATTTGCACCGCAAGTGAGTCAATAACACCCATGTTGAGCTCATCAATGGTAAAGCTACTGATGTTATCTAAACCCGTGAGTCGTCTACTAAAATACAGTTTTTTATCTTTTATGATGTTCAGAACTACGTCTTCGCCATGCTCTTGAACCAAGGTGATAACGGCTTGATTGCTGTGTTCAAGTAATTGCGTAGTCGCGAGCTCTTCGACCGTAATACTCTTTAAATCAAGCTGAGCATTGTAAATAGCTCGGCTTAATTTTTTGATTTCTTTAGCGGCGATAGCGACTACGAGTACTTTATTTTGCCCCGCTACTTGCGCTGGCATTTGGGTGTAGTCATAGGTCATATCGACATTGCTGCCAATAATTTCCTGCAGTGGCCATTTAAGTGCGCCATGCAGTTCCTGTTCAGGTACCTGAGGAGAGTCTAACTGATGCATTTTGTACCAGTGAGATGTCAGCGTGAAATAACAAGGAGTGCCTTGCAGCTTATGCTGTTTGACATATTCGGCCAAATCATTAGCCCAAGACTTATGGGTAAAACTTGCGTCTAAGACCCATTCAAGACCATCGCCCGATTCTCGCAAGGCACACAGCAACACTTGCTCTGCCGTGAATGCAATGCCGACGGAATAAAAAGCGCTGGGCTTTCTAAACTTCTGGTTTAAATACTGTTTCCAACTAATGCGCATAGTTCTCAGTTCTGTTTTATTTGCATTTTTTCCATATTGTGAGTGATCAGCTCACCGCCAAAAATGCGTCAAATTGACGTAAGCAAAGCCACAAAAGCACCATCAAAGCCTGCTATTAGGCAGACAACATGCAAAACAATTGCCAAAACTAAAGCAGCGTTGAAATAACTTCGAACAATAGAGCCTTTATGCCTTCTCTACAGCTTATCGGCGGACGCTGAGAATGGTTTAGGGGGGAACTAAGTGCGGGTTATTAGATTCATTAATTTAACAAGTCCGTAACACTTTTTTGCTTTGTCCTGTACATGTTTGCCCATCTTACCTATGGTAAAAAAGCTGGCTCATGGAAAGAGCACACTAATTAACGGGACAGCAAACAGACATGAGTTTACGCGGTTTATACCTGCGGATGACTTTCATTGTGCAGCGAGTCTCTCGCACGCTTTTCTTTTCTGCACGCATCTGCTTTTTGCTGTTACCGCACCTTCTGACTTATGCGCACTCGATGCACTGCATCATATATTCAAGACTCAATGTGAACGCATTTAGTTTAAAAATTGCGTTTGCAACACACACAGGATGAAAAATGAAACAGCATTTAATCAACATGGCGGCTTTGCTATTTTTGCTTAGCCTATCTATGCAAAGTTTTGCCGGCACGGTTCGCCTGCAGGAAAATTGGGGCCAGCGTTATCTGACTGCATCAAGCAAAGACGCTTGGAGTTTGGTAAAAGTCGCTGATGATCAGCCCACTTGGAGTTCTCAGCAATGGCAAGAAGAAAACTTGGGCAACGGTATATATCGTTATAAGAATACTTGGAGCGGGCACTACCTCACCGCAACCGCCGAGGGCGCAGGTGCAGAAGTAAAAACCGCCCCTCTCAACGCAGCCTGGGGAAGCCAAAAGTGGCGCAGACAAAGCGCAGGCAATAACCAGGTAAGACTGCAAAATGTATGGACGGCTACATATCTCAACGCCACCGCCGACAGTAATTGGGCAGATACAATAATGGCTAACTATAGAGCGGACTGGGGCAGTATGCGCTTCACTCGAAGCATTGTTGGCGATGGGGGTGATGATGGCGGTGGCGATGACGGTGGCAATGAAGGCAATCCCAAAGATCAGAGCTCCACTCATAACTACGGCCATGCGCTGCAGCTAACGCCGCTGTTTTTTGCCGCAAATCAGTTTGGCACATTAACCGATACGCGCCTTCCGTGGCGACAAAATTCCTATACTGACGGCGATTTATCGGGTGGTTGGGGAGATGCTGGCGATAATATTTTATTTGGCAAAGCACAATTCTCTGCCATTGCGGCGACCTGTATAACCGCCTATTTCTTTGAAGATGAACTGAAAGAGCTTGGCCAATATGATGAAATTCAAAAGCAAGCGCAACACGGTATCGACTTCTTGCTCAAAGCGCATGAACGCGACAGTAATGGCAATACGCAGTCACTTGTTGTGCAGCTATCCGATAGCGCAACTGATCACCCAAAATGGTTAACGCTAGAGCAAACCACACACTGGCGCCCCGTTTATCGTGTGGATAAAAACAAGCACGGAAGCGACTATGCCGCGCTCGCTGCCGCTGCCATGGGTTTTTGTTCAAAAGTGCTTGAGGGTAGCTACCCAAATACGCTTAAAAACCAATCTCAAAAATTACTTGAGTTTGCCAAAAACAATCGCGGTTTAGGCGAGAACAACGGCGTAGTGACTGTATATAAAAACTCCAATGGCGATGAAGATGAACTGGCACTAGGCGCGTTAGGCGTTTACCTTGCCACCGGCAATACAAGTCATAGAAACTATGCAAATACGATTATGGACGATAGCTATTTGAGTATGTGGGCAGCAGGCTTTGAGCATCAAGAGCAACTGGTCAGCACCTTGCTATCGATTTGGGGAAACTACCCTGATCGTGAGCGTGAAGTAAAAACCTATTTTGACACTTGGAAAAATGCTGGCGCAGATCTCAAGCGCACCTCGGGCGGCTACGTGCTTCACGATAGCAATAATTGGGGCTCCAGCGGCAGCGTTGCGCCTGCATTAATGACCATGTCAATTTATGCCAAGGCTAAAAACAACAGCTCGTGGGATACACATATCAAATCGCAGGTGGATTATTTACTCGGTTCTAATCCAGTCAATATGAGTTACATATGCGGCTTCAATACCAATAGTAACTGTACGCAGATTCACCATCGGGGCGCCAGCGGCGGCGCTAATTTTGACGGCGTTAACAAAAACATGCTGTGGGGTGCTCTGTTAGGCGGCGTGACCGAAAACGACTATGATTTTGTGGATGATCACGGCAACTGGACGGGTAACGAGCCAACGGTTGACTATAACTCTACCATTCAGGCACCGCTCATTTATATGTATAAGAAACATGGCGGCAAACCGCTTTCAAACTCTGCCTTACAGTCTAAGCTAGACAGTTGGAACGGCTTTGATTAGTCACGTCTTAGTACCGACTTAAGGCAAGGATCTTAGAAACCGTCCGCTACACAGGGCGGTTTTTCATTTTTACAGACCCCTAGAGCGTGTTTATTTGTCAATCGGGGCTTTGAGCACTAAACTTTGACTTCTTAAACGAAACACCCATGCTCTCGCAGCATGAGACGAGGTTGTGTATGAAGGTATCTAAGTGCATTCTAAGGCCTGCATGTTTAGCCTTTGGCGTATTTATACTCGTAAGCAAGCCGTTTTTTGCACTCGCTCAAACACCTAGTAATACATTGGCAACTGACGCAAATAACCTAAGCTTTGAAAAGCGAGCGCCTAACAAGCTTCAGGCATCGACTCATCAACAGGAACTTTTTGAAACTCAGCAGTATCTTGAGCAAAAAATAAGTGACATAGAGGCCGCAAACGGCGTACATCATGTCGATGTAAGTACACATTTATTCATCTTAGCCCAAATCTATCGAGAGCAAGGTGATAAGGTCAAAGCGCGAAATACGTTTGAAAGAAGTTTAGAAGTACACCGCATGAACCACGGCCTTTATGACGCCAGTCAATTTGCCATTGTTGAAGAGCTTATTGCGACCAATCGTTTGCTTGAGAGTTGGATCGATGTGAATAGTAATTATGAGTATTTGTACTGGCTTCATCGCCGCGTATATAAAGACGATGAGAACAAGCTAATCGACATTTTAAATCGTGTTGTAAATTGGAAAATTGAAGCGATTGAGCGGCAGTTGTTAGGGGATCGCGAAAGCCTCGCTAAACAAGCTCGTAACCTGGCAAATAAAGCGAATAAAATCATTCGCTCAAACAATATCGCAAACGAGCAAGGCGAATAGTCAAAAGGTCATTGAGTGCCATATTCGCCGAGACAAATCTTCACACGCACTAGACTGCACCCGAGCTAAAATGGGAATGGGAATAATAATGGCTGGCATATATGACGTGCCTTTGACTTGACTAACGACCGTACTGGAAGAAGAGAGTTTATCGAGTTCCCACACATCTGCCTCATATATTGCCTCATCTTCCCAAGTAGCAAATCCAAAACAACCGCCGCCTCCAGGCCCTACCGCGCAAGATACGCCGCCAGACTCATCTATTCGTTGTGTGTTGCCATGGATCCAAACTAAATAGCGCACATTTAACTCATCAAGCTTTTCAGCAATGGCCGCCTGTTTGAGCATTTCCCCCAAATTCTTTTCATTTAGAGGTGCCACGCTCGACTCGAAAAACGGATAAAGTGCATCTGTGAAGTGTTGCTCTGGAATAACCGAAATTTGAGGCGAACGCTCGCTCAAGCTCTCTCCTACACAACTGACGTAATCCCGTTCGGTTTTAGTACGAAGAATATGACGTCGACCCAGCACCACAATCGATGATTCAGATTGTAGGTGTAAGACTGGGTCATTATTCCTCACATTCGGACTAGTTGAGCCGCAAGCGGCAAGTAAAACAGTTAACCCAAGAACAAATGCAAGTTTATATATCAACATATTGGCATCACTTTATTCCAATATCGGTGGGGTAAGTCGAAAGCCATTTTTGCACATCGGCGTTGCGCTTGAAATGAAATACGATATCTGCCCCTAAATCACGGAAGGCATTGTTTGTTGCCATTTGTAAATTGTCAGCTTTGTTATCAAACATCCCACCCTCAAATCTGCCAAAGCCCGTCGAGGGAAAACGTGCGATGAGGTTTCCGCCAGGCGATTGAAGCAAAAGCTCATACTTTATCCAAGTTTCGTAAAATGCCAGTCCGGTTTCGCTGGGCAGTGCAAATTGTATATCTTGTAGCTTGGGTATCAGTATGGCGTCATATTCATTCGTTGTTGGCGAGAGGCTATTAAGTGAATCCAATGTGGTAAACATGGGCGTTAAAAGTTTACTGAAAAATTCAGCTTTTGAAGAGCCTATGCTAATTGACCAGTTTGGTCGCTCTTCACTGTTTTCTAGATATACATAATTACGCGCCTCTTCAGGGATATAGAGACCCACATTTATGGGTAATTGCTGTACCAAAGGTGCCGGAATGTCCACTGATGTTTCAAGCTGCAAAGATCCTGCGCAACCACCCAGCAAGCTCAGCGATAGGAGCAAAAAAATCGTATGTCGCAAACGCGCTGCGCTCCAGTTGTTTTGATTACTCACCATAAGGTCATTGATAATATCGCATTTTCTCAAGTTTAAGTCTGTTATGAGTGAAAATCAGCTTAATTAGGATAATGTATTTTAAAAAAAGGACTTGGGCTTATTTAGGATGCATTTTGTCAACTAAATCGTCCAGCGAAGGGATTTCTCGTAGCTTGCGTTTCTCTCCTATATATCGGCAAGTAAATCGTGTACCTTCTTCATTTTGCTTTATTATCTGGGAATCGTAATCACAATATAGTGATGGGCTTGCTGTTATGACGATATCGCCCTTCTTACAAACATCATCTATAAGCTCTAATATAACGACCATCTTTTCGTCGAAGCAAGCATAGCTTTCCTCGGCATCAGCTGCACCTGGTATTGTTGTAAGGAATATGGATGCCAGCAATGCGAGCGCCATATGCTTTAGAGTGGTAGCTTTCATCTATTGCTCTTGTTCCTTTTAGTCTTGGCCATCTTTTGGCGTGGCCTGTTCGTCATCTTTAACTCTTATGACCGTGGCTATCACTTTGCCACAATCACAGACCTTTGGCTCCACTTCCTGATTGCACTCAGAGACAGAAATTAGAACGGAATATCATCATCAAAATCAAAATCAGGCTCTGCCATTTTCGGCGGCTGTTGAGGTTGCTGGGGTGGACGATTACCTTGACCACCTTGATTATTCGCAGGTGGTGGCTGCTGATAGCCTTGGTTAGGGTTGTTTTGATTTTGCTGAGGACGCTGCTGATACCCACCTTGTCCACCTTGAGCACCGTCAGAACGACCGCCGCCCAGCATTTGCATTTGATCAGCAATCACTTCAGTCGTGTACTTGTCGTTACCTTGTTGATCCTGCCACTTGCGCGTTTGAAGTTTACCTTCAATATAAATTTGTGAGCCTTTCTTCAAATACTCACCAGCAATCTCTGCCAGTCTGCGATACATGGTAATTCGATGCCACTCAGTGCGCTCTTGCTGTTGACCCTGCTGATCTTTCCAACTTTCACTTGTGGCAATACTCAAATTGGCAACGGCATTTCCGTTTGGCATGTACCGCACTTCAGGATCGTTGCCCAAATTGCCAACTAAAATGACTTTATTTACACCTCTTGAGGCCATTTGATTTCCTTTTTTATCTATAGTTTTTGTGCGTTGCTATAATGCAATTAAGTGTAACGCGTTTTGCTCACTTTAGGCTAGTGAATCATTACGCGAATGCTCATGAAAAACCAAAGCGAATATCCACAATGTAATTAAGTATTTGAAGTGTATGAACTGTATCTTGGTATGGTTTTGCGGCAAATGCCCCTGCAAGTGCAAGCGTTTATGATAGAAACCTTTGGGGTTTGCTAAGATAGAATCCTTGTAGTTTCGTTATTCCCATTGTTTTTAACATCTGGGCTTGTCGCTCAGTTTCGACGCCTTCAGCAACCACGTCTAAACCAAACTCGTTGGCAATAAGCAAGGTCGCTTGAATAATCGCCTCACCATTTCCCTCAAGGTTATGAACGAAACTTTTGTCAATTTTTATCGTGTCGACGGATAAGTTTTGTAGCATGGCAAGTGAGGAAAAGCCTGTACCAAAATCGTCAATCGCAAGTGAAACCCCCACATCATGAAGCGCATCGATGAGCGCAGAAACATGCGCCATGTCTTCAGCAAAAATCGACTCAGTAATTTCAAGACACAACAAATGCGCAGGTAATTTTGACTCCTCCAATGCTCTACACACAATATCAACCATGTCAGGTCGCATCAGTTGCTTGACGGAGGTATTGACTGATACGCCCTTTCCAGTCTCAGCGCTCCATTTTGCCGCATCGCGACATGCCATCAGTAATACCCATTCGCCAATGCTATTAATCAATCCATGCTTTTCCGCGATCGGAATAAATAGATCCGGTGGTATCAAGTTTTGTTGGTATTCCCATCGAAGCAAAGCCTCGGAGAAAACAGGCTCCCCTGTATGTGCATTATGTATGGGTTGATACACCAAATGCAGCTCACCGTTTTCTATCGCACTGGACAAAGCGGCTTTGAGTAAGACTTCTTGATGCAGCTTTTCATGAAGCGCCTTCGAAAATACACAGATGTTAGCTTTGTCTTGTTTTTTTTGCTCATACATCGCTTGGTCTGCCAGCAATATCAACTCGGCTGCGTCCTCACTATGCTCTGGATACATCGATATACCAATCGTTGCGCTTAGGTTAAGGATATGCTGCTCAAACATAATTGGCTTCTCGATATCGCTAATTATTTGCCTTGCCAAAGATGCAGCTTGGTCTTCATGTTGTCGTTCAAGCGTAAGAACAAATTCATCTCCGCCCCAACGACATAGCTTTACGGTATTTGAACAACGCGCTCTCAACCTTAAGGCTATAGCCTGTAAAACACGATCGCCCATGGAATGTCCGAACTGGTCATTGATGGCTTTAAAGCCATCCAAGTCAACAAACAACAGTGCAAGCACTTGCTGATTTTGCCGCATACTTTTTAGCTGCTTTGAAAAGGTCAGTGCGAAGGAGGTTCTATTCGCTAACTCAGTAAGGGGATCCTTATTTGAAAGCTCCACGACCTCGCGCGTTCTCCGTTCGACCGTTTCTGATAGCTCGTGATTGTGCGACCTAATTTGGTCCACTAGCTGACTTTGTTTAAGCACCAAGGCTTCGTTTTGATGCTTCATTTGAATTGCCGTATGGGTAAACCGCGCTGATTTTTGTCCTGAAACCACCATGACAACAGCAAAGAAGAGCCCCAATGCGCCCAATATGTTCTGGTAATGCTCAGAAGAAATAATCCCAATAACCGAGATAGGTATGATCAGCAAACTAGCATAGGAAGCTGAGAGAAGTTTGTCGGCAGCAAGCACTGTACTTGCCCCGCCCGCCATCGCAGCAAGAATGATCAGCGTCGTACAAAACTGAATAACGTCCATTTGCTCATAAAACAATACCGCATAAATTGACCACAAGATTGCGGTAGTAAACGCACCAATTCTGAACCGGATTAATGCAAATCGTTGGTCAAACAACGCACTGTTACCGAGTCGCCGCCAAACGTACCAATCGATGAGCCGCAGGGCCAAAATGAGAGACATGCATAACAACCACTGGTACTTGTTGTTGAAACTGATTGATTGCTCAAACCCCAAGGCCATGCCTGAGCTTGCTATATAGCTAATTAAAATACCCGCTAAGGAATTGCCATACAGCAAGTCTATATTGTCTTTTTTCAACTGACTCGATGGCTCGATTACGGAACTGGGCGTCAAAACGTATCCTTTTATAGCACAATGAGTGCCCAAAACAATTTGCTATGCAACTAGGGTGAGAATAACAATAAATATCGACCACGTTGGGCAAGTGCTTTAATCAAAATATTCGCAGTCTTATATTATCAAGAGTCACTATGAGAATTTGTTGTCAACCTTCACATATGTCCTTAGCTTGCTGAATGTTGAATCGTTTAGCATCTACTTTTAGATAAAACACCTGATCCTCATCATCTGCATGGACATCCTTCACTCCCGGTAAATCACTAAGCGCCTTGCTTATGTCGGTTGGATTGGAATGTATATTGGTTCTGACTGTTTCGGTGTCGGGCAATGTATTTTTAAACGGAAGCGTCACTCGCCTGAGCCGCTCAGCACTAGCAAGTCCTTTGGTAATTAATACACATAAGAAAATCACCATCAAACAAAATATGAAGCTTGTTTGCGCACTAAAATGCGTATTGAGGATTCCCGACACAACGCCACCTAAAAAGGCACCAAAAAACTGATGGCTGGCATAAATACCCATGGCGCTTCCCTTTTGACCCGCAGGCGCAAGCGATGAAACCATGGCCGGCATTTTTGCCTCTAAGAAGTTAAACCCGCCAAAAAACAAAATACCTGCGACGCAAATAGCAAAGAATGTTAGCGATTGCGTGATTAGCACAAAAAATCCGCCAGCCATAAACAACAGCGCCAACTTAAAGGAAGTGCTTATGGGCAGGTTTTTGGTGATGTGCATGAAGCCCACCAGCACCGCAATAGATGCAAAAAGCACGATAGAATAAGCCTTGTAGTGCTCTGCCAAAGGGATATCAATACCAACAAGCAATACTGGGATTTGCACGAAAAAAGTGGTTATGAGCAAATGCAGGACCAACACCGAAATATTCAGGCGCCATAATTGTGCATGCTTAAATAATCCGCCAAGCTGGTCAAGTTTGGGCAGCGAATCCCCCGTAGCATTCGACGGCTTGCCACGGGTCGTGCCATCGACCGAATTTAGCCCTTCATTCACACCAAATTTTATAATGACAAAACAGCTCAGGCTGAGCGCGGCAGTGAGTAAGAATATTCCCTGCAGGCCAATATTGGCGGCCAGTAAAGGACCAAGTAAAAGTGCAATGTAAAAAGAAAAACCTATAGAAACACCAATAATCGCCATCACTTTGGTGCGTTGACTTTCGCGAGTCACATCGCTTGCTAAGGCCATAATTGCACCGGCAATAGCGCCTGCCCCTTGTAAAATGCGACCGATAGTCAGCATCAGCATAGAATCTGCAAAGCCGGCAATTAAACTGCCGATGCAAAAGAAAGACAGACCTAAATAAATAACGGGTTTTCGACCCCATTTATCTGAAAGCACACCAAAGGGGATCTGTAAAATAGCTTGAGTAAGACCATAACCGCCCACGGCTAAGCCCACCAGCATCGGTGAATAATCATCAAAGTTTACCGCAGCAACGGCAATTACGGGGATCACCATAAATAAACCCAGCATGCGCAGTACATATACGGATGCAAGGCTAGCCGCAGCGGTGAGCTCGTGTTTGGTAAGCCTATCTGAAGACATGAAGCGTTTCGTTACCTAAGTTTTTTGATGTCGTTATGTCGGGGCGCAGTTTATCGGTTTTAAGCGCCTTTGAGTAGACCAAAAAGCAGATTGATGCGTAGAAGCATGCACTAAGTTTTACGCTTTAGAATAAGTATTTACTAATACAAACAAAGTCAGCAAAGAAGTGTGGCATAATTCGCCCTTCGCCTTTTCATCAATCAATAATAAGCAACTGAAATAAGCAAAACACTCATATGGATAAAATCGAAGTTCGCGGTGCTCGCACGCACAACCTCAAGAATATCAATATAGAACTGCCCCGAGAAAAACTCGTTGTGATCACTGGCCTCTCTGGCTCAGGCAAGTCTTCACTCGCCTTTGACACATTATACGCTGAAGGTCAGCGGCGATACGTTGAGAGTTTATCGGCCTATGCGCGTCAGTTTCTTTCGATGATGGAAAAGCCAGATGTGGATCATATTGAAGGCTTGTCGCCTGCCATATCAATTGAACAAAAGTCTACGTCTCATAACCCTCGCTCTACCGTGGGCACAATTACCGAAATCTATGATTATTTAAGGCTGTTGTTTGCGCGCGTTGGCACACCAAAATGTCCTGAACACGACGTGGCACTTGATGCACAAACCATCAGCCAAATGGTCGACAAAGTGCTTGAAATGCCAGAAGGGACAAAATTGATGCTTTTAGCCCCCGTGGTTCAAGAGCGAAAAGGCGAGCATATCAAAACGCTGGAAAGCTTGTCTGCCCAAGGCTTTATTCGTGCGCGGATTGATGGCGAGGTGTGTGATTTATCAGACCCTCCTGACTTAGACTTGCGCAAAAAGCACACCATAGAAGTAGTGGTAGACCGTTTTAAAGTGCGAGACGATTTACAGCTAAGACTGTCGGAGTCTTTTGAAACGGCGCTGAATCTCACTTCTGGCAACGCTAAAGTGGCGTTTATGGATGAGCCAGACAAAGAAGAAATCGTATTTTCTGCCAATTTTGCTTGTCCTCACTGTGGATACAGCATTACCGAGCTTGAGCCAAGAATATTTTCGTTCAACAATCCGGCTGGCGCTTGCCAAACGTGCGATGGTTTAGGGACTCGGCAGTTTTTCGACCCCCATCGTGTGGTTGGAAATGATGAACTAAGTCTGTCAGGCGGTGCTATACGCGGTTGGGATAAGCGCAGTTATTACTATTTTCAAATGCTGATGTCGGTGGCAGACCATTACGGATTTGATTTGAAAACGCCCTTTAAAGCGCTAGATGAGAATGCCCAAAATATCGTGCTTCACGGTTCAAAAGGCGTATCAATTAGGTTCAAATATATCAATGAACGCGGCGATATTATGGAGCGCAAGCACCCCTTTGAAGGGATTATCCCGAATATGGAACGTCGATATCGCGAGACGGAATCAAACACGGTGCGCGAAGAGCTGGGTAAGTATATGGCTCACCAGCATTGCAGCGAATGTTCCGGCGCTCGCCTGCGTTTAGAAGCGCGTAATGTATTTATTAACGGCACGAACTTACCTAGCATTACGCGTCGCTCCATTTCTGATGCCTTAGACTTTTTTGCCAACTTAGATTTGAGTGGGCAAAAAGCGAAAATAGCCGACAAAATCCTAAAAGAGATCAACGACCGCTTGCAGTTCTTAGTAAATGTCGGGCTTAACTATCTTTCAATGGAGCGAAGCGCCGATACGCTCTCAGGCGGCGAAGCTCAACGTATTCGTCTTGCTAGCCAAATAGGCGCAGGTTTAGTCGGCGTAATGTATGTGCTGGATGAGCCAAGCATCGGTCTTCATCAACGTGACAACGAACGTCTGTTAAAAACCTTGAGACACCTTCGGGATCTTGGCAACACGGTAATTGTAGTGGAGCACGATGAAGACGCTATTCGCGAAGCGGATTACATCGTCGATATTGGGCCCGGTGCCGGCGTACATGGCGGCGAAATTATCGCACAAGGCTCACTTGAGGACATTAAGAGCTGTGAAGCTTCTCTGACCGGTCGCTACTTAGCGGGTACAGAAGGCATTGCAGTGCCCAGCAAGCGCACGCCAACAAAAGGAAGAAAGTGGCTGAAACTTGAAGGCGCTACTGGAAACAACCTGCAATCGGTGAACCTCGCCATTCCTACGGGATTGATGACCTGCGTCACTGGCGTATCAGGCTCAGGTAAGTCAACGTTGATTAACGATACCTTCTACCGCATTGCCCAGCGAGAACTTAATCGTGCAACAGTGAATGAGCCTTCACCCTACAAGAAATGCACCGGCTTGGAGCACCTTGATAAAGTCGTAGATATTGATCAAAGCCCTATTGGCAGAACACCTCGCTCTAACCCTGCCACTTATGCTGGGATTTTTACGCCAATACGTGAAATGTTTGCTGGTACTCAGGAAGCCCGCTCGCGTGGCTACAAACCTGGTCGATTTAGCTTTAATGTGAAAGGTGGACGCTGCGAAGCTTGCCAAGGCGACGGTATGATTAAAGTGGAAATGCACTTTTTACCGGACGTTTATGTGCCATGTGATGTGTGCACAGGAAAACGTTATAATCGCGAAACTCTGGAAATTCGATACAAAAATAAAAACATCCACGAAGTGCTTGAGATGACGGTGGAAGACGCACGCGACTTTTTTGATGCTATTCCCGCTATCTCGCGTAAATTGCAAACCTTGATGGATGTCGGCTTGTCTTATATTCGACTCGGCCAGTCTGCGACCACGCTTTCAGGCGGTGAGGCGCAGCGCGTTAAATTAGCGAAAGAACTCTCAAAGCGTGATACCGGACAAACCCTATATATCTTGGATGAACCGACGACTGGGCTGCACTTTCACGATATCAAACAGCTGCTAGCGGTACTTCACAGATTAAGAGATCATGGCAATACCGTTGTCGTCATTGAGCATAATTTAGATGTGATTAAAACGGCGGATTGGATTGTAGACTTAGGACCTGAAGGCGGCTCCGGTGGTGGGCAAATTATCGCTGAAGGCACACCTGAGCATGTGTGTGACGTGGAGACCTCGCACACTGGTCACTTTTTGAAATGCCTATTGAAGAAAGCGTAAATCATGAGTGAAAACATGTTGGTCGAGACTTTCGACGTGAGATTTTACGAAACCGACGCCCTTAAACACGTTAGCAACACGGTGCTTGTAGGATGGTTTGAAGCGGCTCGCTTCCCTATCTTTAAGCTGTTTACGCCGGAATTAGACTTAGACAATTGGCCGCTCATTTTGGCGAATTACCACGTCGATTTTTTACAGCAAATCTATATGGCGCCAGCGGTAAGCGTTAAAACGGGCATACAAAAAATCGGCAACAGCTCTTTTGTTGTTTACCAAGAGCTTTGGCAAGATGAGAATTTGAAAGCTAAAGGCACTACCACTCTGGTACATTTTGACTATCAAAGCCAGCGTTCTGCGAAAATACCGGACGACATAAAAGCGCAATTAGCCGCTTTTAGCCTCTAGCGCGCGTAAAAGTTCCTATTTAAAATTAGGCATTTCCAGTAATGTGTTAACACCATGTTAATACATACTGGAAGCCCATCGTGAAACACACATTCCGCCCAAAAGCGGCAGCTGAAAGCGCCGCCTTGCTGTTATCTACGTTTGCCTTTGTACTGTTGACCGGATGCTCAAACCCCGACTCACCAAGCGAAGACGACTTGGCTTGGAAATTGGTCGAGAGCAATCATGGCGTGCGTCATGAAGCTGGTTTAGTGGCGCACAATAATTCCCTTGTGCTAATGGGTGGACGACGCGACCAGGCCATTGAGCACTATGATCTTGCTAGCAACACTTGGCAACAGCACTTCACGCCAAGCCAAGAGCTCCATCACTTCCAGCCTGTCAGCTTTCAGGATGAAATTTATATCATTGGCGCGCTTACTGGGAAATGGCCAGAAGAAGACGCTGTGGACCATGTATTGATTTATAACCCCAGTGAGGATGCTCTTCGCAAGAGCCATCCTATTCCAGCAGCGCGAAAACGCGGCGCGGCAGGTTTAGTCGAATATAATGGTGAGTTGTACATGCTCGGGGGCTTAACCAATGGTCATATGGGCGGAAGCGTGCCTTGGTTTGACCGTTACAATCCTAAAACGGGTGAGTGGGTTGCGCTTGCAGATGCCCCCACTGCGCGCGATCATTTTCAAGCGGTGGTAGTCGACAACAAGCTCTACGCAATGGCGGGACGGCAAACGTCGCATGCAACCGGCGAAGGCATGTCTTTAACTCAAGCCCAAGTCGATGTTTTCGATTTTGTTACTCAAACATGGTCAACACTGCCCGCAGACAAGAACATTGCTGTTCCGCGCGCTGGCAATATGGCGATCGCATTGGGTCAGCACATTTTAATCGGTGGTGGTGAGTCTACCGCACAAAAAATAGCGCACAACGAGGTCAACTTGTTTGATACTCGCACGCAAACATGGACAAGTGCACCCACTTTAAATCTTGGCCGTCACGGCACAGGCTTCGGCATTATCGACGACACATTAATCACCGTTTCAGGTAGCGGAAATGCCGGCGGCGCGCCTGAGCTTAACAGCTTGGAACACATTTCAGTGTCAGGTCTGGTCGATCAATATTCATTATCTGATGCTCAAAAGCAAAGTCCTATAGTCATTGCTTTTGGGCGAGCCATTGAAGTCAATATACTCGGCAAACAAGTGTCTGAGTCTGACGAAATTAATCCCTTCGTTGACTACCTTATGGAAGTCGAATTTACTCATGAAAGTGGAACGGTAGTTAGGGTTGAGGGTTATTTTGCCGGCGATGGTGACGCAGCCAATAGCGGCGCCGACTCTGGCCAAGTTTGGCGCACCAAGTTTACGCCTCAGCTCAAAGGCACATGGCAGTATCGTGCTAGCCTGTATGAAGGAAGTGACGTTGTGCTTGCATCCCAAGAGCTGCTTAACGAGTCAACTGTGGTGAACACTAGTGAAGGCAGCTTTATCATTGGTGAGAGTGAACCCAATGCAGGTTTTTTTGCCACCAATGGTCAGGTTGATTTAAAAGACGGTTACTTTTATTTCCCTCATACTGATAAATACTGGATAAAAGTGGGCAGCAACAGCCCTGAAAACTTTTTGTCTTTTCATGAAATTGACGGCACCTATCGCGCTTCACAGCAAGCAAGAGAGGGCGAAGCAAAAGCGCCCGATTACATTCATGAGTTCGAAGCTCACCTTCAAGATTGGCGAGAAGGCGATGCGATATGGCAAGCACAAAATGGCAGTGGTAAAGGGAAAGGCATCATTGGTGCAGTTAATTACCTAGCGGATATGGGTATGCAATCACAGTATTTTCTGTCAATGAATATCGATGGCGACGGTCGCGACGTGTGGCCATATACCACACATGATGAATTTGAACGTTTCGATATCAGCAAACTCGACCAATGGGATATGGTGTTTTCCCACCTTCAGCGCAGGGGTATGTTACTGCATGTAGTCACGCAAGAGACCGAAAACGAGCTCTTATTGGATGGCGGCAATACCGAACGCTTGCGGAAATTGTACTATCGCGAACTGATTGCTCGCTTCGGTTATCACAATGGCCTGATCTGGAATTTAGGCGAAGAAAATGGCCCTGCTCAATGGTCACCCAATGGTCAAACAGACGAGCAGCGAATAGCTATGGCAGCGTATTTTGCTAAAAATGACCCGCACAATAATCCCGTGTTTTTGCATACTTTGCCAAGCTCATATGACAAAGATCAGATCCTTCCTCCCGTCTTTAACAGCGATATAGATGCCATTTCATTTCAAGTTGATAATCGCGAAACCGTGTTTGCTGAAATCCTCAAGTGGCGAGCATTATCAAAAGAAAACAATGTCAATGACGGACAAGGTTGGCCAATCACGATGGACGAAATTGGCACTTGGCAAATTGGCGCTATGGTGGATGCAGATGACCCAAACCATGACGAAATTCGACGCCATGCATTGTGGGGTGCATTGCTAGCTGGCGCGACGGGTGTAGAGTGGTATTTTGGTGCACATCAGCCTCATAATGATTTGTCGTCTGAAGATTTTCGTGTACGAGAAAACTTATGGCGCGTTACCCGTATTGCTGCCGACTATTTTAACGCGCTGCATAGTCAGCAAATATCGATAGCTGACCTCACGCCACATGCGCAAGCGTCAAGCGGCGTGCTTTATGAAGCAAGCATTAATGCTCAACGAATAGCTTATGTACTCGACACAAGTGATAGGGTTGTGTTTGATGTGCCTTCGGATGTTTATCAAGTGCAGTGGATGGACCCAATTACCGGTACACGCACACCAACACAGAATACTGAAGCGAATGTACAGGGTGTGTTAAGCATATCTAAACCACAGGCACTATCAGGACGCGATGCGGTAGTAAGTATTCTTCCCATTCCTTAGGCAAGCTTGCTTGCTATTCAGCATCTAAAAAAATGCCCGCTTAATGCGGGCAATTTCAACATGGTAGGCGCTTAGCGCTCTTATTATCAGCTTCAAACAAGCATCAGTACTTGAACTGACGCATGATTTGGCTAAAGTCTTCGGACAGTTGCTCAAGCTCGTGGCTCACATGCGTAAGTTTCTCTGAGCTAGACGCAGTATCTTCCGTACGGTTATTGATTTCAACTACATTATGGCTGATGGACGCAGCAACGGATTGCTGTTCGCCAGTTGATTTCGCGATTTGATCGTTCATTAAGGTGATACGACTAATAGTATCGGTTATCGCACCTAAACTGTTACCCGCTTTATTAGCTTCATCAACGCTCAACGATGCTTGCTCCGTGCCTTTTGCCATCACAGTTACAGCAGAGCGGGCAGCATTTTGTAGCTGTTCAATCGTTGATTGAATCTCTTCTGTTGATTGCTGCGTGCGAGAGGCCAAGGTTCTCACCTCATCGGCAACTACGGCAAATCCCCTACCCTGCTCACCTGCACGCGCGGCTTCAATTGCGGCGTTAAGTGCAAGTAGATTAGTTTGTTCAGCAATGCCTTTAATCACGTCAAGCACTACACCTACCTGATTACTGTCTTCTTCGAGCTTTTTGATGACCACGGCCGTCTCATCTACGCGAGCCGCTAGTGACTGAATACTAGAGACAGTTTGGTTAACGACACGCTGACCGTCATCCGCTGCGCCAGACGCTTCGCTAGCGGCTTGCGCGGCCTCGTTCGCGCTTTCAGCAACGGCATTAACACTTGTCGTCATATCATCAACGGCCGCTTTCGCATCTGCCGCTGACATTTGCTGAGCAGAAATGGTAGAGCGCGCGTCGGTCGATACTTGATTCAGATTATCAGCAAGTGAGGCCAAGGGTTGACTAGCAGCACCAATATCTTTTACTACGGTCTGTAATTTTTCAACAAACTGATTAAACCAATGCACCAAGTCGCCAATTTCATCTTTGTTAGCGGTTCGGATCCGCACAGTCAAGTCACCATCTTCTTGAGCGATGTCTTTAAGCGAATTAACGACATTTAAAATGCTTGAGCGCAGATTGCGAACAATAGGGATAGCAACAGCCAGGAGTATAAATGCTGTGACTAAACCCATAACAATACCAATTTGACTTAGACGCTGTGCAGCGTTATTTGATGTTTCAATAGCACCTTCAAAATCGTTAAGCTGGGCGTCGCTAAACTCTGAAAGTTGCATTTGGGCCGTGTCAAAATAATCATTCATTTCTTGGGTAAGCTGGGCAAGCTTGGAAAAATCAGCGGTGTTGTTCACCATGGATTCACTTACACTGAAAGCGACATCAAAATAGGCAGAGAAATTCTCTAATATCGGAGTCACTTTTTCAGACAGGCTGCTATCAAGCGATTGGATAGCGCGGAGATTTTTGAGGGTTATGTCAGCCTCAACTTGCGCTTTACCCAATGATTCTTCATCACCTGTGGTTACGGCAGCGCTCAAGCTCGATTTTACATTTTCCATATTGACTAGAGCATTTCTGGACGCAAGTAATGCTGGAAACTGCATTTGCCGCGCGTTTTCCAGCAAGTTTACGTTGTTGCTAGCGGTCGTCGCGGTAAAACCGACAAAAATGACAAAGCTGATAATTGCCAGCGCAGGGATCGCAAATAATTTCTGTGCGATACTGAGTTGTGCTAAAAAGCGTGCGAAAAATTTCATAGTGTACCCATTTAATATAAGCCCTAGTTTGAAACCAGAACTCAAATGAGCGCACTAACCTTCAAACGCACTCACTTCAAGCCCTGCCAAACGATATCCAACCGATGCAATGTCGCCTTGCCAACCTTCTGTTGACAAAGTACCAGTGACCCAAATTGCATCGTACAAGTTATCTATCGGCACACCTTCGGAAAATTTTACATAAACTATTTGATTTGATGGCGGAGGGGGGACATGCACGCACGCGCCAAAATACGGAACGAGTAAAAACTCTGTGATGGTCTCGGCATCACCTTCAAGCGGGACAACAAAACCAGGAATTTTGACAAACTCACCATTGAGCTCTTCTTTCAGTGGCGCGTTAGGTTGTGCTTGTGTCATGTTGAAACTATGGTTGAGCTCAGCAGGAGGCACTACAAACCCTTCTGGTACTAAGTCTTCCCAGTACATTTCTTTGGGCTCTTTTGCCTGACTAGTGAATGCTAGCAGCGTCAAAAACGAAAAAACAAATAACAAACAATTGAACTTGGCGTAAACCCTCACGCGATGCTCCTCGGTAGCGGGATTATCAAATCTGAAAAAACAAAACAGGCTCGCTAAGCGAACCTGTTCAATCTACCAAAAATCGATACTCTATTGTACGTTTGTGATGAATTTGTTTTTAATCAGCGTGCTTTTCATAGCGCTCTGCGCTTGACACAATTTCGGCTTTTGCAGCGTCAATACCGGCCCAGCCATCAATTTTAACCCACTTGCCCTTTTCCAAATCTTTGTAGTGAGCGAAGAAATGTTCTACTTGGTCTTTAAGCAAAGCTGGCACATCATCAATGTCCTGAACATCATTGTATGACTGAGATAACTTAGCGACGGGTACTGCAATGACTTTTGCATCTTGTCCAGATTCATCTGTCATATTCAATACACCAACCGGACGGCACTTTATGACCGAGCCTGCTAGCAAAGGATGGGGAGTCATCACCAATACATCAACTGGGTCGCCATCGTCTGACAGCGTATTGTTAACGTAGCCATAGTTAAGCGGGTACTGCATGCACGTGCCCATAAAACGGTCAACAAACAGCGCACCAGTGTCTTTGTCTACTTCATATTTGATGGGAGACGAGAACGCAGGTATTTCAATAATCACATACACTTCATCGGGTAGATTACTGCCCGCTGGTACATTGTTCAAACTCATGTTGCTTCCTTTAAATTGGTAAATTTTGATTAGTGGCTAAAGCATTCAGTATAGTCAATCGCGCGCTTTCAATAAAGCGCTTCACATTAGCGTGCTACGCCGTCTAAGTAAATTGCTTGCGACAAATGTCTTAGCATATTGCCTGGCTTTAGTTTAGGCTATTCATAATACGCTAAGCACGCTTCTATTTCGTCTTTTGAACCCAATAGTGTTGGCACGCGTTGATGAATCTCATGTGGCATCACTTCCATGATGCGCCCTTCCCCTGTCGACGCTAATCCACCGGCTTGCTCAATTAAAAATGCCATAGGATTGGCTTCATATAACAAGCGTAACTTGCCCGGTATTTTTGGGTTCCGTTTGTCAAAAGGGTACATAAATATGCCGCCACGACACAGCACACGATGTATATCACCTACCATCGCAGCCACCCAGCGCATGTTGTAGTCTTTTTTACGCGGCCCTTCACTGCCAGCAATTAAATCTGATACATATTGCTGAATAGGCTCCTCCCAATGACGCTGATTAGAGGTATTGATTGCAAACTCACTGGTTTTCTCAGGAATGTTAACATTGGCTTGTGTAACCAAAAATCCGCCATGCGTTTTATCCAGGGTATACAAATGTGTCCCGCGACCAGTGGTCATGGCCAACATGGTTGATGGGCCGTATAGCACGTAACCTGCTGCCACCATCTGCGTACCTGGTTGCAAAAAGGCGGATGGGTCTTCCGGCTTCATCCACTGCGGAGCATGCGTAATCGAGAATATGGTACCAATTAGGCTATTAATTTCGGTGTTGGATGAACCGTCGAGGGGATCAAAGCTGACCAAGTAGTTGCCGTCAGGGCTACATGGCACCACGTCCTCTTCTTCTTCAGAAGAAATCGCTTTGACATACCCGGATTCGCGCAAGGTATCTTTTAATATCTGATTGGAAATAACATCCAATTTTTTTTGTGTTTCGCCTTGAACATTTTCACTCAAGGTCGAGCCCAGTACGCCCGCTAAATCGCCCTGACTCACCCTGAAGGAGATTTCTTTACAAGCCGCTAGTAAAGTACGGATAAGCAAAATGAGTTCAAGCGGCGCACCGTCATGTTGCAGTTGGGAGTTGAGGCGTTTCATCGGTTAAATGTCCTTACTGTGTGTTGATACGAAATACTCGGCAGCACCTATTGTAGTGACATGCACGAATTGCTCAACTAAATACTCGGAATATTCGCTATACAGAGTTTTGTTGACACTAGAGCGTTGATCTTTGCTGAATGATTTTGCAGCATTATTATAAGCTGTGATGTTAGTGAGTATTTAACTGAAAATTAAAATTCAGTCTTTTTCCGGAAACTCACCTATCGATTGGGTAAGAGCAATTAAATTTTTCCACAAGTGGATTTCAACAGCATACCAGTATGTGCGCTCATGCGAGCCTTCAAGCTGATTTGACTGTAATATGGATGATTTTTGTTTCGCAGTACCCTAAAACAATTAAGCGAGCGCAAGCTTCTGATACACTAGCAAAGTACCTGATTCATTCATTTTTTAAAATAGACAGTTTATGCACGTACACATATTAGGCATATGCGGCACCTTTATGGGCGGCATTGCGGCCATTGCAAAAAGTTTAGGCTACACCGTTACCGGCTCTGATCGTAACGTTTACCCGCCAATGAGCACACAGTTAGAACAACTTGGCATTAGCCTGTCGGAGGGGTATGACGTTTCGCAGTTTGACCCCGCACCTGACATCGTCATTATTGGAAACGCAATGGCGCGCGGTAATCCGGCGGTTGAGTTTGTATTAGATAGAAATTTGCCCTATACCAGCGGTCCACAATGGCTGTTAGATCACCTGCTAAAAGACCGATGGGTGCTTGCCGTTGCTGGCACTCACGGTAAAACAAGCACAACAAGCATGCTTACTTGGATTCTTGAGCATGCGGGATTAGAGCCTGGTTTTTTGATCGGTGGGGTGCCTGAAAATTTCGGCATTTCGGCGCGCATTGGCAAGAGCCCCTTTTTTGTAATTGAGGCTGACGAGTACGATAGCGCATTTTTTGATAAGCGATCTAAGTTCGTCCATTACCGTCCGCGCACCTTAATTTTAAACAACCTAGAGTTCGACCACGCAGATATTTTTGATGATTTGGACGCTATCAAGCGCCAGTTTCATCATTTAGTGCGCACGGTGCCTTCAAATGGCTTAGTCTTATCCAAAGCGGCCGAAGCCAATATGGAGTCTGTGCTTGAGATGGGCTGCTGGAGCGAGCAACAGTTTATCGGCAACGCGCATAAAGCCCTATGGCAGTCGCAACCAATCAAATCTGACTGTAGCGAGTTTATTGTATCTTACGCAGGAAAGGCGATTGGTACGGTTCATTGGAATCTGATTGGTGAGCACAATATGCACAATGCCTTAATGGCAATTGCGGCTGCTCACCATGCTGGGGTGAATTTTGAGGACGCGATCAGTGCCCTATCGTTATTTAAAAACGTGAAACGTCGCATGGAAGTCAAAGGCTTAGAAAAAGGCGTCACGGTATATGACGACTTTGCGCACCATCCTACTGCAATAAAAACGACGATTGAAGGGCTTCGCAACAAGGTGGGTAATCAAAAAATAGTGGCCATTTTAGAACCCAGATCAAACACCATGCGTATGGGAGTGCACAAAAATCAATTGGCTCAGTCTTGGCTGGTGGCTGATGAGGTGCATTTGCTAGAACCCAAAAACCTAGACTGGTCGCTTCAACAGCTTGTGGATAACAGTAAAGTGCCTGTAAAGCTATACCAAAGCACGCAAGCTATCGTCAATGAGGTCATTCCCTCTCTGCATGCGGGCGACCACGTTTTAGTGATGAGCAATGGTGGCTTCGATGCAATTCATTCACAATTACTCGATGAACTGTCAAAGCGAGCAAACGTGTAACAAGCGATAACCATATAATAATTAGGATACGATGAAGCATGAGTAGTCAGGTAGCGAAACAACGGTCAATCACACTTGCCATTACAGGTGCATCTGGTGCGCCTTATGCTGTTAAACTATTAAAAGAGTTAGTGAGCGCCGACTATCATGTTTTTTTGCTTATATCCTCTGCGGCTAAAGTGGTGTTTGCGACAGAGGAGGATTTAAAAGTGCCTGCTAAACCTGATAAAGCTGAAGAGTTTTTCGCCGAGTTAGCCCAAGCCAAGCCCTCGCAAATCACCGTATGTGGAAAAGAAGAATGGTTTTCACCCGTTGCATCAGGCTCTGCTGCTCCCAAGCAAATGATTATTTGCCCCTGTTCAACAGGCACACTGTCATCGCTGGCGGTAGGTGCATGTGACAACCTGATTGAGCGGGCGGCAGACGTGGTTATCAAAGAAAAGGGGCAATTGATTCTTGTGCCACGAGAGATGCCACTGTCAAGCTTACATCTTCAGAATATGCTGACACTTTCAAACTTAGGTGTGACTATTATGCCTGCCGCGCCGGGGTTTTATCATAATCCTAAATCCATTGAAGATTTAGTCGACTTTGTGGTAGCACGAATTCTTGACCATATTGGAGTCGACCAAGCTTTAGTCTCGCGCTGGGGCTACGATCAGTCGCGCTAAAATAATGTATAACCTGAATCCTGTCATAGCGTTTTCGTTACCTTTCTCAGCCCAACGGGCGCGTCTGGATTAAAGCCAAAACTTAGCGCAATAGCTTCTATATCTAAATAAAATCGTTGCATAACCAGCAAAGCTTGCAGTCTTGGGTGTAGGTCATGTGATGCGTTTGATGAAATCAGATTGATTACTTCCCCGCCTTGAGACTTTACTTCCTCAACATGCGCTTGGTGTGCACTTGAAGTCTCATCTTCAATCTCGACATTAATCAGCACCATTTTTTGTGCCACTAAGGTAACCGGACCGTGCAAAAATTCAGCGCTACTATAAGCTTCAGCGTGAATGCCACAGACCTCTTTAAATTTAAGTGCGATTTCTCGAGATATGGCATAGCCAAACCCTCTTCCTAATACCATGCAATGGCTCACCTGACTCAATTGCTGACTAAGCAGCTGAGCGCTTCCCTGAATCGTTTGGCGCATGCACTGGGGCAACTTGGACAAGCCTTTAAGTAAGTCTTGTGATTGCGACCATGTGGCTACCAAGGCGATGATGGCGCTTAAGGTACATAAATAGCTTTTTGTTGCAGCAACTGCTCGCTCTTTTCCAGCATGCAGGGGCAAAACAAGTTGAGCAAGATTCGCCAGCGGTGAATCCTCATCATTCACTATTGCTAAGCACAAGGCACCTGATGTTTTTGCAAGCTCAAGTTGCTTTAGTATATCGGGACTTCGACCTGACTGTGATATGCAAATTACGAGCGTTTTTTGCAGTTTTAAGGCCCTACCAAACAATGTGCAAACAGAAGGAGCGGCCGATGCAACGGGCAGTCCAAGTTCTGTTTCGATTAAGTATTTTGCATATACGCCGGCATGATCAGACGACCCACGTCCAATGATCATTACCGATAAGGGGGCAAAAGCCGCTATTTGAGCGTGAATTTCAGTCAAGCGTGTTGTATTAGCACTAAGCTGTTTTTCGATTCTATCTGGCGTTTGGCGCGCCTCCATCCTCATAAGTGATTCACTCATCGAGGAAAGCTCACTTTACCCATGCTGATGTTGGGCATACTTGTAGAAGACGCAGGGAAGTCTATAGCTTCACCGCTTATGGTTTCGTTAGCGAGAAGGGCAAAAAGTACCGCCTCTTTGGCATCTGGAGGCACCGATAAATCTGCAGTGCTTGAAAATTTCACTGCGGGTAAACCTGATTTAACAAGTGTTTCAATGCGCTGCATTAACAAAGGGTTGTGCACGCCACCACCACTGGAATAAACCGACACTGTTCTTAAGTCTTCTGCAAGCGAACAAATGCTATTTGCAACGCACACTGCCGTAAATTCACATAAGGTGGCCATTACGTCCTCATGAGTTAGCTCACTATTGCCCAATTGCAGCTTCGCGCTCGATATGGCGGAATCAAGATACTGAAGATTAAAAAGTTCAGGACCGGTCGTTTTGGGCATCCCCAAGTTAAAAAATACATTGTCGAGCAGAGCAGCAAGCAGCGGTTCTGATACCTTACCTTTGCTTGCAATTTGCGCATCAGAATCAAAAGTGGCGGGTGCAAAATACTGTTGTACATATGCATCCATCATGGTGTTACCCGGCCCAAGGTCCGAACTTAGAATGGATGCGCGACTGTCTTTGGGAAGCAAGCTTAAATTAGCGATACCGCCTAAATTTAAGAGTATTCTATTTTCTGTGTCGCTTTTAAATAGCAGGTAATCACCGTACATAACCAGTGGAGCACCCTGCCCACCGGCCGCGATATGTTTTTGCCGAAAGTCGCTAAGCGTAATGATGCCCGTCAAATGCGCAATATGATCACCGTCGCCAATTTGTAGCGTCGCATTAGGAAACTCCTCCAACCCATGCTGAACGCGTGGGCTGTGATAAATTGTCTGCCCGTGACTTGCAATGAAATCCACGTCTACGCGATCAACGGTGAACTGATCCAATGCCTCGTTCACCATCTTTGCATGCTGCCGAGCAATCCATGCATTCATTAAACACAAGTGTTCTATGCTGGCGTGCTGTTTGGCGAATACTTCTTTTACTTTGTCGCGGTAGTCTTGTTCGTATTCGAGGGTGAGAAAGTTAAGTAACTCGCAACTCGTTTGCGTGCCATGTCCTGAGATTTCACATAGCGCTATATCCAAGCCATCAAGCGAGGTTCCGCTCATTAAGCCAAGAACCATTCTGCTCGGTTTAGCTGCAATTTCATTTAATTTAAGTATATCTCTATGCATTTTGCCTACGTGAGTAAGGAGTCATATCACAATCTAAAGCTTGTATTACCAAGTCGCAACAATACCAATTTAAAATACCAAAGCAATACATTTGGCTTAGATAGTCTTAAATTAGACGTTATTATGCTCATATTGATTAATTTTTAATCATTATTACATTGACAGCTTCAGTTTTTAAATATAATTTTAATACCAATTAAATACCTATTATGCATTTCATCAATAGTTAGCAAAGGACGATTATGAAACCTTTCCAAGTCAATACCATCACAAAGCACTTAATTATCGCACTATCGGCCACTGTGATGCTCAGTGCTCCCACTTTTGCTCAGCAAGCAGCGGACGATGAACAAGCCGAGGTCATTGAAATCACTGGATCACGAATAGCGCGCACTGAATTAAGCGCTACCAGCCCTGTATTTACCATTGATGAAATTCAATTAGAAACGGATCAGGCAGTCACTATTGAGGACATCGTCAGAAAACTCCCTCAAGCCGCAGCAGGGGCAAATAGCACAGGTGCCACTGTAGGTGATTCGCTTGGCTCATCTACTATTGATTTGAGAGGACTGGGTCAAAACCGCACATTGGTGTTAGTCAATGGCTCTCGCGTGGTGCCTTTTAGCTTTCGAAATGCGGTAGATGTAAACGCCATACCTGCGGGTTTAATTAAACGGGTCGAAGTACTGACTGGCGGCGCGGCAGCCGTTTATGGCGCAGACGCAGTAGCAGGCGTCGTCAACTTCATTTTAGATGATGAATATGATGGTTTTGAAACGACCGCAGGCATAGAGTTTAGCGACGGTGGTGGTGAAGTGTTCAATATTGACGCCACCATGGGGACCAATATAGACAACGGGCGCGGCAACATTACCGGCTACATTGGTTATACCAAGCGTAACGAGCTTTTAGCGGGCGATCGCGACTTTACACAGGGTACGCCAACCAATGTTGCTGGGTTAGGCGGCAACTTTACCGATATTGCCAGCGATAGAAACTTCAGCTTTACCGACACCGGCGCGCTGTCGGACACGACACAAACCACTAATATCACACCTGAGCGTTTTTTGATTCAGCCCCTTGAACGTTTAACCGGTAATGTGTTTTTCAATTACGACCTAATAGATGATGGGCTTGAGATGTACGGAAGAGCCATGTTTACTCAAGTGAGAGTCACAGGCGCTGGATCGACTGGACAAACGCCCGTATCGGTAAATGAACAAATAACGATTTCGCAAAATAATCCTTTTGTGACCGACGCAATTTCGAACTTACTTACCTTTGATGCAGATGGAAATGCACTGCTAGGCGTGCAAAAAAATCTCGGATTTGGCTTACAAGAAACTCGCACAGTCAGAGATACTATCCAATTTCAACTGGGCTTTAGAGGTGACATTACCGACTTCATTGGCTGGGACATATACGGCCAATACGGGCGCACTGACGGCACCGCCACCGTTTACAACAACGCGATTCGTCAAGACTTTCAGGGCTTAGCCAATACTCGAAACATTTTTGGGCCTACTGACTTTAGCGATCTTAGCTCCCCTATCATTCACTCTGACCGTCAGCGTATTCAATCGGTTGTGAATTTCACGATTTCAGGCGACTCTGCCGACTTTTTCGAGCTTCCAGCTGGCCCAATTGGCTTTGCGGTGGGTTACGAGTACCGTGATGAGGAAGGGGTTCAGACGCCAGGCACTGCTCTGGTAAGCGGCACCGCCTATGGACTTGGCGGCATATCGGCAATAGACGCCAGTTTTGATTCAAAAGAGTTTTATGGTGAGTTGCTTGTTCCGCTTTTAAGAGATCTTCCGCTCATTAAAGAACTTTCGGTCGAAGGCGCATACCGCCATTCAGACTACTCCAATGTGGACTCTGCAAGCACTAACAAAATTGGTTTGAGCTGGGCGCTGAATGATGATTTGCGCTTCAGAGCAACGCGACAAACCGCTATTCGTGCGCCAAATCTTGGTGAGTTTGCAGGACCGGAAGTTGCGCTTTCATTGGCTTTGTTCGATCCCACTAGCTCATCTTTTATTCCTCGTTTAGGAGGACGATTTGATGGCGATCCTTGTTTAGACGGACGCGGTGACACCGCACAATGTCAGCGACTTGGCGCAGCCGCTCCCGGCACCCCTTTTGATACATCACAAGCCATTTATACCTTTGGCGGCAACGACACCATCCAACCAGAAGAATCAGAAACGTTCAGTATGGGTCTTGTTTACACACCCGAATTTGTCGAGGATTTAGACTTGACCATCGACTATTACGATATCGAAATTACCGATGCCGTTAGCCAAATTCAGCCTATAGCCGCTCTGACGAGTTGCTATATTGATGACCCCAATGAAGGCAATCCTCTGTGTGGCGCAGTGTTGCGAGACTCAAGCACAGGTTTAATCAGTCAAACCTTGGTCAACGATTTTAACCTAGCAGTGCTGGATCAGGCTGGCTTTGATATCGGCCTGAGATACGGTTTTGGTGACATCAGTGATAGTATTCGAAACGTACAATTTAGCTACCAGGGTAATATTGTCGATTCACAAAGCCGACAAAACAATGCAACCGTGCCGGCCTTAGACTGTAAGGGAACATTCGGTACTTCATGCACGGGTGACTTCGCCAGCATACTGCAAGCAGACTATCGCCACCGAGCATGGGTTGATTTTGAGGTCAGCGAATTGAATATACAACTAGGATGGCGTTTCATTGGTGATGTAGATGCTGCCTTGGATGATAGCATCAGTATTGGTTCGCAAAGTTATATCGACCTTGCAGCCACATACCAATTTGGTGACAATTACGAAATTACGGTTGGCATTGATAACTTGCTCGACGAAGAACCTCCGTTACCTGAAGCTGGCGGTAACTTCTTCGGCACTGTTAGTGATTACGATACCATTGGCCGCACCATTGGTGCGACGTTTCGCTTCAGACCTTAAACAAAAACAGCGGTTTGGACATCTCAAACCGCCGTTTTTATGCAGAGGATGACACTATCAAAGATATCCTACTAGACCAGCTCAATGCGCAATGGCAAGGCTCCACTCCGTTATATCAACAGTTAGCTAGCAAGTTGCGTCAGCTTATATTGGGCGGTCAAGTGAAAAGCGGAGAGGCAATACCGTCGGAGCGACTGCTGCAAGCGCGCACGGGGGCTTCTCGCGTAACCATCCGAAAAGCGGTAGATTTGCTGATTCAAGAGGGTTTGTTGTTTCGGCGGCAAGGCGCAGGCACCTTTATTAGTGAGCGCATTGAGCATAAAGGTGAAGACATAACCGGCTTTACCGACGAAATGCGGAATTTAGGCGTCGATCCTAGTTCAATTTGGTTAGTCAAAATTTATGCAGACTCTACTGACGACGAAGCGAGCGCACTTCATATTGCAAGTGGCGATGCGGTTTGTCGTTTAGGTCGGGTGCGGCTCTCAGATAATATGCCTATGGGCATTGAAAACGCCGTAATCCCTGCCCAGTTTTTGCCAGATTTAGCGTCAGTGAATGACTCGCTTTATCATGCCTTAAATGAGCAAGGTTACGCGCCTGTTCATGGCACTCAAAAAATCACTGCATCAATCGCCTCACCAACTGAAGCGAGTCTGCTGTCGATACGTGAAGGCGATCCCGTTTTGCGTATTGAGCGCTACACCTATCTAAACGACAATACTCCTTTGGAGTACACACGTAGTGTTTATCGAGGCGACAAATACGTGTTCACATCTAAACTGCACAGTTTTGGTTCGGGTTGGTAAGTTGGCATCCTTATCCTTTGCGATTATGTTTACATTCATATTTTATCTCATTGCCTTGTTCTTATATAAACGAAATATTTTCATAAAGGTATAGCCCATCTGCGATTTGTTTGTATCATAAGAGTTGGAATCTAACAGACAACAGTGAAACTTTATGTATTTGAAAACTGCAATAATACTTTCTGCATGTATGAGCATCTCTTGGGCGCAAAGCGCGCTCGCTTGGGGTCAAACCGGACATCGTGTGACGGGTGAAATTGCACAGCAATACCTTAGCGAGCAAGCTAAGGCAGCTATTGCATCAATACTGCCCAATGAAACACTTGCCGAAGCGTCTACTTATGCGGATGAAATGCGTTCGAATCCAGATGAGTTTTGGCAACAAGTTGCGGGTCCATATCACTATGTGACCGTGCCCGAAGGGAAACGCTATCAAGACGTTGGCGCGCCCGAAAAAGGAGATGCATATATTGCATTACAAGCATTCACAAAAACACTCAAAGACCCCGATGCCTCACTTGCCAGCAAACAGCTTTCTTTACGCTTTGCCATTCATATTATCGGCGATTTACACCAGCCTTTACATGCTGGCAACGGCACTGACCGAGGTGGAAATGACGTGCGTGTCCAGTTTTTTAGAGAAGGCTCTAATTTGCATCGTGTATGGGATTCTGGACTCATCGATAGACGCCAACTGTCATATTCGGAATGGAGTGCTTGGTTAGGCAGTAAAATAAGCGATGAACAAGCGCAAGAATGGATGATTACCGACCCACTTGTTTATATTGCTGAAAGCGCCAACATTCGTGATGAAATCTATCCGCTAAGTGATGAGCTATCATGGCGCTATCTATACGATCACATCCCAACCGTAAAGCTTCGCCTACAACAAGGCGGCGTGCGCATTGCCGCTTACTTAAACGACGTGTTTGATGATGCCGGTAGTGCTAATTGAGCTGCGTTACTCTGGAATTTCGAGCGGCTCGGGCGAGAGAATGATGCCCGTGCCGTCAGCATAAACAAAATCTTCCGGTAAAAACGTGACCCCAGCGAAGTTAACGGCAACATCAAGGTCGCCAATTTCTCGACTCTCAGCCGCTACTGGAATTGCATTGACGGCGTGTACGCCAATATCAAACTCCTCAATCAAATCTACTTCACGAATAGCCCCATAGCAAATAATCCCCTCCCAGCCATTTTCAACCGCCAGTTGCACATTATCAGCGTCAAGCAACGCTCTTCGGGTGGAGCCGCCCCCATCTATGAGTAAAACTTTGCCTACGCCACTGCTCGCAAGGACTTTGTCAACAAGACCTCTGTCTTCAAAACATTTGATGGTTGTGATTTCACCTGCGTAGGAAAACGCACCGCCATAATTGGTAAAAATAGGGGCAACCACATCGATGCTATCGGCATACATGTCGCAAAGCTCTGAGGTATTGATATCCATAAATGATTGGCTCTTACATTGAGTAAACACTATCACCCTAGTAGAAAAACCTGAGTGAGTAAACATTTGTGAAATCTTCCACCGGCGCAATACGCGCTAATTCGCGTCACAATATAAAATCAAAACGCGCTTAAAGGCCTATTCTACTTGCATTTTTAAGCTTGGCAGTGCAATGTTGCGGTATTAGAAGTTTATATATTTAAAAGCCCGTGAACATCCAAAAATCGACATATTTAAGGTCGGCTTGTCTGATGCTTCTGCTCCTTGGAACAGTCGCATGTGGACAGCGTGGTCCTTTATACCTGCCCGAACAAGAAGCCGAACAAAATAAGGCGCAAGAATCAACACCTCCTGAGCAGACTAGTTCTGAAAATAAGGACTAGACATGGATTATTTTAACTATAAAAACGGAGAGTTATTCGCAGAAGATGCGCCAGTGAGCGCTATCGCTGCTGAACATGGAACGCCAGTCTATATATATTCTCGCGCTACGCTAGAGCGTCATTGGCACGCTTTTAATGATGCAATGAGTAAGCACAAACACCTGATATGTTACGCCGTGAAAGCCAATTCTAACTTAGGCGTACTTTCGGTGCTGGCTAAACTAGGGTCTGGTTTTGATATTGTCTCGGGCGGAGAGCTTGCTCGCGTAATCGCTGCCGGTGGTGACCCAGCCAAAGTAGTATTCTCTGGTGTAGGCAAAACGCCTGAAGAGATTAAATACGCCTTAGAAACGGGCATTAAGTGCTTTAACGTGGAATCTATTCCCGAGCTCGAACGAATTAATCAGGTTGCTGCAGACCTTGATATGCAAGCCTCGATATCGCTGAGAATAAACCCAGATGTAGATGCTAAAACGCACCCTTACATCTCAACCGGTTTAAAAGCGAATAAATTTGGTATTGCCCATGAAGACGCCATTAGCACCTATCAAAAAGCAAAAGCCCTTAGCCACTTAAAGATTGTGGGCATGGATTGCCACATTGGCTCACAGTTAACAGACATTTCGCCGTTTGTTGATGCGCTGGAAAAACTTTTACACTTAATTGATGAGCTTGCGACGCTCGGAATTGACATAGAGCACTTGGATGTAGGCGGCGGTCTTGGTGTAACTTACGATAATGAAAATCCGCCTCATCCACGCGATTACGCAGCAGCAATGGCTGAGAAGATGAAAGGCCGTGAGCACCTAAGCCTAATATTGGAGCCCGGCAGAGCCATTGCAGCCAATGCGGGTATATTGGTCACCAAAGTTGAGTTTTTAAAGCAGGGCGAAGAAAAGAATTTTGCGATAGTGGATGCAGCGATGAACGATCTTATTCGTCCAGCGCTTTATAGCGCTTGGCAAAAAATAGAGGAAGTCAGTCGCTCAAAGCAGCTTAGCAACAAAGAAGCAGCTGTATATGATGTGGTAGGGCCGGTATGTGAAACCGGAGATTTTATCGGCAAAGATCGCAAGTTGTGCATTGCGCAAAACGATTTATTGGCGGTAAAAAGCGTTGGTGCATATGGTTTTGTCATGGCGAGTAATTACAATAGTCGCTGTCGACCTCCTGAAATCATGGTAGATGGCGCAAAAACAGTGGTAGTGAGAGAACGTGAAACATTACCCGATTTGTTCAAAGACGAACATATCATTCCATAAAGGAACAACGTCGCAGTAATAGAACAAGTGGACAATGATGAACGCATCGAACAATAAGAATAATCAGTCGCAAGCTCACCGAGCGCCGAATCAGCACTCTCATAGTAAGCAGCCTAATCGCCATGCGAAAAAACCCGTGCTTAATTTTTCCAAAATGCACGGGCTCGGGAATGACTTTATGGTCATAGACAACGTGACACAAAACGTGTTTTTCTCCAAAGACAAAATTCAAAAGCTTGCAGATCGCAATTTTGGCGTTGGTTTTGATCAGCTATTATTGGTCGAGCCGCCTTACGACCCAGATCAAGATTTCCACTATCGCATATTTAATGCTGATGGCAGCGAGGTTTCGCAGTGCGGAAACGGCGCCAGATGTTTTGCGCGTTTTGTGCGACAAAAGGGCTTAATTAACCGCAACAAAGTCGTGGTGAGCACCAAAGCCGGTCGCATGGTTTTATATTTAGAAAAAGATAATTTGGTTACGGTAAATATGGGCAAGCCAGCTTTTGACCCATCCCAAATACCTTTTCAAGCGAATAAGCAGGAAAACACCTATATTATTCGCGGCCCTTATCCAATTGAGCAATCTTATTCACCAAATAATGCTGGAACAACTAGCAATGAACACACCTATTTTTGCGGCGTGGTTTCCATGGGAAATCCTCACTGCGTAATCGAAGTAGACGATATAGAAACCACAAATGTAGAGAGTGTCGGTCAGTATATTGGTCAACATGAACGTTTTCCCGAGGGGGTCAATGTTGGCTTTATGCAAATTGTTAATGATAGCGAAATTCGCCTGCGCGTATTTGAACGGGGTACTGGCGAGACGCTAGCATGTGGGAGCGGTGCGTGCGCCGCGGTTGCAGTTGGCCAAATCCAAGGTAAACTGGGAAGAGAGGTCGAAGTAAGCTTACCCGGCGGAAAACTAACGATTAAATGGCAAGGCGGCGACTCTGTGCTTAAGATGACTGGCCCGGCAGAACATATTTATGATGGACAAATTCCTTTATGACAAACAATGTAAGCTCAGAAACGTCGCAACTCGCGTTTGATGATATGAACGAAGCTAATTCTGATGAAAAGCGCGTTAACGCAAGCAAGAACAAACAGACCTTAGCGAATAACAGCGAGGTCATTGCGCATGACGTGGCGGTGTATTTGCAAGATCACCCTGATTTTTTTCTGAGCTACCCAGAAGTACTTGCAGAGCTGCACGTTCATCATACTAATAAAGGCGTAGTGTCACTGACACAACTTCAGTCTGAGCAGTACCGAGACAAGATAAAAACCTTAAAGAAACAACAAGATAAGTTGATTGCCAATGCAAAGCGTAATGAGCTGATTTACTCAACGTATGCAAAACTCAACTTAGCCTTGATCAAGTGTACCGACTTTAGTGCGCTGGAGAATGTTTTACATGAAGAGCTATGTCAGTCCTTGGGCTTAAGTGAAGCACATATTTATCCGTTCTCACAAAATGCTGGCAGCGTTCAAAGCGATAACGGTCGCATTTCGGAGATTCAGCAACGATCGCTGCTAGACAAGAAACTCAACGGAAAAGACTTTTATTTTGGTCGCTTGGGGCAAAACGAAAAGAATGTCTTATTTCCAGATGAAGTGGCTGAGTCAGTTGCGTTGATGACCATTGGCGACGATAAACCTATTGCGCTATTGGCGATTGCTAGCAAAGATCCGCTGCATTTTACACCTGATATGGACACTACTTTGCTTAGCTACTTGCGCGATTTTCTGTCTTTCCACTTGCCTAAACTCCTTTAAGCAAAGGCGTCTAATGACTAACGACGCCAAATCAGATCATACCCAGCGCGTGTCTAAGGAGAATGAACAAGTCATTGACGCTTTGATGGCGAGTTTTTTGCGCGAATGCGAAATTGAGCGCCAGCTTTCACCCCACACCATCGCCAACTATCGTCGCCAATTAACCTTGATTGTAAGCATGTTAAAACAAGCGGGAAAATGGAAGGGCTGGCAAGCCATTACGATAGATGATTGTAAAACGGTGCTTCAACTTGGCAACAAACGAGGCTTGTCAGCGCGCAGTATCAATTTACAGCTAACCGTACTTCGCAGCTTTTGTGAACATTTGCTCAAAATAGGGGAAATCACACATAATCCAGCCAAAAGTGTGCATGGGGTCAAGGAAAACAAACCGCTACCTAAGCAATTGAATGTTGACGAGATGGGCGCGCTACTCGATTTTGAAGGCGATGATTTTTTTGCAACGCGCGACAAGGCTATGTTCGAACTACTCTACGGTTGTGGTATTCGATTATCAGAGCTTACAAGCCTAAACATGCTGGACGTCAGTGAAATAAATGCGCTTCGTGATAACCCTGCATTGGCTTCAAGGCAGTTTATGCTAAAGGTAATGGGTAAAGGAAGTAAGCAGCGAATGCTGCCCATTGGCCGCAAAGCCGTTGAAGCCATAGCAAAGTATTTACCTCGCCGAGAAGCACATTTAAACATGAATAGTGGCGACCAAGCATCTGCGCAAAACGCTGACGTGCAGCAGGCACTATTTTTGTCAAAGCAACGAAGACGCTTAGGGAATCGACAAGTCGCTAATCGCCTCGACCACTGGGCAAAAAAACAAACTCTATACCAACAAATAAGTCCGCATACCTTGCGCCATTCTTTTGCCACTCACGTATTAGAGTCGAGCAATGACTTAAGAGGAGTTCAAGAATTGTTGGGGCACGCTAATTTAAGTACCACCCAAGTGTATACGCATTTGAACTTTCAACATCTTTCTGAAGTTTACGATAAAGCCCATCCGCGGGCGAAAAAGAAATGATTGTCTACAAAACCATCAACAAAATATCTGCCGTCACTTTCGATTTAGACGATACCCTTTATGCGAATTGGCCATATATTGTAGAGGCAGAGCAACACCTGCGCGCGCATATTAAGGCGCGCTATCCTCTGGCTGCACATTTGAGCAGTAACGATTGGTTTTATTTTAAACGAGAGGCGCTAGCTGAGTCGCCTGCCTTAAAGCATGACATGGGGGCACTTAGAAGCACAACACTGACCAAAGCTTTTTTAAGTGTGGATATGCCAAGCGAACAAATCCCAGCGGCGGTGAGCGATTGCTTTGAAACCTTTTATTTTAAACGAAGCGACTTTTCACTCGATAAATCCGTGCATAAGGCACTGCGGCGACTTGCTCGGAAAGTGCCCTTAGTCGCTATTACAAATGGAAACGTAAACCTGGCACAAATTGGCATTGAAACTTACTTCGATCACGTTTTGCATGCAGGCAAAGGCATGCGAATGAAGCCCTATCCAGATATGTTTGAGGCAGCATGTGAAAGATTACAGCTAAAACCCAGTCAAATACTGCATGTTGGAGATAATTTAGAAAAAGATATCTGGGGCGCTACTCGAGCAGGTTTCAATACAGCGTGGTTTGCCTTCGACCGACCAATGAATTTAAATAATGAACAAGCACTGACCCTGCCTCATGTGCAGCTAGCATCATTGAAAGAAATCAAAACACTAATCGCCAAAGAATGAGGAATGCAGAATGAGCAATGACGTTTATACGCCACCAAACATTTGGACCTGGGATAAAAGCAGCGGCGGCAAGTTCGCAAATATTAACCGCCCCATCTCAGGTAGCACTCACGAAAAAGAACTTCCAGTGGGTGAACATCCATTTCAGCTATATTCCCTTGCAACACCAAACGGCGTAAAAGTCACCATTATGCTTGAAGAGCTACTTGAGGCCGGGTTTGATGAAGCCGAGTACGATGCTTGGTTAGTCAACATTCAAGAGGGAGAGCAGTTCTCAAGCGGTTTCGTGGGCGTGAATCCGAATTCAAAAATTCCGGCACTCATGGATTTTTCTGGTGATATTCCGCTCAGAGTGTTCGAGTCGGGCTCCATATTGATCCACCTGGCGGAAAAGTTTATGCAGTTTTTACCGGCACAAGGCCATGACCGAACAGAAACCCTTAATTGGTTGATGTGGCAAATGGGCAGCACGCCATTTTTAGGCGGCGGCTTTGGGCATTTTTATGCTTACGCACCTGAAAAATACGAATATCCAATCAACCGCTTTGCCATGGAAGTAAAACGCCAGCTCGATGTGCTCGACAAACAGCTAGAAAATCACGAGTACATCGCCGGAAACCAATACTCCATTGCCGATATGGCCATATTCCCATGGTACGGTTTACTGGCTCATGGCAGTTTGTATGAAGCTGGCGAATTTTTGCAAGTAAAAGAGTATAAACACCTACAGCGCTGGACCCAAAAATTGCTTGAGCGCCCTGCAGTCCAACGTGGTCGGCTTGTTAATAAAGTATGGGGCGAAGAAGACAAACAATTAAAAGAGCGCCATTCGAAAACGGATTTTGAGGGACTTGTGTAGTTCGCGGTTTTAAGCCATTTTTATATGCTTTGTGGATATCTAACGCACTCCTTAGCACTTCTGAATCTTATAAACCACTATTGTCCTGTAAAAGGGGAGAGTCGGTCGCTCTCCTCTTTTTGTGTTAAGCTAAGGCCATTGTGAGCTACACAATGGTCTTGCAAAGTCATGCTTAAAATCGGACATACGTTCTTTTGTCAATTACATAGACTCTGCGGTTTAAAAAAAACAGTCGCCGCCGCTTTTTTGCTGCTCATCAATATGAGCATACACCCGGCTCTTGCCATCCAAGGCAATGCAGTTTTAATAGGCGCTGATGTCAGCATCACCCTATCTGAGAGTCACCTGCGAGAGCGAATTCAAGCACTTAATCCCAACGCCGAGCTGATTCTGAAAATGCGCTCCAGACAAGAAATAGAGGCTGCACTGAGGGCACTGGATGATACTAATCGCGCCATATTGACCGATTTATGGATACGAACCTTAAGCTACACGGCAACAATAGAGACTCATCATCAAACATGGCTCAACGACATGCAGCATAATCAGACAATGGTTCAAGGCAGTTATACCGAGCACCCCGGCAAAGTCATACCTTTTATTAATATTCCACTTGCTGCCAGTAGTGCGATTTACACTCGTCAGGTGTCTCAGCTAAAGCGAAAAGTTCTAAGTGAATGGGCAAATCAAAGCCTTAATTGGGCTGCGTGGTTGAGTGTTGACGACGCACACTCAGACGCAGTCATTGCATTTTTGAAGACGCTGAAGCCAACGGAAGCAAACGCCATTGCAATTGAGTTGATAGAGCAAGGGTTAATGAATGAGTTTGAGGACAATCATGCGATAAGTATTTTGTTATCCAAGCATTATTCTCAAGATTTGTTTGCTCACTTTCTAAAGAGCCCACCAGACGAATTTACGTATCAATATTTGCAAAAACTGCCACTGAAGAGCGAACACTATGAAGCAGTTGAGCAACTCGCACAGGCGATTGAGCAGCCAAAACTCAGTTCGCAAGCTTTATTATCGCTAGCCACTCATTATTCGGATGATGAACTAGCCCAAGCACTTATCTTAAGTGCGCTAGATAACAAAAAGCATCAATTACACGCGGTTGCGGCCCTTGAACGCGTCAAAAACGAAGCGTTCAGACGCGCTTTGCAGGAGCGCTATAATCGTGACAATTCACCATTCGCGAAACTGGCAATCAAACAACTTCAAAAGGCGGCGCTCAAATGATCAGCTTTTATAGATGGTCTTTTCTCATTTGTACACTGTTAAGCACGCTACCTGCCGTGGGGCAAACCTTCCAATATACCAACACCGAAGCTGGCCCCACTGAAATTCCTCTTGGCTATGAAGTCCCCCTCCCTATTGACTCACTGACCCCTGTCGACGGTTTTCGTACTTACAGCAGTTTAAATTTAAGGCATCTGCAGCTAGCCCTAACATCAGAGCTTGTTCAACAAATACAGATAGGCGATACCATAAACGGACTGCCGATTTATGCTTACCGTTTTGGTGACAATAACGACGAAACCTCTGAGGGATTTAAAGAGGGCGCAGCGCTCATCAATAGTGGTATCCATGCGAGAGAATGGCAAACTCCCGAAGCAATCACGGGCTTGATGGAGTTTTTACATGAAGCGCAAACAGATCAACACGTCGTCCAGTTCATTTTAGAAAACAGTCAGTTGGTGCTTATTCCAGTGCTTAATATTGACGGATTTATACAGACACAGCGCTTTGCTGAGCAGGTAACCGCATCTGTACAAACCCCAAGAGACGGGCGCATGAGACGGAAAAACATGCGCAATGTTGACCAGGACTTAGAAAGCGCTTTCGATAATCTAAATGGCATCGATCTCAATCGTAACCTAAACCCTTACTGGGCTACAAGCAATAGCAGTTCAAGCAGTGAATCAAGTCTTGTTTATCATGGCACAGCTGCCGCGTCTGAACCTGAGACGCTCGCGCTTCAGCAGGCTGCCCTTGTCTCAAATGAAGATAGACTACGGTTTTACATAGACACCCATTCGTTTACGCAAGTCTACATTGCTCCATCAACCAGTAATGCAAGGCGAAATCGATTAAGCCAAATCCTTGGTAGCATTATGCGCGCAGCCAATAGTTACAAATATGCCTACAGTCAGCGAGCAGCAGGTTCAGGCATAGGTTCCACCGATGAATTCTTTGCCAATCAATACCAAGCTATGTCATTTACACTAGAGATTGAGCCTGCTAGCTCAAACGCCCAATATGGCGGAACAGGTGTTTCTCATGGCGGGTTCGTCCTACCTAATTCAGAAGTCGATAGGATGCGGGGCGAAATAAGCAGAGCCACGGTGGCGGGCTTGTATGCAGCGGCATTTCCACCTGCTGTTGTGGGCTTGGAAGTTATTCGCATGAGCGACCAAGCAACTGTGTTTCAAGGCGATTTTACAAAACAAGGTGAACAACGCGTCTTAGATATTGCATCAAACAGTCCGATTGTAGGCAACACACAATACCAAATGCTTGTTCGCTTTAATAAGCCCATGCGTCAGCTTAACGGTGAACAAGTAGTGGGGTTTTCTAATATCAGCGATGCTCTCGATATCCAGTTATCGCTAGAAGGGATCATAAATGGACAGGATGCGCTATATACACTGGACGCTACCCAAGGAGAATGGGCTGTCCAAAGCGACTATGTAAACTATAAAACCGATACCTTCATTCAACCATTTACTCTCCCTGCGGACTTTGACTGGTCAAGCCATTCTTTACTCGCACTTGCTGTTGATACTCAGGATTTTACCGGTCAAGCTCTGGATGCAGATTCATCTACCAATGTGGACTGGTTAGACGGCGCATGGACGGGTTTCGAAGATAGTAATGGAAATGATGCTAGCGATACCGGAGGCACAAGCAAAGCTTTGCGACTTATTGATGATGGCAGTGAGTTATTCACACCAATATCTCCACCAGCTCCACCGCCAAGCCCTAACGCGCCAGCATCGCCAGAAACTGGCGGTGGTGGGTCAATCAATATTGTGTTTTTATGTGTTGTTTTTTCTATTGGCGCATACCGAAGGCGTTTTGGTATCAAACGGATAGCCAAACTTTACATATTTTGAAGTACACAGACGCTTTATCTGTGATTCGCAGTAGACCTTCGATTTTTTGGCTTCTTTGGCCGTTTTGCCTTGACCGCCTTTAGATCAGGTGTTTTTAGTGGACTGCTAAGAGAGAAGCCTTTGATGTGTTTGACTTCAATGACTTGTTTGATCAGGTTTTGGATCCCGGCCACTAAATCAATGTCTTCTTCTGTTACAAAGGATATTGCTTGACCGGTTTCACCAGCACGGCCTGTTCTGCCAATTCGATGCACATAGTCTTCAGCCACATTGGGTAAATCGAAATTAACGACTTGAGGCAATTGTTTGATGTCGATGCCTCTGGCCGCAATATCGGTAGCCACTAGCACGCGTACCTTACCCGATTTGAACTCAGCTAATGCTTTGGTGCGCGCCCCTTGGCTCTTATTTCCATGAATTGCCGCTGCACTGATATCTCGTGCATTGAGCTGTTTAGCGATGCGGTTGGCGCCATGTTTTGTGCGAGAGAATACCAATACTTGCTGCCACTTCTCAATATTGATGAGCTCCGCTAACAACTTGCTCTTATTGCCCTTTAATACATGCACAACGCTATGATTTACGCTACTAGAGGTCGTGTTTTTAGCCGCAACCGAAATCTCTACAGGCTCATGCACAATATTTGCGGCAAGCTTTCTGATTGGATCGGAAAATGTCGCTGAGAAGAGTAAATTCTGACGTTTGTTCGGCAAAAGTTTGATGATTCGTTTAATGTCATGGATAAAGCCCATATCCAGCATACGATCAGCTTCATCAAGCACAAAGGTTTGAATATCGTCAAAACGAACGGCGTTTTGTTGATACAAATCCAGCAATCGGCCAGGCGTTGCAATCAAAAAGTCGCAACCGCGTTTTAGCTTTATCATTTGTGGATTAATACCTACTCCACCAAATGCCACTACAGATTTAAGCCTGGTATATTTACTATAGGTTTCAACATTGTTGGCCACTTGGGCCGCCAGCTCGCGTGTTGGCGTAAGAATAAGTACTTTGCATCTGCCACCTTTGCAAGGCAGCTTTTCAGTATGTAGCTTTTGAATAAGGGGCAAGGTAAAGGCGGCCGTTTTCCCTGTTCCGGTTTGTGCCGCTGCCAGTACGTCTTTTCCAGTAAGCAGCACCGGAATAGCTTGTTGTTGAATAGGCGTAGGGCTTTGATAATTTTGATCAGCTATTGCTTTGAGTAAATCAGAGTGAAGGCCAAGCTGCGAAAATGTGATAATGATAGGGAATAACCACTTGTATTTGCTGTAAAGCGCGCAGAGTACAGCAAGCTAGTCAATTGAGCAAACAATGCGCACTAGATCCACCTTCGACTCATATTCTTAAGGATTAATTGTCGGAGAAAAACACTGTTTTGCGATGGCTACCCAAAGGTCAATACCCTTTTCTAAAAGCGCATCGTTAAAGTTATATTGAGGGGTATGCAATGCTGCGCTATCTTCGCCATTGCCAAGTCCAAAGTAACATCCTGATTTTGCATTGAGAAAATAAGAAAAGTCTTCTGACCCCATAAAGGGCTTGAACTCAGTAATCATACTGGTTTTAGGCAACCATTCGTGCACCGCTTCTTGCAATACTTTGGTTGCGTTTTCATCGTTGATTACAGCAGGATACTTTTCTTCGTACTTGCAACTTATGTTCACCCCATACGCTTGCCCGACATGCCGACACATATTCAGGATTTGCTGCTTTAGTAAAGTTTGAACATTTTGATTGAATGAGCGACATGAACCTTTTATGTCGGCACGTTCGGGGATTACGTTGTAAGTATCACCCGCGCTTAATTTGCCGATAGATACTACAGCACTGTCCAGTGGACTCACTTTGCGAGACACAATGGTATTGAATGACTGGATCAATGCGCTTGCTGCGACAATAGGATCTGCGGCTAAATCGGGAATAGCGCCGTGACCACCTCTTCCCTCAATAGCAATATCGAAAATATCAAAGGCCGCTGAAACTGGGCCCGGCTGCGCCATAACGGTGCCCAAGGGCACTCCAGGAATGTTGTGCAAACCATAAATAGAATCTACTGGGAACTGCTCAAAGAGGCCGGCATCAAGCATTGATTTCGCGCCGCCTTCATTCTCTTCTGCGGGCTGAAATATGAACAAAATATTCCCCGCAAAGCTATCCATTTGTGAGAGTACCTTAGCCGCCCCAAGCAGCATAGCCGTGTGACCGTCGTGCCCACAGGCATGCATCACTCCTGCGTGAGAAGAGCAATAAGCGAGCGCATTTGACTCAACTATAGGTAAAGCATCCATATCCGCTCGAAATGCAACTGTAGGGCCATCTGATTTCTTTAACAACGCCGCCACGCCTGTTTCTGCAATACCTGTGGTGACATGCAAGCCGTATGATCTTAGTTCCTGCGCTACTAAGTTGGCCGTCTGAAACTCTTGATAAGCAAGCTCTGGATACTGATGAATGCGCTGTCGCAATTGCACCATTTGTTCAGCAGTTTGTTTGATCAGTGTATTAGTCATTGCTGCTTCCAAAGCAATGCGCTGCGAAGTTAGACAGATACTGATTAAACACGCTCGGCTGTTGCAAGAAAACGGCATGTCCTGCGTCATTGACTATGTAAATCCTTCCTTCGAATAGCGTTCTAATTGGCAAAGCCTCCAAATATGATAAATTAACAAATTGTTCGTCGTGGCCATGAACAATAGCAATAGGTTTGTTCCAAGTCGCGACAAATGCCTTTTGGTCGGCCCCATCATCGCCTTGCGCCCAGTTTGCTGTCATTGCATTCCTGGCTTGTGGATCGGTTCTTTGAGCGGCCGCTACTAACGATGGGCTGATACATTCCCCGTACAGCGCGCTAAGATATAGCTGCGCATCTTCGTCTGTAAATTCAGCTTTTCCTGTAAGCGCCATCACTTCATTTTGTAAAAATGCTGAAGGTATATCACTAAGTCCAGGGGCAATAGGCGGCGTGCCGGTAATCATCAGCCCCGATGCTTTGAAGCCTTGGGCAAGCATTTCTATGCAAATATGCCCGCCCAGTGACCATCCCACGATGACTGGCGATGAGATAGCAAGTTGCTCGAGAACATAAGCGCAAGATTTCGCATATTCGCTGATCGTATACTGGCGTAGGGGGTCTGTCGCATTCCCCGATTGACCATGCCCCGGCAAATCAATCGCCAATACTTGATACTGTTCACTTAAGGCCTCTATTTGATGTACAAAAGCGTCTTTGCTAGCCGTGTTGCCATGAATAAATACTAGTGTGTGTTTGACACTTAAATCATTGTTGCCGCTCAGTCCGTAGGCAATTTTCAACCCATCTTTTTCAATTGCGTTAGTATGCTCAAACATAACTGTGGCCTCCCTCTATTCGAATCGCATTCGCACAGTTACGCCATACATTCGTGGTGCGCCGAAGGCCTCTGTTGTGGGCACGAATATCCCGCTTCGATCGTCTGCAAAGTTTACATACTCCTCGTCAAACAGATTATTGACCCAGGCAAACACTTCCCAAGAACCGACGTCGTCCATCAGCCCGACTCGAAGGTTCATTATGCTACGAGAGTCACCTGACAAGCGGGTTTCATTTTGTGGTTCAAAGAACACTTCGGAGCGATAGTTGTAATCTGCACGTAATACTAAATCCATTTCCAAGCCCGCTAGTGGATAAACCATTTGAGCACCAAAGCCTGCGGTCCATTCTGGCGCAATATTCAAGAAGTTACCGGCACAGTTCTCTTGTGGCGTAATTTCAATCGCGCCTGGAGCAGGGCAACCTGGAAAATCATCGTAGGTAGCGTCGAGATAGCCCATATTGCCATATACATCAAAGTAATCCCCCACTAATGCTGTAAAGTCGAGTTCAATCCCACGAATATCTGCTTCAGCCGCATTATTTAGAGATACCCCGGCACCGACAATTTGTGCAAGCTGCAAGTTCTCATAATCAGTTTGGAAAGCAGCCACGTTCAGATTAATAGCACGATTAAAGAAGAAAGTTTTCAGGCCGGCCTCTACAGAAGTGGCAGTTTCCGGCTCCACTTCCAAATTTGCACCCGCTGAAATAAAGTCGGTATTAAAACCCGCACTTTTGAAACCCTCAGCATAACGGGTATAGGCAATCGCGTTGTCAGATAAACTGTAGGACAGAGATACTATCGGTGAAAAATCACTGTCGCTTCTATCTGCTGAGAAATCCGTTGTGCCAAATATCCCAGTTTGGTCCTCTTGTAAGTGGAAAGCCGATTTATCTTCGGACACGTAGCGCCCTCCAATCTCTAGTGATAGTGCATCAGAGAGCTGGGTATCCGTATTAAAAAAGAGGGCGTAACTGTCAGTATCAACTGAACTCGTTAAGTCAATTGGAGGCTCCACACCCGGCACACCTGTCAAAAAGTCACCAAGCGCGAAATTTGAAATGTTATCGGCATCTTGTGTAAAGAGATACACACCCACTTGATACTGTGTATCTCCTATTTGACTGCTGTATCGCGATTCGAGAGATTGAAAATCTGTGTCGCTTGAAAACTCATCAACAAAAAAACGAACGGGAAGCTTGTCGTCATCAATACCGGCATCAAATGAGGTATCTCGCATCGCTAAAACGGTTTCCCAAGTACCAGACGACAATTCAACGTTTACGCTAAGTGATGCTCCCCATATATCTCTATCTAAAAAGTTCGGCTGGTCGCTGTTGACCGTAAATGGCGTTGATTCACTGGGATCATCTAAAAACGCAGCATCACGGACTTCGAAAAAGGCAGGGTTGCTCCTGTCTTTAAGTAAATCTGCTGCGAAAACTAGCTCTACGGCATCTGAAGCTTGGTATTTTATCTTTGTGCGTAAGGTCGTTAAGTCCGCATCATCTAAGTCATCACCACCCGGGAAACTGTTCTCTATAATTCCATCGCGTTTAAAAATACTCCCTGATAGGGACCCAAATAGATTCTCAGTTAGCTCCCCACTTATCCCCGCTTTGAGTCGCATATGATTGTAATTACCGTACTGCGCTTCCACATATGCCTGATTGTTTTCGTCAGGCGTGCGCGTAATAATGTTAATCGCGCCAGCGATGGTATTTTTTCCAAATACTGCACCTTGAGGTCCTCTAAGGACTTCGATACGGTCGATGTCGACTAAGTCTTGATTGAAGTTCTCTGGGCGTCCAACGTAAATTCCATCGACATAATAACCAACGCCAGTTTCTAACCCGACAAAACGAACTAAAGTTGAAATTCCGCGAATACTAATGAGGCCTTGCAAGCCTCCGGCTATTCCACCCGATTGACTGGCATTTGGCACAGTCGCCAATACTGAGTCAAAGTTATCAATACCTGCACGCTCAAGATCTAATCCGCCTAACACTGATACAGAAATGGGCGCTGACTGAGCGGTTTCGGTTTTTTTTCTTGCCGTAATTTCAATCAGCTCAATCTGACGTTCGTCTGACGCTGAGGCATTTGGATTGCTTTGTTGTGCTACAGCCATTGTTGTAAGGTTGCTTAAAAGTGAGACACTGACTGCTAAAGCAATAATCGAGAACTTCATGCGAGTACCTATATCGGTTGGTTAATTGCACCAAGTGTGCAGGTAAAATTCTCTACATGCTTTTTATGAACACATTCTTTGTTTTGCAATTTGCATTTTTTAATCTTGCACCTGGATAGCCATCGTGCTTTGCAGTGCTTAATAAAATCCATAGAGCAAAGATCAACAGACCCTAGTATATGGTAATCTAAGATGATTGTTATTTTGAATGCCTGTTAAACTATCATTTTCGAAAAGTAATTCATGTCGCAAAACACTGTAATAAATCGCTTTGAGTGGTCTAATATAAATAGTGTGATCACGCAATTGTTTGATCCTCATCGCGATTCTCAATGGCGCTTTACAAGTGATTTTGGAAGCGCCGATATCTATCAATTTGCGAACGATATTTTATCTGGGCGGATAGAGTTTTATCAGCTCAAAAGCGATCTATGTTTGATTGTGATGGACTGTGAGTGGCATCAAGATCAAACGATCATTCTGAGAGATTACGACTGGATCAGGTTTAACTTTAGCCTTTCGATTAACGTAGACATGTCCATTTCACAAGATAGCAGCATACAGGCCTTGTCGCCATCTTGGCGGATTATCAACAATCCTCCCCATGCTGAAATTGCAGAAGAGTTAAAACAAGATACAAAATCAATTTGGGCAACATTGTGTTGTAAGCCATCCTTGATTGAGGAAATTACTAACTTAAACATAGATAACATGCCTGAATTGCTGCAGGCTGCTCTAAACGCTTATTCAATTGATAGCTTTCATCGTTTCTTTCACTTTTCTCAAGAATTGAACAAAATGACAAATGACTTAATTCACAATGAGCTTAAAGGTCCAATGCGTATCGCTCTGATGAAGGCAAAATGCTTGGAAATACTATGTAAATCAATCAATGAAATTCAAAAGCTGAGATTGCAAGAAAGACATGTCAAGCTCAATGAGTTTGACCAAGCGGCTATCAAACGAGCTCACAGTATATTATTGGAACACTTTCAATCTCCTCCTACTGTAGCAGAGCTAGCCAAAGACGTGGGCGTTAATCGAAATAAGCTCTTCTATGGTTTCAAAGAAGTCTATGGCCTAGGAATTTCCGATTTAGTGCAGGATAAAAAGCTAGAGTTAGGTTATCAAATGTTGTCACAATCGAACATATCGATTCAAGAAGTCGCTAATTTAGTGGGCTTTAAATATCAATGTAACTTTTCCACTGCAATAAAAAAGAAGTTTGGTTGTTCACCGAGTCAAATACGCGCGAATACGTAGGCAGGCATGCAATAAAAATACTTAACGAATACCACCCACAACTATACAAGTACTAGACGCTACGTAAGTCCTCGTCGAACATGTCAGGCTCAATCACCAGCCCTTGCTCATTTGGATTGGGAAAAGCAACCAATAGAAGGTCATCTTCCTCTAAGCCTGGCGTCCAGCGCTCCAACCAATCCTCTAGCGATATTGCTTGGGCTCTGCAATGTTCCCACTCGCCGGTTGCCCAGTAATTTGCAAAGTCTTTTGCCGGCCAAACCGGTACACAGTCTTCATCTTCCGCATTTAGCATTACGCAACCATCATCGTCGGTCAATATCCACAACGTCTCATTTTGTTTTGCTTGATCAACAAGGTATCGATAGCGCTTATCAGCACTCATTTGCATCACTAGTTCGTTACTTTGCATCTATCTAACCTGGCGGTGAGTTGGCCAAAACATTCTGCTGCATTGAATCACACGGTCTATCACAATCGGTAATCCCAACCACTTTTGCAGGCACACCAACAACGGTCGTGCACTGGGGTACGTCATTGAGCACTACACTACCCGCACCGATTCTTGAACCACGACCAATTTCGATATTACCCAAAATCTTAGCACCCGAGCCAATCATCACGCCTTGTCGCACCTTTGGATGCCGGTCGCCCGATTCGTTGCCCGTTCCGCCAAGCGTCACCTCTTGCAAAATAGACACGTTATCTTCAACAACCGCCGTTTCACCAATAACGATACCAGTAGCATGGTCAAACATAACGCCTTTGCCAATGACCGCGGCAGGATGGATATCAACAGAAAACACCTCGGAGTTTCGACTTTGCATAAACAGCGCCAATTCTTTGCGACCTTTTTGCCACAAGTAGTGGGCTAAGCGATGAACCTGTAGCGCTTGAAATCCTTTGAAGTGAATGAGTACCGGAAGGTAGGTGGAAACCGCAGGATCTCGCTGCACGATTGCCATCGCATCCAACATGGCGGCGTCTATCATGGAGGGATTAAGTAAATAGGCTTCATCAAACATTTCGCTCACTGCGATTGCAGGCATCACATCATCACTGATTTTATTTGACAAAATAAAGCTGAGCGAGGTCTCAAGATTATGGTGAGACAGTACGCAGGCGTGCAGGTAACTTGAAAGTAATGGCTCTCGTTGAGAAACTGCCTTTGCCTCTTCTTTTAATGCAAACCAGAAGTCTTGGCTGCTATCAATGCTGGTGTGTGTATGAATACGCGTCATTGGTGATCTAGGTTTCCTGTGCTTTAAGCTTAATTATAACAAAGGTCAGCGGATTTTTCGCGCTTAGCTTGCCCCCGCTTATTTCGACCCTTTCATCTCGAATGGCTTGCTGGATTTCTTTGTTCACCTTGTGCATAAAAATAATGCGAGCAACGACAACAAGCGCCGCTACTGGCATTAAATAATTCGCGAGATACTCATATGAAGCAAGCGCATCAATAAAGCTAACAGCCATGAGCATGAGCAATACTACCAACAGAACGTACATAGAGTAGGGCTTGAACACGATCACCACTTTCTCTGGCGTTTCGTTGCGAGTGAACAATAGCTTCATTGCTTAAGCATCCTTTTTACTGTGTATATTAACTGTATAAAAACCCAGCCATTGTATTAAAAAATTGCTACAATTGCATGAATAAACAGCCGTTTCTCATAGTGTTAACTCGATAGACCTAGGAACGGTTCAATTCAAGACAAATTTGTATTTGATAGGACACAGTGAATGGATGTATCAAGACTACTTGATAAGCTAAACGACAAGCAACGCGAGTCGGTTGCCGCCGAAAATGGAAATATGCTTGTGCTTGCGGGAGCAGGCAGCGGCAAAACGCGCGTACTTGTGCATCGAATTGCTTGGTTGATGGAAGTAGAGGCACTTGCGCCATTCAGCATTCTGGCCGTAACATTTACCAACAAAGCCGCGCGAGAAATGCGGGGGCGGGTGGAGCATTTAATGAATGCGCCTATGAATGCGATGTGGATTGGCACATTTCATGGTTTAGCACATCGATTGCTACGCCTCCACTATGAAGATGCAGGCTTGCCGCAAAACTTCAGTATTTTAGACTCAGACGATCAATACCGCTTAATTAAGCGCTTATTAAAAGCGATGAATTTAGATGAAAAGCACTGGCCGCCTAAACAAATACAGTGGTTTATTAACGGCAATAAAGACGAAGGCTTGCGAGCCGAGCATGTTGAGACTTATAACGATCCGACCCAGCAAAAAATGAAGGAAATTTATGCTGCCTACGAGCAAACCTGCAAACGCTCTGGTTTGGTGGACTTTGCGGAGCTTTTACTATTAGCCTTCGAGATACTTCGCGATGGGGAATCTTTAAGGCGCCATTACCAACAGCGCTTTAGAGCGATTCTGGTTGATGAATTCCAAGACACAAACAACATTCAATACGCTTGGCTTAAGCTTTTAAAAAGTCCTGAAAACACCATAATGATTGTTGGGGATGACGACCAGTCTATTTATGGATGGCGTGGCGCTAATGTAGAGAATATATCGCATTTCCTGAAAGACTTTCCATCAGCGCACACCATACGCTTGGAGCAAAATTATCGCTCCACCAGCAATATCCTCAAAGCGGCTAACGCAGTCATTGCCAACAATCAGGGCCGATTAGGTAAAGACTTGTGGACCGACGGTACTGAAGGCAACAAAATTGCCCTATATGCCGGATTCAACGAGATGGATGAGGCTCGATTTATTGTGTCGCGTATCAAGCAGTTTTTTGAAGACGGTGCAGCGTTAAAAGATTGCGCGATATTGTACCGCAACAATGCACAGTCTCGTGTGCTTGAAGAGGCGCTGCTGCATGAAGCCCTACCCTATCGTATCTACGGTGGTTTGCGATTCTTCGAACGCCAAGAAATAAAAGATGCACTGGCTTATATGCGCTTGGTCAATAATGCCATAGACGATGCAGCTTTCGAACGAGTCGTGAATACGCCAACACGCGGCATGGGCGAAAAAACCTTGGCGAACATCAGAGGCTTTGCTCGCGAACAAAACTTATCCATGTGGGATGCAAGTTTAGCAATGCTGTCTGCAAAACACTTATCAGGGCGAGCCGCCAATGCTTTGAGTGGATTTATCGACATGATTAAAGATCTGAGCGAAAAAGTAGCTGGCATGCCAATTGAGAAAATGGCAGACGAAATCATAAAAGGCTCGGGCCTATACGCCATGTATCAGGCAGAAAAGGGTGAAAAGGCCCAGGCTAGAGTCGAAAACTTACAGGAATTGGTAACGGCCTGTAAGCAGTTCGAGCCGCCCGAAGATGCTGAAGAAATGACGCCGCTCGCCGCGTTTTTAGCTCACGCGTCATTAGAGGCTGGAGAGGCGCAAGCTGATGTCAATCAAGACGCAGTGCAAATGATGACCATCCACACTGCAAAAGGCTTGGAGTTTCCACTTGTTGTGCTCGCTGGCGTGGAAGAGGGCATGTTTCCCAGCAACATGAGCAACGATGAGCCAGGGCGTTTAGAAGAAGAACGACGATTGGCCTACGTTGGCATGACGCGGGCCATGCAGCAGTTAGTTATCACCTACGCGGAAACGCGCAGACTTTATGGACAAGACAAGTACCACACTATTTCTCGCTTTGTAAAAGAAATTCCAAGTGAATATATGGAAGAAATTCGCTTACGTTCACAGGTGAGTCAGCCTATTCACAATCGCTTTAGTGCTGCGACTTCTCATGAAAGTTTTGTTGACAGTGGATTTACGCTTGGCGAGAGAGTCGCGCATAAGAAATTCGGAGAGGGGACTGTCTTAAATTACGAGGGATCTGGCGACCATGCTCGAGTGCAGGTTAATTTTGATGATTTTGGTAGCAAATGGCTAGTACTCGCCTATGCTAAATTACAAAAGCTATAAATTAAACATGCGTAATGCGAGAGCTGAGTGTAATCGCTTTAGCTATGCCTTCAGTAACAATGTCAATCATCGACTCCTAAACACCGGGATATTCAATGCTTCAATTTAAACGCTGGCTAATCACCTTGATAACACTCATCGCAATAGTAGCGGCGCTTGGCTTTGTAAAGTTTACTCAGATTAAAGCGGCCATTGCATTTGGTGAGTCTTTCCCTGAGCCAAGCGAAACCGTAGAAGTGATAGAAGCAAGCTATTCAAGCTGGCAGAAGAATATCGAAGTGATTGGTGAGGTGCGCGCTACTCGCTCCGTTGAGCTTCGTAATGAGTTTGAAGGTATCATCAGTAAAGTGGCGTTCGAGTCAGGCGCAGACGTGAATCAAGGTGATTTATTGATTCAGTTTGACATAGCCCCCGAACTAGCAGAGCTTGAAGCAATTGAGGCAGAAATTGAATTAACCAAGCTTGACGTTAAACGCTTCAGTGATTTATTGGAAGTTCGCGCCTCATCTGTCGACCAGTTAGACCGAGCGAATTCGCAGCTGGCGGTGAATCGAGCCAGAGCAAAAGCACTACAGGCAACAATAGACCGAAAAACAATACTTGCGCCATTCAGCGGCAAGACCAGCATACATCAATGGGAAGTTGGCACTTACATATCTGCAAATTCAATTATCACTTACCTAGTGGGTGATTTGTCACAAGTGTGGATTGATTTTTCTATCCCTCAATGGCATGCCGACATCAACATTGGCAGTAAGATAAGTGTTCAGTCACCCGAGCTATTGCAAGAAGCACAAATCGCCTCAGTAATTGCCGTAAATCAGCAAATCTCGAGTACTTCACGGTCGGTTTTGGTGCGCGCAGCACTTGATAACGTGCAAGCCAAACTTAAACCTGGCTCCTTAGTGTCAGTGATAATGCCCATAGCTGATCCCCAGCAAGTCATTGCACTTCCCAATGAAGCCTTACGCTTTGATACCTTTGGCAGCTATGTTTTCGTGCTCCAGCAAGACGATGCAGGTAACTACCGAGCGCTCAGAAAACCTGTACGGTATGTTGCGCGGGAACGAGACACAGCGATGATATCCAGCGGAATCGAAGACGGCGACATCGTAGCTACAGTAGGCTCAGCAAAACTCACTGAAGGCTTGCTCGTCAATACTGCACAGGCGCGTCAATAATGAGTAATACCGACAACTCTATCCACAAAACGTCTTCAGTGACTGAACCGTCTCTGAGTGAGAGCGAGTCTGGTTCTCGCTTGATTAATACTCCCTCTGTAATGGATATCTTTTCGAAACGCCCCATCATTGCAATCGTATTGTCGCTTGCAATTGTCCTTTTAGGTGTGCGTGCATTCATGAGTATACCCGTGTTGCAGTTTCCACAAATCAGCAGTGCTTCAATTCAAATTACCACCCCGTATGTCGGTGCATCAGCCGAAACCATACAGGGGTTTATTACCGAACCAATTGAGCGCGCGGCGTCATCAGTTCCGGGGGTTGATTATGTGGATTCCAATACCACACCAGGCCTTAGCACCGTGACAGTATGGCTGCGTCTTAATGAAGACAGCTCTTCAGCGCTTGCCGAGCTTTCAGCGCGCATTGATCAAATTCGTTTTGAGCTGCCTGAAGGGGCGGAAGATCCGGCCATCCAAGTAGTGCGTGCCGATAGACCTTTCGCCATCTTCTATTTAACCGTTAATTATGACGAAGAAGCTGCTGATATGTCGCGCTTGGAAGTGAGCGATTACTTACGCCGAAATGTTACACCTACAATGGCGTCGATTCCGGGTGTTCAACGAATTGGTTTGGAGGGAAGTCGCAATCCCGCCATGCGCGTTTGGCTTGACCCCAAAAAAATGGCTGCATTTGATATCGCCGCGACTGACGTATCTGCCGCGTTAAGAGCTAATAACCTCATTGGTACATTTGGCAGTAGCGAAAACGACCAGCAGCGCATCGCTTTGCTCACCGACACTAACTTAACTAACGTGCAAGAATTCGAAAACTTGGTGGTGAGAGAAGTCGACGGTGTACAAATAAGCTTAGCGGATATTGCCGACATCGAGCTGGGCGAGGAAGAGGGTGTGGTCACCGCACGCCTCGACGAGGACATTGTGTTGTACATTTCAGTGTGGCCGCTTCCTGGTGCCAACGAAATAGCGATTGGCGATGCGCTGTATGTGATGATTGATGAAATCAACAGCACCCTCCCCAAAGGCTTGAGCATCACAGATGGATATGACGGCACGATATATATGCGTGATGCACTCAAAGAAATTTTTATCACGCTTATTGAAACAGTCGTATTGGTCGGCATTGTTGTGTTGTCGATGATGGGCTCATTTCGCACAGCATTAGTCCCGCTAGTGACCATACCTATCTCAATTCTTGGCGCCATTGCAGCGATCTCGCTTGCGGGATTTTCGCTCAACCTGCTCACTATATTAGCAATCGTCTTATCCGTTGGCTTAGTGGTTGACGACGCTATTGTCGTGGTCGAAAACGTAGCACGTTATATGCGCTCCGGGATGGGACGCATGCAGGCGGCATTGGCCAGCTCCAGACAACTTTTGTCACCCATTATCAGTATGACGGTAACGCTGGCGGCGGTATATGCACCTATTGGTTTACTCTCCGGGCTCACCGGCGCTCTATTTAAGGAGTTTGCTTTCACTCTAGCTATTGCAGTGTTGATATCGGGTGTTGTGGCCGTCACGCTGTCACCTATTATGAGCGCATATGCCTGCCCTAGAGGCGGTAAAGAAGGTAAGATCACACGCAAAGTGAATCGTATCTTTGAGGTATTGCAGCAAAAATATGGCAAGGTCTTATTAAAAACCATCGAGTATCGATATCAAGTTCTGTTTTCTGCAGTGTTTTTATCTCTGCTAAGCGGGCCATTTTATATGTTATCTCTTAAAGAGCTGGCGCCTACTGAAGATCAATCGGGCATTTCAGTCATTGTTGAATCTGCGCCTGATGCATCGATAGACTACACTTTGGACTATATGGATGACGTGGTAAGCACAATGAAGCAGCTTGAAGGTGCTACCTTCATGTGGCAAATCATGACGCCCACTGGTGGATTTTCTGGTGTTGACTTTGTGCCTTTGAGCGAACGCAGTCAAAACGTTCAAGAGATGTATTGGCAAGCATTCGGCAGCCTCGGCGCTGTAAGCGGAGTAAAGGCCTTTCCTGTGCTCGATTCGGCCTTGCCAACCGCAGGCAATTTCTCTGTAGAAATGGTCGTACAAAGCACTGATGACTATGCAGTGATGAAACAATACGCTGACGAAATCGTGGCCAGCGCGAGTAGTTCAGGACGCTTTCTATTTGCCAATACCGATTTAAAAATTGACTTACCACAAGCCCGATTTGTGTTTAATCGCCAATACATTGCTGACTTAGGCATGGATTTATCGTCAGTCTCTAGCCAGTTATCTACCTTGCTATCGGGTAACTTTGTTAATCGCTACAATCAGGACGGCCGCGCCTACCGCGTTATCCCCATGCTAAGAGAAAGCGAACGACTCAATCCAGAGGCCATACTTAATCTACAAATTCGCACACCCAGTGGCGAAATGATACCCGTACGTTCAATTGCTCGCCTGGAAACGGAAACCGCTCCGCGCGTTTTGGCAAAATTTCAACAAAAAAACGCTTTTAGAATTTTTGCGGAGCCTGTGCCTGGCACAACAAAAGAACAGGGCCTTTCCATACTGGAAGATATTGCCGCTGATATATTGCCGGCGCAATACACGGTTGACTACGCAGGAGAGTCTCGACAAATTCGCGTAGAGGGCAACACACTTGAAGGCGTGCTATTGGTGGCGCTGGTTTTTGTGTACTTGGTTTTAGCTATACAGTTTAATAGCTTGCGTGACCCTCTTGTCGTGTTGCTAGGTTCAGTCCCGCTGGCGCTCTCGGGCGCAATGATGTTTTCCTTTCTCGATTTTACCACCATCAATATTTATTCTCAGGTGGGTTTCATCACACTCGTTGGATTAATTGCCAAAAATGGGATCTTAATTGTTGAGTTTGCCAATCATATGCAGCGTCAAGGACTCGAAAAACTTGCCGCAGTGCAAGAAGCGGCAAAAACAAGACTACGACCCGTATTAATGACTACCGGCGCTACTGTTTTGGGTCATTTCCCACTTGTGCTTGTAACAGGCGCAGGCGCTGAGGCAAGAAATAGTATTGGTATTATTTTGGTGGCGGGCATGCTAGTAGGCACAATCTTCACCTTATTAGTGTTGCCAAGCGTATACATGACGCTAGCCTCAGATCATTCTCAAGACGAAAAGAAAGAATCTTTGGCAAATGCCCCGCTCAGTCAAGGGGAAATGCAGTCATAAACGATTAGTATCTGCCGATAAGTAATATGTCAGATAAACCAAATAGGTAGCGTATGAAAAGCGAATTTAAGTTATGTGCATTTTTTATGTTCATATGCACGTCTGGATTTGCCTTTTCGTCCCAAAAGCTCACCATCGTCACAGAGACGCTTCCACCCTATAATTTTGAAGAATATGGAAAAGTCACTGGAATTAACATTGAAGCGACGCGCTATCTATGCAAGCTCGCAAATATTGAGTGCGAATTCAAAATAATGCCTTGGAATCGCGCGTATAGGTTAGCAACAAGCGAAGCGAATGTGGGTATAGTATCAACATCGAAATTACCTGAACGAGAGGACATTTTCCATTGGGTTGGTCCCCTCGCATTTGGTAAAGCTTGTTTCTTTAAGCTGCGAAATCGAACTGATATCCAAATAGATGATGAGCAAGATTTACTCAATTACTCCGTCGGTTTAGGAAAGAACTTAGCGTACGAGGGCTATTTTAACCAACTTGGATTTACAGTTAACCAAAACTTATTTTTGTACAATCAAAAATTCGGTGATCTACGCGCTTTTTCACAAGGCCGTTTAGACCTTATTGTTGCATCAGTGAATACCTTGCCTTATCAAATTCAAGAAGGCATCGTGGACTACGAGCAGCTCGAACCCGTATTTCCTCTTACCTATAGTGACACCTTTGGCAACTTCCTTGCCCTGCACCTAGATACTTCGAAAGACATGGTTGATAAGCTTCAGCTCGCTGCTATTGAACTTCATAAAAGTGGTAAACTGAAGGCCTTGATCAAGGAATTTCAACCGAAAGAGTATGCAAACTGGTTGGAAGATAACTTGTCAAAGAGCATCAAAGAAACTTGTCTATAGCTCAGCGTTTGCTTGCTTTGCGTACCTTATTACGCTGATGCAGAGAATCATAGCTGTAAATCGCTAACGCACTCCACACTAGAAAGAAGGTTATAAGCCTCTGTTGACTCAAGCTTTCGCCATAAACCGCGATGGCAAGCACAAACATAATGCTTGGACCAATATATTGAAACATACCAAGCGTAGAATATTTGATTCTTCTTGCAGCCGCGGTAAAACACAAAAGGGGGGCGGTGGTAAGCACCCCTGCAAACAGTAAGAGCATATTTAACGAACTACTGTTTAGCGTCATGTCTGAGCTTACACTTGCGAAAAACCACCAATAAATAATGGCAGCCGGCAGCATCATACCCGTTTCTATAAACAGCCCCGGCATAGAATCAACATTTACCTGCTTTCGTAACAGTCCATATATACCAAAGCTGCATGCAAGCGTAAGTGCAATCCAAGGCAAATGACCATATGAGAATACCAACAAACCAACGCCAATCATGGCAATAAGCACTGCAAGCTTTTGTACGGGTCTGAGTTTTTCACCTAAAAACACTCTACCAAGAAAGACGTTGATCAAAGGATTGATGAAATATCCTAAGCTAGCCTCAAGCATAAAGTTATGGTTGACTGCCCATATAAATAATAGCCAGTTGCCAGCGAGCAAAAAACCTGCACAGAAAAGGGTAGCAAGGACTTTAGCAGAACCAAGCGCATCACGTACTTTGCGAAAATGGCGAAGCCCAATAATTAATACGAGCAAGACCAATACCGACCAAACCACTCGGTGCATGAGGATTTCTTGAGCGGGAATGTGTGTTAGTGCTTTAAAGTAAATAGGAGCAACGCCCCACATTGTATAGGCAGAAATTGCAAACAGTATTCCGGAACGCTGGGAGTCAGCGCTTGTGCTACTCATAATCGCCTTAAAACCATATAATTATGTAACCTCAACTCGGGATAAGCGATAGTGCAAATGCATGTTTTAACTATGTATTTATTAAATTATCACCAAGTAGTGATAAAAACGTGAAGTGCAAGGCGCAAAAGTGACGTAATAGTCATTCTATTGCTCGCTTTTGCAACGCAGTAATTCGCGTTTTTATCGCTACTTGGCGCTGTCGCTTATCCCGAGTTGAGGTTACGTACCTAGAGAGGCTTTTCTCGTTGCTTGATTATCGCAGGCGCGGATTGTCTACCCACTCAGCACAAAACGCAAATATTACTTAAGCTAGGGATAAAAAGTAATGCAAAACCTGTCACGAAGTCCATATGATTTTGATCGGCAAATGGGTACACTTCAGTTACTGGAAGTAATATAAACCTGTGAACGCCATTCAAGCTTATCCAATTTTGAAAGACAACCGTGAGCCAATCGCTGATTGCAAAAAGGTGCTCAAGCAAACCTTTGGTTTTGACCATTTCAGAGCCGGCCAGCAAGAAGTAATTGAACAGATATTCAAAGGTCATGACAGTTTAATTTTATTGCCTACTGGTGGCGGTAAATCGCTGTGCTTTCAAGTTCCCGCAGTGGTACTTGAAGGCATTACTGTTGTCATATCACCACTTATCTCTCTAATGCAGGACCAAGTCCAACAGCTTAAAGAGCTTGGCGTTGAAGCGGCATACCTCAACTCTAGTTTAAGTTCAGATGACGCCAAAGCAGTCATAAATGCTTTAAAAGAAAGCCGCATCAAGCTACTTTATCTTGCCCCCGAGCGCGCACTGCAGCCTTACTTTCTTAATGTATTGAGCTCCCTCAACATTAGTCTTATCGCAGTAGATGAAGCACACTGCGTAAGCCATTGGGGACATGACTTTCGAAAAGACTATCGAAACTTGGGACAGCTCAAGCACATATTCCCTAATGTACCAATGATGGCGCTTACCGCTACGGCTGATGTGGCAACACAACACGATATTCAGTTTCAATTAAATATACCGGATGCGTATGTTTATAAAGGCGGATTTGACCGTCCCAACATTCGATATAACCTGCTCAGAAAATATAAAGGCTTTGATCAAGTCGTTGATTTCGTCCGCCAGCAAGGTGGGAATGCTGGCATTGTGTACTGCAACAGCCGCGCAAAAGTTGACGACCTTACTGCAAAGCTTACGCAAGCTGGGATACGCTGTGATGCCTACCATGCCGGCAGGGAAAGTGAGATGCGCGAGTTAGTGCAAAATCAATTCTTAAAAGATAACTTACAAGTCGTGGTCGCCACCGTTGCTTTTGGCATGGGCATCAATAAATCAAACGTACGATTTGTGGTGCATCATGACGTGCCTAGGAGCGTTGAGGCGTTCTACCAAGAAACGGGAAGAGCAGGCCGAGACGGTATGCCGGCAGAGGCACTACTGCTGTATGACGAACGTGATGGCGCTCGCATAAAAAAGTGGATTGCTGATGGCAGCACCGCTGAACGATTTGCTATTGAAATGCACAAATTTGAAGCGATGGAGTCGTTTGCAGAAGCGCAAACCTGTCGCAGACAAGTACTGCTTAATTACTTCGCTGATTATCGAGATACTTCCTGTGGCAATTGCGATATCTGTCTTGATCCACCGAAAATGTTCGACGCAAGTATGGATGCACAAAAAGTGCTGTCTTGTATTTATCGTTTAAAGCTAGATACAAGGGCCAGTTATGTGATTGATGTGCTGCGAGGACTTCAGCATAAGCGCATAATCGACGCAAAACACAATGACTTGAGCACCTATGGCATTGGCAGAGACAAAAGCGACAGCTATTGGCATAACATTATTCAGCAGCTTATACACGTTGGCCTGATTCGCATCGATATGACCCGATCGGGCATTCTTTGTCTAAACCAATCTGCCAGAGCCGTACTTAAAGGCGAAAAGAATGTAGAACTAGCGGTGCCAAAATTCGCTGTTTCACAGGGTAGAAAAGACAAATATGTACCTACGAATCTTGATCAAAAGCTCTTCGAAAAACTTAAGTCTTTAAGAAAACTGATCGCGGACGAAAACGATAAACCCGCATTTGTCATCTTCAGCGACGCCACGCTAGCGGACATGACACGAACGCTCCCAACCAGTGCAAACGCTTTTTTAAACGTCACCGGTGTGGGGGAACGAAAGTTAGAAAAGTATGGCGAGGCCTTTATCGGGCTGATAAACGACTACCTAGACGCAAAATAGTCGAATCACGTTCTTATCCAGAGGTCGGGTTATCTTAAACTGGGTGCTTTTCTGCGCTTGCCATTTTTTCCATTGCTGCGCGGTACGAAGGCATGGTATGAAGACGCGCGACATACTCAGTTATATGCGGACATGAGTCTAGTTTTCCCGCCTTGACAAGGGCTTCTAAGCCAAAACTCATCTGCACATCTGCGATGGTTGGACTTGAACCAGCAAAGAACTCGTTGTCATGCAGATATGCTTCCACAAACTTCAAGTTTCTCTCACTTACCTTATTAAAATATGCATCCAAGATGGCATCAACCAGTTTGTTTGCAATATACTTCACAAAAAACGGCTTTGCCTTTGCCCTCGCCTTATTTAACACCATTGTGGCAACTAAAGGAGGTAAAAAGCTTCCTTCGCTATAATGAGACCAAAACTGAACCGAGAGATAATTTTCGCTCTCTTTATCAGGGTCTGCGCCATGCAGTAATTCCCGCTTACCCGTTTTTTGAACAATATATTCACAAATAGCGCCTGATTCTGCGGTCATTGTGCTTGTGCCATCGCTCAGGTGATGCTCAAGCAATGGCGCTGAGCCCAGAGGATGAAGCGCCTTGTAATTATCCGGTGCCAAATTTGTTTTAGCATCGCGCTTATACGCTTTTATTTGATACTCGACGCCGACCATTTCTAGCATCCAAACAATGCGCTGCGAGCGTGATTCAATCAGGTGATGTAATGTGAACATATAAATAGCTAAGTTAAGTATGGATAGTATCCTTACACATCACATGTCTTTTTGGTTTGCTTTTCAGTCTGTCTGTTTCAAGCCACCACCGGCAGGATCCATTGCCGCATAGTACGCTGCTAAATCAGCAATATCTTCGTCAGACAACTTGCGGGCATGGGGTGTCATTGCCATGTTGACGCGTTCTCCGCTGCGGTAGGCCTGCAATGACAAGACCAGATATTGCTCTTTCTGACCGGCAAGATTAGGGTAGATTGGCACAATAGAGATGCCATTTTTACCGTGGCACTGACCGCATATCGCTGCCTTTTCTTGCCCCTGTTCTATGTCACCAGAGGCCATTGGTTGACCACACGCGCCAAGAACAATAGCGGTCAATAGTACGGCGAAACGCAAGCTAAAAGGTCGAACTCTCTTAAAGAAACACCATATTAGGATAGCGAAAGATGAATGTTTGGGCGCAGTAGTACTTAGCAAGATGGGCTCTTCAATGTCGTTCAAGTTTGAGTATACGACGGTAAACCAAGCGAAGGGAAAAATAAAGTCTGTGTATGCTTAACACCTAATCGGATTGAGTCTTATGGCAGTAAATCTGTCACTTTTTATAGAATGTCTGCTACTATTATCGCTCTAGTTTGTAATTTTCTGGCGGTACACATCGGATTGAAAACTCAGCATTATCAGTCTTTCCTTGGTCTACTCTTTAGCATAGCGTTTTTAATCAACGCTCTGGTGTATACGTCGCTGGCAAGCGCGCAAACGGGCAGCGAATTGCCACTCAACAACACTAGTTTGGCTCAAAGCGACGGGCATATCGTCAGTGCAGACTTTGATGCTTCAATCAATCTAACAAACAATGCTGAGTTCCTAATCACCGACCAAAGCCTCCTGTTGTCTGACGTACTGCAAGAACAACAATGGCGTTCGCATACGGAAATTGTCAACATTGAAGAAGAATCAGCACTGTGGATACGCTTTCAGATTGATAATTTTGCCGATAGTAACCGCTTACTCACTCTTGTAGCGGGAAATACCTTTGTCGACCGCGCCGAGGCATACTTGTTGGATGAGCAGTTAAGAATCGTTCAATCATCCAGACTTCAGAGCGAAAGTCCAACGAGTGCAAATTTAAGTCGTAGTGGATTCAAAATGACCTTCACGGCGAGAAGCAACTCTCTGATGACCATCTATTTGCGTATTCAAGACGACGGTTTGTCGGTGATTCCAGTTGAACTTTGGCAAGCTGATGCATACAACACACAGGCGGGTATAAGGCTTATCCTTCTCGGTGCGATGAGCGGCGGTCTGTCCTTATTGGCAACGTATTTTTTGTTTACATACGTACTTAGAAACGCGCCGTCACGATTTTGGTTTTGCGTCTTTGCAACTGCGGCAATGACAACCATGTTGTCCACGGAAGGCATACTTCCAATGCTGTTTATGGTGCCGTCCTTTGCGGCGGAATTGACCGCAATAAGTTTAACCGTGACCCTATTTGCCGCAATCAAAATAACGCGTATTATTTTCCAACCGATTTCACGGCTATGGTTGCGTGCGCATTACGTATTGCTTGTGTTTCCGCTGATTGGCATCTTTGTATTTAACGATTTGTATCAACTCATTTCCCTTATTGTCTTCTCGTTTTTGTTTTTATTGAGCAAATTAGTTGCCACCTTTATTTATCGAAAGGGTATCGATTTGCGTAGCACGCTTATCTACTTTAGCGGCTGGTTTGCGCTGGGTATAGTGGGTTTGATTGAACTATCAATGCTCGTAAATAATACTGGCCACCTGTCATTCTCTGCACCCTATCCTTTCATCTTTAGCTGTATCGGCGTCATGCTAATTGGCGTTGCAATTATCAGCCGAGAGCAATCCATTCAATCTGCTAACAGTGGTGAACAAGTCAAAAAAATTCAGGAGCTGCAGCAGTATAATGATTTGTTTCAACATGCGGCTGAAGGTCTTTATACAGCCCATCCTAGCGGTGAACTGATTCATATTAATCCGGCTATTTGTGCCTTGTTTGGCTATGAAGATAGCCACGCATTTTTAGCCGGCCATAAGCATCTTTCCAGTTTCTTTGCACAAACAAAAGATGCGGACCTTTTATTGGGTGAGCTTAGCATTCAGCAAACAGTGCTAGGAAAAGAGGTAAAGGGTAAACGTATTGATGGCTCTGAATTTTGGTTTAGTATCTCAGCTCAACTTAAAAAAATTGGTGATACTACCTTGCAGTTTGGCTCATTGTTTGATGTGACTGAGCGACGTCTTCATCAGGTAAACCTGCAATACTTGAATAGTCATGATCAGCTCACAGGATTGTATAACCGAAGGCACTTTCTCTCTATTTTGGAAGAACGCATTCAATCGCACGATGAAAAAGCGAGTGAATTTGCCTTGCTATTTTTAGATGTAGACCAATTCAAACTCATTAATGACACGTGCGGGCACACCGCGGGTGATGTCTTTATAAAAGAGCTATCGCACGTGTTATTTGATGTTGTGCATGAGCAATATGCATTTGCGCGTTTAAGCGCAGACCAATTCGGTATCATTGCAGAATTTTCTGACAAACAGGAATTAAGCGCCCTAACGGATGCCTTACTGGACAGCGCACAAACATTTGAATTTAAGTGGGATAAGCATCGCTTTATTCAAAGTATCAGCATCGGTATTTCCATTTATGAGCCAATGACGAACAACACGCTTTTGCCCAATGGTGAAGAAATGCTCGCATTCGCCGACACGGCATGCATTATTGCAAAAGAAGATGCTAAATCTGGAACACATGGCAATCGCAAAAATAAGGCACATATTTATTCTGCGGATATGCATCTTCACTCCAGTTATCAGAAGCATCTTTATTGGGTCAATGAAGTCAAGCATGCGCTTACACATGGGAACTTTTCACTGTTTTATCAGCACTATCGCCCGCTCGCTCACAACGACGAGTTTGACTATTATGAAATCCTGTTGCGGCTAAAAACACAAGATGGCGATTTAGTCGCCCCTGAATTTTTTATGCCCAGTGCAGAAAAATCAGGTTTGAGCAATAAAATTGATAAATGGGTAATTGAGTCATACTTCAAATGGCTAAATCAAAATAAAGCCCACCAAGCGTCTCTTGCCAAAGTAAATATTAACCTTTCAGGTATTTCATTGTCAGACGAAGACTTTAAATTTTTCTTACTAAACGCCTTCGATAAATATCAAATACCGCACGGCAAAGTCTGTTTTGAAGTCACCGAAACTATGGCCATCATTCGCTTAAACGATGCAATTAGCTTTATGAAGGAATTTAAAAAGTTAGGCTGCTCATTCGCTTTAGATGATTTTGGTACCGGTTTTTCAAGCTACAGCTACCTAAAGAATTTACCGGTCGATTATTTAAAAATAGACGGAAATTTTATCCGTGATATTCTCAATGACAAAATTGACCTTGCCATGGTGACATCCATTAGAGATGTCGCTGACGCGATGAAAATACAAACTGTCGCTGAATTTGTTGAAAGCCAGGAAATTATGGTTCAGGTCGGTAAATTGGGCGTAGATTTTGCGCAGGGATTTGCCATTGCAAAGCCTGCACCCATTTTGCAATACGCGTCGTATACGTTACAGCCAGACTTAAAATAAGGACGCATGACTATTTAATCGTATTTGCCAAACAGGAATATGGATGCATAGTTAGCTTGAATGTATATGAATATACCCGTAATGGAACAATTTAATAAATCGACACACGATATGGACTCAAGCAATACCGCTTATGAATTTGTAAGCAAAGCAAAGCTACCCACTCGCTATGGTGAATTTATTATTCACGGATTTGTGGAGGTTCAAAGTGGGCAAGAACATGTGGCTCTATCCTATGGTAAATGGGAAGAAGACAGCGTTGTGCCTATTCGTATTCACAGTGAGTGTTTGACTGGAGATGCCCTGTTTAGCACGCGATGCGATTGTGGATTCCAACTAGAAAAAGCGCTCGAAAACATCGTCCATCATGGCAGCGGTATTTTGCTCTATCTGCGTCAAGAAGGGCGAGGAATCGGACTGCTTAATAAGATTAAAGCCTATCAACTTCAAGATGCTGGCTACGATACGGTTGAAGCCAATCAACATCTGGGTTTCGATGCAGACCTGCGAGACTATAACATTTGTAAAATGATGCTAGCTCAGTTGGGCGTGAATAAGGTTGAGTTGATGACGAATAACCCCAAAAAATTGCTTGCACTTGAAGAAATGGGCATCAATGTAGTGTCTCGCAAACCAATCGACCATGGTGTTACGGCAGATAACAAACACTATTTAATGACGAAAACCTCAAAACTAGGACATACCTTCGACCCTGAAAAATTGAAGTGAATTCGACACTAACCTTCGTCCTCTGATTGAACGCTGAGCAGACTCATCACTTTAATACTGCATGCAACAGAGAGTATGCTGAGCAAGGCCATACTGACTGCCAAGCCATTTTTGTCAAATGGAAACATGAAAGATGCAATCACAACTGCAACCAGTACAAGCGTTGAAAGCACCATAAATGCGAAATAGTTACTTAAATTCAATTGCCCTTTGATAATGAGGAACATGTGCAGCCTGTACGATGATATGACCATTATATACAAAGGTTATCGCTGCTTTTTTCTCAGGCTTTAGTCTTCTTTACAAATCGCTTTGTTATTCGTCTTTAAACTTGGCCGTAGTTTGCCTTTCTCGGTTTACCTGAAGTTGAGTAATATCTGGACGAGAATAGTGTCCCACAGGGTCGAAGTTTTGTCGCTCCTCAAGCACTTTTTGATAAGAGATACTGACAACGAACACTCCCTCCTCCCCAATTTGTGGCTCTAGTACCCATTCACCGTCTGGCGCAGCAACGCAAGAAGCCCCATTAGCCAGCACCAATGGAGATTTAAGCATTATCTCTTCATAATATGGTGTATTTTCAGGAAAGTCCTCTTTGCGCATTAAGCCTGACACAGACACAACGAAGCTGCGCCCTTCTTTGGCGATAAAGCGCGTTAAATCGTGGGTGTTATGTTCGCCTCCGGGCCAACTCGCAATGTGTAAATCTTCACCTTGTGCATAAAGGGCGGCGCGTGCAAGCGGCATCCAGTTTTCCCAACAATTAAGCGAGCCAAGCGTAAACTGTGCTAACTTAAAGGTACGCAAGCCATGACCATCACCTGGCGACCACGTTAATCGCTCTTCGTAGGTTGGCATAAGCTTTCTATGAACATTTTCAATACATCCATGCTGGTTAATATAGACGAGCGAGGCATAGACTGAATGTCCGCCTCTATCATCAGGTCGCTCTGCTATGCCTAACACGACAGCAATCTTATGCTGTTTTGCCGCCTCACAAACTAAGTCCAGATGTCCTTGCTCAATGTTGACCGCTTGATCTAAGTAGTGGGCATGGATTGTTTTGTGTTTACTTGAATTAAACTCAGCCCCGCCCGTAAAATCTAACCAAAAAGGATAGCCCGGCAACAAACATTCACCAAAAGTGACAAGTGACGCCTCTTTATTAGCAGCTTCAACGATTGCCGCAATCACCTTTTGAGTGGTCGCCTCCCGATTGAGCCAAACAGGTGCGATTTGCGCTAGCGCGACCTTCATCCCGTCGCTGGATTGTGCATGTGTTTTCTCTGCTATTGTCATAGTAAGTTCCTAGGCGTACTTTTGATGAATGGCTTGTGCAAATCGTTTAGCCGATTCGATATCCATATTGAAATATAAAGAGGGTTCAATAAGCTCAACTTCGATAATTGCCATCCCCATTTTTGTATTTAGCATATCAATACGCGCATAAAGTGCATCGGCTGGCATCGCCTGTAAGGTTTTTTCTGCCAGTTCGAACATCGCCTTGCTAGGAGAAAGACTCTCTAATTGCCCACCGTGCTCTTCTTGCACTCGAAAGTCTCCCGATGCAGGCATTTTACGGATGGCATGACTAAACTGGCCGCTGAAATAAAACAGCGAATACTCGCCATCTTTCAAGATAGACGCTTCAAAGGCTTGCACCATGAACGGGCGATTTTTAAAAAGGTGTTGAAGCGCTTCGTCTAAAACTGATAGTTCTGGCAAGGTGAACAAGAAAGTATCATCTGCATTCGCGCTGACTAATGGTTTGATGATCAGTTGCTGGGCCTGAAAATGCCTAAATGCTGCCTGAATATCCTGGGAACGATATGACGAATACCAGAGCGTATCCAAAATTTGAACATTTTCTTGCGCTAAGTCTTTCAAATAGGCCTTAGACAAATTCCAGCGCATTAGCGCTAGCGAATTTTCTAACGAAGCTTTGGAGAAATGTATCCTCTCAAGACACGCTAAAAATGCATCAGGCGATTGCTGATAATCCCAAGTACTACGAACCACTACAAGCTCGTATTGGTTATAATCGACATACTTGTTTTTCCACGATACATCCTCGACTGCCCAACCTAGGCGTCTGAGGAATGGTTTTACTAAATCATCGTAAACAAAAAAATCTTCAAGGTTATCAGTGCTTAAAAAGGCACAGCGGGGCATGGATATCGCTCTTCTACAACTTTGCAAAGCGTAGATTAAATAATTTAAGCGCTCAGGTAAATCGCTTTAGAAATTTACCTCAACTTAACATGGCGTATAGTAAGGCACTTAGGCAGTATGCCAGCACCCCGTAAACGAGAAACACTCCCCATGAATATCGATTTTTAGACGTTTCCCCTTTTAGCGTAGCAACGGTTGCAACGCATTGTAAGGCAATAACGTAAAAGGCAAGTAGTGCAACTCCAGACGCCAATGTAAAACTATCCTCCTGAATTTGCTCTGCCAGGCCCATCATATTCTCTTCGGCGTCATCTATATTAAATAAAGTCCCAAGCACACCAACAAAGACCTCACGTGCTAAGAACGACACCAGAATAGCTACGCCGTAGCGCCAGTCTATTCCGAGCGGCGCAAACACGGGTTCAATGAAACGCCCAATCATCGCCAAATAACTATTTTGCAAATCACCGTTTGATGGAAAGTAGCCCAATACCCAGATCACAACCGACACCATAAAAATAATTGGCGCTGCACGCTTTACAAAGTAAATACCGCTGTTTAAGGTTTTGTAGAAAAGAGGACGCCAATGCGGCAAACGGTAGCTAGGTAATTCCAATATAAATGGTAAATCGTTTTGTGAACCTTCTTCAGTTATGAAGACATGAATCATTTTGCTCACAATGAGCGCAGTCAGGATCCCGCCGAAATAGAGCACAAAGAAAATGATGCCCTGCAAATTTACCCATCCACCTAAGTAAGCAAGGTCTGGCACTAAAATGGCAATCAGTAATGCATACACGGGTAATCGAGCAGAACAAGACATCAGTGGAACAGTCATCATTGTAATTAAACGTTTGCGCGGTGACTCAATGGTTCTCGCGGCCATAATCGCTGGAATAGCGCAGGCGTGCCCCGATAAATAAGGAATAAAGCTTCTACCAGACAGTCCAAATAAGCTTAAAGGTTTGTGACAAATCAGCGCAGCTCTGGCCAAATAACCACTGTCTTCCAGTAAGCCAATAATTAGCGTCAGGATCATGATTTGCGGCACAAAGACTAAGAACGCCCCTACTCCGCCAAACAATGCATCATTAACAAAGTCGTTGAAAGTGCCTACGGGTAAGGACGAGCTTACTATAGCCGCAAGTAGCGACAGAACATGCTCAACACCGTCCATGAGGGGGGCAGCCCAAGTGAAAATACTCTGGAATAAGAAAAACATAATAAGTGCAAAAGCCAGCGCCCCAAACACGCTATTAAGCAATAATCCGTCTATCATGTTTTGCTTTTTGAGCATGATTTCTTGCCTGATGCCAAACTCTTTTGCAAGCGACTTAGCCTTAACAAGGGCTGGTGTGTTTTCACTTTTTCCAAGCTCGGTGGTGCGTACTTGAGCGCTTTGTGGCTTCATCGCATGATGTTTTAATGCCGCTTGAAACTCTTTTATACCCAGCAAGGTTTTGGCCGAGATCGCATAGACTGGCGAGCCAAGCTTTTCAGACAGTGCCTTCGTGTCGTACTCAAAACCAAATCGAGCCACTTCATCCATCATGTTAAGCGCAAAGACACAGCCTTTTGAATGCGATTTTGCAAGGGCTTGCACCTGTAAGGCAAACACTAGGCTTCGCTCAAGCTTGGTGGCATCTAGATTACATACTATTAGGCTGGTATGTTGAGACTCAAGCGCTCGATGGAGCTGCTCTATGGCAATGGATTCGTCTTTAGAGAGCGATTTCAATGAGTATGTGCCTGGAAAATCTACCAGTTCAAAGCCATCAAACATGCCAGATTTTAACTCTACCGTGACGCCCGGAAAATTCGCCACTTGTTGCCTTAATCCAGTAAGCTGGTTAAACAGCAGGCTTTTACCGGAGTTGGGTTTTCCAACCAGTATTATTTTCTTGTTTGTAGACATTCGCCTTTAGTGTACCTCAGATAGGTCAATATGCACTTGCTCGGCAAGTTCTCTGTCAACTGAATACACGCAGTCTTGCACTTGAATGACTAAAGGCCCACTAAAGGGCGTGCGCTTCATGCAGGTCACCAATTGCCCTTGGGTAAAACCCATTTCTTGTAGGCGCTGACCTAAACTCACATCAATGGTTTGATGGAGGCCGGTAATGGTTGCGGTCGCGCGTTTGGGTAAATCCCAAATGGTCATTCTTCACTCCGATTGTCGCTAGGATGCTAAAGCGAGTTGTTTAAATGAGAGAGTAAACTACTCAGGCAAGAAATACGAATAATTCTCAATAGTAATTGTCCGAGATCAAATTGCTCCGTATTACTGATATCAAATTTGTCTGTTTAGCACCTGAAGTGATGGACGAAACACGTCACAGCGACTAGGATCTCACTCATTCTTCAAATGACATTATGCTAGGATCGCGATTATCAACTGCTCAACGAAAAACTTGCCGCTTCTGCTTCTTTGCATCCTTTTATCTTGTGTAAATTTACCCGTATTTGGTGGAACCTCTTTTTCAGCGCCGGTATTTTCTGCCCAGTACGACATCGATTTTCTAAAAAATACCCAAGGCGGAATATCAACTGACTTCGAATATCTCGATTTAGCGCAGGTATCTATGGCTGGCGACGGCAAACTCAGCAGCGATATTGACCTAGAGTATTTTGCGAGCGCCATCTACAGCAATGGCAATAATTTTTCGCAAGATATCGTCGGAGACGATCATATTGTGTCTAATCTTGAAGGGGGTGCTGGATTTACAAAGTTTGCGCAAGCATGGGTAAATTTAAACTACAAACGGGGGTCGTTGCTGCTTGGATTGTACGATATCAACGAAGAATTTGATGTGCTGCAAAGCGCCAATTTGTTCATCAATAGCGGTCATGGCATTGGCAATGACATTGGATTAAGCGGCGCAAACGGACCCTCGATTTATCCTTTCTACGGACTCAGCGCCCGATTAAAACTTCAAGTAAGTGACAATCAGTCTATTAAGTTGGCCATCATAGATGGTTCGCCAGGTGATGCTGACAAACCATCTTCAATCGGACTTGAGTTAAGCAGTGACGAAGGTGCCTTTTTGATTGCCGAATACGAGGTAAACAGGCATGCAGAAGGCCGCGCTCGCTGGCTGTTTGGTGCTTGGCAATATACAAAGTCTATTGCACTTGAATCAGAACAAGCAAGTTCAGGCAATTTCGGCGTCTATCTTCGTCATGAAAGAGAGCTAGTTCCAGAGCTGGTTGATGTTTTTTTTCGGGTTGGAAGCAGTGACGATAAATTTTATAAATACAATGGCTTTGCTAGCGCTGGGCTTATTTTTCAGTCTTTTAGCACCAGTCGCCCTCTCGATACCTTTGGAATAGCATTAGCATATCATCATGTTGGAGACAGCTTCGCTGCGATTTCTGAAAGCGCATATACGGATTCAGCACCAGGCACTGGCAATCAGCCTTTGCTTGCTAAAGGTGAACTCAATCTTGAGATAACATATCAAGCTATCTTGTCTGATAAACTCACCTTACAGCCAATGATGCAATACATTTCAAAGCCTGCAGCCCTGGATCAAGGTTCGGCCCTGGCCCTTGGACTGAGAGTAAGCGTTAATCTACTATAATGATCGTAATTAACCTGAATTTCTTATGCTATCGCCCGATTATTGAGCAATGAATGACCCTTTGTTTTGTCGCGTCACTTCCCGCATCAGTGTTGAAAATTTAAGTACATCATCCGTAAGACGACCATTTGAACGTGAAAAACCAATGGCGTGAATCCGCGCGATTTTTCCACCTGCTCTATTCGTATTAAGGGCATTGATGCTTGCTAAGGTTGCATCATATGAGCCACCGCTGTAGTCATCGCCAAGTACATACAGCGCTAAAGACGGCGTTCTTGGACCGTACAGGCGCAGTGCAGCTTCAATACCTTCCACTGGCGAGCTGTTTGACGAACCATTCCATGTTCTCAGCGCGCTTAGCATCGCGCGCCTGGTGCCGGTCGTATCATTTCGCCAGCGTCCACTGGTGGTATTAACGAGAAACTCGCCATTGTCTGACATAATTTGAAAACCCAAGACTTGAGGGTGGTTATTTAAGACTTCATTCATTGTATTGAGCACTTTGTTCCACATGGCTTTCATGCTGCCTGAAGTGTCCACGATAAAAATTACATAGTCAGCATCGACTGGAATACCCCCGACTTCGTCGTCTCGCTCTGAGGCCTCATTTTGAGAAATGGCTGCTCGTTCTCGCTGCCGTTTAGTTTGTTCTAGGCCGCTGGCTTTGTCAGTTAGCGCGAGTAAATCATTTTGTGCCCTAGCCACTTGTGCTTCCAATCGCTCGGCTTGTGTTTCGTTGCTGGCAGTCTCAGTAATGGCGGCTGTCAACTTGCTTTGCTGTTCACTTAGGGCACCTTGTAAGTCCTCAAGATTACGCTCTGCTCGCGACAAAGCAACCAGAACATCCGACACTTGACTAACATCATTAAACTCGCCCTCCTCACCATTTCGTGCAAGCAAGATAAGCATAACTACCGCGCCGAATGCACAGGAAATCACATCCAGAAACGACAAGCTAAAGACTTCGATTGGCGCGCGTCGCTGCTTCATGGCCAGGTACCTGCTGGCGCAATAAAGGTGCCACGCGTACCGTCTGCCCAGCTCCAATAGAGAGCTGGCGCAGCTGGGTCTCCCTCCAATGGCAGAAGAATGACGTGAGTTCTTACACCCGGTATAGGATTGGCACGCATAGAATGAGCAAACGCGCTTACTCTGCACTCACCCGTAATGGTTGCCTGTTGCCCTTTGATTGGGCTGCAAGAGCGTGAAAGTCTAAAACCAGAGTCGGGGTTAACGTAGGTGGGTAGACCATCGGTGATCACATACAAGTTGCTTATGTTGCTCATGGTTGATGACATTGTTTGCAATGCCTGTTGAAGATTGGTGCCTTGCGTGGGCGCGAGCTCTCTCGCTTGACTCACAATTTGCCTAAGCTGTTCTGGAGAACTTTGTCGACTCACCGCACTGCCCAGCACTTTTGAGGTGTCATTGTAGGCGACGACTGACACTTCTGAATTGCTCGGAAGGCGCGCTAGCATCCACGATAAAATTCGCAAAGTTCGCTGCCACTTATTGCCGCTGCGTTTTTGTGCGTCACTTCCTACCTTGCTTTTGATAACCTCAATCAATGACTCTGCGCTCATTGAAGCACTCATATCCAGCAGTATGCCAATGCGTTGACCTTCTACTTTTAAGCCAACCAGGTAGCTCTCTTCGCCAGCACCTTGAATCTCAATCGGATCATCAGCCACAAGCGGGCCAGCGGCGGCTATTGCGCTCTCTAAATCGGCAACAACGGCAAGCTCGTCTTTCAGCGCTCGCGTAACCGCCTGCTGTTCTAGCTGAATCTGCTGTAAGCGGGTTTTCGCCTCTTCAAGACTAAGGCTTTGCGCCGCTAATTCGGCTTCAGTCTGACTTAAACTTTGCGCAAGGCCGTCTGATTGGCTTTGTGTGGCATTGAGCTCTTGCTGAAGTTTTTCTAGCTCCTCAACAGGAATGTCGGTGTTGGCACTAAATTTAACCAAAATGAGGATGAGGATAACCGCCCCTAAGCCGCAAGCCATAACATCTAGAAACGCTAAGTTAAAGCCATCTTCTCTACGTTTTTTGAAAATACTCATTTTGCACCTAACACCATCAGTCTTAGTCTAATCGTGAAGACGAGTGAGTAAGTGCCTCTCGCAATTTTTGCGAGTATTAATCACCATTTCATCCTGCCGATTATTCAAAACGTGCAGTAAATACATGAGTACAATTGAAATCAACAGCGACACCAACGTTGAGTTAAAAGCCACTCCCAGCTTGTCTACCATACCCGATATGTCGCCTGCTACTGCCTCTTCTGCTCGAGCAAGCGCAGAGCCTATGCCGCGCACGGTACCAATAAACCCAATACTGGGGATTGCCCAGATAAAGTAACGAATCATGCTATTTCCCGACTCAAGTTGGGCGGCAAGCGTCTCTACACTGTCTGAAATGGCTTGGCTGGCATGTTGTACATTTTGGGTGTTTTTATAGCGGCGCAAACAATTTATCCATGTCGCCATAGAAGAATTTTCAGAATGACGACTTTCTTCCAGCTCAGCTAAAGCAGCAGATACGTCAAAGGTCTGGTTTTCAATCGGCTCAAGGTCTTCAACCGTTTTTAGGGCTTCGCCTTCGCCCGTTGTATCATCTGCTTTCAACTCCGGTTCGTTTGTCTTATATGGTTTATTTTGACCAAAGCCTGCCAAGTAGTCCATAGTAAACATGTGCTCTTCTTTGAAGACAATCCGTTGATATTTATAAATAATTAAAAAAGCGCAAAATAATCCTATACTGACTGAGGCTTGTTGTTCAAAATCTTTAAAAATTACCCAAAGGTTTGTGGTAGCAACGCTCCCTTGTGCAACAATCGCGGCTTCTGCAAGAGGCCGTACAAGGCTTTGATAGATAACATGCACCAAAGCCACAATGCCCAGAAAAGCACCGATGGTTATATAGGCAGGCGGGTTCATATTTGCGCTTGGCGCGGCTTTCTTTTTGTTATCGTATTCTTGATGAGTGTCGTTCATGTACATGCCCTAAATATCGCTTGGTAGCGTTGCGGGTGAATCGAGGCTAATTTGCACAGCAAGCGCAATACTCGAACCTATAATGATCAAAGCTAACGCGATATAAAGCGCTCTCGTCCACCTCTTCATAGCCTACCTCATGTTGTTATGTTGATTACTCAGCGTAGCGCGCAATTCGAAATCCGATCGTATCTTTGGGAGATTCACCCACTTCGCGAAAAGCAGCGCGCAATTCGCGTAACCTTCCTGACTTATAATTTCCGCCTTTCACTACGTGCTGGCTGCCGCGCGAAGCGCCTAAGTAATCCGTGTGTACAATGTCAGTGTTGGGCAAAGCAGTCGTATAAGAATCGTTCACCCATTCGCTGACATTGCCTGCTAAATCATATAATCCAATACGATCCGCTTTGAAACTGGCAACGTCTGCGACGCCAGCGAACTTATCATCATAGTCTTGTAAGTGTATCAGTTGATTCGATTTCGCACTTTGATCAGCAAAATTCCCCGCGTTAGTAGGAATACGCGTTTGATCACCCCACACATAAACCGTACTGCGGGCACGTTTGGCTTTTTTCGCCAACCACTCCCATTCCGCCTCGGTCGGCAGCCGATAACCAATCGCGCCAGGGTCGTATCCGACAATGGTATCGCCATTGCTGCGATAAAACTTTGGCAGCCCCTCTTGTTCGCTCAGCCAGTTACAAAACAGTGCAGCCTGATTCCAAGACACATTGACTTGCGGTTGTTTACTGCTGCTGGATTGAGCGGATGAAAATGCTGAAAACTGAGCCTGAGTCACTTCAGTTTCTGACACAAAGATGTCTCTAGAAAAGTCGACCTCTATTTGATGTTCATTGCGCCTGCGTCCGGTTTCGTTAGGCGGCGAGCCCATCGTATAGGCGCCAGGGCTAAATCTAAGTAAATTTATACCCAATTGCGTAGCAAACAGAGGACGGCCCTCTTTTCGGCGAGCGTCAAATTCGGAAAGTAATTCAATATTCAAAGACAAATCGCGATCACTGCTGGGCACAATTGATTGCTGCACGGTTCGATATCCGGGTTTAGATACAGATATCGATACCGCTTTAGCGGGTAAGATAAACTGTTTTCCTTGCTGATCGATTGCCCCCTCATTTACACCATTAATGGTAAGCTGTGCCTGCATATTCGTGCGAATTTGTACATTTCCTAATTCAGGCTCAAGCACAATATTGATATCACGCTGCTGACCTTGAGTTAAGGTAATGCGTTGAGAAAATGGAAAAAATCCCGGTTTCTGATAGCTCACAGAATGCGCAATGTTAGCGTCTAGTGAATGAGTACCGGTCGCTTTTTCAAGGTTGTTGATAAGCAGAACCCCTCCCTCTGGGGTGGTACTCACATTGAGTGCAGCTTGAACAGCTTGCAATTGATACTCGCGGGAAATTTCTGGCTGTTGAACCTTAAGGCTTAATCTATCTTCAAGGGTTTGGTACCCATCTCGCTTTGCAACAAGATCATATAAACCGCCACGTAAATCCAAGGTTATGGGCGTTTCGCCCTGCGAAGCTCCATCTATAAATATTTCGGCACCCTGAGGTTGCGTATTAATAGACGCTTTGCCGCTAAAGCTTTCTAAGGCGAGCTCAATATCCACTATTTGTGCACGCGCTAGCTTAAGCGTCTTATCGCCCTTTAAAAAGTAAGGATTTTGAAGCTGTAACTGATATGAGCCTGCCGCAATTGTATAATCCAAGCTGGCACCAATACCAATGAGTTTTCCATCAATATACCAGCTAGTTTCATCCAGTAATTCGGCATTTTCCGATGCAGTCGCTTTGACCTGCAATCGAGCAGGAGTGGGTGCGAGCACCACTTCTAAATTAGTCGGACTATTCGCATCAATGGTCAGAAGGCTACTCTCAAAGGTATCGGCGCTAACATTGACGCTCACTTCACCGCCCAAAGTATAAATTGTATCGTTTTTGACAAACACCGTGCCCGAAACACCCTTCAAAACCGCAGTTTGGCTCGCTTCGTCAGGCCCCACTGCTACCACATAGGCTCGCACTAAAAATAGCCAAGATAAAACACCTCCAACAACGATAAGGGTAACAACAGCACTTAACATATAAAGCCCTGCCCCCCTTCTTTGCGCTTGTTGAATTCTGTCATCTATTTGCATGTGCATGTCCTTGCTAAATTGCGCTTGGTTTCAATGTATTGATTCAAAGACTCAAATAATGCGCTAGTGCGAGTCAACGCTTTAGATTTCTTCATCGCATACTAGCGTGATTGAATTGCTTTGGCTTGCGCTGACTTCAAGCGAAACACGCTTACTTCGAAAGCCTTCACGCCTGCCCTCTAAAGTATAGCGTCCTGGCACAAGCGAAATGGTTTTTTCAGACACTTTACCTATCTTACCCACACCCACAACATCAATATGTGTTTGCCCGTCTGAACGCACAGTCAGCTCAATCGCCTGAGAATATTTGTCAATCAGCGCAGCGAGCGTGGCCGCAGATTGAGAAAGCGTCTTAGATTGGGTCAATAAACTTAAATTGTTTTGAATTGAGGCGGTTGCCGCACTTCGAATATTGGCCTGTGATAAACGCGCCGGGCGCGCAACAAAGCGCTGTATAGAAGCTTGCGCAGATAGTATGGCTCGGGCATTCGATTGGCTTTTCTGCAAAGCGCTGTCTTGTGCAAAACGCTTTAAACCTCTTTGCGCGCTTTGAAGTGCTTGTGCCCACCTATCTGAGCGCTCGTGTTCGGCAACCTCTTTCCTGATTGCACTGAGGCTTTGCTGAGCTTGACGAGTTTCTAAGCGCTCTGATAGTGCTTTAATACCAAATGCATCTGGTTTGATTTTCTTCGCCTGTTGTAAATAAGTTTGCGCTAAATTTAAGTCGTCATTGCCAAGCGCAGATTCAGCGGCATTTAAGGCAAAGGCAAGGCGTTTAGTGTTCAGTGCTTGTAGCGCAGCCTGAAGTGTTGGTTTCCATTCAACACGCGAGGGATCTAATTCCAGAATTTGCTGCATTAAACGCACTTGTTTTTCTATGTTATTTTCAATCTTTGCAACTTCGTATTGTGAAATATATTGCGTCACCTCATCATGCGCGGCCAATTTGGCTTGCAAAGCATCGCTTTGATTTTGTCCTGGCTTGATTTCGAGTGCTTGAGTCAACGCTAGACGTGATTGTTGAATTTGATTATTGTCATATAACTGCTGCGCTTGCGCCAGTTTAGCTTGAAACGCTTGCTCCCAATTACCAATCAAAGACTCTGCATCTGTCTGCGCGTCAAGCAGTTGTGTTAGCGCTTGAACAAACTGTGCATTTGCAAATTTAACGAGGGCCGCGTTTTTGAGAGTATCAATCGCCTCAACATCTCCCTCACTCCATCGATTAAGTGCAGCATCCTGTAAAACTGGCGCTATAGATTGATCAAAATCATCAAGTGCCTTTCTAAACGCATCTCTGGCATCTGCTTGTTGAGCGGCACTAAATTGCACGGCAGCACTGTCTTCAGGCGCAGTTTGCTCAACACCCACGTCTGCGTTATCTGAAGCAGTATCATTTGATATGAAAATAGTCATCAGCACGACTGCAATTAGCAAAACACTTAGCGCTAATGCGATTTTTTTAAACATAGCTGAGCGCTGCGCTTGCGCGCGTTCGATATGTAAATCGGTACTTGATTTATTCACGAGTAAAAATACCGCCGGATTTGCTTGAACTTATAATTGAAGATCTGGCGTTCGTTCAACTTCATAGATTTTACGAAGATGCGACTTCCATTGCATATATTGCTCAGAAGCGGTGCCCTGCAGTTCAATGGTGTTATCTTCAAACTCCATCTCGATTGGACTGACGCTTAAATCAACCGCTTGCCCCTTCTCCTCAATCACAGCGCTGTGTACTTTCATTGCCGAATTAGATTTAAAGGCCTCATTGATGGCATAAATTGAACCTAATCCTCCTAAAACAGCTCCCACTTGCCCTGCGCTTGAACCACTGTTTCTCGATAATATCGCTGCTAAAACACCCAAACCCACGCCCAAAGCCGCGCTTGCATTACGCTTCATCGCAGCACTTCGCGCCGCCTCAAGCTCGGGTAATGTCTCTTCCTGCCAGCGCTGATAGGAGGGTTTTACTTCAGCCTCGAATACTTCATATTGATCTTGTAAGCGGTCAATGAATAAGAGCTCTTGCGCGCGCAGTTCTTGAATGCGCTTTAGCATCGGATCGTCATTATCGGGCAGTCCGTTAAGTTCAAACTTATAATAACGCTGACCATTTTTACGTTTAATTTCTGAGTCAATATATTGTGAGAAGGCTTCTGGGCTGTAATAGCGCGCATATCGCATCAACGACATGTTTTTGATTTGACGTTTCTCATCTTCACTTAAGGATTTTAGTAGGCTTACGACGTAAGCACTAATTTGGTCAAAGAAAGGCTCGTAAGAGTTTTTGCCACTATTTCGCTGGTCGCGAAAAAAGTTTTGCGATACCTCGTACTTGAGATCTTTTTTACCCCAAATCTCACCACTGCTATCAACCACTGTAATCGACGCACCCACAACTTCGCTGTCTGAGTGATTAATTTTGCCTAGCACAAATAAGTCGGATGGCGTACTAGCATCGGGCACTGCTACGACAGAGCCAAAGGCTTTTTCACGTTCTAGCGCGTTTTTTGTTTCTATCGCGAACAGTTTAGCCTCGGTTCGCCTTAATTGAGGCCAAATGCCTTCTTCATCTAACTGTGCATAGTCAATTTCACCGCGTTTGTCGACAGGAAACCCCGCATCAAAAGTGGGTACCGCAACATCTAAAAAGACATTGGCATTCGCAAGAGCGGGATCAACGCCTAGTTGCACATTTGTAGGTGTGGAAGAGGGCCCCACTAGCAAAGGCGTATCCTTGCTCGTCGATGTTGACTCACATGCGGTTAAAAAGATGGCGCAAAGTGCCATGATAACTAGCAAAGTCATTTTAGAAAAGTGAGCGCTTACCTTCATTTTGATGTTCCTTATAACTGTTCTACTAAGCATTCCAAATTCCTACTAACTCCCACATTGATATTCCTTATATTGTTTTTCCAAGCCAGCTTTTTGCTCACCCTGAGCGTTTGAAATCTCATCATAAAGTAGTTTGCATATGATGCTATCGTTGTCTTTTGGTGCGACAACCCCCCTTTGAACCCGTGAGGTACTGGAAGAGTTTGTGCTAACTGCAACACTGCCACTTTGCGATCTACTTGATTGCGTAGCGTCTTGTGATTCAGACTCTGGGTTAGTCAACGACTCATTTGAAGTCGATGAGCCGCTTTCTGTGCCGCTTGTACCTGCGTTCGATGCACTACCGGCATCGCCGCCCGCTCCTTTGCTACCACTACCAGAGCCGCCGCCAGCCATATCTGACTGAACCGCCGAAACACAGGTACTGTAGCTGTCAATGGAGTCACTTAGGGACTGGTCTAGCAGGGCCAGCCGTTCTTCGCGAGTAAGCAATGCCTCGTCAATCTCATCAAGACTAACCTGCGTGCATTCATACGCTGTCCCGTTTGTCGAAACACTTGGTGATTGTGCATAAGCCTGCTGTATTGGCTGCTGAACCAAAAGCAAGCAAGCTAAGGTCATCACCGAGGTTCTTAAACCACTATTTATGCGCCTATAGATTGATGAGCGCGCCACTAAGTTATCATTATCGATGCGACTACTCCCTCATATATTCAACACGCAGTTGCACTTATTATAGCTTGTAAACATCTGTTTCGATGCCCATTATAATAGACCAACAACGCTACCACTTGATATAAGCTTAGCCTACTTCAATTTATGTTAGAGCAAGATTTTTATAAGTGGTTCACGAAATTATCGATAGGCTTTGGTCAATTAAGTGAATTCGAGTGAACTTTCAAGGCCCACACCATCGTATTTATCATGACATTAACGGTCACATTGATGGTTTACATCTATTTGTTATCATCAAATGAACAGATTAGGAACATTCACATGAATACATCGTCACGTTCATTTAACAAGGCTTTGAAGCTTTTCATATTCTCCCTCGCTACCGTCATGCTATCGGCATGTATGACTAAGGGGCTTGAAATGACTGAGCAACAGCAGCGCATGGCTCGATGTGATCAATACATAGGGATGGCCCGAGACGATTGTTTAAATGGTGTGAATGTCACCATTGATGACTATAAAGACGAATATAGGGAGTTTGAAGCAGATGTGCGCGATAAGCTCAAAGCCGAACAAGACCAAGCTAAAGCCGCTGCCGCAGCTCGAGAAAAAATGAACGAAGAAAAGTTTAAAGAGGCCATGAAGCGCGTTAAAACACCGGTTGAAAAAGAAGAGAAAAAGGTAAATGAATCAGGCGACAATGACCCCACTCAGTGAAGGATATCACTTTTTCCCTTAGCAATGCGCGAACAACAACTGGAATCCACCCCTTTCGCTTGATAGCGCAAGGAGTGTAAATATAGAAATATTGCTCAATTGACCTTCGCTCCAATTGGCTTGACCAACATGTACGCATCTAATATTCTGGCGATGAGATTTTTTGTTTTGGGTTAACATGCGGTTTCTGCTTTATCTTTGCTTTTTCATATCTTCGTTCGGCGCGTCTGCAAAGCCTATCGACATTACTTTGGTTGCTATAGAAAGTGACGCTCCCTTTGCTTTTGTTGAAAATGAAGAATCAAAAGGTTTACTCATAGAAATTATCGAAACAGTGTCTGCACGTCTACCAAACTACAATATCCATATCAAACATCTTCCTTGGGAAAATATTAAAAATCGAGACTTTGACACGCCTGTAGACGGCTTCTTAGGCGCCTACTTTCGAATTGACGAATGGGAAGATGTTTATCCATATTCCTACCCCATTTACCATGAGCAAATGTGTATTGTTTGTTCGTCAAAAAATACCGATTCAAGCACCGTTCATACAGAGGGTTATGGGAAACAATGGCCAGCTGATTATTCGAATAGCCAATTAGGCACAGTTAGAGATTACAGTGGCTGGTTCAACTACGACGAACAGGCAAGGCAGCTCGGTAGCCTTAATGTATTCGAGTTTCCCGATCCGCGAATCGCGTTAATTGGTTTGCACAAAGGCGTTGTTGACTGCACGCTATTTGAAAAAACGGTGTTTCGTTCGTTAACCAAATCATTGACTAAGAGCGGCAGCTTACCCGAAGACCATGGTTTTTATATTGCCACCGAACTCGAGCGCGACTCGCTGCACATCGCTTATTTTAAAGATGCCATCAAAGGCGATAAGCAAACATTCTTTAGAGACTTCGACACAGCCTATGCTAAGGCTTTGTACAATTATGAGCTCACACCAATCTTTGCCTCTTACGGGGTTTCACATTAGACAAGTAAAAAAAAGCGTTGCGTGATATTCAAACCAGCAATTCGCAATGGATTTGTCGTACTTTTGTGATACTTCTGAGATAAATTCTCAGCACACTGTTTCTCGTGGTTATGTCAATTGAATCTACGAGGAAAAATTATGACGACACGTTCACCGATAGCAAAAATTCTTGGCGCAGCAAGCATTGTCGCTGCCGTATCTTCTAACGCGCTTGCTGCCGATTTAGAAGTGACTATTCAAAACTTAACGCAAGGCATGGCATTTACGCCTTTGTTAGTCGTTGCGCACACACCTGATGCAAGTTTGTTTGAGGTAGGTGAAATGGCATCTCCGGAAATACAGGCTATGGCAGAGGGTGGCGGTCTGGACGGACTCGCCACAATCGGCTCAAGCATCAGCGCAGATGCTGTTGCCAACCCTGCTGGTGGCTTGCTCATGCCAACCGCATCAACAACCGCGACATTCACAACGCAAGACACTAACTCTGTATTGTCTATTGTCGCCATGATTTTGCCTACTAACGATGGTTTTGTGGGATTAGACAATTGGGCGATTCCTACAGAAGCTGGTACCTATACAGTTTACTTAAATGCATACGATGCGGGAACTGAAGCAAACGATGAACTTCGCGGCGGCGGCGCACCCGGCGTTCCCGGTATGCCTGTTCCACCTCCTTTAGCACCCAACATTGGGGAAGGTGGTAGCGGTCTTACGAGCAGTATCACCAACGATACCGTTCATATTCACCCTGGCAATATTGGTGATAGCGACCCTACCGGCGGCGTGAGTGATGTAAGCAACCAAATTCACCGTTGGTTAAATCCTGTGGCAAAGGTCACCGTGACAGTTAACTAAGGAGACCACGTTATGAGAATGCAAACGACTCATTTGAGCAAAATAATGCTGGTAATAGCGGGCGTTGCACTAATAAGTGCATGTGATGATGACGAGCGAATCGTTGAAGTAGAGGTTCCGGTTGAAACCATTGTAGAGGTAGAAGTACCTGCGCCTATTCCAGATCCTGTGGACTTTGTCTACTCAGTTACCGTGACCAACTTAACGTCGAGTCAGCCAGTATCTCCTGTTGCAGTTGTTGCGCATGAGTCCGGTAACTTATGGACCGTAGGTCAAGCGGCAAGCGTTGCATTAGAGCAACTTGCAGAGGGTGGCGATAATTCAGGGGTATTGGCAACCGGCGGTGCCTTAGCTAGTGCAAGTGGCGCGGCTCCTATTGGCCCTGGTGGCAGCGAAACGATTGAAATTACTGTGCGCGATAAATCGGATAGTTTATTATCATTTGCGACGATGCTGGTAAATACCAATGACGCATTTGCCGGCCTTGATGCCTTTAACTTAGGTAATCTAAGTGAAGTTGGTATGATGCACACAAGCGTATTGCCCGCATTAGACGCAGGAACCGAAGTCAATAGCGAAGCTTCAGGAACTATCCCCGGACCCGCTGATGGCGGTGAGGGATATAACCCCATGCGTTTAGGTCAAAGTGTTGTCAGCTATCATCCTGGCGTGGTGAGTTCAGATGATGGCTTAGCCACATCGGTACTTGACGCATCGCATAAGTTTGATAATCCAACCTTACGCGTGACGGTAATGAGGCTACAGTAGTTTTTAAGCTTACATGGTTGGCATTACAAGCTTTGCCAGCCATGTTTTTATCCCTCCATGGGAGGACATAATGACAGATAGAGTATTGGTGGTTGAGGACGATTTGGATATCGCAACCTTAATCAAAGTCAATCTAGATGAACTAGGTTTGGAAATTGATCATTTCGCGGATGGCAAAAAAGCCTGTGATGCGGCATTGGCGAACGACTATACTTTAATGCTCTTAGATATCACCTTGCCATCAATGAATGGCTTAGATATTTGTAGAACAATACGCTCACATAAACCAGAGCAAGCGATTGTCATGCTAACGGCGAAAAATTCCGAAACCGATCGAGTGTTAGGACTTGAGCTTGGCGCGGATGATTACATGACAAAGCCCTTTAGTATTCGAGAGCTTCAAGCGCGCGTGCGCTCACAAATTCGCAAAGCGCACCTTTTGGATCAGGCGCGTCAACAAACTCAAATCCCCAGCACATCAATTGTGAGCGGAGAAATCACCATAGACCAACAAAGTCGACAAGCGGTTCGAAACGGCAAGCATCTTGATCTTACTGCCACTGAGTTCGACCTGCTCTACTATTTAATGCAGCACCCTAATCAAGTTTTTTCTCGCGCACAGCTTTTAGAATCTGTGTGGGGTTACCATCATTCAGGCTATGAGCACACGGTTAATTCCCATATTAATCGACTGCGCGCTAAATTAGAAAACGATGCCACAGACCCTGTTTATGTGCAGACCGTTTGGGGCGTTGGATATAAATTTTCAGCGGACAACAAGGCTATATCTTGATGCCAAAGATTCATCTGTGTTTCTACCAGCGACTCTCCATTTCATTGGTCGCAGGTTTTTTGATTATTTTATCTTTGTTTGTATTTGCCTCCACTCATATTAACAAAACCATGCGAAACGAAAGCTCACAGCTATTGCATGTCGACTTAGCGCAGTTATTGGTTAACGATAATCCTATTTTGAAAACAGGGGTTTACGACTACGAAGCGCTGAAAAATCTGTTTCATACCTTGATGGTGCTCGGTCCGAGTTTTGAATTTTATTTCGTTGGGCCTGATGGAGAAATAAAAACCTACTCGAAAGATGTCGGCGAAGTCGAGCTTAAAAAAATTGACCTTGGCCCGGTCTTAAGTTTTATCAACAAAGACGAATACTTTCCGATTGTAGGCGATGATCCAAAGTCTAAAGATAGACAAAAGATTTTCTCGGCCGCACCGGTTTATGATGGAGAGCAGCTTCAAGGATATCTTTATGTCATCATTGGCGGTGAGCGTTACGATAATATCGCGCAAAGCCTTCAGCGTAGCAAAGGCGTTCAGCACTTAGTACTTGGCATTGTTGCAGGCTCATTATTCTTGATGTTTGCACTGCTGCTATTATTCAAACTTTTTACCGCACCACTGAAAAAACTCTCTGATGATATGGACGCATTCAGCGCCAGCGGTTTTGACTTAACTACAGCTGGCATCAGCACACGCGAATATAACAGCGAAAGTAAAAACGAAATACAGCGATTGGGCACAGCCTTTAATCAAATGATCAGTCACATTGACGCCCAGCTTCGCCAGTTAAAAGCCACCGATAACGAGCGAAAAATGTTGCTAGCGGATTTATCGCATGACTTGAGAACGCCACTGGCAAACTTGCAAGGATTCATCGAAACACTGGCGCTCAAAGGCGATAGTTTAAGCAAACAAGAGCGAGATGAATTTGTTCAGATATCACTTAAGAACCTCCTTAACCTCAAACACTTGATTGATCAAATATTTGAATTGGCCTACCTTGAAGGTGGGCACGTTACCTTAAAGAAAGAGACGATATCCCTACCAGAATTGCTACACGACATCGTCGCGAAGTTCAAAGTCAAAGCGATAAGTAAGAACATCGATATTATGGCTGTGACTGGCAATACCAATATTCATGTATTTAGCGATATTGGCAAGCTAGAGCGAGTACTCACTAACCTTATAGAAAATGCGATCCGTCATACTGCTGAGAACGGCAGCATCACCGTAAAAATGCATAAGAGCGACACAATGGTAGAGGTGGATGTGACAGATGATGGGATAGGGATAAGCGCCGATGATATCGCTCACATCTTTGAGGCCCGTTATCAAGCCAGTAACAAAAAAAGTGATTCGCAGTTACACGCGGGACTTGGTTTGGCAATCTGCCAAAAGCTGACATCCCTTTTGGGCGCCAAGCTGTCTGTTAAAAGTCGACTCGGCGAAGGGACAACCTTTAGCTTTGCCCTGAAAGCGTCTGACTAATTTGCGAGGGCGTGATTTATCTATTTGAGTGAGCATTCACTCACTTTAGTCAGCATCCCACAATCGGGTGGGAAATATGAAATTTTATATGACGTTTAAAGCCACCATGGTTAGGTGGTTTGTTGAAAGCTGAGAAAGCCTTAAAACCTGTTCGCATCCACGATAAACTCACAAATACTTTTTAGCTTTGAAATTAGAAATTGTTTAGTTGAGATTGAGCCATGCGTTGATCTGAAACATGGCTAATCATCGCTTATACAATTACTCTCTAACGTCAATTGCCACGGAAATTGAATCATTAAATCGAGTTGCAACTGCTGTAAAATATAGATGCGAACCATCTTCAAGGCGTAAGCGAAAATCGAAATTTACACGGGTAAGAAAACAGACAAAATCATCAAATTCTTCAAGAAGATTCAAAGCGTGAGTTTGCACTCTAGGACTTTGTGTAAGTCGAAGCATAATTGCGTCTCTAACCTGAGGCCAAAGAACGACTGTCTGTGCGGAGTCTATTCTGCTATTAAGCGCCTTACCAGCCACCTCGCGATCCAGCTCTTGCAATGTTAAGACCTCCACAGTCAGTGAATTAGCATTCTGAATCACATCTTTGTACTTCAGCTCTGCATCTTTTGCAGACTCTGAATTCTCGACTTTTGCTAATTCCAATGAAGCCTGACCAAACACGTTGGCCTCTATTGGTTTGTATTCAATCGCCTTCCCTGTAGCCATATTAAGTACTGTAAATTGTGATCCGACTTTATGCTCCGTTATTACACTTTTCGCAACCCCCTCCTGATTATCACAAGGGATATTGCAAGCAAAAACGGTGGCGAATACATGACGGTGGAATAATATAAGACTCAAGAAAGCAAGCATAATTAACGTTAACGATTTTTTGTACATAGATATTCCCTCTAAATTGCTCGCCTGACTGAGCAGACGAGCATAAGTTTTAACCTTACTTACAAATTACTTCAACCTCGCAGCCCTTATTGCGCGTACATCGAATCTTTACTTCTTGTTCATTACAAGCGGAATCTTGATCTGGCACAGTAAATGGAATATCCCACAGAGCACCTAGACGTATAAACCCGTTCGCTGCAGCCTCACTTTCGAAATACCAATTGCCGATTATATCGCTATGGCTATCAGGAATCTTTGTACCATCCGCGAACCGTGCACTACCTTCAATAAATGAGATATCCGCATCCGTGTTTCCATTGACGAATCGATAGGAAATGCTAAATTCAGTTGTCGAGTTGTCAGGAAACCTAACGAGAATTACCGCGGGAATTTCCTTTCCGGTAAGTCTGGAAATACCCATAGAACTTAGTTCGCTTGTATGCACCGATAACTTTTGCCTGAGGTCGCTGCTGTTCTCAACGTACTGAGCAACATAATTTCTAAGCTGCGGTGTTGTAATAAGCTGCGTCGCGTCTGACACTTGAATATTACGAAAAGTAGAGTGAGTTCGAGGTAGTGAAAATGCCGGGATGTTGACCCCAGTTCTAAAATTTACATAGCTTGATTTAACCTGCACAGCAACACTACTAAGTGGAACTTCTCGCACAGAATCAATCATCTCTCCAAAGTGTGTAAACTTCTTTTCAGCTACAAAGGTCCTGACTGCACTAGAATCAAGATCCAAGATTGTCAACTTTTCTCCATCATTTAGCGACATTGAATTTATCGCTGCCTCTCTCTCCATGTTCGTGCAAGCAAGGTCACACGGATATACCGGCTCATTTGCAGATGCATTGACGGAGGAGAGAAGAGAAGAGAAGAGAAGAGATTAAAGTGAACTTATAAAATTTCATGGTTTTTGTCCTTATTTGTTTATTATCGTGCTTCATGCACACTTTTAATGTATCAACATACGATCATGAAACGCAACTATTTTTATTAGATAGCCTTAATCAAATAGAATGCCCTATACAGAATTTAACTCCCGGCGCTACCAGCTATATTTATGCATTTATGAAACACAGGAAAATTGTGGACAGAATCAAATTTCGACGTTGCAATTTGTATCAAGACACCATATTTTCTTTGCTACAACTCATTCTTATTGTGTCCTTTTTATTCTTGATTTGATTTTTTGTTGTCAAGAACTTTAAGTTTAAGTTGTGAACTGGTAGACACCTTCTAGAAGTGTATTGGCATTCTACAGTCTATGGGCTGGTGTATGCGTTGCTGCTGCCGATGCGGCATATTTATTTTTAGAATGCAGCAGCATCACCGTAAAAATGCATAAGAGCGACACAATGGTAGAGGTGGATGTGACAGATGATGGGATAGGGATAAGCGCCGATGATATCGCTCACATCTTTGAGGCCCGTTATCAAGCCAGTAACAAAAAAAGTGATTCGCAGTTACACGCGGGACTTGGTTTGGCAATTTGCCAAAAGCTGACATCCCTTTTGGGCGCCAAGCTGTCTGTTAAAAGTCGACTCGGCGAAGGGACAACCTTTAGCTTTGCCCTGAAAGCGTCTGACTAATTTGCGAGGGCGTGATTCATCTATTTGGGCTATGATGCCAGCATAGTTAACCTGAATCCTGTTTAAGAAATGGTGCAAGCGCATGTTTCACATACTTAAATTAATTTTTACACTCAGTGCTGCTAGAATTGTGAAGGACAAGGCGCAAAAGTCACGTAATAGTTATTCTATTGATGGCTTTTGCAACGCAGTAATTCGCAATTCTAGCGGTGCTGAGCGCCGTTTCTTAAACAGGATTCAGGTTAGTTAATAATATCGCGCTCATGAGTCTCATATGCTAGCAAACATCAAACGCTTCTTCAGTCATATCCTACTGTCTATATTCTGCATACTATTGATGTTTGCGATATTAGACTTTATCTGGCTAGGGTTGATTGCTTCGAATTGGTATCAAAGCGAAATGCAAGGCATGCTGCGCTCGCAATTTATCACATGGCCTTGGGTTATATTTTATCTGATGTACGGCTTTGTAACCTTTGTTTTAGCGATTGTGCCAAACCGTGAAAAGCCTTGGTTTTACAGCGCTATTGATGGCGCATTGCTAGGCCTTGCAAGCTACGGTGCCTATAACCTCACCAATTACAGCATTCTGGAAGGCTTTACCTTAAAAATCATGCTAATTGATTGGGGCTGGGGTATTTTCTTAACCGCTTGCTGCGCAACTGCAGGTTGGTTTGGATTTACCTTAAAACGCAACAAACACGCAGACTAGGTCTGCCGTTTACACCCCTTACTAGCCGTTCTTACTTCACATAATGCCTGCAAACAAATAAAAAAGTGTAATAAAAAATCAGATTGGTTCGTCAGTTCATTGAGACACACTACAGGAGAGAGTCATTGAACCAAAGACATAAGGCCAACATTGCCAACTTGGCAAAAAACCATGGACGACAGGTCTTTCACAGCGCTTTTAGACTGCTTCGTGATGCGCATCTTGCTGAAGATGTTACCCAAGAAGTATTTTTAAAGCTCTTTAAGAAATCACCTAGTTCGTTCAACACCATTACTCACTGGCCAGCCTATTTAAAATCAATGGCAATTAGCACGGCTATCGACCACTTGAGACGACATACTCGTCTTGCAGAATCGCCGATGGAGGCTGTTCCCGAACCCCAGACTATCCATGCAGAACAACCGCTGCAACTCATCTTACAGGACCGGGATTTACAATGCCTGCTCAAAGCTTTACTGCGCCTCGATGCAAAAGACGCTCGAATATTTTGTATGCGTCACATTGAAGGCTACTCCTATCAGGAGATAGCAGACATCGAAGGCATCTCAAGTAGCTTAGTGGGCGTTACCTTACATCGCACTCAAATCAAAGTCTCAAGCCATTTGGGTGAATCACAATTTTTAGGAGAGCAGCATGTCGTTTAAAGACGAATCAGAACATAGATTTCAACCATGGGTCGATGCAGTCAAAAAACAGCAGCCCACAGAAGATGAGTATTTAAATATGGAGACAAAACTCATGCAAAGTATAGAAGACTACGACGGTCCGGTTTATCAAGATGAGCCCTCGCAAGGCAAGCTTCTATCTGCATGGTCATGGTTAAAAGAGCTGTCTGTGGGCGCGCAGTGGGGCTTTGCTGGATCATTTGCTATTGCACTGAGCTTATCTGTCGGCTTACTGTTTTCCGGTGGCGTTAGCAGCCCAGCCTTTGCCTCTGTAGTACAAAAGCTTAATAACATCAGTTCAATGATTTATGCGGGCGAAATGCTTTCAAATGGTGAGCCGATCATGTCATTGGAGGTATTTTACAAAGCGCCTAGCAAGCTACGCATTGTCAACACGCCACTAGCGGGCGGCAATAAGCAAATGTCAGTGGTAAATGTCTTAGACACTGAGCTAGGAGAGGGATTAATCATATTCCCTCATGTCAACAGAGCCATGCCTTTTAGCTTTTCGCCAGGCGAGCAGTCTGATGACAAAAGCATTGAAGATAGCCTGTTGGATTGGCATAAACAGGTACTTAGCTATAAGGGAGAGGTCATTGTCACTGACCCTCAGTTAAAAAATGGGCAGATGCTTGTAGGGTATGTCATTGATCAAGAGCATATGGATATAACCTTATGGGTTGACCCTAATACAGAACTGCCTAAGAGTATTCGAATTGAGATAGCTCAAGGACAAAACAGCTTTATCTTCGATGCAGATGTGGCATTTAATCAATACTTGGATGATGAACTTTTTAGCACTAGCTCTGATAATTACAACATAATGACAGAGGACGGCGACGAGTAAGTCAAGCGCGTTCCAATAATACAAAGCCCGGTAAGCATTTTATGCTTACCGGGCTTTTCAATCTTGCCACCTTAGAAACCTCTTTTTTTCCAGAACTGAGCTTGTTTTTGCTCCTCTTCATCTTCTAAAGTAATTTCAAATATTTGCTCGGCAATAATCTTGTCGTTATGTTTAATTAACATATGCCAACTGCCAAGTTTGTCCTGTTCTGGCGCCCAGATTGTGTCGCCCAGATAAAATCGCCAGTCATTCGTTCTAACGTGCAGGCCCCCTTCGAAGGGCGCCATAATCACGCCTTGCTTATCGCATATATTTGGATGTGCAATACACCAGCTTAAGTGTTCACCCTTTGCTTTTTTAGCATGCAGCACAAAGCCAAACTCTATGTCTATTTGCGCAGGTATAATGTGGGTATGTTTGGCAATTTTAGGCAGCGTTTTTCCGCCATCTATAAAACCATCGTAAATACCGTAACTTTCAATTGAAAATACCGGCTTTGTTTTTGCCATTGCGCTACGCTTACCTGAGTGTCGTTGCCAACTAAGACAGCGGAATGATTACACTTGAAGCAACGATTTCATAAGTTTTACCTGCCGCAATGTGTGCACTTTCGCTGTCCAAATCCTCGGTAAAATGCGCCGCTTGCGCTGGCGTGATATTCTTCTCTACTAATTCACCATTCACACTTACTGTTTTGCCACCGGCATCGGTTGGAATAAAAAAACCATAGTCCTTGAATGACACTCTCATGGTTTTATTCTCATGTTGGGCGATAAAGAAGCAGCCCTTTTTTTGGCATACCTTGGTGATTGGCAAATTCGCACTAAATGCAGCATCCAGGTGCTTCTCAGGGGACATAAATAAGGTATCAACGGTTAGCGTTGGTAGCGTTTGATCAAAAGGCGCACCAAATGTTTCACTCGTCGCATCAACTGCAATCGGTTCAGACAAGCGAATGCTTTGATCCCCCGCAGTACTTGAGAGAACAACCAAGAGATACAGCGCAATCGCACTAAAAAGGCGAATAGCAGAGCCGTTTCCGCTCAACTCTGAAAATAGCTTATTACTGTGATTTACTTTCATATCTTATCCGAATTAGTCTGAGTGCAGTTTAGTGCACATTGTTTTCGATTACACCTGCGCTACATTGCCCCGCTCAGTGTTTTTTCTCAACAAGCTGTAAAAGCAGCTTTTCAATACGCCTGACACTTTGGTTAAGCTCGTTTAGTCCAGCCTCTTTCATTTGCGAATTTTGAGAAGGATTCGCGCTCGCTGCAACTGATGTTAGCACTGATGATTCCTGTGCAAGGCGTTCTTTTTGCGCCAGTATTTTTTCTCTAAAGTCTGCTGCGTCAACAATACCAATCATCGAAACTAAGGCCCCAGGTGCAGATTGCCCGGCTGTTTCAAATGTCAGTCGATAAACACCAAACATCCGCATTAATGGTCCTTGAATCATTCCAACATCGGTTATCTTATCGAGCGGAACCGATTTTTCGACCTTAAACATAATGCCACGTTTCACAATCAGCTTTCGCGTCATTAATTGCGCCGACATGGCATCAAGAATCCGCTGACTCAACAATAAGACTAATAAAGCGATAATGGGCAAAAACGGAATGAAAAAAACGCTTGCCATTGCAATTAGGCACCATAGCACTAGCCAATATCGCTTTACCTTAGGGTCAAACTGAGCTTCACAAATAACGCTTTCTTGCATATTCCTTCCTTAGATTTTGGTGTTAGGACACTGAAAATGGCGCGCCGTTTAATGATCACCGGATACAGCAAGTTTAGCCTGAATAAAGTCACTGTGTCTAACATATAGTAAATCCGCAACTCTTCTAATGACGTCATCTTCGTGGTGGTCGAGTGAGCCATCAGCATAGGCAACTTTCCACATCAGGGTGATTAGCGCCACACGTTGCTCGTATTCATACTCTTCTTTAATCAGCGTTGTAAATGGATATACAGAGGTGGTTTCTGCGCTATTTTGTTCTGACGCAATCATTAATTCGTTTAGCTGAGCGTCGCTTAAATCAAAGGACTCTCTTAGCAAATGTTTCACCTTTTCCGTTTCTTCAGCGGTTTGTTCAAAGTCAGCTTTAATGACTTCAAAAAGCAATGCCGCGCATGCATGCTGCAACTTGTTTTGCGTGTCTTTCTCATCCTTTATTTCAATCTCTAAAGAGAAAAACGCCTTCAACTTATCTATCATTATATTTATTTCCTCGATGTAAATTAACCTCAACTCGGGATAGGCGACAGCGCCAAGTAGCGCTAAAAACATGCATTTGCACTATCGCTTATCCCGAGTTGAGGTTAAATTAGGTTGCGCCCAAAGCTCACCACTCATAGTATAGAGCCATTGCTAGTTCTTGAAGTTGTTATGCCAGTAAAAAACTTTCGTATATTACCAAAGCTATATGCCATGCTCGTGTGCAGATGCTGCCTTGTCTTGAATTTCATGTTCGTCTTTTCCGCCGAAGCTAACTCAGACCCGCAAGGCAACACTGCACCCGTGCAACGCATTGTATTTTGGGAGCGTAATTTCAATACGGAATTTCTGCACGCAAGTCTCACTAACTACTTAAATGCATCAGAACATCGATTTGGTGCGTACGAATTAGTTCCTTCTGCCCCTATGGAGCAATATGAAGCATTTGCAGCGCTAGACAGGGGGGAAATTGATGTTGTTGTTGGCTCAATTAATTTGGAGCGCGAGCAAAAATACGCGCCTATCTATAGCCCTATAGATAGAGGCCTAGCTGGATTTCGGGTGTGTTTGATACATCGCGACTTGCGCCGCGCGTCGACACTGCAAACAACGGATGAAAACTACTTCGATATTGTTAATGCCGCTGTCGCCGGGGAACTCACCATTGGGCTTGGAAGCGACTGGCCAGATAAAGCTATTTATGAACAAAACGATTATACAACAGTAGACAGTGAGAGTTACTTGGAACTGTTTGACATGTTAGAGGCAAAAACCTTCAACTGTTTTTCCCGCAGTATGCAAGAAATTGATGCTGAGATTGCAAACCTGAGCACTGAGGCTATCGTAAAAGACGATAAAATCGTATTTATTTACCCAAATGCCGCATTTTTATACACGTCGAAAGACAACATTGACTTACAAGAAAGACTTCAGTTTGGCGCGGCGCTAGCGAAAAGCAACGGCAGTTATTATCGATTATTCGAGCAATATTATGCGGGCATTCTCGCTAACAATAACCTGTACTTCAGAAAGCTTATCTTTCTCAGAAATAAAGATTTAAGTAAGACCGCGCTCGATTCAATCAATGAATTTGGATTAGCTAGCTTTAAACTAACGAGCAATGGCTTGCCAAAAATCTCAAACTAGTCCCGCAAAAAATCTCTCCTTTTCTAATTTGTCAATTCTACGTCTAGTTCACCTAACTGCCTGCAATTTGGAAATTCCACTCACAAGATTCCCGTCTTTGCCGATAGTACTAGCAAGTCCTACTGCTATAGAAACATATGTCAAAAATTACAACGCGCTCATCCACACAACTTAACGATATCTTTAGCGATAGCGTAGTTCGGTGTGCCGCTTTGGTAAAAGAGGTGATGCTTCCCATGCGTCAACGCAATAGCGCCGATTCTCTACACACTCATGAATACTCTCAAGAGTACTATGTGGTCGCGCAAATTGAGGCTTTGAACATTGGACCTGCAAAGCAACTTTCATGCTCGGTTGAGGTGGTAATTGATACAGATTCAGAATTAGAGAGTAACGGGATTTTCAAGAGCTTGTGCAAAGCCAAAGAGGATGGCGTGTATGTCATTTTTGACGCGGTTTATTTGGCTGTTCATCAAGACAGAGCAATCTTACAAGGCGCCCGAGCAGAGATAACGAATTTAAAGTGTGATGCTTACTTAAATATGATCGGCTCTGGCTCAGTCACACGATAATATTCCCGTTTTATGTTTACGCTTGTTAATACACAAGCTGGTCTCGTCCTTGTGATTTGGCTTGGTATAGCAGCGCATCAGAACGCTTGATCAGACTGTCGGTACTTTCATTCTGTGAGGCTTGAACAAGCCCAAAGCTCATTGTAATGGATAAGTTTTCGCTCGAAATGGGCGCGCTGTTAATAGCGTTTCGTATTTTCTCAATTACCAAAGGCGCATCATCCATATTGCATCGCCGCAATATTATTGCAAACTCTTCACCGCCCCATCGACATACTGCGTCGCTTTTGCGTAAATGCTGACTAATAAGCGTCGCTATATCCACAAGAACTTCATCTCCAACATCGTGGCCATGCTCATCATTTACTCGTTTAAAGTGGTCAATATCGGCAAGACAAATGCAAAACGGGCCGCCGCCTGAGGCAAGCGTATTGCGGTCGTAATCAAGCAAAGTGTCGAAAAAGCCGCGATTAAACAGTCTAGTTAGCGAATCGTGATTCGCTTCGAAACGTAAACGCTTACTATCTCTAATTTGCTCAGATTTAATAAATAGCAAAACAGTCATCAACGGTGTAGATGAGCAAAGTGTCAAGACAATAAAGATTGCGCCAATGTACTGTTCAAATGCGGTGAAAGCGGTACGCTCAGGGACAAGCGTGTAAAGCAAGACCATTTCGACTAAGCAAAGATATGAGAGTATTCGAGTATAGTGTTTTTTATCGCTGGCCGTAAACGCTGCGTATGCAATTGCAGCCCATAGAATAAGCTGCCCACCGTAAGCGGTACCGATTTGCGTAACAATAAAGCCCGTATGCAACATCATTTCTAACATACCGACACAAATGGCGAGGGTAAATTGTCCCTTTTGCGCTAGCACTAATACTACCACCCACGCGATTGCCCCTGAAATGCTCAGAGCAGCCAACATGTAGTGTTGTGCAGATAAAAAACCTAACAGCAAGATCGCATTGACAACAAAGCCTGAAACAGCAGATACGGTAATACCGTAAAAATCGGGATAATCCCCTTGCTCAATATTGGATGGTGGTTCAAAGCTCAGGTTTAAACGTGAAAACATTGAGTCAGCTCGCATGATATTCAACCTTATTGCGGCCTGTTGCTTTCGCTGTGTACAAAAGCTCATCGGCTTGTTGAAGTGCTTCATCAAATGACTGGGAGCCTTTTGTCTGGATTAAACCAAAACTCATCGTGACTTTGATTCCATCAATTTCTTCTTGCGATATAACTTCTCTTATTGCTTCAACCACTGGCATGGCGGCTTTTACATCACGCTCGGGCAAATAAATAATAAATTCTTCTCCGCCCCAACGGCATATTACGTCGCTTTGTGCCAATATCCGCTCAAAACACTTTGCGACAGCCTGTAGCACCCTGTCTCCGGTTTGATGGCCATGTTTGTCATTAATCAATTTAAAGTGATCAATATCTCCCATCGCAATGCAAAAACTCCTTTTTTCACGAATAGAGATTTGGCGCTGGTATTCTATGAAAGTGGTAAAAAATCTGCGATTCTTTAAACCTGTTAAAGCATCGTGATTAGCAATATGAATAAGCTGATTACGACGTCGATGAAAGCTACGCTTCATCGACATCACACCCGATACCAACAAGCCACCAAATACCAACAGTAAGATTTCTCGGGTGCCCGAAATAAAGTGATATTCAGTATCCAGGGGCGCGTACAAGTGAAGTGACAAGAAAGTCAGCACACATACCAGTGAAAAAACAATACAGCTTATAACGGGGACTCGTGGATTGATGGCAAACAAACATGCTAGCGGCCAAATCCCCATATGAATGCCATGCTCAGTGCCAAACACAATTGTCATGAAGGTGATCTGACATAAAAACATAACCGTTGTGATCACAATGACACGTCGAAATTCGTTTTTTCGTACCAGCACGATGCTGTAAAGCCAAAGTGCAAGTGCAAAAGCGTTAAAGCCAATAAGCAAAGGGATACTCAGAGCCAAGCAATATCCAAGAAAAACGACATGCACGAAAGCACTTATGACGACATAAGCCATCATTCTTGATCGCTCCAGCGTATCAAAATAGCGTTTGCTTCTGTCAGGATTCATTTATTCGCAGTGGTAGATTTAGCAAAGTAATTAACCTCAACTCGGGATAAGCGACAGCGCCAAGTAGCGCTTGCACGATCGCTTATCCCGAGTTGAGCCTAATTAGATTGGCGTTTTAGGCATAAGATAATAAAAGTATAGCGCTACAGCTGCTAATAAAACAGATGCTTTCATTGTTCCATCTTTGATTTTGGTAGATGGGCTTGCCGCGACAAAATACTAGGACATGAAAAAACCAAAAACACACAAGCTAATGCCGCCAATAGTGCCCATATAAAAAAGCTATTTACACCCATTAACACATATATGGCGGTAGAAATGAGTGGCATTAATGCCATCATTAAGGCTGCTAAGCTTTCTTCTAAACCCAGAATTTTGCCTTGAGAAGAGGCATCAGTTTGCGTTGTTAGCACTGACTTTATGGTTGGCAAACAAATGCTGAAACCTAAATTTGCAAAATAGTAGACAATAAGTAGTAGCCAGTAGTTATCGATGATGGGGAAATTCAACAGGCTAAAACACAATAAAGCTAAACCCAGTGTTAAAGCTCGCGCTTCTCCAAAAAAACCGACGATCGGCTTAATGAGCACTACTTGATTGAATATCGCGAAGCCGCCAACAAAAAACAGGAAATTACCGATTTCAACTTCACTAAGCTCAAATTGATCAATGAGATAAAAGACCATAATCGCGGTATAAGCGGCCATAGTGGCGGCCAAAAATATACGAACAATTAAGACGTTTCTCACAACATTCTGACCTTCTAGGGCTGCAAAAGAAGTTCGCAGTTTAAATGGCTGCAACCAATCGCGTTGTGCAGTTGCCGCTTTTACGGCGAGGGACTCAGGCAAAACAAAATAAATGCAACAAACTGTGACCAAGCTTAGGAGAGCACCGAATATTGCAGTAGCAATGTAGCCAAACGCAGAAGCCATTGTGTATGCCCCGATGGCAGGCCCTATAATCATGCCAAGACCCATGGTTGCGCTTAGATACCCAAAGTACTTTGCCTTTTGTTCCTTAGTTGTTATGTCAGATAAGTAAGCATTAGTGACTGAACTGTTTCCTCCGGTAATGCCATCAACCATTCTCACAACAAACAGAAATATCAACAGAATTAACACTGGCATGTTGGACATAGAATCCAGCAGTGACAATGCCAAAAACAGCAGCCATGACAACAAGGTTCCGCCTTGCGTCAACAATAGAATTTTTCTTCGTCCGTGTTGATCAGATAAACCACCGAAAATAGGCGCGGCCCAAAACTGACACAGACTAAATACGCCAAGCAGGAGTCCAAATAACCAGTCTTGCATTTGCCAGTTGCGCAAGAGAAATGGTAAAACAGGGATCAGGATGCTAAACGATAGCGTGTTGACTAAAGTCAATAAAAGTACCGCTAACAGTTTGCTCTTTTGCATCGTAAATGATTCTGTAATAAAGGTGCACTCATGTTCAACAGTGTAGAGAGCAATTCGCTCCTTTCCACTGAATTCTTGCTATTTTAACCGCATCTATTGCAGCAAAATAAACATCAAACGCAATAATCTTGTATAAAAAACTGTCAAATTACGGTATGAGTAACTTAGAAAAGTAATTATCGAGTGAAATCGAAGAGGATAATATGTCGGTTGATAACGACTGTGATAACTTTCAAGTGCATATCGAGACGTCCAACGGCGAGTTCGTTTATGACGGTTTTGAAGAAAAAGAGGTTATTGCCGAGATTGAACGTCCCACTATACTCGTCAATCTTTGCTGCGATGAAACAGAAGTCGCCATCAACTCGGATGTTTATCGCCGTAATTTCACTCCCAAAGACAGTATTATCTTTATTCCCTCAGGTACGCAAATCAAAGAAAAGTTTGGCCCGGGTGGCGAGATGATCATGTTTGAGCTACCCGAAGCCGCTATCAACGAGTGCTTGGGAAATACTAAGGCCACGGTGGGTGAACTTAGCCGCTACATACAAATCAATAGTAATAAAGCGATTGGAAATCTCGCCCGATATTTGCGCAATCGGCTGCTTTTAGAGGAAGACAGCGATCCCTTAGACATCGAACTCTTAATGTCTGATATTCAACAAAAAGCATTATCTCAGTGCACCAGCAAGCGTCCATCAAGGGCTTTGAATCATGAGGCACTTCCCATCTTTATAGTGCGCAGAGTCGTAGACTATATTGACCAAAACTATCAGTATAAAATCAAACTTGAAGACTTGGCGAATTTAGCGTCATTGAGCTCATGGCACTTTGCCCGCGCTTTTAAAAATACTACTGGCCAGTCTCCGTATCAAATGGTGATAGAGCGACGTCTACAAGCAGCCCGTCATATGTTGGAAAAAACGAATGAGGGAATATCAGAAATTGCGTTTTCTACCGGCTTTTTGTCACAGTCACACTTAAGCGATTTATTTAAACGCGATCTTGGCATCACGCCAAATAAGTATAGAAAAGGACACAGCAAGCCTAAATCCTTTACATAGCGAAGCTGGTTGCAACAATTAAAGTATCGTAAGCTTATATCACCGATTCGCTCTTATGATGGAAAAGGCACTTGGCATTCGTCGAGTCAAAAACGAAACTAGCCTATGGCGCAGGTGACTTCGCGCTTGCAATCGTCGTTTATGGCGTCCAACTCTTTTTATTGTATTACTATACCGATGTCATTGGCTTGTCGGCCGTATCCGCAGGTGTGGTATTTTTTGTTGGTATCGTTTTTGACATTCTCACCGATCCTATTGTTGGCTATCGTTTACAAAAACTCAAAGCAAGGAGCGGGGAATATAGACGCTATCTGCTAATTGCCGCATTGCCACTTGCGCTTGCAAACATTGGTTTATACGCCTATCCACAAAGCTTAGGTGAGCTGAACCTATTTTATTATGTAGTGATCTTTCATCTTCTATTTAGAGCTGTTTTTACCCTTGTTTCCATATCGTTTTACTCACTTGTTGCCTCCATTACGAAAAACAGCGATAAGCGCTCTTCGCTAGTTGGTTTTAGTCTGTTTGGCTCGGCATGTGGTGCGCTGTTAGTGGCGCTTTTCACCCTACAAACGGTGGAATTCTTAGGGCATGAAAACGAGCAATTAGGATTTATTTATACAAACTGTGTGTTGTCAGTAGTCGCCTTGAGCATGCTTTTGTTAACCTACCGCTTCACGCATGAAAACAATGCTGAGGTGTTGAGTCATGAACTATCATTAAGGCAAGCTATCAATGTGGTGAAACGCAATTCAGCCTTATTGTATCTCTCGGCGGCCATGCTCAGTGCGTTTGTAGGGACTTATGTTTTCGTGCAAATGATCATCTATTTTTGCAAATACGTGATCGAGATGGAGTCAATCATCACACCCGCTTTGAGTTGGTATCTTGGCATAAGCCTTGTGGGTATTCCGGTTTGGATACATTTGAGTAAACGCTATGAAAAACACATTAACTGGTTTATCGGCGCATGTTTATTTGCGATGTCAGCGCTGACCCTTTGCATTGTGAGCGTATTTGATTGGTACACCGGTAGCACAGCAGCAGGGATTACACTGATATTGATTAGTATTTGTGGACTTGGAGCCTCCGCTATTTCATTTGCTTTTTGGTCAATGCTGCCAGACACCATCGAGTTTGGGCAAAGTGAAAGCTCAAAACGACTCGAAGGATTTACGTATGGCATGGCAAGCTTTTTTATTAAGCTAACGTACAGCCTTGCTGCGGGTTTAATTGGTTTATTGTTGGCCTGGTCAGAATTCACGGCAAACGCACTGCAAACATCAAAAACGCTTTACAGCATGACCGTTTATTTTACGCTTATTCCCGCCATCTTCGTTGCATTGTCTACTTGGTTTTTAAAGCAGTATCCGATTACCAAGCATACTCATCAACGCTTGGTGCACAGTCTTGAGCCGAAATTGAATAAACAAACATAGCAATTATCTGGAAGAATCAGCAGATTCTCAAAACTAGCCTATACTTAATATACAACAGCTTGGCGCCCTTTCATCTGCCTGACAACTTATATTCTATGTACTTTTGAACAACACGGTATAAATAGTATTAGCAACAAACTGATATAAGCGCTGTTTAAAGCATGCTCCAATATCACTCTAAGTTGTCACTGCCTTTATGCATTGGCTATATGCCTGATAGGTTGCCTCACGCCAACCCACATTCACAATTTTCACAGGAAGAACTTATGCGCATTTTGATTCATTTATCTACTCTGGCCATTGCATTAAGCCTGATTGCATGTTCACAACAGGCTCCCCAACCAGAACAACAACAAATGGCACCGCCAGAGGTAGATGTGGTGCAGCCGCTTACCAAAAGCATTACCATTTGGGATGAATTTACCGGTCGTTTTGAACCGGTCAACAGCGTCATCTTGCGCTCTCGCGTCAGTGGATTTCTGGTAGAAAAGAACTTTAAAGACGGAGATATCGTTGAGAAAGGACAAACGCTCTTCGTTATTGATCCACGTCCTTTTGAGTTTGAGGTCAAGCGCACAGATGCGCAATTTAAACTCGCCACGAACGAGTTCAATCGAGCAGATAACTTGCTCAACACTCGCGCTATATCTCGCGAAGACTTTGAGCGTCGCCAGCAAGAGCTAGTAGTCGCCGAGGCTGCGCTTGAAAATGCCAAGCTGAATCTCGAATTTACAAATATTAAAGCACCCTTCTCTGGCAGAGTGAGCGACAGTTTTATTGACATTGGTAATTTGGTGCAAGCCAATCAGGATGTATTGTCTACTATTGTTTCACTAAATCCCATTCACTTTGCAATGGAGGCATCACAAATAGAGATACTGCGATATATCAGGCTTGACCAAACCGGTGAACGAGAAGGTGCGCGAACTAATCGAATCCTTACCTATGTGAAATTGCAAGACGAAGAAAGCTTTCTACATGCAGGTTTTATCGATTTTGTGGACAATGTGGTTGATGTCGATACCGGCACTTTGAGAGCGCGGGCAATCATCGATAACAGCGATATGATAATCACTCCTGGTTTTTTCGGTCGCGCGCGTATTTCTGGCTCAGGAAACAGACCGTTTATTCTCTTGCCCGAGCGCACAATTAATACTGACCAAGATCGCAAGTTCGTCTATACCGTAAATGCAGACAACCAAGCCCAGCGCACCTATGTGCAAGTCGGCAAATTGCTAGACAATAAGTTTGTGGTGATTGAATCGGGATTAAGTGGCGACGAGCAGGTAGTCGTTGCTGGCGTGCAGAGAATTCGCGCACCCAACCAACCCGTAAGCCCTAATAAGGTTGAACTAGAATGGGTCGAAAGCAATGTTATGCCAGATCCGGCAACACTCAAAATGCCCGTTGCGCTAGACGAAACACCTGCTGAGACGGCGGGGAATTAAGATGAATTTTTCAAAAAAGTTTATTGATCGCCCAATATTGGCAGGTGTGCTGTCGATTTTGGTGACTATTGTCGGGATAGTCTCTTATTTCGGCTTACCCATTACGCAATATCCTGAAATTGCACCGCCTACAATCGTCGTAACCGCTACCTACCCCGGAGCCAATGCCCAGACAGTGGCACAAACCGTAGCAACACCTATCGAACAAGAGGTTAACGGGATAGAAGGTATGCTTTACATGATGTCTCAATCGACATCAGACGGCGTCATGTCACTAACCATCACCTTTGAGCTTGGCACTGATTTAGACATGGCCAATGTTCTGGTGCAAAACCGCGTCTCTTTGGCTGAGCCTTTACTGCCCGAAGAAGTTCGACGTTTAGGCGTCACTACCCGTAAAAACTCACCTAACATGCTCATGGTGGTCAACTTGTTTTCACCTGACGGCACCTACGATCAGGATTATATCGGCAACTATGTTGTATTAAAGCTGCGCGATCAGCTTCGTCGTGTTGACGGCGTTGGCGATACGTTAATGTTCGGCGCGGCGCCCTACTCCATGAGAATTTGGTTAGATCCTGACTTAGTGAATAACTACGAGCTTACGGCAGGTGACGTTATTGCATCGATTCGCGCACAAAATGTGCAAGTAGCCTCCGGTGTGTTAAATCAAGCTCCTCAAGTGGACCAAAACGTCATTGAATACAACATTCAAACCCAGGGGCGGCTACAAAATCCTGAAGAGTTTGAAAACATTATTATCAAATCGGTTGATGGAAAAGTGGTTCGCCTAGGCGATGTAGGACGCGTGGAGCTTGGCGTCCAAAGCTATGCAACAAAAGGGTACTTAGGCGAGTTTCCCTCGGTTGCTTTGCCCATTTTTCAACGACCTGGCTCGAATGCTGTGGAAACCTCCGACAGTATTATCGCGCTTATGGAAACACTTAAAGAAGACTTCCCACCTGGTTTAGATTACGACATTGCCTACAATCCAACCAACTTTATCGAAGCCTCTATAGAAGCAGTAGAAATCACCTTTTACGAAGCCGTTTTCTTAGTCGTACTCGTGATTATCGTATTTTTACAAAGCTGGCGGGCAGCTATTATCCCAATCATTGCAATCCCCATCTCGCTCATCGGCACCTTTGCGGTAATGGCAGCGCTTGGATTTACCTTAAATACGCTTACGCTATTTGGCTTGGTGCTGGCTATCGGTATCGTAGTCGATGATGCCATAGTGGTGGTCGAGAACATGGAGCGAAACATGCAAAGCGGCATGAATACCCGCGACGCTGCTCGTAAAACTATGGAAGAAGTGGGGGGCGCTCTTATCGGTATGGGTCTGGTATTGTTTGCTGTGTTTTTGCCCACCGCGTTTATGGAAGGTATTTCAGGGCAGTTTTATCGGCAGTTTGGTGTCACCATTGCAGTCGCAACCATAATTTCAGTAGCCGTATCGCTCACCTTAAGCCCCGCGCTTGCCAAAATCATGATGCGTCCACACAGCGATAAGCGCGAGGGTGCTTGGTATGCTAAACCTATCAATGGCTTTTTTGGCGTGTTCAACAAAGGCCTGGATTGGCTATCAGAGAAATACGCAAGCACGGTTGCCGCATTGATCAAATTCAGTGCCCTTGCTTTGATAATATACGTTGGCCTTATGGCGGCAACGGCCTACTTATTTACCTCAGTGCCATCTGGCTTTATTCCGCCACAAGACAAAGGTTATTTTATCGTGGCAATACAGCTACCCAATGGCTACGCGCTTTCTGAAACTGATGTGATCACCAATCAAGTCACCGATATCTTACTCAACACTGACGGAATCAGCAGCGCAGTGGCCTTCACCGGCTTTGCAGGAGCTACGTTTACCAACGCAACCAATGCCGCTGCCATATTCCCCGTATTAGAAGATTTTGAGGTAAGAAATGCGAAGGGGCTAAGCTATCAAGGGATCCTCGATAGCATTAATGCCCAGGTTTCGCAGATAAAAGAAGCATTCATCGTGGTAATACCGCCACCACCCGTAGACGGCATCGGCAATGCCGGCGGGTTCAAAATGATGATACAGGACAAAGGAGGCCGAGGCTTAGCCGCACTTGAGCAAGCAACATGGGGCTTAGCAATGGCCGCCATGCAAGACCCAGCCATTGCCTCTGCCTTTACATTTTACGAAAACGGTACGCCGCAAATTTTTCTCGACATTGACCGCGAGCGAGCCGAAAAGCTAAATGTGCCCGTGACACGCATTTTTGAAGCGCTTGAAGTTTTCATTGGTTCAACCTTCGTGAACGATTTTAATTATTTAGGTAGAACATTTCGGGTAACTGCGCAAGCAGACGCACAATTTAGACTAACCCCTGATGACGCCCTAAGACTGCGCGTGAGAAGTGATGACGGTCATATGGTGCCAATAGGCTCAGTGGCGACAATTAGTGATACGGCTGCATCCTCTAGAGTGCCCAGGTATAACTTGTTCCCCTCTGCTGGCTTAATTGGCGAACGAGCGCCGGGTTTCAGTACAGGGCAGGCACTTGATGCAATGGAGCGTTTAGCCGCTGACAATCTACCCGATGGCTTTGACTATGAATGGACGGAAATTGCCTATCAGGAACGAAATACAGGTAATACTGCCGCATTCGCATTTGCCATGGCGGTGCTTTTCGTATTCTTGCTGTTAGCCGCACTTTATGAAAGCTGGACATTACCGCTTGCGGTTATTCTGATTGTACCGATGTGTCTGTTCTCATCTATCACGGGTATTTGGATAAGCGGCATGGAAAACAACATTCTCACGCAAATCGGATTTATCGTATTAGTGGGGCTGGCTAGCAAAAACGCCATTTTGATTGTGGAATTTGCACGAGAACTAGAGTCATCGGGAAAGGCAACGATTGATGCAGCTGTGGAAGCTGCAAGGCTGCGCTTACGTCCGATATTAATGACTTCGTTTGCATTTATTCTCGGCGTCATTCCATTGGTAATCGCCCAAGGTGCCGGCGCCGAGATGCGCCAAGCCATTGGCGTAGCAGTGTTTAGCGGGATGTTAGGAGTAACCTTATTTGGTCTTTTGTTTACCCCCGTTTTTTACGTGCTGTGTCGCAAACTCTCTAAGATTTAGACAAGGAACTGCACATGAGCTGCATAGACTGGATTGCTCTGAATACCCGAACATGCGCACTTTGCATGCTGGTAATGCTTTTTGCCAGCGTAAGCTTTTCAGCAAAGTCTGCAAGCTATGTCTATGTGGGAAATGCCGGCAGTGCATCTGTATCGGTCTACAAACTCGATACTGAGAACTTGAGTTTGAACTTAATTGAACACAAGGCGATTGGTTCTCTAAGCGATGCTGGGTTTTCAACGCCAATGGCAATTAGCCATACGCGTGAACAACTTTATATTGCAACGAGGGGTGGCGAAAAATTACTCGCACGGTTTAAAATATCGTCTGATTCTGGCGCATTAACACTCATCAATACCCAAGCACTTGAGCATAGCTATGCGTATATCGCCTTTAACCCATCAGAGTCTGCGCTCATTGGCGCGTCATACCCACAAAACTTAGCGCGATCGTGGCGAATAAACGACAACGGGAATGCCGAACCAGTGGATACACATAAGGGTCTTATTAATGCTCATGCCGTGGTGTTCGTGGATAAAGGCCGACTCGCTTTGATTCCAACTCTAGGCAATAATCAACTGTCAGCAATCGCAATGGTAGACGGGAGCTTTACCAAAGTTAAACCTTCTCTATTCACCTTTCCTGACAATACGGGGCCACGCCATTTAAGGGTTTTAGACAATACAAATATCCTTTATGTGCTCGGTGAGCTGGACGCTAGGGTTCACGTGCTTAAGATGGACGAGGTATCTGGCGAAATTTCTCTATTGCAAAGTCTAGCCCTTCCAATTGATTGGGCGCACGCGGCCCTACGCGATAATTTGCCCTCAGCAGCTGACATCCATATAAGCGGAGACGGTAAATTCTTATTCGCCACAGAACGCAGAACCAACAGCCTCTGTAGCTTCGCAGTTTTAGAAGATAGCTTATTGCAGGCCAAGCAGTGTGTGCAAACGGAAGAATGGCCGCGAGGCTTTGCTATTGACCGTGAGCATGAGCTATTAATCGTGGCAGGACAGCGCTCTCATCATGTTAGTGTATATAAGATGAATAAGGGTGAGCTTAGTTTTGTCTCAAGGGTCCCTACACAAGAGGGACCCAATTATCTTGAAATTGTTCATTTTTAGCAGCGTAGTGCGTCGAACTTGCTATTGTTTGTTCTGTAACGCGTTTTGAATTTGTTCAAGCTGCTCAGCAGTAAAAGAAGAGCTGTCTATCAGTTCAAGTACTGCCTCTGCTTTACTCCTGGCGATAATTGAAGAAAGCTTACCTGAATTCTCAGTCATTTTTGCAACTGCAGCAACAACATCCTCGTCAACGGCAGTGCTTATCATGCGCTCTAGATCTTCAAGTTCACCGGTGTTAATCATGAGTACTTTGCGTTTATCCTTAAATCGATGAGCAAACGTTTCGCCATTTTCTTCAAGATTTGCCATTGCCTGTAGACTGTCAACCACTGACTTACGAGTTCCCTCCTGCAAGTCGTAAAAGACGCTGTTTAGATACTCTTCATTTTCCAGGTCGAGTTTGTGAACTTCATACTCTTTGGCATCTTCCATATCCGTTATCACTTTAACCTTGACCTTATCCTCATCGGTCGCTTTAATCTGGATAAGCTCCATTTTGTTTTTAGCGTTTTCAGATTCCGTGACGCTTAGCTCGGATGAAGTTTGAGCAAATACGGGACTTGATGCAAATAGACATGTAAGCAATATAGCGGCGATAAATGTTGATTTTATTTGCGTGAATGCAAGCTGTTTCATAGATGTTCTCCATTGTGTTTTAGGGCTTGTTCACAATGGTAAGTACAAGCGACATGCCAATTTTTTAATAGCTATAATATTCATATACTTAACGGTTTATTTAGCAAATTTTCCGGCTACACAAGATAAATAGTTCCGTATATCGGGAAGTGATGTCCTCATATGAGGAAAGATGACGTTGAGTGAAGTAGCCGAAACAAAATTTAGTTAATAAAATCAATCTCATAAAAGTTCACTAAAGGTGGCCTGCTTCTTGTAGCATTCGACTTAGAACATACGGCATTAAATGCATTAGTAGGAATTATGAAAAACGTGTCACTCTCAACCTATATTTTCGCCATTACAGGTATGTTCCTGCTCGGTTTAGCCGCGATTCAATATGGTGTTGTTAAAGCTATCGAATCGAAGATTAACGAGGAAATTACAAGCCGCAGCATCTCACTTTCTAATCAGGCCCTCGATTTCGTCATTACCGGCCCATTGCAAAACATGACAGTTAATCACAATACGACGGCCGGTTTTGCAAAAGTAAACAAAGAGCTTTCTCAAGTGACGAAACAGCAAATTCAAGACTTAATTGAAGAAAGCTACTCCAAAGCAGAAAAAGAGCTGAGCGAAGCAAAAATAAGAATGGAAGTGGATAGTCTTTCTGAAGACGTAGCTGAAAAATTGCTCCCATATTTGACACGGAATTTGTCAAACAAAGATGCAATTGCCGAGCATGAAAACTTAAGCCAAAGTGAATTAATGAATGTCCAAATTATTCAAATAAAAGAACAGCTTAAACAACTATCAATTGTGCAAGAGCAAGAGAACGTTTTGGTATTCAAAACACCCTCATTTGAGGTTCAGCGTGAAAATATGTTTTTTACAAACGACAATTCAAGCATTGCGAAATACTTAGCTTACCTCAGTTACACTACGCTAGGATTAGGCCTCTTAAGTTTACTATTCGCATATGCGCTGGCTAAACACATCAGTGGACCGCTGGAACGTTTGTCAGAAGGTTTTTTGCAGCTCAGCAAAGGCAACTTTGACCATACACTCAATACACGTGGGGTAAAAGAAGTTGAGCGAACCTTAAGTATGTTCAATGAAACCAGCGCGCGTTTAAAACAGCTTCAGCATATAGAGCAACAGTACTCTCAGCAGCAGCAACTAGCAGAACTGGGCGAAATTAGCAGAGGCATCGCACATTCATTGCGCAATCCTTTGAATACCATAGGTTTAGCGATCGAAGAAATGTCACGAGATTCCACCAGTTCTGAACGTAAATCGACGATGGCAAAACAGGTGCGACAAAAAATTGAAGCATTGGATCGCAGCATCAAATCGTTGCTTGTGCTTACCACTTCCGGCATTGACCGCACCCAAACGCTGTCTATCGAATCGCTCATTAAAGATGCAATGATGCAGCATAGCATTGGCAGTGAGGCTGAAGTCACCATTGCTTGCCCTCAAGACTTACACGTTCGCGGTGCTGCAACTGAGCTTAGTGCAATTATTAGCACTTTATTGAGCAACGCACTTGAAGCCTGCCAGCATAATGCTGCACTACCACAGGTTCACATTATTGCTGAACAAGCAAATGCCGCAATTAAAATTCAAGTAACAGACAATGGCTGCGGAATATCGGCTGACGCTGCCGCTTTGTTGTTTAAACCCGATTTTACAACAAAAGCAGAAGGCGCAGGAATGGGCTTATACATTGCCAAACGCATTGCCGTTCTTCATTACAATGGCGATTTACAATTGGAAAACAACAAGGATAGCGGTTGCACGGCAACACTTACCATTAGCAGTGCTGAAATGCTAAAGCCCCCTCATAAAGACGAGCTTTAAACAATGAACTTGTCCATTTTACTGGTTGAAGACGATGAACAACAACGCAAGCTATTAACCGACATCCTTAGCAACGCCGGATTTTTTGTTAAAGATCTCCCGAGTTGCGAAGATGCCATTGTGTATTTAAAAGGCGCAAACATTGACGTGGTGTTTTCCGACTGGAAATTGCCGCAGCTATCTGGCTTAGACTTGCTCAACTATGTTCGACGTAATCGTCCAGAGCTGGGCTTTGTAATGGCAACTGCGCATGGCACCATTGAGCATGCAGTGGAAGCAATGCAAGCAGGCGCGGACGACTATTTAGCAAAACCCTTTCAGCGCCAAGAGCTCTTGCTCGCCATTGACAAGGCAGCAAAGGCAAGCAAATTAAGGCAACAAAACAGCGCCTTAAGCGCGGCGCTTGAATCACAGCAACAGTTGACTGACTTTGTTGGTGTCAGCGAAAAAATGCAGCTTGTTCAACAACGCATTAGCCGAGTCGCGTCAACTGGTGCAACCGTCCTAATAAATGGTGAAAGCGGCACAGGCAAAGAGTTAGCCGCCCGCGCCATCCATAATCTGTCTGAGCGCAGACAGCATAACTTTGTCGCTATCAACTGCGGGGCAATTCCAAGCGAACTTGCCGAGGCCGAGCTATTTGGCGCGAAAAAAGGCGCCTACACAGGTGCAAATACTGAGAAAATTGGCAAGTGTCGCTATGCCGATGGCGGCACCTTATTCTTAGATGAAATTGGCGAACTGCCCCTTAACTTACAGGCGAAAATACTGCGTTTTTTACAAGAGGGTAGCATTACTCCCTTAGGCAGTAATGAAGAAATGCAGCTAGATGTGAGAGTGATCGCAGCAAGCCATCGAGATTTAGCAGCAATGGTGCAATCAGGTGATTTTCGGGAAGACTTATACTATCGTCTCAACATTGTGCCAATTCAGATTCCGCCTTTACGCCAGCGCCCCGAGGATATTCCTTTACTAGCTGAGTTTTTCTACTCTAAATTCGCAAAGCGTTATGGCATGAGCGGTACAAGCTTATCCACATCTCAACTTAAACGCTTGAAGACTTACTCATGGCCGGGCAATGTACGCCAGTTGAGCAATCAAATGGAACGCTATGCTTTGTTAGGAGATGAGCAGGAGCTATTTGCCAATTTATCCGTGCAATCTAATTCAAATAACAAATCCGAATCCTACATTTTACCTGAAAATGGTATTGATTTAGAGAAGCTTGAGGCTAGCTTGCTTGAACAAGCACTCTCAAGAGCAGGAGGCAATCGAACGCAGGCAGCAAAGTTACTAAATGTGAATTACAAAGCGTTTTTGTATCGATTAGAAAAACACGGCTTGCAATAATAAAAGAGGAAGCAATGTGCTTCCTCTCTCATCTAATCGCGAAGGGCTCTCACCCAATACTCATATAACTCAGGCATCTTAGAAGATATAGTGTACTGCAGCTCTTACAATTGTGCCGTCTAGATCTTCATTGTATTTATCATCAAACCGCGACACTTCACCTTTAAGCGCAATTCCTGCACTAAAGTCGTATCGAATCCCAAGTGTAAACGTTTCAGATTTATCACTTTGTGAAATCTGAGTGCCAATAACGATTGGCGCAATTCCTTGCTGTACAGGTGGAGGAAGGGCGTTAAGCCGGTCCAAAAATTTAAACGCACCCACGCCGTTTTTCTTTTCATAGGTTGCAGAGGGTGTCCACTTTCCTAAACGAATACCTGCACTGACATACATGGCTTCATCTGTAGGAATGAATGTGTCTTTATTTTCGTTGTAGGTATATTCAGCATTGGCAAACCACTCAAAGTTATCATAACTAAGAGAAGCGCCATAGAATATGCCTGTATCTTCATCAAACGCTAGCAAATCGGCCAATACCGGATCAAACTGTGCAACCGCTGGTAGCAAAGCGTCAACTTCTGGCGAGTTCAGTGTGCCGGTTGCTCTACCGTGCACAATACGAGCTTTAAACACGTCATTTGCAAGCTGTAGAGAAATCAACGCAGTGTTGTCCGCACGCAGAGATGTTCCTTCAAAGCCAGTATTTGTAATTACGCCAGCGGCTGCCTGTGCGTTTAGTTCCCAATCGCCATAGTAGTCTGAATATACCGCTCTAACGCCATCAATATTGTTAAACGCAATGTCATATACGCTTTGCGGCGCATTTATCCAATGGTACGAGTATCCAACATCAAGCGTTTCACTGTAAAGAAACAAAGGCAAACGCAGTCGTCCAGCGGAAATCGAAAGCTTATCGCTGTGTTGATAGGTTAAGTATGCCCATTCAAATTCGGCTGAATAATTCTCGCTGCCGCGCGAAATAATTTGCCCAGTTGCGGTTAGTTTATCGCTTATATCACCACTGACTTGAAGCGCAAATAAGCTGAAGTTACTAAAGCTTACTTTGTCGTCAGAGCCTTGCACACTGTAGTCAGTATTGGACCGATCAACCACTAAGTTCGCAAAACCGTTAATCCGAACTTCCGCATTTGCGGCGGCGCTGGTTAATAATGCCAAGGTCGCCGTGCCTAGAATATGTGTTAGTTTCATCTGAATCTCCTATAGCTCAACAACTTTCACTGCATCAGTAACAGATGCAGTGCTGACATAACCAATGATCGCAGGGTTCTGTGAAACCAAATCGATTACTTCTTGGTCGCTAGCGACCTCTTTAGGGGGAATACCTTTACCCGTAAAAACAAGCTTCGACCAATAGGCAGATACCTGACTGGTTGAACGACCTACGATGTTTTCATCAAAGTAAGCGCGCGCGTCACTGTCGGGTGTAAGATTAAGGGCAACAATTTCTGAGCCATTCGCAAATTTTTTATCTTTTCCTAAAAATATGCGTTGAACATTCTTACTGTCTATTGCGCTTGTATTAGAGGGGTGGACTATCACGCTTACTTGAGCTGATGAAGCAAAGCTTAGCCATAGCAAAGCAAGAAGCGCAACGGCGCGTTTTAATAACATGTGTTTCTCCATTGAATAACGTAATTTTGAGCGAATCTTCATATGTTCAGATTCGTTTAGCTTTTATATTTCGATAAAAGCTTAATTAAGTATCGGAAAAACCTTATGAACCTTTAGAAGGGCTTTCAGCCACCCGCCTCACAATACAAACTGGATGCAAACTCGTATTGAAAAAAGCGTGGGGTGACTGAACTTCACGAAAAATATGAGAATTGCTTGCACTATAGCAGGCGAGCATGCCAGTAAAGTATCGCAAGTGCATCCATGGTTGGATGCGCTTATCTGATGTCTGAATAATCCGTCGCATTCATAAATACGCTATCAATATTTGATACGAGCTTGCCATCTGCAATTGACGCCTGGTAGGCAGCTTTCCACTGCGGATCATTAATAAACGCTTTCCAAGACTCCCCTGCTGCTTCTCTACTCTTGTGAGAGAGAACGTAAATTAGCGTGTTAGCTTGGTCTGTGGGGATCCAGTACCCAATATTTTTCATACCGTGTTTTTCAAACAGTGCGGTGGTATGGTCGCGAAAGCGTGCGTCAAGCGCATCTAATTTACCGTCATATGTGGTATAGGTTCGCATTTCAAAGACGGGAGACCTTAAGTCATGATCGTGACCGAATGAGCAAAAGCTCATGACAATCAGCATAGCTCCTAGCAGAACGTATAAAAGTGGATTGGATGTCATCGCGCAAATACCTTAGGTTGAGTGAGACGAGCCTATCACAAAACGGTGGCGATTGGCGTTGCTCTCAAATGTCATTCGACATTGGCATCAGTATTGCTTTGTGTTTAAATCAAAGAAAGATGAGAAACAACAAGGGAAGTTAAATAAACAAAGGAGCAGCGTTTAGAAATAAACTATATGTGCGTTCAGTTTTTGCAACATATGCACGTTTAGTCTCTCGCGTAAATAACTGAAGGTGAACAATGCCCTCCATAGACCGCCGAAATGCCATAAAGACAATTAGCAAAGCGGCTGGCGCCGCACTTGCCACCGCCACCCTGCCTGTTAGCGCCTTTTCTATCGGCAAAGCAAAACCAAAGCTTCGTGTAATGGGCACACATGTAACGCTGCAAGAAGAATTGCGACAGAAAGCCATGCACGACCTTGGTATTGATCTTGAGTTTGAAGCAAAAGGGAGTGCTGCGGTTTTACAAAAGGCGTCTACTAACCCACAGAGCTTTGATCTCTACGAACAGTGGTCAAATAGCATTAATGTGCTTTGGCGCTCTAATGCCATTCAGAAAATTGAAAAGTCAAAAATAAAGTATTGGGATGAAATAAATAGCTTATGCAAAACAGGGCGCGTAAGTCCTAATGCCAAAATTGGCGCGGGAGATGCCCCTTACAAATTGCTGAATGTTCAAGACAATGGCGAGCTAAGTGATAAGCCAAGTGAGCACGCGAGCTTTTTGCCTTATGTGCATAATGTAGATTCGTTTGGCTATAACACCAATGTCATTGAAAAAGGGATCCCATACGAAACTGAAAGTTGGGGATGGCTACTAGACCCCAATTATCAAGGCAAAGTGGCAATTGTAAATGCGCCCACGATCGGGCTGTTTGATTTGGCCTTAGCAGCGCAAGCCAGAGAGCTTGTTTCATTCTCTGATATGGGCGCTATGACTAAACGCGAATTGGATCAGCTATTTGAGGTCCTTATTCAATACAAGCAACGCGGACATTTTAGTGGTTTTTGGACATCAGTGCCCGAGTCCGTGAGGTTTATGAAGTCTGACAGAGTAGTCATTGAGAGTATGTTCTCTCCGGCAGTATCAAGTCTCAATGGACAAAATGTGCCTGTCACCTTTGCCGCTCCTAAAGAAGGATATCGTGGCTGGCATGGTGTAATGTGCCTTTCAAGCGCAACTACTGGCAGAATGAAGGACGTAGCATACGAATATATGAATTGGTGGCTATCAGGGTGGCCTGGTGCCTTTATCGCCCGTCAGGGTTACTATATCTCTAATCCTCAACGCTCAAAAGAATATTTAAGTCAGGCTGAATACGCATACTGGTATGAGGGTAACGCGGCTGCAACAGCGCTTAAAGGTACCGATGGTAAAGTGTCAGTAGCAGCAGGGACGTTACGAACGGGTGGAAGTTACGAGAAACGATTTGAAAATGTGGCAGTTTGGAATACCGTCATGCCAACCTATGAGTACAGCCTGCAAAAATGGTACGAGTTTCTCAGTGCTTAGTGCATTTTATATGATGACCTTAACTTCATCCTTAGGGTGTCCTTTGTCACTTTATTCAGGCATTGTGTAGTGTCACTTAAAACGCAGATCTGGCTGTTCCTAGCGTTTATTGTATTTCTACTCGCCGCCCAGCTTGTATTTACCAAAGTTAATCAGCAATCCTTAATCGATTCTCTTTCCGCGTACCAAGACGCAACCCAAGAAGAACAATTAGTCAGGGAGCTTGAGCGAGACGTTCTTAATTTGCAGCGCCATGTATTAGTGTTCAAAGATACGGGTAGTCAATCATCTATTAATCGATTTGATACTTTAGTCGACAAGATACGCGTTCGTTTGGATGATTTGGTAACCAACCTTCCTAAGCAACTCACGACCATTGAAAATTTAAGCACAATTGAAGCGATGAAAGGGCACTTACTCGACTACGAGGAAAACTTTGATAGCGTAGTGGAAGGAAGAAACGCTCGCGACAATCATTTCGAAAACGGTGTACTTGACGGCTTAAACACCCTTATTGCACTATCAGAGAGCTTGATGTTTGAGGAAGAAACACAGGCTCTCAACCTTTTCAAATATCACTTATCAATGGCAGAAAACAAAGCCTTTCAATATTTGCTCGCGCCCAGTGTGGATTTGAAAAATAGCTTTTCAGACAATATCGACATTGCCCAAAAGGCAATTCAACAGAGCAACTTGCCAACCAAAAGCAAACAACAAATCGATACATCTATCACTCAAATCAGTTCGGAGTTTACCCAATTGACTTTGACCACTCAGGGCTACTTGTTTCTCGTCAATGTTGTGATGGCAGGGTCTGCAAATGAGTTTTTGTATCTTGCTCAAGATTTATCAAAAACGACTCAAGAATTTTCGCAAGTGCAAAACAGTACCATCACTGGCGCAATCGTGGCGGCGCAAACCAGTCTAAATTTATACTCTGTAATTGCCATCGCCGTGACAGCGCTTATTGGTCTTTTCATCGCTAATCGTATAATTAATCCTATCTTATCCATAACCTCAGTATTCGAAAAAATCGCGCGCGACGCTGAGATATCCGAAATACCAGCGGCGCATCGCAAAGACGAAATAGGACAGTTAGCAAAAGCGGCTAAAGTCTTTAACGCGCGAAATGCACAAACACGTGAGCTGCTAAGCGAATCACAGCTTTTGAATGAACAACAAACAATACTCAATCAGCAATTCCAAGAAGCCAAAGACCAGGCTGAAAAGGCCAATGCATCAAAAAGCATATTTTTGGCCAATATGAGTCATGAAATACGCACGCCAATGAATGCAATCATTGGCCTTGTGGATATTTCATTGGATCAAGAGCTCAGTTCATCGGTTAGGGAGAACTTGAACAAAATACACTATTCGAGTCAGATTTTATTAAATGTTATCAACGATATACTCGATTTTTCAAAGATTGAAGCGGGTAAGCTCGAGATTGAAAATAGCTATTTTTCCTTTGCCTCCTTATTTGATAGCTTGTTAGCCGTCGCTTCGTTGAAAGCTTCGGAAAAAAAACTTAATTTACGTTTACATGTTGAGCCGGATTTGCCAACAAATGCAATTGGCGATCCTCTGCGAATTTCTCAAGTGGTACTTAATGTTGTCAATAACGCCATTAAATTCACTCAACATGGTGGCGTATCCCTTAGCTTTGCATCTAAAGCTTGCAAGAGCAGTGAACACTTTTACTTACACGTATCAGTTGCTGATACCGGAATTGGAATGTCTGAAGAACAGCTATCTCGCATATTCTCTCCATTCAGTCAGGCCGATGGCTCTACGAGTCGCGAATTTGGTGGCACCGGTTTAGGTTTGTCAATTGTTAAACAACTGTGTGAACTGATGGATGGTGAGGTGTATGCAAGCTCAGCATTGACTGAAGGCAGTGAGTTTACATGCACCTTCAAACTCGAGCATGAACCCGAACCACAAACACTGATGGACGATAGCAACGCCTTTGATAAATCTATTGCTTATGTATCCGATGAAAGCAGCAGACTGCTTGAGCATGATTATCTGCGGCGTATCTCGTCTGAGATTCAATACTATAGTCACGAAGAGTTTGAAGAGCTAACGCAGCAAATATCTGACAATAAACTGCTTCTCATTGATATAAGCGATGGCAAACAATGCCGTAAAATGCAACCCAGTATTGGGGTGCTTAAGAGTAGGCAAATTCAGTTCGGGTGCATCACCAATACGCAGCCCGAACAACTAAAAACGATCCTAGCTACTCAATGGCAGTGTCCCATTATTTCACATCCATTCACGCCTACCGAGTTTTACGTGTTTGCAAACAAATTGTACGGCTCAGATACTTTTTTCGCGAGTCATTCAAATGACCTTAATCGAACTACCAGTCAGGCCGCTAGTATAAATGTACAAACCTATCGTGGGCATGTGTTATTGGTGGAAGACAATAACATCAATCAAATGGTAGCAGGTGAAATGCTGCACTCATTCGGCTTAAGCTTTGACATTGCAGAAGACGGTGAGCAAGCAGTTACAAAAGTTCAAAACTCCCCACACTACGATTTGATCTTAATGGATATACAAATGCCAGTATTAGACGGTATGCAAGCGACTCGCAAGATTAGGGAGATGGGGCACACAGAGCTTATTATCATTGGTTTATCGGCTAACGCTATGCGAGAAGATCATATCAACGCCCAACAAAGCGGTATGAACGATTATTTGACCAAGCCGATTAAACGAGAAACCCTGCGTCTTGCGATGGATAAATATTTGCCAAAAACATAGCTTACGGCGTCAATTGAGCTCTTCAATCGCAAATTCTGCTGCTAACTTTCCCTTTGGTTTTACGATGGTTCGGTATCGCGATTTAAACTTCCAAAATCCTTTTGTTTTGATTTTTTCATCAACTGAAAACACCAAAACACCGTCAGTGGCATGCACAAACTTTGTCTTGTTGTTTATATTCCTGCACTGCCTCTTATCCAGAGTTCGGGTTAATTATATTTCAGCGTTTTCGGCCCATCAGCTCGCACGAGTTTTCCATCAATTTTAATTTTGCGACTACACGATTGAATAGATTCTTTACGCGCCGACCCACTGGCGCTATGCAAAGGCACAAGCCCATCATCTCTTCCGCTTATAAAAAAGCGCGAATGCAAGTAACCATGTAATACACCCAATTAGATGCGTTATATAACAGCTCATCTACTCTAAAGTGAAATCAATAACTGTCAGAGGAGTTGCTATGCCAAGCTTTAGATCAGGGCTTGCTTGGTGCCATAATGCGCTTACCTTTCCCTCTGCAAGGCGAGATAAATCCCATGTAGTGTAGCCACCAACTATGTCCTCAATTCCTAAAATGTCGGTCACGTCAGCATCAAGCGAAAACGGGATCTGTTGCCAAGTGCTAAAGCCATCTTCTCGCGTCGCAACAAATATTTCAGTTTTATTTCGTCCTGAAAACGCATACAAATTGTTGCCCAAAAGCGCGAGCTCAACACTGCGTGCAGCGAAGGATGTTTCACTACCTGTCCAAGCGCCATCTGGCTCTATTTGATAGTGATAAACTTTCCGATTTTCGATGTCGTTATATGGCTTTTCAAGATGTGACAAAAATAGATGAAACTGCCCTGTTACCGGATCAATAACCGAGCGATTTAACACATTTGAAGGCCTTGCTTGATGCGGCACTGGAATCAAGGGACCTCCAATCGTGTCTATGGAGATGGGCTCGTTGCGTGTTAAATCAGCAATCTTGGTTCCTGTTGCGCTTTGCCATGTTTGTCCGAAGTCAGTACTCTTTGCAAAATATACGCCTTGATTGCACATCTTTTCATCCACACGTTCGCGTCTATGTGCACATCCTAAGCTGGTTTCACGCCACAGCCACGACATCATGAGTGTTTTATCCTGCGCAACTTGAATGCCGCCTGCCAGATAAGGACCTCGTTCGTCCTCAACACCTAAATAACTCCCATAGCGAGTTGATAACTCCCTTACCCAATCCCACTTGCTGTTTTTACTGTCGTAATAAGCAAGACGCTTGTCGCCGCCATAAGACAGGCCATCGCGATAATACAAAACCACAGTGCCACCCGGCACCGACTTAAGTGATGGATAGGTGACAATACCAACATCATCGTCTAATCCAAGGTTAGGCGTGTAGGTAAAAACGCCGTTATCCCATATTTGCTGTTCTGGTTGATTGGCAACACCGGGTAATGTGCGTGCATAATTCAATCGCTCTTGATTGTGATGATCAAAGGCGATGTGTATTGTGCCGTCTTCGGCCGATATACCAATAGTAGAGCGGTTATGAGCATCCTCTGACCTTATTTTATAATGTTGTAATACACTGCGTTCCCAGCTTAGTGTGCCCACTGCCCTGCGCGCGATGACGACCTCAGCAAATTGCTCACTTTTTGGCAGATTTCGATTTTTACCCTCATAGTAAACAATGTATTGATACCCATTGTAGGTAATCCCATGGGCACCTAAAGAGCCTGCAAATCGTCTTTTTCCATTAAACATGTCACCCGTGCCATCTGATACATGTGACTGAAGAGTGAGAATGGATGTTTCGGTAATCTTTGCCACTTGCGGCTCACCGCTAAGCGCTTCAAAACCTGCATCATTGTCAGAGCTTGTGGAATAATTTGTTGGCGAACATGCGCTTAACGCTGCTAGGGAAACCAAGACAAAAAAAAGCGCCATCAGATGTGAAGAAGCTTTCACTTTTATATACATTTCATACCTTTCGATACAACTTCGCTGAGCTTTAGTCTAATCTAGATTTACTAAAGAGCAATGTTGGCTAAATGGTTTATTTGGACCTGCGATTAAGGCTCTAACAACTGTTTTACGGCGAGCTCATTTCTTTTTACTCTCTCGTCGCGTTGCTCAGCCGACTCATCTCTTTCGGGCAGTAGTATTTCAATCTCGTTAGTATCGCTCTGAGACATCAAAAAATCAGCGGCTAAACTGCGGATCTCAATATCCGCTCCCTCGTCAATGGCTATGTTTAGCAGCTTTTTCTTCGCGGTTTCGTTATAGCGAACGACATATTTAAGCGTATTAGATTGATAGTCGAGATATTGCACCGCGACCTCGTATGTACCCGGTAAAAAGGTCGACTGTTCAAAGCGCTCACTTATGTTGATGTCAAAGTCTATTGACTGCTGAGTCTGCATTTCAACGCTGAAGGATTCGGGGGCTGTAATTTCACCTGTAACATCGATTGAGGCAGGGTTAAGCTCAAAAACCGTTTCCTCCTCTTGCTCCTCAAGACGCTTCAAAAGCAAAAGAGACTGCTGTGACGTTTGCGGGTTATCTATCGAAATCACTTCGCTGCCTTCATTGGTAAAACTCGCCGCCAGCCTCAGCTGCGTGCCAAAACGATAAACGTTCATTTCGTCAACGCAGTCAACCGGATCAACTGCGCTGCTCATTGCTACTTGAATGCTAATATTCATATTGTTTTCCATGTTGCTAGCGAACACCGGTAAGCTGAAATGCAGCAAACAAAGTGCTAGAAGATGATGCCTTTGCAGGCTTGTCATGCTATTCCACGCAGTATTTTGATATCGGCTGCGCTAAAGGTAGATGCACTGCCGTATGGCGTCATAAGTTTGCTTGACGAATGATCGCCCGTACCAAACAAGTCTCGCTCAAATTCGCTTTTTGTTGCATGGCCAATTTCATGCCGACAGATAATTTTGAGCCGGGCTGCGGTACCATAGTTTTTAAAAATCACCACTATTTTGCCGCGATTAAAGCCCTGCACTTCTCGCCAAGTTGTATCATCGGGATGCTTGTTGTTGGTTAAGCCTGAGCCCGGATTGGCAACATTTATCTGAATGCCAGCAGGCCAAAAGGTCGTTGCCCCATCGCTCTGCCCTGATAGCTTCGGATGATAGTACTTAACGGCTAATAAGGTATTGCTGGCGGTGCTAATGCCTGCATCCGTAAACCATGCATCAAGCGACTTTCGGTAGGCAGTAATGATTGCGCTAAACCACAATTGGGCTTTTGCCTCAATTTTGGTTTTCGCCGCTGCCTTTTTCGCGCTATTCGTGCCTTTGTAATCACTCAACTCCGTTGCGGTTGGGGCAAGTTGATTGGGCGTGCTTTCTAATTTTGCGGGAGAAAAGTCGGTAGGCCATACCAAGCTGCCGCCGCCGCTTTTGTAAAGACCTATGTATTTTACATCTAAGGAGCTGGCCAGCTTAGTCACCGTACCTTGGGTATATTCGACGTATGCTTTAGGCTTAAAGGCAGGATTGATCTCAGCATCTTTGGTTGCAGCATCAATATAGCTTTCACTGTCCATCGTATAAATGTTGTTGAAATTAATTTCCCGCCAAACCTCGATTTCCGATGAGCTGGCGTCGCATATTTTCGTCGTCCCGTCAGGTTTATATACGCTCGCATCTATGGTGAAATTATCGCCTCCAACGCCCGACGGTTTAAACCAAATTTTAGCGACGGCCGTTTTCGTCTCGCCCGAACCGGGTTGAGGCTTTGCATCAGCTTTTGCCATGGTGTTGAAACTATCACTGCTGGTTGCCGCTGACTCAGGATGCGCTTCCCAAAAAACGGCAGCGGTATTGTCGCGCTTACCAAGCCTATTGGTGCCATCGTATTTGTAAGATTTGTTGTGTTTTGTATTGTTATTGCCCGGGTCGGTGTAGGTAAATCTAATCTTTGGCAGTTTGTCTAAGTCTTCGGTGTCAGTGGAGTCGTCTCGATAAGTCATAGTGGCAGTGGCTAGCACTTTGGTGTCGAGTTTGTTCATCATGACTTGTTTGTCACTGGGCGCGTCTACCACTACCTCTACCTTCAACACTTTTATCTTTTTGACAACAGGGCAAGCTTGAGTGGCCGACGGTTTGGCATCAGGCTTTTCTTTAGCGCATTTGCTTGCTTTTTCAGCTTTACACATAAACTATATTTACCCCTTCGCCCGTTGCTGAGTCCATTTAAGTGCGGCATCAGCAAGGGCCTCAATATTGTATTCAGGCTCTGGGATAGGGTCCGTAAGTATGTCGCGGGCCCACTGAAACTCAGGTTTAGTGTCGAAGTCCTCTCCCAACATAATCATAATGTTCAAAAACATGAAGATATTGCGCTCGGTTTCATAGCCAAAAGAGGCGGCTTTTTTAACAACGTCTTTGCAGAAGCGAAGGTGATTGTCAGGCGCAAGGTCGGCATAATGACTCGGAAAAAACGTTTTTATGTGAGCACACATGTCATTTAAAACACGTTGCTGTGCAATTTGGTCGAACGCTTCGATTTGCGTTTGCGTAAGCTGAATAGTCATTGACTCTATCCTTTTATAGTCATGTCTATGCGAGCGGGTGTTGATGATAACCTGTGTTATTTACTATCGATTAACTATCGAAAGTATTCACCGTCGATATTACGATCAGGCAAGACAGTTAAAATTGCACAAATACCAATCAATGTAAATGATATTTTCACATTGGCAATTTAAAGCGTAACAAAAGGCCGGATCCCAAACTCAGGATACACTTCAGATGGGTAATACACCTTGCCATCTTTAACTACCATGGCAACACGCTTTATCGCTCTTAGGTCTTCTAAAGGATTTTCGGGTACTAAAAAGAAGTCGGCGAGCTTACCTTCTTCAATGCTGCCAAGGCTATCACCGTAACCCAAGTAATTCGCCATATCGTATGACGCGCGTTTAAGTACTTCAGCATTGCTCATACCCAGTTGCTGGAACAGCTCAAGCTCTCGATGCAGCTCAAAAGCGCCGCCAAGATCGGTGCCAGGCACAATAAAAATACCGCGTTCGTGCATCATAGATAGCGCTTCAATAATTTTGGCAAAGGCCAGTCTGTACTGCTCATCTTCTTGCTCATCAGCCACGTTGAGTAAAGCCTGCTTTGCGCCGCGCTGCACGCCAATAGGCATGTTTTCAATATAATCTTGCATGCCGATTCGCGTTTCACCATTACGAGCCGTCAGGCCAAATTCGTGAATGACCACGGTTGGGTCCACCGCGATGTTATTTTCCACCATCGTGTTAATGGTGTTTTGCACCTTTTCGCTGTTTAAATCTAAGTCGACGAAGCGCTTCATACCAGTAATTCTAAATAAGGTGCGAGTGTCCTCTTCGCGCTCCAGCACCCAGCTCAACATCACTTGGTTTATGTGAGTCACTTCGTCGTATCCAGCAACGAGCATTTCATCAACATTCGAAAACGCAGGAATATGTCCGGCCACACGCATGCCGTATTTTTCAGCTTCTCTTGCCATCGCTGGCACCCATTCACCTTTTATGGAGCTGTAAATCTTTATTTGAAAATAGTCACCTCGCTCACCATACATTTTGACCAAATCAACGGCTTCTTGCTTGGTGGCGGCCATCTCGCCAGTGGCAGAGGAAAATGGGCTTTTACCTTCAATAAAACCACTTTTTGTGATGCGCGGGCCAATTAGAGTACCGCCTTCAATTTTCTCAATCAGCGCATCTAGCACGTCCATATCGTTACCCATATCACGCACTGATGTGACCCCCGCCAATACATTTAGAAGCGCGCGGTTGTCGCTCATATGAGCATGCATTTCGTAGAGCCCGGGAATGAGTGAGCCACCTTTACCGTCAATTAGGGTTTCATCCGCTTTTGCGCTTTGCAGTCGCTCATCAACCGATACAATTTTATTGTCTTGTATTACGACAGATTTAGGCTCAGTCAGTGCAAGTGCTTGTGGGTCAAAAATACGCACATTGTTAATTCTCACTCTGCCCTCAAAGCTATGCGTAACCTTTTGCGCAATGCGCTCAAATCGTTGTGCATTAAGCTTGGCAGCCAACTCTCTTAACTGCGTATCTTGAGCCAGGCCATTGTGCAGTAAGTCTTGGCGCATCATGGTAAAACGCGGCGATAAAAACGCGAGCATGTTTTGATGTTCATCCAGCGCAATATAGCTGGGATCTAGCTCAATACCGTTAATTGCATACACATTAGCGCTGATTGGCCCTTGTTCATTACTCAAATTTATGGCCTGTATCTCGCTAAGCGTAAGTTGCCCCCCTGGCAATGCATTCACGGCATTATCGCTGTCGGCCAAGAGCGCGGTCGCGTAAATATACAGCGAATAAGGGCTAGCACCTTGCGCAATGTACATCGATTGTCCGTCAAAACTGCTGTTACCCTCACCGGCACTTGCTCGCCAATTTGCTTGCTCGCCGGTAACGCTAAAGTATTCATCAACTTCATTACCAAACACGGTGTTGCCATTGATTTGCCACTTAATTGGCAAACCCGTATCAGACAAAGTAAGCGTTTCAACCGTGCTCGCGCCACGCCCGTTATTGCTAAAGCCATAGTCGATATTCAGTTGGTTCCCGTTTCGCTCAAGCGTTAAATCACCCACGTCAATACCGCCAAGCAGCACGTCGTAGCGTTCATTCGTTAAAACCGCAGGTGATTGCTTGCTTGGTTCTATAGTGATGTCCCGAGAGGGAGAGCAAGCTGAAATTGATAATGCAAGTGTGAATAAGGCTAGAGCAAAACGAAGACGTGTCATGGTGTAAATAACTTCAGTGTTTTGTAGCAGTATCGCATAGCTTCGCGAGGATGTCGTTGCAGTCACTCAAAACAGCAGAATAATTCTCTATATGTAATTTTGAGTCAATGTTGTGTAAAGGTTGAGTAAATACACCACAAGATTGTTGAAGCGCACCCGCGAAATTTCTTACATTGCCCGTGTGATGCATTAGGCGACTCGTCGACACCTACCGAAGGATTGCGACCTCAATGCGGTTTACAGACGCCGATAAAGCCTGCCATCTTAAAGAGGAATGAGTGAAATGCATAAGGCAAAGAAGACTAGATGCGTAAATGAATTCGCATCAGCGAACGGCGCTAAAACGCGTCTAATAATGGTATCCCTTGTTTTGCTGTTGTTGTCAGCATGCGGAGGAGGCAGTGACGAGGTGGCCAGCCCAATCGAGCCCGCGCCGCCGCCGGCACCTCCGCCTGTGGAAGATACCTCGGGTGTATTCGATACCCCGCAAACAACGTCTCGCTTTTTGACCATAGCAACCTTTGGCCCCACCCCAGACGACGTTGAAAAATATACAGGAACTAGCGCGTCAGACTGGATACTTGAACAATTCGAAACGCCCGTTACGCCGTTTTTACCAGACGTTCAACAATACTACGAGTTAGGCTCACCGCAACGCGGGATGCTTGCTGATGCATTTGATCAAGGCGCGACAACTTGGGTTTTCTGGAAAAATGCAGTGCATGGCGAAGATCAACTTCGGCAACGGATGGCATTCGCACTTTCACAAATTACTGTTGTGTCCAATGGCAGTGGAGGATTACTCGGTATCTTCCCGCAAACCGTCGGATACTTCCAAGATATCTTGGCCGAACACGCGCTAGGTAACTATCGCGATTTACTTGAAGCGGTCACCTACTCTCCCGCTATGGCTGAATATTTGACGTATTTGGGCAATGAAAAAGGCGACGAGACAACCGGCCGTGTCCCAGACGAGAACTATGCTCGAGAAATACTGCAACTCTTTACCATCGGATTAGTTGAACTAAACCCAGACGGCACCGTTGTGCTAGATGCCAATGGGACACCAGTTGAGACCTATGACAACGACGATATTACAGGCCTTGCTAAAGTTTTTACTGGGCTAAACAATCCTCGACTCGATTTAGAATCAAGTTTAATTGGCAGACTAGCGCAAATAAGGCAAGCTGTTGTTGAGCCTTTGCAAATCAACAATGGTGCTCACGAAAGCGGTGAAAAAACCTTTTTAGGCTATACGATTCCCGCAAACACCTCTGCTGAAGCCTCAATTGATATGGCGCTTGATCACATAATGGAACATCCGAATGTTGGGCCATTTGTCTCAAAACAGCTAATTCAGCGATTTGTCACCAGCAATCCAAGTCCAGCTTACGTTGCACGAGTAGCAACTGCTTTCGATGAAGGTTCATTTACCCTACCGAACGGTACCCTTGTGGGAGAAAATCGTAAGGGCGATCTTAAAGCGACTGTTGCCGCAATATTATTCGACTCTGAAAATGATTTGGAGCTTGCGCTGGCAAATGACTCCTTCGGAAAGGTGCGCGAGCCTGTGTTGCGTCTAACTCATTTCATGCGCGCTTTTCAAACAGACATGACTCATCCAGAATACGTAGGGCTTCTTTATGACACCTCGTCTTTAAGTTCATTAGGTCAACATCCTTATCGCTCACCTTCTGTATTTAACTTCTATCGGCCCGGCTATACCGCGCCTGGCACACTTTCGGCGCAAGAAGGCCTTGTTGCACCCGAGTTACAAATTGTGAACGCGTCTAGTATTCCGGGTTATATCAATTTGCTGTCGTTTGGCACTTTTCAATCACAACGCAATAACTTTGAAGTGATGCAGCCCGTATTTACGTTGTTTGGCGCGAGTTTTGATGCTTCGCGTGCGCAGCAAACTTTTATTGCAAACTATGACAAAGCACTTCCATTGACAGATAATTCTGAATCATTGATCGATTATCTCAACGAACTGTTGGTATATGGCACGCTGAGTCAAAGCACGCGAGAACAATTGATTGCCACTCTAGATGAATATCCTCGCAGCGCCTTGCAAGATGACGCCGGTAGATCAGCGCTGGTGGGTTATGCCGTGCTCATGCTTATGTCTATGCCCGATTACCTGATTCAACGTTAAGGAGCCCTCTCATGAAATTAACGCGACGCGATTTTCTGCGCTATTCAATTTCTTCTTCCATTGCTGGCGCCTCACTCATTGGCTTACCCAGTTCGCTTACCGCTCATGCGGCTCAAACTAACGACTATAAGGCACTGGTTTGCGTGTTTTTATTCGGTGGCGTAGATGGTCACGACCTGCTGATTCCTTATGACGTGTCCTCGTACAACGGCTTTGCAAATATTCGCCAATCTCTGCTCAATACTTATGGAGGCACGCGCTCACGAGAGAGTCTATTACCACTCTCGCCAGACAACAGTGCGCATTTTGGAAGCAGAGAATTTGCACTACCACCGGAGATGCCCTTGCTCAAGTCAGTGTTTGACCAAGGGCGAGTTGCTATCGTTAGCAATGTTGGGCCTCTTGTCGAACCCCTTAACGCCCAAGGTTTTGCATCCGGCTCAGCCAAGCTGCCACCGCGACTGTTTTCGCATAACGACCAACAGTCTATTTGGCAAGCGAGCGCGCCAGAAGGTGCACAGTTTGGATGGGGAGGTTTATTCGCCGACGCTATGCTCGCTGCAGGCGCAAACAATGGTATAGGTGAATTTACCACCCTTGCAACGGCAGGTGTTGGTCCCTTTCTTACAGGAAACACGGTGTCACCGTATCAAGTTTCTTTAAATGGATCGGCTGGCATCACTGCACTTGAAGGTCCAAACGGCGGCGGTATCGGCGGTGAACTCTCTGGATTTATTGCATCGGCGCGAGAAATATTCCGTGCTCAAGGCTCTCAGCACTCCAATATACTGGCTCAAGATATTGCTAACAAATTTCAAAAAGGCATTGATGCCAATTCAGTTTTCGATGCCGCCAGAGCAACGGCACCGACGCTGACAACGGCGTTCCCTGAGAGCTCACTTGGCAGTCAACTTCGCGCAGTGGCACAAACCATGTCCATTCGCGATAGCCTCTCGGCCAATAGACAAATATTCTTTGTTGGCACCGGAGGGTTTGATACCCATTCCAATCAGGCCGCCGACCTACCCGCACTACTATCGCAACTAGACAGTGCGCTCGCAGCGTTCGATTCTGCCATGATAGAACTTGGTTTGTCGCAAAATGTCACGACCTTCACTGCCTCAGATTTTGGAAGAACACTTACCGTTAACGGTGATGGCACCGACCATGGATGGGGAGGAAACCAAATTGTTATGGGTGGCGCCGTGCGAGGTAAAACCATTTTAGGAGAGGTGCCACCGGCCCTACTTGGACATGACTTAGATGCAGGAAACGGCAGACTAATTCCGACACTGGCAGTGGAGCAATTTGCCGCGCCGCTTGGGAAATGGTGGGGCTTGTCAGATATAGAAATTAGGCACGCCTTGCCGACGCTTGGTAATTTTGATGCGGTGAATTTGTCGTTGTTTAATTGAAGACGCTACTGAACATACGCAAAGGCGTTGCATAGAAATCATCAAGACTTTATGATGTGTATACGACTACATTCTATACACACGGTGAATTATGCGCACTAATATTGTAATTGATGATACTTTGATGAAACAAGCGCTTGAAGCAAGTGGACTCAGCACAAAAAAAGAAGCGGTAGAGTTAGGGCTGAAACTGTTGGTTCAACGCAAAAAACAGCAATCTATCCGCAAACTCAGAGGCAAGATTAAATGGGACGGTAATCTCGATGAAATGAGAAGTTCCGAATGATCTTAGTTGATACAAGTGTTTGGATTGACTATTTAAACGGAACGGTCAATCAGCAATCAAACTTGCTGGATGATTTGCTGATAGACGGAAAAGTGATAATTGGTGACCTCATATTGTTGGAAATTCTGCAAGGTATTAAAAGTGATAAACAGTTCATTCAAGTACAAAGCCAACTTGCTCTATTAGAGCAATATTCGTTATTCGGACCAGAGCAGGTTGTCAAATGCGCAGATAACTACCGAACCCTGCGTAAAAAAGGTGTCACTATTCGCAAAACAAATGACGTCATTATTGCTTCGTTTTGCATTGAACACGAAATACCGCTCTTGCATGCTGACAGAGGTTTTTTGCCCTTTGCCGTTCACTTGGGTTTAATAACAATAGCTTAAGTCGAAGCTATCGTCTTTGTTTTTCAGTTTTAAGGGCATACTTGAAAAGTTTAAAAAATTCCATGGCAGAATAAACAACGGTTATCAACGTAGCTGTCCAATAGAACAACTGATTCAACCAAAATCGATTGGGTGATAGTCCCAGTCTGGAAATAGGAGTATGCGGCTTTAAGTCCCACAAAACACTCCAATATACTTTTTATGCAAAATCCGACATATTGACGATTCCAGTCTTCATTTTAATACTTTAAGAAAACATTATGCTCGAAAAGCTTAAAAACTATATTGGAGGCCCACTTATTTCAGAGGGTGGGCACGCATTGTTTCCAGAAGGAAAACCTGTCAACCTCTTTTCTGCCTTTGTTTCAAAGTTTGTCATAACGTGGATGTTATGGGGCTTTCTTAGCATGGTTGTCGCCCACACTTTTTTTATCGTTACTGACAATCATTATTTTGTTGATGGAATAAAGCAAGCTGTATCTCCTGCGTTTTGGAACTCAGTTGCCACTCTAGGATTGGTTTTTATACTTCTTGGTTTTCTGTTTTGTAGTTTTCAAATACTTGAGAGAATGGGAAAATATCTGCTCGAGCGAGGCAATACCCTGATAAAATTCTCACTAGAGGTAGCGGCGTTCAGCTATGGAATTATAGTAGCCATGGTGATTTTCGCTTTGCCAGAGCCCAATTATTACGCAGCTAAGACCTACGTAATAGGTGGATTAGGTTTATTTTTACTTGCATCCGTTTTGTTCATATTACTTGCGACGTGGTGGGTCTCGTATTGCCTAGAGAATGCTGAAAAACCCACATATTTTTTGTATGTTGCTGAACAAAAGCCTCTCAAGATTGTGTTGTGCTTGATTGTTTTAGCGGTCTTATTAGCATGTGCGATTTTGACCGACCCATCTTGAATGTCGTTGTTTCGTTAGTGCTTGCACAAGCAACCTATCTTCATACTGTGCCCAAAAACTAAAAGACAGCCGCAGTTGAACAAAGAGAATGAGCTTTCGAATGTTTAAAGGAGACTATAGTCAATGGGTAAACAGCCATCAAGGTTTAAACACAACTAAATACACAACGCTAAGAATAATGGGTACATTGACCCAAGTTAGCTTTGTTATCCATCTCGGACATCGATAACTTGGTTCGATGGCCAGCCTCCCTAGTTGACCAGAAAGTAAGCCATGTAGCGCCGCAAAGACGATCACTACAATTAATTTATAACTCAGCCATGAGCTCGCATACCAATTTCCGAGCGAGGCCAGCGCGAAGCCGAGAATGAAAGTGACAAACATTCCAATGCTCGAATATAAGATGTACCACTTACGCAATCGTTTAATTAGCATAGGCCTCAGGGCAGGCGGCACGTGATCAGCCCAATTAACAAGCCATGGTAAAATGAGCATTGCCCCTAACCAGCAAATAACTGCAACTATGTGGAATGTCTTGATTGCTAAATAGAGCATTAACTTATTTGTCTATTTGACTGATGGTTCTTTAGAAACTGCTCGTTGAAAAATGGACCAAAAGGAATTATCACAACAATGGATAGTCTGCATATTTCGCGCTTTGAAAAACCGCCGCCTGATATACATTCGATCAATACAATTAAATAACTTAGAAATGCAATTCCATGGAGAGGCCCCATAAATTGTACGCCTATGGGTAGCTCAAATATATGTTTCAATGGAACAGCAATAAAAAGTAACAAAATCAAAGTTGCACCTTCAATTTTACCTATTAATCGCAATCGAGCTATTGGACTGTGCAAGAGTTGCTCAAATTGAAAAGGCTTAGGCGTATGACTCATAAGACAACCATCACGACTTAAAATTATGCATATTATTTGCTGCTCTTTTCATCATCGGTAATAGGATGTTGCTCATTGGACCCAGCCAATTTTCCATTTTATTCATGATCTCAGGCCCAGCCTTTGCTGGAGTGCCTGCATCAAATGGGGGTTTAGGGTCGTATTCTAATGCTAACTGAGACATTTTTGCGATATCTGCGTGTAGAAGCTCAGCCAATAGAACTAGACCAAAATCGATACCTGCCGTGACACCACCACCTGAAATTCGATTACGATCGGTGACTACCCTTGCGTCTACAGGCTCAGCACCAAAAAGTGCGAGTGCGTCTCTAGCTGACCAGTGCGATGTGGCTTTGTACCCTTCTAATAGCCCTGCAGCTGCAAGTACCACTGAGCCACCACAGACACTTGTAATGTATTTTGCGCGACTACCCCTGTCGGCCAAAAAGGTAAGCACCTCTGCATCCTCCATAATGCTAAATTCTCCACCGGGGACAAAGAGAACATCCAAGTCTTTGGGGCAGTCATTTAGGGTCGAGGTAGCTTGCGTCACCATTCCGCTATCGGTTTCAAGAGGATCGGTATTTTTCCAAACCACATGGACATTGCACGATGGAGCCAAGACCGCTTGAGGTCCTACCAAATCTAAAAATGTGATACCAGGGTACAACAGCATTGCAACTTCAGGTTTGCGTTGTTCATGCATTGTCGGAACTTTAAAAGGTGACCTTTGAACGCGGTTATTGCTCATTTTTTATCTCATAAACGTTTTCAAATACTAGTATATTGACAAATTGAATGGCTGAAATGACAATAACCAGACAATTTAAGCCATTTTCGGTTGTACTAAAAACAACATTATGAAGATTGAGACCCCCGCTATGATTGCTGAGCCCAAAAAGCGCATCGTTTTTCTTACTTTTCCTAATGTTGCACTGTTGGACTTGACAGGTCCTTGGGAAGTTTTTTCTCACGTTAATAAACAAACAAAAGGGGCATCACCCTACGTATTGGAACTAGTAAGTGGGAATAGTGACCGTTTGATTGATTCTCAAGGCGGTATTGCACTAGCCAGTCACCTTGGCGCTGAACAAGAACTTGGCGCTATACATACACTGGTCGTGCCGGCAGCAGATATGTCATGTATGTCTTATTCGACGCCGATTATTCAGCGCTTAGCCGAGCGGGCTAAGCGTATTGCGTCTATTTGTGGTGGCGCATTTTTATTGGCCGAAGCGGGAGTGCTAGACGAAAAACGCGCGACAACGCACTGGCGAGGCGTCGGAGAACTATCAAAGCGCTATCCAAGTATTAAGGTGCAGCCAGATGCAATTTTTGTGAAAGATGGCAATGTTTATACCTCCGCAGGCGTTACCGCTGGCATTGACCTAGCACTTGCATTGGTTGAAGAAGACCTTGGTAAAGAAATCGCCCTAGAATGTGCCAGAGATCTTGTTGTTTTCATGCGCCGCTCAGGTGGACAGTCGCAATATAGTCAGACCTTAGCAGCACAACACGCTGAAAGAGATAGCATCAATGAGCTAATGGCGTGGATAACTGACAATCCCGCAGTAGATCTTTCGGTGGAAGCATTGGCGGATAGAGTCAACATGAGTGTTCGTAACTTTTCCCGCGTGTTTAGTGAAGAAACTGGCATCACACCGGCAATGTTTGTTGAGCAAACCCGCATTGATACCGTGCGTCGCCACCTTGAATGCACGACTAAGTCTTTGGAGCATATAGCGATGATAACAGGGTACAAGAGCGCTGACGCTATGCGACGAGCCTTCAAAAAAGTCGTTAAAGTATCACCTAGCGACTATCGTCATCACTTTAATATCAAGTAGAAAGAAGCGATAACGAATCGACGTTCTAGTTGATAATGCTTTTTAGAGCCAAAAGAACTATTTTGAAACGCTTCCGAGATGGATCGCACGAAGCTTGTCTCTTCAACGATTTCATTTAAATGTCGGTTTCTTTGAAACAAAGTGACCGAGTAGGTTAGGAGAGTGCCGGTGAACAGAAGTAACGAAATGACAAAGCAATATCTAAGTGATGCTGGTATCACTGAGGGTATGCGCGTAATGGAACTAGGATGCGGAAAAGGCGATGTGACACAGATTATTGCTGAATTAGTTGGCCCGACAGGTTGTATATGTGCCACCGATTACAATAAAAATATGTTAACCGAAACTAAGCAAGCTATGACGAGTAAAGGTTTTAACGGTCTTAGCGTAGCTTGCATTAACTTAAACGGTGACATAGAAACACTTTATGAGCGTAAGTTAGGTTTGTTCGATGCAATCGTATGCCGCCGCGTATTAATGTATTTGACGTCTCCGTCTCAAAGTATGCGCAAACTGTCAGCATTATTGACCGACAGAGGAGTTTTCATAGCTGAAGAGGCAGATCTAAATATGGTGCCGGCTAGCGTAGTACCATTTCCCGCACGCAATAAAGCCAATGAATACATCAAAAGTATGCTGCTTGCAGAAAAAGCCAGTATTACCATGGGTTTTGATTTGCCAAATGTATTTGACGTAGCGGGTTACTCAGTTGAGGGGATTCGTGCTCATGCAGTGATCGAAGGACAGGGATTACAATTTGATCTTGAACAGATGCTGCCACTCCTCTCAACTCGGCTACAAAACTTATCTATCGCAAATAATCAAGAAATAGAAAACCTTGTGAACGAATTGACCGTGGAGAAAAAACGGACAGATGCAGTATACATTAGTGGAATGTCGTTCTGCGCTTGGGGTCGTCGGAAATAATCGCGAGACCCGCGTAAATTATTCTCGAAAACACTAGAGCTCACTTCGAGCAATTTCAGCGCCGTCGCTTAGCGCTTTGAGTTTTGCGCTTGCAATGTGTTTTGGCAATGGTGCCATTCCACAATTTGTGCAAGGATATAGGTTTTCAGCATCAACGAATTGAAGGGCGCTTCTCAGCGTATCGGCGACCTCTTTAGGTGTTTCTACTTGTTTAGATGCCACATCTATTGCTCCAACCATGACCTTTTTGCCGCGGATCAGCTCAAGTAGATCTATCGGTACACGAGAGTTGTGACATTCAAGAGAAATAAGATCAATACTTGACTTCTGCAACAGTGGGAACGTTTTTTCATAATGCCGCCACTCGCTTCCTAGGGTCTTTTTCCAATCTGTATTCGCCTTAATTCCATACCCATAGCAGATATGAACCGCTGTTTGGCACGAGAGTCCTTCGGTTGCGCGTTCTAGAGCCGCTATTCCCCATTCATTGACCTCATCAAAAAAAACGTTGAACGCTGGCTCGTCAAATTGAATTATGTCCACACCAGCAGCCTCTAGTGCTTTAGCCTCTTGATTAAGGACTTTGGCAAATTCCCATGCTAACGTTTCAGGGTTTTTGTAATAGTTATCATATAGCGTATCAACCATCGTCATCGGTCCAGGCAAAGCCCACTTAATTGTCTGTTTTGTTAACCCACGAAGATATTTGGCGTCGTCAACAAACACCGAGTTTGGACGCGTAATTTCATCAACAACGACTGGTACGCTTGCGTCATAGCGCTTACGGATCTGAATGGTTTTTCGGTTATTAAAATCTACGCCATTAAGGTTCTCGATAAATGTTGTCACGAAATGCTGCCGTGTTTGTTCTCCATCACTGACAACGTCAATGCCGGCACTTTGCTGATCAAGCAAGGATAAACGCAATGCCTCCTTTTTTCCTTTAACCAATTCCTCGCCCTGCAACTTCCATGGTGACCACAGTAGCTCAGGCTCAGCCAACCAAGATGGTTTGGGTAGGCTCCCAGCAGTAGAAGTAGGTAATAGCTTTTTCATAGGGATACTTCGCGATAAGTTGAATTAAATGGATTAACTAGCTGACCAGTGTTCTAGGAAGTGTTTATGGCGTTTGATAAAATATTTCTCAGCAAATTTGCCCTGTTTAATTGCAAGTAAGCTTCGTTCCTTTCGGTCATACTCAATGTTAGTTAATGAATGATTTTCTTGTATCAAATTAGGCTGATAGCGCTTTCCTGCAACAGCATGAGCATTGTAAATTTCTGGACGATAGATCTTCTGGAAAGTCTCCATAGTGCTAATGGTGCTAAGCAGCTCCAAATGGGTGTAATCATTGAGAAGATCGCCAATAAAATAAAAAGCCAAAGGGGCGACAGAGCCTTTTGGCATAAAGTAACGAACCTGCATCCCCATTTTTTTGAAGTATTGCTCGGTCAAAGAAGGCTCGTTGGCTTGATATTCAATGCCAAGCGCAGGATGCTGATTGTCGCGTTGGTTATAAACTTTTTTATCCGACACACTAAGACAAATTACCGGTGGTTTACTTGAGCAATTTTTGTATACCTTTGCATTCAAGAAGGACTTAAATAGCTTCCCATGCAATTCGCCGAAAGTTTTAGGCACGCTAAACTGTGTTTTGTTTTGATTGTGTTGTGACAGCAATATGCTGAAATCATAATCTCGGACATACGAGGAGAAATTATTACCGACAATGCCCTCTATTATCTTATTTGTTTTGCGATCTAAAATATTGGTCTTAAGAACTTCAATGCTGGGAAATGTGCTACCGTTACTTTCAATGTCTATATCTACTGAAATGATTTCCAGTTGCACACCGTAACGCTTGCCCGTTGCATTGTCCCAAAACGCGAGTTCATTGAAGCGCTCGTCGATCATCTTAAGGGCATTGCGCAAATTGCGTCGTCGCATTTTACCTCTGGCGAGATTGGCAAAATTGGTTGTTGTTCTCGTGTTAGTCGCAGGCCGATAGTTTTCATCCAAACTAACCTTCCTAATTGCAAAATCAATATTCATGCTCATGTTGATAGCATCCTGTCGATCAGACCAAAGTTGTCTCTCTTCCGGTCGTTTAGCGTTGTTTTAACTCACGTAAGGTGAAACGCAATTTATGCCTCACCGTAAAAATTGATATCTAGACGTCTAAAATTGATACTATTCGAAAGAAACAAATTAGAATAGTGATACTTTCTCAAGTATTTATGAGTATTATTCATAACTTAGATGACCTAAAAGAGAGCAAATAGCAAATGCTAGAGCGATTTCATCTCGAAGTTCTATCCGCCATTAGCAAACATGGCACGCTTACTCGCGCAGCAGCATCACTAAGTCTGTCACAATCAGCTTTAAGCCACAGCATCAAGAAATTAGAGGGCCAAATTGGCACGCCCATTTGGCGTAAAGAAGGAAGAAACTTGAGGCTTACATCGGCTGGAGAACATATTTTGCACTTTGCAAATAGGGTATTACCCCAGTTTGCCCACACTGAGAGCCTGTTAGGCCAAATAGCGAATGGTCAAATGGGACATTTGCGTATTGGCATGGAATGCCATCCTTGCTATCAGTGGTTACTAGCTGTCATTGAGTCTTTCTTATCTAAATGGGAACATGTTGATATTGATGTAAAACAGGAATTCAAGTTCGGCGGGTTGGCGGCATTGCACAACTATGAAATTGATGTACTCGTTACGCCTGATCCTTTATTTAAACCAAGAATACATTTTATTCCTGTTTTTGATTACGAGCATAGGCTAGTGATTGCTTCTTCTCATCGTTTGGCGTCATATACATGCATTGAGCCAGAGCAATTGTTGCAGGAAACCCTATTCACATACCCCGTAGATCCTGAAAGACTAGATATATTCAGTCAGTTTTTAAACCCCTCACGCTGCAGTGTAAAAAAACATAAGACCATAGAAACAACAGAGATTATGATGCAATTAGTAGCTGCGGGAAGAGGTATTTGTGCATTGCCGGGATGGTTAGTCGATGAATATAGCAAGTCATTAGATGTTAAAAGCGTTCGATTTGGCCAAAGTGGTATTTTTAAGCAGATTCATTTGGGAATACGGAAAGAAGATGAACACATGGGCTATCTGCGTGACTTTATTCAGTTAGCTAAAGATTTAAATCAATAATAGCGAAATAGGCAAGAGCGTTTTTATGAAAGAAAAGAAAAGCTTAGGTTTTGGTTTTTCTTGAACTTAGCATGCAAAAGCGAATATGTCTTAGATTTAGACTCGTAGGTTGATCAAAACTGTCTTCAAAATAATTTCGCGGATACACTAAACCACCTGCCCAGCAACCCACCCACTTGACCAAGCCCACTGAAAATTATAGCCCCCGAGCCACCCGGTAACATCCAACACCTCACCAATAAAATACAAACCTTTTTGCGCCTTCACTTCCATGGTTTTTGATGAAATATAATCTGTATCCACACCGCCTAAAGTGACTTCGGCCGTGCGATAACCTTCGGTGCCGTTGGGTTTAATTTGCCAGTGCTGCATTTTGTACGCGGCCTGCTCAAGCTGTTTGCCTTGATATTGTTTAAGAGCTTTGTTTTCTAATCCCAAGTAAGGCATTGCGCTTTGCACAAAGCGTTTAGGGTAAGTATTACTCAGTGCGGTTGAAAGCTGAGCATCGGGCGATGTGGCGGCCGCTCGGCTAAGCGCTTCAAACAAATCGCCCTGCGGGAAAAGATTAAAATCGACCGCCTGCCCCGCGTCCCAGTATGAGGATATTTGCAATACCGCTGGCCCGCTTAATCCGCGATGGGTAAATAGCATACTTTCATTAAACTCAGTGTTATTGCAGGCGGCGCTAGCATCAATAGATATCCCGCTTAATTCTGAAAGAACCTCTTTATCGTGATCATGCAGGGTAAAGGGTACAAGCGCAGCCTTGGTTGGCACTATGGGGATATTAAATTGCTCAGCAAGCCTATAACCAAACGGCGTTGCGCCAAGTTTTGGCATGCTCAAACCACCAGTTGCTACCACCAGCGATGGGCACACATAGGTTCCTTTTGCACTTTGCACGTAATACAAACCGTCTTTGTAGCTTACCTCACCCACTTCGCAGCGATTGCTCACTATCACCTTAGCCTCTGTGCACTCTTGCATGAGCATGGTCACAATGTCTTTTGCTGTATTATCGCAAAATAACTGGCCGAGGGTTTTTTCATGGTAGGCAATGTTGTATTGCTCAACCAGAGCAATAAAATCCCACTGCGTGTAGCGGCTTAAGGCCGACTTACAAAAATGCGGATTTTGAGAGAGGAAGTTCTCAGGTGAGGCATACATATTAGTGAAGTTACAACGCCCACCGCCCGACATAAGAATTTTGCCACCCAAACGTTTTGCATGGTCGAGCACTTCAACGCTGCGGCCGCGCTTGCCCGCCTCCATTGCGCAAAAGAGCCCTGCGGCGCCCGCGCCAATCACCACTACATCTCGTTTTATTTCACTCACGAACTTATCTTCATTTTTTCAAACACAGCATTAAACGATTAATACACAGCAAAAGTCTATCTTATAGCAATCTTTTTCGTAATGACCTGCCAATCAATCAGGCTACGGTGCTTGCCCCGATGGGCGAAACCGAGCGTGCCATACAAGACTGTCGCGACGGTATGGTGATCCTTAACAATATACTGGGTGAAGACGCTGCTTTTACGCAGCAGCTACAAGCGGTTTGTGACAACATCAGCAAATAGGCTACGTTACCTTTTTATTGCTTTTAGTAGTGCTTAAGTTCGCTTTGTTTCACGCCTGCGCTATGTTGGACTTTGCTCTGATTCAGCGGAACTGTCAGCTTCGTTAGATGTATGCTTAAAGCGCTGGAACAACCACCCAATGCCCACTAGCGACAAGCCTAATCCTATGAAAGATAAGGCGCGATAAAGTCCTTCTAAATTCGCCATATCCACCACAAAGGCTTTCAGTACAACCAAAGCTAAGACCACAAAGCCTATTCGGTTAACACGCTGGGAGCTGAGCTTTTGCGCGAGCACAATTAGTCCTACTGAAATTAGCAGGTACACAATGGAGTAGGTGTACCGCTCGGCTTGTCCTATGTCTGATACAAACAACGACATATTGTCGTTAAACACCAGGCGTATTACGCTATTAATATACAGCACAGCAAAAACTGCTGAGGCAATGTATAAGGCTTTGCTAAGCTCCATTTTTACCAATTTAAGCTTTGCAATTATGGCGAGCGAAATAGCAGGCACTAACCAAAGCGGCACCAGCCAATTAATGAGTGGGTTGCTACCAAGGCTTTGTGTGCTAATAAAGGGGTTATCTATCAAACTCGCCTGCACATGCATGGCACCAGCACCTACTATCAGCAGTGTCGCAAATACGTAGTAAAGCCTGCGATGTTTGCTTGATGGGTCAGTTAAAGTAGCGCGCCACAAATACATACCGCTTAAAATGATGTAGTTCATGCCCAGCAGCGCAGTTTGCTTAAAGCTTAAGTTGTTTAAATTTGGATACTCACCAATTAAGAAGTAGCTGGTTTCAGTCGTCACAAATAGTGCGATAAGGTGCAAAAGTGCGCCGTCAAACCATAGGCGTAGGTCTGGTGCGTGTAGGTGCTTGCGCGCAAAAAAGAGCAAGGCGAAGGACGCTGGATAGATCACAATGGACCAATGCAGCCCAAGAATAAATTCACCCGCATAATCGGGCAGCCATGGGGCGAAAGTTAAGCGCGCCATGATGGCAATAACGGCTAGTTTGTATAGCCAGTTTGGAAGCGCGAGCGTGTACTTTTTGCTTAACGATGCCATCAACGCAAGCTGCACCGCTAAAGCAAGTGTGAGCGTGCTGGCGCTGAGCAGCATGGTGAAGATGAGTGTTAATGCACCGTTGGCTAAGAGTAAAAAGGCAACTTTTTGGATATTCACGCGGCTTTTTACGCTCAGTGCCGCAAAAATCAATGCAATTAAGCCAAGTTGTATGGCAAAAATGGGGTATAAAAACTGCTCGGCTTCACTTTCTGACAGCGCATAAGCCACTGAATACAAGCTCAAGGGCGCAAGCACTAGCAACAGCAAATAAGCCGGGCGCTGTTTAAACACCGACTGCACAAACATGGCGTACACTAGGGCTATCAGCACTGCCGTTTGGATAAACAAAAAACCGCCCGTGAATACAAACATATTGTCGCTATAGTCGTAGTCCACCGGCATTCTTAAATACACATACAGGGCAGCTATTAGCGCGATAAATGGCCATGAGTCAAATGCGCTATGACGCAAGGGCACTATCAGCATGGGTATGGAAAAGGCAATTAGCATGTAAATCAACTCTGGCTGAAAGCCTAATTGGAGGCTGTAGAAAAATACGCCCGCAAGCGTCAGCAGCAGGCCTAAGTTTTCTTTGCGCGGGAGCAGCATCTCTTTGGTAGAGAGTGCATCGTATCGGGTATTGCTTAGCTTCCAAGACAGCACGGGGAATAAGGTAAACAAATACAATGATAATAAGCCGAAAGCGGTGATAACGCCTGCATTGGCGTAGGTATAATTAAACGCAGCAGCTTCTGCGTAATCGATGTGGTTTTCGAGGGCTAAGTCTTGCACCACGGCGCTTGAATCATAGCTGGCGTCAATCGACAATAGTATTACCGCAGCAAACCATAAAAAATGCCCAAGGGCGCTGAGCCACCATAACCACTCACGCTTAACCACTTGGTATACCCAAACCGACGAGAACGATACCGCAACCACATACAGCATAAGCATCAAAACATTGTTTGAGCCTGTTGAAACAAGCGCTGGCACGGCATACGCACCAATCATTCCAATAGCCGCCAAAATAGGGCCCATGCGAAGCGATAGCCAAGACGCTCCCACGCTAATTATGGCAAGCAATACAAAGGCAAAAGTGGGCGACAAATACTCGTAAAACTCAAAGGCCACCAGCGTCATGGCAAATAAGGTGATTACCCCACCGCTGGCAAGCGCTGCGCTGACTACGGGTGAATTGATTTGGAAGCGTTTGGGGTAGCGCATTAAATATTCTGCCGCCGCGACCAAGGCAATGCCAAACGCTGCGCCTAGAATAATGCGCAGCTGCGGCGGAAACAGGCCTGCTTCAATGCTGTATTTCGCTAAAAATACGCCGCCAAGAGCAAGTACCGCTGCACCTATCCACAATAACCCATTACCTGCTAAAAACTGCTCAAGCGAAAATGAAGGACTGCTGGCCTTATTGGGTTTGGCTTTAGCGTGCGCTGGGGGTTTTGCTGCATGAACAGGTCTTGAGTTAGCCTGCATCGCTTGTGTTGCAACTGGCTTAGAAGCTGAGGCACTTGGAACAGATTTAGACACAGGCGGTGCTGGCTCAACCTCGCTTCCTAGAGCACTTGACTGCGGGTCTTGCGTTGACGGTGATGGTGCTTGTGCCTTTTCTTGCGAACTGTTGCTTGACTGCTCTAGAGTATTCGCAACGCTGCGCGTTAGCTCATCTCGTAAGCTTTCGAGTTGCTTGGCTTGATGTGCAATATGCGCCTTTAGCTGCGTTACCTGCTGCTTGAGCGTGCTGATTTGACCGGCGTTTACAAAACTCCAAATCGCGCCTACAAGAATCACAAGCACCACGATTATGCCAAGAAAAAATAGTCCTTCCATGCTAATTGTCCTTTATGCGCATGTTGTCCCTCTGCTTCATAGTATCTACTATGTGGGTGATATTCCGCTAGTTAATTTGTACTTGATAGGCGTTCATTTTATAAAGCTGTAGCCATGCGGCATTTTCACTCAGTGCTTCCACGCCAATGGTTTTGATCACGCTTTGACAACGCTTGGTATGTTCAAACTCTCCAAATTCCATATGCTTGTCTAAAGACTCCATACGTTTAAGCGCTTGCTGAAAAAAGTATCCTGTTCGCGTGTAGCGATGGCTCAGCTCCTCAAAGCCCATTTGCTCAGAATAGGTTTTCAGTAAGGCAGAGCTGATAAACAGCAGCGCAATAATAAAAAAGCCAGCGTCGTCTGACAGCATTGGCAAAATTTGCGTTTCGAGCTTAATGGCGCTGACCACCATGGCCACCAGTCCGAGAATGAAAAACAGCCATGAGCAAATTTTATATTTTTTCGATTTGGTCATCAGGTCAGCAGCCCGACCTATTTTGCCTTCTTGTCCGTTGAAGTAATCACGCTGATCGGCGACCCAATGATGTTTAACGAATGCAATATCAGCTTTTGGCGGAGGGGGAATAGTGAAGGTCAGCTTATTCAAATTGTCGACTATCCAGTCCATTTCGTTGAGCTTAGTGGTGCGAAAATTGTTTGCGCAGTGATCCGGCAAACCCGCAATATACCAAAATATTTGTACTCGCAGGTTTTCAGCAAACACTCGCCACTCCACAAACTGCACTTCTTTTGAGTCTGTGCCCGCAAAAAATATGCGATAAATGCACACCACCACAAGCACCAAAGCCATATGCGCCACAAACCAACCAAAGGTAGCTGAAAGCCCTGCGTACACTTGCTGAGCAGCAATGGCGAAAAACGAAAGCAGAGTGATAAATTTTAAAGACAGCATGCGCTGCTTTTGTCGGGCTTGGGCTAAACAATCGGCCAAGCTATATACGTCGATGAGTTTGCTTATGGGCGCGTATTGCGCTTTGGCCTCAGTAGAGCCAAGCAAATAGGCCACGCTGCTATCTTTATCGTCTTGAGAGATACTGTTGGCATCGAGATTAAAGCGCTCAATTTTACACAAAATGTCTTTTAAAATGCGCTCATCTTGATTGCCTTCAATGGGCAAAGGTTTCCAAGTGCCAATTTCATCAGGCGAGCAAATGTTGCTTGGCAATGAATCATGTTTGCTTTGGCTTGCTACCAACCATTTGCAATGAGTTTGATTAGGTTTGGAAAACAGCAGACTATTATCGTCCATAATGCCGTCTACGCACATGTATACCACATCAGCAGTGCCGCCGGGTAAGGGTGAATTTTCGCCAGTTTCTGAGCAGGTTTCGGTTTCTCCGTCCCACAGTGCGAACACGATATCGCAGCATCGCACAAGCGTTCGGCCAAGTTCAATGTAACCTTCGTTTCTGTGTGCACCTTCTTCGGTTTGGCATATCTTTACATCACTGCATTGGCTCAATAAGCCACGAAACTCCCTAATCGCTTGCGGCGTCTCAAAGTCTTTTTCATACTCGCTTTGCTCAAAGGGTAATACCGCAATCACGCTAAAGTTATTGACGAGCGCAATGCTCGCTACCATTTGATCTGCACCCTCTGCCAGGCCGCATAATATGTTGATGGTGGTATTTGGATAGCGCGCCCGCATTGACTTAAGCTCGTTGATAATGGCAGCTTCCAACTTGGCCTTATCATCCACGGGAATATCGCGATGTCCGGTAATGCCAACATTTAATGGCAATGCAGATGTCATGTAGCTTGCTACCCTTATGCTTAATAGCGGATTTAATACAATGCTCAAAGTATGCACGATACCAACACAAACTTAAACAGAGTCAGCTATTTAGCACAACAACAAGCTTTGAATAAATAGCGAGATCACGCAATAGTTGCAAGCGCTGAGCGATGACATTAATCTGCATACACACTCAACTAGTAAAGATGTGCCATGCCGTCTTCAAGCCTTTCTATCAATAAATACCATATTGCGGTTGCCCAAAACGCGTCCGGGCGCAACTTAAACGTGCCTGTATACCATTTAACGAGCAATACTTCCGGCCCCAAGGTATACATACAAAGCTCAATTCACGGCGCTGAAGTACAAGGTAACGTGGTGATTTACCATCTATTGCAAGCACTAAAGCAACAGCCCTTGAAAGGAGAGGTGATTTTAGTGCCCAACTGCAATCCGGTGGGTACCAATATAAAAGCAGGCGAATATACGCTTGGGCGCTTTGACCCGGTAAACGGCACGAATTGGAATCGCGGTTACCATTACGATGAACAGGCGGTGGTTTCCTTTGCGCAAACAGTAGAAGAGCGTGAAGATGTTTCTGATATTAAGTCGCGTTTTCGGCAAGTGTGTAAAGAAGCCATCACTAAAAAGCTCGAACAATCGTGGGGCTTAGGATTGGCGCAAGGGCTTAATTTGACTTTGCAGCAATTGGCCTTTGACGCTGATATTGTTTTAGATTTGCACAATGGCCCGGTGTCCACCCGCCATATTTACATTCCTGAATATGCAAAACACGCCGCCAAACAATTTTCAATTCCTCACTGCATCTTTATTCCCAAGGTATTTGCTGGCGCATTAGACGAAGCTTGCTTTTGCCCGTGGTGGACACTGCAAATTGAACTTGAAAAACGCTTTGGACGCGCCTTCGACTTTGGCGTAGAGGCTTTTACTGTTGAAATGGGTAGCCAAGAAGTCATTGAGTTTGATGAAGGGAAAAAAGATGCGCAGAGCATTCTGGCTTACTTGGCCTGCAAAGGCATGCTAGATGATAAGCAGCATCAACCGCAAAGCATGCAGCGCTTCGGCGTAATGCTCAAAGACTATAAAACGCTGTTTACCGACTTTGGCGGCATGGTTGAATATTGCGCTCAACCTGGCGAACATATTTCAAAAGGAGAGATTCTAGCCAAAGTACTGAATATTGATGAGCTAGAAAACGAACGCGCCATTGATGAAATTAAAGCGCCTTGCGACCTCATCCCCATACTGCACTTCCCGTCAGCGTCGGTACTCAGTGGTACGCAGCTGTATAAGTGTTTTACGCAGTATTTTGAGATTAGCTAGTTATTCATTTGTTGGCGTATTGCTTTGGCAGCGTTCACACCAATAAATGCGCCTGCCATTGCGCTGGGCTTTGATGATGGGCGTGACGCACTCTCTGCAGCTTTGTCCCTCTCTATTAAAGGCCATAAATCGCACGCTTTCGTAAGCGCCCTTTGTTTTAGCCAGCTTTAATGCCAGTTTGTTGGGCACCGTATGGCCTCGGGTATCGTATGCGCGCTTGCCGATGACAAGGGTTTGTTGGGCAAGCTTTCGCACTTGAGCTTTGCTCAGTTGATAAGGTTTTAAATCAGGGTGCACGCCTGCGGCAAAGAGCATTTCAGTCCGCAGATAATTGCCAATGCCTGCAATAAAATGTTGGTCTAGGTACAAAGCACTCAAGCCTCTTTTGCAGAAACGCTTTGATAACAATCGCGACCGTACGTCTTGCCAAGTGAGTTTGGGGTCGAGAATATCCGGCCCAATTTTTTGTAAAAACGGGTGTTCTATCAAACGCGGCGTATCATAAACGGCTATGTCAGAGGCACTATACAAAATAGCGCTCTTTTCTTGCGTATGCAGGGCTAAACGTAATGACCGTTTTGTGTTTGGCAACTGCCCACGCTTTGCCGTTTTCCAAACGCCATACAGCTGATTGTGCGAATACACGCTTTTGTCATTCTCAAAGTGAATCAACATGGCTTTGCCACGCGTTTCTACGCTAACAACACGTTTACCCACTAGATCTTTAGAAGGCGCCTCAAGATGCGGCATGCCCACCTCAATGGCCTTAATCTCTTTACCTTCGATTACTTTTGCGATTTTGTCGGCAGCAAGGCGTATCTCAGGGCCTTCTGGCATATCACTACTCCTGAATTTGGTTAAGTTTTATACTTTGGTAACCATACGCAAGAGCCTTCGGAATGTATCATCTTGAGCAGTTTCAATAGTTTATGTATCTGTATTTTTTAGTTGTGAAAATCCCACTTCTTTTTTGTTAATACTTGTGTACTATTTATTGAGGAAGCAAGAAGTAAAAACAAAGGATGTTATCAACATGCCCTCTCTTAAGTACTTACAACCCTCAGTATTATTGTGTTTTATAACCTTGTTAATGGCCTGTTCCGGCGGATCTGACTCGAGTTCGAGCGATCCAATCCCAAGCCCGCCAGCAAACAGCCTCCCAATAGCGAATAATGACAGTGTATCCAGCGAAAATGACCAAGCAGTCACAATTGATGTGCTGGCCAACGATAGTGATGCAGACAACGATGCTTTAAGTATCAGTGCGATCACTACCGAACCCAAAAATGGTCAAGCTGAGCTAATCGATGGAAAAATTCAATACACGCCCAATGCAGGTTATGCAGGGCCCGATACATTTTCCTATCAAATAAGTGACGGAACAAGCAACGCATCTGCAAACGTTGAAGTTGCTGTCAGTCAAACTTTTATGATTACCGGCAGCTTATTAGAGGACTCAGCCTCTTTATCGTCTCTCTCCTCAGCTATGGATAATGCAGTTGTTACAGAAGCATCATTTGAACAGCGCAATTTTTCTGCGAAGTTAACTATCACGAAAGGCTCTGAGGTCTTTGTAAAAAGTGAAACCACCGTAAACGAGCGTACTTTTACCCTTTATAGCGGGCTACTGAAATTAGAAACACTTTTGGCGATGATGAATGCTGAACGTCAAATTACTTCTGACGAATTAAGCAATCTGAACATTAGCTTTCTTTCTACTTCGTCAGCTGTCGAGATGTTCAGGTTAAAGTCAAATCTTGAAGATCAGAATGACCTCTCTCATGAACAAGCACTGCAGGCTGCAAATCCAAAATCTGTCTTTCATTTACTCGGCATTTATAAGCTTTTGTCGGAATTCAATGAGTTTGAAGGTTTTATTGATGTCGAGCCTTTTGAGTTCTTCACAACTCAAGCCGAAACAAGCATAGACGCGCTTATATCGCAACAAGCGATTGACTTAGGAATTGACTTACTCACGCTTGAACAGGCAATTGAAGCTGCCCAACTGACCGCATTCGAGCAACAAGCTGGATTTAGCGAATTTAATCCCAGTGCGTTAAATACTGCTTGGATTGCGGCTATTCCCCCGACGCAAGTTGGCATGTCTGCAGATAATACGCGAGTTTATCACTTCACAAATGACGGTAACCTGCGGATTGATGATGACACTACAGGTGCGACTAGCGCACAATGGTCCGTGGAGAGCGGCCAGTTAGCAATCCTAAAAAATGAGGTCAAAACGAGCTTTGAGTTCCTGAACCCTGACGTTATTTTTGACGACGTTTTTCGGTATTTTGGTAATGACGTAGCAATGCTTCTATTTGACATTAATCGACAAACCTCCGCTTTTACTTCTTTCGAAATTATCGAAGAACAGTTGAACGAAGACATTCAAATATATGAGATTAGCGATTCTGCTGCTCATGTCGTTAAGTTGGTAGGCAGCACCTACCGACTGCGGTTTTCTGAGTCCTTTACTCGTTTGCACCCAGAATTAGCTGATATTTCCGCGAGTCAGCGGAATTTTGTGAGCGAAACTTGGTTGTATAACCAAAACTCTGTTTTTACATCCATAGACATGGCCGATTTTGAGGGAAATTGGGCTATGCCATTGTTAGTAGGAATCACCCCTAATCTGAGCGAAGCTGGACATGCCGAAAACAAAATCTATTCCGAGAAAATCAACTTCTCCGAAAACGGTCAGTCGGCATTTTTAGATACTGCCGACGATATCTACGAGTGGTCTCTTAATCAAGGCGTTCTTACCTTAAACAATGTAACGTTTCGATTTGAGATTATTCCTTTTGAGCGAAATGGAAAAGAACTTATTGGCCATTTTAGCGTGTACGAGAACGATCAACTGATTCGCCACTACGTGTCAAAGATGATCAAGTTTGATAGCTCTGGTGTGGACTTCGCCCAAAACGCTTCGCGTGATTTGCCCACTGCATACGCCGCTTTACTTGGACGTTCCAGTGCGTCACTATGGAAAGGCGGGATGTTGCCTGCAAATTCCATCCGAGCCTATACTTTATTACCTGATACAACTGCTTTGTTTGCGATTAGAAGTGGTGTTGCGGATGAAAACAGCTTTGATGGAAGCGGCTTTTATGCTGAAGGTAACTGGACATGGCGAAATGTAGTTGCTTCTAATGTTATTGACTTGGAAAACCTCTCGGACACAAGAAGCGATAAAGTGCGCACGTGGGAAATTATCGCTACCGAAGCAAACGGACGTATACATATCCTGGAACAGGAATTATGGTACTCAGAGTCAGACCCTTCACCCCTTTATTTAGATGGCGTACGCGTGGCAGTAAGCCCTAGAATTAATACCCATTTGCCAATAGATCTTTCTGATTGGGACGGCGCTTGGAGCAATAGAGATTTTTAGTTGGCAATAACGCCGAATAGCACATCGTGTTAGCTCACTTTATGCTCTACTTGTTCACCTCAATCTTTTAATCGGTAAAAGCTTGCCATAGGTTAACATGCGCCATATCCATTCGGCAGGACCATACATGAATCCTTTCAACCACAGATGAGAAATCACAACTTGTAATATAAAAATCAGAATGGCAATGGCGACTAAACTCCACGGGGCGCCTTGTAAGTGCAAGCCAAAGCCAACACCGTAAAAAATACCAATGCCAAAGAAAGTCTGTAATAGGTAATTAGAGAGGGCCATGCGGCCTGGCGCGGCAAATACACTCAACAGCGACTTATGCTTACGCCACAATAAAGTAAATAATGCGATATATGCAAAGGCAAGTGGAAAGACGGCAAGCATATACGCAATTACCGATAAAAAACCCTCTGCCGAGTGTGCTTGAAATGAGTTTAGCCCTGATAGTTTGGCGTATATAACAGTTGAGGGTAAGCCCACCAATAGGCCAAATAAAATGGCCTTCTTTAATAAAGCGGCGTTTTCTAGGAGCTTACCTGCTATCAATTGGCGTCCAGCCCACATACCAATCAGCATAATGCCCAATACCTTTGGAATACGCCAAGTATCAAAATAGTATCCGAGTCTGCCAATGGCAATTTCCATGTTTAATTCAAAATAACGAATAATACTTGTGGTATGGACTGTTTCGTAAAAACCCGCAAAAAAGCCACTTATATCATTGCTGCCATCCACCCAATTACTTACTACTTGATATAAACCAAGGGATGGGTCGATACCAAGCTTCCAAAATAAGTAATAGCCGGGGATGGGCAGCAAAAACAATAGTGCGGCAGTGACCAATAAACTGCGGTCGGTGCAGTTGCGCATAAAGAATAAGACAAAGCCTAGCACGGCATAAAGTAAGAGAATATCGCCAATCCAAAACACACACAGGTGTATCAAGCTGATAAGCAATAATATACTGAGTCGACGCAGATAAAGTAAATTAGCTTTGGCGGCTACCTTGTTTTGTAAACGAGATAACTGTAGTGCAAACCCAAGCCCAAAAAGAAAAGAGAAGATAGTATAAAACCGCCCATCAATCACCATCAGCATAAAGGCATCATAAATAACTGCGCCTTCGATGGAGTCTTTTGCATTAGCATCTAAAAACAACCAGCCTGCAAAAAACTGGACATTGGCAAAGAAAATACCGAATAAGGCAAATCCGCGTAAGGCATCTAAAATATCATAGCGTGTGCTAGTGGATATTGGTGCGGCATCAGTATCAGCAGCAAGGCTGGGTTGATTCATCGTTTCGCGTTCCCTATTTTTATTTTTATAGCCACTTTCATTAGCGACAATTTAGAAACTCAGTCTGCTATATGCTTGTATACCACCCCTTCCTTCATCACAAAGCTGACGTTTTGCAAAATGGTGATGTCGTCAAGTGGATTACCCTTTACTGCAACAATGTCTCCCCATTTACCGGCTTCTAGGCTGCCTAATTCATCGAGTTTGCCAATATTGTCGGCACCGCTAAGCGTTCCGGCAACAATCGCCTCCATAGGGCTCATACCACCGTACTTAACCAGTAAATTAAATTCCTTAGCATTATCACCGTGAGGACCCACGCCTGCATCGGTAGAGAGCGCAATATTAACGCCGGCTTTATGGGCTCTTTCAACATAGGTTTTGACTACGGTCATGGCTTGCTGGGCTTTTTCACGTTGGTTGTCGGTTAAAAAACTATTGGGATCGTTAAGTGCAGGTTCCATGGATGAAAAGGCGGAAAGTGTGGGCGACAAATAGGCATTGTTTTCAATAAACAAACGAATGCTTTCGTCATCTAAGAATGTACCGTGTTCAATGGTGTTTGCGCCAGCCTTTAGCGCCGCATTTATACCTTCTGCACCGTGGGCATGGGCTGCTATTTTGCGCCCCATCAGTTTTGCGGTGTCCATAATGGCACTTAGTTCATCTTCAAAAAATTGCTGTTCCAAACCTGCATTGCTGTCAGACATCACACCTGCTGTGGCAGTCAACTTGATATGATCAGCTTTGCGTCTTATCTGGTCTCTTACCGCTTTGCGACACTCTGCCACACCATCACACACGCCCGACGTGCGCAATACCTCTGCAACCGGCTCTTTAAAGCTATGGGTAAAGTCTCCGTGACCGCCATTAATAGCAATGGGGTTGCCAGCTACAAAGGTTCTTGGGCCAACAATATACCCTGCGTTAATCCCGTCTCTTACAGCAAAGACCGCATCATCGGTGAAGGCGCCCATATCTCTAACGCTGGTAAAACCGGCCATAAGGGTATCGCGGGCATGTTTTGCGCCAAGCATGGCGGTATCTGCATCCGACATTTGTACCCAGCTCAGCATAGCACTGGGCGAAAGCGCTAAGGTTAAATGCACATGCCCATCAATAAAGCCTGGCATCACAAAGTGATTTTTTAAGTTGTGAATTTCAAGGGAATCGCCAGTGTCCAGTGTTAAGTCTTCTGCATCGATGTAGCCACTTTCAATACCATAGACTTTGCCGTCTTTTAAAATGACGCTTTGTTGCGCAGTCACAGCCTCACCCGGCAGGGCGAGGAGAGTACCCGCATGGATTATGTCCCATTCTGAGGCATGGACTTGTGTGAAGCTTGTAAACAGGCACAAAAGAGTGGTGATTTTGAAAGATTTCATAGGGAATATTCTCGCTTTAGAAAGCTGGTGCAAGCCGTCAGCCCCCTGCCGACATGCGTGACACTCTGCATACATTCTACGTTATGAGAAAGTTGACTTAAGCACAATGTTGCTAGCGTCAAAGTAGCGTCATTTTTACGCTTAAGCTATTGTAAGCCCGCTAATTCTTTCATATCTTTTCCTCACAGAAATGAAGGCGTTGATGGACAAGCTTGAATCTATATATGGCGAAAGAGAACTTGCCTATGGCGATAAAGCGGTTGGCGCACTGAAGAAGATATTACTGTATTCATTCATCCAACATCAGGACAAATCAAAAATGAGCTTTCGCCTTACCACTATTATACTGATTGCGTTTGCCAGCGCTGGTTTTAACCATTCAGTGAATGCACAAGAACCCGTACGCATTTCATCGATGCTGGAACAAAAAGTCATCGAATGGCGTAGAGACTTGCATCAAAACCCAGAGCTGAGCAATCGTGAATTTCGCACCTCGAAACTGATTGAAGCCCACCTTCGTGAGCTTGGGTTAGACGTTGAAACGGGTATTGCCCACACAGGTTTAGTTGGCGTGTTAGAAGGCGGCAAACCGGGTCCTGTGATTGCTATGCGTGCCGATATGGACGCGCTGCCGGTGGTCGAGCAAACAGATGTGCCGTTTAAATCCGTTGCCAAGGGTGAATATCGAGGCAAGGAAGTTGGCGTTATGCACGCCTGCGGTCACGATTTGCACATGGCCATGCTGATGGGCGCTGCCGAGCAGTTAAGTTTGATGAAAGATGATATTGCAGGAACGATTGTATTTATATTTCAGCCCGCTGAAGAAGGCGCGCCAAAGGGCGAAGAAGGTGGCGCTGAACTGATGCTAAAAGAGGGTTTATTTGAGCGCTACAAACCTGAAGTGGTATTTGGAATACACGTATGGTCGCCAGGCACAGCAGGTCATATTGGTTATCGGGAAGGCCCTCTTTTGGCCTCTGCAGATACCTTTGAAATAACAGTGAAAGGTAGACAAACACACGGTTCAAGGCCTTGGGGCGGCGTTGACCCGATTGTCGCGGCAGGGCAGATTATAGGCAATACGCAAACCATTGTAAGTCGCCAAGTCGATATCACAAAGGCCCCAGCCGTGGTGAGTTTTGGTATTGTTGAAGGCGGCGTGCGCAATAACATCATTCCTGACGAGGTGTATTTAGAAGGCACAATCCGCAATTTTGATATGGATAATCGTCAGCAAATCTTCGATAACTTAAAAACCACTGCAGAAATGACTGCACAAGCCACAGGCGCATCGGCCCATGTTCACATCAACGAAGGCTATCCGGTGACGATCAACAACCCCGAGCTTACACGTAAGATGCTACCCACGATGCATCGCGTAGCGGGTGAAGACAAGGTTGCTGTTAATGATTTGATAACGGGTGCAGAAGACTTCTCTTTCTTTGCATTAGAAGTACCGGGCTTGTTTGTGTTTCTTGGCATAACGCCAGAAGGGCAGGACCCGTCTACAGCACCTAGCAACCACTCGCCGTTTTTCTTTGCCGATGAAAGTGCATTGAAAACGGGCACCGAGCTGTATGTGAACTGGGCGCTTGATTACGCAGAGCTATAAAACACATCTAAGCTTATAACAAACTAGCCAAACGCTCGTTAATACTATCAAGGAAGCCTCTCAATGACCTTACACCGTCTCATAAACGCCATTCGCCGTCAGGATTGGTTCACTGTTCTAATCGTTAAATTCTGCTCTGTCTCGTGTTTATTTTTATACTTATCAGTTGCAATAGCGATACCAAAAGCACAAGCAATAGAGTCAATACAACAAGCTAATGAGGCGCAATTCGAAAACGCTGAAACCCTGAGCGAATCTTCGGATTTGTTCGCCAAAGATACCTATGCTCTGACCTCTATGGTATGTCCATTTAAAGGCGCAATGGACTATGATTCTGAGCACATGGATTGCTTTAGGTTAGCAGTGCCAGAAAATCGTGAAACCGAAGCATCAAGGACTATCCAACTCAATGTAGTCAAGATAGGCGCTCGCAAGCCAGACGATTGGGATGATGAATTTAAAGGCGAGTGGAGCAAGCGCGAGGACCCTGTTATCTATCTAACCGGTGGTCCGGGGGCCGAGGCATCGTTTTACGTGAGTCGCTTTATCGAGCACGGATTACGAGACCATCGTGATTTATATATTTTAGAACAAAGAGGCATTGGATTTTCAGATGATTTTTGTCCTGAAATAAGCGCAATAGAACCTGCCGCTTTGAACGTTGAAAGCTTTGAGCAGCGCACTCAAGCCGAAATACAGCAAATAGATAAGTGTTTTAAAAGAGCTTCAGACGCCGGAGTAGATTTACGAGGGTATAACACCATCGAAAATGCTCGTGACGTAAAAGCCTTGCGTCGAGCACTCGGTTTTGAACATTGGAATGTATGGGGAATTTCTTATGGTTCCGTGCTCGGACAAGCTTACTTGCATGAAGATCCCGACGGTATTCGCGCCGCTGTAATTGACGCAATAGTACCAATTGATCCAGAAATCAACTTTCAAGGCTTAGCAAGATATTATCAGCGCGCACTGAACATGCTTAGCGATATATGCGCTGACGATCCTACATGCGCGGCAGATTTCCCCAACTTTGAAAATCGCTTAAAACAAGCAATAGAAGCGGTACATGAGTCGCCTATTGAGATTAATAACGCCATTGATCAAGAAACTTATCCCAGTGGCAAAGCGACATTTTTTCATGACATTATCGCTGGCCTGCCTTTTCTTCTATTTTATGAGCAAGATAACTATCCCACATTACCGGCTTTTATCGAGGCACTTGCTAGTATAGTTGAAGCGCGAGATTACGAGCGATTTCGCATACTTACCAGCGGAGCAGGGCTAAGCCCTTGGAGTGGCATCAGTCGAGGTATGTATAATGCGATCGCGTGTAACGATGGCTGGGTGAACACTTATCGCGAAAGTTATGAGCGAGATAGACAAAACCATCCTGTGTTGTCGCTTCTTAATGGCCCGATTGACGATGCGGATAGAATGGTCGCACTGTGCGAAAAGTACGGATTAATCGCGCGAGACCCATCGGATTTTGCCCCGCGTATGATTGACACAAGAACGATTATTGCTGAAGGTGCAATGGATCCAATTACGCCACCACCCTTTGCCAAAGCAATCATGCCGAATTTTTCTAATGGCACATACGTTGAATGGCCCTATGCAGGCCATGGGCCTACTCGTTCAGTCCCCTGCGCTGGCGATTTTTTAACCGCGTTTTTTGATGAGCCGAATGGCGAGCTGGACACTTCCTGCGCGGATGATATGCAAAAACCTGTTTTTAAAGGATCTCTTTACACAAGCGATGGACTTTTACTATCACTGGCTAAGCTTAAAGAAGATCCAAAGCAGATCGCTGGACCCGCGGTCCTTCTGGCAATAGCCGTTTTTGTGCTTCCCGTTGCGTTTTTCATGCTTTCGTTATCACCTATCGCGCGATTGATTAATGGACAAGCTACAGAGCCTAGCCGAGGTGCACGAATCAGTGCGTGGTTTACGGCATTAATTGGAATCGCCTCAATTATCATTTTTGGCGCTGCCGTGTATGCGACTTTTGAAGCTAGTGAATTGTTATTTTTAGTCGGTTTAATAGGCTGGGCAAAATACGGTGTTTATGCCAGCTATCTTGCTGGGCTATTGGGTTTACTAACACTATTTTTAACCATACGCGCGCGTCGCTCAGCGCCTCTCCTTATTGGCACTTTACTTGGACTAATAATAACAGGCATTGGGGGCATTGCACTATCTTTGTCTTTTCTAGTATCTGGTATCTAGAGATGTTTGTTGGTGCATTTCTCCTAGATGGTGAGTGTTCATACTCACCCGTATGTGACGATATAATTGGTATATGTGGCCAAATCGACACCGCCGATTTAGCTGACAAAAAGGCAGCCTTTAAATGATTTTACACCGTCTTTCAGTCGCCATCCGTCGTCAGGATTGGTTCACTGTTCTAATTGAAATCATGATAGTCGTTATCGGTGTTGTTCTCGCTTTGCAAGTACAACAATGGGCGCAAGCTCACGAAGAGAGGAAAACGGAAGCGGCTTACTTATCCCGTCTTTATGATGAGGTGCTTAGGCTCGAAGCGACTCGTGCTCCCCTGATACAGTTCCGCGAAAACGTCTTTGCAGGTGCCATGTCAGCCGCGCCGGCTATATTAGGCTTAGAAGAGCGAACACTCACAAAAGAAGAGTGTTTCGCTATTGGTTACTCATCAATTCTCTCTAATCCAACAAGCGATCTTGCAATATTAAACGAACTACAAACAACAGGGCGCTTGTATTTGGTACAGGACGAGAAACTGAAATCGTCAATACGCAGCTATCTTTTGCAAGCTGCACGGGCGCGAGACATCAACGAGGCAGTTTTTCGCAACGCTACGCTCCTAGTACCATATTATCCGGAATTAGTGAGAATCTCAGAGAGCGCAAAGCCGGACATGATTAACAGCGACGTCTTTATTTGTGACGCGAACAAAATGAGAAGTCATCTCGAATTTCGTAGTCGCTTTCAGTATACGATGGGAGGTTATTATCAGCACCTGAACGCTATTCGCTCCGTTCAATCCAGCTTGAAAGATTTACGTTTGGCACTTGAAGATGCGCTTGGTAAATTGGAATAGTGCTTATAAACGCTTATTGAGAAGTGAAAGGGATACAATAGAGCAACGGGATTTTAATTTTGTACCGTATTTGGTGTCTGATCTCTCTTTTGGTGCGATAGGTCAGTACTATTTCGTGATTGACGATGACACTCCGGCAGGGCCATTCCAAAACAGTGCAGAAATGATAGTAGGTAATCGCCAGTTGGATAATCTCCTGACTCTAAGGTTAGGTACCTTATTGGTTTGCGCGTTATATGCTGAACAACTACTAGAAGAAACCACTAAGATTTTAGAACAATTGGAAGCTGAAGGGTTCACGTCTTGATATCTAATCCGATCAGAGCAGCCAACGGAACAGGTAAACGTATTTCTTTTATATCTTAGCCACGTAAGGAGGGCATATGACGCTGAATCAAATAGCTCAGATTGCGCAAATAGTAGGTGTGGTTATCGTTGCCATTGTGCTGGCCTAATAAATCTGCACAGCGGGAGAGTGTATTACATGAAAGAACAAAAAGTATTCAATTGGAAACGCCTCTTAGTCGAAAGTTCTACGATAGTCGCCAGCATACTGATGGCTGGGCGACTTATTTAGCGGCAAAGCCTACGATGGCGTTGATGTGCGCATTGCTGGAGATGGTGAAATTCAGGTGAAGTCCCCCTGGAATATCATTGGTTATTACAAAGACCAAGAAAAAACCAGCGTTGTATTTACAAACGATGGCTACTTGCGCACTGGCGATAAAGGCGAAATTGATGCAGATGGATACGTAAAAATCACAGGACGTTTAAAAGCAATATTCAAGACAGAAAAAGGAAAATATGTCTCGCCAGCGCCTATCGAAGCAAAAATAATGGAAAACCCATTGTTGAGCAAGTCTGAGTAACAGGCACTAATCTGCCCCAGCCTATCGCTTTATTGGTGTTATCTGAAGAAGCGAGAAGGAAAAATAAGGACGAGGTGGCAGCGTCTTTAATAGGAACGTTAGAGATTCTCAATGCTCGGCTAGAAAGTCATCAAAGACTGGATCGTTTAGTAGTGCATTCGCAAGAGTGGTCGATAGAAAATGAATTACTCACACCTACTTTAAAAGTGAAGCGTCATGTTATTGAGGAGCGTTTCAAAGAAGTGATCTTGGGCAAGTACGAAGATAAAATAGTCTGGCATCAAAATTAAGCACCTCATATAACCTCTAGAAGAAGGCGAAATCCATTGTTAGGTTTTTGCCTTTTTTTGTTCATTTTTTCTTATATTCCACGCGTTAGTTCCTAAGACATTAACCGTAATTGCCGATACCTAACTGTGTTCATTAGCACACTGACAGCTTGTCGCTTGTGCTTATTGATTTAGTTTTTAAAAATGTTAAGGCAACCCTATGTTAAAGAAATTGGCACTTAGTGCGCTATTACTTTCGCTAGCCAGCTCAGCATTAGCTGAGCTTACGGTTATAGTGAACCCTGCAAATTCAAGTAATTTGGATTCAAAAACCGTTCAACGCATATTTTTAGGTAAAGACAAAAAGTATGCAGACGGCAGTGAATCAGTACCGGTAAACCAAAGTGCAGATAGCTCAATCCGTCAGGATTTCGACGACAGCATTCTTGGTCGTAGTACGTCTCAGGTTTCGGCCTACTGGTCAAAACTTGTTTTCACGGGCAAAGGTATTCCACCCAAAGAAGTCATGTCAGACGCTGAAGTTATTGAACTTGTGTCTCAAAATCCCAGTGTGATTGGTTATGTCGATTCTTCATCGGTGACCGACGCAGTTAAAGTCGTAAACCTTTAGGAGATAGTTATGAGAAATACATTGAGAAAAACTGCACTTGCCAGCGCGACGCTAGTTGCGATATCCGCGGTATCTTCTGCGCAGGCTGAGCTTCGTATAAACGGGTTTGCAAACTTAACTGCTGGCATGACGACTAACGACACTGAAGTTTATGGGTTTAACGATAAGGTTAACTTTAGTGATGGAAGTTTATTTGCGCTACAGGTGAGCGGACAGGTAAATGAAAAGGTGTCGGCTACTGCGCAAATTTTATCTCGAGGCGCTGACAACTACAGTGCAGAATTTGAGTGGGCTTATTTAACGTACAACATAGACAGCAATAATAATTTGAGTGCGGGACGATTTCGTCTGCCACTTTTCCGATATTCAGAGTCTTTAGACGTTGGATATTCGTATCATTGGATTACTGCGCCTCGGTCTGTTTACAACGTACCATTTAACAACATAAATGGTATTCGCTTTGACCATACCGGTATGATGGGTGATTGGGACTATGCGTTCCAAATCTCTGCGGGCGAATATAGTGAGAGCGTAAGCGGTGGAACCGTTACCGCCGACGCTCTGCTTGCCGCCAGTTTTGAAGCTAGTTATGAATTTTTCAAAGTGCGTTTGGTAACGGGTCGAGGAAACAACAATTTTTCTCAAGCTGCGGTCGACTCGACTGTAGGAGCGCTTCGTCCTATTGCCCCTGCACTAGCTGATAGCCTTGCACTTGAAGACGATAGCAGTCTGTTTTTAGGCGCGGGCTTTGAATACGACAACTTTAACTGGTTTGTTTCTGGCGAATACACTTCCGTTGAAATAGAAGATTCATTTTCCCCGCAAGATGTGGCTTGGTACATTACTGCAGGCAAGCGTTTTGGTAAATGGACGCCGCACATCACTTATGAAACGCGAGATGGCAATCAGGATATTAAATTTCTTGATCAAATCGCAGCTTTTCCAGCAGAATTTCAGCCAAGCTTAACGGGCGCCGTTGCTGGCTTGCAAGGATTTTTTATGGAAGAGTTTTCAATCCTCACAGTTGGCGCTCGCTACGATTGGGACGCAAGCATCGCGCTCAAAGCTGAGATTAGTCGATATGATAATAAGCTTGACGACATCGCTGGTGATATAAACAACGCTGAAGATACGAACTTAATTAACTTAAGCGTTAATTATATCTTTTAAGTGCATAGTTAACCTTACAAGTAAAATAACGTTAACAAACAAAAGCCATTTTCCGCAAGGAGAGTGGCTTTTTTGGAGTATAAGTAAAACAAACGCTATATGCTAGCCCTTGTTACAGCTGGCTTTTAGTTTGGCTAGATGTTCGTTGCGATGATGGTTTAGGCATTTGGGTTAATTGCACAGTTTTTATTGTTTGATCTTTTCAAGTCTTTGGCACAGCAATATTGAAATTTGAGTGCAGGCTGCCCTACTAAAAGAATCTATGTCTTAGTATCTTATTTTGCTTATTGTCTACGACCCAAAGTTGAAGTCGCGTTGAATATTGAAGTCGTGCTCTTCTTGAGGTGGTGCACGCAAAAGGGGTAATAGCATTGTTTGTGAAGAAGTAGGGTATTTTTTATCTAAATGCTTCAGTATTTTTTGAATAACATGGCTATCTATGAAGCGATCGGATAGAACCGAAATGACTGACTGTTTTTACCGAAATACGCACGCATTCCTTAATTTTTCAATGTTATGCACTAAACAGCCCCCTCTGTCAGAATAGTTGCCAAACATCCTGACACACCGTATCCCATATCATGTATAGGTCCGAGGGAAGTGATGATTCTTTTGTATTTTGCAGGGTTGTCCCACATTTTTACTTTCACCTCTGCAAAATATTCACTTTCAGATGGTGTGATAGCTGGCAGCTTTTCTATTGCAGCATCGGAGAAGTTATAAATAGCTGTGGAGCTTTCTTTTATCTCGGCGTTCGAGCAGCTTTCAGCGTGTGATAAAAAAGTCATACTTAACAAGAATGTTGCAGAAATGTGCTTTAGCACCTTAAATCCCCTTTTGATTGGACGTATATGGACTCCTCCTCATTTGCAAGTATTTCGGTTAATGGCTAATGGTATAAACTGCCTACGTATATTCGGTTTCTGAATGATGCTATTTATTAAGCATCGAACCTCTATGGGCTATTCGCACACTTGGTCCCTAACGCTTACACGAGCTCGGATAGGCTCTTCGTCCGCTCTGGGTTTTACAAGTGTCGGTCTTACCTGTTTGCCATCTCACGCTATACTCTTGCAACTTTGGATGAAATTGTTGTACTTAACTGTTTTAATTGTAATTTTTATACTGAAGCTATTAATTCTGGGCGATAACTATCATTATTGTTAACTATTGCCCATGCGACTCTAGCAGTTTTGTTTGCCAACGCGACCGTGACAATGTTTACATGTTTAGTGGAAGTAAGCTTCATTAACCACTGACTCAAAGCATCATTGTGACGATGCGCGTGTCTAATAACAGCCCTAGCACCATGCACTAAAAGTTTGCGTAAATAGCCATCACCTCTTTTGCTAATGCCTAATAATTTAGGCTTGCCACCTGTACTATGTTGTCTTGGCGTGAGACCTATGGATGCAGCAAAATCTCTGCCTTTTTTGTAGGTCTTTCCGTCTCCTATTGCACTAGATAAAGCACTAGCGCACAAAACGCCTATTCCTCTCAACTCTAATAATTTAGTGGCAACAGGGTCTTGTTGAACATCTTCTTGAATAGTTTTATCTAGTTCGTCTATCCGTTCATCAAGATTAATCAGATCATCAAATAAACCTTTTAATATTGACCTAAACATGGATGATAAGCCGTTGTCCCCATCCTCTAGCCACAAAGGAATAGCCTGGCGCAGCTTCTTGATACCAATCGGCGCTACTAATCCATACTCACCGACTAAGCCACGAATTTGATTGGCCTTACCCGTTCTTTGAACCATTAAATTATCGCGTACTCGGTGCGCCGCTTGCACATCTTGTTGTCTGACAGTTTTTAAGCTAACAAACCGCATACTTGGACGACTCATTGCTTCACAAATAGCTTCTGCGTCAACAGCATCGTTCTTATTGCTCTTGACATAGGGCTTTACGAATTGCGCATGAATAATTTTAACTTTATATCCTCGTTTTTGTAATTCACGCCCCCAATAATTTGCGGAGCTGCACGCTTCCATAGCTATTTCCGCACCATGAGGTACTTTCCGACTTATTGCTGCGAGCCATTTAGATCTAGAATATTTTCCTTTCCATTTGACTTCACTAAATCTATCGACCGCGTGGACATGAAAAATAGACTTTGCAATATCAACACCTACTCTAGTAATGTTACCCATGGGTTTCTCCTCAATTGAACATGGTTTTCTGACAATTACCATTGTGGCCTAAAAATGCCGCATCGTCAGGTTGAGGAGGAGTCCATCCCATTGCTTACGGATAATTAAAATTAGTTGGTGTAGGGTATCATCTGAATGCATTCTTATGGCTAGTCTCTGAATGCTACATAAGCTCTTAAATCCATTATCACTATAGGATGGCAATTATGCAAAAGTGGATTCATCTTTAATCCATTTAACTAATCTGCCTGGTCATAAGACTAAAGTATAATAGTGGAATTTGATTATTTATTGAACGATAGAGCTGTTTCACGGAAGTTACTGGAGCAAAACAAGTCGCGCATGCGACCTAAAAGGAAGATAGAAGGATTCTATTATGAAAAAATGGTTAATTTTATTAGCAGTAGTTATGTTTTCGTCTCAAATTAATGCCAGAGACGTAAGCATGGAGTCAATCGCCGAAAACCTCTCGTCCGACATGACAACCAGCAGGTTCATTCAGCAGTTTAAAGGCACCTCTGGACATAAGTATTTTCAACTCAAGTCCTACAACATAGATGTTTGGAAAGACTTAGCGCAAAAAGACGATGCCTTAGCTGCGTACATGTTATTGCAATATCATCATGTGAACGGTGAAAGCGAAAAAGCACTCAAGTATGCGGCAATTGCATATTCACAAACCCATCAAAAACAATACTTACTTGCAATGTTCCAATCAATTTATCAAGATTTATACGGGAATAGTGATAGATTTGAGGCGGTGAAGAGTGAAATACGTCAGTTAAGAGATGAATCGTTGGGGGCATCATTTGCAGATGAAGGATCAGCTAATAATGTTGTAAGCGACAATAGTTCAGCGTTAATTAATGATCGTAAGGGTGAGCTGGCAGAGCTTATCGAAAGAGTGTCACTTGAACATAGAAATTTTTATGTTCAATATGAATTTGATGTTAGCGACGAAGGAGAGTAATCATGAAACTTTCCTTTAAAGTAATACTCTCAGCGACCTTTTTGCTATTGACAACTAGTGTGTTTGCACATTATGAGATAAAGGCTAAGCAAATTGCACACACAGGCAGTGTTGATTCAGCTAGAATAACTGCTCGAAACTATGCATCTTGGGAACTTGGCCCCTCAGCTTACAATGGCGTTCAAAAAGACGTGCATGTCTTAAAAGTAACGGGGTACATGACTGATGAATCCGGCGGCCCAGCAAAGTTCCGGACGATTTACTACAAAGCAATTTTCTTATCAAACGTAACGTATGTAATAGATACGTCAAACGCAACCGAGTTTATCAACGCGCAAATAACGCAAGGTTTACAGAAAGAGCTAGATTTGTTTGCAATAGAGCTTTGGAATGAGTTTGTTACCAGTTATGACGGTTCTGGCGGCTTCGAAGTAATTTCATTTAATGGTAAGAAAACGAAAGTCAAAGCCAATGTATGCCAATGTGGTAAAGTCATAGTCACTGTAATTCGACCAAAAGACGATGCGACTCCAAAAGACGATGAAGACGGAGAGGAGCAGGAGCCCTAAATGACAATATCATTCTTAAAACGCCTTGTAACTGCATTAGTGTCCGCCATATCTTTGGTAAGTATTAGCTATGCATCAAATGCAGACGATAACATGGCGTGCTTCGATGAAAGTATGGCTGTCATAATCGAAATCATGGACAATAATTGCGAGCAAGGAGATATAGTTATTACCGCTTCACCCGCTCTTTATTGCGACTTTAACTCACAGATAATAGAACACAACGAAAAGGGTACTCGTTTTATTTGCAAATACATTGGAGAAAAAAGAAAGCTTAGGGATATTCCCGCATATGATGATCTGGAGAATGATGATTAATCATCATCAGATTTAAAATCAATGCTCAAAAAGCTAGACATATTACATCTACATGTCTGGCTTTTTAAATTTGTTTAGTTTAGTCGTCTATTGTAGTTAAGCGGGTGACACGAATGTTTGGCTCGCGTCTTATAAGGCAGTCCTAAGAAACTACGTCCTTGCACATTTGATTGTTTCTGCGGCTATATACAATAGAAAGGCACCCTGCCAAAATAACTAGAAGTGATTCTGGCTCAGCGACCTCTTGCACCTCTCGCACTATCATCACTGCATACGTTGGTATTCGGAAGTTGAAGTACGGCTCAGTTGACCAGTCAGGAGCATCGGTGTACCAAATTGCATCGCGAAAAAAACCGTCTTGTGATGGTCTTTTAGCAGGCTCAATGAAAGAGAGGCCTGTAAAGCCTTCAAAATTCCAAACATGCTGTATGTCCGGGACAAAAATGTCCCCTAAACCAATAATGTCGAATAATGGGTCTAACGAGCTTTCGACTATTCCATCGGTTGAATCCCAAATTTCTTCTCGATATTGCTCACCCGGCCCAGTAGTTGTAACTGAAGAATTACTGAATAAAGTAAACTGATCATTCCACAGAGCGAACACTTCATTAGCACTAGGTAGTCTCCAGCCTTGAAATTTACCGCCGGGTAGAGTCTCGGCTTCCACATCACGGAAGCTATAGTTCGAAGTCACATGGAAGTCAGCCCACTCTAGATTCGTTTGCGTATCTATGAATGAGTTTGATTTTGTATCTATAAGTGTCGCCCCCGACGAAAACGCGTACATTGAAAAAGCTACAGCTATTAATTTGTAGAGTGTATTCATACTGCTTAATATTCCTTAAAAATTGAGCGGTCCGCATAAATGATAACGCACTTTTAGCTAAATTTGCTTTATGCTTCTATTTTACTCAAAAGCTCAGTAATGATTGCCTGAACCAAACTTACTCGCGTCCCATTTCTGAACTGTCTAATTTGCTGGCGCTCAACCCCGAAATGATTTGCTAGTTGGTTGTCGTTTTCCAACTCAAAAAGTGCGATTAATTTATCTGCTATCTGATTATTGGAGAAATTATCTTTCATGTGTATGATTAATATATTGGCATGCCTCTCTGTCAGAATAGTTGTCGTGTCAGTTAAATCGTAAACAAGAGAGGTGGCGGTAAGTTAGTTTGAGGTGAAAAGATATTCTGAGTAGTTCAAACATAAATTGCCGAGATCCAGATCATCATTGACCAAGAACTTACAATAATTATTCAAGTTGTCGGCACGCTACTACTAATGGTTAGTGTGATATTTATACTGATTTATCGCGTTTTTACCCGTCAATCAAAATCACGCTGCTTATTACTTAGATATTCGCTCGCTTTGATATTTTGCGCTTTGTTTCTATCGCCATTATTCAACAAATTAGTACCTACTGCGGAAGACTGGGTGGGCATACACAGTAATGAAGTTGTATGTCTTACGAATTTAAAAAAAGAACTGGAAAATAAATCTCAAATCAGCGGGGATGCAAGCCAGTACAATGACTGCCGATTTGACAAAACAACTGACTTTTCTGAATTATCTTTGGAGTCCATTGAAGAAAGGCTAGACAAGGCAATAAAGAGTCTTGAAGCAGCCGAATTCTTGGAAGTGGTGTTTACCTTATTATCACTGTGTGTCACTTTTATTGGATTTGGCGTCGGGGTTAACCTTCTTGCAAAGGCCTCCACTGAGACTAAAAAAACGCAGCACATTTATGACGTGCCCGAAGAGTTATATCGAAAAATCAACAAACTTGAAATTAAGCAAAATATTACAAACGTGTTATTAGTGTTTATCGCCATTGTCTTGTTGGTTGGGCTTTTTGTAAACTAGCGATATAAATCAAGTCATATTTACTGAAATTCGTTGAAAATCTTGCCCACATAGGTATGACCGTTTTGAGCTGTTATATGTTGCTAATTATTGTCAACACTTGGCTATCAGAATGCATGAATCACTGCCACCTAGATATGAGCAAAACGCAATGGCCAGCGGTAAATAAGATAGAATGTGTTGGTGACACAACTGTTCTAGTTGTCAAGGGCGTCAATGTCGTCTTCCAACCTCTCAACACCCAGTGCAGCCTTGGTTTTTTGATACATTATTGATGGATCGTCTTTGTTGAATAATAAAACAGACGCTATTAACCCGTAGGCCAAGGAGCCTTTTGCGCCTATTCCAGACATGCCACCAACTAACACAATGTTTTTATCAATCTCGTTATTTTCATCCACAATATGCGTCACATACGACACTTCAGAATCAGTGAGTGAATAAACACATGAGTAGCCCTGAACAAATTCCAGATCATCAATATCTACAGGCAAATCGAGCATATTCAAATACCGAATGGTATTGATTTTGCTCCACTCAATTTCGTCTTGAGTCAGCGTTTTGGCCCACACTGAATCTAAATCGTCGATTTCAGTCCTAAGAAAATGACCGCCAACTTTCAAAACAGGGTGACCATTGGTGTCGTAGTTCTCAATCATTGAATAATAGATTTCGGCGCTAAAATCTCCTACTGGATAAGACTCTTGCAGTCGTTGCTGTTGCTCATATGAGAGACTATTGTAAACACTTGGATTAATTTTTAGAAACGAAAGAAACAGGCGTTTTGGGGTGATTAGTTCGTTGAAGTAGGGAGCGATGCTCTTAATAACTTGGCCATTGTATGGACCTGCTGCAACGACGACTTTTTTACTGAGAATTGTCCTTACTTGACCGGTTTTAGTATTTTCAATCTGTATTTCATATAGGGCATTTTTTCTTGTTAAGCTGATGACTTTCTCGTTATACCAAATGTCGCTGCCAGCATAGTTCATCGCTTTATGAAGTTTTGAAATTAGCACGTTTGGGTTGAGCGTGCCTGTGTACTTTTTGTATTCTCTTATGATCATTAATGAATCAGGTATCTGCATGCCAAATAGCGCCTTGGCAGTGCTGCTGTCGGGTGCAAATTTATATGGGTCAGCCTGTTCGGCGAGTAATCTGTCTACATCATTTTGCTGAGATGTGTAGCGAATGTAGGTCATAGGTGACGTTCTGTAAATATCATCCATTGAATGATGTTGAGCGTTTTCTGTTTCGTTTAGGTAATCAATTAATGCTGCAGTTTGAGCGACAGACTGTTGTTGAAGAAACGAAAAGATATCACCTTGCTCGCCTAAACTTCTGGAAATTCTTGCTTCGCCTAAGCTTGAACCAAAGGTATATTTTTCGTCTTGTTGCTCAATCAACAGTACTTCTTCGCCGCTTTTGGAGAGTTCCCATCCAGCAGAGCTTCCCATGAGTCCACCGCCAATTATTATGACGTTGTGAACATGTTTGGCGCCACTGCAAGAGATCAACAACAGACATAAGCTAATAAGTGTTGATATCCGAATCATGGCTTTCCTTTTTGTACTTGTTAGCGAATAGACATATAAGCAAGCGGTTCGACTTACAAGTGGACCGCTTGCGCAAAAATAGACTAAGAGAGATTAGGCTAATATTCAATATCGCCAGCGTCAAAGTAGCGTCAGTTTTACTCTCAGGACTTCTAGGGTTTCTCTATCAAAAGACCCAAGCTTATGTGGGTGTGAATCTAGTGAATTATTGTGATCCGCAAGGGCTAGAGAGTTATAGGTGGATGAAATACGAAAAACTATAAAATCTCGCGTTACTTTAAAGTACATTAAACCGCATATTTATGTTAAAATGTACGCTATTACGTATTATTTAGCTTGCAGATATTAAAAGAAATGCCAAAACCAACACAAAAAATACATCAAGACTCAATTGAGGCTCTCAAAGACATTGGTGCTGAGGTCAAACAATTCAGAAAATCTCATTCGCTTACGCAAATAATATTAGCAGAGACTCTTGAGATTGACCGCCGAACACTCGCTAAGCTCGAGCGTGGTGATGCATCAATTACAATAGGTACCGCCTTTCATATTCTTAAGTGTTTAGGTTTTTCAGTAAGCGTACAAAGTCCGACACAGTGCGAAGCGTTGTCTGAGGCATTGGATAAAGAATACTTGCCAATGCAGATAAAGCTCTCCGATTATCCTGTTTTGAGACGCTGTGCTTGGCAGCTCAAAGCAGATGATACTGTAACACCGCCAGTCGCTTTTACGCTTTATCAGAATAAAAAATCAGATTTTGAAACGCGCAATATGTCTCGTAAGGAGCAGAGCCTTGTTGCGTGTTTGGAGCAGGTGTATGGCTCACTATAAGCGACAGCATCATAATAAAATCGACTATGTACTGAGGTCCTTAAATGCAGACTTGTTAAGCGAACATGAGTGTTATTTTGCAGGGGGAACTGCGATTGCTCTAAAATATAATGAGTTTAGAGAATCTGTTGATATCGATTTTCTTGTTTCAAACATTGCGTATTTTAACAAGCTACGAAGATTATTGTCCGGTAGAGGTTTAGCACCATTACTTAGAAATAATCGCACTATTCAACATACAGAAGTAAAGAGCGACCGCTATGGCATTCGCACATCAGTTTTAGTTGAAAATTCTCAAATAAAGTTTGAAATAGTTTCAATTGACTTGTTGATGCTGGATACGCCTGATCCTGATGATACTATCTCCTCTGTAAAGAAAATTACAAACACTGATATGATTGCAACAAAACTGATAGCAAATACTTTTCGAGGTCAAGACTCAGCCTATTTTAATCGCGACATACTAGACATCGTCTTTATGGATCCAGAAAAAGGACTTTTACAAAGAGGGAGTAAAAAAGCGGTTGATGCCCAGGGAGACAAGGTATTGACTAGCTTTATTAATAGCGCCAATAAATTGTTAACGGATAAGGCTTGGTTGGCTACCTGTTTACAGAAGTTAGATATTCAAATCATTGACTCACTATGCCAAGCAAAAATTAAGCAAACACTTAGAAAGCTAACTGGCTAAATTTCAATCTCAACGCTTGGGTTTAGCGTGTCTGTGTATGCCAAATAGCGCATAGTCAGTGCTCCTGTCAGGTGCAAATTTATACGGGTCAGCTTGTTGGGCGAGTAATCTGTTTACATCATTTTGCTGAGATGTGTAGCGAATGTAGGTCATAGGTGAGGTTGTGTAAATATCATCCATCGAATGATTTTGAGCGTTTTCTGTTTCGTTTAGATAGTCAATTAATTCTGCAGTTTGAGCGACAGAATGTTGCTGAAGAAAGGAAAAGATATCACCTTGCTCGCCTAAACTTCTAGAAATTCTTGCTTCGCCTAAGCTTGAACCAAAGGTATATTTTTCGTCTTGTTGCTCAATCAACAGTACTTCTTCGCCGCTTTTGGAGAGTTCCCATCCAGCAGAGCTTCCCATGAGCCCGCCACCAATGATGACCACGTTGTGGACATTTTTAGCGCCACTGCAAGAAACTAACAAAAGAAATAAGGTAATGACTATTGGTATCCAATTCATGGCTTTCCTTATTATGCTTGTGAGTAAATAGACATATAACCGAGCAGTTATACAAGCAAATAAACAGCATATGCGGATGAAGTTAAGATACTTTGCGCGAGTATTCAATATCGCTAACGTCAAAGTAGCGTCAGTTTTACTCTAAAGGGTTGAATTAAAATGACGCTACTTTGACGTTAGCGCTATTGTAAGCCCGCTGACTCTTTCATATATTTTTACACTAATACTGATCCACTATCAGAGAAAGATTCAATAATGGCAATTCACAAAAAAACGTATCGAAATGGCCCATTCAAAGATTTTATAGCACAAGGTACCAAGTAGGAAACGTGCTTTATATGGCAGGACAAGTTGGAATTGATGATGACGGAACAGTGCCAGCTAGCATTGCTGAACAAACAGCTATTGCTTACTCAAACATGAAACATGTTTTATCGCAATTTGGTGCAAATATGGGAAATATTGTTGATGAAACCTTTTTCGTCACAGATATGAATGCCTTGATGGATAACGTAGAAGCTGTATACGGGGTAAGAGAATCTGCCTATGGTGGTATGCCCGAGGTTAGCCAAACCGTTGTGCTGGTAGTTGCCCTCGTTCAACCTGAGCTACACATTGAAATCAAATGCATTGCTCATCTGTAGCACAAGATTTAACAACGTAGCAGATAGCTTTGCTCTACCCCACACTCTACATTTCACTTATAGTCAGTATTTGTAACGTATTAACTGCTAAGGGATTCGCGCACTATGACAAATCAACGTACTGCACCTAAATCAAGCCTTTCTCGTCGTAATTTCCTTCTCAAAACTGCCACAGGTGGGGCTGCACTGGCGGCATCTTCAGTGTCAAGTGGATTGGAACGTAACCCAGTAAGCCCTTCATTTGAAGGCAAAATTACGCCGCGTAAACCGTTTATTTTGACGACATGGGACTTTGGACCTAAAGCTAACGAACTCGGATTCCCAATACTATCGAGCGGCGGTTCTGCCTTGGATGCGGTGGAGGCCGCAATCAATTATGTCGAATTGCTACCCGATGAATATTGGGTTGGTTATGGTGGCGTGCCCAATGAAATTGGCGAAACAACTCTCGATGCTATGATTTTATGGGGTCCAACTCATGATGTGGGCGCAGTTGGCTGTTTAAAGCGGGTAAAAAAAGCCATTTCCGTTGCACGCCAAGTGATGGAGAAAACGCAGCATTCATTAATCGTTGGGGGTGATGCTACTCGATTTGCTGTGCGCATGGGCTTTAAAGAGACATCTCTTACCAACGCGGTGTCGCAAGCGCGATGGGAAGAGTGGGCCGCAAAAGGCGAACAAAGTGATGCTTTCGCCCCAGAGCCATTCAAAGAAGATACCTTAAATGGTCATGACACCGTGGGTTCTATCGCCCTAGATAAAGCAGGTAATCTATGTGTCGGTTGTTCCACCAATGGGCGGGAGTTTAAGATACCAGGCCGCGTGGGCGATTCACCTATCGCCGGTGCAGGCGCATATGGAGATCAAGACGTTGGCGGCGCGGTTGCAACGGGTAATGGGGACGTCATGATGCGGTTTATGCCAACCTATCATGCTGTTGAACTAATGCGCCAAGGAGTGTCACCTGAAAACGCTTGTAAAGCGGCGATTAAACGAATAACTGATCGCGGATATAAATTTGGTGGTGGCATGGCAGCGATACGTATCGATGGAGAACACGGCGGAGCACAAGCTGGTTGGGAAGATGAAGGTTTCAGTTACTCAATTCAAACTAAAAATGTAGCCACCAAATTCCCTATTAGCTAAAAACAATACATATAATTAGGAAATTAAAATGCTCCTACGTCGAGTAATGGAACACGTAAGAACCCAAAATTGGACCGCCGTTTTTCTAGATTTCATCATCGTCGTTGTTGGTGTATTTATCGGTATCCAGGTAGCAAACTGGAATGGGGAGCGTCAAAATCGAGAAGAAGAGAGAATTCTGATTGAAAGACTGATTGTCGATTTTGAACGCATAAAACAAGATGCTACTCTAAGTCTTGCCTACCATGAGAAGATGCATGCCAACCTACAAATCGTGGTTAGGTCGGTTCGGTCCGAACAGCTAGCCCCTAACAATGTCAGAGCTTTTGAGGAAGCATTGCTATTAGGCATCGGCTTTCAAACAAGTGCCGACCAGTCTGGAACTTTCACTGAGCTTATGTCATCAGGAAGAGCAAATATTTTACAAGACAGAAATTTGCTAGATGAACTTGTAGATTATGAAGACTTTATAAACACACGCTTTGTCATTTCACAGCAATACTTTAAAGATATGGTAATGCATGCTTTACCGAATTATGCAGCAGCGTTTAGCTACAATGACGAACTTAATATAACTTCTGCGTTATTTGAAGGGAAAGCAGAAGCGAGTGGTCTGGTGACGTATGATTTCGAAAAGCTTAGTAAAGACACTGCATTCGAAAACTCAGCCGAACAACTCATGTTTGTGCATAGTGGGTTTATATTGTGGCGTAAAAGGATCGGCGAGCGAGTGGACAAAATCCTAGAGCGGCTAACCACTATTAAAGATAAAACTTAGGCATCTATTTATTGGGGCCCTATCCCAGCGCAGATTAAAGTCATCGAAGCCTAATGCTGGTAGGATGTCGTTCAGGGCGAGACGGAAAATGCCCACGCTCAGGCCTAGCGCAAATCCGCGCATCATCCATTCTCGGTGCATCGCAAACTGCATAGAGGCCCGCACCGCTTAGAGGATTGGAGCCGGCTGGCGAGAACTGAAAGCGAATCAATATTGACTATGATTATATTGCACATATAATTACACATATAATTAAAGTCAGGTATTTGCTATGGGTCAAGTTACTATTTATTTAGAAGAAGATGTCGAAAAGAAGATGATAGCTGCAGCAAAATCGTCAAAATTATCAAAGAGTAAGTGGATTTCAAAGGTTATTCAGGAAAAGGTGTCAAATGAATGGCCTGAATCTATTGCTAGTATGGTTGGTGCTTGGGAAGACTTTCCAGATGTTGAAAGTATTAGAGACAATCTTGTTAATGATACCAAACGAGAAACACTGTAATGTATGTAGTTGATACCAATACATTAATTTACTTTTTCAAAGGCACGGGAAATGTTCCTGAAAAATTTCTAGGGATTTCACCTAAAGATATTGGTATCCCATCAGTTGTGCTCTGTGAGTTGGAATATGGGATTGCTAAATCTACTTCTCCTCGAAAAAGACAGAGCCAATTGAAAGAACTTTGCTCGATAGTCAATATTCTGCCATTCGACGAAAAAGCGGCTAAATTATCTGCTTCAGTTCGCGCAAACCTAGAGAAGAAAGGAAGCCCAATTGGGCCTTATGATGTTTTGATCGCTGGAACTGCTTTAGCAAATACGGGAATATTGGTAACGAATAACACTAAAGAGTTCGCTAGAGTACCCAATCTAAGGTTAGACAATTGGTACGATTAGATGAATGTGTTGTAGTGGCGCTACTTTGAGGGCAATAAATCCGGCCAGCCATATCGTTCCCAAGCTGCGACCAACCCAATGCTATCGGCAAAGGATAAAAATTCTGGGTGAAGGCGAATCTGTCTAATGGGTTCTATATCAGCCCATAGCGACATCATGCAAAACATATTGGCGGGTGTAATTTGAGTACCTAAAGTCTTGAAGACCATGTCTGAATATCCCATCCAAATTGCCGGTTGGACAATACTGGTGTCGCATGGGTCGTGAAGTGTTTTATGTAAGTGGTCTAGCAAAGTGCAGTAAAGCTTTCGGTGAACGGTTTTGCCACTACAGACCCCGCGCGCAGCAACTTCCCAAAAAACATAGAGGGCGGCACCGGTCAGAGGCTTTGAGCCAGCTGGCGAGAACATCGTCTTGTTCATCAGCTTTATGGTCTGACGATATTGATCAATTGCCAGCTTACGGTTACCCGATGCAGACGTAGCAACGCCAAGCCACATAGACGGCAGACCTAAGTCGACCATACGTTTTCCCGCCTCTATGGCTGAGTCAATATTACCCAAATTAAGCTGAGCCACCGACAGCATCGCGTAGTTGCGGCCGTTGACTGGATCTTGATCAACGGCGGCCTGAATGTAGGGCAAAGCCTCTCGGGTACGACCGATGTAAAGTAAGAAAGAACCTAGGCGCAGCAAAACATCTGGGTTATTTGGCTCCAAACGATAGGCCTCAAACGCTAAATCTAGCGCGCCGAGTGGGTCGTTCTCGGTCCAGCGATGAATGCCTAGCATAGCGCGTGCGTGGCCTTGTTTTGGGTCTAATTCAATTGATCGCTTAGCGCATATGGCCATCTTCTGTGATTGTCCGAGCCGATCTAGACAGGGCGTATAAACTGCGGTGTAAACATGTGCTTCGGCCAATGCAGTCCAGCAAGCGGCGAAGTCGGGATCAATCTCTAGAGCAGCCTCAAGCAGCTCAATGGCCTTAGCCAGTACGCCGTCACCAATCGCTCGAACGGTTAAGGCTCGTCCTTGAAGGTATAAGGAATAAGCCTCTTTGTTAACGGTACTGCGACGACGTGCTGGAGGTGGCTTTATCTGGCGCTTTAGTACTAAGCCTAACTCTTCGGTTAAGGCTGTAGCCAGTGTTTGCTGCAGAGAGAACAGGTCATCAGTTTGCCCCTCAAAGCGACCAGACCAGCTTTGACAGCCGTCGACACCGTCGAGCAAAGCGGCGTTAATAACAATGGTATTGTCTTGCCGACGAATCGTGCCCTCTACTAGATTGGTAGCTTTGAGTTTGGCAGCGGTATCGATAGCTGATGCGCAAGAGGCGAACTGACGGGCTGAGCCGCGACCTACTACCCGCAACAGAGGAATCTGTGCCAGCGTGGTGATTAGCTCTTCAAACAAGCCATTGGCAAACAGTTGCAGTGATTCGTCTGAAGACTGTACCGCAAATGGGAGTATTGCGATTCGAATCAAGGCTCCATGGGTTTTGCTATCATGCCCTCTTTGCTTCAGCGCTTCTTGCAAGCAACTGCGGGCGTAATCGAGTTCACGCGCGCTTGTATCAGTGAATATTTGTTCAACTGCCTGCACCAACTGTGCTTCAAGCTGCGCTCGTTGCTTATCCAGATACTCGGCAAATGCTAGCCCTAAATCTTGTCCCTTATCTAGACCTTCAAGAATGGCTTGAGCCCCAACAGTTTGCAGTTGTGAAGCGGCTGGCGCGTACTGCCCCCTCGCCAGTGCTTGGTGTAAATCTATCAGGTCAGAACTTACTACCTCCGCTCGAATCGCAACCTGCTCTCGCCCCCCTAAAAAGGGATCGTCGTGGACGTCAGCAAGCTGCTGCTTTAATTCTAATAAGGTCTGGCGCAAGCTAGCTCGAGCTTGCGCTCTAAACTTCCCCTGCCACAATAACTGACTAATTTCCTCTCGTTCAATAGCTTTACCCGGATGTAAACACAACATTGCCAGCAGCGCCCGAACTCGTTTACCACTTATAGCAAGCTCATTGCCGTTGGCTGCCGTAACGCGGAAACGACCAAATAGTTGTACTTTGAGCGGTTTACATGATTTTACAGGTAAGTTAGCAACAGAGCTCATCTTATGGGCGTCCAGATATAGAAAATAAAGACCGGTACATATGTTTCCCCAGACCTTATCAAAAAGTGAAACTAGACCAATTCTGTGCTTAACGAGTGATCAGCTTAAAGCCTTAATATATTCTATGCTCGATGCGGATTCAATGACCATGCGACCTTATCAAACTTCGCTTTACTTATAGTATCAATAGCATGACAAAGCACTTCGCTACTACAACGCGACATGGAAAAGTGCTTAACGCTGAGCTTCAAATTCCTTGGCGCTTTTGATGCGAGCTTCTAATTTTGTTTTTATGTCGGACGATGTTAAAAAATCCTCAGCACGACGAGGGCTTATGCGCTCATATCCCGAATAAATCCGATATGACAAGTCCAGCTTCTCTTCTGGGTCTTGCACTTTTTTCAAGTGTTCGCTCGCAACATCCGGTGCTGAAAATGCCATCCCGCCAATCATGTTTATTCTCGCTGAAGTAATATCAAGGTCAGTCTGCTGCTCAAGCCAAACAAATCGTTTTTGCGAGTTCTCCCCATGACTATACTCTTTCGAAATCTTTTCTAAGACTGCTTGGCGCTCTTCAAGCGGTGCACTTTGCAGCCTCCAATTCGCTGCTTCAACAAAGTCTCGCGATTGCCAAGTACCAAAGATGTCGTCTCTCAAAGCCCCTTGGTCTACATCATATTCCTCAGACTTGTTTTCTACCCAATCTACAGCTAGATCTGGCTTGAACATCGCCATTGTCCTGACAGCCGAAGATTGGGGTAGAGCCCGCTCATCCATCTCATTAAGTTTAGAAAACACAAGGTCAAAGTCAGAAGCTGAATTTACATGCTGTATGATACTCCCCAGTCCTGTATTGAAATCTTGAGATTGAAGCATATTATCAATCACCAAATCGCTAGCCCTCCCTATGTCGTCTCTGGCGATAACCGATACAATTTTACTAAAGCCTAAACCGCCCATTGGTCCTGCAAACTGCTCAGGATTTGAGGTATACCAGGACAATGCAGCATTTGTGTCCTGTTCAGCCCACTTACCCAACACCTGTCCGAGAAATAGTGTTTTCGTGATGCCTTCTGGTGAGTGGTCAAGCGCTAAATTGAGCGCACGTTGTGGCTGCTTTTCTGCATAGCTCAACAATAACAAGCCAAAGACCTGTGTTTGCTGATTGTCTTCACCAAGCGGTAGATAACTCTCTAAAAGTGACATGAATTCAGTGTCATTGAGCGCTGATACGATATCGTAAGTTATTGATAGGCTTCTCAAATCAAAAGACTGAAGATTCAGATTGAGCGCGTCAATGGTCTGTTTGGCAGTCTCTGCATCCCACGCGTCATGATTTAGTTCAGCGTCTTGTCTATTCGAGCCCGCAGGAGCTTCACTTTCATACTGGTTCGTTTTATTGGAGTACAACGGCGGTTGTTTTGAATGACCTGCTATATCGTGAGGCACTTGAGAAGACTGAAGTGTGCTTGTATCAGTCGGGCCCAATGTCTCGGATCGCTGCGACAATCCGAAAAAGTACGCAAGCACAACACTCAGCGTCCATAGAATAATAATGATGTACTTCACGATTTCATATCCTTATTGATTGCGCTCGCGATAAGTTTGGACTGGTTGCGTCATGAAAAGTAGTTTTGTGTCAGTCACACTGAGCGTTTCGATTGTGCGTACAATCTAGATTTAAGTCAATTGTGTTTCCCATTAAAGCCCCGCATAATAAAGTGAGTGAGCGTAAGTAAGATATTATTTGATGCAGCAAATTTGTATTGTAGGCGGAGGAACAGCAGGCTGGCTTGCGGCGCTTGCGCTTGCGCATTTTCATAAATCTATCGAGGATGCGACTGGGCGTAGTGCTTGCCAAGTTACGCTCGTTGAATCAGAACAAATTGGCACTATTGGTGTCGGCGAAGCAACCATTCCCCCATTTTTGGACACCCTTCGCAGTTTAGATATTGATGAAGCCGAGTTTATCAAAGCCACCGGCGCGACCTTTAAGTTAGGCATTCAGTTTACGCATTGGAAGGATAGACACAGTAGCTACACCCACCCTTTCGGCCAGATTGGTCAAAACATTGCCTATCAAGACTTTTATCATTGCTTTTTGAAAGCGAAACAGCATGACGATTCTCTTGCCTATTTAGACTATAGCCCCGCCCACGCAATGATGCGCTCTGGTAAGTTTTATGTTCCCAGCAACGCATCCAATACGCCAATACAAGCTGCCGCCTACGCGCTGCACATTGACGCAGGCCTTGCCGCTAAGTTTTTCAGAGCGAGAGCAGAATCACTCGGTGTGACGCGTATTGAGGGAAAGGTTGAAAGCGTTGAAACAGATGATCACAAAGAGAATATCACTCAGCTAAGCTTAGATTCAGGCAGAGCGGTTGATGCTGATTTATTCTTCGATTGCACAGGCTTTAGCGCGCTGTTGATTGGAGAGGCGCTCAATAGTCCTTATGAAGACTGGTCAGAATATTTAATGGTGAACCGTGCGCTTACCGTTCAAACAGAGGCGGATGCGGCAAACCTTGCACCATATACCGAATCTCGCGCCCAAGACTTTGGCTGGACCTGGCACATCCCGCTTCAACATCGCATCGGCAATGGCTACGTGTTTAACAAAGATATGTGCAGCGATGAGCAGGCCTTGCAAACTCTGCATGCAAACCTAAGCACAAAAGCAGTCAATGAACCCCGGTTCATCAACTTTAAAAGCGGCGTGCGTCGACAAAGCTGGCGTGGTAATTGTGTTGCTTTAGGATTAGCGTCAGGGTTTTTAGAGCCTTTGGAATCCACTGCAATCCACATGATTTGCCGTGCGCTGAGGGTCTTTTTGAGGCTATACCCTGAGCCATCTAACCCCAGCAACATGCAAATTATGGCGCATGAATTTAACCGCACGCTTTCAAAAGACTTTGAAGAAATAAGGGACTTTCTAATTTTGCATTACTGCGAAACTCGACGAAACGACACGGCTTTTTGGCAGTTTTATCAGAACATGAGCATTCCTGAAAGCTTGGCGCATAAAATCAGTATCTTCAAAACAAGAGGCTTGTTACGCCCTGGGCATGACGATTTATTTAAAGATGTAAATTGGTATAGCGTGTTTGATGGAATGGGCGTCAAGGCGAAGAGCTATGACCCAGCCGTTGATTCGGTTTCTCTAAACACCCTATCGCAAAACTTGATGCAGATGCGCACTTCAATTGAGCGAAGCGTATCTCAGCTCCCTACGCATAACGAATTTATCAGAAAGCATTGTCATTCGACACTTTAAAGTCTTTCTTTACATCAAGGTTTGCAAAGGCTGATTGCGCGATGCGCACCATGATCGCCGTTTTTGCTATTCAATATGTGTAATTTCATACAAGTCTTGCCAATTGCCGTTGCCCGGTCGAAAGGCCGTCATCATTCTGAAAAGATCAATCTGTAAATAGATATCTCGTCGGCTATCGTAGAGGTATAAAGATGAGTCATCTTTATTTATTTCTTCAAACTCAAAACGCCTATTGTAGTTATGATCAAATTCAAACCAAATGTCATCGTAACTATTTTCAAACATTAAAGTTTGATTACTTCGGACTTGCGCAACCTTGATATTGCCTGGCATGACGCTCAGATTCGTTTGGCTTTCTATCCATACTGGCGGTAAGTCTTCTGGAACGACATACGTGGGGCTAGGACGGGAACAAGGCCCGCTGCCACAGTGAAACGAACCACCCGCAACGCAGGGAGAGCGATCAGCAAGAACATTTTCTAAAAAACGTTTGGGTCTGCTTAAATCCGGCATATCGTTACGGTTCGACATCAAAGCTTCAAAATGCGTTAGAGCATTTAATGCATCAATGTAACTAGTAAGCGTTTTGGATTCGCATACTCCCGATGGTAACTTGCTATATAGTAGAGCGAATCGTTGATATGCGTTTTGAAGCTCCTCTACATTTACCTGTGCGCTTGCCATTGACGAAACAACGACAAACCAAGCAGACGTAACAATCACGGTTAATCTTTTCACACAAAGCGCTCTCATAGATTATTCCTTAGTTTCGGGGGTGGGACTCCAATCCGGAAGAGGAGGAGGTTCAAAAGCAACATCATCCTGTGAAGTAGCGGCATCGATATATACGGCTCTGTCAAAAACATCTATTCTGGGATGATTGGTAATGGTTACCACCATAAGAATAGTACCCAGCATCACCATCAGTAAGCCGGGGGAGGACGATTTGATTGTCATAGACAAGTCGCCATACTGGCCGCTCATATCACTTTGTTGAGAACTTAGCTTTCCAAGAACAAAGACCGAGCCTATCATTGCTAAGGTCATACCGGTCAAAAAACCCATGTAGCGAGTCCATATTCTTGCGAGCAGTGCAACGCTTGCTTCATGATGCCTGCGCGCAATTAGGTTTTCTTCAAGCACTAATAACGCACGCAGCTTTAGCAATTCTGGGGACGCTTGCTTAGCATCTGCATCCGCAAGCACAGTCTTAAGCTCTGCTTGTGGAGAGTCTTTTACCGCTTGATTGAGATCTTCTAGCTGAATAATACTAAAAATAAGGAAAAACAAAGTCATGCCAACGGTCATCGCAACCATTAGAGGCAGAAGCTTGTGCTGCCAATTCGAAAGCATTTGTACCTGACGAGTTTTGTCGGTCATATTGTGCGCACGCGAGTAGTTTACGAATCTATATTTTTATACTTGTTAGTGACTTAGCTTACTCAGTGAGTATAAATTGGTCAATAAAAACACGAGCTGGCTTTTAAGTCGAAGTTGTTGCTGTAGTGAAACCTCAGTCCGTCTATATCCTGCAGTGTCTATTTCGAGTCGTATGAGTAATGCAGCTCACATATTGAACGTAAAATCCTGACGTATAAAGTCAACAGCTTCAAAACACGAAGCTTATTTATTGTCCTTTAAGTGCTGTGCCAAAAACGCATCTAGCTCCTGAAAAAATCGAGTCCGGTTTTCTTGAATAGACAAGTAGTGGTCGCCGTATTCAAGTTCAACATATTTAAATTCTTTTCCTGCATCTTTTAGTTCATCTGCAAAATCACGCGACTGTTCAACATTCATGATAATGTCGTCTTCCCCATGAATGAGCAAAATTGGGGTTTTTATGGCATCTATGCCATTAATTGGAGAGCGTGCGCGTTGGTCAGCAAATGACTTACCAATTTGTTTCTGCGCGCTTAGTTTTCCGCCTACGTAGGTTGTTGAAATGCGCTTCGCAAGGGCTCGCAAATCGCTTATGCCAGCGAAACTGACGGAACACGCAAACAAATCAGGTGTTTTGACTGTTGCCATGGCTGCGGCATAGCCACCGTAACTGCTGCCAAAAATACATAGGCGTTCAGGCGCGGCTATCCCTTGCTCAATTAAATACTGAGCGGCGTCGGTAATATCGTCTTGCATTTCAAGTCCCCAACGGCCCATCTGCGCTTGGGCGAATTCAAAACCATATCCGGTCGAGCCTCTAAAATTGGGACGGAACACGGCATAGCCTCGATTGGTCAAATACGAGGCATAGGTATCAAAACCAGAGTAATCTCTGGCGCCAGGCCCGCCATGCGGATGGATCACGGTGGGGTATGGCGCTTCCCCTTTTAAAGGTAAAGTAAGATAGCCGTCGATGGTGAGACCGTCGCGGGTTTTGAAGCTCACTTTTTCATGTTCAGATAGCGCAATATCTTTTAGCAGCGGATAGGGCGAAAACAAAAATGACAGCGTGCCTTCTTCTCTATCGCCATAGTAAAATGTTGGAGGAATATGGTCGTTTTGACTTTTCACCCACCTCATTTTTAAACAACACTTCAAAATCTTCACTTTTGTCGAAGCGATGGTAAACACGGGTATTACCCGTGCTGAAATTGCGAGTGATACCTAGCCTAATTGCATGTTGCTGGTCTGTCATCCATCTTCGAATATTAAGCTTGTGCCTTTCAACGCGCTGCTTTTTGCCATTTTCCACGTTAACTTTATAGACAGACGGATTTAAACGCTCATCTAAATCAAGGGACATTAAGATGTGCGCTGGGTCATCTGGTAACCAATCCATGACCTTTGGTTATTACGTAAAGCTAGTGTTTTTGAGGGTTGATGTCAATTACTGTGCATAGCCACCGTAGTTGCAAGTGGCTATGCCATATACCCAGTCGCCTAGAGTGCGTTTAACATCGTCTCTGCATCACTCACTTCAAACTTTCCGCCGTCTTCAAGGTATAAAGCCTTCACCACACCATCGTCTACCAGCATGCTATAGCGCACAGAGCGAGTACCACCAAATCCATCTGTTTCCATTGAGAGGCCAGCCGCTTTTGAGAAACTTGCGTCTCCATCTGCCACCATGGTGATGTGCTCAGCGTTGGATGCTTTGCCCCAAGCGTGCATGACAAACGCGTCGTTAACCGACAAACAAATAATGTCGTCTACGCCTTTAGCTTTAATTTTGTCTGCAAGTGCAACATAGCCGGGCAAGTGCGCTTCTGAGCACGTTGGAGTGAATGCGCCAGGTACGGCAAACAGCACCACTTTTTTCCCCGCAAACAAGTCTTGTGTGCTCGGGTTTTTCATATCGCCGTTATCAATCATGCTAAACGTCGCATCGGGTAAGCTTGCGCCAACTTCAATCATAGTCTTTCCTTAAAATGTCAGTTTGATTAGTCGAAAATGTATACGTCGAAGCGGTGCTTTTTCGATCGAATTTCGCTGTTTGGTCTCAGCCCTTGCTGGTTAGAAAGCTGCGGCGCGGTGCTCGGTCGCTTCACTACGATGCGCTTCTGTTGCGTCTCGTTCGATGATGCCTGCTGAGTCTGGCAGTATGATATCGCGCGACTAAGTAAACGCTCACTATCTGTGTCTGCTCCAAGTAAGAGTTGAAAGGCCTGCATTTCTTTTTTTACTGCAGCTGACTTTTTTTTATGTGGAAACATGGGATCTAGATAAATTACGTCAAACGCGTTATCAGCGCGAGAAAGATAGTCACTTGCGTCCTCTTCAATTAAATTTAGGGAGCCTTTTGTCGTTTGAGTTGTATTTATTGTGTTTATTGTGTTTATTGTGTTTATTGTGTTTATTGTGTTTATTGTGTTTATTGTGTTTATTGTGTTTATTGTGTTTATTGTGTTTATTGTGTTTATTGTGTTTATTGTGTTTATTGTGTTTAGCGCATTGAAACGGAAAAGCGCATCGTCTAGCAAGGCTGCAATTTGAGGGCTGCGCTCAAGCATTGTTACCTGCGCCCCAACACTTGCCATCACGAAGCTGTCTGTGCCCATTCCCGCCGTGCAATCTGCCACAATAAGTGTCGATTTACCCTTGATACCAATCGCTTTTGCAATAGCCTCATTACGCCCACCGCCGTGCTGTTTTCGATAGCGTAGCGCAGCTGATTCAAAATCGACGCGTATGTCTGACCAACTTGGCTCGCCGGTAAATCGCAAGCACAAACCGTCTGCGGCAAAGACCAGTTGCCATTGAGGCGTTGAAAACTTATGACCCGCTTTTTGAGGGTTTACTTCGAATACCTCAAAACCCGTTTTCTCTGCTAAGGCACGTGCTCGCTCCTGAGCCGATAGACTGCCAGTGTCTTCAATCAAAATGACGGTTTTGTAATCACTCATAAAAAATTGGATGCGATAGCATCTTCTTGTTCTGGCTTTTGCTGCGACGCAAAGTACTCGATATTACTGATAGTCGTTTGCGCTATTTCAGTAAGCGCCTCATGCGTAAAAAAGCCTTGATGCCCTGTAATCAAAACATTCGGGAAAGTCAGCAAACGTTGGAATACATCATCTTCAATAATTTCGCTTGAGCGGTTCTTAAAAAAGAGGTTCTCTTCCATCTCATATACATCAAGCCCTAAGGCTCCTATGTGCTTACGTTTGATTGCGTTGATCACCGCTTTGGTGTCAACAAGCTTTCCTCGCGAGGTATTAATCAGCATCACGCCTTCTTTCATTGCGCTTAAACGGGCGTTATTGATTAGGTGTTTAGTTTCCGGTAGTAAAGGACAATGCAGGCTAATAATGTCGGACTGCTGAGTGAGCTCATCAAGGGAGGTGTAGTGCGCACCTTTTGCAGTAACATCGACACTCTGTGCGACATCGTAGCAAATTATCTTACAGCCAAAGCCAAGCAGAATATTTATTACCGCCTGCCCTATTTTCCCCGTACCAATAATGCCAACAGTTTTGCCATATAGATTAAACCCCAGGAGACCGTTTAAATCGAAGTTACCTTCTTTCACCCGATTATAAGCTTTATGCAATTTCCGATTTAGCGCCATCATAAGCGCAATGGTGTGCTCTGCGACAGCTTGCGGCGAATATGCCGGCACGCGCGACACCGCCATTCCGCGCTCATTTGCATATTCAACATCCACATTGTTGTAGCCCGCACAGCGAAGCGCAATGTGCTCAACGCCCATTTCAAGCAGCGCGTCTATCACCTCAGCATCTATGGTGTCATTTACAAACACAGACACCACATCAAATCCTGAGGCAAGCACAACGCTTTTTGCATCGAGCTTGGTTTCGAAAAACTGAAACTCAATGCTATCGGGGCAATGCTGAGTCAGAAAATCTTTGTCATATGCTTGGCTGCTAAATACGATGACTTTGTTTTGCTGCGTTTGATTGCCAGATGGCTTGTATTGATCCAATGTCATTGAGTAGTTTCCTAGTTAAAGTGTTCAGGGAGACTCACGCTTTACTAAACTCGTCTCTATACGGCAGCCATCGTTCAATCAACTGCAACGCATTGCGGTTGTATTCGCGCCATACATAATCAGCCATGCCTTTAATTTCATCAATCAGGTAGGCGTCTCGCACTAAGTCCGCAATTTTTAAGTCGGCTACACCAGTTTGCTTGGTGCCTAAGAGCTCACCAGGGCCACGAATTTCGAGATCCTTTTCAGCGATGAAAAAGCCGTCATTTGATTCTCTTAGCACACTTAAACGCTTGCTGGCTGTCTTTGACAATGGGCTGGCGTACATCAACACGCAGTGGCTTTCGACGCTACCGCGCCCTACCCGCCCTCTTAGCTGATGAAGCTGTGCCAAACCTAATCGCTCTGGATTTTCTATGATCATCAAGCTGGCATTTGGCACATCAACACCCACCTCGATAACGGTGGTTGCCACCAGTAAGTCTAGCTTCTGTGACTTGAAGTCATCCATAATGGCCTGTTTTTCTTGAGCTTTTAAGCGTCCGTGAACTAAACCCACTTTCAAATCGGGCAGCGCGGTTCTGAGGCCAACCGCAGTGTCTTCTGCTGCCTGGCATTCCAGTACTTCAGACTCGTCAATCAGCGTACATACCCAGTAAATTTGACGTTTATCGACCAAGGCGGACTGGCGCACTCTGTCGATAATTTCACTGCGGCGAGTATCGGGTAAAACAACGGTTTTGACCGGTGTTCTGCCTGGTGGAAGTTCATCAATAATACTGGTGTCTAAATCTGCGTATGCGGTCATAGCCAGTGTGCGCGGAATGGGTGTGGCTGTCATTATGAGTTGATGGGGATACTTCCCCTGTGCCTCGCCTTTTTTACGCAGCGCCAAACGCTGATGCACGCCAAAGCGGTGTTGTTCGTCTACAATGACCAGCGCTAGGTTTTTATACTGCACGGCCTCTTGAAAAATAGCATGTGTGCCCAGCACAATTTGAACTTCACCGCTGGCTAGCTGCTCAAGCGTTGTGGTTCGCGCTTTGCCTTTAAGTTTACCCGCCAACCAACCAACACTGATCCCCAAAGGCGTAAGCCAGTTTGAAAAGTTATTCGCATGCTGCTCCGCTAAAAGCTCAGTCGGTGCCATTAGCGCGACTTGATATCCGGCGCTGATAACGGAAAGAGCAGCAAGTGCAGCAACTAATGTTTTCCCAGAACCCACATCACCTTGCACCAAGCGCATCATTGGCAAACCTGAGGCAAGGTTTTCTTCTATTTCCTGCACAACGCGCTTCTGCGCATTGGTTGGCGAAAACGGCAAGGTCTCAAGAAAACGTGCTTTTAAGGCGTCATCTTTTAGCACTGAGAAACCAGGCTCCGCTTGCGCCTGACCACGCACTTTTAACATGCTTAAATGATGCGCAAGTAATTCCTCTACCACGAGTCGTTTTTGCGCAGGGTGTTGGCCTTCACTAAGTGCTTCGATATTGACGTCTGCTGGGGGTCGGTGCACTAGTTTAAGCGCATCTATTAAGCTCAGTTGATTCGGATACAGTTTGTCTGGCAACAAATCAATCAATGCGCCTTTTTCAAGCTGAGTGAGTGCTTGCTTCGTTAGCTTTCTTAACGTGAGTTGATTAACGCCTTCAGTGGTTGGATATACTGGCGTTAGGGTCTCTTCCATTCCCTCATCGCTGCTATCGCTAATAATTTTATACTCAGGATGCGCCATTTCCATGCCTGAGCTACCCGCGCGCACCTCGCCAAAAGCACGTATAGTTTGTCCGGTAGAGAAGCCTTTAAGTTGAGCCGCTGAAAAGTGAAAAAACCGCAAGCTGATGCTGCCCGTGCCGTCATGTAATTTCACTATCAGCATGCGCTTGCGACCGTATTTGATATCTGCGCTTTGTACCTCACCTTGCACCGTAACGTGCAAGTAACTATGAAGTTGTGCCACTTGATAAAGCCGGGTTCTATCTTCATATCGCAAAGGCAAATGAAACACCACGTCCTGCAAATTTCTAAGGCCAAGTTTCGCTAGCTTTTCGGCCACCTTTGCGCCAACGCCTTTAAGCGTCGTGACCGATATGTCAGAAAGTGAATGCATGTGCGTTTGGCGATGCTCTTGATAGAAATAATCTTAAGCCTATCAAAGATTTTACAAACGCACACCTGATCTCAAGTCAGGTCTTTTTATCAAAGCGTATATTGATAAGATACTGTATTGTGCTAAGTTTCTGGTGAGTAATGATTATCGAACTAATAACATTGATGATACAGAGGGCATGAAAATGGACAAAATGCTATTTACCAGCGACAAGCTTCCCCAAGGAATGGAAGTCGCTGAAGTTTATCCAATGATTCAGTTTACTGGCACCGTAGAAATATCCGACCGAGGCGCGGTGGTGGGTATGTATGAGCGCAAGCGAACAGAAGAAGACGATATTATAAAACACTTTGCGGCGCTTGCGTCTAGTGATGCGAATGCTATTTTGGGTATTCAAGTATCAACGTCTACGCATAGTTTTGGCGACCTAGCATATTTATATATTACTTATGTCGGCACACCTGCTCTGGTGGTGTCTGAATAAAGTGCTATTTCTGGGTGACATCGCAACACTCAACATTAAAGGTCTAGACGCGCTGTTTTTTCCATAGCCATATTGCCATTGCTTTGGCATACTCAAGCTGGAGTGAAGTAAGAGTTGTGCAAACAGGCAAGTTTGCTCATTGCTGTAAACGGATGTTCTATGATTGACAATCGCTATCAAGTTGAGACCGCCGAAGGTATAGACATTACTATTGAGCCTGCGAGTCTAGCTGTTCGCACGTATGCCTTTGCTCTGGACTTTTTAATTCGTATCGTCATTGTTTTAAGCGCAAGTTTTGTCTTTGGTATGATGGCAGAATTCGGGTTTGGTCTGCTCCTGATTACCATGTTTTTGGTAGAATGGTTTTACCCGGTTGTGTTTGAAATTACAAAACAAGCCACCCCCGGAAAAAAGGCCTTTAATCTTAAAGTCGTCTACGAAAACGGTTTACCCATTACGTTTGCTGGCTCACTGACTCGCAATCTATTTCGCTTTATCGACTTTTTACCATTTTGCTATGCTACGGGCGCCATATCTATGCTGCTCAATAAGCAAAATAAGCGCTTGGGCGACATGGTAGCTGGCACTACCGTTATCTATCAGAACCCGCGAGCAACATCGCCAAGTTTCGAATATGAAATGCATCAATTTTCATTGCCCAATATGAGCACCGAACAACAAAAAATGATCATATCCTTTGCTCAACGCTCTTCCCAATTGAGTGAAGCTCGACAAATCGAGCTTGCAAATATCCTTGAGCCAGTACTTGGGTTAACAGGAGTCGAAGCGGTAAAGCGTATACAGTCTATTGCAGCGATTTTGATAGGAAAGTCAAAGGTGGATAAGTCATGAAGCAAGAGGCTTTTATTCTGGCTAAACAAGATGCATGGACGCAATTTGAAGAAGCGCTCACAAAACACATGCAGCCAGATGAGGATGAGGACGACGAATCGAAAGTCGCTGAGCCCCATGATTTGCCCAAGCTATATCGCCAGATCAGCCACGACCTTGCTAATGCGAAAGCTCGTCAATATAGTCCTGAGTTAATTCAACGCCTTAACGATTTATTGCTGCTCGGGCAAAGTCAGCTCTACCGTCCGAGCAACCGCGTGTTATCTTCTCTGATTCGTTTTGTTTCAAATGACTTCAGGCAAAGCCTATGCAGTATTAAGGCCTACATCATTTGGGCACATATTTTGTTTTATGGCTTTGCATTTAGCTCAGCCGCGCTCGTCATTTACTCGCCAGATGCGCTCAAGCATTTTGTTGACCCTGGCACCATTTCCTCAATTGAACGCATGTACAATCCTAGTTCTGAACACTTTGCTAAAGAACGCGCTTCGGATTCAGATTTTTTGATGTTTGGACACTACATCCGCAATAATATTTCTATTGCTTTTCAGTGCTTTGCAGGTGGCTTGGCCTTTGGCATTGGCGCGCTGTTCTATTTGCTATACAACGCAATATTTTTCGGTGCAATCAGTGCGCATATTGTGAATATCGATTACGGTTCGACCTTCTTCTCTTTTGTGATCACGCACGGCTCATTTGAACTCACCGCAATTGTAATATCTGCTGCTGCGGGCGGTGTGATTGGAAAACACCTCATCGCGCCGGGTCAGCGTAGTCGAATAGATTCGCTGAAACTAGCCGGCAAACGAACTTTCCCGGTTATTTTGGGCTGTTTTATATTGTTAGTATTGGCCGCCTTTGTTGAAGCTTTTTGGTCAAGCAGTCAATCTATTCCAAATGAGGCCAAGTATATTGTTGGGGGTCTGTGTTGGCTATGGATCCTCGCATTTGTATTTTGGCCCACAGCACAATCGAGCAAAATAGAATCGCCATCAGAGCAATTGGCCCATGCAGCTCGATAAACTTCAGATTGACCCAAGACCCAAATCGAGTTGGCAATGCTTTGACCTTGGTTGCCGTTTGGCGGTGCAGCATTTTAGGCCACTGTTTTGTTTTTGGTTACTTATATCCTTGCCGGTGTTTGGTCTAGCCTTCTGGTTTAGCCCCAGCATCGCTATACTTATATTTTGGTTGCTCAAACCTTGGTTTGAGCGAGGCCTTTTGTTTATTTTAAGTCGCGAAGTATTCAATCAACGCGTGTCTATTTTGCAAGTCTTGCGCGCTTGGCCTTCTCAAATTAAAGCACGATGGTTTGCCAGCATATCCTACGCGCGTCTAGCACCATCACGCAGCTTTGACGCTCCCGTTGCACAATTGGAAAAACTAACAGGCGAAAAGCGAAGTAAGCGTTTGAGTGTGCTTCATCAATCCAAAGACGACAACAGTGGATGGTGGACAATTTGCTGCGTGCACTGGGAATTATTTTTACTCATTTCTATCCTTGTGCTGGCGCAAATGATGCTGCCTACGGAGTTTGAGGGTGTCACTTTGCAAGATTTCTTCCCTCTGCAAATCTCCTATCAGATACAGGCAGTTTATGCGACCAGCGTGTATATAAGCGCGGCTTTGGTAGCACCGTTTTATGTTGCAGGGGGCTTTGTCGCCTATCTAAATCGCCGCGTCATTTTAGAAGGCTGGGATATTGAGCTGAGTTTTAAAAAGTGGGCGGCAAGCACGACTGACAAAAACAAAGCATCTGCGCAAATAGTGGTAGGTGCAAAATCGACAGCACCGAAAACGACCTTAAACTCAGTCTTGCCTGCCCTGGTCAGCTTAAGCTCTGCAATCGTTTTGAGTATCGCAGTTTTAATCCCCACTGCCGCAAGTGCACAAAGCTTTGGTGATGAGGACCGTGTAAAAGAACCCGAGTTGAGCACACCTGCGAGTTCCGAGCCATCACCTTCTAAGCGGTTTATATCATCAGATGACTTATCTCGTTTTGACAACCTAAGTAAAGAAGAATTTGGCGAATGGCATCCGCAGAATATTGACCAAAACTTATCTCAAGTGCTGGGCGAAGCTCCATTTGAGCAACGTAGCGACCATACCGTGACACGATATCGGTGGAAGGTGGATGAGGTTGAAGAAGAAACCCCAACCATGCCCGACGATGATTTCCTCAATTTTTTAAAATGGTTAGTCGCATCCTTTGAAGTCATTTTTTGGGTGTTGTTTGCCCTCGCCTTTGCCTATCTGATTTATAGCAACCGAGCACTGTTTGCCCATCTTAAAAGAGCCAGTCAAGACACCTTAGCCATCGTGGATATGCCAAGCTTTGTCGGCAGCTCAATTGATGAGCCGCTACCGGATGATATTGGCAGTCATGCCCAGTACGCGATTGATAACGGTGATTACCGATTGGCTATGTCGATACTGCTAAGAGCCAGTCTAAGTGAACTGGCATTAAGCGGCGTAAAAATTACGGCAAGCATGACCGAACAGGAGTGTATCTACCAAATCAAGCAAAGCTGCACCCTTGATTTGTCTAACACAATGCGCGCTCTGATTGAGGCCTGGTCGCGACTTGCTTGGGCCCATCAAAATCCTACTAGCGGTGATATGCAGGCTATGCTTGAAGCATATAAGCGCATATTTATTAAGCAAAGCTCAGATCAACATACGCTTGATGAAAGTCGAGAAAGTGCACTAGCAAACGCCGAGGCACAATCATGACGCAACGCAAAAACATAGCAGTGCTAAGCCTGTGCTTGATGATGATTGGCGCATATATAGCGCTAAATTTAGAAGCTTACGAAACCCAAACCTATACCCCCGCAGAGGCTGAGGCCTACCAGAAGCCATTTTTAGCCATGCAGCGCCACCTTGACGCTTACAATATTTCAGTAGAGATTTTCGATGATGACAGTCAATTATTTAGGACTGCCGGTCAAGCAAAGGTGCCATTAGAAGCAGGGTCCATCAAACCAGCAAAACATGATCTTATCGTACTGGCAAACGCCGAAGTGAGTATTAGCGAAGCACAGGCCGAGGCTTTGCTAACATTTGTTAAGAATGGCGGTCATGTAATTGCTAGTTTGCAAGATGGCAGACTGGCAAGCGGCAGTAGCAGCAGTTTTAGTGCCAATGCATTTTTGACACGACTCGGATTTATGACCGCACCTTCCAATATGCTCAGTGAACTTGAGGCAACACTCTCCTCCGACGATTTGATTAGCTTTGTCAATTCAGAACGCTATGGAGAACTGCGACTCGCGCTTGATACCGATATCAGCATTGAGTTTGGCGATGAAGATTATGACAAATTATCCGAGATGTCGGTTCGATATTCAGGGACACAATTTGCGGACACCCTGGTGCAACTGAGCTTTGGACAAGGTCACATTACTTTAGTCACTGACATCGATATTTGGACGAACTTCAAAATTGATGATTTTGACCATGTGTTTTGGTTACATGACTTAAGCCAACAAGCGCAGAAGATTTTTATATTCTCTTTTCGCTCACCGCCGATGTGGTATGAAGTTATCGATGAATATTCGCCCATGTTTTACACCCTGTTACTGATCACAATATTACTCAGCGCATGGCATGTTGGCGCGCGCTTTGGCACTATCAAACCCTTGAAGAATAACTTTATCAGCTACTTTTCACAGCATATCCGCGCTGCGGGTGAGTACTACTGGCGCAATCAACAGCGTGAAGAAATGGTAGAGGCAGTGCGTCAGCAACTATTGGAAGAGTTAAGCAAGCGAATGGGGACGGCACTTTCTGCCGATAGAGATGCCGATACAAGCGCACAATCCAAGACAAGCGGCAAAGTTGAGACGCAAATCAAGACACTTTGCAAATTAAGTGGGTGGGAACGCAAAAGCGTTGAAGCCTATGTATTTGAACCCGTAAAAAACCATGACGTAGAATTTGTCCGCATTATGCAAGGACTGCAACAACTCAGGAAAATAATATGAGCAACTTAGGTGGGCAGCCCGACTCCCCAGAAAACGAGAAGACTCAGAACCAAAGCACACAGGATATCAGTGCGCCAGAAGCACAAAGCCATAGCCAAATATCTACCGGCGAAATCGAAAAAGCCCGACACGATATTCAAGCCTTGATAGACAATATTGAAACCTCACTTATCGGCCAAAGAGATGCAATTGAACAGGTATTGGTGGCGTTTATTGCTGGTGGTCACGTGTTGATTGAAGGCGTCCCGGGTTTGGGAAAAACGCTATTGGTTAAACTTTTGGCGACGAGCATCAAACTTGATTACAAGCGCGTTCAGTTTACCCCTGACCTAATGCCTGCAGATGTGACCGGACATTCCATCGTGAATATGAAAAGCGGTGAATTTATGCTCAAAAAAGGCCCCGCTTTTACCAATTTACTGCTTGCGGATGAAATTAACCGAGCCCCTGCGAAAACCCAAGCGGCGCTGCTTGAAGTGATGCAAGAACGCCAGATTACGATAGACGGCAAGGCTCGCATGGTAGGCAATCCATTTATGGTGCTTGCAACGCAAAACCCGATTGACAATGAGGGGACCTATCCTCTACCCGAAGCCGAACTTGATCGCTTTATGATGAAGGTGCTCATTGATTATCCAAGCAAAGAAGATGAACTTGTGCTCACCAAGCAAATTACGCACAGCCAATCAGACAAGCAGTCGGGTGGCGATGCTTCAAGCGCTGAAGCAAGCGCAGTTTTAGATAGTGAAGTCTTAGGCGGGCTGACTGAACTTGCTCAGAACGTCATTGTGGATGATAAGATCATGCAATATGCAGTGAATATTGTGAGAAGTACACGCGCATGGCAAGGCATTGTGCATGGTGCAGGCGTGCGAGCAAGTATTGCGCTGATTCAAGCGGCGAAAGTCGCAGCGCTTATGCAAGGACAAAGTTATGTTACACCCGATCACGTTAAACGCATGGTCAATTGTGTTCTCAGGCACAGAGTGACGCTTTCCGCTGAGCGCGAAATTGCCGGCGTTAGCGTCGATGAAGTGCTAAACGATTTGTGTGAATCGGTAGACGTTCCTCGCCAATGAAACTTGTTTCACTGAGGCCTGCACGCCGATTTATTATTGCAAGCGTTGCCCTGATGCTGATGTCTTTATTGTATCCGTTGCTAGGAAGCGTTTGGCACGGCGCGACACTGTATGAATGGTTGCCTTTTTCGCTGTTGTTTATGCTTTTCACCGCATCGGGGTTTGACTTATTTCGCTCTCGTTTGTCGCCTAAACTTGGCGCAAGCAGAACCCTCATCGATATTCTATCGGTACATCAAGCCACCAAGGTGGATCTTGCGCTGCACAATGAGAGTGCTGCGCCACTTAGCTTTGAATTTAGAGAAAAGCTTCCGCCTGATTGGGAGCACAATATGGACGCTCAGCTTGTTGTATCGCTAAAAGCGGGTGAAACTCAGCATTTCAAGTATGAGGTAACGGCACGAGAACGTGGTCCCAAAACCATCGATGGCATTTACTTTCGCGTAGCTTCTGGGCTTGGGCTGTGGGAATACACATGGTTTTATACTTGCCCAAGTGAACATAAAGTCTATCCCAATTTTAGTGGGCTGGCCGATTTAAGCGGACTAAATGGTAGTGTAAATTTACGCGAAGCAGGTCTTAAAAAATTCAACCTTCGCGGCTCTGGCATGGACTTTTTGCAGTTGCGTGATTATCGGGAAGGGGAAAGCCTACGGCAAATTGATTGGCGAGCCAGCAGCCGATTCAAACGACTCATATCAAAAGAATTTCAAGAAGAGAAAAATCAGCATGTTGTGCTAATGGTTGATGCTGGACGCAGAATGAGAGTCCAAGACGATGAGCTGAGCTACTTTGACCGCAGCTTACACGCATTAACCATGTTGTCTTTTACCGCGCTTAAAAATGGCGACCGCATCAGCATACAGAGCTTTGGCGGTGAGACGCGATGGCTGAACCACGTGCGCGGCGCAAAAAGCGTAAGCCAAGTGATGCATCATTTCTATGATTTGTACCCTCAAAAAGTCGCCAGCGACTATTTAAGCGCAGCGCAGGACTTGATCAGTAAACATAGTAAACGTGCCTTGGTCATGCTGGTAACCTGCTTGCGTGATGAAGATTTTGAAGACATATTTCTAGCCACAACGCTGCTCCAAGAAAAACATCTCGTTGTCATCATCAGCATTGAGGAAAACATCTATGATGAGATTGAACACAAAGCGGTAGAGCAGCTCGATAATGCGCTAGATTATGCGTCAAGTGTATTGCTCAAACGCAGTATTCACCGCAATATCAGGCGTCTACAACATCAAGGTGTGGTTTGTATTCAAAGCAAAGCGCAGTTATTGAGCAGCGATTTAATCAACAGCTATTTGAGTATTAAAAAATCAGGGGCACTCTAGCAGTATTGAGGGATAAGACAAACAACTATGCAACACGACAATCAAGATGTATCCAACGAAAAAGCAAGTGAAAATATCTATGCGGCGCCTGAAGCAGACTTGCAAGTGCTCTATGAATACGATTCGAAGCTCGTATTGGCAGATCGCTTGAAACGTCTGGGTGCTGTAGTTCTCGATACACTAATCATTATCGTATTGGCCGGAATCGGTGGATTGATAATGGCATTATACTCAGGCCTTTTCTCAGATTCACCCAACAGCGCTGATTTATCACAGTCGAAAGTACCGTTTATGATAGCGATAGTCATGTCTACCATTTACTTTTTAATAAACGGGCAGCTGCTGTACAGATATGGTCAGACAATAGGAAAACGTTTTTTGAAGATAAAGATTGTGCGTCGAGATGGATCTAGAGCCAGTTTCAGAAGACTATTGTCACTCAGAATTGTGCTCATTCAATTGCTTTACCAGGTTCCTCTTGCAGGCTCTGTATTTTCGCTGGTGAATGCACTGTTCATATTCAGAGAAGATCGGCGCTGTATTCATGACATGATTGCTGACACTATTGTCATTGATGCCCCCATATCAAAGATCGAGTGATAGGAATCTCCTTTCTTGTTAATAAATCATAGAATAAATGCGATTCTCTGTTGCACATGGTTCTTCTAAAAGCATATGCTGTTGCGTGAACATAAGTACTCTCCATCAAGGAACTCGTGCATATGAAACTCAAAGACCTCATTGTATTCGAACCCATTAATCTATCTAATTTAGTGGCCGTGTTTATACCCATCGTATTTCTACTTTTGTTCTATGGGCAAGAAGTGGGTAAATTCATGGATAACCTCTCCTCCGTAAAGCTTAATCTTTTAAGCGGCGAAATTACCTTGGCATCCCATCCTGTTGTAGTGCCATTAGAACAGATGAACAGCAATTTTGATGCGCTTTTTTCCGGCAGTTCTTCAATGGACGAAATGGCTAAATCTACTCAAGCGGAGTTAGTGCGGCGCATGGAGAGCGTGGATGGCAGAAGTGGGGTATTACGCTACATTGTCGATGAGCCTTTTAATCACTACGACGATGACAAAATGCTCGAATACTTATCGGTTGCTTCATCAAAAGTGAAGTTTTTAGCGTTTTACAGCAATGAGCAATTTGTCGGCGCCATCGAAATTGAATACGTCATTGCCGGTTTGGCAGGTAATCAGCGTGAATATTCGGATTTCAGAGGCAAGCTAGCTTCCGGAAACTGGCGAGAATTTCCCTCACTGATTACCACTGATGAAGTGTTTAATGAAAAGCCCACCCTTTCTTTGCTTCATCAGCGTTTAAAAGCAACTGGGCACGCAGCCCTTCCTTTAGTTGAACAGAATAAGCTGGTCGGCTTTTTGGACTATAAGTCAATTGCAGATGACCTATATAACCAAGCCGCATCATCTAACTCTGCATAACGCCGGTATTATTTGCTCATGATGCCCGCTACTTTGCCTTAAGCTTTTGGCTAACGTGGGCTCTAAACGCTTTTACGACAGGCGAGTCCTGTTTACCGTTTGGCCTGACCCAATACCAGCTATTCGGGATGGGAAATTCTTTCACGGGCAGCTCCACCAAATTACCAGGCGCCATGTGATTAAGCGCATGGCGACTAACAATGGCAATCCCTAAACCGGCCATTACCGATTCTTTAATTGCTTCGTTGCTAGCAATAGTAACAGGACGCGCAAGCACTAAACCATGTTGATTGAAAAACTGCTCAATGGCAAAGCGCGTGCCGGAGCCATTTTCGCGAATGAGCAAACGCTCACTGTTAAGTTCATTCCACACTATGTTGCTTTTGTGTTGAAGTGGATGGCCTTGCTTCGCTATTACCACCAATGGGTTTTCAGTTAAAAATTCAGACCGAATATCTAAGTCGTTTGGCGGATTACTAAAGACATATAAATCGTCTAGATTTTGTTTCAAACGCTGAATGATTTCGGCTCGGTTGCCAATTTGAAATTCGGGTTCGATGTTGGGATAGCGTTGACAAAACTCGCCCAACCAATTGGGTATCAAATACTTTGCGGTTGTCACCACGCTAATCTTTAACTGCCCAACCGACAAACCCTCGCGCTGAGCCAAGCGCATTTCTAGATTATCCATCACGCTAAATAATTCACGAGCAGCGTCTCGCACCTCTGAGCCGGTGTCAGTAGGATACAGCTGCTTGCCAACTTGCTCAAATAAGGTCACGCCTAAAGACTGTGAAAGCTTAGCGATTTGAGTAGAAACAGTGGGCTGAGCTAAGTGTAAAGCTTTTGCGGCGAGCGTGACGCTGGCATAGTCAGCCACACCAAGAAATATCTCCAGTTGCCTGAAGGTCGTTTGGCGAGTGTGAAAACGTTTAGCCCAAGCCATACATTTACTTTTATAGATATAAAGTGACGAATAAATCTATTATTGCAAACCACCAGTATCAGTACAATGTCGCTCACAACTATAAACATAAAATTAACAAATAGGATTGACTATGGCAGAACAGAAAACACCGATTACAGTCGCGTATGGCGATGGCATTGGCCCCTCTATTATGCAGGCCACACTTGATGTACTTGACGCTGCAGGCGCGCAAATCGCACCAGAGACCATCGAAATTGGCGAAAAGGTTTACCTAAGCGGTCAAACCAACGGCATTGAAGCGAGTGCATGGGAGTCTTTACGCCGCACCAAAGTGTTTCTTAAAGCCCCTATCACCACCCCGCAAGGCGGCGGATACAAAAGCTTAAATGTGAGTATGCGCAAAGCGCTTGGATTATATGCAAATGTGCGCCCCTGTATCGCTTATGCTCCTTTTGTAGACACCAAGCACCCTGAGATGGACATGGTCATTGTTCGAGAAAATGAAGAGGACCTTTATGCAGGTATTGAGCACAGACAGACCGAAGAAGTGTATCAGTGTTTAAAACTCATCACGCGCCCAGGCTGTGAGCGCATTGTGCGCTATGCTTTTGAATACGCTAAAGCGCAAAAACGTAAGCGCGTCACTTGCTTTGTTAAAGATAACATCATGAAGCTAACCGACGGTCTATTTCACAGTGTGTTTAAAGACATTGCTTCAGAATATCCCGATATTCAACACGACAGCATGATCGTAGATATTGGTGCTGCGCGCGTTGCAGACACGCCTGAAGATTTTGATGTGATCGTGATGCCCAATCTCTATGGTGACATCATTTCCGATGTTGCCGCCCAAATAGCGGGCTCCGTTGGCATGGCAGGCTCTGCCAATATTGGTGAATCATGCGCGATGTTCGAGGCCATTCATGGCTCAGCGCCCGATTTGGCCGGTCAAGATATTGCTAACCCATCGGGTTTACTGCACGGCGCAATACAAATGCTGGTGCATATTGGCCAAGGCGATGTCGCAGAGAAAATTCATCATGCATGGTTGGTTGCGTTAGAAGAGGGCCTGCACACTGCCGATATTTATAAAGAAGGGGCAAGCGCGCAAAAGCTAGGCACCGAGGACTTCGCAAAAGCGGTAATCAGCAAATTAGGGCAAAGCCCTTCAAAGCTAAAAGCACCGTCATATGCCGATGCAAAACCGCTCTCGTTGCCGAGTGTTGGTCATAAAACACCTTGTAAAAAAGAACTGGTGGGTATTGATATTTTCTTACAATGGCAAGGCGGTACGCCAGCTGATTTAGGAGAAGCACTTAAATTGACTAGCAACGAAGAGCTAGCGCTTAAGTTAATTACCAACCGTGGCGTTAAAGTTTGGCCAGAAGGCTTTGAAGAAACCTACTGCGTTGATCACTGGCGCTGTAGATTCATGTCATCGAAAGACGAGCTTGATTTTGCCGAAGTCCTCTCACTTCAAATTCGTTTAAACAGCGCAGGATACGATGTCGTCAAAACCGAAAATTTGTATAACTTCAATGGTGAGCCTGGATATGCAGCCGTGCATGGCTAGCTGAACTATCGCTGAAGAATGTCCACACAAAAAAAGCTCGGACGAATCCGAGCTTTTTATTTGAAACTTTGCAATTTTTTGAAAAATTTACTCTGTCGCCTCCTGCAAATCTTTCATTTCATCATGCATCTTTTGTGCTTTAATGCGCACTTGTCGTAATGCTGATAAACATCCTTCGGGCTGCTCCTCGCTCAACGCATCGTCCAATGACTCTAACACTTTGTCTTCTACTTCTTCTAGTTGATCAATGTAGGTATGTTCAGCGTCAGATGACATTTTGCTGATTAGGCTGGTATACATTTTTCTGGAATCTATCATCCAATGCGTATCGTCCTCCTTCTCACCTTGCTCATTAATGGCGAAAGGTTGCAGACTATTGATTGCCTCTTGCTTTTCAGAAATCATACGCTGAAAAATTCCGATGAAGCTTTGTGTATCTACTTTCTTTATCGCTTCTTGATAAAACTCAATTCCACCTTGCAATACTTTAATTACGTCAGCGACTTTTTTTACTTGATTACTCATAAAAAACTCCTGTATCTGTTTATGAAAGTAAATGAAGAGTAAGATTGTTCACTGTTCATTGCTCGAAGTCAGAGCTGCAAGCCTCATGCCGAAGTCCTTCGGAATTAACTCGCTGAATTTTATGCGCTTTTCTTAATTAAATGAGATGCATTTTTTAATGTGAAAAGAATCTTCAAAATAGATTGTAGAATTTACTTGCTTCGCAATGAAATCAGCCCGCTTTACGAGGAAAAGCGAGCTGACTCAATCGCGCTCTAGTCTGCCTTGACGAGTTTTGCCGCACTAAGCACAAGTTGTGCGGAGGGGCGAGTTTTAAAATCAGGATTCACGTAATTAAACAAAACCGTACCGCTGGTGTCGGTAATGAAAATAGCAGGGGCAGGCAGCACTGCGCGCTCGCTATCGTCGCTAGCGTCGGCTGCAAGTTCAATTTGCATACGGTCTTTGTAAAGTTTGCGCGTGTCGTCTGGTACGTAAAAACCAATACCGAATTCTTTAATTGCGTTTAAATCAGCATCAGAAATAAGCTGAGCTGCAAATTCTGTTTCAAGCTTTTGCGACTGAAGTTTTTCAGGTGTTTCGGGAGATATTGCCAGTATCTGATAACCCTCGCTAACTAACTCCTGCTCAATATCTTTTAATTCCGCTAACTGTCGAGAGCAATACGGGCACCAACCACCACGGTAAAAAACGATGACGCTGGGTTTTAGCATTAATAGCGCAGGCAGACTCACCGGGTCTCCCTCTGCCGTTTTGACCATTACGTTCGGAATGGTGGTTCCGTTAAGTATGGGAGTAACATTCGCGGCTGTATCTGCGATGACAGTGCGGTCAAGGGCATTAGCATGATTCAAACTCAGTCCAAGCAGCACGAAAATAATCGATGCTGCAGATAATAAGGGGCGCATAATATGTGATTTCATTCAGTTTCCTTTTAACATTGAGGAGCAAAATAGTGATGACAATCACTGGACCGGCATACGCTGCTTTTTATTTCAAATCTTGTTAGAAGTAAATTATGAAGTAAATTGAAGCGCGTCCCACCAGGCTTTATCTGCTGATATACACCCCTTGTCATCTACCTGTGGGAAGGGCAATTTACGGCGCACACATTCACGATAGAGAACAGGAAAGCCCCCTTCAAATAAAACATCTTGAGCCTCGCTTTCATCAAGCTTTGACTGAGCGTACATATTAGCAGCTTCTCTTTGACGCTGCGCTTCATAAAGAATGAGCGCTGCAGCTACTGATACATTTAAAGATTGCACCATCCCAACCATCGGAACAACAACGCTTTGATCAGCAAGCGCGATTGCTTCACTAGTCGCACCCGATTTTTCTTGACCCAACAGGATTGCGGTGGGCTGAGTGTAATCAATTTCACGAAAATCGACAGCCTTGTCGTCAAGATGAGTGACTAAGACCTGCATGTTATTGGCTTTTAGATGAGAAACGGCTTCTGCGGTGCTTCGATGAACTTGGGTTTTCACCCAAATTTGGCTGCCCATGGCAGTGCCTTTTCGCAAGGCGCGGTTTTCTTCCCACACTGCATGGATTTTATGAATGCCAACCGCATCTGCAGATCGTATGACAGCACTCACATTGTGTGGCTTATGCACTTCTTCAAGCAAGAGCGTTAGATCAGGTTGGCGTTTGGCCAATACTTGTCTAATTTTTTGGTAGCGCTCGGGGCTCATGCATTGTTGCATTAGCATAAGCTTCCTCTAGAGAATATACGCACGATTCATTCACTCAAAACGCATTATTCGGGCAGCACCATCACGCCGTCTATTTCTATTTTAACGCCCTTAGGAAGCGCGCTTACTTGAACCGCTGCACGCGCTGGATAAGGTTGCTTAAAATATCTCGCCATCACTTCGTTTACCTTAGCAAACTGTCCGAGGTCGGTTAAAAAGATATTTACTTTCACTAAATTAGACATGTTGCCGCCAGCTGCACTCACAACCGCTTGAATATTTTCAAATACCTGTACCGCTTGCGCCTCAAACGCTTCTGACACGATTTCCATAGTGCTTGGAACTAAAGGAATTTGACCTGACAGGTAAACAGTGTTTCCGGCCTTTACAGCTTGACTGTAAGTGCCAATAGCTTCGGGAGCGTCGTTAGTCTGAATAATCGATTTTGACATGGTGTTGCCCTCTTGTTTTAGCGAGTACCGGTTATGAAACACTGCACCTCATACTGGCTACTGCTGCTTATATTTGCTATGCCTAGAGATATTCTGTAAATCAGGCAGGGCGCGAATTTTGCGCATTATGTTGGCAAGGTGCAAGCGATTTTGCGTGGTTAGCTCAATATCAATCATATATTGATTGTCTTCTCGGTCTTCGGTTTGCAAATTTATAATGCTTGAATCACAACTTGCGATAGCGGCGGTAAGTGCAGCAAGGGTACCTTGTCGATTAATCAGCTCAAGTCGGATTGATGCTTTAAAATCACCCTGCGCTTCATCATCCCAAAGCATTGGCAGCACTCGGTTGGGTTCTTCTTTGCTTAATTTGCGGATGTTATTACAGCCCGTTTGATGGATCACCACGCCTCTGCCTGGGCTTAAAATTGCCACAATTTCATCATCAGGAATGGGGTGGCAACATCGCGAAAAATGCACCATCAAGCCTTCGGTGCCTTTTATCGCGACTTTACTTTTCTTGTTCGGAATTTCGGCCTGCTCACCCACAATACGCCGTGCAATCATGGCGCTAATTTCGTTCCCCATTCCAATTGCCGCTAGGAGCTCCTCAAAGCTTGCGTAGTTGGTTTCAGCTACCACTCGATCAATTTCACTCTGCGGTACTTCATCCAGTTTTATCGTGCCCAACGCATGCCTAAGCAAGCGATTACCCATGTTGGTCGCGTCATGCGAATGCTGCCGTTTGAGATAATGCCGAATGTTAGAACGAGCGCGCGCGCTTACGACAAAATTCAGCCAATTTGCGTTGGGTTTAGCGCGCGGTGAAGTGATCACCTCCACACTTTGTCCGTTTTCTAATGGCTTATGCAAAGGATAGTTGCGATGTTCTACCCTTGCACCAACACAGGTATTGCCCACGTCAGAGTGCACCGCATACGCAAAGTCCACAGCAGTCGCACCAGTCGGTAACTCAACGATTTTGCCTTTCGGCGTAAACACATAAATTTCATCTGGGAAAAGGTCAGATTTTACGCTCTCAACGAATTCAGCAGACGTAGACGCCCGCTGTTGCAATTCGACCAGAGATTGCACCCACTGATTCGCTCGAAGCTGCGCCGTGGTGCCTTTTTCTTCCGTTTCTTTATATAGCCAATGCGCGGCAACGCCTTTGTCGGCCATATGATCCATCTGCTCTGTGCGAATTTGGACTTCCACCGGAATACCATGAGGACCTTTTAAAGAAGTATGCAGCGACTGATATCCATTTGTGCGCGGGATGGCGATGTAATCTTTAAAGCGATTCTCAATGGGTTTGTACAATCCGTGGATTGCGCCAAGCACGCGATAGCAATTGTCCACACTGTCTACAATTACCCTAAATCCATAAATATCCATGACTTCGGTAAACGACAGCTCTTTGTTTTTCATTTTTCGGTAAATGCTATAGAGGTGCTTTTCACGGCCTACAACACGCCCGGTGATCTCGTAATTCTCAAGCGTGTTCTCAAGCTCTTGCCGCGTTTTTTCTATGACTTCTTTACGGTTACCACGGGCTTGCGATACAGCAGATTTAAGTGCTCTATAGCGCATCGGATACATCGCCTGAAACCCTAGGTTTTCAAGCTCGTTTTTAATATCGTGAATACCTAAACGATGTGCCATTGGGGAGTAAATTTCAAGGGTTTCCAGAGCAATACGGCGACGTTTGTCGGGCCGAAGCGAGCCCAAGGTGCGCATATTGTGAGTACGATCGGCAAGTTTGATTAAAATGACGCGGATGTCTTGCACCATTGCCATCAGCATTTTACGAAAATTCTCGGCTTGGGCTTCTTGTTTGCTTCCGAATTTTAATTTGTCGAGCTTACTCACCCCTTCTACCAGTTCGGCAACGGTGTCGCCAAAAGCTAGCGATAGGTCTTCTTTGGAGTAGTCAGTATCTTCAATCACATCGTGCAATAACGCAGCCATCAAGGTCTCGTAATCAAGACGCATATCAGCAAGAATACCGCTTACTGCTACAGGATGAGTAATATACGGGTCGCCGCTTGAGCGAGTTTGGCCATCGTGAGCATCGCGCGCCAACACATATGCCGCTTGCACATACTCAACTTGTTCTGGTGAAAGGTAGGCACTAATTTTTGCCTTGAGGCCTTCAAATAAATACACGCGCTTGCTAAAACCGTATTAGTCATGGATTGGAAAGTTATTGTTAAGAATACGTTTATTTTTAGAACATGCAAACGCTAAGCGGCCGATTTTCATCGTCATTTAGCGTTTTGTGTTATTTACGGTATTAGATACCTTGAAAAGCAAATAATTCTTAATGAAGCGCCGCCAATCAAGTTACTACTTTTAAACGCGATGCTCATGTTTGAGCAAATGCTGCAAAGCCGTTGAATTACCGATTGATAGTAAATGCCGCTGAACTAAGGCTCTGATTACCTTTACTCATCGGAATAAGTAAACAATTCGTTCGTCGTTCAAGACACACGTGAACCCTCAATAAGTGTCAGCTTTCTTTACACAGCCTAAAGTTAATTCTGACAAACCCTTTGCAACTGTATGATTTTACTATACTTAAGATAAATCCCAATAGCGGCGTGAAAATTGCTGTTACATCAATGGGATAGTTTGCCTTTTAATTTACTGCTTTTAGCATAAGCGCTAGATGAAGGCCGGTGCAAACCAACAATAATTATAACATTCACAATAACCAATATTATTAATGAACAGAATGATTCAGGAGTAGTTAAATGAATGTAAGAAAAGGTTTCACCATTGCTGCTGTAGCACTTACAGTCAGCGTAGGCACGTCGTTTGTTGCTCACGCCGGCTTAATTGCTAGCGGTTCCTCAGGCGGTTTTAGCTGGGAAGCAAGAAGTACGCTAGTAGGCGCAGCAGATGGCGGCACGGGGCAAATATTCCCCACTGATCCACTCACGGCAGACTTCATAGGTAACCCACAGTATCACCCAAGCTATCCCGAATACAGCGGCGTAGTGGGCATGCTGATGGAAACCGCAGAAGGAAACTTCATCTGCTCAGGCACTTTGATGGAAGACAGACGTTCGATTTTGACAGCGGCGCACTGTGTTTCTGGTGGCGCAGGAACGCCCAACCCAATATCGACAACGGTTTTCTTCCAACCAGAAGGCGGTCTTAATCCAGATGAGCGTATCTACAATGTTCCAGCGCCAGAGGGAACGGTAGAAATTGAAGTTGCGGAATATATCGTCAATCCAGACTATACCGGCGAAGTTATCGATCAAAACGATATCGCCATCCTTCGCTTGGAAGAAGAGGCGCCGTTATGGGCCACATCTTACGGTATTTACACTGAAGACGACATTGCAGGGCAAGAGTTCAACGTAGCGGGCTACGGTCGACTGGGTACTGGAGAGGGATCTGTCGGGTTAACAGGTCGTCTTCGTCAAGGCGACAACATGTACGATTACGCTTGGGGCGAATTCGGTGACTTTTTTACTGACGGCTTCTTTGGTACTGCCGATGTTGAGTTTTCTTACGTTTCGGATTTTGACAACGGACTGGCAGCTAACGACACATCTGGCCTGATTGCCAATGCTTTGGGCGTTCCAGCGTTGTTTAATGATGTAGGTTTGGGAGATCGTGAAGTGGGAGTTGCTGGTGGAGATTCTGGCGGTCCAAACTTCATCCGCGGTTTGATTTCTGGTGTGAATAGCTACGGCTTGAGCTTCGGCGCAGACTTTGGTGACGCCGTTGCCGGTCTTAATAACAGCTTTGGTGAATTTAGTGGTTATGTTCCAACATACATTCACGCTGACTTCATCGCGAATAACCTTGTGAGAGTTTCTGCGCCAGGCATTCTAGCGCTGATGACCTTAGGTATGTTCGGCGTTGCTGCTAGAGCTCGCCGTAAAGCTGCTTAGTAAGCAATATAGAGTTTAGATACAAAAAAACGCCGATTTTCATCGGCGTTTTTTATTTTAGTTTGTGTTGGTTTTGGCTAGCTATTAGCCAGAATGCTTGCCACTGATGCAAACTCTGCGGCTTCTTGCTCACGTTGATCTTGTAGATCACTTGCTTCAACCGATTCTGCATTAACCAAGCCTTCTTCAATCTCTCGAAGCGCAACCACAGTCGGTTTGTCATTACCCATTTCAACCAATGGGTCTTTACCTTCGGTGGCGATTTGACGAGCACGACGCGCTGCTACAAGGACTAAATCAAATCGATTACCAACCTTATCAACTGCGTCTTCAACTGTTACACGTGCCATTTAATGCCCCTATTATTCTATAAATCTATACAAGTACCAAAAGCGGTCGCGAAGTATACTGTAGTTTTTCGCTATAGCATAGTACTAATCGTTCAAAGATCAACGTGGTACTGAAAATCTGGCTCAGTAGCGTCTTACTTTAATAAATTGGCAACCATTGGATGCATTAAAGTCTAGCGTGCTTCCATTCAAATCCGTGATCTTTTTATAGTTGCTGGTAATCGCTGTGCTAGCGCTACTGCCATCTACCGAGTTTATCGTGCCCCTAAAATCACACGATGAATTTGTATCGCTATCCCATATCTGAAGAGTTTTACCCGTCAAACCGCCGGCAAAGGTAATGCAACTTGCCGATGATAGATTTATTTCTTCACGACTTGAACCACTATAGTTCTGGCAATCACCACTGACAGGGCCTCCACCGCCTGTGCTCGTGTCATTTACGGTTAAAGTAAATGAACTAGAGCCAATATCGCCATCATTATCTGTGGCCTCAACGCGTATAGTATACGTGCCTGGTGATAAGTTATTTAACTCATCCGGATTTGGGGAGGTGCTGTGCCCCCATTGATAGCGCCTAAAATTTTCTACTCGTACCAGGCTGCCATCAATGTATAGTCGGGTGGATTGAACGCTTCCATCTGAGTCCTGAGCATCGGCCTCTACTTCAAGCGAGTAACCAGGCTCTACGGTAATATCGCCATTTGGCATGAGAAAATCAACGCTTGGCGCAGTGTTTCCGGGTGGTGTTGGACCACCTCCGCCGCCATTATCAGAATGGCCATTGAAGGCGATCATCATATCCCTCACCCATCGGCCAGAGTCGGTTAAATCTGAATCAGACCAGCCTCCACTGGGTGATGCGCCACCTCGCACAATTGAAGCACTTTCATTTTTATCGTTAACTGACCAATTTAAGTGCGTAATGTCGAACTCTTTCATCCAGTCAACCCAGCGCTGGGATTCCTCCAGATAAATTGGCCCGTTACCGCTATAGTTTGTGGTGCCCCATTCGGTTACCACTAGCGCAATGCCCTTATCCATAGCGCGCTCAGCTCTGTCACGCAGCCATTGCGTGTGCGTGCCTGAATAAAAATGGAGGGTGTAAGCAATGTTATCGTAACCGGTGATAGGATCATCGGCCGCTTTTTCGACTTCTTGGCTCCACGTTTGCGTACCCACGATGATCAGATTGTCTGGATCAATAGCGCGAATTTTTGCTATCACCGCTTCAGCGTAAGGCTTGATGGTGGTGCTCCAATCTGTATCGTCTAATGGCTCATTGTAGATTTCATAAATAACGTTATTCTTATCACCGTATTCCAAAGCCATTTCTTCAAAAAACGCTATCGCTTCTGCCTCATAATCTTCAGCATGATGAGAATGCCAATCGATGATGACATACAAGTCTTCCGCAATGGCTGCCTCAACTAGTGCTTTTACCCGATTGACATTAGCGGCTCGTGCGTCTAAATAATTGCCGTCGCCCTCGTCCACACCCATGGCAGCTCGCACAATGCGTGTATTCCAATCTTGTTTTAGCCAACTTACTGAGCTTTGATTGTAAAAAGGCGCTCCTCCCCAAGTGTTGTTGGTCCAAAAATAGCTATTACCAGCCATGCCATCAGCTTGCCCACCTACGAGAACTTGCGAGCCTTCAACGGTAATTGGGTCGACTGCATTAACGCTGCCAATTGAACAAAAACATGTGAATGTAAGTACGCCAACAGCAAGTTTTCTACAGCGTTTTCTTTGCCGCGCCGCAACTGCAGGAGCGTCGATCAGGTTTTTTATGATAATAAATGCAGCTTTGAGACGCTGCAAACTGCCTGTAACTGAGTGATTCATCTGAATCTCCATATTTTCAGCTATTTGAACTATTAATAAGCGTTAAAAAACAGAAGGGCATATGGCTATACAAATGCTCATCATGTTGAATAACGTGTCTTAACAGCACAAACCAACTGATTAGATAAATTATTTATTTGAACGCGTGATAATGCATGCCAAGCTAATCGCTTGGCATCACGCGCAAACCTTCGCGGGTTGCATGTAATAAGGCGAGTAAGGTTTCTGATTGCTTTGTCGCAATTCTTGTGAAGTGTGATAGTGGTGTCACCAAGCTCTAATTTTCATTTGTCTGCAGGTATTTCCACTAACATTATTTACGCTAAACACTGTGCCAGAAACTGAACGCGTTGCCTCATAGTTGTCAGGCACCACTAGGCTGCCTGAGCCATTTTGAGAGCTAAGAGAACCCCTAAAATCACATGCGCCAGTGTTATCACTATCCCATACCGCCAGTCTGCGACCGGCTAAATCTTGACTAAATTCAATACAGCCAGCGCTACCCAAATTAATTTCAGTCTTGACATTGGCCACGGACACGGCAATGCAGGTGTCATCGCTTCCACCACTTGCGCCAGAGTTAACTGTCAGAATAAAAGCATCGGTAGAACTTGCACCATCGTCGTCAGTAGCCACGGCTAATACTTCATATGCTCCAGCGCCTAAACCATCAAGCTCGCTGGAATCATCGCCACTACCAGCACCCCAGATGAATGGGGCGGAATTGATTTGTCTGATTAAGGAGCCATCAATAAATAGACTGACATTATCGATAGCGCCGTCTGAGTCACTCGCTGAAACCGAAAATGAAGCGCTGTATCCTTCATCCACGCTTAAGTTGCCGCTAGGCGAGGTAAACGTAACGCTAGGGCTTAGATTGCTTGGGGGCGTATCCGGTATTTCACCGTTTATGCCGATACGCTGTGTGGATACAATAAAATCATCAAAATTTGCGTATACATCGGAGCTAGGCTGCCATTGACTAGCAGGGGCACTTGAGCCGCCAAAGAATGTCGAAAAATATAGCTGATTGATTTTTGTATTTGATTGACCACCGTCCCTGACACCGGAGTTACTGGAATCGTCGACCATTAAAACGCCGTCTAACCAACCCTGAAGGCGACCGTCTAACTGCCCGGGCGTATTTAGCTGCTGGCGAATTTCAATATGGTGCCACTGACCGGGTATCACGCGGGCGTGCTCGCCAAAATCGTCCCAAAATAGACGATATGGCTCTGAACCTTCATTGTTATCAAGTTGAAATCCGTGCAAGTAAAACTCTAGTTTGCCTCCCTCTCGCCACATGAGTCGAGTAGTGAAGTCGTTATCACCGTACGGAAAAGACGTCGAACCAGCTAAGCCGGGTAATTTTCCTCCCTTTACAAACTGAAAATCAGCATCGAATTTAACCCAGTAAGCCATGTATAGCTCATCAGCGCTAATTTGGATGTCGGTTTCCCACGTGGCGCCGCTTGGCGAGGACTGATTGCCACCCGCAGGGTAAAGAATCCGAAGCCCTTTGCCGGTAATCGCATCATTGACTATGCTAACGCGGCCCTCGTCTGGGCCCTTTGCGTATCGGGAGTCCCAGTTTTCTTTAATTGCATCATCGTTAACCAGACCTAGGGGTAAGCCCTCTGAGTCGTTTGTATACACAACTTGCGCCTGAGCGTTTACCACGCTTAATAGTAAGACTGCTGCAAGGCCTTTGTGAACCGCACTTTGACAAAACTTCTTCTGTGACCGTATCGATCGAAATTGCATAATTTACTCCAATATTTTGCGTATCCTGATGGATATCATGACTGATTTGGACTTATGCGAGAGCTAGTAAATGAGACGCGTGTCGCTCGTCTCCAATTAGTATCTATTATTGTTTTTATACAGAGGGTCTAGTAGACCCGCACGCGAACTTTTGTGCACCCATTTCCGGTAAACGAGAGCTGACTTCCAACTAGCCCACTGCCACTTGCATAGGTATTAGTGATGGCAAATGACCCACCAGCATTGTCGCTGACAGTGCCTTTAAAACCACAGCCGTCACCGGACTTGTTGTTCCAAATTTGGACACGGCGTCCATCTAAACCACTTGGTACGCTGACACAATTGGCCCCGGTTAGTTGAATGTCTTGTCGCCCGCTGCTGTAGGCAATGCATGCACCTGGTATGTCTGGGTCGTCAATTGGATCTGGGTCGTCAATTGGATCAGGGTCATCAATGGGATCCGTTTCACCCCTGCAGCTAATCGTTGCGCCCACAAGCGATGATGCACTAGAACGACAATTCGCGTTAATGCCTTGGTTACTTGTTGTGTAGTCCAACAACTCTCTGCCAGTCCAAAAAGGAATCAGCGAATCTGATTGTCTTAAGTGTCGCCATTGACTGCCCGCTGGACTTAAGGTATCCCAAGCGAACATGTAAATGGTGTCAGAATTTGTGCCATATGGAGAGAAATCAACAAAAGGACCATCGGGAGCGCTTTGTTTCTTAAGTGTGTTTTTGTAAAACACATTTTGCGGGCCAGAAGCACCTGACCACCCACCTGCATGCTCACCAGGTGCATACCAAATTGGATACCAGGTTTCATCACCCACCGCGCAGTCGGGGCTGCAGTCTCGGTGTTCAAAGGGAACGTTTACCGTATTGTTTTCAATTAGATTAAAGCGCTCCCAGCCACCATGCAGATTTAAATCCGCATCGATATCGTTACCACTCACCACGTTTCCGGAAGCAGACCATTGCAAGGTAAGATGGCGCAAATCTCGAAGTGTATTATTGCGAACAAGGCTATCCCAAAGCTTGCTGTTTCTAAAGTATCCATTGCCTCCTTTTCCTTTGTTCCAAGAACCTTCCAATCGATTGTTTTCAAACTGCATGTTTTTTGCCATTTCAGTTACGATAGGATGTGAGCCACTCATAAATACACTGACATTTCGAACAAAACCATTCACCGCCCACTTAAACACAAGGCCGTGCAATGCGCCTTCATGGTCGATATTATTGTAATTGTTTTTCGCATCCGCCGGGTTAAAGCCAGGAGGGGCAACTTGCGTTAAGTAGAAGTTCTCAAATCCAACACCCTTTACCACATCGAGGTTTGCAGCGCGGCTTCGGTAGTTTGTTCCCTTCAGGGCAGGTGAGCCATCTGCGGAATTGTTCGTGAATACGGGAAACTCTAGCGGCTTGTCTAACACAATACGTTTGGCGCCACTATCAACTGATACAATTTTGAACATTTGCTGGCGCATATGTCCATTTATTCGATCTTGATCGAGTACACCCTGTAAATCATAAAAATTATTGCTATTTGCCGAACCCACCCATACATAACTGCCCACGGTGTAGCCATTCACATTGTTGAGCCTTATTTCGCTGTCGCCCATACTTGCATTGGCCGTAATATTTTCGTTTTTCCAATGAAAATTTACTGAACCTTCGAAAAAGTCACGTCGGTTTGCAGGTGCACTACCATAGCTGCTTGCGTAAGAGGCATGTACCGCGCGAGATTGCACTCTGAATGCGCCTCGGCCAGGCCAAATCCAACCGCCCTTTGCGGTGCCTTCCCCGGTCATGTCATTTAAATTAAAATCGGATATACCGTCATAGCGAGTGTCCTCGTTCGGGTCAAAGACAATTTGGGTCGATGTAGCATTTGAAGGACTGTTGCCTTGCCCGCGTATCACTAAAAAACTTGCGTCCACACCAATTTGACGGTCAATACGAAGCTCCCCTGCAGGCAGCGTTATACGAGATAGATTGTTGTAATTGCCATTACAATTCGCTTTCACATAATCAATAGCCGATTGAATACCGACACTATCATCATAAGTGTCGTTACTATAAACGCCGAATTCAGTTTGAAGCTCATCGGGCGTAATAAGACAGCTATCATTATTAGTAAAATTCGATTCGCTGGGCAAGCCTGCGCCTTCTAGGTAACCTGCTTTAGACCAATCTGGAAGCGGTTGCGCTTGAGCGCTGGTAAACACATGTAAGCTAAGAATGAGAGACGACAATGCAAAGACATTGGCCTTTTTGAAAGGTGTCATATTGTATTCCTGAAGTATTAAGTTAATGGCGAGTTAACATCAAATACATCAAACTGAAATACGACCTTGCTTTACAGGATGGTACTGAGCGATTTGATTACATCAGTATTAACTGATTTTCAGATTCGTCAAGATTTTTTTGATTAAAAGTGATCCTTATTGTCAAATTTTGAACAGTCTTGAGCTTTACTGCTTATAGGTATAATGGAATTGAATTGTAGCTCTTACCATCGCGTTTAACGAAGCGATGCAAGCCAATCCTTGTGCTTGAGAATCTGCTTTTCAAGCAACAGCGAACTAGCGTTTACGATTGACCTAAAATCATGCAGTGCTGCATCAAAGTCGTCATTAACCAGCACGTAGTCAAACTCATTAAAATGCGACATTTCTGATAGGGCTTCGCTCATACGTTTATGAATCACTTCTTCCGAGTCTTTGCCTCTACCTACTAAACGCTTGTGTAACTCTTCTACCGAAGGCGGCAAAATAAAAATCCCTATAACTTTATCGTTAATCGCTTTTATTTGCCGAGCGCCTTGCCAATCAATATCTAAAAATACGTCTATACCTTGCTCGAGCTTGTCGCTAATTGCCGCTTTAGATGTACCGTAGTAATTTCCGAATACTTCGGCGTACTCATAAAATGCATCTTGCGCGATAAGTTTTTCAAATGTGCTTTTATCAACGAAATGATAATGCTCGCCGTCAACTTCGCCCTCTCTTGGCGAGCGCGTAGTGTGTGATACCGACAGCTGTGGCAAGTTACTCAAACCGCCTTTAGTATGTGACTCAATCAGTGCCTTAATTAAGCTAGATTTGCCAGCACCTGACGGCGCGGCAACAATAAACAGATTACCTAATGATTGAGCCATATACTTACTCTTGCGTTATTATCTGATGTCTTGGTGTGTTTTGCCATTTTGCGTTTACGACTTTTACGTGCGCGCCGCGTAGCCTTAAAAACGACGAATATGCTACCATAGATAAACAAATTCATGTCGAACTTTGCGGGCGTTTAGCGCGCACGAATCATAAATTAGTATTCATTCATCATTACTTTTATCACAACATAGGAAAAGCATGAGTCAATTGCAGTTAGAAGGGGTTATTCAAGAGGCAGAAGGTGAGCATAAAGCCACCATCATCTGGTTACACGGCTTAGGTGATTCAGGCAACGGTTTTGCGCCTATTGCGCCTGAACTAAAACTACCAAAAGAGATGGGCGTAAAATTTATCTTCCCACATGCCCCGATTCGACCTGTCACCATAAATAACGGCATGGAAATGCGCGCTTGGTACGATATAAAGTCTATGGATATGGAAAGCAGAGCTGACTTAGAAGGTGTGCTTGAGTCATCGAAATTGGTTCAAGACTTGATTGAACAGGAAATCGCAAGCGGTATCCCTTCGAATAAAATATTGCTAGCGGGCTTTTCTCAAGGTGGCGTTATTGCACTTCATTTGGGCACTCGTTATGAAAAGCCGCTGGCTGGCATTGTCGCACTTTCAACCTACATGAGCGCCCCTCAGAGCTTAGCGAGCGAAAAAAGCGAAGAAAACGCAAATGTCCCTATCTTGTGCTGTCATGGCTTACAAGATGAGGTCGTGCCACTGTTTTTAGGCAAAGGTGCTTACCAGAGCCTGACTGAAAATGGCTATAAGGCGCAATGGAAAGAGTACGTCATGCAGCACAACGTATGCTTGCCAGAAATCAACGACATTTCCAAGTTTATTCAACAGCACCTTTAGATAATGAGCCTGTTGGCAAAAGGATAAGCAGTTTTAATGACACAATCATCTAGCGCGAAGCGCACCATCAAGATTGCCACACGCAAAAGCGCATTGGCAATGTGGCAAGCCAATTACGTAAAAGACCAACTGGCTCGCTATCACCCCGAATACACGGTTAAGCTTGTGCCAATGTCCACCCAAGGCGACCGTATTCTTGATACGCCCTTGGCAAAAATCGGTGGCAAAGGGCTTTTTATAAAAGAGTTGGAGGTCGCCATGCAAGAAGGGCGAGCCGATTTAGCCGTGCACTCAATGAAAGACGTACCGGTGAGCTTTCCAGAGGAGTTTGGTTTACATGCCATCTGTCCTCGCGAAAATCCTTACGACGCATTTGTGTCTAATCGTTTTTCACAACTCATTGATTTACCTCAGGGAGCGGTAGTGGGCACCTCAAGCCTACGTCGTCAAGCGCAAATTCGCGCATTGCGAACCGATTTAGTGATCAAAGATTTGCGCGGAAATGTGAATACGCGCTTAGGCAAACTTGATGCCGGTGAATATGACGCCATTATTCTGGCGGCCGCAGGTTTAATTCGCCTCAATATGCATCAACGTATTGCACAACAGTTACCTCCCGAAGTTTCACTGCCTGCGGTAGGTCAGGGCGCGGTTGGTATTGAATGTCGCAACGACGATGAAGAGCTTATCGCCTTGCTGGGCTCGCTTAATGACATAGAAACCGCTTGGCGAGTGCGTGCAGAGCGAGCTATGAATGCGCGCTTGCAAGGCGGATGTCAGGTGCCTATTGGCAGTTTCGCTCAACTAAGAGAAGACGTTATTCATCTTAAAGGCCTTGTGGCAACAGTGGATGGCGCAACGGTGCTGGAGGCTAGCGCTTCAGGTGATGTTGATGATCCGGAAAAAGTCGGAATTGAAGTAGCAGATAAGCTCATCAAGCAGGGAGCGGCTGATATTCTTGCTGCTTTAAGCGAATAGGGTTCAAGCACATCATGTTTTTGGTGACGCGCCCACAACCAAAGGCCAACGAAACGCACGCGGCTATGACAGAAGCCGGGCTCGCCTCAATGGTATGCTGCGTGATTGAAATTGAACCCATTGATACTGCGTCCACTCAAATACCAATCGTTTACGACCTGATTATCGTCACCAGCACATTTACTGAGCATTTTTTGCACCAGCATTTGAGCGACTTGGTAAATCAATGCAGTCGCATCATATGTGTCGGGGAAGGTAGCGCAAGCCTTGTCGCTAAAATGCTTGTTGAAAAAGGCCTTAATGCGAGTCTAAGCACTGCCGAACCTCAAAATTCAGAAGGCATTATTCAGTCATCGGTATTTGCAGATTTATCCACCACTTCATCGGTGGCACTTGTTAAAGGCCGCGGCGGACGCGGACTGATTGAGCAGCATTTACTGACAAAGGGCTGTAAAGTGGATATTTTTGAGGCATATCAACGGGTAAGTGCGCTAAACAGTGCTATCATCACAAACATTGAGCGCGAACCAATTGCGTGTATCATTATCAGCAGCGTTGAGATTGCACAAAACATCGCAGCGAGCTTTACGAGTCAGTGGTTGCACTCGCGCTATTTTATGGTCACAAGCGAACGCATTTATGACTATCTGCACTCCTTGGGCTTTAAAAACATTGTCAAAAGCGAGAGTGCATCAACATTGAGCATAGTAAATTGCGCCAAACAATTAACACGATCAGGAGTCTTGGATGACAGACGATAATAAAGCAAAAGCTTCATCGGCAAGTGCGACAGAGGATAGCGCAAAGGCCTCATCCAGTGCTGATTCAAGCGCTTCCACTGAGCTTGCAAGGCATTCTGCTGGAAACGCAGCTTCTGATACAGATTATTCGGCTGAATCAGCAGAGGGGAAGACTTATAGCGCTCGCTCACAAGATTCCAAGAGCGCGTCTGAAAAAGCCAAGAAGCCAGCAAAAACCGGGGCGCTTTGGTTTTTCACCTTTATCAATTTTTGCTTAATTGTTGGCGCAGGTGCAGCGGGCTATTGGTTTTATACACAGCATGAACAGGGTCACAACAATAGCGAAGAGGAGGTAGCACAAGTTCAGCGCTTTGTAGATAGCGAAGTAAAAGCCTTGAGTGCATCAATATCGCAACTAGAGCGAGAGCTTGAAAGCAAAAATGATGCACTAAACCAATCCCTCGACGGTGTATTAGCGCAGGTACTAGCGAACGCACAAAGCGACCAAACACTTGCCAATGAGCTTGCTGAAGTATCGGGTCGTCGTCCCTCTGATTGGCTGCTGGCCGAAGCAAACTACTTAGTCAATATGGCAGGTCGAAAACTCTATTTAGAACAGGATTTGCGCACTGCCATTGCGCTACTGAATGAAGCAGATGCGCGCTTACAAGACTTAGGTGACCCATCGCTATTACCCATACGAGCGTTAATTGCCAGTGACATCCAATCTCTTCAGCAAGTTAATCCAATGTCTACCACATCCATTGCGCTTGCTATCTCGGGTCTGTTGCCCCAAGTGAGCCAGTTACCGCTTGAAAATCTCAAACTCCCTGAAGCTGAGCCAGAAGAAAACACTGAGTTAAGTAGCGATGTGGCCGATTGGCGCGAGAACTTAAGCATAGTATGGGAAGACATTGTGGGCGATTTTATTACCGTTACTCCGGTGAATAAACCTCTTTCTCCCTATTTAGCTGAGCGACAGCAATGGCTGATTGAGCAACAGCTTAAACACGCGCTGACTCAGGCTAAAAGTGCCGCTTTGGATGAGCACTTCACGCTGTATCAAAGTGCATTGCAAGAGGCTATGGCCCTGATTATTGAGCACTATCAGATAGAAGAGAACTCAGTAGTGCAATTCACTAATGCTCTTCAACAACTCCAAAACAGTAATTTTGAGCGCGATTATCCGCAAAAACTGATGGCCGTGGACGCACTAAAAGACGCTACCGAGCGCAGGTTGCAACGCCAGTTTGAGAGCCAATTAGGTGATAGCAATGATTAAGGTCATTATACTATTACTGATATTATTCTTTGCACTGATGTTCGGACACACGCTTATCGGGCAGGAAGGCATGGTCATTATTGCACTGCCCGAGACGGTGATTGAAATGTCAATAATCAGTGCTGTCATCGTTGCGTTTTTCTCTATAGTCGCGACCTTTATCATCTTCTTATTAATTCGGAGAATTTGGCGCGCAGTGGCTCACTCTAGAAACTGGTTTGGCTCCTATTCCAAACGTCAGCAGCAAAAAGCCTTTCATCTTGGCCTAAACGCTTATTTAATTGGCGACTTTGAAAACGCACTTAAGCATGTCAAAAAATCCTTCGGTGGCGATTTTGCAGGCAGCAATTATGTGCTCGCTGCCGATATTGATGCCCGCCTTAATAAGGGTGGCAATATTGATGCAATGCTTGCCAAAGCTCAGGTAGATGCCCCTTCAAAGTTCCAAGCAATTGTAAAACAAGCGCAGTTAGGTTTAGCCGACAATAAGCCTGATAAAGCCTTGGAGGTACTTGCAGAGCTTGATGATAAAGACCAGAAGCAAGAGAGCGTTGTACAACTGAAATTACAGGCGCTTGCTAAGCTCGAGCGCTGGACGGATATTCGTGATGTGCTGAGCGATAGCAAAAAAGTGCTCAAAGAAGATCACGTCATGTGGGCACAACGAGCAATGTATGGTGAGTTTGCTGAAGTGGCTAGTAAGCAGGGCGCCAACGCGCTTAAAGAGAAGTGGCAAAATCTGTCTCGTTCGGCTCGAAAAGATGTCGCAAACCAAATATGTTACGCACAGCTTTTGATTGAACAAGGCATGTCTGAAGATGCACAACATGCGCTCATTGAATTTGCAAAAAAGCAAGAGCATGATGCCTACTGGGGCTTATTCAAACAACTTTGTCATAGCTCACTCACACCCGCCATTCGTTTTGTCGAAGATAAAATCAAGAAACAACCTGAAAATGCTCGGTTATATTCTGTATTGGCGCATTTAGCCTATAACAGTGACGATTTTGATTTGGCTGAGCGCGCTATCAATAAGGCCATAGAGATTAACCGCACGCAAGAAGATATGATGTTGTTAGCGGCAATATTGGAAAAGCGCAATGCCTTTGAATCGGCAAATGCGCTGTATAAAAGTCTTGTCCATTGAACGAAGATAATCACACTCAAGTGGCAAATAATCTCATCGTCTCATGTTCGGGTCTCGTTCTAACACAAGACGAAGCCAGTCTATTAAGCGAGTTACAGCCGTGGGGAATAATTTTATTTGCTCGCAATATTGAGTCTCCATTACAAGTTAGACGCTTATTAGACGATATTAAACTGGCCTTGGACGACGATGAGCTGGTCGTGCTAATTGACCAAGAGGGTGGTCGCGTGTCTCGACTTCCCTATCCACAATGGCGAATACCACCAAGTCCACAGGTGTTTGCTAAGCTATACGAGCGAGATAAACACAAAGCGTTGCGCGCATGCTTTCTCAATAACCTAATCATCGGCTGTGAGCTAAAGTCTGTCGGCATCAACGTCAATTGCGCGCCTATGCTGGATATCCCGCAAAAAGACGCTGCTGACATCATTCATGAGCGCTCATATGGAAATGCGCATAGCGCCGACAATATCCAGCAAGTGATTGCACTTGGTGAGCAGGTCATCAGCGGACTTGAGCAAGCTCACGTGTCTGCGGTTATCAAACACATTCCCGGGCATGGACGAGGACGAAGCGATTCTCATTTTACGCTCCCAAGAGTCGAAGCAAGCTTAAACGAACTAGAAAACAGCGATTTCAAACCCTTTTTGGCTTTAAATCATGCGCCAATGGCAATGAGTGCACACATTGTTTACGAAGCCATCGACAGCCTCAACCCAGGCAGCGTGAGCAAAACAGTCGTTAAAGAGCTGATTCGAAAACGCATCGGGTTTGAAGGCTTGTTGATGACCGACGATATCAACATGCAGGCGCTCAAAGGCAGCATCTCCGAACGCGCCAGGCAAGCGCTAGATGCTGGCAACGACGTTGTTTTGCATTGTAGCGGTGAATTTGAAGAAATGGCTTCTTTGCTTGACGTAGCGTCTCCTTTGAGCGGCCAGTCAAAGTACCGAGCTGCTTATGCTAAACAACAGGCGACGCTCCCAATGCCTGTATTTGATATCGAAGCAGCTCAAGCAGAGTTAAGCGCCCTTCTAAGGTAGTGCCCTAGTATTTTTGTTCTAAACATTGTACCGACACGCAAGCTCTGCTAATTTGAATCCAGTCTATTTTTTAAACAAACTTCCTGTTCACCTTGAGCAGATTGTTGGTTTGAGTCATTTTCCTTAGTTTATACACGCCCAGCTTGGGATACCGGAGTCACTATTGGTGCTTAGTCCCTATCGCACTATTGCTTTGTTGATGGCTATCATGATAGTGCTTATCGCGTTTGATGGACGTGCGCAAAGCAAACAGACTTTGATAATCGAGGATGATTTTAGATATACGCAAACAAGTGCATCGATGATGTTTATTGAAGATGAAAACAGTAAACTCTCCGCCGCACAAGTGTTTGCGATAGACAATGAAAAATGGCAACTTGCTAATAGCCCGAGCTTAAATTTAGGGATTAGTGACTCCACTTTCTGGTTTAAAATCAGCTTTCAAAATCGAGCTTCCACTAAGCAGTCACTGGTTCTATTAAATAGCTATGCCGCACTCGACTATGTCGACTTGTTTGTTTTGCGCAATGAACACGAAATTAGTCAGCACATTCAGTCTGGCGACATGCGAACTCATGATTTGAGGCCTTTGCCGCATCCTTCCTTCGCGTTTCCCATAGAACTTTCCGCCGGTGAGGAGGTTAACGCACTGATTAAAATCAAAAGTGCGGGCAATCTCATCGTTCCAGTATCAGTTTGGAGCGCGCAAGAATTTGCCCAATACCAGATTAACTTTTACCTCATTTTTGGTCTGCTATTAGGCGTGCTTATAATCACTAGTCTTTATAATGTTTTTGTGAGTTTCAACACGAAAGAAAAACTCTTTTTTAGCTTTTCAGCCTTTATATTGACGGTCTCGTTTCTAGTCATGATTCAATCCGGCCTTGGCATGCAGTTTTTATGGCCAGAATCACCTGATTGGAACGCATTTTTACCCGGTTTTGCTATTGCATTTGCAACCGTTGGCCATCTTGTTTTTTCGGTTCATTTTTTAAAGATTAAATCCTTACTTTTGACCGTGTGTTACGCCATCGCAATCGCATCATTATGCATCGCCTGTTTGTATGCCTTCATTCCTTATGCCGCAATAGTTCAAAGCACTTTGCTGCTCGGTACAGCAGCGCTGATGCTACCGTTAATATATGCAGGCATCAGAACAATGCAAGAGGATGAAAGTGCTCGCCTTTACCTTATTGCATGGACACCCTTTGGCATCGGTGTAATTGTATCAGCAGCGATTCGTTTTAAATTGATAGATTATTCAATTTATACCGAATTTGCAGGGCTATTCTTTGCTGTAATTACAATTGTTTGGCTTTCAGTGGCGATATCAAAACGCATCAATCAGGAAAAGCTCAAACGTATTCGTGCACAGCGCAATGCAATCACTAATTTAGAACGCTATGAAGATTTGTTCGAAAACGCAGTGGAAGGTATTTTTACCACCACTTTTGACCGAAAAGTCGTTCGCGCGAATGATGCGCTTGTGCGAATGTTTGCTTATCCAGACAAAAATGCCTTGTTAAACGGGCTCAGCTCTAATCTGGATAGCCTCTACAAAAACCCGCTAGACAGAAGTCGATTGCTTCACAAAGCCCTGAAGTATGGCAAAGTGATAGATGAAGAAATCGAGCTTGTTAAATATGATGGCACGCCGTTTTGGGCATCAGTTACCTTCAGAACGCGTCTTATGCACGCTCAGAACAGTGAAGAGACAGCTGCGCAATCGCCTGATAATGCTGTATTTGAAGGCTCTTTGATTGATATCACCGAGCGCAAACTTACCGAACAAAAGCTACGACACTTTGCTTCACACGATCCGCTTACGAAAATTAACAATCGGCGCGAATTCGAAAACCGTTTGCAACATAGTATAGATGCGACACATAGCGATTCAAAGGTCTATGTTATGTACATAGACTTAGACAAATTTAAGGTGGTTAATGACACCTTTGGTCATAACGTGGGAGACAAATTATTAGTCGAAATTTCCGATATTATGAGCAAAACCCTCAGCCAAGACAGTGTGCTTGCCCGTTTAGGCGGAGATGAGTTTGGCATAATACTGTTTGAACAAAACAGTGAATTGGCGTTTGAACGTGCGCAAGCCGTCCTAGAGGCAATTAGCTCGTATCGATTTAGTCATCAACAGCGCGTGTTTAGTGTGGGCGTGAGTATTGGTTTGGTAGAGCTTAGCGAAAGTCTAAATAACATCGAAGATGTAATGAGTTTTGCTGACTCCGCATGCTATGCAGCTAAAAAATCGGGACGAAATCAAATTCGTGTGTACTCATCCGATAGCGCCGAATTTTCTCAACATCGCGATGAAGTCGCGTTAGCCACCTTAATCAATGATGCCTTAAGCAGACATACTTTTACCTTATATACTCAAAAGTTAGTGAGAAATGACAAACAGCAGAGTTTCTACGGTTATGAAATGCTTCTTCGAATGCTGTGTGAGGGCAAGGAACGCGACATCAGAGAGCTATATTCGCCCGGATATTTTATTCCAGTAGCAGAAAAGTATGGTTTGATGGCTAAAGTAGACCAATGGGTCATAGAGCATAGTTTTGAGTGGCTGTCTGAGCAAGGTAATGCCATTAAAGAGATTGAGCGTTGCTCAATAAATTTAAGCGGTCAGTCGATTGGGAGCGAAGCCTTAAAACAGCGTATTATTCAATGCTTTGAGCGGTTTAAAATCCCGCATAATAAGATATGTTTCGAAATAACCGAAACACACGCAATCGAAAACATTGATCAGACGATTGAATTTATGGGCTATTTTCAACAAAGAGGGTGTCAGTTCTCATTGGACGACTTTGGTAGCGGGTTGTCGTCGTATGGATATTTGAAAACCCTTCCTATTGACAATATAAAAATTGACGGGCGTTTTGTACAAGGAATTGCGGCAGACTCCGTTGACTATGCGATGGTGGAATCGATACAAGCAGTCGCACATGCAATGGGCAAAAAGACGATTGCCGAGTATGTTGAGAATGAGGAAATTATCGCAGAATTGAAAAAGATTGGCGTTGATGTATTGCAAGGTTATGCGATTGAAAAGCCGAAACCCGCGTGGACAGATATCGTCTCTCCATCAAACGCTAATTTTAATGTTGAAAGTACGGCGAAGACCCGTAATCAAAAGTATTAAGGGCTGTTAACGCGCCACAATCTGATGCTGCCATCGTCATGCCCCGTAACCACTAGATCGCCCTCCGTGTTAAAATCGATGTATTCAGTTCGCCATGCGTCATAATGCTGAAACTGTATGGGCGCATCAGCCGCCACTTGCTTCTTCAAATCTATTATGTCGAAATGTGTTAAGGGCACCTTATAGCCGAGATTTTCTTGTTGATTGGCTGCAAACCACCATGCGGGCCAAGTCCCCCCCACGACTAAATGCTGGCTATCAGGACTAAAGGCCACGCTTTCGTAACGCTCAGCATTGAGCACTTTAGCGCTATTGCTTCGCGGGGCGTGTTCAGATCTAATATGAGAAATCAATTCAGCGCTCTCAAAATCCCATATCATGACACCCATTGTGCCACCGGCTCCTGCTGCAACCATCGTATTATCAGAAGAAATTCTGACGGATTTAACCGTATTTCCCGTAAAACCTTCATAACGCCGTATTGGCCTGGGTAAGTATTCTGTCACCAGAGACAGCGCGCTATATAAGTGAACATCGCCATCACGCTCAGCGGTTACAAGGTATGCGCTATCACTTGTCCAATCAACTTGATTGACATCCGCTATATCGTCTGCACTGTTTTTAACGCTGTGTCTGCCAATAATATACCAGTCTTCAGGGTTCGGCATATGCGTGGCAATAATGGAAACGAATCCAGCTTCATCGCCGATAGCTAGCATTTTGCCGTTTGGCGAAAAGCGCATGCCTTCTATGGATTTACTAAAACCGGTAGAAAGATTAGTAAGTACTTGCTTTTCGTTTGTTACCGCAAATACATAAAGTACACCCGAGCCTAAATCATCTTCGCCACCGGCAACAATCCACTGACCGTCAAGACTAAACGCGACACTTTCGGTTTCTCCGCTTAAGGTCTGCTCCCACAACATTTTGTAATCTGAGCGTCGCCAAAGGCGTAAGCGAGCAGACGTATTTTTGGATTTTGAAACGGATGCAAATAGTTCACCATTGGGAGAGAACTCGACCGCTTCAGTTGCAACACTATTGTCCTCAAAGTAAGTATCAATGCGCCCGTCTGGGTCGCCCATAAGTGTGATCACATGATGCAAATAAGGCGCTTGTTGCTGAGGCGAATCGGCAGAAGAAGACGTCGTAGATAACTCAGGCGATGAGGATGTATGGCACGCTGTAATGTGAATGGTTCCGATCATCAATAACAAGGTGCGGGCAAGTATTTTGATTAAATGCATTATGCTCCAGTTTGGCTGTAGTAGATTTTATTCCCAATCCGAAAAACTAACGGCAAGTATTTGCGTTAAGTAAGCTGTGGAACTCTTACTTTGCCCTCCATCAAGACACGCGCGCTGCGGCTCATACTGACTTTTTCGATGCGCCAAGTGCCATTTTGTTCCTTAGCACTTGCGCCAACGCTTAAGGTGCCAGAGGGATGACCGAAGGTGACTGATTCACGCTCGGTGCCACCCGCTGCGAGATTAACGAGCGTTCCGGGTATGGCGGCCGCGCTGCCAATTGCGACCGCAGCGGTGCCCATCATAGCATGATGAAGTTTGCCCATAGAAAGTGCTCGCACACATAGGTCAATTTGCTCAGAATTCACTGCTTTACCACTGGACGATACATACTCTTTTGCCGGCGAGACAAACGCAATCTTAGGGGTATGTTGACGTTGCTCAGCCTCATCAATTGACTGAATAAGCCCCATTTTTAATGCACCGTATGCCCGCATGCGTTCAAATTTTTCTAAGGCGTCCACATCTTGGTTAATATCATCTTGTAGCTCTGTGCCTGTGTAACCAATATCAACTGCATTGACAAAAATTGTGGGAATACCCGCGTTGATAAACGTAGCCTCGAAAGTCCCTATGCCGAGCACGTCAAGCGTATCGACGACATTACCGGTAGGAAAGACCGCTTCGGATTCATCAATCGGTTTTATAAAGTCAATTTTGACCTCCGCTGCGGGAAAAGTGACCCCGTCTAGCTCAAAATCACCCGTTTCTTGCACTTTCCCATTGGTGATCGGCACATGCGCAACAATCGTTTTCTGAATATTTTGCTGCCAAATTTTGATTTGGGCAATGCCGTTTTCAGGCAAGTTTGCGCTATCAACCATTCCGTTTTCAATGGCAAATGCGCCCACCGCTGCGGCTAAATTGCCACAGTTGCCACTCCAATCGATAAAGGCTTTATCAATGGCCACTTGACCAAACAAATAGTTTACATCGTGATCTGCTTTATCACTTTTACCTAAAATCACGGTTTTACTGGTGCTTGATGTTGCACCGCCCATACCGTCGGTATGTTTACCGTAGGGGTCTGGACTGCCAATTACGCGGAGCAGCAAGCGGTCGCGGTATTCCCCAGCTTGCTGAGCCTGTAAAGGCAAATCATCTAGTTTAAAAAACACGCCTTTACTGGTGCCACCACGCATATACGTAGCTGGTATTTTAAGTTGTGGTGAATACATATTATCCCTTTATCACGATGCGCTTATTCTTGGCCTTGTGAACCGCTAACTCCATTTAGCTTGCCGAGGCCAAAAAGTCTTGTGCGAAGCGCTGTAAAACACCGCCCGCTTCGTAAATACTGACTTCTTCAGCAGTATCCAATCGACAGCTTACCGGCACGGTTAACTGCTCACCGGTCGCTTTTGTAATGACTAAAGAGAGCGTGTTTCCAGGTTTAAACTCACCTTTAACATCAAAAGTTTCGCTGCCGTCGATGCTAAGTGTTTTTCGCGTCACGCCCGGTTTAAATTCCAAAGGCAGCACGCCCATACCAATTAGATTCTGTCTGTGAATTCGCTCGAAACCTTCTGCCACGATAACTTCAACCCCCGCTAGGCGCACACCTTTTGCAGCCCAATCCCGAGAGCTTCCTTGTCCATAGTCGGCGCCGGCTATAATAATTAGGGGCTGCTTGCGCTGCATGTAAGTTTCAATCGCTTCCCACATGCGCATTTGCTTACCTTCGGGTTCTACTCGGGCATACGAGCCTTGCTTAATTTCACCATTTTCCAGGACCATCTCATTCATCAGCTTAGGGTTGGCAAAGGTCGCTCGCTGTGCGGTAAGGTGATCACCGCGATGGGTAGCATAAGAATTAAAGTCCTCTTCCGGCAAGCCCATTTTTGCCAAATATTCACCGGCAGCGCTGTGAGCTTGAATGGCATTTGATGGCGACAAATGATCGGTTGTGATGTTATCGCCGAGTACGGCAAGCGGTCGCATTTTTGACAGTGAGCGCTTACCAGCAAGTGCTCCCTCCCAATATGGTGGCCTGCGAATATAGGTCGACATCTGACGCCAATCGTACAGCGGGTTTAGATTCATCTCGCCAGACTGAATGTCGAACATAGGCTCATATACCTTGCGAAATTGCTCGGGCTTAACCGAGGCTTTTACCACGGCGTCTATTTCTTCATCCGAAGGCCAAATGTCTTTCAGCAAAATGGGCTTACCACTTTGATCAAAGCCCAATGCATCCTTTTCGATATCAAATCGAATGCTGCCAGCAATGGCATAAGCAACGACTAAGGGCGGTGAAGCAAGAAAGGCTTGGTCAGCATGCGGATGGATACGTCCATCAAAGTTTCGATTGCCAGAAAGAACCGCCGTGGAATACAGGTTACGATCTTTGATTTCCTGCTCGATATGCGGCTCCAATCGCCCGCTCATTCCGTTGCATGAAGTGCATGCAAACGCCACTACATCAAAACCTAAGTCTTGTAGCTCAGGTAAAAGCTCGGCTTCTTCCAAATACAATTTCACCGCTTTTGAGCCCGGTGCCAGAGAGGTTTTAACCCAAGATTTACGCTTAAGCCCTAAGCGATTAGCGTTACGAGCAATTAGGCCTGCCGCAATCATGTTTCGAGGATTACTGGTGTTGGTGCAGCTTGTAATAGCCGCGATAATAACCGCACCGTCGGGCATTTTATCATCGTTATGAATATCCACAGATGCTGATTCAGAGCTAGCATGCGCAATGCCCCGTTTCACTAAATCAGTGGTGGCAACTCTGGCGTGAGGATTAGAAGGGCCTGCCATGTTTCGCACAACAGAGGATAAATCAAACTCTAGAACGCGCTCATACTCAGCATCTGTCATCGAATCTGCCCACAAGCCGGTGTGCTTGGCGTAGTTTTCAACCAACTGCACTTGCTTGTCTTCACGTCCGGTTAAGGTCAAATACTCAATGGTTTGCTCATCAATGTAGAACATTGCCGCACTTGCGCCATATTCGGGTGTCATGTTTGAAATGGTGGCTCTGTCGCCAAGGGTAAGATGCTGACAACCTTCACCAAAAAACTCAAGGTATGCTGATACCACGCGCTCTTTACGTAAAAATTCAGTAAGCGCCAATACAATATCGGTCGCAGTAATCGTGCTTTGTGGCTTGCCTATTAAACGCACGCCTACAATATCCGGCAAACGCATATAGGACGCACGGCCAAGCATCACACTCTCTGCTTCAAGCCCACCCACACCTAAGGCAATGACACCAAGGGCATCCACCATCGGCGTGTGACTATCTGTGCCAACCAGTGTATCTGGGAAGGCAACGCCATCTCTGGCTTGCACGACAGGAGACATTCTTTCCAAATTGATTTGATGCAATATGCCGTTACCCTGAGGAATCACGTCCACATTTTTAAACGCGGTTTTTGTCCAATTGATAAAATGAAAACGGTCTTCGTTTCGTCTGTCTTCAATCGCACGGTTCTTTTCAAACGCATTTTCAACATAGCCGCCGTGCTCAACCGCCAGTGAATGATCTACCACTAATTGCGTGGGCACTACCGGATTCACTTTGGCGGGGTCTCCCCCTTTTTCCGCAATCGCATCGCGCAAGCCAGCTAAGTCAACCAAAGCCGTTTGACCCAATATGTCATGACACACCACGCGCGCTGGATACCAAGGGAAGTCCGAATCACGTCTGCGATAGATGATTTGCTCTAAGGCTTCATGCAAATGCTCAGGCGCACAGCGTCTCACTAAGTTTTCAGCAAGCACCTTTGAGGTATAAGGTAAGCCTTTGTATGCACCTTCTTTGATGCTGTTGACCGCCGCCTCGGTATCAAAGTAATCCAAGTTTGAATTGGGAAGGGGTTTACGATGTTCGTAGTTCATGTTTACCTCAAAAGAAGACTATGCTTAATGCGCGACCCCATGCCGGTTAATTGGCACTTAAGGACTCACGCTTTCGTTCTGCGTATTAGTTTCGCTCGCCAATAGACGGCACGGGTCGAATATCCTCGCCGGTATATTCCGCTGAAGGTCGAATAATACGATTGTCGGCACGTTGCTCCATTACATGCGCTGCCCATCCCGTTAAACGCGACATGACGAAAATTGGGGTAAACAGTTTGGTCGGTATATTCATAAAATTGTAAGCAGAGGCGTGGAAGAAGTCCGCGTTGCAAAACAGCTTTTTCTCTCGCCACATCACTTCCTCGCAGCGCACAGAAACCGGATATAGCACCTCGTCTCCTACTTCTTTTGCAAGCTTTTCAGACCAGCCTTTGATAATGTCGTTTCGAGGATCAGACTCCGAATAGATAGCATGACCAAAGCCCATGATTTTTTCTTTGCGAGCGAGTTTGCCCATCATTTCTTGCTCTGCATGGTCGGCTGATTCAAATCCTTCAATCATTTCCATAGCTGCCTCATTCGCGCCCCCATGAAGTGGACCGCGCAGTGAGCCAATAGCGCCGGTAACACAGCTATGCATGTCTGAAAGGGTCGATGCGCACACTCTGGCGGTGAAGGTTGAGGCGTTAAATTCATGCTCTGCGTACAAAATAAGGGAGACATGCATGACTTGTTCGAATAACTCAGACGGCTTTTCACCGTGTAACAAATGCAAGAAATGCGCACCAATCGAATCGTCATCAGTCTGAACGTCCACTCTAACGCCGTCATGACTAAAGCGATACCAATAACAAATAATAGAGGGGAAGCAAGCCAACATGCGATCCGTCACTGCTTGCTGCTGACTAAAATCTGTTTCCGTTTCAAGGTTGCCGAGCATAGAGCAACCTGTACGCAATACATCCATCGGGTGGGCGTCAGCAGGAATACGCTCAAGCACATCGGTCAAGGCTGCTGGTAATGCGCGAAGTCCTTTTAGCTTACTCTTATATGCATCTAACTCAGCTTGGGTCGGAAGCTTTCCTTTAAGGATAAGATAAGCAACTTCTTCGAACTGGCATGTATCTGCTAGGTCTTTTACATCGTATCCGCGATACGTCAGGCCAGAGCCCGAAACACCCACTGTCGACAAAGCTGTTTTACCTGCCACCTGCCCGCGTAAACCTGCACCGCTTAGTACTTTTGCCATGATTGGCTCCTCAAAATTCTAATAACTCTCTAAATGGATCTGCGCTTGTTTGCTTATGATCTGCTTTGCTCACTTCTTTTCATCTTCAAAAAGTGAATCTAGCTTCTGCTCATACTCGTGATAACCTAAATAATCGTATAACTCCATGCGGGTTTGCATGGTGTCGAGCACGGCTTTTTGATCGCCTGTTTTTAAAATAGACTGATACACCATTTCAGCCGCTTTGTTCATTGCTCTAAATGCACTTAAGGGGTAAAGGACCATTGCCGCGCCCCACTCTCCGAGCACTTGAGTATTCCAAAGCTCTGTTTTGCCAAACTCCGTAATGTTGGCCAAAATTGGCACATCTAAGGCTTGCGCAAAAGCACGATAATGCGCTTCCGTTTGAATAGCTTCTGCAAAAATACCGTCAGCACCAGCTGCAACATAAGCTTTAGCGCGTTCAATGGCCTTTTCCAAACCTTCTTGAGCGAAAGCGTCAGTGCGCGCCATAATAAAGAAGTCTGGATCGCTGCGTGCATCCACTGCTGCTTTAATCCGGTCGACCATTTCATCTTTTGTCACAATCGCTTTGTTTGGACGATGTCCGCAGCGCTTTTGCGCTACTTGGTCTTCCATATGCACCGCTGCGGCCCCTGCACGTTCCATATCTTTTATTGTTTTTGCAATGTTGAACGCGCCACCCCAGCCGGTATCAATATCAACCAATAAGGGTAAGTCGCTAGCTGAAGTAATACGCTGAACATCGGCAATGACATCGTTTAAGGAAGTCATGCCCAAATCGGGTAGTCCATATGAGGCATTTGCTACACCACCACCGCTTAAATAGATAGCTTGATGACCAATTTTCTGCGCCATAATAGCGCTGTAGGCATTGATGGTCCCTACAATCTGCAAAGGCTTATTGGCTTTAAGTGCCTCTCTGAATTTCTTGCCAGGACTCATCCCGCTCATAATTGCTTCCTCGTTCATTGATCAACATCTACCTTTTTCAACGCGTTTTCTCGTCAACCAGTAGCCGTATTTAGTTTCGTCTCAATATTATTTTTCGAATATAAAATGTGGCGACGCATCAATAACTCTGCCAGCTCACCATCTCGATTTGATATGGCTTGGACAATTTGCTGATGCTCTGAAAATGCCGTACTTACACGTGGACCCGCCATACCGAGTTGCACTCTGTACATGCGCACAAGGTGATAAATATTGTTAGTGAGCATGCTTATGAGCGCTTGATTGTGGCTACCCAGCACAATACGATAGTGAAAGTCCACATCACCTGCCTCTTGATAATATGATGCAGAGCCTCTGACCTCCTCAAAATGCGAAGCAAGTAATGCGTTTAAGTCCTCGACTTCTTCGTCGCTCATATGCGCGGCGGCAAGTCGAGCAGCCATGCCTTCAAGTGCTTCTCTGACTTGGTAAAGCTGCACCAAACCTTGCTGGGAGAGCCTTACTACTTTTGCGCCAACGTTTGGCTTGCGTTCGACCAAACTGACGGTTTCTAAGCGATTGATTGCCTCTCTCACCACAGCGCGACTAACGCCCCATTTTGTCGACAATTCAGTTTCGCTTAGTTTTGAGCCTGGTGGGATGTGACCTTCCACAATATCGGCTCTAAGACCAATAAAAGTCTTATCAGATGAGGTTACCGGCGTTTCATCGAAGGGCGACATGAACGAGCAAAAATCCTTGCCTTACAAAACATTGTCGACAATATAGAGAAACAAACACGTTTTTTCAAGTACTACTTGAGTCGCACATTCGCAACTATCGAGTAGTGACTCGTTGCATCAACACAGTCCTACGGCATTTTACGCCGCGAGTCTGGAGCACATCACAAGGCTCGGTCGGTTTTACCACCGTAGAATGTTAAGCATCGCGACCTAATGCTTAGGATGATAGACTTAGCATACTGCTTGCCCGAAGTGGCATTGTTTTTTGAACTCATAAGGATTTGATCATGAATAAATCACTAGTGTTTGCAACGACAATCGGCCTAATCATTGGTTTTGCAATTGCGTGGATTATCTTTAATGGAGGCCGCGTAGATCATATGCCTAATGCAGAGATTTCAACGCCCATTGGAAAACCAGATGATCTTGCAGCAAACAGCGAGTTAAGCGCAATTGGCAGTGTTCACACGCCAAGTGCTAGCGCTGAAACCGTAAGCGATGAAAAAGCGATTTCCAATATTCAAAATATGGATTCAGCCACCAGCTCTTCAAACGAACTAACAAGACTTAAGTCACAAATTACCAATCTTGAAGAGATGATTGTATCTCAAGCAAAACAATCTGCTAGCCGATACGCCAACCTTGAAGTGAAATTTAAGCAAGCGCAAAACATGCTGGAACAACAAGGCCAAAAGTTAGAAAGCATCAGCGAAGAAGAAGCCAAAGCCATTCTACCGGAGCCCTTCGCCTCAGTATTAGCGCGCAGCACGGGCACGATGGTAGAAACCTTTAAAGAGTTACAAACTCAGGAAGAGGATTACGACTGGGCGCTGATGATGCAACAAAAGATTAGCGACTTTTTTATTACCCATGAGTTAAGCGATCGGGTATCTGTACAATCCGTCATTTGCAAAAAAAGTATTTGTGAAATACGGGGGTTTGAAGCGCAGCGAGATATCGCCAGTCAAGTGATGAGTGCCATGAGTGCGCAACCATGGTGGACATTCAACTCGACCCATTCAAGTACCGGGGACGATGAAGAGTTTGGGCGCTACTTTTATGTGATTGCTCGCGCTACACCCTAAGTCGTGCCTACCCATTTGCTAAACTACACGCTCTGCTTTCTGCAATTAGGAACTGTGCCTATGGTCGGCTAACTAAGCAAAGCACTTAGCATCTTACTTTTTGATCCGCATCAATATACTCAATACCAGTTTTGTCAAACTTAGAACCAATAATGACTCTGATAATGACGTGCTCATGCAACAACATGCCTCTGCATCATCCATCGATACCAGCGTACCAACGCTGTCAGCGCGCAAGCTCGTAAAAACCTATCAATCAGGTGATGTGAAGGTGCATGCGCTGCGCGGCGTTGATTTTGAGCTCTATCCAAAAGAGATGGCGGTGCTGTTGGGTGCATCAGGCAGCGGCAAGTCAACTCTACTTAATATCTTAGGCGGACTCGATTTACCGACTTCTGGCGAAGTGTTTTACGGTAATGAAAATTTGAGCAATGCCACCGACTCAGAGCTTACTCGCTTCAGGCGCAACCACGTGGGCTTTGTGTTTCAGTTTTATAATCTTATTCCCAGTCTCACGGCTTATGAGAATGTGGCGCTGGTAACAGAAATTGCGCCGAACCCAATTAAGCCTGACGAGGCGCTGGATTTAGTTAAACTGGGCGATCGCATGCATCATTTCCCTTCACAGTTGTCGGGCGGTGAGCAGCAGCGGGTTGCCATTGCCCGTGCGATTGCCAAGCAGCCCGATATTCTTTTATGTGACGAACCCACCGGAGCGCTTGACAAACACACCGGCATCATTGTGCTTGAAGCTATCGAAAATATTAATAACCAACTGGGTACGTCTACCGCTGTAATCACGCACAACACGGTCGTCGGTGGTATGGCCGATAGAATCATTCGTATTTCAGACGGTGCAATTTCAGATGTAGTGATAAACCAAACACGACAATCAGCGAGCAGTTTAGAGTGGTAGTTTTTTCGGCAATTGATAAAAAGCTCTTTCGCGACCTGTGGCGCTTGCGCGGTCAGGTGCTTGCTATTGCCTTAGTGATTGGCTCAGGCGTAGCAACTTTGGTCATGTCACTGTCAACGGTTGATGCGCTTAGAGATACTACTGAGGCTTATTACGAGCGCTATAAGTTTGCCGATGTATTTGCCTATGCCACCCGTGCTCCGGAACGTTTAGCAAAGAGCTTAAGCGAAATACCCGGTGTACAAACTGTCGATACGCGCATTACCGAATATGTCACCGTGGATATTGCCGACTTTGCGGAACCTGTTGTCGGGCAACTATTGTCCATTCCCGAAAACAATCAACCCCTTCTAAACCAACTGGTGCTCAGAACGGGGCGCTGGGTCGCCCCCGGTCGCAGCGACGAAATCATTGTCAGCGAGCCGTTTGCGCAGGCACATGGCATTCCGCTTTACGGGCGTATAGATATCATTATGGATGGCAATAAACGCCAGTTTAGAGTAGTTGGAACTGCGCTTAGCCCTGAATTTATCTACGCCATCAGCCCCGGCGGTTTGATGCCCGACGATGAGCGTTTTGGCGTTATGTGGTTAGCCAGAGACGTACTCGAGGCTGCCTTTGATTTAGATGCGTCGTTTAACTCCATCGCTTTAAAACTAATGCACAATGCGTCTACCGAGCAGGTGCTGCTGGAAATTGACACGTTACTTGAGCCATATGGCGGCATTAGTTCAATAGACAGAAAAGACCAGATTTCTAACTGGTTTGTAATGAACGAAATTGAGCAACAAAAATCGATGGCGCGCATTTTACCGAGCATATTTATTGTGGTGTCGGTGTTTTTGACCAACATGGTTTTGTCGCGCCTAATTGCCACTGAACGCACGGAAATTGGATTGCTGAAAGCATTCGGCTATAGCGGAGCGCAAATTGCGTGGCAATACGCCAAGCTGGTTCTGCTCATTTGCTTAATAGGCTTCGTAATTGGATGCACTTTGGGCTATTACCTGGGCCGAGAAAACTCACAAATATTTACTGAAATGTACCGATTCCCGCTGTTTGTATACGAACCCAGATTAAGCTCCTATAGCATAGGCGGGCTTATCACGACTGTAGCGGTGCTCATTGGCGCGTATTTCGCGGTGAGGGCAGCGATAAAACTGCCGCCCGCCCAAGCAATGATACCGCCCTCACCACCCGTTTATAGCCAGTCGCTCAACTTTAATACGCGCTACGCACGATGGCTAGACCAACCTACCCGCATTGCGTTGCGCCAGATTCGACGATGGCCACTGCGCTCTTTTTTAACAAGCTTCGGGGTGGCCTTATCGTGCGGTCTGATAATTATGAACATGCAATGGACCGACTCCCTTGACTATTTGCAGCGCGTGTATTTTGAAGAGGCGCAAAAGCAAGACATGATGGTTGGAGTGCCCAATCCGGTCAGCATGCGCGCGATTCACGACTTTGAAAACTTGCCTGGTGTTATTCGCGCCGAGCCTATGCGGATTATTTCTGCTGATATTAGCGCTGGCGGCATTACCCATCGAGGGGCAATTTCGGGTATCGAAAAAGACAGCACCTTACAGCCTGTTTACGACGCCTCGCAAGAGAAAGTCGTGCCCCTGCCAAGCAATGGTTTGATGATGGCCACTCGCCTCGCCCAAAAGCTCAAGGTAGATGTAGGCGACGAGGTTTGGGTAGAAGTGCTTGAGGGAAAACGGAAGACTTTCAGTTTGCCAGTCGCAGGCGTATTTGAAACTTACATTGGCACACCAACATACCTTGAAATCGGTATGCTAAACCGATATATGGGCGAATCGCCAAGCTTTGAATACGCGAATATTTTGGTTGATGGAGCAAAGCAAGATGAAACCTTCAACAAACTTAAAGAAACCCCAAAAATCACTGCAGTAATGCTGCGCCAAGCCGCTGCAGACTCTTTTGATCAGATCATCGTTGAGCATCTACTTGTGCTCATTCTCATGTTCGTATTTTTAGCCTGCATACTCACCTTTGGTGTGGTGTATAACAGTACACGCGTCGCATTATCAGAGCGTGCCAGAGAGTTAGCGACTTTGCGTGTTTTAGGCTTTACTCGAGGCGAAATTTCTTACGTGCTGCTGGGTGAAGTCATGTTTATGGTCTTATTTGGTCTGCCTTTGGGCTGTTTGTGCGGATGGATATTGGTGCTGTCTATGGCTAGCGCCTTTGATACCGAAATGTTTCGCGTACCGCTGGTCATTGAATTATCTACATACGGCATCGCCGCAACTTTGGTAATTGTTGCGGCAGGAATTTCCGCGGCTATCGTGCGCAGACGCGTGGACACGCTTGACTTAATAAAAGTACTGAAAACGAGGGAATAATGATGAATAAAAGACACTCACGCATCGTGTTGTGGTTGGCAATTGCATTGGTGCTTTTACTAGCAATCGGATATTCGTTTCGCCCCACGACTGTGCTGACAGACATTCAGCAGGTGAGCAAGAATGACTTAGTGATAAGCGTCACAGAAGAAGGTAGAACCCGTATTCACGACACGTATGTACTCTCTGCACCAGTTACCGGTAACTTGCGCAGAATTGAGTCAGAGGTGGGCGATGAAGTGACGCTCTCAGATACCGTTGTCGCCATTATCGAACCGATTGACCCGGCTTTCTTAGACCCGCGCACCGAAGCGCAAGCCAAGGCTGATGTTGAAGCGACAGCATCGTCACAAACACTGGCTCAGGCGCAAGTTGAGCAAGTCGAAGCTGAATTAGAGTTTGCCTTAACAGAACTTAATCGAATGCGCGAACTGCGCGTCAATAACAGTGTTTCTCAACGAGAGCTTGATACCGCAGAACGCGTTTATAAAACCACGCGCGCTGAGCTTGCTACCGCTCAGGCTGCGCTGCAAATGCGGGTGTTTGAGCACGAGCGAGCTAAAGCACAACTGATGTCACCGGCAGCAGACCAAGCCCCTGTACCTGAGTGCGACTGTATCAATATTACGTCACCAGTCGATGGCAAGGTGCTTACTATCCTAAATAAAAGTGAAGGCGTGGTTCAGGCGGGCACACCCTTAGTTGAAATTGGCAATCCTCGTCAGCTTGAAATTGTAGTAGAGTTACTTTCTTTTGATGCCGTTAACGTTGAAATAGGCCAGCGCGCAATCATCTCCAATTGGGGCGGTCAAAGCGATTTAGAAGGCGTAGTCAGTCATGTAGAACCCATCGGATTTAAAAAGATATCTGCACTTGGCATTGAAGAGCAGCGCGTTAACGTTATTATCGATTTTACCAGTGATTATGAACAGCACGCACGACTTGGCCACGGGTATCAAGTAGACGTCACCATTGTACTAAATGAAATTAAGGATGTTCTCACACTACCGATTAGTGCGCTTTTCCGTGAAAATCAAGACTGGGCCATATACGCCGTTGTCGATGGCGAGGTTGAAAAACGCATTGTAGAATTGGGGCAGCGAAACAATTTCCATGCAGAGCTTTTATCCGGACTAGAGCAAGATGAATCATTTATTTTGCATCCTAACGACCAAACGGTAGATGGAGCAAAGGTGAAACAGCGTGAAACCTTATAAGACTCATATTTTATACACACCTTATATCAAGCGCACAAAATAGCTGAGCAGTCACAATACGACACGATATGCGCAACATTCTGGAGACAGCATGAAGGCCTTTAAGAAGATTTTTGTGATCATTGAACAAAACGACACTGAGCATCAGGCGCTTTACCGAGCGCTACAACTCAAACACCCAGCAAACACAGAAATCCTGTTGTTCATGAACGTTTATGACGCGAATATTGAATCAACGTTTATGTTAGATCTTGACCATATAGACTTAGTAAAGCGTTCGTTAATTGATTACCACACTCAAAAATTAGAAGAGCTAGCGTGTTATTCTGCTACAGACAACGTGCACTTTACCACTCAAGTCATATGGCAAGACACTGGATATATCAGTGCAGTAAGAGCCATTGATGACTACAAACCCGATCTTGTGATTAAAAGCTCACGCTTAGCCTCAGCCTTTGAACAATGGGTACATGGCGTTAATGAAGCGCAGATTCTTAAGTCTTGTCCATGCCCCATTTTATTTGCAAGGGAGTCAGCACAAAATCACACTCAAAGTAAAGGCCGAGCGGTGTTAGCCGCGGTAGACCCAGGGCAAAAACTGAATGAACAAAGTCATTTGGACAATAATGTGTTAAACAGCGCACTTGCGCTTTCAACTGCTCTGGACGCACCCTTACATGCCTGTCATTGCTTTGACCCTAGCTATTGGGAGATGTTTATTCAGGGCATCAGGCAAACTAATCTGCTTACCGACGTATTTCCAGAATTTACCAAAACCGTTGCCAATCAAGATATTATCCATGCACTGAAAGAACAGCATTATGAGAAGTTTACTCAAGGCTGCGAAGAAATAGTGCCGCATTTGGAACATCGTCATTTTGTGAATGGCAAGGCCATTGAGGCACTGCCAAAACTCGCCAGTGAACTGGGCGCCTCGACCATAGTGATTGGCACTACTTATCGAACGGGCTTTCTAGGCAGCACTGCCGAAAACATATTCAAACGCCTAGAGATTGACTTGTTAGTCGTAAAACCAGATGGCTTTCACTCGCCAATTTTAGTGAATGCATGAGTGCGGGCGTGCGGAAAAGGATTTTAGCAAAACTACTTTATACTTTGAGGGCATAACACCATCTGCTACTCTAATCGATGTTCAAACTTACCCTAGCATTGCTGGCAAACAAAACCAACTGAAGGCATATTTTACAGGGCGTAGCGCTCAGGCTCATGCTGCGTAGAATTCACAATTTTGACCTGTTGGGTGGCGTGCGAGTGCGCAAGCTCTGTGAATGCCGCGCGCTTGCTTCGACTCAGCGCACGTTGCCTTAGCTTATCGAGCGCCTCTTGGGAAACGAGAGTAACGCCTTTTTCCGTTACTCGAAAACCATTTTGCCTGTCTACCCTGGCGTTAAATCCTATCGTCACGCCCGGAGGAATATCGCACGCGGCATCGACAATCGCATTAAACACTTTTGCCCCTTTTCCTATTCGCACATTAGGTAAAATAACAGCGTCTTTAATGCTCACATCTTTCTCAATATGGACTTTCTCACACACCACACTGCCGGATATCTCGCATGCGTGTAATTCGCAACCGTGCCCGAGCAAAGAATCACTCAACGCAGCCGAAGCATTCGCCAAGGTGTAACAACGCGTAGGTGGTAAGCTGCTTGGCGCGCTTGATATTGGCCATAGTGGATCGTTTACATCTAGAGGCGCGCTGGCTTTGAGCATATCCATATTGGCACCATAGTAATTATCCAAGGTACCTACGTCTTTCCAATACGGAATGGTGTTGTTGCTATCGCGAAAACGAAATCCGTTTACCTTTGAGCGCTTAATGAGCGAGGGGATGACATCTTTGCCAAAATCGTGGGTCGAGTCGTGATTGGCTGCATCTTCGCGTAATACTTGAAGCAAGAAATCAGTTTCAAACACATAATTGCCCATTGAAGCGAGCACATGCCCTGGTTTATCTGCTAAGGGGCTAGGATGTTCGGGCTTTTCTTCAAATGCAGTGATTTGCATTTTGCCATCAACCTGCATGACCCCAAGCTTACCGCGCGCATCTTCAATGGACGATTCGATGCATGAGACCGTCATATCTGCCCGGCTATTCGCGTGCTCACTCAGTAGCAGGCGATAATCCATTTTGTAGATATGATCCCCCGACAATACCAACACGCGCTGTGGTTTAACTGACTCAATGAACGCGATATTTTGATGCAGCGCATCGGCGGTTCCCTGATACCAGTTTTTTGACTCTTGTTGGGAGGCCGGCAATAACTCTAAAAACTCACCACAATGATGATTGAACTTACAGCTTTGACCGACTAAATGATTCAACAGCGTTTGTGCTTTATACTGAGTCACAATGCCGACCTTTTTAAGCCCCGAATTAATGCAGTTCGACAGTGGAAAATCGATTAAGCGATAGTTAGCGGCAAATTCCATGCATGGCTTGGCGCGCGTTTTTGTAAGCTCATGAAGGCGGCTACCCTGCCCGCCCGCTAAAATCAACACGAGCGTACTGCTCAACAGTTGATCGGTTTGTGATTCATGCATAGCAATCATTATATCGCCTCTATTAAATAACAGTTAGTAAGTGGGTATAGGTGACTAAAATTGCCACATGCTGACTTGATTTCGGTTAACTTGCACCATCAATGCGCACCGCCAATACATCTTGTTTGACGCCGTGCAACAACTCGTTGGCGGTAGCACCTAACAGCAGCTTTAGTCCCGAACGGCCATGGGTGCCAATCACAATCAGATCCGCGCCAATATCATCTGCCAGTGACTGAATCTCATCTGCAGTGCGACCGGTGGGAACATACACATTTTCCTCAGGGATTTTGTGTTGCTTTGCAATTTCACCCAAACGAGTGCGAGATTGTCTTTCAATGTCAACGACAAAATCGCCGCCGACGCCAGTAATATAGGGCTGAAAATACACCGGCGGCAAAGTCACAAATACAAGACTACAATCGCTTGGCTTTGCCGCCGAACTTAGCGCTCTTTGCAGCACACGGTCGTACTCTGAGTAAATATCTATCGCAACTAGAATGCGCTTGTAATTTTTCATACTCATTTCCTCATTTAAACCTTAAAACCCAGTGCTAACCTTTAATATTTATTTTGTGCTGGTCTTTGATGGCATGTTCGGTTTTTGGAATAGATACATGCAGCACACCTTTTTTAAATTCTGCGCTGATCTTTTCTTGATCTACGCCGTTGGGCAAAGCAAAACTGCGTTTAAAGAAACCATAGCTTCGTTCCATGACGTGATAGTCTTTCTCGCCATCTTTGCTCGTTTCGGTTTTCTTCTCACCTGTTAAAGTCAATACACCTTCTTTCACCTCTAAACTTACATCTTTGGTGTCAAGACCCGGTAATTCAGCTGAAATATCGTAAGACTTTTTGCCCTCTTTAATGTCTACACGCGGATTTAGCATCATGCCTTCGGGTGCCATGCTTGCTCGCTCCAGATGCTGAAACGGCCAGCGTTTAGAAAAGTTATGGAGCATATTGTCAAACTGATCCCAGCCTGTTTCCAACTGCAGAAAGTTGTGATTATGCTTTTTTTCGCTATGTTTTGAAGATTGAAGTTCAGACATCGCTACTCTCCTGTTATTCACTGATAAAAAGATTTACTCACTTGTATTCCAATGCATTAACGCGAGCATGGAAACATCTGGATTTAATCAAATCCAAGGTGTCCTATTTTGATAAAGATCAAACATTGCAGAATTTCTATCAATGCTGATTAAAGAAACAAATCCACCTTCGCTTTTGCCCTGAGTGCATCAAGGTCATTGATGACGACTTTACGATGTTTAATGCTTAAAATATTCGCTTGCTGAAAGGCAGTCAGCACCCGACTTAGGGTCTCAATAGCCATGCCAATATAGCTGGCAATATCGGTGCGCGTCATGCTCAAACTAAACTCCACACTCGAACATCGGCGTTCGCTAAACCGCTTCGATAAACTCAAGATAAACTGAGCAACTCGCTGCACACTGCAGCAATTAGTTAGGCTTAATAACATCTGTTGATCGCGCACTAAACTATGACTCATAGCGCGCAGCAAACTACTTCGAAAAGCCTCTGACTTGGCCAATAAACTGTCGATTTCCCTTTCCGTGTAGCACACCACACTGCTAGTCTCGAGAAAAGTAAGCTGCTGGGAGTGCACAAAACTGTCAAAACCATCCACGCCTACAATATCCCCCGGATAGAAGAAGTCAGTAATATGTTCATCCCCATTGACGGTGCATACAGAAGCTTTTGCAGAGCCCGAACGCAACTGATATACCGCTTTAAATACATCACCTGCACAATACAGCACTTGCTTGCGCTGATAGATGCGATGAGAGTTACGAGTATTCGAGCGAGTCGCAATACTATCTTCACTTTGATAAGCGCTTACTCTTTCGATTTTGTTGGGGCGTAGAGGCAATACATTTTCCATTTGGACACCACTTAAGTTGTTGATTAACACCGTCTTAAGCATCGAACCTGAATGCTCTACTACAGACGTTTATTGGGTTTCTATAATCATCATATAGCCAGAAATTACCCGCTCATATTCGCAGTGATGCGTAAATTATTGCGGAAACTACGTAGGTCTAAAGTCAGATGAGATTAAGGCTCTTCTCGATGGTATTTTAGCGCTTGGCGAAAGGACTTAATGTCAACGTGTTCGTGGTGAATGACCAATAAAAATCTATTGTGCAATTGATGTACGTCAAAATTAAGCTGTGTAACAAACGCTAGCATGAGCATGGAAAGACAATAAATTCACTCATGATCAGGAAAAACTAATGACTAAGCGCGACGAATATGTTGAAAAACTCAAACAGACCATTGATGAAGTAAACGAAAAGCTCAGTGAACTAGAGGCGAAAGCTGCTGAAGCCCAAGCTGATGGAAAAGCAGAAATTGAAAAGCAAATTGCTTCCCTGAAAGAGCAAGCGAAACCGCTTACTGACAAAGTCGAAGAATGGAAAGGAGAGAGCGAGGAAAGGCTGGACGAAGCCTTAAAAGAAGCGAAAAAAATACGCGATGCTTTTATACACTCCTATCATTACTTTATATCGCAAATTAAATAACCTGCACTTAGAATAAATAAAACGCAAGGTTTTAGCTGGCGAAGCAAGGAGGACAAGTTGCAAGTATTAATAGGCTACTGCTCTTCTCAAGGGCAAACTCGAAAAGTAGCACGATTTATTATGTCGCATATAGCGCGTCAAGGTCATGGTGTCGAGATGCTTGAACTCAAAAATAATACTGATATCGATGTGTCGCAGTATGACAGGGTTGTGCTTGCAGCGTCTGTGCACGTGGGGCAATATCAGCGTGTGCTCACTGATTTTATTGCGGCTCATACCAAATTGCTTAATACCTTGCCTAGCCTGTTTGTATCGGTTTCCTTGGTCGCAGCGGGGCATGATGCTGACGACTGGCGCGAGCTCGACAAAATAGTTGATGACTTAAGCGAAGCAACAGCGTGGCAGCCTAACAGCACGATACAAGTGGCAGGGGCTTACTCACCCTCTCAATATGACATTTTCACTCGTTTTATCATGCGCCGCATCATCGCTAAACGAGAGCCAGAACGAAACCTTGATGAAGACCATGAATATACCGATTGGGACAAGCTGCGTGAAACTGTTGATGCTTGGTTAAAATAGTAAAACAAGATATGGCAAACAGAACCAGGCTTATCGCCTGGTTCATTTTTTTTAATTGCACCAACTCGGTTTATCAAGGGATTCAGATAAACAGCCACCGCTCATTCCGGCATTTTGGGCAGACGTTTTCACCGCATAAATATCGCAAATATTGCTCCGATTGGGTCCTTCCATTTTTAGTATAGCGTCGTTGACACTGGGTAAATGCTTGCAAAACAGTACCTCAGTTTGCGTATCGAATCCTGCTAAAATTTGCTCTGTGTTTTGATTTTGTTTGACTTGCGAATAATCAGATACCACGGTATTTGCTCGGCTTTTATAATTATCAAAATAGTCCTGTAGCTTTATGCGCAATGCATCAGCATTGTTGTCATTCGCACTAATTTCACCGTTTTGCACTGCCGAAATTAGTGCGTTTGCTTGTGCTGTAATTCTATCTATCTCAATCATATTAGGAATTAACGCAAGCATCCCGCAATGTGACGGTGCAGCAGCAAATTGACTATTGCAAACACTGTTTCCAGCACTGGCAAACTGTTGCGCATTAGGCATGTCAGCTTTCCACGCTGCCGTTGCTGCAGCTCTGTGCAAAGCAATCTTAAGCGCTGTGTCGCTGGCTTTTTCTGCCTGCTCAGAAGCTTGTCTTGCTAAATCAGCTAAAGCATCTTTACTGGTTTGTGCAGTGATGAAGTCACTTTGCTGCGCAGCGCTTTGTAAGGCGAGATAATAGTTGGTAAGCGCAGCGTTAGCCTGATGCAGGGATAATGATTCACACCCCGACATCATAATACTGACCGTGACAAGCAATAGTATTTGCAGCTTTTTCATGATCTTGCTCCTTGGATAAAGTTAACGACTAGCTCTTCGGTAACATCGGGAATATCTTTGCCTAATAATACTTCTGCCAAGATCACGCTAAATAGGTGTAACCACTCTTTGTTGCCATATTGTAGCGGATGTTCAGCAAAGAATGAGTTTAACTGCAGTAAGGTTTTTTTCAATTGTTCAACGTTGTTTTTAATTGCACTTACGTTGCCCGAGGTAGCCGACAGAAAGGTTGCGATTGCCTCTGTCAATGTTTGACCAAATACAACATTGTTCGCCCCTTGCTTGCTTACCGCGTCCTTAGCGACATTGAGCAATAAAATAATGAGTTCACCCGCGAGCACATCGTCAGGATCATTCGGATTGAGCTTAAATAAGCGCATGGGATTTGCGGCGGCCTCAGCAGAGGCAACATCGACAATATCCAGCCAATCTTCAGCATCGAGCAATAGAGTATCATCAGCTGCCATTGCATTGGCGATAGCAACAACTAGCCCTGATTTAACAGTGTTAGATGAGCTAAGAACCATATCAGGCGACTTGGCTATATTGGTCAGAACCAGCCGACCATATTCAAGCCATTGCTGGTCACTAAAGAGGACTTTCATACTGGTATTAGTACCCACAACATCGGCCATAGTGTTGACCAATAAAGTGACCAATTGGGTCGCCGTATTCTGCCAAGGCTTTGTCTGTCTGGCAAAGCGATGGGCATTCGCTCCGATGGTATGTAAAGCAGTCCTCGCCAACTCAATGCCGACGCTGCGATCGTAAGGAAAGGGGGTATCTTTAAGTGTATTGGCAAGATCACCGAGTAAGGCGTGGATCAATTCACTGTCTGCTTCGCCATTATTTTTAATAAACAGGTTTGGCTTTTCGGCGATAATTGACAGCAATGCTTGGTAAGTACTAATTAAACCTTCTTTTGTGAATTGCTGCTCTAAGCCTATTTCAGAGGCGGTATTGAACAATGACTGAGTTAATGCACCAAAGGCTTTGTCAGTACTGAACTTACTACCTAAAAACGCTTCTTGATTGTTAGCCATAGTTTGTAACATGGCAGAGGCGGCTGGCCCTAGCAGGGTGTCGGTCAACGTTTTTAATTCGATTTTGCCAACATCGCTATCTAGTGGGAAGGTTTCCACTAAGGGTTCAACAGTGGATTGAATCAGAGATTGAAAATGCGCTTCGGACACTATCCACTCTGGATGTTTTGCAGCGGTATCAAATCCTGCGCGCAGCAATATACCACTTAAGGACTGAAATACATCATCTTTAACTGACAAATTGCCATCATCTGGTAAACGCAATGCCAAACTGGCGGCATAAGCCGAGATTAACTTGGCCCCATTGCCACCGCCGACGATGCCGGCGTTGTTACCTACATATTCAAGCGCAATATCGGCAGCTGCCATAACAATCCGTGCGATTGGACTCAAGGGCTTCTGGCCATTGACCCATTGCTTAACCATGATCGCTCCGGCAGTGCGATTGGCCGGCTTAGTTTTATCCGGCCGGACTGACTCAATCTCAGTGATAGCCAGCAGCAGCGCATCTTGCGATTGCGGATCTGACTTAGCACCAAAACGCTGCTCGTCATCAATCCAATACGCCGCATACTTAGCCGATGCACCTTGTACGAAAGTGACGTTTTCACTGCGGCTAAAAAAGTCATTGATAAATACGCTAGGGTTGTCGGGGAGTTGATCCAGTGCAGGGAATAAAATGTCGGCACCAACAGCTGCATCCTTCAACGCTTGATTGGTAGCGCCAGAGAGGCGAATCAGTGCATTGACACCCGACAGTATTAGTTCAGAACTCATCGATTTTCTCTCCTAAGGTGGATTGCCATTGTAGCTGAGTTAAGGGCGTTGCAGATCAGTGCCTGACACTCATGTATAGGAAGACCTGATTGTATAGTTGAGATTTTAAAGAGTAACTCCTTAGTACATAGCCCACAACAGTGAATAGTCAAGCACAATCTGCAGTTTGTATATCCACATTGGTAGGCTTAACAGTGCTTCCTTGAAACGCGCGTAATGTAAGCGCATACTTAAAATGCTTCTTCTTCAAAGCCGTTGACAAGCGTCAAGAAGCGTCTTGTAATTTAATATGCTTCGCTTTCAGCATTTAAGGTTGTAAAGGCTTAACACTTGGAGTTAATTCAATGGAATTGACACTTGATGATGCTGGTAAATATTGGCTTGCGGTATTAGATGCCGCTGTTGACGGCATCATTGTAACGGACGAAAACGGTACGATAGAGTTGTTCAATGCCGCTGCGGAAATTATGTTTGGCTACAAGCAAGCCGATATAGTGGGAAAAAGCGTCGGGATGTTGATGCCTTCATCTCATATGAAATCACACGACAACTTTATTCGACATTACTTAAAAACGGGCATCACCCAGATTGTTGGGAAAGGCCGTCAAACGGTTGGGCTGAACGCAAAACAAGAGAACTTTCCTATTTATTTGAGTATTGGTGAAGTCAAGCATGCAGCTCGCAAGCAATTTATCGCTAGCGTTCAAGACCTTACAAAGCAAGAAAGTTTTCGGCGCGAGGCACAAAAACTGCGTGAAAAGCTTGCTCATATAGCGCGTTTAAACACCATGGGAGAACTCATTGCTGGCGTCGCTCACGAAATGAATCAGCCTTTAACTGCGATATCTACATACGCAAAAGCCAGCCAAAATTTTTTGATGTCCTTAGAACAATCAGATCATCCTAACGCTTCTTTAACAAAGGTTGCGGCGGCACAAGTAAAAATTGAAGACCAAGTGACTCGCGCATTATTTATGAACAATCAGCTCAGAAGTTTTGTAAAGCGAAGCGGGGGTAAACGAGAAAGAGTTAACTTTCATCAGTTGATTGCCGACACCGTTGAATTAGCCACCTTAGACACCCGCATCATGAAACATCAAATTTTACTTAAGCTCGCCAAGATCTCATCTCCTTATGTTTTTGCGGATCATGTTCAATTGGAGCAAGTCTTACTAAACCTGATTAGGAATGGTTTAGACGCCATGGAAAATCATGGTTCAAAGCTTTGTATACAAACGCATATTCGCAAAGACGGAGAGTTATGCGTAGAAATTGTCGACGACGGTTCAGGTATTGACGAAACAATCAGAGGTGACATTTTTGAGCCCTTTATTACAACAAAAGATACTGGAATGGGCATGGGGCTTCCGGTCAGTAAGACCATTGTCGAATCATATGGTGGAACCATAGGCTTTCATGCAAATAGTGAAGGTGGCAGTACCTTTTATTTTACCTTGCCGACTGTAAAAAAGGATGCATCAAACAATGAGCAATAACTATTCACAATCACCTGAATTGCCAATAGTTCATATCATTGACGATGATGATGCAGTGCTTGACTCATTAAGTTTGTTGTTTGATAGCGTCGAAATTAATGCAATAGGTTACCACTCTGGAGCAGCCTTTCTTGAGGCCTACCAAACGCCTGATTTTAACTTACATACTGGCTGCATTGTATTGGATATTCGCATGCCAATTATGAGCGGTATGGATTGTCAGAAAAAGTTAAATGAATTAGGTTGCCCCTTACCCATCATATTTATTACCGGTCACGGCGACGTTTCACTGGCGGTTGAGGCTATGAAAAACGGCGCGTTTGATTTTATAGAAAAACCGCTTCGTGAACAGACTTTAATCACGGCTGTGCAAGCAGCCATTACCCGCAGCATTCGCGACGATGAGCGTCACCAACGAGTGAAAGATACTACCAATAAAATGAATTCTTTGACCGAACGCGAGAAGCAAATACTTAACCGCGTGATTGACGGAAAGGCCAACAAAACCATTGCCAGTGAACTCCATTTAAGTGAGCGCACTATTGAAATACATCGCGCTCATGTGATGGAAAAGATGCAGGCCGGCTCATTAGCGCAGCTGGTGCGCATGGTGTTGGATGCAGCAAATACTTGATAGGGATCAAGTTCAGTCTTTGGTAAACGTGCACACTTAACGACTCAATTAACCTTCATTTATTTGAACGGAGTCATTCATGAAAGTGGGCGTGTTTAGCTGTAAACCCTATGACAAGGATTTTTTTGCAGCGCAAAACCATCATTTTGGCTTTGAGCTAGAATTTTTAGAATGCAAACTTTGCCCTGAAACTGTCGCGCTAGCAAAGCCTTTTGATGCCGTATCGGTGTTTGTGGATGATCTTATCGACAAGCAGGTGCTTGACGCCTTAAAGCAATATGAAGTTAGCCATATCGCCTTGCGCTGTCGTGGATTTTCGAATGTGGATATTGCTTATGCAAAAACCCTCGATATCAGTGTATCTAGAGTACCCTACTACTCCCATACTGCCGTTGCCGAGCATGCGATTACCCTTATTTTAGCACTCGATCGTAAACTACTGCGTTCCTACTCCAGAGCCATAGACAACCACTACGAGCTAGAGGGTCTACTGGGCTTCAATCTAAAAAACAGAACCGTTGGAGTCATTGGCACTGGCGAAATCGGCAAAGCCTTTATTCGTATTTTAAACGGTTTTGGTAGCCGAGTGCTTTGCTATGACATTGCGCCAGATAACCAAGTTGACGAGGCTGGGAATGCCTACGTTGACCTAGACACCCTGTATAAAGAGTCAGACATTATTAGCCTGCACTGCCCACTCACGCCAGACTCCGAGCATATGATTGACCACAACGCCATTGGCCTTATGAAGCCCAACGTGATGCTGATTAATACCTCTCGCGGCGGACTTTTTAATACTCAAGCATTAATTGCCGGTTTAAAAAGCAAAAAAATTGGCTATTTAGGTGTCGATATCTATGAAATGGAATCAGAAATTTTGGAAGATTCTGATGGTTGTGAGTCTATTCCCTATGATACTTACGATCGTTTGGCTACTTTTGAAAACGTGCTCATTACCAGTCATCAAGGCTTTTTTACTCAAGAGTCGCTGGAAAAAGTGACTGAGACTACGCTGGTAAATTTGCAATACTTTTTTGCTGGCAAAGTATGTAACGAAACTTATCTGTAAATAATTTGATATACGTCAACTTAGACCACATAAGAGCGCGTAGTGTTAGCAATAGGCTTACTCGCCGCGACCGAATATACATATGTAAAAACGTCTACCATAAGCGCGCGTGATTCAAGCTCTTTGAAAATACAAACACTAAGGACTTACCATGAAATTTAAGACTCCCCTGTTATGTGGCGCGTTAATCGCTTTTTTAAGTGGATGCAATATGGGCGCTGACTCCCCAAGAGGCTTTAGCTTGCCAGAAGGCGACCCCGAAAAGGGAAAACATGTCTTGATTGAACATAATTGTTTTGGATGCCATTCGCTAGACAGCATGGAGGCGGAGGTTGCCGCCACTCAAAGTGAGATCACAACGCGTGTTCCTTTAGGCGGAAGGTCAATGAAAATTACGACTTATGCAGAGTTGGTCACCAGCATCATAAATCCTTCGCATCGCATCTCAAGGGGGCATAAGGACTATACAACGGATGCTGATGGTAACTCGATTATGCCAAATTATAATCACGTAATGACCGTTGACGAACTGGTGAATGTGGTTGCGTTTTTACAGCCCGAATATGAAGTCGTTCCTTACACCTACACTCGCTATAATCAATATGGGCCGTATTAGTTAACCTGAATCCTGTTTAAGAAAGCTTAATGAATGCAGCGTTTACGGTAATTATTGTAAACGCTTTCTTCTTGTTCCTTCTGCATCTGCCATTTTAATGCAATCCATCACTCGCCTTGCAGTCACTTCATAAGGCTCATTATGAATGGTCTCGCCTTGTGCACATGCGGCTTCTGCTATTGCCATAAGCTCAGTCTCACTAAGCGCATGTATGCCGATATCAGCAAGGCAAACCGGCAGTGCAATTTGCTCGCAAAAATCAAATACGGTATCAATCATCGCGCTGGGTCGGTCGGTTAAAAACATCATGGCCTGTAGGCCAATAGCCACTTTTTCACCGTGGTAAAACGCGTGAGTATTGGGATTAACAGTTAGACCGTTATGGATAGCATGCGCCGCAGCTAAGCCTCCGCTTTCAAATCCGAGTCCGCTCAAGAGCGTGTTTGCTTCAACAATATGTTCAAGAGCAGGGATGACTACTTGGTTTTCACAGGCAAGCTTTGCATGTGCGCCAAACTCCAAGAGCGTCTCATGGCACAGATGTGCGAGTGCATATGCGCTCATGGGACCAACGCGCCCAGTCATGTTAGCGCCACGTTTAATTCGGCAGTCTTCCGCCTCAAACCAAGTCGCAAATGCATCGCCCATGCCAGCTACCAAAAAGCGCGCGGGTGCTTGGGTGATCATACGGGTATCCACAAGCACCACATTCGGGTTGTGCTCAAGAATTTGATATCGGCAAAAGCTGCCATCGTTGTTATAAATAACTGACAGTGCGCTGCACGGCGCATCAGTAGATGCTATAGTTGGCACAAGTACCACCGGGCATTTGTGTTCAAAGGCGACCATTTTAGCCGTATCCAATGTTTTACCCCCGCCAACACCAATCACAACGTTACATTGCCTAGCAGAAAAACGTGCCACCAAACGCTGAATTTCGTCGTCGCAGCATTCGCCAGAAAATGGCTCCAATAGCGCATCATTCATATCGCTAAGCGCTGACTCTATAGCGCTGCGCTGGTGCTCCATGATAAATTTGTCGGCCAAAACTAAAGCTTTGTTGCCATGATGGGCGACTTCTTCTGCAAGCACGCCCAATGCCTCGTCTCCTTGCACGTAACGGCCAGGGAAAATGGATGTTGTGATCATATTTTAACCTCTGATTAAACGCAGATACCTTGTAATGAAGTTCCACCTACTATGCAAGGTGGCAAGCTGAGAGCTGACTCAATCGTCATGCATACGCACTGCCAATACATCCTGATTCACGCCGTGTATCACCGATGTGGCCGTTGACCCTAAAAGCAATTTAATGCCACTTCTTCCATGGGTGCCTATCACGATAAGGTCGGCATGATTTTCATCAGCGATTTGCTTGATTTCATCGCCAGCATATCCGGTTTTTAAAATGGTTTGCTCTTCGCTTAAATCGAACTCTTTAGCAATATCACCCAAGCTGTCTTTTGCTCGTTGCAGCCTATCTACGTCGTCAACGTTATACTCTGCTCCGTAGAGGTAGGGCTGAATGTAAACGGTAGGTAGCGGCACGTAAACCAAGGTTAAATCTTTTGGTGACTCGCAAATCCCCAAGGCCTTTTTAATCACCTTTTGGTAATCTGCATTAATATCAATTGCGACTATGATTTTTTTGTACTGGCTCATTCCTCACCTCTGTTGTTGGTAATGCATTGCAAGTAAACGCTTTACACTAACGCTTCTTTATATCCGTGCTAAAACTAACAAGGCTTAGTTAGAGCGAACTTGACCCGCGTCAAGGTTTTGGTCTTTAAACCCGTTTGAATGTTTACTGCGCGCGTGTATTCGTGGCATAAACGAGTCATAACAGTTTAAGCCCAGTATATTTCAAGAGGAATTCGTCACACCGTAGGAGCAATTATTAAATGCATGTGCGTAAAGTATTGCTGGTTGAGGGCGCAGTTAACCTTTGCGTTGCACTGTGTAAGCTCATTATTGGTTTAAGTACACAATCCAGCGTTATTGTTGCTGACGCAATCCATTCGGCTACCGATGTGTTTAACAATGTGATTGCTTGGTTTGCAATGAATATTGCTGAACAGCCAGCAGATGAAGAGCATACCTATGGTCATCAAAAATACGAACAGCTAGCCGTTTTTGTACTGGCCTCCTTACTGGTCATTGTTGCCTTTGAAATTATGTTAAGCGCGCTTGAGCGTTTTGGACAGCCAGTTGAACAAAGTGGCTGGGGGCTTGTGTTCCTTATAAGCGCACTGGGCATTAATGTAGCGCTTGCGTTTTGGGAGCGGCATTGGGCTATTCAGCTCGATTCTGATATTTTACACGCTGATGTGAGCCATACAGTAAGTGATGTGCTAACCAGTATCACGGTGATTGTCGGTTGGCAGTTGGCTGCACGCGGATGGTACTGGGTGGATGCCGTGTTTGCCGTACTGATGTCATTTATGCTGTTTTACTTGGCATATCGCCTGTTTCGAAAAGCCATTCCTATTCTGGTGGACCAAAGCACCGTAGACGCCCAAGACATATCCCAAGAAATTGAAGGTATAGATGGCGTAATTGGCGTAACAAGACTGCGCACCAGAAGCCACGGAAAAGAGCATTTTGCAGACATTCTGGTCACTGTCCACGCAGACTTATCTTTGATTCAGTCACATGATATCGCAGACGCCATTGAGTCGCTGATGGCTGATCAATTCAATGTAAAAGATGTAGTTGTGCATGTTGAGCCATTTGGCGCACAGCATCAGATAAATATAAAGTGAGCAAAAACATATGGAAATTGTAGACTTAAACAACATAAACATTGAAGAACAACATATATGCTGTGCTATCAGTGATAAGAAATGTTTGGATGGCTATACAAAGAAAAAAGCTTGGCTGAAAAGCCAGTTTAAAAATGGATATAAATTCCAGAAAATGGATGTGCGGGGCAAAGTGTTTATTGAGTATGTGCCTATTGAACATTCTTGGCTTCCCTTGACAGGAAGCAACTTTATGGTGATTAATTGCTTTTGGGTGTCGGGTCAGTTTAAAGGAAAGGGCAACGGCAAACGTTTGTTGCAACAATGCATGGCAGACGCTCAAAATATGGATGGGATCGTGGCCATTTCGAGCGATAAAAAACGTCCTTTTATGAGTGATTCAAAATTTTTAAAGCTGCAAGGTTTCGAGGTAATAGATGAAGCGCCGCCATTTTTTAAGCTATGGGGTTTAAAAACAAACGCTAAGGCAAACTTCCCAGCCATATTGGCGAGTGCAAAACAAGGCCGATGCCCCGACGACAAAGGGATCACTGCGTATTACTCAAACACCTGCCCCTTCACCGACTTTTATACCAATCAGCTGCTTAGAGAATATGCAGAAAGTAAAAATGTGCCGCTTACCATCCATCATCTTAAAAACAAAAGCGACGGCCATCGGATGCCGATTCCGTGGATTATAAACAGCGTATTTTACAAAGGGGAATTGGTCACTCTTGAGATGAAAGCGCAACGGCATTTAGATAAAATCCTCATCTAAAAATTAGCATAGCGTTGGCTCACTCGTTAGACTCAATAATATCGTTGCGTGAGTAAAATACCTTATCTATTGTCAAGGCCACCGGCTGCCCCGAAAGCGGCATTGCCCCAGGCGTTGCATGCAGTGATTCAGTCCAATGAGTTCTGCCTATGGTACTTAAAGTTCTAAAACAACACATAGCTTGAACAAGTAACATGTTGAGGTTAGGATTTTCTTATCCCATAATCCAGCTTTCAGTATCAAGGTCTAGATCACTCGTTTGTTAGGAGCGAATTTACTTCAATACTCTCTGTAAAACCTTAATTTGAAACACGCGAAACAAGCCTTAAAATCAGTTGTTACAGAGGATAGTATATAGCTTTAACATTACCTATACTTGCATGGCTCTCGGTCAACCAAATATAGGTAACCCTCGATAAATGAATGACTAAAATAATTAAGTGTTAAGCATAAGTTAACTAACGATCCTCTCTTGGTTAAAGTCATAATATTGATAAAACTACACAAACGAACGTATCAAGGCTCGTCGCTCAGATTCTTATATCCCTCGGGGATAGAAACACCATTATCTTGTAATTTCTCGATATAGCTGTTCCCCAGAGATAATTCTTGTGAACGCTCAATGACTTGCAGCATTAATTTATCTGATTCATAAAACGCTGCAAGCCCCTGACTCAAGAAATAATCGAATAACTCTGCTCGTTCTGTGTTTAACAATGCATCTACCAGAGCATTAGTTCCAGAGCTGCTTTCCAAAGTTATATCCATACCCAGATTCTGAAGAAGTTTAATATCCTCTAAGGACTTGGTAGTCACAACTAAAGAAACATGCTCGCCTGTAAATTTAGCCCCTCTGTTTAGCATTTCGTTGAACACGCTCAGTGGAGCATCTCCTGTAATTGCGCGCGCAAGAAATAAGTCAGCCATTTCCGGGGTTTGCAGTGAAAGCGTATCATAGCTGCGTAGAAACGAATCATAATCTTCCAATTTTTCGGTCGAGAACATAGAACCTATCATTTCAACATATTCCCTAGAGTCGTCGTCTAAATCCTTTATCGAGATTTCAGTGTCATTAGCCTTTTCAGATGTCGGCAATTGCATGTAGTCGCCAACTCTAGAAGAATCAACCCCATCAAGAGAGGCATCATGCTGTAGTCTATCACGTTCGGCATTAGTTAGATCTGGGGTATCGTTGTAGGAACTCTCGACTTGATTGGCATTGGATTCATTATGATCAGTCGTCGCATAGGTGTTCAGTTGACTCACCAAATAAAAAACGAATACTGCACTCGTTAAAGTCAAAATCAGCATCGTGTAAAAAAACTTTGACCTAGACTTTGAATCATTTGCATCGCCGAATTTATCGAATAGAACCAGTACCAAACTAACGAACGCTACGCCCATCGATAGATATAAGATTGAAATCGTATTTTCGTAATCGAGTGGGGATTCACCACCAAGAATAATCAGATAAAAAATCGTATATAAAACCCCAACATCTACTATTCGCCCCAAGCATAATGTGTTAGGTGATGACTTTTTATTAAAAATTCGCGCGTAGATGGCCATTGAAATACTGGGTATGAAATCATCGAATTTTTTTTGTGCTTGCTCGCTAACCATCAAATTCTCCTGAATCATTGACGTTAATCGCACTTCGCTGCATCTTCAGCTTTTTTGATATCGGCTCTTTCAACAGCTTGAGCTGCGGCTTGCTCGACAAATGCAACACATGCGCCTCCGACTAGCACGCCCGCTGGCACAGCTCCCACCCCACCAGTAAACATCGCGGCAAGTGCACCTGCAGTTAACCCAGAAACACTACATGCAAATAAAGCGATGGTTCGCGTTTGACTTATCTGACTTATCACACTTGCGTGGTTTCTTTCCACGTTAACAATGCATTGCTCTGCCGGGCTTATTGGAGGAGGAGCACCAACACCGCCACCAGGGTTAGTACCACCACCACCGCTACCGCCACCTCCACCGCCGCATCCACCAATACAAGGATTGAATGAGGGGTCAGGTCTAACGCCAGGTGCCTCTATACACTCTACATCAGCTGGGCAGTCTTCTGCGCTTGTATCTGCAATGTAGTCGGTTGTACTCAATTCACTAGCATGTGAGCTAAAGGAGCCGCTGACCATTAGCAGAAGAATACTCAATAGTATTCCTGCTGATATTTTGGAAATTACGTTAGAGTAAAAGATGGGATCAATTTGGAGGGTTTCTTGAATATGTTTCATTATTTTAAAATGTCCTTATTTAAGTTGTTAGTATATAATTCATACAAATACAATTCGTGTCAATATTTTATACAGAAGCATTAATAATATTACTGAGTCAAAGTAGTAACATAATGTTTACAATAAAGTTTTTTAGCGTGTTTGTTCTAATTACTCTGCCCATACGAGCCTATTCCGTGTTTTGTATCTGAATCGTTCTCGAAATAAGTGTTAAAATAGTAGTTGAAGCTTAAGTTATGAAATTAGTTTTGTTGATTAACTTGAATGTTCGTTTTACTGTTTAGGTTTGTGCATGCGGATAAAGTAATCTTGAGCGCTTATTCCGAACCTTGTAGTGGCAGAATAAACCCGTACACCTTTTTAAGTGGTAGCATTACACTTACAGAAGAGGCTTCCAACGGAAAAGAGAAAGCGCCGGTCATTCAGCCCGGAATTTAAAAACGATGCGGCTTGCTTAGTCTTAGATCAAGATTACCCATATACCGAGGCCAGTCGAGCGTTAGAGGTGCATGAAAACACCTTTCGGATTTGGGTAAAACAACTTGAATCAGAGCGTATAGGTATTACGCTTAAATCGAAGGCTTTAACCGCCGAGCAGCAGCGTATTCAGGAGTTAGAAGCCAAAGTTAATCGGTTAGAGCGAGAAAAGTCGATACTTAAAAAGTGTATGGTCCGCCGCCATCTGTCAAAGGATTCTTTTGTTATTTGACTATTTGGGTCAGCACAAATGTATTCGGACTGTTTGTGAGCTTTTTAATGTTGCTAGCTCTGTCCTTGGTGAAGATCCGCGCACTTCTAGCCTTAAAAGGCCAATGAGCTTCTAGAGCATACTTTTTTAGTCAGGCTTTAGAAGTGACGGTCGACCGCTTAGTCATCTTATCGCTTCCCTATGAAGGGGATAGTTATGCCAATATATAATTTTCGTTCTTGCGTAAAATTGCCCAAGTAATCCGAGCGAGTTTATTGGCTAAAGCTACGGTTGCTACATTAAACGTCTTGTTCTGTTGCATGAGTGTAATCCAGCCACCAAATGCAGTATCACTGTACTTGTGTTTGAATCGCAGAATTGAACGAGCACAATGCACTAACAAACAGCGCAACTGCTTATTTCCTCGTTTGCTTATTCCAAGCAGCTTTTGTTTGCCACCCGTTGAATGCTGTCGAGGGGTTAAGCCAAGCCACGCTGCCATTTCTCGCCCATTGGTAAACCTACTTGCATTGCCAACCTCAGCGACCATACTGCTCGCAGTATGTATGCCGATACCAGGGATGGTTAACAGTCTTTGGGAATTTTCATCTTGAGAGATGTAAGCGTCAATGCGCTTCTCAAGTGATTTGATTTGTTCATTGAGATATTGATAATGCTCATATAAATGGTGAATTGATTTACGTAGCTCTGGAGGCAGTTCAATTTCAGAATTTGCCAGTAATTCTGGAACACGTCTTATTGCTGGATGGCCTTTTCCATGATTAATACCAAACTCTAATAAAAAGGCACGAATTTGCGTCATACAAGCTGTTCGTTGTTTAACAAAGCTATCTCGTAATTTATGAGTAACTAGTGCACTTTGCTGTTCAACAGATTTGATGGGCACGAATCGCATATTTGGCCGAATTGCCGCTTCTGCTATAGCATCTGCATCAATAAAGTCGTTCTTATTAGTCTTAACGTAAGCCTTTACGTATTGCGGTGGCAACAGTCGAGTATCATGGCCAAAAGACCCAACCTTTCTCACAAGCCATTGAGAGCCAGGGCAACTCTCCATGGCCACAACGCAAGCCGGTAATTTGCTGAGATATGATATAAGTGCTTTTTTAGTGAGCACTTTTTTGTATATTGTTCGCCCTGTCTCGTTATGACCGATAACGTGGAAGTTTGATTTGCCTAAATCGATACCTAAAACCTTGATGTTAGCCATGATAATTACCCTAATTAAAATAGTGAATGTTAAATGTACACCTTTTTAGACTTTGGCGGAGCATCTCATTAGGCTACCGTCCGTGACGGACTAGTCTTTTGATGTCAGACGATCTGAACTCCACGCGCTAGTAGATCGATTAAGGGAGCATAAATCGACAGAGCTCGTGTGCTCAGCGTTAGGTTTGGGTGTGACAAGCTACTAGGAGCGTAAAAAGCGACGCCGCCTCATTGATGCCAAGCGCCGGATTTTACGAGCAAGAGTAAAGCGCTTATTTGATAAAAGCCATCAGTCCGCAGGCACTCGAACGATCGTAGCGATGCTACGAGATGAGGGACTTGAAATGGGCCGTTTTAAGGTTGGCGCCTTGATGAAAGAACAAGGCCTGACAAGCAAGCAGCCCGGAAAACATGCTTACAAACAGGTGAAGGTTGAGCGACCAGACATTCCGAATTTATTAGATCGGCAGTTTGTACCGGAGCAGCCTAACCAAGCTTGGTGCGGTGACATTACCTATTTGTGGACGGGTGGCGCTTGGCATTATGCTGCTGTTGTCATTGACTTGTATGCACGCAGAGTAATTGGTTGGAGTCTATCAAAGAGACCTGATGCTGAGCTGGCATCAAGAGCGCTAGATATGGCTTACGAGCAACGTGGTAAGCCACAACATGTGCTGTTCCATAGTGACCAAGGCTCACAATATGGAGCGCGTAAGTTCAGACAGCGCCTGTGGCGTTATCGCATGACACAAAGCATGAGCCGACGCGGTAACTGTCTTGACAAACGCCGATGGAGAGAGTAATTAGAAGCTTAAAATCTGAATGGATGCCGTCTATCGGATATCAATCAGCGAATGAAGCAAAACGAGATGTAGGTTACTACCTAATGAACTATTACAACTGGGAACGACCGCATCAATTTAACGATGGGCTGCCGCCAACGAAAGCTGAGAAACTAGCTAAATCGGTGTACGGATTTTGTTGACCACTACAAGTCATTGATCGTTTATCCTGTGTTTATTAATGACGAGATTTTAGAGGCTGTACTTAATAATTGAAGAACGGTCTATTTTGATCGCTTACTCTGTGATGGTGCACTTTTCGCAGTGTGAATCTCACTTAACTTCAAGCCGATCAGTGCCTTCGTCGATATTAGTGATTGAGAATTCGTTACGCGGCATGTTATGAAAACATACGCCGTAATCATCCAGCTTCGAGTTGATTAAGATTAGCTCTTTTACAAGGAAGGCTTCAGAGATAACTGGCTAGGTGTATGAACCTAAACCAGTTATTTGCTTCGGATTTTAACCTTAACTTCATTTATCAATCGCCATTCATACATTCTTCAGTAAAAATTGCACTCGGCGTGATGGTCGCAGGATCAATTCGACGCATACTCAAAGTACTGTCTCTCAATGCAGCTGTTTTCATTAATATATGAACTCATCCAAATGCCTGCTACTTGGTTTTTTTCGAAGACATCGGCATATTCATTGAACAATACCACTATTGAAGCCTCGAATGAATGCTGTGCGACTTTCGGAATTTCAATATCAGAAATTGGCATCATATTATTTCGTATATTAGATTCATCGATAGCCGCAACAAGCTGTTTCACATTTTGATCAATTTTAGAAAGAGCGTTTTCACTCAATACAACGTTAGGAGCAAGCTCTTTGTTGAAAATGGGATTATCTCGAACAAGCTGCAAGTACGCAAGCAATGCGGAGGTGTCCTTCCTAGAAAGTCCGTAGTGAATATATGTTAATGCGTTAAGAATTTTTTCTTGAATATCCATCGTCATCGCACCTTTTTCCTCATAATCAAAACTCGCATATAGAAGTTCCATCGTCGTGAGGGTTCTCAAACTGCTTGCGGTATCGCCAAAATGCAAGAGCTTTCTAGCAGCTTCAACCTTTTCTGTCGGGTTTATACTCGGGTTGTCTACGATCGCCAACAGCGCGTATCGGTCATTACTATTAGCGGACGCCCTTAACTCTCTAAGAGACATTTCTCTATATGGAGCCAGAAGGTGCTCGTTATTTCCGTTTGATGTCAAAAAGGCAATGGCGGGAATTGAGCTCGTCCCAGAATTGACTGCATCAACAAAAGGGTTCGTCATAGAAATATCCCCGCGTTGCACATCCCATTCACTCTTCAGCTCTAAGTATCTCACGATTTGGTCATCAGCGAGCTCAGTAACTGCAAAACACCACTCGTCTTCGACTCGACCATCTTGATTCTCAGGATTCACAAACAGTGATGAACTTTGATCACTATTTTTAGGTTGACTATCATTAGCGGCGTTTTTTTGAATTTGCTTCGCAACAATACTTTTAAGTTCGCGCTCTCCTGATTCATTGTAGGTATCTGGATTGATAACATTTTTGTCGCTCGCACTATCCATCCCGATAAGCAAGATTACGCCGATAACGGATAAGCCAAGAATCACACTTAATATTTTGAATCTGTACATTAGATTATTACTCCTCTACCATTCATTCACGGGCAGCGAGTTATTGCTAGGTCGCGATTTGCAGCGCAACTTTCGTATCCCGCGTCTCTGTTTGCGAGGCTTGTATCGATACATTGTTGCCTACCACCCTCAATAGTGATTCCAAATATTGTAATATCTGGGGGCATAAGACTACAGATTTGTGAAACCTGTCGTGCATGCGAATTCGCAAAACCTGAGCGACACAACGAGTTCTGTGCATTTGCAGCATTAACACAATCTCTTCGCTCTTCTTCTGGGTCAGGGTCTTCTGGCTCAGGAGCGGGAGGAAGTGGTGGACCAACTGGACCTCCAGGGGAGCCACCGCCACCGCTACCACCGCCGCCACCTCCGCATCCACCAATACATGGATTGAATGAAGGGTCTGGTCTATAACCGGGAACTTCTATACACTCTGTGTCAGCGGGGCAATCTCCTGAGTTAGTTTCGGCAGCAAAATCAGGCGTTACTCGTTCATTAGCGTATACATTTGATGAAACGACACTCATTAAAAGCAGTATGCTCAATACGCCCGCGCTTACAGCAGTCTTAAGTGCATCTAGACGGTTAGTGGTAGGTGCTTGATGGTTGTTGGTTGTTGGTTGTTGACGCATTTTTCATATTATTTAAATATCCTTATTTAGTTGCATAAGCAAAGTTATAGTATGTTTCCGAATTGTCAAGAGATAATATTCTAGAATTCCTTGGAAGTAATTGAAGCGTGTGTTTAAGACTCCCGCTAAGAAAGCTACCTTATTAAGGCGAGCTCTAAGGCGTATTTTGTATGAATGCTGATGATTTAAAAGTGCATTTCGCGCAGCATTATAAATGAGTGAGAATTTCAATCCCTAATACTATTACAAGTATGTCTTTAGCTATTGTGCCATATACTCCGCCATATCCTTGACCACTTTCAAACGACTCGGCTTATCTTTAAAAATGTAATCTATCGAGCGCAAGCTCTGCTTATCTTCTACGCGGTCGGTAAAGAAAACACCGTTTAGATGATCTATTTCATGCTGAATGAGCCCTGCTTCCTCACCTGATAAGCTAATTTTATGCTCAGTGCCTTCCTCGTCTAAGTACTTAACCTTCACTTGAGCATGGCGCTGAGTCAGGCCTCGCAAGTTATAAAAGCTAAAACACTCTTCTTCAAATTCGAACAGCGTCTCGCTCGTTTCGATAAGCTCTGGGTTAATCATAGGCACAAAGTCGCCATCTAAGCGCAGCAGCACCATGCGAATTGCCTGACCGACCTGGGGGGCAGAGAGCGCATTGCCGTTTTCATCAGAAATCGCTTTGATGCCGTCTAAGGTTTCTTTCATGAAGCTCAATGTATCTTGAACGCGCTTGCTGCTGATGTCTTGTTCGCTAATCGCTTGAGATTGCTCACGCAAAATAGGATGGCCGAGTTGTTTAATGCGCATGGTGAATCCTCTTATTCCAGTTTCCGCTGTGCTGCGCTTGGCAGTCTTCTTCGTTGTCTAGTATCATGCGATTAATCATAGCATAGTCGCGTTTGCAAACGCGTTAGCTCAATGCCACCTTGCGCCTTAATACATTCTATTGCATGAGCAAAAGAGTGTTGAAGGTCAGTATCCGCTATAACCAATGTCATGGACGCTTTTGAGTGAAGACATAATGTAAAATAGTAATTGAGGAAACAGGTTATTACGCGAATATGTTTCTCAATAATAGAAAAAATATCTTGACAGTTGTAACAAAAGGCTAAATTATATTTGTGAAATTTTAAAAGGATCTTAAAAAATGAAGCAACAAGCAACAAGCAACAAGCAACAAGCAACAAGCAACAAGCAACAAGCAACAAGCAACAAGCAATTAGTTAACCGTCAAGAACATAAATTAGCGCCGCTTAACTTAAGCTTCTTCAAAAGCGCCATATCTCCCACTCTTCTTATTTTTCTACTAGCCCTGATAGTTTCCCCTGTAACTGCATTTGCAACAGACAAAAACGCACCTGACGCAGTAGCCGACGTTTCAGGAGGCGACTGCCCTAGTGAAACTGAATGCATAGAAGTTGTTGGCGAAAGGCCCGACCCTGTAATCAACCCATGCATTGGTGGATGCGGTGGTGGAGGTGGCGGTAGCGGTGGCGGCGGTTCTCCGGGAGGTCCAGTAGGCCCCCCTAATCCTCCATCTGACCCAGACCCAGGCGATGAAGATGAAGATGAAGATGAAGATGAAGATGATGCGAGAAGACTGTGCCAGTTAAACGCTAACGTTGCCAAGCATCAATGCCGTACAAGAGCTGCAAATACTTATGCCAGAGGGTTGCGAGAAAATTGCAATCCAATGATGCCAGACATTACTATCTTTGGAGAAGATTTTAGTACTGATTTGTACGAACGTTGCGTTACCTCGCATCAGGCGGATCGAGACGCTAGCTTTGAAGCGTGCGATTCCTCTCACGCTGGCGATATTAGGTCTTGTGGTTAGTTGACAAAGGACAAATTATGAACAAAAAAACAGTTCTTTTATTTGCAGCGTTAGCTGGATTGTGCTTTTTAACTGTGATGGCCTTCATAAGGTTCTCTACAAGTTTTTATGACAGCCCACACCTAAATACGGAACAGCTCACGCCAAAGACCGACACGCAATCGCATGAAACAACTATTGTCGAAAGCGAAAATGACACGAATTATGCGCGAAAGGGGCAGCTTGGGGTTGAAGAGCAAAATAAACCACAATTAGTTTCCCGCAACACAAAAAGCAATTTAGAGGACTCTTGGTGTATCGCATTCAATGATCTTAAAGAATCGGAGCTTTTTAGATTTATCCAAGCAAGAAATGAATGGGATCTCCAGCGCGGTTCACTGATCGTCGAAGCAAAAGAGATTGATACTTACGGCGCCAATCCTTTTCTCGAATACAGCGTTGAGTCAGCTGGTAACGCTCATCTTATTGAGCCATATCTTACTATAAGTGCTGAACGGTTGGAAGAATTGGCTGAAGAAGGGGATACGTTCGCTATGACTGCAATCCTTAAAAAAGATGACGGGGTAGATATTGATGCCAAGCGTAAGTACGCCGAACAACTTTTGATACGGGGGAAGACCGCAGAAAGTATACCCACGCTATTATCAATAGTGTTAGCAGAAGCAGAGTTAGAATTTCAATACGAAAAGACTATAAACGACTATATCAAGCAAAGGATTAATCAAGCGCTTGTTTATACTGAGTTTGGCCTTAGTCAGCTTGACCCCAGTGGTCTAACTGCACTCATATCTATAGCTGAAGGAAGCGAAGCGTTGCAAGGTGCTCTGGCGCCAAGTGTTTTGTTTTCTGACAAAGAGTTAGAGAATATAGCAACGAATGCGCTCGCACTTGAGACGTCACTTGATTTGGAACGAGAGAAAATATACTTGGAACCAATCAGCTTCACTGAAAAACCGCCAGTGGCAAAGAAAATTTACGATGCAACGATAGCGATAGTTTTGTGGGAATCTAGCGGCACCATAGGTAACTTGGGGCTTGACAAAGTGTGGGCAGAATCACATTTGCAACAAAACGATTGTATGACTCGCCACATTGCTCGTTTACAAGGAGAGGAGTAAACGCATAAGGAAGAAAAACTGTGTTATTATTCATAAGACTGGATGACTAGTATTATTGAAATAAAATCTATTTTTGAAAAATTCTGGTTGACAATCTCTGGCGAGAAAATCTCTTTTCGTCTCATTAGCATTAACGAGTTGTTTAATGCGCATGGTGAATCCTCTTATTCCAGTTTCCGCTGTGCTGCGCTTGGCAGTCTTCTTCGTTGTCTAGTATCACGCGATTAATCATAGCATGATCCCGCTCACTGCCAGTAAATTCGATGCCAACTTGCACCATATTAGATTCAATTGCTTGAGCAAAATAGTGTTGCAGGTCAGTATCCGCATTCCCCGTTGTCATAGACGCTTTTGTATCAAAAATACAATGCACCATTAAGCTTTGAGGAAAACGTGAAAAATCAGCTCGATGCGTCAGCCACTGAAAACCTGTGAGGTCAAATTTGGCTTGTTCACACACTTGTGTAAGCGCTTTTATAAGCCGTTTTTCTAGCTTCTTTTCTGACTTTCTCATGTCTTAATAATCGATTTTGCCCCGTAAGATTTTTTTGGTGCCAACGCGTTTTTTGCTATCCACACGCTTCTTTTTTGCATTGAGGCTTGGCCGCGTGGGCTTACGTTTTTTTGGTTCAACCATTACTGAGCGTATAATGTCCTTCAAACGCTTGATCGCATCTTCTTTATTTAGCTCTTGAGTGCGGTAACTTTGCGCCTTGATAATTAGTATGCCCTCTTTACTAATGCGCGAATCCTTCAGCGCAAGCAGTCGGGCCTTATATTTATCGTCTAAGTGACTTTGGTGAATGTCGAAGCGTAAATGAATGGCGGTAGACACTTTATTGACGTTTTGTCCGCCACTGCCCGCGGAGCGTATAGCGCTTAGTTCGTAGTCACTTTCATCGATATGTACGGGGGGTTTAGCGTTTGTCATCGTCGGCTGTTTCGGATATGTATGACTTCGTCACTTTTAAAGAAGCGGTGGCCACGCTCACTTCTGCAAAAAAACTTAGCATACCAAAAGACAGTAAAACCACCGAGCTGGCAAACGATCCTAATATCCATGCATCCAGTCCAAGGCTAAAATAGCCTTCAACCATGATCAAAAATATATTGATGCACACAATAACCGCAGCACCTGTGAGTAGGTTAACCGCCGTATTTGCCCAGCGCATGCGCCTAGAAAGTGCTTTTAGCTCGTGCTGACGGGCTAAGGCAACGCAGTTTTTTTCGGGTGATTCAAACCAGCGTACTCGATCAACAATACGAGACAGTCTTGCGGTGATGACATTCAAAAGCGTGCCTATACCCACAATTAAAAACACGGGTGCTAGGGCAGTCTGAATGAGCATGAGCGCTGCATCTGTAGCTTGCACGAGCTTTCCTTTTTATGAATTGGGCCTTACACCCAACAGATGGCCAAGACTGTTGATTATGCCGCTTTTTGCGCCATTTCACGAATTTTACCCACAATGGCGCGCAAGCCGTTGCCTCGAGTGGGGGTAATATGACGCTCTAAGTCAAGCTCGGCAAAGTAGCCATCAATATCAAACTGCAGAATGTCTTGAGGTGACTGGTTGTTATAGGCCGCAAGAACAAGCGCTAGCAGTCCTTGCACAATCACGGCATCGCTATCTACTTCAAATTGAAACTTACCTTCGATTTGCTGGGCTTGAAGCCATACACTACTTTGGCAACCCTTAACTAATTTATCGGGCGTGCGCGCATCTTCAGGCAAACCCGGCACGTGCTTTCCCAAGTCGATGATGTATTGATAACGCTGTTCCCAATCGTCGAAAAACGCCAAATCATCAATAATCTCTTCACTTGTGGGTAACTGCATGCTGGTTCCTGTTTATTCTTAACTGGGTATCGCCTTTGTCAGGCAAGGGCTAGAAAGTGCTTCTTTGTTCGCGTCACTTTTGCGTATCTAAGTCATTATAGCGCGCTTAAAAAAACAGTCCCGCTTCGAGCTGAGCTTCTTCGCTCATCATTTCACGAGACCAAGGTGGGTCAAACACTAGCTCGACTTTCACCTCATCCACAAAGGGCACCATGTTCACTCTGTATTCAACATCACCTACCAGCACCGGTCCCATGCCGCAACCAGGCGCCGTTAGCGTCATGTTGATATTCACGCACTTTGCGTTTTGGTCAATGGTTACATCATAAATTAAGCCTAGAGAAACAAGGTTAATTGGGATCTCAGGGTCAAACACGCTTTCAAGCGCTTCCCAAACTTGCTTTTCGTCTATGTTACCGTCGGCGGGTGTTTCGAAAGACAAATTCAAAGATTTGCGACCGATTGCCTCAGCATCAGTGCCGTCAATTCGATACATATTTCCACGCCAAGTTACGGTGTAGTTTCCGCCTAAGTCTTGCGTGATGTTGACGAATTCGCCTTTGGGAATGGTTGCTGGGTTGCCGGCAGGGACCAATCGCGCTTTACAGTCACGCTCGGTGACGACCATTTTTTGTTGCATACTGCTTTTGATTACCCTTTATTATGTTTTGGCGCTAGCCTACGTTGAAACTTTCACCGCAGCCGCACTCGTTGACTACATTGGGGTTGTTGTACTGAATAATGCCATTCACGCCTTCTTTTACGTAGTCAATTTCGGTGTCTCGAATCAAAGCCACCGCATCTGATGCTATGGCAACGGTTAGATTATCGCTGAACTCAATCACTTCGTCGCCGTCTTGAGGTGCATCGGCGAAATCAAGCACGTAAGCATAACCTGTGCAGCCGCTCATCTTTGTTGAAAAGCGAATAATGCTATCCGGCTTAGATTGAAGTTTATTTTCAAAATGACGGATAGCGCTGTCGGTCATCGAAATTACTTGGGTATTGGGAACAAACGTTTCTACACTCATCATGTCTCCTAAGCCAACATCATCTTGGCTTTTTTAAGCGCAGCAAAAAGCTGGTCTATCTCTTCGTGGGTATTATATATTGAAAATGACGCTCTTGCTGTACCAGGAATGCCTAAACGCTTCATAAGCGGTTGTGCACAATTGTCGCCGGTGCGAATAGCCACGCCTTGTTTGTCTAGTATAAAACCGATATCGGCAGGGTGTGCGCCATTGAGTAAAAAGCTCATCACGCCTATTTTGTCTTTTGCGGTGCCGACAATTTTCATGCCTTCCATGGTTGCTGCTTGCTCGTTTGCATACTCAAGCAAGGCTTTCTCGTGCGCCTGCAAGGCGGGTATGTCTTGTTGAGAAAGCCATTGTACCGCCGCTCCTAAGCCAATCACACCAGCAATGTTGGGGGTACCCGCTTCAAGCCTGTTCGGCAGTGCGCCCCACGTGGCATGATCGTAATCCACATCTTGGATCATTTCGCCGCCGGTTTGCCACACTGGCCATGTTTCTAAAACCGACTTTTTGCCCCACAGTACGCCTACACCCGTCGGTGCAAAAATTTTATGGCCTGAGAAGGCATAAAAATCACAGCCAATATCATCAACATCCACGCCACCATGGGCGATACCTTGCGCGCCATCAATCAGCACTAAAGCGTCTTTTTCTTTGGCTTTTGCGGTGAGCAGTTTAATCGGATTGACCGTACCCAGAGCATTGGATACGTGAGGAAAGGCAACTAAACGCGTATTGTCACTCAACAAAGCATCAAACGCGTCTCTATCTAGCTCGCCCGATTCAAACATCGGGCATACTTTTAAACTAGCACCGCTTCTTTTACACGCTTGCTGCCAAGTAACGAGATTTGCGTGATGCTCCATTTCCGTCACAATCACTTCATCACCAGCTTTTAACAATTGTCCTGCACCATTTGCAACAAGGTTTATGGCTTCGGTTGTGCCACTGGTCCATATCACTTCTTCTCTGTGAGGCGCACCTATAAATGCAGCAACAGTGTCACGCGCTTTTTCATAGCGGCGAGTCGCTTCGTCGGATAAATGATGTGCACCGCGATGCACGTTTGCATTACACTGCGTATAAAAGTCGACGATGGCATCAATGACCGCTTGCGGCTTTTGAGTCGTTGCAGCATTATCGAGATACACCAAAGGCTTGCCGTCTATAGTGCGATTTAACACAGGAAACTGCGCACGAAGCGCAGCTACATCAAGGCTCATTTAACCTCCATGCTTTCAAATCGCTCACTTAATTTGGGCAATAACCAGTCTCGGATAGCTTCGTTTGGAATTGCATTTACTAACTCTTGAATAAAGCCAAAATTAAGCATTACAAGCGCCTTAGAACGCTTGATACCGCGACTTAATAGATAATAAAGCGCCTGCTCTTCAATTTCAGCCACCGTGGCACCGTGGGCGCATTGCACATCGTCGGCGTATATTTCAAGCTCGGGCTTGGTGTTGATCATGGCTCTTCGCGAAAGCAACAAATTACGATTGTTTAGTTCGGCCAGGGTTTTTTGTGCATCACGGTGAATGTGAATGCGTCCATTAAACACGGCTCTGGCTTTGTCACCCACGATGCCTCTGGCATTCTCTTGGGTGGTGCCATTAGGCATGGCGTGTTCAATAGTCGAGTGTAGGTCAAACAACTCACCTTCAGCGAGCAAATAAATCGCGTTCATTTTTGCTTTAGCGTGCTCGCCAGCATGGATAATATCCACATCCACCCGCGAAAGCTCGCTTCCATAGCCCACCAAAGTCGAATTCAATCGTGCTGAATTTTGTAAACTGAAGTGGCTACCGCCGACTTGCTTGGCATCTTGAGTAAAAAACGCAAAGCGGTAATGCTCAAGGGAGGCTGACTCTCCAATCAGGTATTCTGCGAATGCGGTGGTAAAACTTTGCTCGCTGCCGCTGCCGTATTCAATCACAGCGCATTTGCTGTTTTTGCCCATATTGACCAGAGCACGCGTGTGCCCGTCAGTATCTTGAGTGGCTAAATTGACCAGCCGCACAGGGATATCAATATGTGCGCCCGCTTCCACCTCAATATATACGCCTTGCTGACAAAGGGCATCGTTTACCAAACCAAAGAGATGACGCTGTGGCTTAACATGACCGAACAGTGTTGCGATCTGAGTTTGCGTGTCCGCTGGGGCATTCGATAAGGAATGAATATGCAGGCCGGTGGGCAAGCTTAAGGCCTTAAGGTCTGTGACCAAGTGACCATCAACAAACACAATGTCAATGAGCGAGAGTCCGTCTATTGCTGGAGCAGAGTGAGTACTCACATTGCTATTATTGACCAAATGCTTAGCATTGCGTTCTTTGAGCGAACTTAGCAGCGTAAAGCGCCACGCCTCATTGCGCCCCGATGGCCAGCCTTGTGAGCGCAAGGTATCAAGGGCTTGTTGACGCATTGGCGCAAGATAGTCTTGCACCTGTGCTGCATCATCAATAACCTTGTTTAGCCATTGACTCATGCCTCAACTCCTTCGAACTCTTTGCCTAAAAATGCATAGCCTTCTTTTTCAACTTTAAGTGCAAGTGAGGCGTCACCGCTTTTAACGATTTCGCCGTTGGCAAGAATGTGCACAAAATCGGGCTTGATGTAGTCGAGTAAACGCTGATAGTGGGTGATCACAATAAAACTGCGCTTATCGTCACGCTGGCTGTTGACACCATTTGCGACCACTTGGAGCGCATCAATATCGAGGCCAGAATCAGATTCGTCTAAAATACAAAGGCTAGGCTTTAACAAAATCATCTGCATAATTTCGTTACGCTTTTTCTCACCACCTGAAAAACCTTCGTTAACACCACGCTTTAAAAAGTCGAGCGGAAGCTGAACTTGCTTACATGCTTCTTTTGCCATTTTCAAAAACTCAGCCGCAGAGAGTGGCTCCTCTCCTCGCTGTTCACGCACTGCGTTAACCGACTCTTTCATAAACTCCATATTGCTCACGCCCGGAATTTCAACCGGATACTGAAAGGCTAAGAACAACCCATTGCTTGCACGCTCTTCTATTTCCATTTCAAACAAGTCGTGATCGTTGAGCGACACCGCGCCTTCTTTGACCTCATAGCCATCACGGCCTGACAAGACATATCCAAGGGTACTTTTGCCCGCGCCATTAGGGCCCATGATGGCATGCACTTCACCTGGCTTTATTTCTAGGTTTAAGCCTTTTAATATGGTTTTATCTTCAACACTTGCGTGCAGATTATTAATTTTTAACATGACTACCCCACTGACCCTTCTAGGCTTATCTCAAGTAACTTACCTGCTTCGACGGCAAACTCCATCGGCAGCTCTTTGAATACTTCTTTACAGAATCCATTCACAATCATTGATACCGCTTTTTCTGGATCCAGCCCGCGCTGTTGACACAAAAACAGCTGCTCATCGCTGACTTTAGAGGTAGTAGCTTCATGCTCAACAATTGCGCTTGGGTTTCTGCTTTCAATATATGGGAAGGTGTGCGCGCCGCAGGTGTCGCCAATGAGTAATGAATCGCACTCAGTGAAGTTGCGCGCGCCGTCTGCTTTTGGCCCCATTTTTACAAGGCCGCGATAGGCGTTGTTGCTATTGCCCGCCGAAATACCCTTAGAGATGATAGTAGAGCGAGTGTTTTTACCCAAATGAATCATTTTGGTGCCGGTATCGGCCTGCTGACGTCCACGAGTCAGTGCAACCGAGTAAAATTCCCCTACGCTGTTATCACCTTTAAGGACACAGCTTGGATATTTCCACGTAACGGCGGAACCTGTCTCTACTTGTGTCCATGAAATTTTTGCGTTGGTGTGGCAAATACCGCGTTTTGTGACAAAGTTATAAATACCACCCACTCCGTTTTCATCGCCCGGATACCAATTTTGTACGGTGGAGTATTTGATCGTTGCGTTATCTAAGGCCACCAGCTCAACAACTGCTGCGTGAAGCTGATTTTCGTCGCGTTGAGGCGCAGTGCAACCCTCAAGGTAGCTCACATGGCTACCTTCCTCTGCTACAATAAGGGTTCGTTCGAACTGACCGGTATTCATTTCGTTAATACGGAAATAGGTCGAAAGCTCCATTGGGCAACGTACGCCTTTTGGAATATAAACAAACGAGCCGTCGGTAAATACTGCGCTGTTAAGCGCTGCAAAATAATTATCCGCGCGAGGCACAACGGAACCAATGTATTTTTTTACCAGCTCGGGATATTTATGAACCGCTTCAGAAATGGGGCAGAATATAACGCCAGCTTCTTCGAGTTTTTCTCTAAAGGTAGTTACCACCGACACTGAATCGAAGACAGCATCCACCGCGACGCCTGCCAGCATCTCTTGTTCATGTAAAGGAATGCCGAGCTTTTCATAGGTGCGCAATAATTCAGGGTCAACTTCATCTAAAGACTGAGGCTTATCCGCCATACTTTTAGGTGCGGAATAGTATGAAATTGCTTGGTAGTCAATTTTGGGATAATCCACATGTGCCCATTCCGGCTCCTCCATTTTAAGCCAGGTTTCATAGGCTTTTAAACGCCATGCCAGCATCCATTCAGGCTCACCTTTCATTTGCGAGATACGGCGGATAACTGACTCATCCAAGCCTGCTTCAAATGTTTCTGATTCAATTTCAGAATAGAAACCGGCTTCGTATTTACGCTCTAACGCCTGTTCAATCTGTTCACTCATGTTTGAACTCACCTGTTTACTAAATTTATTCGTTCGCTGCTCAGCTTAAGTTTGTCGCTGTGCGCATATTCGCTACTTTTCAATTGTACGAAGGCTTACGTGTATAAACGTGATTTCGCCCTCTTTACATTGCATTACATCTGTAAACTTATATCGATATCTTGATTACTACGGCGATTGTTCTGGCGACCAGAAACATCCTTAACGTCTTTTTCGCGCATCAAATCCTGTAGCGAAATACCGCTTAAAAAATCATTTACGCGGTCGCTCAAATCTTGCCATAAGCTATGGGTTAAGCATCGCTCCCCGCCTTGGCAATCTGCCTGACCTTTGCATCGAGTCGCATCCACTGTTTCGTTGACGGCATGAATAACCGCACCAATAGAAATATCCTGAGCATTTCTTTTAAGCTGATAACCGCCACCGGGGCCGCGCACACTGCAGACCAAATCGGCTTTGCGCAAGCGTGCAAAAAGCTGTTCTAAATAAGACAGCGAGATGTCCTGACGCGCAGAAATGTCAGATAGAGAAACCGGGCCACTTTCAGCATGTAAGGTTAAATCAAGCATCGCCGTAACTGCATAGCGACCTTTGGATGTAAGTTTCATCCGCACTCCCTAATTGTTTTGAGGCGCAGATCCTTTCATAACCTACTAGAATGGTCAAGTATTTAACCTAGTATTTTAGTCAAGTATTTATCAACTGCTGTAAACTCACCAATAAACCTTTTGAATGTGTATTGCGACTGACTAGTTTAATACACTTAAATATGGTCATTTTTGCCAATCGAAGTGCCTCCGATTACAGTAATAAAAAATAAGTTATTGATTTAGAGATAATTTATTTTTGGCATGCCGAGTGCTTTGTTTAGTGGATTAATTACACGATTTATCACGCACGTTCAAAGGAAAGCTTATGAAAAACTACTTAAAACTACCGGTACTTGGGTTTATTGCCGCGATCAGCTCATCAATTATGGTCAGCGGGTGCATTATTCACGTTGGTGCGAATGATTTAGAAGGCGGCTATTCCTTTGACTCAGAAACCTGGGACAGTGGCGTGTCAGAGGATGAAAGCGGCAAAAGAACTTACTCATCAACCAATAAAAGCATCAAGGTGGGAGAAGGTAAATCCGTTGGTGATATCTCGTCGGTGAACGGTTCTGTGAAAGTTGAAGATGGCGTCAGCGCAAGTGAAGTGAGTAATGTAAATGGCAGAATCGACATTGGCAATAATGTTAGCGTGCGCAATGTGGACTTAGTTAATGGGCGCATTCGCATCGGAGAAGACTTTCGCTCGACGGGCTCAATTGAATCTGTCAATGGCGAAATTACTATCGATGCAGGTGGTAATGTTGGCGGCTCGGTTGAAACGGTCAATGGAGATATCGTGCTCAAACAAGTTGACGTTGCGACCAATGTTTCAACCGTGAACGGTGATATCGATTTACGCAATGGTAGCGTAGTAAGAGGCGATGTTGTTTTTTCTGGTAAGCCGAACAATAACAGTTGGCGCCAAAATCCGCCGAAGCTTTCGGTAGACGCAAGCTCAGTGATTGAAGGGAATATCATTGTCGAAAAAGAAGTTGAGTTTGATTTTGATGATGAAAGCCTGATGGATAAGGTCATTCGTCGTTAACATCATCCCAATGTCAAATTAGAGGCATATTTGAGGTTTGGGTAAAATCAACGTTGAAAACAAAGCGCTTATCATCAACACTATAAGCCTGTCTTCTTAGCTTGATTGCCCATACCTATGACATCTGAATCTTCTAACGCCCAAAACACCTTGACCAGTGCTTATGAAACGCCAGTTACTATCCAGTGTAAAGCAGCTGTTGCATGGGGACCCGACCAGCCTCTTAAAATAGAAACCGTGAATGTTGCCCCACCTAAAGCAGGTGAAGTGCGGGTCAAGCTTGTTGCTACCGGCGTATGCCATACTGATGCTTACACGCTGTCGGGCGCAGACCCTGAGGGTGTATTCCCGAGCATTTTAGGGCATGAAGGCGGCGGCATTGTCGAGTCAGTTGGAGAAGGCGTAAGCTCCGTTCAGGTAGGCGATCACGTTATACCTTTATATACACCCGAGTGCGGTGAATGTAAGTTTTGCACCAGCGGTAAAACCAACCTTTGTCAAAAAATTAGAGAAACCCAAGGTAAGGGTCTGATGCCTGATGGCACGTCGCGCTTTTCCATTAATGGCGAAACCATTTATCACTACATGGGCACATCTACTTTTTCTGAATATACCGTTTTACCCGAAATTTCATTAGCAAAGGTTAATCCAAGCGCGCCGCTCGAAGAAGTCTGCTTGCTTGGCTGTGGCGTCACCACCGGCATGGGCGCAGTGATGAATACGGCCAAAGTACAAAAAGGCGATACGGTGGCTATTTTTGGCTTAGGCGGTATAGGCCTCTCTGCCATTATCGGTGCACAAATGGCAAAAGCCTCGCGCATTATTGCCATTGACATTAATGAGCGTAAATTTGATTTAGCTACACAGTTGGGTGCCACCGACTGCATTAATCCCAAAAACTACGACAAGGCGATTCAAGAGGTCATCGTCGAACTGACTGACGGCGGCGTGGACTTTTCATTTGAATGCATAGGGAACGTAGATGTGATGCGAAGTGCTTTGGAGTGTTGTCACAAAGGCTGGGGCGAGTCGGTTATCATTGGTGTAGCGGGTGCCGGACAAGAAATATCGACGCGGCCCTTTCAATTAGTGACCGGTCGAGTATGGCGCGGTACCGCTTTTGGCGGCGTCAAAGGACGCAGTGAATTGCCCGATTATGTAGAGCGCTACTTAGCGGGTGAATTTAAGCTAGATGATTTTATTACTCACACCATGGGTCTTGAGGATGTTAACGAAGCCTTTGATTTAATGCATAAAGGCGAGTCTATTCGTTCGGTTATTCATTACTAGATATCTGACGCTCGATGTCAGTTCCTTAATGTCAGTCGATAGCTATCATGTATCAATAGATAGGAAGCTTTATGTCAATCACACAAGTGAGCAGTAACGCCTGCTTTGGCGGCCTGCATAAACAGTATTCGCATCATTCGAGCGCAACGAACTGTCAAATGCGGTTTGCGATTTATTTACCGCCGCAAGCGTCTAAAGGCCAAAAAATACCGGTACTCTATTGGTTATCAGGACTGACCTGCACGGATGAAAACTTTATGCAAAAAGCGGGGGCTTTGCGTGTTGCAGCCGAGCTTGGCATCGCCATTGTAGCGCCCGATACCAGCCCACGTGGCGATGATGTCGCAGATGTGGATGCCTATGATTTAGGCAAAGGCGCAGGTTTTTATTTAAACGCGACGCAAATGCCTTGGGCTAAGCATTACAGAATGTATGACTACGTAGTTAACGAATTACCCCAACTAATTGAAAAGAATTTTCCGGTAAGCTCGCGCAAAGCGATATCTGGTCATTCAATGGGCGGTCATGGTGCACTGACCATTGCGCTTAAAAATCCCGCCGCTTATGATTCGGTGTCCGCATTCTCCCCAATTTGTAAGCCTTCAAACTGTCCATGGGGACAAAAAGCCTTTTCGCTGTATCTGGGTGATGAGCAGCACACATGGCAAGAATACGACGCGAGTTATCTTCTCAGCCAACATGACACACACAGCTTTACACGACCAATAATGGTTGACCAAGGCACTGACGACACCTTTCTTACTGAGCAACTTCACCCCCAAGCGTTGACAGACGCTGCTAGCAAATCGGGTGTCAATTTATCGCTCAGAATGCAAGAGGGCTACGACCATAGCTATTATTTTATCGCCAGCTTTATTGAAGAGCATGTGCGCTTTCATGCAAACCATTTATTTAACTAAGCGAATTTATCAGCAATGAATCATTTATTTGACTGGATACCCATAACGATTGCGACAATTTTGGTTGTTTCAGTACTCATGGCGATGCGATGGTTTTTATTGGTCAAACACTCTGAGTTGAGCGCAGAACAGCGCCTTCCCCGACAGCTGGTCATGGTGATTGCCATGCTTATCGGTTTGGTCATCATCAGTTTGTCACTGCCGGTTAGCGAAAGCTCGCGAAACCAAGTGCTGACGCTCATTGGCGTATTGGTATCCGGTGTCATTGCGTTTTCTTCTACCAGCATCGTTGCGAATTTAATGGCAGGCTTGGTACTGCGCTTTAACAAACCTTTTAGAACGGGGGATTTCATTCGTTGCAATGAATACTTCGGTCGCGTATCTGAAAAAGGCTTACTGGATACCGAAATTCAAACCGAGCAGCGAGATTTAATCGCTATTGCCAACAGCTACTTGGTAAATAATCCGGTTTCGGTCATTCGTTCTTCCGGTACTCTAGTTACGGCAAATGTGTCGATTGGCTATGATGTGCATCACTCAGATGTGGGCAAAGCACTTAAACAAGCTGCCCTCAACTCGGGATTAACAGAAGCCTTTTCTCATGTTACTGAGCTGGGTGATTTCAGCGTGAGCTATCGGGTATCGGGCCTACTAAGTGATGTTAAAAGTTTGCTAAGTGCAAAGTCTAAACTGCATAAAGCGATGCTGGATGAACTGCACAATCGCAATATCGAAATTATGTCACCCAATTATATCGCTCAGCGCCCTACCGATGCTAGTCAACGATTTATCGCAAAAGCGAAAGCGCATGAAGATAAAGCAAGGGAAGACAAACAGCATGAATCACTTGCGTTTGATAAAGCAGAGGAAGCTGAGCAGCAAGAACAGTCGCTTGAACGTTTACAAACACTAATCAAATCCCTGCGTGAAGCATTGAGCGCTGCAGATAAAGACAGTAAGCCAGAGATAGAAAATAAGATACAAGCCGCGCTCGAAAGAGTTGAGAAATTAAAAAGCAAAGAAATCAAACCTTAGAGATCAAAGCATATTTAAGACTATTCAGCGCGGCACATTTTCATTAATCGCAGCTGCCATTCATTTCATCCCTTGTTACGCTTATCTAAACACACAGGCCCCAATTCACTTAGCTGAATGAATATAGTCATGGCTCAAATCAACATTGAGAGAATCACCTATGACTTTAACCTGCATTACTTCATCTTCACTAAAAGCCACTATCTCTGCAATAAGCATTTTCGTTGCGCTCAGTCTGCCTGGCCATGCTAAAGATCAAAATAATATGTCAGAGCATGACAAAAACCTTGTCAAAGTATGCGAAGACATTCGCGCAGATAAAAAAGTGGGTTTACGCCAAAAAATAAAAGCGCTACGTACCACGCCGATTACATTGATTAAGGATCTGAAATGCAACGGCATGGACCCAATCACCTTTGCTGAATTGCATGAGTCAAATCGTATCGTAAGTTATTTGAATCAACATGCTAAACCCTCCGATTTGCTTTCAAAGAAATAATAGCGCCGGAAGCACACACAAATAGACGCTAGAAGCTCAGCTTATCGATTTGGATAAGCTGAGCTTACTTTCACCATTGTTATTTCTTCGATAAACAATCACAAAATAATTGTTTATCGCAACATTCCGTCAGTTGTCGAAATATTCTATTTAAATAAAGCCATTCCGATAGGCTTATACCAAACGCATGATCAGGCACTTTTTCGACAACTAACAAAGGACTAAGGCCCATGTTCAGATGCATTATCGTAGATGACGAACCGCTTGCAAGGGAGCGTATTCGAGAGCTTTTAAAAGCGCATATACAATGGACTGTGCTTGCTGAGGCAGGTGAGTATGATGAGGCAAAGCGCCTGATCATTCATCATCAGCCTGATTTGTGCTTTATCGACATCAATATTATTGGCGGGTCAGGGCTGAGCCTAGCGCAAGAGCTAGGGCAACTAGTATCGAGCAAGTGGATATTTTCCACAGCGTATGGCGAATTCGCAGTCAAAGCCTTTGAATTAAACGCCAGTGACTATTTGCTAAAGCCTTTCAGCGCGGAGCGTTTTAATTGTGTAGTGAAAAAAATAGAGCCTCTTATTTCCTCCCCTTTGGCAAAACCCAAGTCAATCTTGGCAGTCAAATCAATCGGCGAGGTGAATTTTGTGGAGACCAAAGACATTATCTGGATAAAAGGCTCGGCAAATTATGCAGAACTGCATTGCTCAGATAAAATGATACTGCATCGAGAGACGATGAGTAATCTTGAGATGCAGTTGGATAAGCAGTCCTTTATTCGCGTGCATCGAAGTGCGATGATAAATATTCACCACGTGAGTTCGCTCACCAGCGAACTCGGTCGTTTCACCATGCTGCAACTAAACAATGGTGACGAGGTCAGGATAAGCAGTAGTTATAGAAGTCGTTTGTTTTCGAGCTTAGGGCTGGATGAACAAACACCCTCAGCATCACAGCAAGCCGTATAAGCGAATGAATGACTATATAAAGCCGAAAGTAATCCCCGCTCAAAAGCCCTCATTTTGGGCACTTCACTTTGCCGGATGGGCTGGATATTGGGTACTATTTATCCTTGAAAATCTGGTTTTGGGGGTAAACAAAATGGGGGTAAATGCCTATATCATCATTCCACTGTTTTTTAGTGCCTGCGCGGGCGCTTTGCTTACTCTACCCCTCAGGTATATATATCAGCGTTGTTGGCAATATGGTCCTAAACGCTTACTGATCATCGTCGTACTAGCGTGTTTTGTTGTTGCATCAGCTTGGACACCAAGCAAAAACGTTATTCTTTGGTCATGGACGCACGAGTATAGTCAAAGTGCTGATCTTGCAAAAACCTACTACCAGGACTTGTATTTTTTAGATTACTTCAACAGTATGATTTACAGTTTGGCAATGGTGTTAGCATGGAGTACGCTGTACTTCAGCATTAACTTTTACTATCGCTTGATGAACGAAAAAGAGATGCACTTGGCGGCACAGCGACTGTCCCACAATGCGCAGATTAAAATGCTGCGATACCAGATTAATCCGCATTTTTTATTCAACACCCTCAACGCCATTTCTACACTCGTCATGATGGATAAAAAAGAAAAAGCCAATGGCATGTTGGTGAGGCTGTCTACCTTTTTGCGTTTTTCTCTAGACAATGACCCCGAAAAAAAGATTACGCTGCACGAAGAGCTTAAGGCCTTGATGTTATATTTAGAAATCGAAAAAACGCGCTTTGATGATAGGCTCAGTGTCTACTTTGAAATTCAGCCAGAAACAGAAACGTTAATGGTTCCAAGTTTGCTTTTGCAACCATTGATTGAAAACAGTATTAAATACGCAATCGCCAAACTAGCAAAAAATGGTGAAATAAAAGTGCGAGCCAGAATTGAAGCTGACTCCTTAGTGTTGGAAGTATGTGACAACGGCCCGGATGCTCAAGAGTTGTTGGAACAAAACAAGCAACACAAAAACGACGAAAGGGGTGTAGGTATACGCAATATTCAAGAACGTTTGGACGTTTTGTATCCCCAGCAACACGCGTTTTTAATGCGCCATAACGATCCTCAAGGCCTTAAAGTGCTCATCAAAATCCCTATTGAGCATCATTAATGGCATAACCATATTGGAAACGCATTAGTGGACAAAATCACAGCGCTGATTGTTGACGATGAACCCCTTGCACGCGAGGGGCTGCTGCGTCTCGTTTGTCAGCATGACCGCTTTGTTGTGACCCAACAATGCAGTGACGGACAGCAAGCATTGGATGCGATTGAAACACTTAAGCCTGATGTGGTGTTTTTAGATATTGAAATGCCCATTATGAATGGCATCGAACTTGCCGCTGATTTGCATCAGTCAAGCAAGCATAGTCATACGCCAGTTGATGGCCAAGCGCATATTCCTAAAATTGTTTTTGTGACTGCCTTTCGAGAGTACGCACTTGATGCTTTTGAATTTCAGGCGTCGGACTACCTGCTTAAACCTTTCTCGCAAGCGCGAGTCAATCAATGCTTAAACAATCTGGTTCAGCTCATCGACGTTGAGACCAAACTAAACCTACAAGGCAAGCTCGACCAACTAATCTCCAGAAAAACAGGCGAGTCATTAGATGGATTCGTCAAACGTTTAGAAAGCTCACGTTATCGCGGCATTGCCGATTTGCACAATGTGATCACCATGAAAAGCGGCAATGATTACTTGCGAATACCTATCAATAGCCTGTTATGGATAGAAGCCGCAGGCGATTATATGTGCGTGCATACACTTGAAGGCACTCACATCATCAGGAAAACCTTAAAGCAGTTCGAACAAGAGCTCAGCGGCGAGCACTTCACTCGCATCAATCGCTCCGCCATCGTGAATGTGAGTAAAATAAGCAAACTTAGCCCCAACTCAAACGGGGAATACATCGCTATTTTAAGCTCTGGTGACGAGCTTAAAGTGACGCGCTCTTACAAGCAAAATTTAGAGGGCTTATCGGGTCACGCTTAGTTACAAGCAAGGGCAGTATTAACACGATTATCGAGCCTATTATGCAAGATGCTTTGCAAGAGCGTCACGCTATAAGACTTTCAAGCTTTTAATTTATTGCATAGCGAATTTAGCTTAGCTACTCTTCATTGATAATCACGCTAATCAAAAGAGAGATGAAATGCTCAAGATTTGTTATTCCTTACTTTTTTCCATATGTATGTCTTTTAGCGTTTTGGCCCAAAATCACAGCGAAAATTCTATGACTAATTTTGACTCAAACTTCGCCCATACCGTTTATTTTTGGCTTAAAAATCCTGATAACCCTGAAGACCGTCGTGCCTTTGAAACATCGCTACAAACCTTTCTTGATAACTCTCAGTTTGCTAAAACCAATTTTATCGGTATTCCGCCTGAAGCGAGCAGAGATGTTGTAGACGGCTCATTTACCTATTCCTTGATTGTGACCTTTGAATCAGCCCAGGCACAACAAAATTATCAAGATGAGCCTGCGCACAAGCTATTTGTTGATAAAGCCAGTGCCTTGTGGGAGAAGGTGATTGTTTATGATTCGGTGAATTATAAATAATCCGAACTTTAGATAATTAAAGGCGTGATGATTTATAAGCTTTTTAGCGACTTTAACACCTCTCGCCATACCTCAAAGCTAAAGCCCATGCCGAGATGACAGGCTTTCACCTCGACGTGCTTTACCTGTGGATTGAGTTCATCAATACTCGCGCTCCAGTGCACAATACCGTCGTTTTTGCTGTAGATAGAGGTGATGGATTGCTTTATTGGCGTTGCATCGAGCTTTTTGACCTCTTCTGCTATCCAATCAACATCGACATTGAGCATTTCAAACCGCCACGCGACTGCCGTAAATTTTGGTCCACCCACAATCGGTGAGCCAAAGGTGATCACTTGCTCAATGTGTTCCGGCAAGGCGCGTGCAACTTCTCTGGCAATAAATCCACCAAGGCTCCAGCCAATAACTGCAATGGGATGGCCTAAACGGTCCGCCAGTGCTTTTGCATTATCCACCGCGCGTGAGCATAAGTAGGCAACCCCTAATTCATTTTTATGCAAGGGCTTAGCGCGCATACTCACATCGGGATGCCAATTTATTGTGATGTCATCTTGGCTAAACTCACGATTAAGGCCTGCGTCATTCACGCCTAAACCCCAGTCATGAATACGATGACCATGCTGAGTCAGATAGCGATTCATGGGTTTAAAAAATCGGCCGTCCACGCCCAAGCCAGGAAACAACATAATGTCTTTGCCGCTGCTCACAAGCGATGGATCGATTTTCTTTACTCTTGGGTGCAGCGTGCTCAGGGCGTCTTTGAACACTTTAAGCTCATTAAACAAGGTTCGCTTTTTGGGCGCTTGCCGCTTGGGAGATGTCATACTCATTATTACCAGTAGCCTTGTTGCCTATAGCATTAAGTAAGATGCGCTAGATAAGACTGAGTTTAGCAGGTAATGTATACAGCATCTTAATTGTTCTATATGTGAGCACCATTTTAATGACGAAAGCGTTAAACATCGCCATCATCACCGTTTCTGACACACGTGATGAGTCAAACGACACTAGCGGCTTATATTTGGCAAAAGCCGTTGATGCCGCAGGCCATACCATCGCAGACAAGCAAATTGTGAAAGATGATATTTATCAGTTACGTGCCATCGTTTCCAAGTACATTGCAGATGACACTGTTCATGTGATTATTAGCACTGGCGGAACAGGCTTTATGTCGCGCGACAGCACACCTGAAGCCATCACACCCTTGTTCGACAAAAAGGTGGACGGTTTCGGTGAGCTGTTTAGGCAAATATCCTATGATGAGATTGGTACATCCACCATCCAATCGCGAGTATTTGCCGGACTCGCCAATCAAACCCTTATATTTTGTCTCCCAGGCTCCACAAGTGCCTGCCAAACTGGCTGGTCAATTATTCAGCCGCAGCTAGATGCGAATAATAAGCCCTGTAATTTTGTGACCATGCTGAGCGCTAAAAAGAGTTAGATTCTGTGAATAGCGACGAGTCGGTTCATCAAAATTATATCAGTGTGCAACGCAAGGACTTTCATGTTGCGCATGAGTACCAAATGCTCATTGATAATAATCGAAGCAGTGGCGCCGTGGTGATGTTTGTGGGTTTAGTGCGCGATTTTAACCCACATATGTCGAGCGAGCAGGTGACCGGTTTACGATTAGAGCACTATCCTAAAATGACAGAAAGTCAGCTTGCATCCATTGTCAAAAGAGCGAGAGAACGCTGGTTCTTATCAGAAGTTCGTGTGATTCATCGCGTTGGAGATTTAGACATTAATGAGCAAATTGTATTTGTGGGCGTAAGCAGCCGCCATCGAGAGTCAGCCTTTGAAGCCGCTCAATATATTATGGACTATCTCAAGCACGAAGCGACCTTTTGGAAAAAGGAACGCACACAAACGGGCGAGCATTGGGTAACCCCAGATGAGAAAGAGCAGGAACGACTGAACAGATATAAATAAGCGTATCGCTTAGCAAAATAATCATACGAAAGAATAGCCGCTTGAGCCCGGTCTAGTAGACGCTGCCATTGGACAGGGTCAAAGAGTATGAATAAAAGAAAATGGATGAAGAAATTTTTGTCTAAATGGGCACTGGTGATGCTTGGTGTCGCATTAACTATCACCTCTGCTGTGATTTCAAATTACTTTATTGCCAAAAATAATGATCGCGTGGGCGATTGGGAGCGAGATGCAGCAAACGTGGGTATACAAATTGAAGAGATTTGGGAAAACAGCCGCTCGCTAGAACGCAGAAAAGATACCGCGGTTTTGCTCATGGTATCTCAGGGCGAACATCCACAAAGCAAAGCCTTCATTAGCGATACTCTGTCAATGTTTGGTGCGAAACAAGAAACTGAACACAGCTATAGTTCTATCCAAGCAAGCTATGACGCATACAAAGAAGGGATTATTGAACAGATAAATGAGAAATTTTTGATTCAGCAGTCGTATTTAGAACAAGCTCAGCTGACCAAAATGGATAATGATGTATTGATCAATATCGCTTTGTGCTTTCAGATACTAGGGCTTATTTTGGTTCTGACCAAAGGGATGGATTAAGTCGCGTAGTAAAACCATTGCCGAGTGTAATGATGCTAAAACAGTGCGCTGTTTCAGCTCAAACTTGACCTCACTTTTCAGATTTAGCAAGTGCGCTAATATCACAGAATCGAAGAAACATTATGCAGGCAGTCTCTTTCAAGCAAATCGCAGTTTCTATAAGCCTATATTTTGTTGAAGTGACTAGAAAGGCCTAGAGCAGTGTTCGTTTTGTAATTTTTGGAACTAGCAGTTCAAGCCATCAATTGTTGTCAATGGAAGGCCCCTGATGTAATATCGCACCAGAAGCGCTTGGAGAGTAACATGCCTAGACAAAGTGTCACATTGACAGAACGCAATAACAGCTGGCTTAACGCTCATGTTGAAAAGAAAGGTGACTATGCGAATAAGAGCGAGTTGATTAATGATTTAATAAGACGCGCAAGACGAGCCGAGTTTATCAATCAAAAGTTATCGAAAGCAGAAAAAAGTAACTTCGTATCTCAGTCACCAAACGAAATTCTCGCCGAATTTAAAGCGGATCTAAAAAAGTAAATGAGCAGATATCGCTTAACGGAAGAAGCAAAAGAAGATTTACGTAGAATCTACGAATATGGATATCATGAGTTTGGAGAAAGCTTAGCTGACGAATATTTTAACAGCTTTTTCGGAGCCTTTATTAAGATTGCAGAGTCGCCTTTATTGTATCAGCCGGTTGATAACATTCGACTGGGTTATAGACGCTGCCCGCATCGGTCAGATGTAATTTACTATCGAATCAATCAAGGCACCATCGAAATTATGGCGATTATTGGCGGTCAAGATACTGACGCTTGGCTTTAACTAAATAAAGTCAGGCGAGTATTTTGTATTAAATTGATCTGAGAGATGCGCGAGGCGTTTGTCTAATGTCCATAGTTTGGTATCAGGCGTTATTAGCACAGAGCAAAGAAGAGCAATGTCAATATATCCACAGCCCTTTCCATATAGTTGATGTTGCTCAATCATTGTCAGTATCTCAGTTTGGTTCGCGATTCTTGATGTGGTAAGCAAAGACATATCGTTGAGTGTCCTTGCTCTCGGGGAAGGGGGAGTTCCACACGCAAGCTCAGCTATTATCAGTGGGTGACAAAGGACGGAGTCTTCTTTTAATAATCTAATCAAGGAATTTTCTGAGTACCTAAAATGAGCAACCCAAACAGACGTATCTACTAAAACCATTTTAGTCACTGCCGCGACGCGGAATCTCGGTCATGTCCGGTGATTTAGCTCCTAACGCAGCCAATCTCTTCGCCGATTGAACTCTGACGAAAGTTCTCATTGCTCGTCTAATGATTTCTGACTTATCAATACCTGGTTCGCATAGCTGAATAGCTTTATCAAACAACTCATCATCTATTGAAACTGTCGTTCTCATATATCACCCCATTAGTTTTGATGCATAACGGTATCATTTTTGATGTAGGCTGTATAATATAACTTTTATTTTGCCTAAACGACTCAGCTCAAAATCAGTAAAAAAAGAGCTTAGGTATTTGCACACCAGACTGCTCGCGCAAGACCCGCAGTCTACTTTGCAAAATCTGTTAGATTGTTTTGTACATTTAAGGTATGAGTCATGCGTTAACTGCTGTTAAAGCTAAGATTTTAAAAGATAAATTTTATTGGCTTAGTTGCGCTAACTACCTTTGCTTTTTCTATTTCAGCAAATATCGATGAACTTATTTTTATAATGACGGCAACCGGATCTTCATTGAACATTGACAATATCAACTTAAGTGCGGTTGAAGCAGTTTCTGCCCCTGCAACGCTTGCGTTAATAATTGTTGGATTAGTTGCTTTGCGCCTTTCTGCGAGTCGCCGCAAATAATGGCAAACGCGTTGCTTTGGCGCGCTTGAATTTCATTTCTCAGTGCTTTGCTTTTATCGCCAAGCCATCGAGAAATAAAATGGCAAGATGATAAGCGAAACCTCACTAATGTTGTAACTACAATTGACCATAAACCAACTTGTGAGGCTTTATTCTCTATGCTTTAAAACTGGTGGTTAGCGCTAACTGTCCAAGTGTCATCGACTTCTCGCTCATTTATAAAGCTATATGCCGCGCGAACACTAAAACGTTCAGTAAAAAAGTGGCCTGCCGTAAGTGCAATGAAATCGTCGTTACCCTCTGCACCAATCGATGAGAATTTATTAAAGTAATAATCCCCGCCAATTGCCCAAGAATCATCTAATCGGTCATCATCAGTATAACTATATTGCGCTCTCAAAGCATAGTATGCGCCGTTAGCGAGCGGCGTGAAATACTTGCTTTCCAATGATATTGTGTCTAACTCGTCATCTGTTAATAGCGTAAACCCCATATAGGCGTCGCCTTGAAGATTGTGCTGGTATGTCGCGCTAATAATGGCATCCAAAGGCGAATCATTATCTAAAATGGTGATATCTACAAAATGCAGGCTCAATTAAACGCTATACTTTCAAACACATTTATAAGATAAAGCTCGAAATCATTTGAGTCAGAGAACAAAAGTTTCATACCACTCCTGTCAGTAACTTGCCACCTGTCCTTAAAAAACCCTTTTTTTCCAATTGCGATTACACCTAATCTACTTGCGAGTAATTTTAGATCATCGAAATCAGCTTTTTTACTTCTGGCGCGACTTATTAGTGTGCGAGTGTCCTCAATGAGTGCGTCAAGCTCATCCGAGTTGTAGATTTGGTCAATTTCAGGATACCTGTCGGCAAGTTTTGCAATAACTCTTTCCGCATCAATTCTATCACCCATTATTTGAACTAACTTATTGAGTTCCAACAGCGGTGCTCTTACTTTAGCTAATAGCAGTGTCTTTGCTAATAATAATATACGTGGATTTGTGCCAAAGTAACCTTGTAGAAAGTCTTTCTTCAATTCTCGCGAAATTTCCAAATGATTTTTGAAATCTTTACTTTCTAAGATCTTTAGTGCGAAACTAATAGAGAGCGCTGATGAATATTGACGAAGCTCTTGTTTTGCTTCTTCTAATTCTGGAAAGTACTCAATGACAACTTGCCAATCTGAACTTACATCATTAGCAATCTCCCTACTCGATTCAGTGTCTTCAAAATAGCTCTCATCAATTGAACCTTTCTGTGAACTATCGTATTCCGCTCTCTTAACCGAGTCAGAAAGGACATCATATGCATTGTTTATTGCTTTTACATAGGCTTCATATCCGTTAACACGATCAGGATGGTATGCTCTCATTAGTGCCTTATAAGCAGCCTTAATGACAAAGTCTTCAGCTGTGTGGGTTACTCCTAAAGTACTGTAATAACTCATTTTACCTACCAATCGTCCTTTTGTTACACAATAGTTTATTCCTTACTTAAAAAACAACGCAGGGCTTAACCCAAAACGCATAGCTAAACGTTCAATATGATCGCGTGTTAAGCGCTTACCTCCACTTAGCACTTGGGATACCATACTTTTACCGCCAATTTCATTTTTAAAATCGGTTGTATTAAGGTTGTGTTGATCCATCAGAACTTTAAGCGTAGCAACCGCAGGGTCGCCCCCCAACCCTCGTTGATTAAATTCAGAGAATGACACCGCATCAGCTTCATAGCGAGCAATAGAATTGCTGAGCGCTTCAATTGCGACTAAGTTGGTATCGTAATCCTCAATTAACTCTTCCATCAGCGCTAAAGCTTGGTCGTGGTCTTGCTGGTTTGTAATCTCACGCAACACAGGTACACGTACATTCAATTCACTTATCAGTTCTGTAAGTTGTTCAACGGCTAACATTTGGTTTCGCTCCTATCAACGATACTTCTTACAAAGTTCATCGTACTCAGCATGAGTAACAATATGCTTGACGTACATTCGGTTGTGCCTGAATTCAATGAAGGCCATAAGTCGAAGGTTATTACCGCCAATGTCAATTACCCACCATTTATCTCTGTACTTAAAGTTATCAAGAGTTTTAAATACCGCTTTTAACGCGTCAGGCGTCTTAAACTCACCTCTACTCAACACGTTGTATGTTGCTTCAATTGCTGCAGCATCATTGGGATACTTTTTCATAGCATCTGCAAATGGCCGTTTTGATATTACGTGCATTTAAACTCCGTTTACTACCAGTAAACTATATCATTTAAAATAAAGTTTACAAGTAGTAAACCATATAAATCAAAATATTTATATTTCGTCGGGATCGTGTCTTAATTAGTGGTCTCACTTGTTTATCAATTTATGTTTCTAAAGGACTTATTAAAAGCTTCGCTTATTCGTTCAAAATTGGGATCGATGTACTCAAGTGTCATCTCTGGATCATTATGACCTAGAATACGTTGAATAGTGTCAAGCTCCACCCCTTTCTGATCTAACCAAGTCGCAAGCGCTCGACGACCTGCATGAGTACCGCAAAGTAAACCGCTATTTCTAAAAATCTCCGAAACCAATGTTTGCAGGGAGCTGCACACTCTAGTCGTTAAAACATTCCCCTCGACATCAGTGTATTTTTTGTCGCGAAATGCCATAGTTCGCCATGAATTTCCTTTTTTTGTAACGGCGAATAATGGCCAATCAGGGTTTAATCCGCGAAACTCGTCATTTTCAATAACGCATACTCTTTGATAGACCATTTCGCTGATCCATTCCTCGACCGCTCTTATATGAGGTTTTGCAAGGATATATGCAGCTCGTGATTTGTCTGTCTTGGTATAAGCAGCAGGAATGATAAACGTGGTACGAAGTTCGTTTGTGTCTCTAAGCAAATCTTTAATTTTGAGTTTCGCAACTTCATTGATGCGCATGCCCGAACCAAAAAGCATCCAAATTATAGCAACATTGCGTTTGCCTAAATTGCCACCTGATGCCATCCAAAGAATTTGCTTAAAACGTTTCTTGGAGGGAACTTCAGCTTTTCCTTCGCCTTTCTTTTTTTCTCTAATGAGCCTAGTTACCGGTCGATATTTTCCCAAATTAAACCCATGCAGCGTGCCAAATTCCCTTGTAGTATATTTATTAACCAACTAAAAGGCAAAACCAATAAATCTGGGAGTATAAGTAAAACTAACGCTATCCGCTACCCTTCGTTACAGCTGGCCATTAGGTTGGTTCGATGCTGGTTGCGAAGATGATTTAGGCATTTTAGCTAATAGGACCTGACATTCTGCACCCATTTTAAGAATAAATCTGCTGGTAGTCGTGACCCAAGCAATCAATGATGGTTTGATTGCGCTGCTCTAGGTTAGCGATGATAGGGGGTGAATTGGCTAGATAGATGATGGTTATCCCCTGAAAACACTGAAACACCCATCTTGCGGTCGGTTTTTGATAGGGTTTGTATTTCATGTTAGGGAAGTATTTATCTTGGGCAACTAGCTCGGCTCTTATTTTGTGCTCCAGTGCCGCATACACCATCAAGCAGGTGGTCATCACCATCAGTAACGCTTCGATCCGCGTGGGTTTGCAATTAGCTAGCAGCGAAACCACTGTCGCCACAAACCTAGTAGCTATTTACAAGGCCTTAGGCGGTGGTTGGGAAGTAAAGCAGCAAGAAAATCCGTAAAAAAACCAATCAAGCATTAAATACGTTAATAATATAGATTTTTTGATAGCCTAACTGACTTACATTTTCAAGACTAGCAAGGGAGATTGGAATGGCACGTTGCGTACGGCTGGTTTGCCGGCTTACGATGGCCTTTGCCACTTTGGCAAGTATAGGATGTTCAGCTAGTTCACCTGAAGACATTCCTAGCTGGTATCATCCAAGTAAGGCCCACCACAGTCTCAATGAAAATGGTGAAATACGGTTTAAAAATGTCCATCTTCAAGACAAAAATAAAACATTTTTTGATTTTATGAAGATGCGCTTTTTTGGCGCCGCTCCTTGGGCTAATCATGCCTCACTAGCTCACACTGTCTCAACGCAAACGCCTAATCTTCAAAAGATCCTAAGTCCACCTGACTCCCCTCTGGTAACTTGGCTAGGACATTCTATGTTCTTAATCCAATATCAGGGAAAAACCATTTTGACCGACCCCATATTTTCTGAACGAGCATCCCCTGTTTCATTTGCTGGCCCAAAGCGCTACATCCCACATCCATTGGATTACAGTCTTTTACCCGACATTGATATCGTTGTTATTAGCCATGACCACTATGACCATTTAGATGAGAAAGCCATTCGCTCATTGGGTAATACCGCACACTATTATGTGCCTCTTGGGCTTAAATCGTGGTTTTTATCTAAGAACGTTCTCAACGAGAATATAAGCGAAATGGATTGGTGGGATACTGTCATCATTGATGAAAACATTACGATAGAAGCGCTGCCATCACAGCATTGGACGGCTAGAGGTTTAGGTGATCGCTTTGCCAGTTTATGGGCAAGTTGGGCAATTACATTTTCTGACTTTACGGTCTGGTTCGCTGGTGACACGGGCTACAACTCTAAAGTGTTTAAACCAATTGGTGAGCATCTAGGTACAGTCGACTTGGCGTTGATTCCAATAGGGGCCTATGCGCCACGCTGGTTTATGCAAGACTATCATGTGAACCCAAAAGAAGCGGTCATGATTCATCAAGATCTTCAGGCCAAACGTTCAATCGGCATGCATTGGGGTACCTTTCCCCTAACAGCAGAGGCACCCGCCGAGCCTGCCGAGCGCTTGCAGGAAGCTCTAAGCGAATTGGGGCTTACCAGCGCAGAGTTTGGCGTACTCGCAATTGGTGAAAGCGCGGAAATAAAGTGACTCATTATTTAAATTATAGCATCTACCTCTTTGGTCAATATTATGAGGTTTTGCAATTAAAACAAGGTATTGAAAAATGATAAATACAAACTTTAAAGACAAAATTGCGTTAGTGACTGGCGCTACAAATGGCATGGGGAAAATTATGGCAATAAAACTTGCTGAGTCTGGAGCAGAAGTAGTCATTGTCGGGCGGGATAAGTTAAGGACTGAGCAAACCGCAAATGAAATCAAACAGCAAGTTGGCCATAATAACGTTCACTCGTTAATTGGTAATTTATCACTTATGGCTGATGTAAAAGATGTAGCAGAGCGTTTTAAAGACAGGTTTGATCACTTAGATTTTTTAATAAATAACGCCGGTATTATTCCGACAGATAAGCGAGTAGTTACCTCAGAAGGAATAGAATCAAGTTTTGCCATCAATCACCTTGCTCCCTTTTTGTTGACTAACTTATTAACAGACCACCTAAAGGCTTCAAAACAAGCACGTGTGTTGAATATGGCTTCAGAAGCACATGGCTATGGCAAAATTGATTTTGATAATCTTCATGGCGAAAAGAGTTGGTCGCCGTTTTTTGGTGCCTACACCCAAAGTAAACTCGCTTTAGTACTCACCGCATATAAGTTTGCACAAAAATTCGAAAATACCAATGTCGCAATAATTTCTGCAGACCCTGGTGGCGTACAAACACGTATGACAGCAAAAGGTGGAGGTGCCCCATTTTTCGTTACTGGATTACTGAAATATTTCTTCCCCAAACCAGAGGCAGCTGTTGGTAAACTAATTGAAATTTTAAGTCTGCCAAATAACACTGAACTCAACGGAAGTTACTTTATAAAAGGCAAAAGAAAAAAGTCAGCAAAACAGTCCTATGACAAATCTGTAGGTAATCGTTTATGGGAAGTCAGTAGCAATTTGGTAAACCTTTAATCATGGTCATTTGCAGTCTTAGCGCCAATTATTTATGTTTGAACATCATCAATAGATCCGAGTATAAGTAAAACTAACGCTATCCGGCTATCCGCTCCAAGGGTTTGTCTTTGAAATATTCGCCATACATATGCAAAGTACGACCAGTGAAGCCTAAGCCGTTAATCAGCATGGCAACGAATAGCTGCCCGAAACTCACTTGACGATGCTCTGAGTGACCAAGGCACCCGTCAATCATGCCAGCAATATCAAGTTCCTTGCAAAACCCAGCAATTAAGCCATGGTGTTCAAGTGTTTTAGTATAGGGAATGGAGGACATGCGTTTTGACTCTCTCAAAAGAGAGTAATAGATCAAGATCGGGGATCCACGTCAATGAAAATATAAGAAAAGCCGATCAAACGCTCAAATATTAGCCAGCTTAATTGCAAAAACTAGGTGCGGAACGACAGTTAGTTGTCAATTTCATGCACATATAGTTCAGCGATACGGGGCGTGAGGAATGAGAACGCGAGTGCTTCCCATGTCGCGCGCAGGCCTCCCAAAACTACTCTAAAATAACCATGATCAATCAAAACATTGGAATAAGACTTAAATAAAGGAACATGCAAAATCCACCTTAATTGTAATGAAGCGAGTTTAAGCTAACTGTCAAAACTATCAGACACAGATTCAGCTAGCGCACATTAAACTCAATGCGGTTATTAATAGCCAATAGGTCTTTCGTTAACCATCAAAGCGCTTTGAACATGGCATAAACTTTATCGCCGACACTAAGCGATAAGGCATCCATAGATTTTGCAGTAATGATGGCATCCATTGATTGTCCAAACACTGTCAGAGTGATTCGAAATTGTGGCTTGCTTTGTTCTGTCTCAAGATCGTTTGCAAAAACTTCGGCAATGCCAGCCACTTCGCCGTCAATTTTGTTCAGCATGCTGGTTTGAAACGCCTGTTGTTCAGTCTCCTGTGCACGGGCTAGCACCACAGATTGAGCATCAATAATGAGTTTATCAATATCTTTTGCATGGGGTATTCGCTTACAAAATATTTGCGCTATTTGCGACTCTTTGTTTTGTTCGCAGGGCTGAATGTCCACTGAAAACACACTTAAACCATATATATTATCATCAAAATCATGCTGCACTTTAATACTGGCTAGGCTGTTTGATGTTTCAAAATGCGCGGTATCGCATTCAAAGTTTTCACTTTGCTTGTGGATGGATTGATTCTCTACCGACACAAAGAAATCTCCCATAAACAATAGCTCTCGAGCGTCATGACTGACCACTACCATCGCCCTTTCCCTTTTGCGCTGAAGCTTTTTGAGACGCATCTGCATGCGCTTACGCAGCGCTGCGTCCATGGCGGATAGCGCTTCGTCCAAAAGCAAAATAGGCTTGTTAGACGCAAGCGCTCGGGCAATTTGTCCTCGTTGTTTTTCACCCGAGGAGAGCGTTAAACACGATTTATGGATGAAGGTATCTAATTCGCACCACGCGATGATTTCTTCTAAGAGCAAGGGCTCTCGAAATGGAAGGCCAAAACGTTCAAACTGCGACTTAGCGCTTGAAGAACTTGCCCATTTGGACATTCTATGAACTTGCTTAAGATTGTCATACAAGCTCATATGCTCAAAAAGTGGCGTATCTGCCCCCACATAAACACAAGGGTTGATGGCGCTAGAGTGCCCATTGAGGTCAACGCCATTTACACTAACGTCGGCATATGGAGGAGAATATTGGCTTTTATTTAGGCTAATACCCGCTATTTGCTTAAGTAACGTGGTTTTTCCAGCACCCGACTTACCGCTTACTGCCACAATATAGGTAGACAAATCCCAGTCTACCGACTGCACGCCGCCCCGCTCAATACTTAAAAAGACTGACTTATCTGTCATATACCAAAGCTTCTTTTTGCCTGTTGGTTGAAGCGATATAGCAAGGTTAAACTCACTAAACTAAATATTAGCAGCATGGCGGCAAGAGAGTGTGCACTCTCATAATTTAAGCTTTCCACTTCGTTAAATAGCGCAATGGATACGACTTGCGTCTCGCCTGGAATATTCCCACCAATCATCAAAATTAGGCCAAACTCTCCCAGTGTATGCGCAAAACCAAGGGTTGCGGCACTTATCAGGTTGGGCTTGATTGCCGGTAAAAGAACGCGTGTAAAGGCGTCGAATTTTGATAGTCCCAAGGTTTGAGCGCTATTCATCGTCTCTTGCCCTTTCGCATGAAAAGCTTGGAGTAAAGGCTGCACCACAAACGGCATTGAATAAATAATTGAACCAAACAAAATGCCTGCAAAACTAAAGACAAACTGCGTACCGTTTAACGACAGCCAGGTCTGCCCTAGCCAAGTATCGGGGGAAAAGGCGATAAGCAGGTAAAACCCGAGTACCGTAGGGGGTAAAACGAGTGGAAGCGTAATAAGTGCTTCAAAGAAAGCTTTGAACATTCCCTGATAGCGCGACAAATACCAAGCCAAAGGTAGTCCAATCGCGAATAAAAAAACCACTGTCAGTAAAGCTAACTTCAATGTGAGAAGTAGCGCCTGCAGGTGAAACGAATCGACCAGGTTATCCATTGTCGCTGCTATCCACTATTGTATTAGCCATTGTCGTTTCTAGCCATAAATGTCATTACTCATCTAACACCGATTGATAACCCATTTGAGCGAGCTTGTTCTGACTGGAAGGGCTGAGTAAAAAATCGATGAGCGCCTGTGCTAGTCGCCCTTTACACAAACGCAAATGTTCGCGTTGCTTTGCCTGCTTGCCTGAATAAGGCCTACCTTGCTTCAAAATCACGGCTTGTTGCAAGATGGAATGCAGATTGTTCTCACCGAGTAGTGAATAACTGGTATATTTTTCTGACTTATCCGGAAACTTCACTTGAGCTTGTATGAGCATAGACTCAGCAATAATGCCTATGTGTGCATTGCCTGTATCCACAAACTGGAAGGTTTGTGCCACATTGTTTCCAAACACTAAACGTTTACGAACGTCAGCTATTTGATCATCATCAAAGGTATGTTTGATAAAAAGCCACGCGGCTTGTCCAAAAGGCGCAGTTTCAGGATTGGCAATCGCAATACGTCCAGATGAGCTATCGACTGTCGTTTTAATCTCATCTAATGACATGCCAGCGAAACGATACTGTGTTGACCAAATAGCAAGTTTACCCTTAGCGTAGGTGAGCGGCGCATGGCTCATTCCTGACTCAAATAAACCTGCTGGCCGTTCAGCATCGGCAGACAAAAATACATCAAATGGCGCTCCGGCAAGTATTTGCGCGTAGAGGCTACCAGAAGAGCCGGACACAACTCGCAAATCTGCTTGTTTCAAAGTCTCGGATGAATCCAAAAGCGTGATAAGAGGCTGATAAAAGTTGCTGGCGCTTGCGACGGTCACCTGGCATTTGAAAGGCGCTTCGTCTGTGTTCAGAGAAATCGCGAAAACCTTCGGCGCCGCACCTAAGCTTAAAAATGCCAATGTGAAACAAGCAAAAAATACGCGCATCATCTTACAAAAAATATACATTCCCGTGTGCTTCTAATGATCTTAGTCGTGAGCGTCCAAATAGTTAATTCAATCAGTCTAGCCTCAAATTCAGCTTTTTATAAGACTACTGAGAAAATGATTCCAAACAATAAAAAACCATAAAAAAAGCGACCACTAAGGGTCGCTTTCAGTATTTGTTTCGCATGACGCGAACGCAGGGCTAATTAAAGCGCTACGATGTTCTCTGCTTGAGGGCCTTTTTGACCGTCAGTAACAGTGAACTCAACTTTTTGGCCTTCAGCCAAGGTTTTGAAACCGTCGCCAGAGATTGCACTGAAGTGTGCAAACACGTCAGGGCCAGATTCTTGAGCGATAAAGCCGAAGCCTTTAGATTCGTTAAACCATTTTACGGTGCCGTTAGTTCTTTCAGACATAATAATATCCTGTAGATAATGTGTTAATTAATAGTGCCGATTTGCAAAATTGCATTTCGACGGGTGTTAGCTTGATTTAGAGACTGATACTTAGGTACTGCAGGACGTGTATTACGAATAAAACCGCGTAATGTAGGATAAAGAATAGACTTCTCTCTAGCTGGCGTGGACTATACTCGTTTATCGTGCGAATGTACAATTTATTTTTACATATTAGTCAATTACCTAAAGTCGCAACATTCTAGATAACCTAGTCATTTACCTTTTTTGGTGAAAAAAAGTTCATAAAACTGATCTGCTCCGAGCAGTGGGTGCTAGCACTACTATCGATTTTCTAAGCGGTTGTAATCCACAAACCCGGCCTCTATGAGATTATATGCGTTTATAAACTCGTGCATGCGATCACTGTAAGCCCAAAACGCACGGTTGCTTCGCCTTACACCATATTCATCAAGAAGTGTCACGTAACTTTCCCCAGAAGATACGCTTAGGACTGAATCAACCCAGCGCGAGAGCTTACTCTCATTCACCTGCATCAGCGCGTTAGGGTAAGATCCGGTGATGCCCTCCAATACCGTAATATTGAATTGTTCTGGCCACAGCTCGGAGTCTTCTGAAAACATCGATGATACTGTTTTATGTGCATTGTTTTTTATTAAGGATACAAATAAGGACGGTTTTGCGTCGCGCTGAATTTCAATAAAGGTGAGTTCGGCCAAAAATTCGACACCGGCACCTTCCATTTTTGTCAGGCGAGTGAGCTGCTCTTGTATCACTTCATCCTGAATGCCAGAAAGTGTATGTTGCTGCGCTAACACCGGTTTTAAGTGTGCTCTCAACTTGTCGTAAAATTGTGTTTGAATATCTTTGGCGTTTGAGTTGGCGCGCTCATATTCAATTGAGGAGCCCACCTGCTTGTAATACTCACTATTGTATAAATAGTCTTTTATGAGTTCGTCTTCATTTTGATACCAAGTGCTTAAGAGCCTTAGTCGCTCATCTTCTGGCAAAAAGTCTAAAAACATGTTCTCTCCATCCATTCGCAAAAAATCCATATATAAGCGCGACAAGAGTTGATGGCCAGCATTGCCGTATACGTCGTACCCAGCGACCAGCAAGTAGTAGATTTTTTCCAGTAAGGGATAGTCGATTACCCATGCGGTTTGTGGAGCATCGCCCAGCATACCTTTATGAACGGAAGCGTTATCAAAGTGGCGAAATACGGTTAAAGCGGCATTGGGGTTATGGCCGTTCTCAGACTGACCATCCCAAATGAGGCTCAGGTCAATTTTTGGCCCCTGCTGACCCTTTTGAACAAAGTTATCGATAATGAACTGTTCTTTTTCCTGCGCTGCCTTTTTGGCCTTTTCTGAATACTTAATCCAGTTACTAAGCGGAAGGAAGATATCTTCTTGCGCACTTGGTAGTTCAAGCGCGGATGCATTTATATCAATGGTCTGAGCAAGCTTGTAATTGATTGGCAAGTCGGGGTTCACAAAAAACACCCAAAAGTGATCTCGTATCACGTTTACTGCCACCTGCCCTCTGCATACTGGCCCTTTAATAAAATTCATGATGATAAATTGCGCCTCATCTAGCATAAATTTATACCGCGAACTCATAGGAATTTGCTCGAATGCGCTAAAGGGATTGGCTGCAACTTTGGCATCATAAGCAGGGAGATACTTGACCTCATAATCTACTTCATAAAATAGTGATTGCCAGCGAGACAGGCGCCTTTGATTGAGCGCGTAGGGCAGATGCGTTTTCGTAACAACCGTTTCTAGCATGGGCACAAGACGATAGTACACTCGGCGAGAATCCTGCTTGGCAAAGGGTTTGTCGTATGGACGTCGGGTGGCGATAATCTCGACCGTCTTGCCTGGAGGTGTGCTTGAACGGACTATTTTAAAATACTGGGGGGCACTACCACCGTTGATACTTTCCTGCTCAAGTTCCGAGAAATAGATATTGGCCAGAAACAAATGTTCAAAAATGTAGCGATTTGCCAGTTGCTGTTTACGGGAGGAGCCGTTTAAGAATCTTTCCCATTTATCGATTGTTTTCAGATAATTATCCGCTAAGGGCGCGCGTGCTTGATAGCGTGCGCCTTGTTCTAGCCAAATATTGAGAGTCGCTTGCTCCGCTTTTGCCAAACCGGGTAATGCATAAGGCATACCCCACAGAGGATTGTCTTCGGTATATAACTGCATCTCATCTGGCGCTGCACACAGGTGTTCGCGTTCATATCCAAAGGTGAAATCATCAGGCAAAATGGCCTTCTCTGGTAGAGGATGCTCCTGTTTAAGGCGCAGAAGTTGGTACATTAAACTTGCCTGCTGATTGGCTTCTTTGCTTTGCTGAAACTCGTTCAATACGGGAAAAAAGCCTTTTTCGCGCCACTGTTTTGTCGTGGTAGCATCTTCAAACAGGCGTGATAATTGTGCGTGTTCTATTCTACTTGCGTTATAGACTTTGTCTTTACTTGCCCCTCTGTCAATACCTTCAGGAGCGGTCATTTTGAGCTGACATGGTGAGTCATAGCAGGCGTGGCAAACCACACAGCGGCTTTCTACAACAGGTTTAACGTCTAGCCAATAGTCAATGTTGTGTTCTGGCAGGTCTGACACCTGTCGCTCGCGAACTTGTGGCGTGCCAAACAGTGCCTCTAAATCTGTGGCGTGGGCGAGCGCATTTAAAAGCAATAAGCTAGAAAATAATAGAAACGATAAAAGTTGATATGCGTACTTCATGGATGTGCTTTTGTCTCGTGTAAGTAATTCAAATAGCGCGGGTAATTACGCAAGCATAGTCACATAATTTGTCCTTTGCACACGCTATTTCGTTGCCCGGTTTGCTTGACCGTTCGGTAATGCGCAGTTTAACGTTTTATTTGAGCATATGTGCTCGCCTCTGCTTTTTATTTCGTATAGTGCTGTATTGAGAGAAATTGAGTTGTGAGATAAACATGGGGCCATTTGAATTCGCCAGTGCAAAAAAGATAGTCAATCAAATAAACGGTATGTCTGACATTGCTAAGCATTGTGCGTCGCTTGGCATCAAGCGCCCCTGCGTTATTACAGACCCAGGAATACTTGCTTCTGGACTTCTAGAGCCAATAGAGAGCACGCTTTTGAGCGCGACAGAATCATCGAGTACATGTACAAAATCAAATAACGGAATTGCTGCAGTTGCCGTATTTAGTGACGTACAAGCAGACCCATCCGAAAAGGTTATTGAGCAAGCGCTACTATGCGCGTTATCGCATCACGCAGATGGCATTATCGGTTTTGGTGGCGGCAGTGCCATGGATTGTGCAAAAGTGGTGAGCGTACTTGCAAGTGATAAGGCTGAGCAGAGCAACATTGAGCTAGCAAGTTGCTACGGCATAGAGCAAATTCACTGTGAACGCTTGCCTCTCATTTGTATACCAACAACAGCAGGCACCGGCTCAGAAGTAACGCCCATTGCTGTGATCACCACCGGCGAAACCACAAAAGCGGGAATTGTGTCTTCAAAACTTATCCCCGACATTGCGCTTTTAGATGCACAGCTCACTTTGAGCCTACCTGCTCACGTCACTGCGGCAACCGGAATTGATGCAATGGTGCATGCGATTGAAGCCTACACGAGCATTCACAAGAAGAACATGTATTCTGATATGCTGGCCAGGCAAGCATTGAGCTTATTGTCACAAAACATCGAAACCGCTACCTTTGATGGTCAAAATATTCTTGCCAGACAAAACATGTTGCTTGGCGCCTGTCTCGCGGGACAAGCCTTTGCCAATGCGCCAGTAGCGGCAGTGCATGCGCTTGCGTATCCGCTGGGAGGTCACTTTCATATTCCTCACGGGCTGAGCAATGCTCTGGTATTGCCCCATGTGCTAAAGTTCAATCATGACTCAGCATACAAACAGTATGCACAGCTAGCACCTTTTGTTGTGAACGATTTGTCACCCCAACAGAACGCACAAGATAGCAGCCATGCCTTGATTGAGTACGCTGAATCTCTAACTCAGCGACTTAATCTGCCCACTAAGCTAAGAGACTTAAATATAGCCAGAAAAGATTTGCCGCTTTTAGCCGATGACGCAATGCTGCAAACTCGCCTCTTAACTAACAACCCAAAAACCGTGAAGCGCAGTGATGCGCTGGCCATCTATGAGGCGGCGTTCTGATAATTGAACGAGTTTGGGAATAAAACAATTGTAGGGTATTAAACAGGAAACTAAGGGCAGTGAAAAGCGAACAAAACAACAATAAGCAAATGCGAGAGCACTACAAATTTTTCTTTCCCATCACCACCCGCTGGATGGACAACGATATCTACGGGCACGTAAACAATGTGGTGTACTACAGCTATTTTGATTCAATCGTGAACCAGTTTTTGATTGAGCATGCTCAGTTGGATATTCACACTGGCAAGCACATTGGCTTAATGGTCGCCTCAAATTGTGAATATCACGCCAGCATTTCGTTTCCCGACAAAATAGTGGGTGGTTTTTGTGTAGACCATTTAGGTAATTCGTCTGTGCGCTATGGTGTAGCCATTTTTAAAGACAATGAAGAAAAGGCCTGCGCGACAGGTTCATTGACACATGTTTTTGTCCAACGAGATACCAATAGATCTATTTCTATCCCTCAGGAAACGCGCGCCGCGCTCAGCACTGCGCTAACAGAGACATTGCGTTAATGATGCGATTTATACAGGCGCGGGCAAGCTACTGTTTGTCTTTAGCAAGTGGTGTTTGTTTAGCTCGGTAAAACAAGTAAAAAGACGCTAGCAAAGCAATGAACAAAGTGGGTGGTACGGGTACTTCTGCAAGATCAAACTCAAGATTTACACGGGCGAACCAAGCTTCAGCACCTATCGCCAGTGTGTCCGTACTCCCGCCTGCGAACAAAACGGAAATGCTATCGCCAGTGCTATCTAAGACCAATTCATGCGGGAATGTATTGCTGATTTCGTCAAAGCTAACCATTACTATGGGAGTCGCATTCTCGATGCTAGAGAAAAGCATAGTCCAATCTGCCGCAATAGGCTCAAAAGACGACCGTGCGAATTGTCTGATTTCGAAATAAGTATCGAAAAACGACACTTCAATCTCCGTGCCGTCGCCAAATGGTGCGGGTAAGGTATTTCCAAAAGCACCAAAAGGATTATAATTGTCTGTAAAGTCAGGCGGCCCAAAGAAATTTGTATCATCACCACTGGTCGTTAAACTCACCGAAAAACCATCCGTATCGGTCATCAAACTTGCTTGGGATTGCGCTAGCGTTAGCATCAATACCAATGAACAAAGCGCGCTGTAAAAACTACGATTTGACATGATCATTCCTTTTCATGATGTATCCTTTGAGGTGCGACATCATTGAAATGATGCAAGCAATTAATCTCCACAGTAGATTAAAAAATGTACAATTACAAGCTTGTGTCAGGCAAGCGAGACGATATGACTGTGCAATTAGCGTTATTACTACAGCTGCATCAGGATAGGATAAGCATCACTATTTATTAGTATTTTTAAATAGACGATTGCGCTTAATACTTTGTTTAGTAAAGTATCGTGCTCAAAATCAGCGATTCACCTTTCACACGGAGATGTCATGAAAGCGGAAACTATTGCTCTACACGCAGGCTATCAGAGCGACCCAACCACCAAAGCAGCCACCACGCCTATTTATCAAACCACTTCTTTTACCTTTGACGATACCCAACACGGAGCAGATTTATTCAATCTTGCGGTACCTGGGAATATTTACAGTCGGATTATGAATCCCACAAATGCGGTGTTAGAGCAGCGTATTACGGAATTGGAAGGCGGCATCGGCGCGCTGGCTGTGGCATCGGGCATGGCGGCAATTCGCTATTCAATAGAAGCCATCGCCGAAGTAGGAAGTAATATTGTCAGCACTAGTCAGCTATACGGTGGCACCTACAATTTGTTTGCCCATACCTTTCCTCGTCAGGGCATTGAAACCCGCTTCGCAAAATCAGATGATTACGACAAAGTTGCCTCGTTGATTGACGAAAACACCCGTGCGCTATTTTGTGAGTCTATTGGTAATCCTGCCGGCAACGTGGTTGATATCCAGCGCTGGGCGCAAATTGCGCATGATGCTGGCGTGCCGTTAATTGTTGATAATACGGTAGCCACTCCAATTCTGTGCCGCGCTTTTGACCACGGCGCTGATATTGTTATCCATTCATTAACCAAATACATCGGCGGCCATGGTACTACCATAGGTGGCGTGATTGTCGACTCAGGTAAATTTGATTGGGCGGCAAATGCTGAGCGCTTTACAATGATGACGACGCCTGACCCCTCTTATCATGGCGTGGTGTACACAGAAGCGCTTGGACCAGCCGCTTACATCGGACGCTGTCGGGTGGTACCACTTCGAAATACAGGTGCGGCGCTTTCCCCTAATAGCGCCTTTCAAATTATGCAGGGCTTAGAGACGCTTGCGCTTAGAATGGAGCGCCACTGCGAGAATGCTGAGAAAGTGGCTGAATATCTCAATAAGCACGATGCCGTCAAATGGGTCAACTACGCTGCGCTTGAAAGCAGCCCTTATTATGAAACTTGCCAAAAAATCTGCAAAGGTAAAGCGGCTGGCATAATTAGCTTTGGCATTAAAGGGGGTATTGATGCTGGTTCAAAATTTATTGATGCACTGGCGCTGATTTTGCGTCTAGTCAACATTGGTGACGCAAAATCCCTTGCCTGCCATCCAGCAAGCACAACGCACAGGCAACTTGGCCCAGAAGAGCTTGAAAGCGCAGGTGTGTCTGAAGAAATGGTTCGAATATCGGTAGGCATTGAACATATTGACGATATTCTCGCCGACATTGAGCAAGCATTAAAAGCCAGTCAGGTGTAAGCAAGCGGGTCTAAGTGTGCTAGTCTCTAGTAGCAAAGGTTTTGAAATAATAGATGAGTAGTTAATGAGAATATTACTGTTTTTAGGCACCAACATCGCCATTATGGTGGTATTGAGCCTTACATTTCGTTTATTCGGCCTTGAAGGTATTCTTGCCGAAAATGGGGTCGACTTAAACCTGCAGGCACTGTTAGTTTTTTCTGCCGTTATTGGTTTTGGCGGCTCTTTTATTTCTTTGCTCATTTCAAAGTGGATGGCAAAACGGTCCATGGGTGTGCAGCTTATAAGCGAGCCCGCTAATGATGCAGAGGCTTGGTTGTTCTCTACGGTTAAGTCGCAAGCAGAAAGAGCCAATATAGGGATGCCTGAAGTGGGTATTTTTGACCATCCTTCACCTAATGCGTTTGCGACCGGCTGGAATAAAAACAATGCGCTTGTTGCCGTTAGCACAGGGCTTTTGCAGTCTATGCAAAAAGGGGAAATTGAAGCAGTATTAGCGCACGAAGTCAGCCATGTGGCGAACGGCGATATGGTCACGCTCACGCTTATTCAGGGTGTGGTAAACACATTTGTGGTGTTTTTATCACGAGTCATTGGGCATGTCGTAGACAGAGTCGTATTTAAAGTAGAACGGGGGCACGGCCCTGCGTTTTATATCGTGTCTATCATTGCGCAAATCGTTTTAGGTATTTTAGCGACCGCAATCACAATGTGGTTCTCTCGCTATCGCGAATTTCGCGCTGACGAAGGTGGGGCCAAACTGGCAGGCAGACAAAACATGATTGCGGCTCTGGAGCGCCTAAAAGGCGACTCCTCCGGTGCAAAGTTACCCGATGAAATGGCCGCATTTGCTATAAACGCAGGCAAAGTACAAAAGATTTTCTCTAGCCATCCGCCATTAGAAGATCGCATAGCGGCATTAAAGGCACTTTAAAATCACTAGGGCGTGTTGATCTTTGCTGTATGATTTTGCAGCAGTTTGTGCGCTATTTAGACAAAGAAACGCAATTGAAGTGTAGTCATCTACATAAAATTGCGATGATGCAGTATAAATGGTGCACAAGCGCTCACTGCTGTGGGAGCCACAAAGGGTACGCTCTGTGTGTCCACCGCTCTTTGTTACATGCTCTTGATGCAGATACACTGCACCTGCGAGCATGTGCCGCGATCGATGAACACACAGAGCGTACAAAATTCATACAGCAAAGATCAACACGCCCTAGGTTTGATTGCCCCTTTTAGACACTAAGGTGCTGTTGTTGCCAAGCCTTTGGGGATAGACCAATTTTTTTCCTAAAGGCTCTGGCAAGTGCTGAGCCATTTTCATAGCCCACCTTTTCAGCAACCATCGATACCGAATCACCCTTCAAAAGTGCGTTTTTCGCAATATTCATCCGCCAGTTTGTTAGGTACTCACCTGGCGTCTCGCCCACTGTATCTTTGAACAAGTCTGCAAATTTAGAGCGCGACATAAACGCTAGCTCAGCCATAGTCTCCAGACTCCAAGGGTAATCTGCTTGCGCATGAATATGTGTAAGCACATTCGATAATTGCGGATGCGCCAAACCCGCTAACATGCCGTGTTGAATCTCACCATTTTTAAGCACCTCTCTAAGTACTTGGATAATGAAGATATCACATAGGCGATGGATCATGGGCAAACGTCCGTCGGCATCGCCGAAGGCTTCCTTAAATATCCATTTTGCCGATTTTTTGAGATCCGGATATCGGCTAAATTGAAACTTCATGAAATCAGGTAATGCAAGTGCTACCGGGTGGGCGCTCACGTCTTGATAATCAATGGTGGCGCATACCAAGTCAGCTCCTTTGTTTGGGTCTGGCACAATTCTATGCTGCTTACCTCTGGGGAAGAACATTACGCAGGGCTGAGCAATGCTGCGCTTTTTACCGCTATGATCAATTAACTCAAGCGCGCCAGACTTTAGGATATGAATGTGCCCGCGCTTGCCATCAGGCTCATCGAACTCGCTTAAACTGCATAAGTTTCCGCTAAAAAACACGTCTGCATGCAAGTTGAAGCGTTTCAAAATTTCAGATAAAGCGTCCATATCACCTCGTTTTGGACGATTTGTATTGAATTAAAGACTAGTTCATCCATTTTGTATAAGCAATCCTCTATCTTATGTAGTGTCACTTAAATGAGTTGTTCAGCAAACAGGACGCATTAAATCCAAGCTGACAATGAAAACACGAAGCGCCACAGATACTTGAATATAAATTAGCTTCAACAAAATACATAGACCACTAAATTTTAATCTAAAAAGGAAACAACTATGAACTTCACTACCGTACTTAAAGCTGCCGCCCTTGGCGCAACCTTAGCTATCAGCACATTCACATTTGCTGCAGACATCGACGTAAATGCCAATGCAAACGATTTGGCCATACAAGGCTATGATACCGTTTCTTACTTCACCGATGGCGCGCCTGTGCTGGGGAACGCAAATTTCACCGCCACCTATAAAAATGCTATTTATCAGTTTGCCAGTGAAGAGCATAGAGATTTATTCCGCGAAAATCCTGAAAAATACGCACCGCAATACGGCGGTTATTGCGCCTTTGGTGTCACTATGGATAGAAAATTTGATACCGACCCAACGGCGTTTAAGATTGTTGATGATAAACTATATTTGAATCTTAATGCACAAGTTCAGGAACGCTGGTTGACCAACGTGCCAGAATTCATCTCAACTGCTGACGGCAACTGGGGTGATATAAAAAGCAAAACGGATGCTGAGTTAGAAGCCGAGTAAATTACTTCGCTTATGCTCAGGCGGTAACCCGAAAGGGGACCTCGTAGCCGCTGCATGAACCTTGCTTTGTATAGAAGACCTCGCACAATTGTGCGAGGTTTTTTCGTTTGATTTACTTAAATTCGAAGCCGCGGTAAACTAAGCGAGTTTTTACAGGATGCAGTCCGACAGTTTAGCTTGCTCGGTCGTAAATATGGAGCCGGTTAATGCGCACGTCCCCCTTCGTTTTTATCATGATGTTGAACATCATTACACAGGTACACGCTTCAAATATCGAAGGCTTCTCCCAACCCCCTAGTGGCAATACTTCGTCTCTAACGCTTTCAGGATGGGTCTGTCAGCAGAACAATGAGAAAGCACTGACAGCTTTTTTGTATGCAGGAGAATCTCGTCAGAGTGCGCAACTCATTGCGACCGCAATTGCCAACAGAAAATCAGAAGATGCAGTAAGGGCGCGCTGCCTGACACAAGCAGATCATCGTTTTAGATTTGCAATTAAACAACGTGACATTTTTGCTTATTCGGGACAAAAGCTTTATATAGAGACACAGGTTGACTCAGAGTCCTTTCCAATCAATGGTCGCCGACAATATGTGCTACCTGAACATCCTCCGACCGAATTACGCGGTTTTTTAGAGGGCGTGAGCCGAACAAATGGCCGTTTGTTTGCAATGGGTTGGGCATGCCAAACGGGTATTGACGATGATGTAGATATTACGATAAGTGTTCGTAGCAAAACCGGTGAAGAAATTCCAATTACTGAACCTGTTTCGACAAACGTGGTGGCGGAAGACGCCATTTCACGCATTTGCGGCACATTTGATACCAAGCATCGTTTCAGAGTGCCAATCGACAATAAAGAGGCACAAGACTTTGAAAGTCTGGAGGTTTTAGCGAGAGCAAGCTCTGTCTATGGGAGCGATGATGTTAAACTATCGACCTTTCGAAAAGTAAGAATGCTTGCTCCAGCGGACGCTGTCGAGTTAAGCAAACCCAATATTGTGGTGTTTTTCACAGACGACCAAGGATTTGCTGATATCGGCGTGCATGAAGCGCTTGACGACATCCATACGCCAAACATTGATGAATTAGCTAAGCAAGGCGCGTTGTTTACACAAGGTTACGTCACTGCGCCTCAATGCTCACCTTCTCGCGCGGCAATGATGACAGGCATCCATCAGAGCAAGTTTAGAATGGACGAGAACCGCCACATCCCGATGACCTTAGACGTGGAAACGCTAGCAAGTAAGCTAAAGCGCGAGGGGTATACAACAGCCATGTTCGGAAAATGGCATCTGGAGGTGATGAACAATTCGGGCGAATGGTTTGATAATAATTTTCCCGACATCAAACCTTATCGAGTAGGTCAAGTGCCCGAAAACGTTCGCAATCATTATTTACCTCACCAACGCGGATTTGACAAAATGTTAGCCGGATATACGGGTGCGTATATGCGCAACATTGACAACAAAGGCCGTTCCATAGAATTAGAGCGTCACGCTAATAGCCAATTTAGAGTAGATTTAGTAACCGACACTTCTCTCACTTTTATCGACCGCAATTGGAAACAACCCTTTTATATGCATGTGGCCCACTATGCTCCGCACGTTCCATTAGAAGCGACGCAAGAATATCTTGATAGATTTCCTTCTGATATGCCTCAGCGCAGACGCTATGCACTTGCGATGATGGCAGCCATCGACGATGGTGTGGGAAAAGTTGTTCAAAAGCTAAAAGACTACAACATTTTGGATAATACGATCATTGTGTTTATGAGCGATAACGGTGCTCCGCTGGGTGACGATATGACCGATGCTCCCTTGAGCAATACTAGGGAAGCCTGGAATGGTTCGAGAAACGATCCATTTACGGGCGAAAAGGGCATGCTTACTGAAGGTGCGCTGCGCGTTCCTTACATCGTTCATTGGCCAAGGGAAATTCCGGCTAACACCGTTGTTGATACACCTGTTTCATCATTAGACGCTGCATATACTGCGGTTAAGGCCGCAGGTGTAGAGGATTTGAACTCACTAGATGGAATGGATTTGATGCCGCTTATCGTAGGCGATACCACTGGATTTGACACACGTCCACAGCATTGGCGGTTTTACTTCCAGCGCGCTATACGAGTAGGAGACTGGAAATATATGCAAGCAGGTATCGAACGTGAGTATCTGTTTGACATGACTAAAACCGAGCCCGAAAGCGTCAATTACATAAACGCACATCCAGATATTGCGGCGAACCTCCGAGAGCAGTATTGGCAATGGGCGGATCGAATGCCGCGTCCAGAACCATTGGTTGAGATTCCTGCGCCGTTTGCTGAACGGGTAGATTTATTTCTACCTACTGAGCGCTAGGCAAGATTCGCCCAATTAAGTAAGTGATGTTTTACAATAATATACGCTTGCCGTTTTGAGCTGCTGAGTTAAAAGCACCCTCAACCACATGGATATCGCGCATCCCCTCTATACCCGGTACCAATACATCGGTATCGTTGATGATGGCGAGCGCGTCATTGTCCATTTGAAGCGTTGGTTGCCTTTTGTTGATGGCAGGAAATACTTCTCCGGCACTGGTTGTTCCGGTCACGCCTGTAAATTCTGACATTGGTTTAAGCTCGTACCATCCATTTTCACATTCTACGCGCGCTTTGTTGAAAGACTTCACCACGCTAGTGCCGCAATCCGCTGTCAGTCCATTTGCGAACTCCAAAGTAAAATAGGTGGTTTCATCCACTTCCTTGAATATATCAGGATGGGACTTTTCGTGCGTGGCTGATATCGCAATAGGCTCCATCTTGGTGAGGTATCGAGCGCCATTTAAAGGATACACACCCATGTCATACATCGCACCGCCGCCCATGTCCTTTTTCATGCGCCAGTTATCTTCTGGGAAACCTCTTCCAGCATAGCCAGCTCTGGTGAACACCGATTGAATTTTACCGAAAGGTGCTGATTTCGCGTAAGCCCCGAATCGAATGGTGTTAGGCTCATGTTGCATACGGTAACTTATCGTCAGCTTTACCTTGTTTTTATCACAGGCGTCGATGATTTGCTGGCACTCGTTGGTGTTCATCGCCATGGGTTTTTCGCACCAAACGTGCTTACCCGCGTTCGCAGCAAGCAATGCATATTTCATGTGAGTGCTGGTAGGCGTCACGATATACATAACATCGATATCAGGATTATTTGCAGCCTCGTGCATCGTTTCATAAGAATAGATATTCTTATCTTTAATGCCGTACTTCCCTTGCCACTTCGGGATTTTTTGAGGCGAGCCGGTCACGATGCCGCGAAGCTCACAATGCTTGCAGTCAAGTAAGGCGGGGGCAAGCATTCGCTCGCTATAATTTCCAAGGCCAACCAGGGCAACGCCAATTTTTCTAGTTTGGGAATAGCTCAACGAAGACGCGCCAATGGCATTAAGCGCAAGAAGAGACGAGGAATACTTTAGAAAACGGCGACGAGACAATTTGGACATGAATTTTCTCCTTACACTAAACCCTTTACTAGCGATGCTGGTTAAATAGCACCTTTACTTGAGTATAGCTTGGAAACTTCGACTAAGCACTATACCCTACTATTAGCGGATCAGAATGCAGGCTTTCGTGTTGACAATGAACATGAGCTAAAGCAAAGAACAATTAAAGGAACACGCATGCGCGTTTATCATCAGACAGTCTTAAAGCGCTTATTTTCAGTCATCTTTTTAATCGCTTTACTCACCCTAAGCGGATGCTCAAAGGAGCCCGAAACATTACAAAAAGAAACGATAAACTCGCAAAGCGCTGCAGCCGTTAGTGGAACTAGTGATATTGCAGGTATGCAAGCGAACGCCATAGATTTAAGCAAAGACTATCACTCATTCTCCAATCCAGAAGAAGTGCTGGTGAGGCATATTTCGCTGGATCTAGAGGCGAACTTTGATCGAAAGCAACTGATTGGAAGGGCAACGCTGAGCTTTCATCGCAAAAATCCCTCAGCGACACAGTTAGTTTTAGACACTCGCGATTTGAACATTGATTCTGTCACTTACGCGAGTTCATCTGAAGCGGATGACATAAAGGCACTCACATTCTCGCTTGGCGTTACTGATCCCGAGTTAGGCACGCCGCTAATAGTAAACTTGCCCGCTGATGCAAATCATGTGAGCATCCGCTATCAAACTTCGCCTCAAGCCTCTGGCGTTCAGTGGTTAAGTCCTGCGCAAACCGCTGGTAAGCGGCATCCATTTTTGTTCACCCAAGCGCAAGCCGTGCATGCTCGAAGTTTCATTCCCTTGCAAGATTCACCTCAGGTTAGAGTTACTTTTGATGCCACAATTCGCACACCGAAAGAGTTATTAGCCGTTATGAGTGCGGCCAACAACCCAGACACTGAGCGAGATGGTGTGTATGAATTTACGATGCCACAAGCTATTCCATCCTACTTAATTGCTCTGGCGATTGGCGACTTGGCTTTTGAGCCTATGGGAGAGCGCACAGGCGTGTACGCAGAGCCTGAGCTTTTGCAAGCGGCCGCTAAAGAATTTGAGGATACCGAAAGTATGCTCATCGCCACCGAAGAAAAATACGGGCCATATAGCTGGGACCGTTACGATTTGCTTATCCTGCCCCCTTCATTTCCCTTTGGCGGCATGGAAAACCCTCGCTTGTCATTTATTACACCCACGGTCATTGCGGGCGATAAAAGTTTGGTATCGTTGATTGCGCATGAACTAGCACACAGTTGGTCAGGAAATACGATTAGCAACGCCACATGGCGGGATTTATGGTTAAACGAGGGATTTACCACCTATTTAACCTATCGCATCATGGAGATGATCTACGGTACGGACCGCTACAAAATGGAAGCTGTTTTGGGATACCAAGACTTGCAGGCCGATATAGAATCACTTGATGAACAAGACCAAATAATGGCCATTGATTTGCGCGGTCGGAACCCTGACGATGTATTTTCAAATATTCCATACGAAAAAGGTGCTCTGTTTTTACGCGAAATTGAGCATAAGATTGGACGCGACAATTTTGATGACTTTTTGCTTCAATACTTTCAAGATTTCGCCTTTCAAAGCATCACCACTGACGATTTTCTCGAATATGCCGACAAAACACTCCTTGCGGATTATTCAGACTTACTCACTAGAGCGCGTTTTGAAGAATGGATTTTTGCTCCGGGAATACCGCGCTCGGCGCCAGTACCTGACTCTGACGCATTTGCCATTATCGATGAGGCGCGACGTGCATGGCTAAATGACGACGTACAGACTAGCAGCATAGAAACGAGCAATTGGACCGTTCACGAATGGCTCTATTTTTTGAATAATTTGCCGCTAGAACTGAGCCTTTCTCAACTGAATGCATTGGATGAGACCTTTGCACTTACGCAAAGTAAAAATAACGAAATCGCGCATAGCTGGCTTATGATCGCAGTTCGAAACCAATACGAAGCAGCTTATGAGCGTTTATACGATTATCTGGTGTCAATTGGTCGCAATAAGTTAGTGAAACCGCTGTATAGAGAATTAGCGAAGACTGAAGAAGGTAAAGCCTTCGCAAGGCGCGCTTTTGCGCAAGCAAGGCTTGGCTATCATCCACTAACGATTAAGGCAAATGAAGTGTTTCTTGAATAATCTTACACTTTTTTATGTCTTTATCGCATAGCCCAATCGGCTACGACCTAGTCTGCGATGCTACGCTCCCCAATTATTGATTAGAGCACGAAGCTGTTGGTTATTATCGTAGCTTTCTAATTTGTTGCGTAACTCCTCTTTCGCTTGATCACGTTTCCCCATACTATCCAATATTAAATAGTATAAGTATGCAAACTGAGCGTTTCGCGGCTCGGCATCAAGCGCCGCATTTATTTGCTCTAAAGCACTCTCGAGCGCTTTATCGCGCACAAACTTCAAAGCATATGAATAGCGCAACACGCCCGACTCGGGAATGTTTTTAAGCCCTTTAAGGTAGATCTCTTCGGCTTTTTTTGTTTGGCCGGTTTGTCGATACAGCTCTATCAAATTGATGTATGCAGGCGGGAAATAAGGGTCAATAAATAAGGCGACTCTGTAAGCCTCCTCAGCTTTGTCTCGTTGCCCTGTGCGAAGCGCCGTCATGCCTTGCTGCATGCGTCCTTCTCCGCGCCATGCAGACAAAGTGTGACTCAGGGTTAATTCTTTAAACGCATTTTCAAAGGCTTGCTGCCACTGTGCCTGCACTTCAACACCTAACAAAGCGTACGCCGCGGCAATACGCACTGCACGGATATCGTCACTGAGCAATGGCGCTAGGTAGTGCTGTCGCTCAGCGCCGGTCAATCTCTCGGCAACTTGGGCAGCAGCCATCCTAATGAGTGCGTCGTCTGAGTTTAAGAAACTGAGAATATCTCGTGCGGGCAGGGCTTGCACATATTGCAATACGCTAATCGCTGTTGCTCGTTTGATGGGCGGCAAGGCCTGATTGCTGGCAAGGCGTAATATATTTTGGTAATCCAAGCCGTTGAAAAGATTCAAGAACATTTGTTCTGATATTGCTGGGCCTGCTCTATCTGGATGCCACGATTCTATTTGAGCCAGCGCCCATTGAGGCGACTCATCTTGATGGCATTGGTTGCATGCATTGGGCACGCCCGCTGAAATGGTAAATTCAGGGCGCGGAATTTTAAAACTATGATCGCCTCTGGCATCTACATTCATATAGGTCGTTTTTGGCATATGGCAATCGACACACTGGGTTCCACTGCCTCGTAAATCTTGATCAGTCTGAGCAGTTTTAATTGAATGCCCATGATGTTTAGGTGTTTCAAACACTTGAGGTGAATGGCACTGTAAACACATGCCATTGCCCTGGGTCTTTATTTTATAGCTATGTGGGTCATGACAGTCCACGCAGGTCACGCCTTTTTGCGCCATTTTGCTCTGCATGAATGAGCCCATCACATACACCTCTTCCAAAATTTGCCCATCAGCATAGTATAAAGGGGGTGTAATGAGATTAGGCGTGAATTGGTCAAGGTAGGCGCTTGTGCTATCAAAACCATCGGTAAGTGGAGCGCGCAAGGAGTGGCAGGCATAGCAAGTTTGTTCATAAGTGGTATCACGCGCCCCACCCTGCCATGAAGCGACGGCTTGTTCGGGTTTTCTAAGCCAGAATCCTTGATTGTTCAAGGTCGTCTCTGTTGGGTTTTTGTTTTTTGCTGTACTGTGGATTTCACGTTTATCGTCATGACAAGCCAAGCAGCCGACGTTGACCTCATCAAAGCGCGTATTGAACACGTTAGTTTCATCGTCAAAACCGCGCACCAAGCCATCGGAGTGACAATCTGCGCACATGCCATTCCAATTTTGAAGGGGTTGTTGCCAATGCAGACGGTCGTTAAACGCAATGTCCTCTTTCGGGTATAAGTGCATCCAGCGCTGTCCGCCTTCTTCTTTCACTCGCGTATCCCAGGCAAACGGCAACACTTGATACTTGCCGTTTTCAGTAGCAACCAGATATTGTTGAAGTGGATACACGCCAAAGGTGTAAGCGACTTTATATGTTCTTTCGCTATTGCTGTCTTTGACCGTCGCAAAGTACTCACCATTGTCGATATAAAAAATAGCCTCCTGTGAGAAATGCGTAGCACTGCTTTGCGCAAAATCCGCTAGTACCGTGTCGGCACTGGGTACACGCATAGCATCTGCGTGGTGAGATTCTTCCCAAGCAGAGAATTGTGCCTGATGACAGCTCTGACAGTCTTGACTATTGCTGAACTTTGTCGGGCTTAGCTCTGAGGATGCCCCAGACGTAAAAGCCAGCGCATTCGAACATGCACTGCCAAGCACGGCAAAAAAAAGGAAACTACAAACACGGGTAAAATCAGAAAACTTCAAATTCGAGACCTGTTGGGATATTTTAGCTATGCCTTTTGCTCGAACTTTACAGGCAGACGCTCGCACAAAACAGCTCAGATAAATAATGTTGCGCTTAGTATAGCAACAAGTCAACATACTACAGAGTTAGAACTTGCATTATACCCATCAGCACAACAGCCAAATAAAGCAGTTACAATGAAAATTTTTGCGAAAACACTTTTTCACCCAGAACAGTGGTTAACAAACCAAGTTATCTGTGTTCAAGATCAGCACATACTAAGCATATCCGATGCTCAAGAGATTGATTACGCTAAATGTGATGAAACGCACGACATTATTATCCCGGGTTTTATCGACATCCAAGTCAATGGCGGTGGGAACGCCTTATTTAATGACAAACCTGATATTGAATGCCTGACACAGATATTTGCTGCTCACCAACAATACGGCACCGTCGGCATGCTACCAACCTTAATTACGGATGACTTTAACAAAATGGCACGAGCAGCCGATGCGGTAGCTAAAGCAATAAACACGGAACATGCTGGCGTGCTCGGCATTCACTTCGAAGGGCCTTGGTTAAGCGCAGCAAGAAAGGGCGTTCATGAGGCGCGATTTATTCGTCCGCCAAGTGATAGAGAAATCGCGCTACTTGAGCGCAATGATATAGGGAAAGTCATGGTGACGCTTGCGCCAGAAACGGTGCCTGCAAGTCTTATTACGCAAATGAGAGAATTGGGTATTCTTGTGTTTCTGGGGCATTCAAATGCTACCTTGGAACAGGTCAACGAAGCGCTTGATGCTGGCGCGATAGGATTTACCCATTTATTTAACGCCATGTCTCAGATGCAGTCTAGAGCGCCTGGGATGGTAGGCGCTGCGCTTGCAAGTGATGCCTCATTTGCAGGCATCATTGTTGACGGCCATCACGTTGACCCAAGCTGTTGCAAGGCAGCTTTTTTGGCGAAAACAAGAGAAAAGTTGATGCTTGTAACTGACGCCATGGCGTTGGCAGCATCTGAAAAGATGCGAATGGATTTTTTTGACACACATATTATACGATCTGGAAACAAGCTCAGCACACCAGATGGTACGCTAGCAGGCTCATGTTTAACCATGATTGATGCGGTAAAAAATATGCATGAGCTTTGTGGTGTCTCATTACACGATAGTGTGTACATGGCAAGTCACACACCCTCTATTTTATTAGGCTTACCGAACAACGAAATAGGCTTACAAAGCGGCGCACCCGCCACCTTCATCAGCATAGATAAAACATGTTCTATACAGCAGTTATGGAATCGCGGACAGCCAATCAAACCCCTGTAAAGAAAAATCATACCATGCGATGCACAATATTAATGTTAGTCACAGATGGTCTATTGCACTTCTGGCACGGCTATACGATACTTTAAGGAAATTCGCTAACACTCACTTCGAAGGTCTATTTATCAAAGCAAGTAACAAAAAGTCATGGATAATTGGCAGTATTTGGTTGATTGTTATCGCGGTGCTCATAGTTATTATCATGCGCTCAAACGATGCGGCAAGAGAACGCCAAAACGCCAGCGTCGAAATCCCATGGGATGACAATCTACTTGCGTGTAACCAAGTAAATAATGCCGAACCCACTGAAGATTTTGAAACCTGCTTGGCCTTAGCAGAGGATGGCTGGATTGATGCGGCGCTTCGTATAGCGTGGGCCTATAGCCGCGACGGTGAATTTCAAAGTTGGCAAAACGCTTATGAATGGCTAGTTTGGCTAAGTGATCATGATAGCTATGCTGAATTATTGAGCTACATTGTACTATTTGAAATAGGTGATAACGAGGATTTAAAACACTCTGGCGAGCGTGGCATTGCGCACATGGCAGTGATAAACGAGCCTGCTGCAAGTGCCTATCTTGCCTCGCTTTACTATCTAGGTTTGAACAAGTTAGAACAACGCTCTAGCGTTCGTTGGCTAATCGAAAGAGCCTACTCCCAAAGTACTTACTGGGTGACACCAGAACAAATTGCACATATATTTTTGAACGGCTATTTGGGGGAGCCTGAGCCAAACACGGCGAAAAAACTATTGCTAAATTCAACGCAAGAAGACTTTCCCATTAACGCAAACAATGTTGCCTGGCTGCTTGCCACAACTGATTACCCGAGTCTTAATGACTATCCGGCAGCGCTGGAACTCGCTCAGAGCGTTGTAGCGGACGAGGACTATGCCGACAGCTATGTTTATGTCGATACGCTTGCTGCAACATTCGCTGCCAATCAAAACTTTGAGCAAGCCATTAATACACAGCGTGAAGCGCTTGCTCTGCTTAAGGACGCCGCACAGGAAAACGAAGCCCTAAACGAACAAATACCCGAATTCGAAGCTCGATTGGCCTTATTTGAAGAGGAAAAAGTGTATAAAGAAGCACCGCGTGACGTGCCCGCAGAGGTATTTTTCACATCACTTAAAAAACAGCTGGAGCAGGCTTTAATCGAGAGCTTATATGTGAGTTTTGAGGCACCGTTACCCACAATTGGCGAAAATGAAAACTAGCCCGGTGTGAAGACTTCTTTTATAGGCAATTTCGAACTACCCAGTAAAGTATCACTGGCAGCATTGCCTACACCCCTTGAGCCCTTGCTGCAATTCGCAGACTGCATTAATGCTGCCAACAAGCTATGGATAAAGCGTGACGATTTAACCGGGCTTGCTATGGGTGGCAATAAAACCCGCAAGCTTGAGTACAGCCTTGCAGATGCGCTAGCGCAAAATGCTGATGTTGTGATCACCTGCGGCGGGCTCCAGTCTAATCATGTAAGACAAACCGCAGCAGCATGCGCAAAGCTAGGTATCGAATGTCATGCTGTGCTTACCAAGCCGTTTTCAAGCAAAAGTTTCAGCCCAGACACGAGCTATCACAGCAACGGCAATATTTTACTGAATCAGATTTTAGACGCTCAATTACACTATTTTGATAGTGCGCATAGCGGCGGACAAACGCTTGATGACTCAATCAATACGCTCGAGCGCTCTCTCATAAAGAAGGGTAAACGGGCTTATACTATTCCTTTAGGTGCATCAGATGGCATAGGTGCAATGGGATATGTTGAGTGCGCAAGTGAGCTCTTAGTTCAGTTTGAAGCTCAAGGTGCGAATGTCAGCCACATTGTCCTGACGACTGGCAGCGCCGGTACTCAAGCGGGACTTATATTTGGCCTGCGCGCATTGGGCTCTCAGATAAAAATCACGGGTATATCGGTAATCCACCCAAGTGATGTTATGGTAAAGAAAATACAAAACATTCTTAACCAAATTCAGCTGCTGCTACCTTCATGCGAAACGAATATCTCTTTGGAAGATATTGTTGTATGCGATCAATTCATAAATCAAGGATATGGTGTGCCGGATAAGGCCGCTAATCAGTCTCTGAAGTTGATGGCTCAAACACAAGGCATATTGCTCGATCCAGTCTATACGGCAAAAGCTGCATTGGGTTTGCAAAGCTTGCTCAGCAACAATTATTTTGTAGACGACCAAGATATTGTCTTAATGCATACTGGCGGCGCAAGCGCCTTATTCGCCTATCAAGATGAGCTGAGCAAGGTGTCTTGTGAGAAAAAGTAGAAGCCGTCATTAACCAGTTCTGCCACGAGGCTTGACAGTAAATGTTTTTGGCTCACCTCAAGCTCACAGACCAACGGTAGGCTTGTATGTGCGCTTGCCAACATTGATTGAACCGGTGTTGTTAGTGAGGCGTCAACCGCATAAGGCCTGCCATCAATAAAGAAGGTAAAGGGCTTGTCAGTCAGCCCTGCTGTAGCTCGTGTAGTATTATAAATGGGCTTAACCGCAGTGTTTCTATGCAGTGTGCCGTTTTTTTCGAACAAATTGTCACTAGCGTCTTGGTGGCTTATGCATTCGCTGCTCTGGTCAGTCGTTTCTGGCAAAGATTGACGAGAAAGATATCGCATAAGCGCATACTCAGCAGCATCGGTATCTAGCAAATCAACGATGCTTTGTTTTAGCCGACTCAGCTCGGTTTTGGTAATGCTTTCACTTGGCAAATCTGGCTCTCTAATGCTGGCAATATCTCGATCTTCATATCTTTGCTGATAAGCGATCAAGGTATCTCCTTCATCCAAGATCCCATGCAGCATTTCTAAATTCGTTGGCGCGCGGAAGCCAATGGAATAGTTCAAACAAGGTTCAAGCGCTGTGCCATTATGCGGATGTTTTGGCGGAATATAGATGGCATCGCCAGGCTGCAAACACTCATCAATTATGGGCTCAAAGCCTTCGATTTGTTTGAGCAATGGATGAGGTAAGACATCGGTAAAATTACCGGGCGTCCCGACTTGCCAACGACGTTTACCCTTGCCCTGAACAATAAAGACATCATATTGATCAATATGCGGCCCTACGCCTGCCTCAGGCGCAGAAAAACTTACCATCACGTCATCTAAGCGCCAATTGCCGATTTTTGAGACCGGCGCAACTAAGGCATCCACCTCCTCGATATATTTATCAACACCTTGAACCAGTAGCGTCCAAGCTCCCTTGCAAAGGGGCTCAAAGTCATCAATTGGACCTTGCGTGACGAGCCATTGACCGTCACTTTGTGCAACTAGTCGGCAATCAATTTCGGGCTCCTGAGCAAGGCCAGCGAGTTCATGCTCATCAATGGGATCTTCAAAATCCACCATGAACTGCTTGATCACGCAGGGCTGCTTTTGCCAGTAAGTGTTGATAAAGGCCTCAAAATTGAAGCCTTTTACGATGAACGGCGCCACTGTTTACTTTTCGATGCCTTTTCCTGTTGCAGCCCAATAAATACCGCCGTATAGGTGTTCTAAGAATACGGGTTCTTGGTAAACACCTGGTAGATGACCCAATGCAGTATAAAACGAACGACCGCCATCAAACTCATGATACCAAGCCATAGGATGAAATTCGCCCATGCCCTCAGACTTCTTCTCACCCCAATCAGCGCTGGGGTCATAGGTGCTCTCGTCAATGGTCAATAAGTAGTTCAGACCTTCAACATTGGCGGGCGTAAAACCGTAAAACTCATCCGTCCATAAATGACGCTCTTTAAATGCGCTCATGCCGGGGAAGCTATTGTCTTGCTTAACGAGTACTGCGGTTTGATTAGCCGGATGAATATGAAAATAATGCCCAACAAGTTTGCCATACCACTCCCAATCATACTCGGTGTCTGAGGCCGCATGCACTCCCACAAAGCCTTTACCTGATTGAATAAAGCGTTCAAACGCGGCTTGTTGCTCGTCATTAAAGATGTCGGCGGTGGTATTAATAAAGACAACCGCATCATAGTTCTTGAGATATTCATCATTAATCACACGGTCTGCGTTTTCTTCCCATGTGAGGGAGAAGTCGTGACGCTGGGCAAGTTGTCGCATAGCGCTTACACCATCGTGAATAGAGCTGTGATGCCAACCGGCGGTTTTAGTAAACAACAGTACATTGAACTGTTGCGCGAATGATGTGGCGCTCATCGTCAGTAAAACGATGGTGGCAAACACAGAAGAAACGCTGATTTTCATATTATTTCCTTGAACGAGATTCAGGTTGGTTAAAGCATAACCGATTTTAATAGTCTGTGCCCAATGGCGTTCTTTCGTGATGGAGTTACGAATTCCAATGATCTTATCTGGTGCAGACGCTCAATTGCTATTAATCAAGCTTATTGCGAACCTTCAGCATGCTTAGAGGACTAAGTGTATAGCGAGCTATTCACTTGAGTGCTACATTTAAACCAACGCATCTCGTTTTTGTTCAAGGAAGTCTATATGAAAGTTATCAGCATTAAATCTGCCTTTGTCATGCTCAGTGTCGTCATCTTGTCTGCCTGTGCCTCCATGGGTTCAGGGTCGGTCACTGAAAAGCGCCAAGTGATTCTGGATATGCAGCAAGATGCCCTTGCCAAGCTTTACGAGAAAAAGCCAGCTGCGCGCGCCGAAATCAATGCATCGCCCGGATATGCCACCTTCTCAAATGCAAATGTCAATTTACTCGTATTAGCTGCAGGAACCGGATATGGGGTCGTGAATGATAACAGCAGCGGTAAAAAGACCTACATGAATATGGCAGAGGGGGGCGTGGGTCTTGGACTTGGCGCAAAAGATTATCGGATAGTCATGGTATTTCACAATCAATCTGCCATGCAGCAGTTTATAGAAAATGGCTGGACCTTTGGGGGCAATGCAGATGCTGCAGCTAAAGCAAGTAATAAGGGAAAAGCTATTGCTGGCGAAGCTTATTATGGAGATGTGTCAGTGTATACGATGACCGAGAGTGGATTAGCCTTGCAAGCGACAGTAAAAGGCACAAAGTTCTGGAAGGACGAGCAGCTTAACTAACCTGAATTCAGGTTAACTAATTGATTCTCAACAGTGAAAAAGCGAGCTTAGACTGAAATCGAAGCTCGCTTTTATATGCTAATCAGCTCATATCAGGCCGCAATTAATCGCTCGGTGTATCTTCGTCTTCGCTCGAGGCATTCAGAATCTCCTCAAGGCCAAGGTCAGTCGGCGGCATCGGATCATTGCGCTTAGCATCGGGTGCCAAATAAGTATCCATCCAGCGCATGAAGCGCAATGAATAATCATACTGGGCAGCCGCATGGCGATTCCCATGCCCTTCTCCCGGATAGAACACAAGCCTAACCGGCGTGTCTGTGCGCACTTTCATTGAGCGATAAAGTTCCATTGACTGACTTGGATGCACGCGGGTGTCTTCTTCACCATGCATGATGAGCGTGGGCGTTGTGCTTTTCCCTGCATGGAAAATGGGTGAGCGCTCTAGCAGATTCATCCAATTATCTTCCCACGGCCAGCGCAATGAATGGACAAGGTGCATTTCATTTGGAATATCACTGGTACCAAATTTCGAGATTTGGTTTGAAATACCCACAAAGGCAACTGCTGCTGCAAAGTGTTCACTTTGGGCAGTTGCGCCCCACATCGACGCATAGCCTCCGTATGAACCGCCCGTTATTCCAACGCGGTCTTTGTTGACAATGCCGGCTTCAACCAGCGCGTCCACGCCATCAACCAAATCGTTAAACTCCTTACCCGCATAATCGTCTTGATGCTCTTTGGCAAACGCCACACCGCGCCCTGTGGAACCACGATAATTTGGATAAAATACCGCGTATCCGTCTGCTGCGGCAAACTGCCCGCCGTCAGAGTAACGTGTAATCCAGCCGTCGCTGTAGTGGGCTTCTGGTCCACCGTGAACAGTTAAGATAAGTGGATAACCGCCTGTTGGTGCTGGTTCGTTTGGTGTAATCAGCAAGCCTTGAATTTGAGCACCGTCTCGCGCTTCATAGCTAAAGGTTGTCTGCTCAGCTAAGTCTAACTCTTCGAGCCAAGCATTGTGATTGGATAACTTTTCAGTTTTATTGCGTCGTTGGCTAAACACCTCTCTGGGGTGTTTAGGGCTATCGGCAATAAACCGAATATTCTCATCACCAATATCGGCACTTCTCACAACAATATCTTCGGGCGTATTCAGGACACGTTTTTCGTCACCATCGGTGTCATAAACAACAAATGCACTCTCAACACCGCGATGAGCAACTGCCAAAATGTCATCATCAAGCCAATCGATATCCATGATATGTTGTTCAACTTGGGGGGTAAGCTGTGTAAAGCTGTCAGAATTGGTTTTCGCCAGCATCAGCACGCCAGCTGAAGTATCGTGAATATCCGTACCAGCTAAAAATGCGACATGATCACCGTCATCAGAAAACTCAAAACTGCCCAGCTTTCCCGGGATATCAATGGTTGAATTAACATCGCCCGTCTCAGGATTGATAAACACTAAATCTCGTAGCATCAAAGAATCGTCTACTAAATTAGTGGGTGCAACTGCTGCCACTAGCGTTTGATTGGAGTTGGACATGGCAAAATCTGACACATGTCCACCAGCGAACAAAACTTGAGCCTCGCCGTCTGGATTTTGCAAATCGAAGGTCCATAAGGAAGCTAAGCGTTGGTCTTCTTCATACACATATGCTTTAAACCCTTTTTCCTTTAAATCTTCTGACTCGTCTTTTGCCTTAGCAACAAAATATACGGTGTTGTTGTCGCTGGAAACTTGATAGTCACCAATGTTCGTGTCGAACTCAAAGTGCTTTCGTGCTTCACCCCCATTTAAGGAAATAGAATAAAGCGACATGCTATCGTCGCCATCCCGCTTGCTCTTAAAAAATAAGGTACTGCTATCACTGCTAAATTGCGGTGCCACCACACCCCCAGGCGCACTTATGAACTTGATAGGGTCTTGCCCCTCCTGAATCAGATACAAATGAGTATCAGCTCGACCGTCTTCGTCACCCGCGAGGACATCGCGCGGAACAGATAATGTATACACCGTGTTTTTCCCATCAGGAGACACAGCGATATTGCCGGCGTGTTGAATCTTAGGCACATGTTCTATTTCAAAGCTAGCAGCGTGAGCCGTGCTCAAGCTCACCGATGCAAAACTGATGGCAAAGGCAAAGCCAAGCAACGAGGGCTTCAAGTGTTTTGGTAGATACTTTCTTAATGACATTCGAACTCCATTAGCTAAGTTGTCGTTAGGTGTATTATTATTTTTGCTTAGGGTCATTTTGCATGCATGGGTAGCTCACGCATACCCATGTTCCATAGCGTGAAACCGTAGATATCAGCAAATTGCTCGATGGTTTTGCTTACGGGTGTGCCTGCTCCATGTCCGGCATCCGTTTCAATACGAATTAAGGTTGGGTTATCGCCCTGCTGATGAGCCTGTAAGGTTGCCGCAAATTTAAAGGAATGCGCAGGCACTACGCGATCGTCATGGTCAGCGGTGGTGACCATTGTTGCAGGATATGCCATCTCTTTAACGTTATGTACAGGTGAATAACCCAGAAGGTATTGAAACATTTCTTCGCTTTGGTCGGCTGTACCATAATCGTAAGCCCAGCCAGCGCCCGCCGTAAAGGTATGATAGCGCAACATATCAAGCACGCCCACCGCAGGCAGAGCGACTTTGGCTAATTCTGGGCGTTGCGTCATGACTGCACCCACCAATAAACCTCCGTTTGACCCACCTCGAATCGCTAAGTATTCGCTACTCGTGTAGTTCTTCTCAATGAGATATTCGGCGGCAGCGATAAAATCATCGAACACATTTTGCTTTTGCATTTGAGTGCCGGCGTCGTGCCATGCCTTTCCATATTCACCACCACCGCGGATATTAGGAACCGCATAAATACCACCAAGTTCCAACCATGCAGCTACCGTCGAGCTAAAGCGTGGCGATAGGCTGACATTAAAGCCACCATATGCATAAAGCAATGTAGGATTATTACCATCAAGTACCGTATCCTTATGATAGGTGATGATCATCGGCACACGCGTGCCGTCTTTCGAGTTATAGAATACCTGCTCAGACAGGTATTGACTGCCGTCAAAATCAATTTCAGGTTGGTTAAATAGTTCTGAATTTCCACCGGCCAGGTCCAACTCAAATATGGTAGACGGTGTCGTGTAGTTAGTGAAGGTATAGTAGGTTTTGGTGTCTTCTTTTTTACCGCCAAAACTGCCTGCATTACCTAAACCAGGTAGCTCTATTCTGCGCACCCGCTCGCCCTCAAGCGTGTACTGATAAACCTTTGAGATAGCGTCAACCATGTATTCCGCAAAAATAAAGCCGCCTGCTGTGCTCGCTATAAGTACATTTTTCGTTTCAGGAATGACGTCTTGCCAATTTTCAACATTGGGGGCCTTGGCTGATACCGACACCACTTTCGTGTTAGGTGCATTATAGTTGGTGACCAAGTACAAGGTATCGCCTTCTGCGGTAAGCATATACACATCGCCAGCCACATCTTCTTTTACCGTCAGCCACTCGCTCTCAGGCTTGCTTAGGTCTTTGAGGAAGGCTTTGTTGCCAGAGGTTGATTCTGCGGCAGATACCATTAAGTAGCGGCCGTCATCACTCACCTGTGAGCCCACGTAACGATGTTTTTCTGCTTCGACGTGACCAAACACCTTCAGGTCTTGACCTTGCGGTGTGCCCACTTGATGATAATAAAGCTTGTGTTGATCTGTCTTTTCGCTTAGCTCAGAACCGTCTGGTTTGTCATAACTCGCGTAATAAAAACCTTCATTTTTATACCATGACATACCCGAGAATTTCACATCTTGAAGCGGCTCTCCAATTTGCTCCATCGTATTGGTGTCAATAACGAAAATCTCGCGCCAGTCGCTGCCGCCTGTGGAAGTCTGGTAGGATGCCAGGCTACCGTCTTTAGAAAATTCTAAGCCTGCAAGCGATACCGTCCCGTCTTCAGAAAAGGTATTGGGATCAATAAAAACTTCAACTTCGCCTCCATCTTTTTGACGATACACAACAGACTGATTTTGCAATCCATCGTTTTTATAAAAGTACGTATAATCACCTTCTTTGAAAGGAGCCGTTACCCGCTCATAGTTGATAATATTTTTGACTACCGCTTCGATATCTTTGCGATAAGGTATTTGAGCTAAGTATCCTTGTGTTACTTCGTTTTGTGCCTTAACCCAAGCTTCGGTTTCGGCTGAACGGTCATCCTCTAGCCAACGATAAGGGTCAGACACTTGTTGACCAAAATAAGTGTCAACCACATCGCCTTTTGGGGTAACCGGATAGCTCACTACAATTGCCTCTTCTTTGGTAGTATCACTTGCGTCTAATTGTTCGTCTGTCTCAGACTTCGGTTGGCAGGCCATCAGGCTCACGATGATTGCAAGCGACAGGCCTGCTTTGAGGATGTTTGTATGCATATATTGTCCGTCAAATGAAATATTAGTGGATTATGTTTATGGTAACGTCTTTATTTTTTTATTTTTGTTTAAAGGTAAATTGTTAGTTCATACGTAAGTTTTCAGGTTTTTGTCTCTCAAATCCTGATTTTGTTCCAATTTTACGGTCTTTGTAGGAAATCTAGGGCTGAAAGCATTCGCAATACGCAAAGCCAGTGGCGACAAAGGTCTATGCGTTATAGGAAGTCGCAATAGTTGAGTTAACGATTGGATCAATAAAAGCAAGCATGGGAATTAGGGCGAGAATCACCGTTATTCAACTGGTAATGCGCCGTGCTTAAAGTGCGATGATGTATTTTGGACTGCTTTTGCAAGACCTTTAAAAGATTATTCAAAAGGTATGCAAGAGCAAAGACGTCGAATCTTGCCAATCGAACTAAATCACTTTGGCTAGTATTCTTTTTTATCATTTTGTGTAGTAAAAAACGCTACGCTCAGTATGAAAAAAAACACCGAGCGCAGCACTTTCATTGTGCACTGCTACTTCAGTTTCGTGCCTGATTTACGTCGACCGATTATCAAACCTGTTGCAGCTAATAAAACGATAGCTAATGTGCTGGGTGTGGGCGTTTCAAGTATAGGAGTGTCGGAACCGAAAGTGATGTTATCAAACGCAATTTGATCGGCAACACCATAAAAGACGACCGATCGTGCCGTTCCCGCAAAGGCTACACCAATATCAAAAAATGGGCTAAATGCACCTGACGGATCACCACCATCTGAGGGTGTCGTTGGAATGAACAAAGTTGCAAGCTCAGTGCCTGTTCCATCTAGTCCGTCATAAACGCTTACGTTTCCAGAATTATTGATGGCGCTGTAAAAAAATGAAAAGCCCGTTTCAAAGCCAGCGGCTACGTTCATGATAGATGCTGAGCCTGTCAGAAAAAACATTACGGTATCGGGCGATGGTTCTCCGCCGAAGTTCCCTGTACCACCAGCATCGGAATCAATGATTGCCAGTGTATCGGCATTAAACTCAATACCAAAATTTGTACCCGAGTTACCGTTTCCTGAAGTGCCACCGTTATAAAAACCTCCAATTGTTTCCAGGTTATCTAAACCCTCAAAGTCCAACTGAATAATGCTTGCCTGCGATGCGCCGCTTACCAGAAGCGTCAGCCCTCAAAAAAGCCTCATAAAAAATTTAGTTTTCATTGTGCTAATCCCATTATCTAAAAGCGAGTGAGCGTACTCAGGTACAGCTTTTTATCTGTGTACGAGTACGTGCATTAGACAATGCATAAAGCATATCCCAATTTAAGTCTTTGAATCTCCTTTAAAAAAGCAATTGAATCTGAAAAAAGATGCTGGGGTTGTAAAATAATCCGACGTAACACAGTGCATTGACTTCACTCAACAGGGGCTACAAATCAGCGCTACGATTTATCCCAAAAACTTGCGCTTACAACATGCACGACAAGACATCATCTAAGGATCTCAGCGATTTACAAAGGCTAGCTTTTGCTTATTTTGTTGCTCCTTAGCAATGACAAGTAATAAGTGAGAGCGTGCCTCAACTAAGGCAGTTTCTATATTAAAGTACATCACAGTCGCCACGAAAAGCTCTTCATCAGAATACCTGCCCTGACGAAATCCTTCATCAATAAGGTCCATTTGTGCCTTGGCATCCATGTAGCTTTGTTCTAAGTGAGTAACAAGCGATAGCGAACGGTCAAAATCGGCACTGGCTGCGTGAGCAGATTGTCCGGCAATAATGGCAAAAAGCGTGAGCGCTGCGACGATACTCGTGACCATTTTTACTGCGCTGTTAGTGAAAACGTCGGTGCTTAAAAGGTGAAAATTCATAATGTGTTACCCCTGTCTTACTTAAATTTGTTGATGCAAATGTCGTGATTTGCGCCTTGGCTTGAAACAATAGTAAGGATAGAGACAGGATAAAAATAATTATGCTTTCATATGTAATGCATTTATTTTTGTGATGTATTAAGCGAAATGTATCTCGCGTTTTAGATAACCCGAGTAAATCCGATACAAACGGCTTTTATCGAAACACTCAAACTCGTGATTTTTGATAAGCATTATAATCGGGCACACGATAATCGTATGCTTGATCTAACATAGGAGAACTAAGCAGATAATCCGCACTGCTTGGATTACACGCAACTGGAATATTCCACACCGCGGCAATTCGCAGCAGTGCTTTTACGTCGGGATCATGAGGCATTGACGCCAGCGGATCCCAGAAGAATATCAGCATGTCGAGCGTTTGCTCCGCAATGCGCGCACCAATTTGCTGGTCGCCACCCAAGGGGCCGCTTAATAAAGGAGATACCGCTAAACCCGTGTCGTTTGAAAGCTTTGAGGCAGTGGTGCCAGTCGCAAATAGATGCTGCAGTTTTAGCTTTTCGCTGTGTTTTTCGCACCACTCGCTCAAAATTGGCTTCATGTGATCATGCGCCACTAAGGCAATTTTCTTTGAGGCCGGTGCTTTTGCATGGGTGAAGTCCATGGTTTTCCTTTTTAGTGAGTGAAGAACAACCCAGTGATGCTACTTTTGAAAATGTTTGGCTGCGTTTTCAGTTGCAGACTCAATATGCCGTCGCATCGCTTCGCGTGCAGCCATTGGATCGCGTTTTTCGAGCGCGGTTAGTATCGCTTGATGCTCGCTAATGGAGGGGTGAATGCCTTCACCTCGTATCCGTTCTAAGAAGCTTGTGCTGAGCACTGATTCATTGCGCAAAGTCCATAACCATGAAATAACAGACTCGATTGCACTGTTCTGGCAAGAGCGCGCAATGATCTCATGAAAGGCTTGATCTGCTTTTTCGGAGGCATCGGCAAGCTTTTCTTCTTCTTCCATATCCTTGACGGCTTGGCGAAGCAAATCCAGTTCTTTGTTGGTAATGCGTGAAGCAGCAAGCGCACAGGCTTCAGACTCAACAATTAGTCTGATTTCTAGAATTTCAAAAGGACCAATACCACTGTCATCTAGCGCTAGTTTTTTGTTAGGCTTAGCCTTAGATGCATAAATGCCAGAACCAGAACGAATTTCGATAATACCGCTTAACTCCAGCGCAATCATCGCCTCCCTAACCGTCGGTCGACTCACACCTAACTGCTCAGCAAGCTCTCGCTCAGATGGAAAACGCTCTCCAGGCTTGATGACCTCATTTTCAATGAGTTTGCGCAATTGTTCAGCGACTTTCATATAAAGCCGATCGTTTTTAACAACTTCTAACTGCAAGGACTTCATTCGGAGGCTTTACTCAATAAGGTCACTAAGGACAGGCAAAAATACATTCATCAAGTCTAATGGCAAGGAGCAGGAACTACAAACCTTTCGGAAAATATCGCAAAGCGCCAACGAATTAATGTAGACGCTGGAATATTAAAAAACGATAGGATTAACGTCGCATGAAATTCGACACCGCGTGCATTACACCTCTCAATTCTGCAAGGCCTTTAAGACGTCCCATGTAGCCGTAACCAGGCTTTACATTAGGTTGATTAAGCTCATCCTCCAAAAGATGTCCATGATCAGGGCGCATCGGTATAGCGCACAAGCTTAAAGACTGTCCTTGTGCTTTGCGACGTTGCTCTTCGCTTAACAGCGCATGCACCAATCCCACCATATCGTTGTCACCATCCAGATGATCCGATTCATAAAAACTGCCATCATCTTCGCGTGTGACATTTCTTAAATGAACAAAGTAAACGCGCTCGGCAAATTCTTTCACCATTTCCACCAAGTCGTTATCGCCTCTCGCACCATAAGAGCCTGCGCACATAGTTAGACCATTAGCAGGACTCGGTGCTGCGTTTAACAGCTTTCTGGCGTCATCAGCGGTGGAAACCACTCGGGGTAAGCCAAATAAGGAAAAGGGGGGATCATCCGGATGGATACACATTTTCGCGCCGTGCGTCTGGGCAACAGGAATTATCTCGCGTAAAAAAGCAAATAAGTTTTCTCTGAATCCTTCGGTACCCAGGACAATAAATTCTTCAATAGCCTCGCGGATAGTGTCACGCGTGTATGAACCTTCCCCGCCAGGCAAACCTGCGATAATATTTTTTTCAAGTTCAAGCTTCGCCTCGTCGCTCATATCCGAGATGGCAAGCTCTGCTTTCGCGACAACCGCTGGAGAGTAGGAATCTCTGGCGCCATCGCGTTTAAGAATAAAAATATCGTAAGCCGCAAAATCGGTCATTTCAAATCGAAGTGCATGACTCTGATTGGGCAGTTGATACATTAAATTGGTGCGCGTCCAATCCACCACGGGCATAAAATTGTAGCAAATCGTATAAACCCCGCACTGCGCAGCGTTTTTTATGGAAAGTTTATAATTTTCAATCAACTGAAGATAGTCACCGCTACGAGTCTTGATATCGTTGTGTACCGGAATGCTTTCTATCACTTCCCAGGTTAAGCCTTCTGCCTCAATCATTTCTTTTCTAGCTTGAATATCTCGCTTTTCCCACACGGCTCCGGTAGCGACTTCGTGCAGAGAAGTCACTATCCCGGTCGCGCCGGCCTGCTTGATTTTTCTGAGCGTTATTGAGTCGCTAGGACCAAACCATCTCCAGGTTTCTATCACTGGGCATACCTTCTTGACGACATTTAGGCTGTCTAAAATTATGAATATTAACTAAGCGGACACAAGATAAGATCAATGCATCCGCTCAGCAAGGGCTATAATCTATATCTTAATCCTAAAAAGAAGCGAGGTCCTGAGTATTCGATGCGGTTAAACGCCTCGCGAGCCACGCGCTGTTCTACATAAGGATTATTGGTAATATTGATTATCTGAAATCGCGTAATTAAGCGTTTCGTGATGTTATATGATAAGTCCAAGTCTAGCGTGGACTGATCGTCAACAAATCGATTGGTTTGCGCCAAGTTCGGCCCGAAGGGCTTTAAATACTCTGAACGAAACTTATACGATAAGCGCGCTGAGAAATCATCATTCTCCCAGTACAACTGACTACTCAATGTGGTGTCCGATAATCCCGCGATGTTTGCAGGTGGGATAACTGCCAACACGTCATCGCTAATTGCACTGCCTGCTTCAGGAGTCTCAAAATCCGAATCGGCATAGTTATAGTTGAGTACCACACCCAAGCCATCGAACGGAGACGGTAACTCGCTAAAGCGATGCTGAACGGTCAGTTCAATACCTTTGATGGAAGATGAATCATCTAAAATTGTTGGGCGGCCGTTAACTTCAACATTGAACGTTTGCCCATCAACCACGACATCTTCAAAATCGCTTTGAATGTCGAAGCGAGCATTAAAGGATTTATAATATAGGGCGGCAGATAGTAAGGTATCTTGCCCCATAAAATAATTGAGGCTTAAGTCCAAGTTGTCTGACTCTAGCGCTTCAAGAAAAGGGTTACCCAGTGCGGTGACGTTATCTTGTAGCGCTTCTTCTACACTTTGAAACTCATCGCTTGAGTCAGCGCCATTGATGCGCCGACCTGAGCCGTAATACCACATATCTGGTCTAGAGAGCGCTGAATATGCAGCAAAGCGTAATTGTACGTCATCAGTCAATCCAAAGTTGATATTTAAACTGGGTAGAGTGTTGCTGAAATCGTTGGTCAGAATGTTCGTTTCGGCATCAGAATTCTCGTTGAAGATCACGTTGCCTTCTGGGTCGGTCTGTATTGAGTAGGAATTTCTGGTACCCACCGATTCAATGTCGGTATTGACTTGGCGTACACCAAAATTACCGTCAACGGTGACATCGCCTATTTCAGTTGAGAAAAACACCATGGCGTAAAATGCGGTAAGGGTTTCAGTCAAGCGAACGTCACCCGCAGAGGGCGCTCGCGGGTCAACCGACAAATCGTTTATTCCTACTAGGGTGTCGTAGGCACAGCGTGTATCGTAAGTTGCCCACTGACTAACCGGTGAATTGGCATCATCCCCGTAGTCGCTTTGCTCAAAGTCCATCCCACAATTTGCTGCAACTGCCGCTAGCTTATCGTCTCGCTCAGCACTGGGTGTCGAAAGCGTTCTGCGCTCCTCTTGAAAGTTGTCATGAGCGCGCAGTGAGCGAATGGCACCAAACTTCACTTCGGTAAATAGATCACCGTAGAGTAAATAATCAAAGTCTACACGATAGGCTGCAATTGAGTCTTCAATATCAAAACGATAATTTCTTGCTTCACTGTTTGCATCAAAAAATGATAGATCCTGAATGTTGCTTAACCAGTCAATCGATGAACCATTGGGGTCGTCAAAGTCGGAATAAACCTGCGACACATTGCCAAAATTGTCACTGCCCTGATTTTGCCAATCATAGTAAAATCGGTCGCTGCGAAAACGCGTATATGTTCGCGTTTGATAGCGCTCAGTGCCCGAGTATGAAACATCTAACTCTGCACCCAACCTGTCGTTTATTGACCAGTCGACATTTAAACCTAATCCTCGATAGTCTTCATCCCTCACACGATACTCGCCATATGAACTGATGCGCGAGTTGCCGGAATAGGCTAACAAAGCGCCTTCATCATTTGTTTCCCAATTGGCAATACGACGTCGACCGTCATCAAACAACAAGTCGTGTCTGTCTTCAAAGTAGTATCGACTTGACCATTGTCCGTCAATGTTGATATCAAGATCAGAATTGGGCTGATATTGTAAGGCAAATATCATGGCATCGCGGTCTTCTTCAGACTTCATTTGCCGATAGAAAAACGCGTTCGGAATGAAATAATAATCACCATCAACCGCTTCACCGCCATTAGCTGCGGCGTTTGCGTCTCTAAAACTACAGTTGCTGCCGCCGTCTGCACCAAAATCTGAATTACAGTTACGAAGGGTTGAGCTGGTGTTGTAGCTCTCTTCTGGCGAGGAAATATCGGCGCCAGCATAACCAATGGCAAAACCAAATTTGCCACCATCTTCTAAATCGAACGCATTAGTATATGAAATAGTAGGCCGATAGCCGACTCCATCCTCGCCGTCTTGTTTCGAATGATAGGGATTGTAATTGAGTCGCATTTCCGCCTGAAATCGCTCTTTACCATAATCAATAGGTTTAATTGTTTTTAAGTTAATGGTGCCTGATACACCGCCTTCGAGTAAATCTGCTTTTTGCGCCTTGAACACGGTCACACCATTTACAAGCTCTGAAGGAAACTGGCTAAATGCCACAGAACGGTTGCCGCTGCCAGAAGATATCGCCCGACCATTTACAGTAGACAAACCTAAAAACGGACCTAGGCCTCGAATGGAGATTTCGCTGGCATTTCCTTTGAAACGGTCTCCGGTTACTCCTGTAATTCTCTCTAAGGTTTCAGCCACCGACAGGTCAGGGAGTGCGCCCATGTCCGCTGAAGACAATGCATCAACGATAGTCGCTGCATTTCGCTTTTCTGCGATTGCGTTTCTGTAAGCGTCAGCGATGCTTAATACTTCAATGACTTCAATTTCTTCTTCCTGCTCGGGCGAAGTATCGGCGTCCTGCGCAAAGCTGTTGGTAGCGAGCAAAGCACTAGTGATGAAAATCGCGAGTGAAGAACGGCGAAACAAGTTGTGTGTGTGGTGTGTGTGCATGATCTTCTCCAGATCTTATGATTAAACGTTTTGTGTGCCTGGATACATTTACCGTGTGCAAAGTAAATGTTTACATCTTTTTTACATAGTTTCTTGACTTGAGGTCATAATGTCAAGTGGTCAAGCCAATTTAATTAGAGATTCACAATAAGAGAACGCATTTTCAAACATACTAAGGATTTATAATATCTTGATTGTTATTTGTTTCTATAAAACATAATGATGGAATTTCATTTGAGTTCGCTTTCATGCTTCCATGTTTTCACGATGTTGATATTTTGTTAAGCACAACACTTGCTATTTAATGCTTTAAACCGCAAAATCGTTAAATTGGTAATGCCATATTACCGAAAATCTTTCCCACTTTCATTCGCCTCAGGAAACAATTATGAGCAGACTTATTAAGCCATTTAGGCGCTTTGAACATTGGTGCAATATTATAGCGCTGCTAGTCGGGCTGAGTTGCTTTAGCATTTCAAGCTACGGCGAGCATCACAGTGCCGAGGGCGTGAAAACGCAGCTCCGTAATATAAATGCATCTTGGCGCTATCTAGAAGACAATATAAGCACCATCGAAGAGTTACGCTCAATGCCGAGCGCTTCACCATGGCAAGCTGTCGATTTACCGCACACCTGGAACGCTACGGATACCGTTGATGCCGTGCCGGGCTATCGTCGAAGCACCAGTTGGTACGAGCGAAGCATTCGTCCTGACGAAATCAACGCAAACGGGCGAACCATCTTGTATTTTGAGGGAGCAAACTACGAAACGCAGGTGTTTGTAAATGATGTTTTCGTAGGTGAGCATATTGGCGGATATTTAGGGTTCAGATTTGATATTACGCAGTACGTGAATAGCGGCGATAACAACGTGCTGACTGTGCGCGTATCAAATCGCTACAATCCAAATCTTATCCCCTCTCAAAAATCTGACTTCTTCCTGTTTGGCGGCATCACTCGCGATGTGTGGCTAGAACATGTGCCCATGACTTATATTCAGCGAATTGCTGTGAGTACCCCTTCTGTCAGCGCTGAAAAAGCGAGCACGCACGCGCAACTGACCATCATATCAAATATGAAACTAGACAATGCTCGCATTGAGCTTTTGCTTAAAGACACAAATGATAATGTGGTCGCTACAAGTACACAGACTATTTCATTGGCATCAGGCCAAAACGTGATAGAAGCAAGCCTACCAGAGATAGCATCGCCACAATTGTGGTCTCCCGATTCTCCCGTGCTTTACCATCTTCATGCTAATGTAGGTATTAACGACGATGATATCCACCGTGATAGCACCCATTATGGCTACCGATGGTTTGAAATGCGCCCGCACAAAGGTTTTTTCTTAAACGGTGAGCGCTTGCTTATTCGTGGTACTCATCGCCATGAAGAGCATGCTGGTTATGGGGCAGCCCTACCTAACGAGCAGCATCGAATTGACATGCAGATGATCAAAGAAATGGGGGCCAATTTTGTACGCTTGGGACACTATCCACAAGACCCAGAAGTTTATAAAGCAGCTGACGAACTCGGCTTGCTGATTTGGGACGAACTTCCTTGGTGTCGAGGCGGTAAAGGTGGTGACGAATGGGAACGTAATACTGAACACGCTTTGCAAGCTATGATCAATCAAAACTACAATCACCCCAGCATTATTTTTTGGTCACTTGGAAATGAAATGTACTGGGAAGAAGACTTTGAGGGTGGCGGACGTGAAGAAGTCATTAACCCATATTTAAGCAAGCTAAACGACATGACAAAGGCACTGGATCCTTATCGCTTAACCACCCTTCGCAAATACTACCCTGGATGGGACATCGTAGATGCGTTTTCACCCAGTATTTGGGCCGGATGGTATGGCGGCTCTTATAACCAATACGAAGAGGCTTTGAAAAAGGCAATGAAAGACTATCCGGCTTTTTTACATATGGAATACGGTGGCTCAAGTCATGTTGGTCGACATACCGAATCGCCTGTAAGCTCAGAAGGTCTCAGGGGTGCGCAAGTATCAGTGGAAGAAGCAGTAAATCAAGCAGTCGTCAGAAGCGTTGCGAAAGACAGTGATTGGAACGAAAGCTATATCGTAGACTTATTTGATTGGCATCTTAATGTTTCAGAAAACCTGGAGGACTTTGCGGGTAACGCTCAGTGGGCGTTTAAGGATTTCGGAACGCCCCTAAGGCCTGAAAACCCTCTTCCTTATATGAATCAAAAAGGCTTAGTAGACAGAGAAGGTAAGAAAAAAGACGCCTATTATGTCTTTGCCAGCTACTGGAGCAAAACCCCATTTTGCTGGATCGAATCGGACACTTGGACACATAGAAACGGTCCGGCACAAGGGCGTGATATCACGGTATATTGCAACACTGAGCACGCAGAGCTATTTTTGGACGGCGAATCACTTGGCAAAAAGACGAAGCAAGCTGGTGTGATACCCGCTGGCGGGTTAGTTTGGAAAGTACCCTTCAAAAATGGCAGTAACCGTGTTGAGGTCATTGGATTTAATGGCAATGAAGCAGTGACACAAGACAATCGGGATATTACCTACTTAGTCGGCAAACATGGTAAATATCACCACATTCAACTTACCGCAAAACTCATAGCAGGTAATCGCTATTTAATTGAAGCCCAAGCGCTCGACAAAGACAATAATCGCGTACTCAGTTACCAAGAACGCGTCAAATTCTTTAATATTGGTGATGAAGGTAAGCTGTTAGAAAACTATGGTACGCCCTACAAAAGTAGCACCATAGAAATGGGCAGCGGCTATGCGGCAATAGAGTTTATTGCCGGTGACAAGCCCAGTATCATCGAGTTCAGAACACAAAATATTAAAGGTGTCTATGTGAATGTGCCGGCCGCGAATATGAATGCGACGACTCATTTAAAAGCGCTTCATTAGAAGCAATAGACTCGCTATAGTTATACCCGCCAATGGATGGCGATAGAGCACATTGACCCCTTATGTCTGTAAAGGACATAACTCACTATTGAGGTTTACCGCATGCAAATACGACATTCCAGCAATCCTAAAGACGCAAAACACTACGATACCGCTCGCCTGCGCGACGAATATCTCATCGAAACCTTAATGCAGGCTGATCAGATTAACTTGGTCTATTCCCAAATCGATCGTGTTATTACCGGCGGCGCGATGCCCGTTAAAGGTTCACTAAAAATATCAGCAGGTGATGCATTAAGAGCAAGCTCATTTTTACAGCGTCGTGAACTAGGGATCATAAACGTTGGGGGTGATGGACATGTAAAAGTAGGTGACACCGAATACGCACTCAGCAAGCTAGAGTGCCTGTATGTAGGGCGAGGCGAAGCCGATCCGGAGTTTTCAAGCGTGGACGCCAGCGCCCCTGCGCTCTTTTACTTAGTATCTACACCCGCTCATACTGAATATCTTACCACCAAAAGTATGCAAAGCGACGCCAACCCGATACATCTGGGTAGCTTAGAAACAAGCAATAAACGCACAATTTATCAGTATATCCATGAAAATGGCGTGCGCAGTTGTCAACTCGTTATGGGTCTAACCTTGCTTGATACAGGTAGTGTTTGGAACACATTCCCCGCACACACTCATGATAGGAGAATGGAGGTCTATTTTTACTTTAACTTAGGTGAGCAAGACAGGGTCATGCACCTTATGGGTGAACCTCACGAAACTCGCCATATTGTAGTGAAAAATCATCAGGCAGTCTTATCTCCAAGCTGGTCTATTCATAGCGGCGCGGGCACTAAAAATTATGGCTTCATTTGGGCAATGGCAGGCGAAAACCAAGCCTTTGATGATATGGACGCAATTGATTTAGACAACTTTAAATAGGGATAGAAATGTCAGCAGCATTATTTGATTTAAGTGGTAAAACCGCCTTAGTAACGGGTGGTTACAAAGGTCTTGGCCTTGCTATGGCTAGCGGCTTAGGTGAGGCGGGTGCAAAAGTGATACTAAATGGTCGCAAAGCATCATCGGTTGCGCCTGTGTGCGAACAATTGCGGGCACAAGGCATTGATGCTTACATGAAAATTTTTGATGTTACCGATTATGCAACGCTCGCCTCAAATATTGACGAATGTGCAAAAGAGCATAACGGCATTCATATTTTGGTAAACAATGCGGGCATCATTCAGCGCGAACCGCTTGCAAGCATGGCAATTAGTGACTTCCAAAACATCGTGGAAACGGATTTAACCGCACCCTTCGCGGTTGCCCAAGCGGTTGTTAAACACATGCGAGCGCAAGGCAGCGGGAAAATTATTAATATTTGTTCAATGATGAGTGAACTAGGCAGAGATGGCGTTGGTGCATATGCGGCCGCTAAGGGCGGTTTAAAAATGCTTACCCGCAATATGGCGACCGAATGGGCAAGAGATGGCATTCAAGTGAACGGTATTGGACCGGGCTATTTTGCTACCGATATCACAGCTCCTATCAGAGTAGATGGCCATCCATTCAACGAGTTTATAATCAATCGCACGCCTGCCGGACGCTGGGGCAATCCAGATGAGCTGCGCGGCACAGCAGTGTTTCTTGCATCTGCGGGCTCTGACTTTGTGAATGGCCAAGTGGTATACGTAGATGGCGGGATATTAGCGACTATTGGCAAACCAAGTAATGAAAGTTAAGCGTCATGCAATTTACTTAACTTAGAGACCACGCAATTTCTGCCGTTTTCTTTGCCTTGGTACAGTAGGGTGTCAGCTTGACGGATCGTCGCATCAATCGACTTTTTCTCATCCACACATGCTACACCGCAGGTGATCGTGAGGTTAATAGTGATGTTATTAACGATGTAAGAATTACTATCAATCATTGCTCTTAGCTTCTCGGCCACTAACACCGCCTCGGCTTTATCCGTGTGTGGAAGCAATACCAAAAACTCTTCCCCGCCCCATCGAGCGATGACATCCTGCGTCCTCACAGCCAGACGCAAGTCTTCAGCGATTGCCACTAAGACTTTATCTCCTACTTCATGTCCATAGCTATCATTGAGGGATTTAAATAAATCGATGTCTAGCATGATGATAGAAAAGAGGTGCTGTTCGCGTTGAAATTCAGCGAAGCTACGCTCGGCAACTTGGTAGAACCCACGTCTGTTGTAGGTGAGCGTAAGCGGGTCTTGAGTGGATAGTCGCTCTAACTTTTTGTTTGCCTGTTCAAGTGCTTGGGTGCGTAATTCGATGGTTTGCTCTAAGCGATAGGCATTTTTTACAAGCTTGTAGGTTCGCCATTTATAGCTTGCGTAGGCAATCAATAGCAAGGCTACGAGCCAAACAGAAATAGCAATCGGCGTTTGCCACCATGGCGCTTGGACAAGGATTTGAAGTGCTTTAAATTCTTCGTTCCACTGCCCATAACGATCTGTAGACCTGACGTGCAATGTATACCTCCCGGGATCTAGGTTGGTAAAAACTAGAGCATTCTCCCCTCTTTCCAGGTCTTGCCAGCGCTCGTCAAACCCAATGAGACGAAAGCTAAAACGAATTTTTTCAGGACTGGCAAACTCAAGCGCTGATAGCTCTATCCTGATCATGATGTCATCAGCACCCAGCGACACTTGCTTGATTTGTTCACTTGCTAAAAGCGAAAGCGGCATCGCTTTCTGACCTTTAGATATCACTTCTTCGCGATTGATAATATCGATTTGAGAGAAGGCTAATGATGGCATCTGCGCCAGTTTTTGCACATCTTCAGGATAAAAGTAGGTCAGTTGCTCTCCTCCAGCAAACACAATGCGACCATCGTCTAAACGAGCCGCCGCGCCCACATAATAACCCGTTATATTAGCTCCATCGTAAGCATCAAACATATCCAATTTCGTCATTGTGTTGTCAATGTGCACAATGCCGTCTTCAGTGCTTACCCAGTAGTTTTGCTTCGCGTCTTCCACTACTGCGCCAATAGATACCTGTCCAAACGCCGTATCTGCGAAAAGCCGCTCAAAACGTGGCTGACTATCCCAATCATCCAAATATAAAATGCTCAGACCTGCTCCTTGTGTCCCAACAAAATATGAGTTGCTTGAATGTTTTGATACCCATGTCACGACATCAAAACTCAAACTCGCGGAATTGTTAGCCTCATTGAAGAATGACCGAAACGCCAAGGTTTTGGGATCAATCAAATGAAGACCTCTGAGGGTGCTCACAAAAATATAATCGTTAGCAAGGTAGAAGCCAGTGGCCATTTCAAACGGCCAAGTATGTATCACTTCTGAGGATTGAGGATCCCACAGAATTAGGCCTTTTCCAGCGGTGCCTAATAGTATCAAGCCGTCTTGGGTTTCACTGACTGAATAAATCAGTGTATCGGCAAACGCGACAATATCGATGTAATCTGCGTCAATCAATTTCCCTAATCCAAAGCGGGTTCCCAACCATACATCGCCCGACTGTTTTGATTCAAATGCATTGAACAAGGAATTGGTAGTATCAATTGTTACCCCATCTTTTTGAACATGATAGGTTCGAAGAGGCTCAAGTTGCATGTTCAAGGTAGACAAGCCTTCATCTGTTACTAACAAAAGGTTGTTGTTGTTTTTGTGAACAGATTTAGCAGACTTACCAGCTTCGTAAGACTGAGATCGAAATAGCACCGTTTTGGGAGAAACAACAAAAAAGCCATCGTCTAAGGTGCCATAAACGATTTCACCATTTATCGTCTCATACAAGCTATACACATAATTCTCAGAAGGCAGCTGAGAACCCTGCCCATTATGATTGTATTTTATCAAATTAGATTGTTCAGGGTTTGGAACAATAAATATTCCTTCATTTGTGCCTAACCATATCGCGTCATCTTCGGTTTGAATAATATCGTTGATGCTGGAGGAAGAAACCTGTTGTGTATCCAATAGCCTTGGTTCATCAGACTGTTGCCAGTTGCTCATGTCAAAGGTCATTAAATCGCCCGCAAAGGTTCCAACTCGCAGCTTATTGGCATTATCCACGAATACACTTGTGACGTTACGGTCAATCAACAGACGCTGAGTTATGGTGCCAGCGAGCGCATCAACAAATAAAATGCCACTATCTGTAGCAATAACTAGATGCCCATCCTCTGTTGAACCAATGTCCTGAACAAACCCTTGTGTACCCGAAACCGCGACAAAGTCCTTTGCACCGCGTTTTACATATAGGGCTTTTGAACTGCCCACCCACACATCACCATTCACATCGAAAAAAATGCTTTGGGCAATATCGCCTTGCTGCTCAGCCCTCAGTTGATAGGAGGAGACTTGACCATTTTTAGCATCCACCACGTCAAGTCCAATCATATTTGCTATCCACAAGTCACCCGACTGTGGATGTATCTTCATGTCAAAAATGAAAGTCGATGAGAAGCCATTTGTTGGATTATATGACTGGGCAAAATTGACGAACTTCTGCCCATCGAAGCGGTCAACCCCAGTTTGTGTACCCAACCATAAATAGCCTAATTGGTCTTGCGCAATACTGCGCACCGATATCTGAGATAAACCATCTTCGACGGTAAACTGTCTTGCAGGCACAATTTGATAAGCGAAGGCTCTTGCACCAGTAAATACGAGCGTGCTGATTAAAAACGCCATGCCAATAGAAGACCGTAAGTCTCTATTTTGAAAAGACCAATATTTAATAATATCAGGCAAGCTAGATAAAAGCGCCATGATACTGCGAGTGACAAGCGCCATGGGTAGTGAACTAGTGTTCCAAGTTTTGCTATTAATGCAAATTACAAACGGTCATTGCACTATATAGTAGTCACATTAATTGAACAACTATCTAGGAATTATTGCGCCACGATGCTGAATAACTCTCGCTGCAACTATGTGTCCCGACAAAGCGGCTTCTTGCGCGCTTTGCTGTTGCATGAGAGCCGCAATAAAGCCTGCATTAAAGCTATCACCTGCTGCGGTAGTATCAACAGGAGTGACTTTGTTTGGAATAGGTACGTGAATTGGGTCAGCGCGCTGACTGGACGATTGTTCATAGATATAGCATCCGTTTTCACCATCTTTCACCACCAGCGTCGATATCTTGTGGTGCGCATGCAAGCGACAAACGTCGTCTTTGGTATCACAGTCAAACAGCAGTTGTTCATCATCAAGGGTAGGCAAATACCAATCGCTAAGGTTCAGCATTTTAGATATGTATGTCTGCGCCTCTTCCTTGGAAGACCAATTTCTTGGCCGATAGTTTCCATCAAAGGCAATGCATTTACCCGCCGCTTTTAGCTTCGCAATGATTTGCAATAAGGTCTCTCGCTGCGGCTTATCCAAAATACCCAAACTAATGCCCGAAAGATAAATAACGTCCATCTGCAAAAGTTGAGAAAACAAACGCTGTTCACCCAGTTCTGACACGTAAGCACTTGCTGCGCTGTCTTTTCGCCAATAATAAAAACTTCGCTCGCCACGCTCATCAAGTTCAATTGCATACATGCCGGGCAGCTTGTTGGCAATACGATGTACAAATTGTGTATTCACCCCTTCATCTTTCCAGCGCGCTAATAGCCAGTCACTGTAGGCATCTGTACCTAGCGCAGAAAAAAAATAGCTATCAATACCTAAGCGAGCGGCGTAAACCAATGTATTTAATGTATCGCCGCCAAAAGACATACTCATGGGAGCCGTGTTGGTCGCATTGCCACTAACCTTGCCTGAAAGCTCAAGCATGCATTCGCCAATTGCAGCTAGTTTCATCTAGCGTTTTCCTTATAAGAGGCTTGATGGGTGCATGATGCGCCCATGCTTTGTGATTGACAATACTCTAGCACAGTGTTTACACTTATGGTCAAGCGGCATGACCAATTTTAACATCTTTTACAAATCTGCTCAGTCATGTATAACATCCTTTTAGATTACGGAATAAATAATAATGGGCAAGGCACTTGTGCTTAACGAAGACAGATTATTTCCTGCCGATGCCAGCAGTAGAGCGCTATGCCGACGACTCTACAATGAAGTGAAATCCTTACCAATTATAAGCCCTCATGGTCACACTGACCCAAGCTGGTTTGCTGATAATCACAACTTTAATGATGCGACTTCTCTTCTTTTATTACCGGATCACTACGTTTTGCGGATGCTTTATAGCCAAGGCATAAGCATGCAAGATCTTGGCTTACCCTCAACTGACGGCAGCCCTTACGAACAAGACCCTCGCAAGGTTTGGAAACGCTTTGCCTCAAACTATCATCTGTTTCACGGCACACCCTCGCGCATGTGGCTCGACTATGTCTTTGCCAAGGTATTCAAATTAGAGCAGCGCCTTGAAAGTTCGACTGCAGATCATTACTTTGACCATATCAATGAACAGCTTCGCCAAGATGCATTTAAGCCCCGAGCGCTATTTGAGCAGTACAATATTGAAGTCATTTCTACCACCGAATCCCCCCTTGATGATTTGCGACACCATCGAAAAATTTTACAGTCCGATTGGGACGGTAAGGTCATTTCAGCCTTTCGACCCGATCCTGTCGTAGACCCTGACTTCGAAGGTTTTAACGATAACATTAATGAACTCGCTGAACTAAGCGGTGAGTCTTGCGATAGTTTCTCAACTTATCTGTCAGCTCTGTTTGCTAGGCGAGCCTTTTTCAAAAGTACTGGCGTAACATCTAGCGATCATGGTCATCCAAGCCCCGCTACTGCCGATTTAAGTGCACAAGCGTGTGAAACGCTGTATCAAAAAGTCCGCAGCGGCTCGCATACCGTTCAAGATGCGGAACTATTTCGTGCACAAATGCTAACTGAAATGGCCAAGATGAGTATTGAAGATGGCTTAGTCATGCAGATTCATCCTGGCTCCTACCGAAATCACAATCCGTATTTATTTAAACAATTTGGACGTGATAAAGGTGCCGACATTCCCATGCGCACAGAGTACGTGGAAGCCTTGCGTCCTTTACTAGCAAAATATGGCAATCACCCTGATTTGAGTATCATTTTGTTTACGCTCGATGAAACCACCTACAGCCGAGAGCTCGCACCGCTTGCAGGACATTATCCTGCGCTTAAGCTTGGACCAGCCTGGTGGTTCCACGACAGCCCGGAGGGAATGCGTCGTTTCCGTCAACAAGTCACTGAAACGGCTGGGTTTTACAATACTGTTGGCTTCAATGATGATACGCGAGCCTTTCTATCCATACCCGCGCGCCACGACGTCGCAAGACGAATGGATTGTAACTTCCTTTCACAGTTGGTAGTGGAACACAGAATGGATGAAGATGAAGCGCTCGAACTTGCTGTTGCGCTAAGCTACTCGCTCGCCAAAAAAGCATACAAACTATGAATGAGCGTCTCAGTCTTTCATATTTAGAGCATGGTTTATTAGAGCATGATTCAGAACGTAAATTAAGGCCCAACTTATCAGTAATCACTCGACCTGCTAGAAGCGAAAATACCCAGTATATCGTTCATCTTGGCATTGGCGCTTTTCATCGCGCACATCAAGCGGTATATACACAGCGCGCCAATGAGTTAGCCGGTAGCGACTGGCGCATAATCGGCGTGAGTATGCGAAGCGCTGCCGTTTTCGATCAGCTTGCGCCTCAAGACGGACTATACACCGTGATAGAGCAATCGCCAGAACATAAAAATGGCAAACATTCACACATTATATCTGTCATTGATGAAGTCTTAGTTGCACCAGATTCGCCAAGCGCGGTGGTCAATAAAATTGCTTCACCCCAGACCCAGATTGTTAGCCTGACCATCACCGAAAAAGGCTATTGCCTTGACCCGGCGAGCGGCCATTTAGACTTATCACATGCTGATATCAAGCATGATTTAGCGAATGTATCGGCACCAAAAAGCGCAATTGGTTTGATTGTGAGTGCATTAAAACAGCGCATCGAAAATAAGCGAAAGCCCCTAACTATCATAAGCTGTGACAATCTGCCTGAGAATGGGCTTCGCTTAAAAGGCAGCATCATAAGATTCGCTGAACAGCTCGATGAGGCGCTTGCGCAAACCATTGAAAATCACTATTGCTTTCCTTGCACTATGGTAGACAGAATTGTGCCAGCAACCACCAAAGCACTTATCAACAAGCTTAGTGAAGAGCTTGGCTATCGCGATTATGGACTCGTCACAACCGAAGCCTTCAGCCAGTGGGTAATCGAAGACAATTTTGCTCAAGGACGCCCCGCGTGGGACAGCGCCGGTGCCATCTTTGCGAAAACTCAGGCGGATGTGCAAGCCTTTGAAACGATGAAGCTTCGGCTGCTTAATGGAGCTCATTCCAGCATTGCGTATTTGGGATACTTGGCAGGTAAAACCTTTGTTGCTGATGTGATGAAGGTACCTGCACTCTCGAATTTTATACGCTACATTATGCAAGAGGAGCTTCTACCTACTGTCAAGGTGCCCGATGGGATAGATGCACAACACTATTGTCATGAATTACTTACTCGTTTTAGCAACGAGCACTTACATCATCGCTGTTATCAAATCGCAATGGATGGAAGCCAAAAGCTCCCGCAGCGCTTACTTGCCCCTTTGCATTGGCGGCTCATCAATGAGCAAGAAGTTCGTGGTATTTGCTTAGTGATCGCGGCGTGGATGCAGTACGTGTCGGGCATTGGCTTTGATGGACAAGAAATTACCGTTCAAGATCCCTTCGCCGATGATTTAGCAGCCCTCGCTAAAGCGCATCGGCATCATCGAGAAGATACACAAAGCTATATCGAAAGAATGATTAACTTTGAAGCGGTTTTCGGCAGTGAATTTAAGCAAGACCCAGCCTTTTATTCTCAACTTTTAGCAACGCTGCTAGACTGCTATGAGCGATTCACATCATCTCCCAATATCGAAAGTGCGTTGACGGACTTTTTAAGTGAGGTAAAGCACTAATGAAATCACCTATCAAACGAATAAGGTCTATGCTTTTTTTGAGTACGCTTATTACACTAAGCGCTTGCTCTGACATGGCAACTTATAGCCCTTCCCAACAGGTTAACATCAAACTTGGGCATGGCCTGGACACACAGCATCCTGTTCATTTGGGTATGGAATATATGGCCGATGAACTCAATCGCTTGTCCAGTGGCGACATGAGCATCACCATCTATCCCAATCAACAATTAGGCACCGAACGTCAAACGCTTGAATTACTGCAGATTGGCAGCGTTGGCATGACAAAGGTCTCTGCGGCGGTGCTGGAAAACTTTGCGCCAAACGTGAAAGTGGTCAGTCTGCCCTATATTTTTGAAAGCAAAGCCCATGCTCACAGAGTGATGGATAGCGAAATAGGCCGAGATTTGCTGAAAGAAAGTGAGCAGTTTTGGCTGCGTGGGTTAACTTTTTACGATGCAGGAAGCCGCAGCTACTACGCTACCGGCAGACAAATTCATTCGCCTGAAGACTTAAAAGGCTTAAAAATCCGCGTTCAGCCAAGCGTAACGGCCATGGCGATGGTAAATGCGATGGGCGGCTCACCAACCCCTATCGCTTGGGGCGAGCTATATACCGCATTGCAACAGGGCGTGGTAGATGGCGCCGAAAACAACCCTCCTAGTTTTTACTTTTCGCGTCACTATGAGGTAGCGAAATATTATTCTTTGAATGAGCACACATCTGTGCCCGACGTATTAATGATTTCTACGCATTTGTGGAACAGCCTCTCTAGTCAACAGCAACAATGGCTGCAACAAGCGGCCGACGCCTCCGCCGTACATCAAAGGAAACTGTGGGCCACATCGGAAAAAGAAGCGCTTGAAGCGGTCATTCAAGCGGGCGTAGAAGTGATTTATCCAGATAAAAAACCCTTCGCCGATGCCGTCGTTAATTTGCTCGACGAATATCAAAAAGAACCGGATGTATATAGCTATATTCAGCGTATTCAGGAGAAAGCTAATGAAGAATGAGTATTCTTTAAAACTTCATCGCTTTTTAAATCGACTCTTAGAGCCTGTGTTGATTGTTGCTATCGTCGTGCTGGTCTTAGTCGTTTTGTGGCAGGTCTTTAGTCGCTACGTATTGCAAGCGCCAAGCACTGCAACAGATGAAATTGCGCGCTTTTTACTCATGTGGCTAACGCTTTTAGGTGCAGCATGGGTGGTGGGGCAGCGCGCTCACTTAGCGATTGATCTCTTATCGGATAAGCTTAGCTTGAACAAAGCCGTTAAGCTGCAAAGGCTGTTGGTGGTGCTCATTGCCTTGTTTGCCCTATCAGTGATGCTGGTGGGCGGAATTTCGCTGGTCGATATTACACTTACCCTAGAACAAAGCTCCACTGTGCTGCAAGTGCCGATGGGATATGTCTACATTGCACTGCCCGTTAGTGGTGTATTCATGCTTGGCTTTTGCATATGTGCTTTTATAGAAGCAAAAGAATTGCTTGAGCAAGCTCGTAAAGCGCACATGATAGATAATTCACAAGGAGACAACTAAAATGGCGATCACTGAAGTCCTTGTTCTGATTTTAAGCTTTGTTATTTTACTGGGTATTGGTTTACCCATTGCTTTTAGTATCGCCATTGCCGCCACTCTGACGCTTTTAGTAAGCGTGCCAGCAATGGCAAGTTTCACCACCATGGCGCAGCGAATGGCAACCGGGTTAGATAGTTTTACCTTGCTTGCTATACCCTTTTTTATTCTTGCCGGACAACTAATGAATTCAGGAGGCATTGCCCGGCGTTTGATTGATTTTGCAAGAGCCTTGGTCGGGGCTTTGCCAGGCGGCCTTGCCTTTGTAAACATTGTTGCCAATATGCTGTTTGGCGCAATTTCAGGCTCTGCCGTTGCCTCAGCATCAGCCATTGGCGGCGCCATGGGTCCTCGGATGGAAAAAGAGGGTTACGATAAATCATATTCGGCCGCGGTAAATATCAGTTCAGCCACAACGGGATTAATTATACCGCCTAGTAACACCCTGATTGTATTCTCCCTTGCTAGCGGCGGTGTCTCAATTGCAGCCCTTTTCATGGCGGGTTATTTACCGGGACTGCTGATTGGCGCATTGCTTATGCTTACCGCCGGCGTGATGGCTAAAAAGCGTGGATATCCTCGCGGTGATAAAGCAAGCTTTTCCGAGGTTGCAAGAACCTTGGTAGCTGCACTCCCAAGCCTACTCATGCTGGTAGTAGTGATTGGCGGGATTGTAAATGGCCTCTTTACCGCAACCGAAGCGTCTGCCATCGCCGTGCTTTATGCGGCATGCCTAGCCGCCGCCTACAGAGAGGTTGCCTTTAGTCATATTAAGCCCCTGTTGCTGGATACGATTAAAACGACCTGTATTGTGCTGTTCTTAGTTGCCACCTCCATAGGCTTAAGTTGGGTAATGGCGTTTGAAAATATTCCGCAAACCATTACCACGGTGTTACTTGCAATAAGCGATAATCCCATCGTTATCCTGTTAATTATTAATGTGATTTTACTCTGCGTGGGTATTTTCATGGATATGACGCCAGCGGTGCTTATTTTCACCCCTATATTTTTACCGGTTGTAGTGGCGACAGGCATGGATCCAGTGCATTTTGGTATTATGATGATACTTAATTTATGTATTGGTCTGTGCACGCCTCCTGTTGGCTCAGTGCTTTTTGTTGGCTGCTCGGTTGCCAAAATTAAAATTCAGACGGTTATTAAACCGCTGCTACCGCTTTTTATCACCATGTTAGTAGGGTTAATGCTGGTGACCTTTATCCCACAAATCTCGCTTGCCTTACCAGAACTCCTAGGGTTGATGGATTAGCGCCCGAATGAAAGCCATTTGTTCGTTTGTTGCGTAAAAGATAGACTAGTTTATACGCAACAAACGAGTCTTGTTTATGAGCGATTCCGCTTTTCCACACCTTCTTAAGCCTATCGACCTAGGCTTCACTACTTTAAAAAACCGAACGCTTATGGGCTCTATGCATTTAGGGCTAGAAGAAGAAAAAGGCGGTTTTGAAAAACTCGCCGCCTTTTACGCAGCTCGCGCAAAAGGGGGTATTGGGCTGATTGTAACCGGCGGCATTGCGCCTAATATCGCGGGCTGGGTAGCGCCCTTTGCCGGGCGCATGAGCTCCAAACGCCACGCAAAAAAACATAAAGTGATTACTGAAGCTGTGCACCGTGAGGGTGGGAAAATATGCATGCAAATTCTACATTCAGGCCGCTATGGATATCATCCTTTGGCGGTTTCAGCCTCAAATGCAAAATCCCCCATTACGCCATTTAAGCCAAGAGCTTTATCGGCAAGCGGCATTCACAGTACCATAAAAGACTACGCAGAATGCGCCAACTACGCAAAAATGGCGGGTTACGATGGCGTTGAAATCATGGGTTCAGAAGGCTATCTGATAAACCAGTTTTTTTGTGAGCGCACCAATTTTAGAGACGATGAGTTTGGCGGGAGCTTAGAAAATCGTGCACGTCTGGCTGTTGAAATTGTTAAACAAACGCGCGCGCGCGTAGGCGACGACTTTATCCTCATTTATCGCTTGTCTATGCTAGATTTAGTCGAAGGGGGTGCGCCGTGGGATGAGGTAGTTTACCTAGCGAAAGAAATTGAAAAAGCGGGAGCAACCCTGATCAATACCGGTATAGGTTGGCACGAAGCGCGCGTGCCTACTATTGTTACGTCGGTGCCGCGCGCAGCCTTCACTTGGATCACTAAACGGATGAAGTCTGAAGTATCAATTCCGCTGATCACCACCAACCGCATCAATACGCCAGAAATCGCCGAACAAGTGTTGGCCGATGGGCACGCAGACATGGTATCAATGGCGCGACCGCTTTTAGCCGATCCTGATTTTGTGCTTAAAGCCATGCGCAATGAATCTGACCAAATAAATACCTGCATAGCCTGCAACCAAGCCTGCCTCGATCATGCCTTTGAACAGAAACGTGCAAGCTGTTTGGTCAATCCGCAGGCTTGCTACGAGACAGAGCTTATTTTTAAATCCGTTGTTGCACCTAAAAAGCTGGGTGTCGTTGGTGCAGGACCTGCGGGACTCGCCTTCGCCACATACGCTGCTGAGCGTGGCCATGTAGTGCACGTGTTTGAGCAGTCGGGAGAAATTGGTGGCCAGTTTAACTATGCTAAACAAATACCGGGCAAAGAGGAGTTTTATGAAACTCTGCGTTACTACAAACGCCGTATGGAAGTTCTTGGCGTTGAAGTGCATTTAAACACCAGAGCCGACGCCGATTTGCTCTATAACCAAGGTTTTGATGATGTCATTTTAGCCACCGGCATCAAGCCTCGCACGCCGCAAATCGAGGGCATTGAACATCCCAAAGTGCTCAGTTATATCGACGTACTGCGTGACCATAAGGCCGTTGGCAAACGTGTCGCGGTGATTGGCGCAGGTGGTATTGGGTTTGACGTTTCAGAGTACCTAGTGGAGCAAAATCATCTAGCTACAGATATCGATAAATGGCTGGATCACTGGGGCGTAGACAAAGCGTATAAGCAAGGCGGCGCGTTAAAAGCTAAAGCGCTAGAAACACCACCCCGCGAGGTATTTTTGCTCCAGCGAAAAGCAAGCAAGGTCGGCAAAGGTTTGGGGAAAACATCTGGCTGGGTGCATCGCGCATCATTGGCTAACCACAAGGTGCAAATGATCAATAACGTATCTTATCAAAAGATTGATGATAATGGCCTTCACGTGCTCATTGGTGATAAACCACACACCTTTGATGTTGACCATATTATTATTTGTGCCGGACAAGAGCCACTGCGTGAGCTTGAAAATAGCGTTTTGGCGAAAGGCTTGAATGTGCATGTGATCGGCGGAGCTGATGTGGCAGCAGAGCTTGATGCTAAACGGGCAATCCGTCAGGGCGCAGAATTAGCTGCTGCGATTTAAGCTCATCTTTGACTCAGTCGCTCAAGTAGGCTGACACAAAATGTTGCAAATATTTAATCCGCACAAGGGCTATTAATCGGAACTTTAGGTCCCACATTACTTCACACTGTTTTACACCGTTGGAGTATGAACGAAAGATGAAATTATCACCTTTACCAAAAGCCCTTGGTCTGTTGTTGCTGCTCGTTTTCACATCAGCGTGTCAAAAGACCGCTGAAGTCGACACCTTTGCAAGCCCGAATATGCTCACGGCGCAAGGCGAGAGCGAGCCAAGTAATACTCACAACCTGAATTATCGATACATTAAAAATGATGTTGCTGACGCAGCAAAGACACCCAAAGGCACCGTTGTATTGCTGCATGGCTTATGGCGGGATTGGCGAGCGATGGCCGGGCTTGAACGGCATCTACAAAGTGAAGGCTACACTACGATTAATATCAGCTACCCATCGACTGAATATGACATTCCGACCCTGGTGTCCGAATACGTCGCGCCGGTACTTGAACAATTTCCCCGGCACAGCGCTACGCAAACCAGCTCTGCTTTGCATTTTGTTACGCATTCTATGGGAGGCATACTAGTCAGGCATTTATTACAAGAATATGAAGTCGCAAATCTTGGCCGAGTTGTAATGCTTGCACCACCCAACTCAGGCAGTGAAATCGTTGACAGCACCATGAACTTGCCGTTTAGCTCCCCAAGCCCGGCGACTGTGCAGTTGAGCACTGCTGCCAATAGCTTTGTAAATCAACTTGGGCCTGCCAATTACGAGCTGGGAATTATTGCTGGCAATGCAAACAATAATATTATTACCAATGCGCTGATAGACGGCGAAAATGACGGCGTTGTGTCAGTAAAAAGCACGTACATGGAAAACATGCAAGACTGCATCGTAGTGCCGCTTAAACACTATCGCTTGCGCGGCGACGCAAAGGTAAAAATGCAGGTGTCTCATTTTTTGAATAAGGGCGTGTTTGATAAGCAGCTCGTAAGCGTTTCATCTTGTGGTGCTGAGAAAACGGCGATATTAACTCGACGTTAAATTCGGGCGTTAAAGCAATTAGAGAATAGTCGTTCTCAAACCATAAAAGATAGGTCTGACGCTGAGCGCGCCCAATATTTAAATCTAAATCTTAGGGTCTTTTGACTTTTGCTATACCATTTGTGCGAAAATAATCACGGTCTCTCAATAAGTAGGAATAGAATAATAATGAAACTAGTGTCATGGAACGTTAACGGCGTTCGCGCGGTGATGAAAAAAGAGTTTTTAAGCTCGCTTGCTGCTATGGATTGCGACGTCTTGTGCTTACAAGAAACAAAAGCGCAGGATGACCAAGTGCTTGAAGCTTTAAGCGAGTTAAAAGGCTATGAAATATTTACTAACTCGGCAGTCAAAAAAGGCTACTCAGGTACGAGCATTATTACTCGCGTGAAACCCAGCGAAGTGAGCAAAGACATAGGCATTGAAGAGCACGACCAAGAAGGCCGCGTCTTGTGCGCCCAATTCGATGATTTTTATTTAGTGACGGTCTATACCCCAAATTCACAGAATGATTTGCGTCGCCTGCCCTATCGACAAGCTTGGGACGCAGCTTTTTTAGAGTATGTGAAAGCACTAGAGAGCAAAAAGCCGGTGTTGATATGCGGTGACTTGAACGTGGCGCACCGAGATATCGATCTTGCGCGACCTAAACCTAATTACAATAAAAGCGCAGGTTATACCCAGGCCGAAATTGACGGCTTAGACAATTTAGTGGCCGCCGGCTTTACAGACACATTCAGGCATCTTCATCCGGAGGAAGTGAAGTACACTTGGTGGAGCTATCGTGCAGGCGCACGGGAGCGAAATGTTGGCTGGCGGATAGACTACTTTTTGGCTTCAAAAGCACTAAAAGAATCGGTCCAACAAGCACACATACATAATGAAATATTTGGCTCGGACCATTGCCCGGTGAGTGTAGTGATTTAGAAGATGGGACTTCAGGTCTTAGCTTCGCGTAGCAATACCCATTTTATCGATGGTTTGGCAATTTAATCATCCGCTTCAATAATCAGCTCGCTGAGCAATGGGAAGTGATCAGAGTCGATGGATGGCAAACGCCCAATGTAACTGACGCTAAAATGATGAGAATGAAAAATATGATCGAGCGGCCAGCGGGCAATAGGATACTTTACGTGAAAGGTGTTTAGAAATGCTCGGCCTACTCGCGGGTCTTTAAGACCGCTTACTTGTTTGAATTTGCGCGTAGTGGGTGACCATGCAACGTCATTCAAATCGCCGGTAACGATAGTCGGATACTTATCAGGCTCTACTTGTTCGGCGATTTTGAGCAATTCTATATCACGAGGTTTAGCCGTGTCATTTTCTGTGGGGCTTGGCGGAGCAGGATGCACAAAATAGCAATGTACACCAAAATCTTCATTTAACATCGCCTTGCAACTCACTGAAGGAACATCTTCTTCAACCAGATAGCTCACTTCCACATCACGCAATTCCAATTTGCTATAAACATGCATACCATAAAGGTTACCCTTTGGAACCGGCACGCGGTAAGGATAATCGTCATGTAATTCCTCCAGCGCGTTTTCCCACCATTCATCGCTCTCGAGCGTGACCAGAATATCAGGGCTGTGCTCAAGTACTAAATCAATTAACTTGTTGGAAGAGCGATTTGGCATGAGCACATTTGAAGTAAGCACGCTAATTTTCTTACATCCTGGACATCGATAAGCTGTTTTTACTTCTTTAGGGAAAAGTTGACTAAAGGGAACGACCCAATAAGCTTGATACGCAATACACAACAGCGAAACTGACGCTAGAACAAATTCAACAGCGCCAGCGTAAACATATAACAGTGCAGTCAGATTTAATAGCGATAGAAATAATATTTGAAGTCGAGGAAACTCCCATACTCTTACCGCCCAATGCTGACTAGGTAGCAATGGTAAGAAGGTGAAAGCAAACACTAGCGCCGTCGTAATAGCGAGAATTAAGGTCATAATGTATAGCTAAATACCAAACACGATTTTTAAAGCAATTATCATACAAGCATTATGCAGCATCGCTCTCGCTTAATGAAGCAGTACTGACAGAGAGGCGGCCTTCAATGATGCCAATAGCAATCAATTCGGTTTGCTCCATACCTTTGTGCTTTTGCGCTTGCTGCACTTGCTTGTTTGCCTCAGAAAAGAAACTCGACATTTTTCTTTGCTCATGCAGTGTGACAAGTGTTTCCAGCACCACAGGGTGAATATAGTAAGTCTCACACACCGATGGCGTATTGCCTAAATCAGACGCTACTGCCTTTACCAAAGTCGGCTTGAATTTTTTGCGCATATGCTCTTTTGCGCTTGCATCACATTCAAGGGCGTATTCTACCGCCAGTCGAGTACCTTTCCATGTTCTGAAATACTTACTGGAAAAAATGTTTTTCGATATGCTTTGGATATATTCGTTCAACTCATCACTCGTTAAGTCGCGCCATTTACGTTGCTGCTTATATCGAAATAAGCTGTAGCCCGGTAGCTCAGCACAACGTTCGATCAGCTCTGATAATGCATCATCATTAATATCAATCGAGCGCTCCTTATTGTGCTTACCAATAAACTGTAGATGCACCTGATCATTATCCGTTTTTAGATGACGCCGACGAAGCGTGGTCAATCCGTAAGTCTCGTTTTGTTTTGTATAGTCTTGATTGCCTACTCTTATGCCAGTGCTATCTAAAACGTAAGTGGCAATTGCGCATATATGCTGCAAGCTCCAATTGTCTAAGGCAATATCCCTTTCGTATTGACCTCGGATTTTCGGAAGCAATTTTGCAAAGGTCGCCAAGCGCTCAAACTTTTCTGCTTGCCGCTGTTTATGCCAATCGGGGTGATAGATATATTGTTTGCGGCCTTTAGCATCAAAGCCAACCGCCTGTACATCGCTACTGCGACATTCACTGATACGCACCTGATTCCACATTGGCGGAACGGTTAACAAGCGAATTTGTTTCAAAGTGCGCTTGCACCTGAGCTTTCGACCACTGCAATAAAAGTATTCAAAGCCTCGACCCCGCTTTAGCCGAGTTATGGTGCACATTGCATCTACATCACTGCGCATACATAGCTCCACAGTCAATCCTTGCCCGCTTCATAAAATGTTGTCTCCTTGCTCTGGCGAACGAGATTGCTGAGCTTGTTCTTTGATTTCGGATACTTCACTTTCAAGATCATCTTCTTTGACGTGTTGCTCTCGACTTGCGAGGTTTTGGCTACCGCTTGTTCTTGTCTTCGATACAGAATTTGCGTCTTTTTCCTTCGATGATAGATGAGACGACTTGGACTCAAGACTGGCGACATCATCGTCTTGGGCGTATTTAATGATGCGTTCTCGCGCGTCATCGGGCATAGGGATGCCAGCGGTTTCGAAGGCTTCAAGTATACTTCGCTGAATAACTGAGCGAACTTTAAGAATGGAGTTCTTATCGCTATCGATCCAAAAATACACTTTCAAATTAAGCGTTGATGAACCTAGTGAATCAACTAGCACTTGAGGCTTTGGCTTATCTAATATTGCACTGTGTTCCAATAGGATATCGAGCGCAAGCTGTTGAGCACCAGATGCCGAAGCGTCATACCCTATTCCAATTACAAAGTGAGAACGCATTTTAGGGTTGGCTGTATAATTTTTGATAATGCTTTTATAAATGACAGCATTGGGGATTTGAATATGGTTACCGTCAAAATCAACCAAAGTAGTCGCGCGCGAGGTAACGCGGCTGATGACGCCTGTGTTACTTGCAACATCAACCACATCACCAATCTTGAACGGTTTTTGCACGCTTAATAGTAGACTCGATATAAAGTTTTCAGCGATATCTTTAAACGCGAATCCGACAATTAAGCCCGCTAATCCAGTGCCGCTGGCGACTGCGATTGCAAACTCGGTGAGTCCTGACAAGCGTAGTAATACGTATGCACCTAACAGCACAATGAGCAAACTTATTAGCCTCTTTGTGACCAAGGCAACGAGTTCGCTCTTGTTAAAATGCTTAACAGGTTTTACTAGTAAACGGGAAATCGGGCCTGACAGAATAAATGCGACGATGAAACACGTTAACCCTATCAGAATAAACGGCAGTTTTGCGCCCAAAATGTCTGCTAATGTAGACATGTCGGTTAAAATCGGGGCCAACGTCGATTGGGCGCGTTCATCAGTCATTATTAGTCCTTAAGATTGTCATATATGTTGATTCTAGCGTGAATTGGCAATTGCTCAATGTCGGAACGTATATGATTTTGTTGGACAGCAGACGCTTTGGCAAAAATCAGTGTTTTTCCTGAATCCAGCTGTTTTTCGAAGTCCTTAACCATGTTGCTGTTTTCACTGACGCCGATCATACCTGCCACCCACGTGCCAAAAGCTGCGCCGCCTGCGGTCATAGCTGCAATCGCTGCGCCGCCCACCGCCAAGCCGGCCGCTGGAAAAGCCGTTAATACTAAGCCAGCCATCAAACCGGAACCGGAACCCAGCAACGCCCCCCGCTTCAAAGCGTCAGGTAACTGAGACGATTCAGACAGGTCTGCTTCCGGTAAATCAGCAATCTGGATATCACTGTCTCTGCTCAATGTGGCTATATTGTCATCATCCACCTTTTGCATGCGAAGAAACTTTACAATGTCACTGGCATCCTCAACGCTTGAACATGAATAACAAATATTGAAATCTTGGTTTGACATAACTGTTCTCCAATTGCATAGGCTAAGATTTGTATGAGACACCACAGCATTGAGTGCGATGTTATAGAAATTAGCAATTGCACAATAGATGCCATTTAAATAAGGAATGCCGCACATGTATATAGTCACACGACAGCCACTCACTGTTGCCATTTACGCCATTGTCTGAGCCCGCGTTAGCTTTCACATCGGTAGGCCACTTCGGTATTTATTGCACAGCGGCAGGTAAACTTTACTTGTTGACGCCAATGTTAAGCTTGCAAGCCATTTGGGTGCAGATGCGATGGCCTACGCATTTCACGCTCTGAGAGCGATTTGGCATGCCAATTGAAGTACTCGTTCACGTACACCCTTTTGATTAAGCATTTATTAGCGAATTAAAAATGCCAGAGTCCGTGATTGCAGTACAGCAATTTGTTAAGGGTGTTTTTTCATTCACCCGTTCAGAAAAAACCGGAGAATCATAATGTCAAACGCATTACACACCGAGTTGTTCGACCGTATAAAATCGACACCAACAATGATGGTTGGTTTAAATCGAAATGCCGACCGAAGTGAACCCATGCATATATGCCTCGAAGCTGAAAATACTGATGCATTCTGGATTTTCACGCGCAAAGACAATCGCATCGCAGGAGGTGGTAAAGCCATGGCGCAATTCGTCAGTGATGATCATAAGCTATTTGCATGCTTCTCTGGACATTTAGTACGAGAAACAGATAAGTCGACGATTCAGGATCATTTTTCTTTGACAGTAAGTGCTTGGTACAAAGATGGATTCACGGATCCTACAATGGAAGTGTTGAGATTCGACATTGAGAACACCGAAATTTGGGAGAAGGATCCATCCGCGGCTGCAAGGCTTAAAATGGCAATCGGTGCGAAAGTCAGTGAAGACGATATGGGTCAGCACGCTCTGTTATAGATGGATGAAGGTTGCACTAGCTACATTCAAAACTGGTGCATCAAGCCTTTCCCATTAGTTCAACTCACGAAAGTTCAATGGTCATTATGCGACCATTGAACTTTTTAAGTAAATGGATGATTAGAAATGATGGAAGTGTGTGCCGTTTAATTCACAAAGCTTTCACACGTGGAGTCAGTAATGTTTATTGTAAAATATTATTTATTGATAAGTGTATTGTCGCTACTTGCAGCAGTATTTTCACCAAGTTGGTATTTCACCGTAATTTTAGCGTGGGTATCGTTATCTCTATTTGCTGTGTCAATGGCCTATATCACAGACTCACCGTGGATTTTTAGAAAAAACGACCGAGGCGATATTCCCTTGTACATTCAATGGGTTTTCATTCCCTTTCTTCTCGGCGTTCAAATGTATAATAGCTGGCAAAGAAAGACTGACTCCGTTCCTCCACTTCAGGAAATAAAGCCAGGTATATTCTTAGCGTGCAGACTATTCCCTTCAGATATAGAGATCTTAAGAAAAGAAAATGTAAGCGCTATTCTTGATGCAACAGCGGAGTTTTCAGGCTTAATTTGGAGCGCGCAAGATGAGGACTTAGACTACCTGAATGTCCCTATCCTTGACCACAAAGCACCGCACAAGCAAGACATCGAAAAAGCAATAAACTGGATACACAATCATATTCGTGACAACAAATCAGTGGTTGTTCATTGTGCGTTGGGGCGCGGACGCTCTGTTCTCATTGTCGCTGCATATCTAATTGCCACAAACTACTCTGAGTCTGTTGATGCTGCAATCAAATTGATTAATGGAATTAGAGGCACAGCTCGGCTTAACAAATATCAACATCGAAAACTTGACGCTATGCACAAAGAAGGCTTGCTTTCGATTAAGTCGCGCGCGCTGTTGGTGGCTAATCCTAGTTCGGGACGCCAGACTTGGGATGATGTTCAAGACCAAATTCTTCAAACCTTGCAGCAACGTTATCAAGTTGATGTCTTGCTGACTCAACAAAACCAGCCAGTAGAAGAGCGTTGCTCGCGAGAGAAGATTACCAAATTTGATGCTGTATTTGCTTGTGGAGGCGACGGCACGGTTAATGAGGTGGCACAATTGGTAAAAGAATCAGATACTGTTTTGGGGATAATTCCTTTAGGGACAACTAATGCTTTATGCCATGTGCTGTATGGAAAACGCAGCAAAATAGCGCCAGTGAGCACTGCGCTTGAAGTTATTAATCAGCAGCATCAAGTTACCATGGACGTTGCCAAATGTAATAACGAAATCCTACTTTTAGTAGCAGGAATAGGTGTTGAGCGAGACATGATTGCAGGCGCTGACAAACAACGCAAATCTGAGCGTGGTGAACTCGCATATTTAGATGCCTTGCGCTTGGCGTTTACGGACAGCACCGAAAAAGCCTACAAACTCAGCATCAACTCAATGGCACCGGATATCGTTTTAGCTAATAGCATCGTAGTCGCCAACGCAGCACCAGCAACTACAATTTTGGCGCAGGGTAGCGGTAAAGTAGATCCCTTTGTCGGTCAATTAGATGTCACGATATTAAACTTGGAACAATCTGTCTCTGAGCCAGTAGCAAAAGTGCTGACGCAAAGCGTTAGTGGCGGCAATGCTCAAGTAGGCCAAAGCAATGCTATGCGTTATATGAGGGCGGAAAATGTAACTATCAGGCTAGCGGACGAGTCTCCTATCGATTATGTGATTGATGGTGAGCTTAGAACGGCACAAACAGTCAAAATTTCGGTTATTCCAAAAGCACTAAAACTGTTTGCCGCTGCTTCAACAATACAAAGGTTTGAGACCGTGTAAAACCTTTTGCTACGGCAAAACGAAAAAACTGCAAAATAAGATGTAGTTTTTACAGAGCAAATGACACGAAAATCATTAAAATTATTATTTTTCATATGGTTACCTATGGCACGCATCTCGCTTTACGATTTATGAACTCATAATAAGGAGAGATGTATGAAATATTCAATTTTAGCAGTAGTTGCAGCAGCCGCGTTAAACACCTCAGCGTATGCTTCAGATCACAATAAAAATAACTGGACGGATGCCGCATTGGACGCTTGGATAGATGGTAAAGCGGAAGCTACATTATTGTTTAATGGGAACCTTGATTCATTTGATATCAATACGGACGTCCAAAATGGACTGGTGACGCTCACAGGGAAAGTTGACACGCAGGTTGAGAAACAATTAGCGGCTGAATTAATCAAGGGAATAGAAGGCGTTCGGGAAATTGAGAACGACTTAAGTGTCTATGATGAAAATAAGGATAGGGATACCAGTTTCATTGATGCTAAAATTAGCACAGTGATAAAGTCGCGATTGTTGTTTGATTCAGACATAGCGGGAACGGATATTGATGTAGATGTGGAAAATAAAATGGTTACTCTGAACGGAAGGGTCGAATCTGAAGCGGAGAAAGATTTGGCAGTAACAATTGCTCAAAACGCAGACGATGTAGAGGGAGTGACAAGTCGACTAACAATAGAGTCAGACAGCTAATAAGGTAATTTAGTTAGCGTAAGATATAAGCCGGGGCAAGTCGCTCCGGTTTTTTTATTTTCAACTGTATCAATAAATTGCATTGAGGCATGACTCGTTATTTATCTCTGCTCAGTTGAATAGTCCCGTCCACGTGCACGTCACGCTGGGGGAAGGCTATAACAACATTATTATCATTAAATAAACTGTCGATATTGAAGCGCACTTCGGAACGAATGACGCGCAAGTCACGTTCCATTGTGGCGCTTACCCAAAAATACACTTCAAATACAAGAGAATTGTCACCAAAGTCATCAAATATTACAACTGGAAGGGGCTCAGATAAAACATGCGGCTGCTGCTTCACTGCTTGTTCAATCAGTGCTGCGACTAATTTTACGTCTGAACCATAGGCTACTCCAACCTTGACTGAGGTACGGATGCGGTTATCAACAAGCGTCCAATTTACTACCGTATTTTCAAGTAATTTACTATTAGGTATCAACATATGTACGCCATCGACGCGCCTTATGCGCGTAGAGCGTGTATTGATAGACTCAACTTTGCCCTTGGCAACCTTGTCAATTTCGAGAAAATCATTGATACGGATTGGGCGCTCCCACATCAGTATCCACCCGCTAATAAAATTATTGATAATGTTTTGAGCGCCAAAGCCAACACCTATGGCAACTGCACCCGAAACAAAAGCAAATGCAGTTAGAGGGATATTCAGCATCGTCAGAGTAGTCAGTACAACGACGATGATGGCGACAATATAAAACAGTCGTTTCACTAGGTGTATAATATCAGGCTTTACCTTATGCGCAGTCAAGCGCCTTGCGATAAAACCTGCCACCCAGCGTATAATGATAAAACTGACAATTACATATACCGGCACGATAAGCACATCGCCAACGGTGAGCTGATACTTTTCAGTTGCTAAAAGCACAAAGCTAAGTGAATGAGAAATTGCACTCAATATTGAATCAAAATATTCATCCATATTTTTACAAGCCATACATTCTTAAAACGAATTGATTCGTTAATACGTATCAAGAGTAGCCATAGATTTTTAGCGCGAGTCGTTTCGCCGCGCATATCTCTCTTTTATCAAAGATTAAATGATATGTTAAGGCAGAAATAATAAGCATACTTATATTGCCACTTTGACATAAGCTTGTTAATATTCATCTGTTCAACAAACAGCAGTACGAAAATTGAACACCGATATAGGTAGTTTGTTTATGAGCCTACTAATCTCGGCAAATAGAAGGGAATTAAAATGCTTCGCACCAAAGACGCAGACCATCTGCGGTTCATTAATTACGTGCTTATTGCTGATGACGATTTAGATGATCAAGTCTTGATAAGGGATGCTTTAATCGAGTGTGGTCATAGTGAAGACAAGATTAAATTTGTGCTTGACGGAGAGGAACTCATTTCCGCGCTCGAGCATGCTAGCAAACTTCCGGATCTCATTTTGTTGGACCTTAACATGCCAAGAAAGGGCGGAAAAGAAGTACTCAATGAAATACGAAGCAATTCAAAGTTGCGATTAATTCCCATCGTAATGCTTAGTACCTCGGACTCTGACACAGACATTAAAGAGTGCTATGCCTTGGGCAGTAATACTTATATTACTAAACCAAGGCTTTACTCTGAGTTACTCGAATCGATGGAGGCGCTTACGTCTTATTGGTTCACCCATGCAACACTTATAGACGGATAAAACAATAACAACGGGTTTACTGTTTATTGATAAAAAATGTATGATTTTACCAATCAAGCTTTAATAATAACTTTTCGGGAGAATGCGCCAGCCCGCACATTTCATCGTAAGGAGTCGCTTGCTTCAACCAGACCGAATCGAAAGATTCGTTGACAACTTGATCTTTGATTTCCTTAATTGACTCAAATTGTTGCGTTTTGCGAGTATTATTGGTCAGTATTTGTTCACTGCTTTTATTCACAATTTTAGCAATAAAGGTTCCGCCCTCAATTGACTCAATGTATAGTTTCATCAATAATCCTTATGCCTTTTCTACCTCTGAATGTGACTTTAACACTTCATCCCCATCCTCTTGTTCTATAAGATATGCGGGTTGACTTTCAGTCGCCTCTCGCTTTACTTCAGTGCCTTTGATTGTCTTACTTACATCCTCTGTAAACCGACTCGTTATTTTTCCAGTCGCTTCACCTGAACCCCAGTTCCATTTAACTTTCGTATTGATTGCAAAACCTTTCATCTTAACTCCTTAAAAAAGTTTATTGATTGACGTTAAATTAACGCCAGCACAAGCTTACATAGTTATGTAAGTCTAAATATCAGGCCCATCACTGTTACCGTATTCTCATTGGCGGCTTAACTGTTCTTTTAACTGCTGGATGTCCGCTTCAATCGAACTGAGACGCTTCGCGCTTAAGTGTGATTCAGCATTTAGGACGTTAGTAATTTTTGCCTTAATTTCCCATATTTCGGAAGCATCATTTCGTTGAATTGAGTAGCTCTTATAACTTGGATTGTCGCTCTTTAAAATTAATGCATCAGGCTCCTCTTTGTAGGTGTACACTCGCTTTGCGACTATGCCGTCTTCGGTCACCACCACGCATAGCGTTCCATTTTCTACCGTATTCTCGACTGCTTCCGTCACAACTATCTCTCTGGGAAGTATCGTTGGCGTCATACTATCGCCTTCTATTTCGAACATACGATAGTTGCCATTTTCAAAGCCCGGGATTTTATATACATCAAGAGCGTCTATATAATCAGGGTTTTGACATTGCTTTATGTATCCTGCGTGAGCCTCTTCGCTGATAAGCGGTATAAATTCATGCGCTGATAACTGTTTTAATTTTGCTTGCATATGTATATTAGAATCGTCGATCTTTTTTGATTTTTCCGCATCCTTGACTGGCGTAAATACGGGTCCCGTTCCCGTAATTAACCAGTTACAATCAACGTTAAGACTTCTACTGATTTTGGCAATTGTGAGTAATGAAAGAGTTGATTTAGCCGACTCTAATTGAGAGAGCGCTCCTTGAGTGATGCCAATTTTGTTAGCGAACTCCTTCTGGGAAAGCTTAAGCTGCTCTCTTAATTGCGAAAGACGCGATGCAGATTGATTGTCATAATTCATAGTATATTAGCATTCTAATTTGTTTAAAACATAAATAAGCAAGCTTATTCTTCATATCAACTTAAGAAAAACAATGCACTGTTACTACGATAATAGGAACTGACTCAGTTCAATTAAAGATGTTTGATTCACCTAAATGATTTTTTTCGGTTTGGTTTGCTCTAACACGTCGACAATTTCTTTTTTATCGTTTTCCACGTCCGCTAATTCTAAGTATAACGCCCACTGTTTATTCTTAGCAGCATTTGCCACTCCCATGTTTACAGCGTCCTTTTGCGGTTTCAGCGATAACAATCCCGATAGAAAGAGTCCTATAAATAATCCTGGGCTTAGCATAGCAATGTATGTAAATGTGGGATTTAACTGTGTGAACTGGGGCCCGAAGTTAACTAAAATTGCACCTAACAAAAGTCCGATAGCTAGGCCTATAGAGCCATACGCAAAGTGAAGAAACATGATATTGCCAGCTATCTTCTCCGATTTCACCTTCGTGGTAACCGTTGCTGTATCAGACTTTGGCGCTATCACTTTTACTGCACCATTAGTTTGAGGAATTTCTCGCTCAATAATTGTTTTAGCGTTAAGCACTGCTTTCTGATTGGGGTAAATGGCTGCAATGCGATTGTCAGCCAGGCTCCATGTTGATGAAGTCATGAAACAACTCCCTTAGTTGTGTCAAAATGAATAGTTGTATTAGGTTTTCAACCGATACCGCGCATGCAACACTTGCTGAATCAATTGGAAACTCATTTCATATTTGCAATACCTATTCCATTGAACCATACTGCTCAAAGTCTCATGAAAACAGACAGTTATATTGCACTTAGCCTCCAGTATCCGAGTAGTCTGTGAAAATAATTCGTAGTTGTGTAAAAAGCTTGCCCACTGGTCATTCTCTCCTTGAAAGGCAGGTCCAAACTATGTTCATAAATAATTGGGACTGCCTTAAAAAAGCATGCTGTCGAGCAAGCATCACAGGAGAAATTCATTGATAGACCCCACTCTTATCTTGGTATTAGTAGGAATTGTGTCCATAGCTTGCCAGTTTCTCGCGCATAAAGTCAGATTGCCGGCCATTTTATTTTTACTGCTTGCGGGTATATTACTTGGGCCTATTACAAACACCTTTACGGCAGACGATCTATTTGGCGACTTACTCTTTCCAATCGTATCTCTTGCAGTTGCAATCATTTTGTTTGAAGGCGCTCTTACGCTCAAAATTAACGATATCAGCGGACATGGCAAAATGGTTAGGAATCTTTGCTCTGTCGGCGTACTTGTCACCTGGCTTGTAGTGACGCCTGCTGCGTACTTTATTCTTGACATTCCGCTGGGGCTTGCTGCTTTACTTGGAGCCATAGTAACCGTAACAGGCCCCACCGTTATTGTTCCAATGCTGCGAACCGTCAGACCCACCGCTAAAATTGGCAACATCTTGCGTTGGGAAGGCATTATTATTGATCCGGTGGGAGCGCTCTTTGCTGTATTGGTGTTTGAATTTATCTTAACCCAGCAAAACGCTGTCTCCCACACCATTTTCGCGTTTGGAAAAACGCTTCTATCGGGGTTTGCACTCGGTGCGATAAGCGGATATCTGCTAGGTTTAGCGTTGCGGCACAGCATAGTCCCGCACTATTTACAAAACACTGCTGTCCTAACTGTCATTTTAGCCGCCTTTGCTGTCTCTAACTTTCTTGCACACGAATCTGGTTTACTCACAGTAACGGTCGCAGGGATGATTCTCGCAAATATGAAAAATGTGGATGTGTCAGACATCCTAGACTTCAAAGAAACCTTAAGCGTGCTGCTAATTTCAGGTTTGTTTATCCTCTTAGCAACACGTATGAACGTAGATGCGGTGATGTCAGTAGGCATGGGTGCGGTTCTGATTGTCCTGATTGTTATTTTCATTGCGCGCCCCTTGTCGGTTTTTATCTCTGGGGTAGGGGTAGACATCACAGTTAAAGAAAAGCTATTACTCAGCTGGATTGCCCCACGCGGAATTGTTGCGGCAGCGGTCAGTGCCTTGTTTGCACTTAAACTAGAATCAACAAACTATCCTCAAGCAGATGTGTTGGTACCTATGGTGTTTATCATCATTATCTCCACGGTTGTTCTGCAAAGCTTAACTGCCGCTAAAATTGCGAAAGCGCTCAATTTACGCCTACCGGCCGCCAACGGCTTTTTGCTATTCGGGGGCAGCCAATTTGCACGAGAACTAGCTCAAGAATTGAAAAAAAATGAAATACCAGTGATCCTTGCAGATACAAACTGGGACACAATTAGCGCAGCTCGTATGGCAAATACTGACACCTATTTTGGCAACCCAATGTCGGAACACGCTCAGCGTGAGCTCGATTTATCAAGCGTTGCAAGTGTATTAGTACTGTCACCTTATCGACAAATTAACCCACTAATACAGGTTCATTTTGAAGACCAACTGGGCAAAGATGCGACGGTTTTGAGTTTGGCACAAAACAACAGTGATGAAACAGAACGTCATCAAGTCTCAAAAGCATATGCAAAAAAGCTTACCCTCTTTGACAGCTTTGTCACTTATGCGTACCTGGCCAACGCGATGAGTAAAGGTGCTCAACTAAAGACAACGGCTATTACCGAAACGTTTACGTTCGAGCAATACGTTCAGCAATACAAAAATAATTTGGTGCCCTTGTTATATATCAACGACAAAAGTGTGGGCGTGTTTACCGCTGATAATACACTCAACATTCAAGCGGGTTGCAAGGTGCTCAGCTTAATTTTGACCGATGAAACCTAGGCTTACTTTGACTGCATCAATTCAATAGTAAGCGCTCAAAAAGGCCAATACTAATCATTGTATTGGCCTTTTTCACAGAGTGTTCATAAAAAACATTGGGATTTATTCTTCTATCGTCTTGCGATAATCCAGACCGCGTGGATAATGCCTGGCAGGTAGCCTAAAATAGTCAGTAAGATATTAAGCCAAAAATGCCCTTTTAGACCTACTTGCAAGAAGACGCCAAGTGGTGGCAACAAAATTGACAATATCACTCTTAAAATATCCATTGTTTTCTCCGAATTTATTAATTTTGCATTTCATCAAGGTATTCATCTGCCAAGCTTTCTTTTTGCTCACTGTTAAGTGCTTTACCAGCAATCTTAAAGAATTCAGTCTCTTCTTCCGTCAAATGATGTTCTACCTTGTCTTTGAGCTGTTTCATTGACGTTAACCAAGCTGATGAGCTCATATCAGTCGCATCGAGCTTTTCTATAAGTTTGTCTATTTGGTGATGCTCTGCAATGCCGTGCCTAGACAGCTCAACGGTGTTGTCATACTGGATAAGAGGTGAATAAAAATGACGTTCCTCAGCAACTGAATGTTTATTTAGCTCGTTCTTAAGTTGCTTGTAAAACTCTTCACGCAATATCGATTCTCCAGACGTTTCAACGAGTGCCTTCATCAATGCCCGTTGTTTATCGTGATCTTGTCTTAAGGCTTCGAAAATTTTCATGCTTTACTCCTATTGTCTAAAATTGGAATTAATATCCCAGCGCAATGACTGCGTCTGCAAGTCGTCGAAAAGCAGCAACGTTAGCACTCCTTTGATAATCGATTTTATTGTCATCATGTATTTTGCTTTCATCGATACAGCGCTTGTGGATCTTGCTTATTGCACTTTGTAATTGCTCGTCTAATGTCTCTTTATTCCTGTAGCTGAGCGCCGCATTTTGCTGCATTTCAAACCCTGAAAGGATAACGCCGCCTGCATTCGCCGCTTTGCCTGGCACCCAAAGTACATTTGATTCTTTAAAAACTTCACCAGCCCCACTCGAACAGGGCATGTTTGCCCCTTCGATCACTACCTTAGTTTCGTTTTTACAAATTGTTTGTGCCAAATCCTTGTGTATTTCATTTTGAGTAGCGCACGGTATGACAACGTCCACCTTCACACTCCACGGGTGCTCATCTTCTAGAAAAGTACCCGACGAACGCTCAGCTAAATCTTTAAGAATCATTGAATGATTGTCTTTATTATTGATTAGCCACTTGATGTCGGATTCACTGATTCCCGATTCATCAATGTAAGCACCTGAGCTACTCGAAAGCGTTTTAACGCTTGCACCTAGCTGACTTGCCTTTAGTGCTGTATGCAGCGCGACATTTCCTGCCCCTGATATTGCTATACTTGTGTCACTGAGTTCTTGTTGAAGCTCTTGTAATACTTCACGCAAAAAATATATAACACCAAAGCCGGTTGCTTGCTTGCGAAGCTGACTACCAGCCAGATCTACCGGTTTTCCAGACAAAGCACCTTCATAAGAATTTGTTTGTTTTAAATATTCACCAAACATCCATGCAATCTGTTCTGGTCCAACGTTGATATCACCTGCTGGCACGTCCACCATATCGCCGATATACGCGTGAAGCGATTGCATGTAAGCTTTGCTGAATCGCCTAAGTTCAGACTTAGACATTTGCTTTACGTTTGCGTTTGCGCCGCCTTTGCCTGCGCCCAAGTTTAAACCGGTAAGCGAATTTTTGAAGCTTTGTTCTAGCGCCAAAAATTTCAAAACGGATTCTGAGCAACTCGGAGTAAACCGCGTTCCACCTTTGTACGGCCCCAATGCGTTATTGTGCTGTACTCTCCAACCCGTGTTGACCCTGCAGTTATGATTATCATCCTCCCACTCAATCTTAAAATGGTGAATTTTGTTTGGTATTAAGATTCGCCTGAGCACGTTATGCTCTTTATATCTAGCGTTTGCGTTAACAATAGGAATTGTGTCGCGGCATAAATCGCGGGCGCTTTGTAAATATTCATTCTGGCCATGTGATTGCTTTTCTAACCAATCAATTGTTTCATCAAGTAATGACAAGGCTGCTCACCTCCTAATTGATTATTTACTTACATTAAAGTTGAGCAAATAAATCAAAATCGTTATTCAATATCGCATCAGCATCAAGATACATACCAGCAAAAAACGTATTTATAAGTTGCTGATTATAATATAAAAAATTTTGAGATTTGAAATTACGCCAAGATCTAAAGCGCAACAAATTCATGCACGAGAGAAAACTTTACATGGGTGGGTAATAGCAAGCGATTAGCGTGCGAGGCGCGAATCACCGCCTTACTTCATTTCTAAATGATGCTTTAGGGTATCCAATGACACAGGCTTGAGCATATGGCTAGTTACGCCATAATTTTTCTGGGTTTTTGCGTCAATTTCAGAGCCGCTAAGTATATGAATGACCGCATTTTGAGCCCTAACACGAACCGCATCAAGTAGGCTCTCGCCAGTCATATCTGGTAACCCCATATCAATCAAAAATATCTCTGCTTCGTTTCGCTTAATAAAATTTATGCATGCTTGACCATTAGATACGTGGTTTACGTCATAGCCTAATCGAGTCAGCAAAATCTTCATTATGCTTGCAGTATCCTCATCATCCTCCACTAGGCAGACTCTCTCTTTGGGCTCAAGCGACTCTGTTTTTTCTGATTCTGAATACATTCCTAAATATCTAGCTAAGGATGTAAGCAAGCTATCTGGTTCAATTGGTTTAGCCAGCAAATCGGAAAAGCCCGCGTCATCGGTGGTGGTTTTTGTACCTTTTTGTATCGCTGCAGTCATTGCAATAACAGGCAAATGAGGAAAGTGGCGCTTTATTTGCGTCATCGCTTCTACTCCCGTCATAACAGGCATATGTAAATCCATTAGCACCAAATCAAATGGGACATTTTGCTGATGAGCATCGTCAACCGCTTCAACGGCTAACTGCCCATTGCGAGCAAATTCAATGCTGCAACCGCTTTGCTTAACGTAATGGCCTACAAGTTGACGAATTTCAAACACATCATCAACAATTAGTACTTTGCCACGAAGTCGTTTTTTGGCGCTTATGACTTCGTTAGGCTCTAGCAAATTAATATTTACATGCGAGCTGTCTGTGTCGGGGCATCGAACGAGCGGCATAAGTAAGGTAAATGTTGACCCCTTATCGAGCGACGACTCAACATCTATTCGCCCGCCCATTCTATGAATGATTTCAGCCGTTATAGATAATCCTAGACCGGCACCACCCGCTTTCCTATTTGCCACATCTTCGATTTGTCTGAAGGGCTGGAAAATCGAGTCGATTTGGCTCTGCTCCATGCCAATTCCAGTGTCTTTTACTTCGACACAAAGCTCTGGCTTTTCACAGTAGGTCTCAGATATACAAAGGGAAACCGTTCCGCTGTCGGTAAATTTGATAGCATTGCCAAGCAAGTTGATTAACACTTGCTTAAAGCGAATCTCATCTAGCATTACATGATGTGGTATCTCAGTGCTTGAGCGACATATTAGCTCAAGACCTTTGTCTAAGGCATTCACTGATGACAAGGAATACACTTCAACAAACAGCTGATGAAGGGCCGTTTTTCGGTTTTGTAGTTCAAATTTGCCCGCGGATATTTTCGATAAGTCAAGCACATCGTTCAACAAATTAAGCAAATGTTTGCCGTTATTGCCAATGATCTGTAGCTCTTTTTGTAAAGGTGCGGCCATGTCGTTTTCGAGTAGCAATGAGGTATAGCCAAGGATTGACGTGAGCGGAGTACGAAGCTCGTGGCTTAAATGGGCAATAAACTTATCTTTAGCTTGATTTTCAGAACGGATGCGCTCATTTGTGATGCGCGAAATTTCTAACTCCTTTCGCGATATCGCATAAAACACCGATTTTTCAAATTCAGCGGTTTCAATAGCCGCTTTCATAATGTAGTCTTGCGCGCCTTTGTTAATCGCTTTTCGCTCCACCACTTCATCGTTTTGCCCCGTTAACATTACGATTGGGGTTTTAATAGACTCATCCCCCAATGCGTCTAGCACCTCTAAGCCTGAAAACGATCCAAGAAAATGATCCAGAAGACATAAATCGAAAGTGTTGGAGCATAAATAGGATACCGCTTGTGATTTGTCAAAACTTACTGTGACGTCGACATCCGCACCGCCTATTTCGCGTAGACGGTCTGAGGCAATAAGCACGTCATCTTCGTCATCTTCGATAAGTAAAACACGCTTTATCGGCCTAGGCTTCTGCTCATGCATGGCTTGATACCCACGAAAACACCATCCCGTTAAGCATTTTACATACCGTCGTCATGCCTTATCTCCAATGCTGAGCAGTTGATTTGAGCAAGGCAAGTCAATGATGAACTCGCTCCCCTCGCCGGCCTCACTTTGCGCAGTAATTCGTCCGTTATGCCGCTCAACAATACGCCGACATACTGATAGGCCAATACCGGTGCCTTCATACTCATTGCGAGAATGTAAGCGCTGAAAGGGGGCAAATATTTTGTCAGCATAATTTTGCTCGAAACCAATACCGTTATCTTTGACAATAATTCGTACCCAATTTTCTAAATTTCGCTGATTAATATCTGCGGGCTGGGCACCCGCTTTTACCGTAATTTCGATAATTGGGTTTCGCTCAGCATGCGAAAACTTAAGTGCGTTGGCTACCAGATTGTAAAAAAGCTGTTGCATCTGCAGTGGGTCTGCATCAACTTCAGGTAGGCATTCGTAGTCAAGCTTTGCCTGTTTTTCCTCAATGACGAGACTTAAATCTTCCTGGCAATCTTTTACGATCGAATTCAAGTCGGTTTTGGTAAATGCCTTTCCACGACTGCTCACGCGCGAAAACTCTAATAAATCATTGATGAGTTTGCTCATGCGTATTGCCGCTTTTTGCATACGCTTAAGATAATCACTCCCTTTATCCCCTAACTGTTCCTTAAATTGGGTTTGCAGTCGGTCACCAAAGGTTTGAATCTTTCGAAGTGGCTCTTGCAAGTCGTGTGATGCTACAAACGCAAAATCTTCTAATTCTCTGTTACTGCGCTTGAGCTCTTCTGAATAAATAGATAGCTCGCGAGTACGTTCCTCCACAGCAAAAAATAAATCGGCGTTCTGCTCTTCAATTTCTCGCTCTCGTTTGCGTTGAAATTGAATGTTCATGCGCGCTAAAAAGAAAATTCCGACAACTAGTAAAATGCTAGTAATTAGGGAGATGATAAGCGTCGTTCGTGATTCAGCCACAACCTTTTGAAGTTCAGTAGATAATTGGGTTCTATAGGCTTCTTCGTTTGCACTTATTGTTTCAAACAGCTCTCGAATTTTCGCGTAACGCTGATGTTGATTAGGCAGTCGTCCAAGCAAGTTCTTTCCCATTTCGTCATCTTGCTGCTCAGACGCTTGTGCTTTATCAATAGACCCTTGCAAGGCATTAAGCTCGTTGTTTATCAACTTTGCAACTTGGTCAATGAGTATTTTTTGGTTATTTAAGTCTGACTGAATGTCTGTGAGCTTTTTTAAACTGTTCTGCGCTTTATCCAATGCGCTGTTAAATTCCCGCAATGCGCCTTGACTCATTTCTAACAGGTAGCCATTTTCTCTCGTTTCAACGGTTAAAAAGTCAATATAGAGTCTACTTAAGACTGCTCGTATGTCTCCCGTGTTGCGCACATCTTGCTGCAAGGCTCGCAGCTCATTTACAGTACTACTGGATATATAGGTATTTGCTCCAATTAGAATTATGAACAAGATACAGATAATTGACCAAGTATGCATAGAGGTGCTTTTTACATTCGACATCTGTTAAAGCCTCTATCGATGTTTTTGCATCGTTTGCAGTTGCTCACTACATTGCTGACAATACTGAATGATTTTATCAGCTGCGGCGAGTATATCAGTCGCTTGCTCATTCGATTCTGCAAGCATCTTAATAAGTTCTGCCTGCATGGAAATATTATTGAGAGGACGGCGAGCGTCATGTATTTGCTGCGCAAATTTATCCATATTAGCCATGCTTGCTCCTCTGATTCTCTCTAATTAGATTCGTGTGTGCATTTTTAATCATTCTCGAGGCCCGTTTGGCATAGAATGAACGTTAAAGTTCATCCCCATAAGCGTGAAGACGGTTGTATAGTGTTTTTGTACTAATTCCAAGCATCTCAGCCGCAGAGGTTTTGTTGTTGTCAACCTTCGCAAGCGTGGCATATATAAGCTCGCGTTCAATCTCATCGATTGTTTTACCCACGCTCGCCGTGCCCATATTCTGATTTTTTTGTGAAAAAGGTGAATCAAAATGCTTAGGCAGTTCGACCTTCTTACCCCCCGGGTCACTCATAATAAAAGCTCGGTGAATTGCATGACGCAACTCTCTCACATTACCCGGCCAGTCGTGTTGTTCGAGTTGATTAATTTGAGCATCACTAAATGAAAATGTTTCACCATGTTCTTGATTGAGCTGCTGTAAAAAAGCTCGACTCAATAAAGGAATGTCTTCTTTGCGCTCTCTCAAGCTTGGGATCGTAATCGGAAAGACAGCTAAACGAAAATAGATGTCTTCGCGCAAAATGTTTTCCTGCGCAATCTGTTCAATAGTGCGATTCGTCGCGCTGATGACTCGGCATTCAATAGGGAACTCACGCGTTCCGCCGACACGCGCAACGCGCTTAGTTTCGAGTACACGTAATAAATTAGGCTGCATATCAAGCGGCATTTCGGTCACTTCATCCAAAAATAAAGTGCCTTTATGTGCGCGTTCGAACACGCCAGGTTTTTGCATTGATGCGCCGGTAAATGCACCTTTTTCGTGCCCAAATAGTTCGCTACCAATTAGTTCTTTTGAAAACCCGCCACAGTTTGTTGCAATGAGGTCTCCCGGCGGAGAGCTTGCATTATGTATGGCTTGTGCTACTAATTCTTTACCTACGCCGCTCTCCCCCATAAGCATGACGTTGGCGTCTGAGCGAGCCACTCGCTCAATCATTACATAAAGCTTCTTCATTGCGTCAGACTCGCCAATTAAGCATTCAAAATGAGACTGCACTTCATTCTGGATTTTTGGCGCATATTTTACATTATTAGCTTTTTCTGCCAATCGTGAATTTGCATCGCTTCTTGATAAGTGGTTTGACATTGCCCGTTTTGGATTTAGAACAGCTTCAATATCTTCGCGTTGAATAGGCTTCATTAAATAATTCACTGAGGGGCCTGCAATGTGCGAAATCGCATTTTTAATATCCGGATTACCTGTTATAAAGGTTACCTTAGGCATTTTCTTAATTTTTTGGAGATGCTCATATACATGCAGGCCACTGCCATCCGGCAGCATAAAGTCAATAAGAAGATGGTCAAACTCATTCAGGCTTAACCAATCCTTTGCGTCTTTGACCGAATCAGATATCGATACGTGGTGACCAAGATGCTCAATGATGTTACTAAACACTTGGGTAAATTCAGTGTCATCATCAATTAGTAAAATAGATTTCACTCATATTCCTCATTTAGGCACATTGTCGGCGGCACACATACGGCGTACCTTCTATAGTTGGGTATGTAAAACTTACACACATTGTCTAATGCATTCGAATCAAATACCGAATTTTTTTATAAAGAACAGCTAGATACGAAGAAACCTATAGATGGCTCAATATCTGCTCTTAGTCGCAGTAGGTTCAGTTTACCCGCTGAACGCTGTCAACTGTAAGAAATCAATCAACACATACATATAGGAATGTTACATGCAGGTTAAACGATATCTTATACCCTATCTGGCGATCTTAATTACTTACCTTATCGCTGACTTTATATGGCTGGGCATTGTCGCTAAGTCAGATTACACCTCCAGCATTGGCGATATGATGCGCAATATTTATCCAATCTGGCCTTGGGCCGCTTTTTATCTTATTTACAGTGCTTGTATACTTCGCTTAACAATTTTCAATGGTGCGAAGCCCAACATTATCAGCGTAGGCCTAAACGCTTTTGTGCTTGGTGTAGCAAGTTACGGCGCTTATAACCTGACAAACTACGCAATTATCGCCGACTGGCCTTTGGGCATAACGTTCAAAGACTGGGCGTGGGGCACATGCGTGACGACAATGTCAGCCATTATTGGCTATCTTGCTTCAATTATTCATTCCCGTTTCATTGCCTCAGACTGTGATTCGTAACATGCATTCAAGCGACAGCTAACAGCCTGTCGCTCACTTTCGGACATATTTAGATTGGCGCACGCGGTTTCTATAAGCTGAACTTGCGCCATTATCGCCTCATGATTCGCGCTCTGTTTTTTTGATAATTCCAACAATTGCGCAAAAACTTCCAATAAACGCACCACAACGGCAACATGATCAAGGGCATGTTGACGTATCTGGTCAAATGCACAATTTAATAAGCCAGCAAAGGTGGGCTGACGTGTAATTACACGCAGATGATCCTCTTCATCTAGCACTAAGGCTTGTGATAAATCCATATTTGATAATTGACTTAGACGAAGCGCAAGACTGTCGATGCAATGAATAGCCGTGTAAGGGTCGTTTATCCCTGGTGATAATGCACGTAAAGCCATCTCCACAAGTTGATTGATTCTAAACTCTGGATCTTGCATGGGCGTTCGTTCATGGCCCATAATGAAAAAGCGCTGCAAATCAATTTCGCTCGACGAGAGTTGAACATCGCTATGGATTTTGGCCAAGGCAATACCACATAAAACATGATGTCCTGTGCGCACCTGAAGTTGGATAACGCCACTTAAGTCTTTCGCGTAGGCAGCCATTCCTTCATAGTTGATGCCTTGGATATAGCCTGCATACTCACTCGTCACCTCTTGATTATAGGCGCATTTATCGGGCTCGAATAAATGGATACCCTGATTGAACTTGTTGCAGTTTTGGGTGATCAAAGTCTCAAAATCAGTGCCCAGTTGCTGCGATACCTTTTTAATAACATTGTCTGCCTGAATAGATATCGCGACATGATGAATGAAATAGATAAGCGTGAAAACACAGACTATCGCAAGCACCAAACCCATCGATACAGTTAAGCCCGGCATAAAAGCCTCGCCCATTTGAGTGTTAACCGCCCGCATTGCAAGCAGGCAATACACAAAGGTAGCGGTTAGTATGCCCAAAACCCACTGCGTTCTTCTATCTTCAATGAAATTACCAATTAGGCGTGGACCAAACTGCTGCGACGCCATAGTCAGTACAACTAAAGTCATTGAGAAAGCAATACTGGTGATAGTGATGATTGAACCTGCCACTACCTGCATAAGACTTAAGGCCGCGTTAGGCTGTAAGTCATTTAAAAGGACAAGCAGTGAGTGATTGGAGTACTGTAAGTCTTGGTCAAGTTGTACAAGAAAAAGTACTAACGCGCTGGATATGATAATCAAAAAGGTTGGTAATGCCCAAAAACTACGGCTAAGCACCATCAGGCGCTTAGCCAAAACTAAAAATACATTAGATGGAGCCGCGCGTTTTAGCACTTTACTCCAATTTTTAGACATGATTATCGTTGATCATGGTTAGGCTCATCTTTAGTGCCATTAAATACAATTACTGCATCTGAGCCCGAAAAAGCGCGGTACGCAGACTTTACCTTCATCCGCTCTTCGTCACTCAAGGCACTTACATGTAATAACGCGGTATTGTCTTTATACGTAACTTCGACAGGTGAGCTCACTCCTTCTACAGTGAAAGTCATGCGCGCGATAGGCGTGGGCGCTTCAAACATAACGCTTAAATCTTTACCCTTTAATAAAGTCGCGTCAGACGTATTTTCATCCACTTGTGGCGCGGCATATGCGCTTGTGCATAGAAATAGCGACATTGCCACTAAGGCGGCTATTTTGTTAGTGATATTACTGCGAATACTTTTGTTCGTCATTTTTAATCTCCTTGAACACTATTTAATTAATTGAAATTGACAATACTCTAACTACCGGTAGCGCAATTTACTGACTTTTGTCACGATTTGACCTATCTACAGAATCGCGTTTCTCGCGAGAGTGCTCACAGTCATATTGATTTGCTGAGGTTTTCTGTTGTTCTTGCAACATTGCATTTAGCTTTTCACCGCCTTTAATCCCAAAATCTAAAGTGCGAATTGGGAATGGGATAAGGATGTTATTTTCTGCAAGTGTTTTGTGGACAAGCGACACCCCTCTGTGCCTCGCTAGCATGTAGCCAGGCTCCCCTGGATAATCTATCCAAAACCAAACTAGAAGGTTGACACTACTGTCGCCAAAGCCTTCCGCGAACACATTGACGTCGTCTTTGTTGATGATCCAGTCTTGTTCCTTAAGCTTTGATTCGATGAGATGCGCTGCTTCATCAATGTCGTCTGCATAAGAAATACCTACGGGAATCTCGATGCGGCGATAACCTTCGTGGGTATAGTTGGTTACGATGTTGCGAAATAGAATTTTATTTGGAATAACTTCAAGTTGTCCAAAGAAGGTTTCAACTAGCGTATTGCGCAAGTTAATCGCTTTGACGGTGCCAAATACCCCCTCAGCTTCAATCACATCATCAATTTGAAACGGCTTGCGTATCCCCATAGCGATGCCCGCAATTAAGTTTTCTGTCATGTCTTGGAAGGCAAATCCAATTGCCAAACCTACAATACCTGCACCTGCTAGCAGTGATGTGACCGTCCCCGTAAGGCCCAAGAACTCAAGCGCAATAAAAATACCGGCAATAAATACGATTACTCTGAAAATCGCCGCAAGTAAATCTGCAATTTGCTTGGATTCGAACATTTTATGCAACACAGACGACATCAAGCGTCCGGCAATCCGTGCAATAATCGCAAATACAATCGCAATGATTAACGCAACCACCATATTTGGCAGTAGCTTTATTCCCGACTCAACCCAAGAATTTACTTTGTCGTAAATCAGCGTCCAGAAATTGTTGAGTGCATCTAACTCCAAACCGTACTCCTAAGGTGCTTTAGAAACAGAAAGCTCCCCTCTCGTTAGGGGAGCTTCGGCGCTGCTTAATTAGCAATCTTTATCTTCGGCATTAGCCGTTTCTTTAACATCTTCACATGCATCTTCCACTGCATTTCCTGCATCAGTAACAACTTCGTCAATTGCCTCACCTGCGTCTTCAGCGTCACTATCGCCGCAAGCAGCTAGTGTGAACACAAATAAAGTTACTGCTGATAGTTTCGCTAAATTATTAATTAATGTATTCATGATACTCTCCCGTGAAATTGTAAAAATGATTGTTTATAAATGACTGCTTATACCTTTGGCTTTTTGCCCTTCAGGGCATTGACGACTAAAGAAAGCACTAATAAAACCACAAAAACGAAGAATAAAATTTGTGCTATCCCTGTCGCTGCTCCAGCGATGCCGCCAAATCCAAAAACAGCTGCGATGATCGCGATAATGAAAAATGTAATTGCCCAACCTAACATGAGAACTCCTTAATTTAAGATGTAGTAACAGCTTGTTCGACTTATCCGAATGCGCAAATCGTGCCGAAAATAAACCATTGTTTTTAATACAAAAAATATACACTCACGAAATATGCTTGGAAGTTCTTACACAGGTGTAAAGTCAAAATTACATGTTGGTGGGATGTTTATGAGGAGCGTGAAGCTGTGAATGAAAAGGAGAAATCGTTAAATACGCAGCTGCCGTGCATCGTTTTTTTAAAATATAAGATGGTTATCCACTGATGAATATTTCGAGCACTTTACAACTTTTGCCTAAAGGCTTAATCTGGAGCTGATTGACATTAGCTGGCATCAGCACCGCGTTTAAGTTGTCAAGACCTACCTTTGCTCCATTGGCAAGCACGTGACACATGCCTTCAACACCTAATAAAACAACAAACGAATCTAAGCGCCTGTAATCACGCGATAAAGCATCAGAACAATGAAGCAGATTACTCGTATAGTAAGGACAATCAACAATGGTCTGTGCACCTTGCCTGTCCTGCTCATATTGAACTTTCCCACTGCTGGCATCGCCATAATTGATGGCATCTTTTGCTTCGTCTAAATGAAGCGCACGCTTAACACCCTTACTGTCTTTGCGGTCGAAATCGTGAATACGGTAAGTGAGATCGGACGTTTGTTGTATTTCAGCCATTAGACATCCACCACCAATCGAGTGCACCTTACCCGCGTCTATTTGAAACACGTCTCCCTTTTGAACGGGGATCTTTTGGAGGTATTTACTGACGACGCCATTACAAAGTGTTTCAAAAAGTTGAGATTGCGTTATGGGCTCTTTGAATCCAGCGATAATTGACGACTTTTCGCGTGTCGTTCCAGCCACATACCACATCTCAGTTTTACCATTTTTCTCTCCGTGCTTTTTGGCTACTTCATCGTTTGGATGCACTTGGAGACTCAAATCATCAGCCGCGTCAATGATTTTGATTAGAAGCGGAAATCGATGGAAAAAACGCTTAAAAACTTTTTGCCCAACGAACTGACCTTGGTATTGCTGTATTAGTTGATTCAGGCTCAAGCCTGCCCAAAATCCATTTTGCACAACCGAGGTATCTGTCTCCAGACCAGAAATTAAATACGCTTCACCAATTGGCGCATCTGTGTTGTGCTCAATATCACGGTAAAACTTTGGCAAGTTCTTCCCGCCCCATAATTTTTCTTTCAAAATTGGGGTGAATACTAAAGGGTACATAGTTAGTTTTCCGTCAGTCGATTCAGAGCATATGCATAAGCGCCTATGGCAACTGCTTTTGAGCAACCCAACTTACTTTTGGCCACGAAGACCTTGATTTGCTCATGGTATTCAACCAGTCGTCCTGAACCTGGCACTTTGACCTGTCGCGAGCTGTGTTTAAGAAACTCGTCAAAAGCGTCATTGCTATCAAGGTAGCTGGCAGTGTGGATGAGTCTTTTATGTCCGTTTTCAAAGCTCCCGTTTAATACTTCCATGACTTTGGGCATAAATAGAGGAGCTGCGTTAGTGATGCCGCCGCCCATGACCACTGAACTGTCAAACAAGGAGATCAAATTGCAAATTGCATCTCCCAAGTGCAGTCCGAAGCGCTCAAATGCAAACTGGGCGGCGTTGCGCTGTGCATGGTCTTCTGTCATGGCTATACGGTGAATATCTGCCGGCATGAATCCCGTTTCTTTTACACCAGCAGCCTGTTCAAATTCATTGATAATGGCGCGTGTACTGACTCCATCTTCAATGTTGCGTTCACTGGAAATGGCGTTTGAAGTATTCCAAATTTCTGCGGCAAGATTATTGTCACCGCTTAGCACTTCACCCTTGTGCACCACACCTGCACCAAACCCAGTTCCTAGGGTAATACCCACAAGGTTGCGATAACGCTTGCTTGCACCTTTGATTTCCATGGCGTTGTTAATGTCACTCAATACACCACCCACCGCCTCCCCTAAAGCAAAGAGATCTCCGTCGTTTCTAATAAACACCGGTACTTGAAAAATATCATTGAGCATTGGTCCAAGTGGAATACCGCCGCGAAAGCCAGGTAAGTTGCCCAAATCGCCAATGATGCCGTTTTCATAATCTGAAGGGCCTGGAAATGCAAAACTAATGGCGTCTGGCGAGGCGTTTAAATGGTCTTTAACCGTCTTGAAGCCATTTGTGATGCCATCTAAGCACTTTTGTAAATTGTCAGCATTGGCATCTATCACAATCGGCTCGACAATTTCTCTGCCGCCACGCATCGCACTAAACACGAAATTAGTGCCGCCCGCGTCTAAGGTCATTACCACGCGTTTATCAAATAAAATGCTCATACCGCTTCCTTCTTTTCGCGCTTAATGGCAATCATAAACAAATAGACAAAGCTTATGATGGTCACAACAAAGCCGCTTAGCAAACCAAAAGTGTCGGCCACCCATCCGAATAAGACTGGCACGATAGCCCCGCCGATGATGGCGGTTACCATAAGACCGGATATTTCATTGCTCTTGTGAGGCATGCGGTCGATGGTGATAGAAAATATCAGCGGAAACACGTTTGCAAACCCTAAACCAATAAGGCCAATACACGCGAATCCAAGCGTATAGTTAGGGGCAGCAAACAAGCCCAGCGTGCCTGCCAGCGAGGCTAATATCGAGATCTGTAGAAATCGCTGAGGCGCCATTGTACGCAAAATAAAACCGCCTAAGAAACGTCCTACCATCAAGGAAAAAAAGAAAAATAGCGTGCCAAACAGTCCCGTTTGCTTGATGTCAAAATCAAAAGCTGTCTGCAAATAATTGGGCAGCTTTGAACTCATGGACACTTCTGCTCCAACGTATAAAAAAATGCCAAACACCATGGGTGCGACCCGCGAGTCTTTTAACAAACTCAAACATGATGAGAAACTGGCCGGTTTTTCGTCTGCGGGTGGGGCTTGTTCCTCGATGTGCGTGAAATATAAGTACACAACGACGAGTAGAATAAACGCACTGTAAATCGGAAACAGGATTTTCCAGTCTAATCCAAACATTTTGGCTGCCAAAATCGGAATTAATGCGCCTGACAAAGAACCAATCGCTTTGATAAATTGGCCAAATGATAGATTGCTTGAGTAGCGACCCTCTGTTGATATATCGCGCATTATCGGATTACCCGCAACTTGCAAAAGCGTCGCGCCTGTGCCAAGAAGCAACAAGCCTGTTAATACAAGCGCGAAAGAATTAAATCCGGATACCATAGGGATGATCATTCCCAATAACGCAGCGAGCAAACCTAGCTGCAAAACATGCTTTTTGCTCGTACGGGCTTGGTAAATACTCATAGGCACCGACAGCAGACCAAACATAATGAAGCCCATAAATGTAACCAAACCTGCCGCCAGATTGGAAAGCTGGTAGTCATTTTGAAGCTGGCTCGTTAGTGGCCCAACCACGTCACCGAAGCCCATGCACAAAAATGCAAGAAAAATGGGGTAAGAAGTGTGTTTTTGCATCTTGTTTTCATATCCTCGGTACGACTAAACGGCGATATATAGGCGAATTTTTGCCTTAATAATACATCTGCATATTAAAATGTTATCGTTAACATTAAGTGCAAAATAGTCAAGATTTAACATTTAGTCAACATAAAAATTGATGCAAATGTGCTGCTAAGTAATTACCAAGCGTGATTACGCGCCGATCTAATGGGCCGCAGGACCCGTGCTGTCTCTGATTACAAGTTCAAATGGTAATACTTCTCTGAGCCGAGTAGGGGGGTTACCATCAATGATTTGGATAAGCATATTAACCGCACGCTCACCCATCTCAGCAGCAGGTTGCTTTATGGTTGTAAGCGATGGATCAAAATATTGAGACACCGGGTTATCGTCAAATCCGGTAATGGAGATGTCTTTCGGGATAGACAAGCCAAGTTCTTTTGCGCCAAACATCGCACCAATAGCAATGTCGTCGCTAAAACAAATGACAGCAGTCGGCGGAGAATCTAGCGCCATTAGCGTTTTTATTCCCTCACGGCCGTTCTCAAAGGAAGCGTGATCACCCACCATTAGCTCATCTTCAAACACGATGTTATCTTCGGCCAAAGCTCTCGCTATCCCGCTAAAGCGGTCGAAGTATATTTGTGACGCGCGTTGACCGGAAATGATGCCGATTCGCGTATGTTCTAACTCTATTAGATAGTGAGTCAATGCACGGGCTGCGCCGAAGTTATCCAGCTCAACAAAAGGGAATTTGTAACCGCCAATTCGGTCACACACACTGACAATCGCAGCGTTTTGGCCCAGCTCCGTATCGTCTTTAGAGAATGGAAAGGTATAGTCTAATTGAATAAGACCGTCAGCGCGGCCATTTAGCACCATGCTTGCATATTGATTTTCTAATTCGCTTTTACCCTTCGTGTCACCAAGCAATACCGTGTAACCATGTTTTTTTGCGCCAGTTTGCACGCCCTCAATCACATTCATAAAGAAGGGATTCACCAGCTTGGGGACTAAAACAACGATAGAGTTTGCCCGACCGCGTTTGAACACCGTAGCCATAGCATTTGGTCGGTATCCCGACTCGCGCACCGCGCGCAACACCTTTTCACGTGTTTTCGGTTTTACTAATTCGGGCGATTTTAGCGTACGAGTCACTGTTGCTGTGGATACGCCAGCTAGCTCGCTCACTTTCTTTATATTGCTCATTAATGCGTCTGATAGAGAGTATAAGACAAGGTTGTAACAAAAGTTGAAAACGATAACAAGATTTTTACTCCAATAGAGAGTTTCATTGCTCTGGCTGGCCGAGCGAGAGCGCCAGTCGTTAATCACTCTCGAGTCGACGCAATAGACGACATGATAAAGAAAAACCTTAGTTATTACCGTCATTTCAGACGTTTAACCGCGCTCTGCAAGGCTAATTATGATCGGCCTGTTCAGAAATATTGTTATTTTTATCTACAATAATGAACAAAAGAATAAATCTTTTCTTGAAAATGTAATCGATAACATTTACATTTCATAATGTTGCAAATTTGTTGCAATTTGCCGCGTATAACTGAAGTCGCAAGTCAGCCGACCCACTCAAGCGGTTTTGCCAGGCAATCTAAGATAAGTAAAGGCGAATGAAATCATACCTTTATTCGCAATAGACACCACACTTTTGGCAGTTCAGGAATGACTTAATGCCTTGGGAGCTTTTATGACACACACTCAAACTTTGTCTCGCATTTTTAATTGTGCCTTTCTTCCAGCCTGCATCATTGCAAGCTTCCAAGCAAGCGCTCAAGAATTGCCTAGGGTCACAAGCAACGATAGCGCCGAAACGACGGAAGTTATCGAAGTAATAGGAACGCGCAGCTCAATCAAAGAGTCGTTGGCAATTAAGCGCACGGCCGACAGCATCGTTGAGGCGGTAACAATCGAAGACATTGGACAGCTACCCGACACATCCATTGCGGGGTCGTTAGAGCGGGTTACCGGGGTCACGTCCAACGAAGACCGTGGGCGCCCTACACAGCTTATTATTCGGGGATTAGGGCCGGATTTAACATTGACCACACTCAATGGTAGAGAACTTGCCTCGCAGCAAGATGGACGAGAAATTCAGCTAGGACTCATTCCCTCAGATATTATTCAGCAGGCGCGTGTGATTAAATCGCCTACCGCAGATGCCATTGAAGGCGGCGTTGCGGGAACAGTTGATTTGCGCTCAGCGCGCGGATTGGACTTCGGCAAACAGATTTTTGCGGTCAGAGTGAGCGGCGTACAGTCCGATATGCCAGACACTGAGCTTGCCAGCAACAATGGTTTTAGAACAAATTTGAGTTACATCGACCAATTTTCTGATAACACTGTGGGCATTTCTTTAGGGCTGGCGTTCAATCGCAATCCAGTAATCACAAATCAGTACGTTGGCGGTGGTGAGGAGCAACCCTTACCGCGTTTCCAATGGGATGGTAACACGCCCAGAGGTTTCGGTGATGTGGATGCAGATGGTTTAGTTGACTTCTTTCCTCGTGTAAACATCTTGCAGGGCGAAGCGCTAGAGGCAAACAACAGCGGCGGTATTTTTGGTCTGCAGTGGCGACCCTCGGATAAAACCGAGCTTAACTTTGACGCGATGTACACCAAAAGCAAAACCGAAGGCGGTGCATCGAGACTGCGCGTGATCATGAATAATCGCACTCGTTTTACCAATCTTGTCAGCACCGATGCGGACATTGGCAGCGCTCAAACACTCTCAGGTGAAGTGGTCAACGGCGCCCTTGTTGAAAGCTTTGATGCAACACGAGCACGAGTTCGAGTAGATTCCTTTGACCGAGAGCTAGAAAGCACTTTTAGTGCATTTGGCGCTAACCTACAGCATCAACTTAATAATGACTGGTCGGTAAGCGCTGACATTGGTTATTCAGAAGCAGAGTTTGATCGCACCAACATTGAAACCACTATGCAGCATAATGAAGTCGGTTTTTCTTTTGCACGCAACGGCGGTGACTTTCCATCCTTGACGAATTTTAGTGTTGATTTGGAAAACCCTACGCTTGCACAAAACCAAAATCAGGGTTTTCGGCCTGAGCTTTTTGCCTTAAATAATGACACAATAAACGATGAGCTACTCACCACGCGAATCGATTTTACTCGCGAATTGAGTTCCGATACATTCACACAGGTGTCATTCGGAGCGCGCTATGCAGATAGAACGAAAACCCGCGGGCGCGATTTTGATGGGCAAGGGTTTAACACCAGTCCTTTTGCCTCAAGCACCGATATTAACGATAGCTTGGCAAACGCGCAAACCGTGCTGCAAAACTTCCCATTTGATGACTTTTTATCTGGCGCGAATGCTACCTCTCCCAGCGGCTTCTTTTACCTCGACCCCAATGCGCTACTAGCACTTCGAGGTGAGCCTAATTTAGGTTTGGATACACGTGACTTAACCATCAATAATTTTGATGTTGACGAGCGCTATTCCAGCGCATATGGACGCGTCGATTTTGAAAGCGAGATTGGTGATGTGATGGTATGGGGTAATGCGGGTGTGCGCGTGGTAAGAACAGAGACCACTTCGAACGTGATTACGCCGACATTTTCAGCCCAGACCGATGAAAACGGCGTCATTACCGAAGTTACGATTGACCCGATTGATGTAGACAGCCCAAATATTGTATCTTTTGAAAATAGCTATACTGAAGTATTGCCTAACCTCAATGTCGTATTCGAGCTGCATGACGATTTACTGCTTAGAACCGCTGTCGCCAAAACCATGTCGCGGCCCGTTTTCCAACTCTTGGGAAGCACTTTGGAGCTACAGGGCTTAACTACACCAGAAAATCCTGATGAAGACATTGCTATTACCGGCACAGCTGGCAACCCAAACTTAGATGCTTTTACTGCTTGGCAATATGATGCAAGCTTTGAATGGTACGCCAGTGATGATATTGCCCTAACTGTTGGCCTATTTTACAAAGATGTAGAAGGATTTGTTATAAACGACCAGCGCGAAAGTACGCTGTCCGACCAAAACGGATTACCGGTGAGCGTCATCGTTGATCAGCCGGTTAATGACGATGAAAGTGGCTACATATCGGGTCTTGAAATAGGTTATAACCATGCATTTACTGGCTTACCTGCGCCCTTCGATGGACTTGGTATGTCGCTAAATTACTCACTACTTGATACTGACATCGAGTCTAACTTTTTGAACAGTTATGTAGACGGCAACAATGCAACTCCAAATGGCGCTGGCTGCTTAGCGCCAGATACCGCAGCTTCAGGGCGAATTTGTAGCGAGTTCACCCAAGACCCAAATAATTTTGCCAAGCAAACCTTCAATGGCGTTTTCTATTACAACAAGGGCCCCGCTAACTTCAGAATTGCCGTGCGCTATAAAGATGATCAAACAAGGCAAGGTGAGAACCTGAACTTTCCGCGAATTCAGCAAGGCGAGACCTTCATTGACTTTTCCGCCAGTTACGCAATCAACAAGCACTTCAGGCTACTTGCGGGTGTAACTAATGTAACAGATGAACCTGCTCGCGTCTTTTGGCAAGACCCATGGGGTAGCAATAGCGAAGCAAGCACCAATCGCTTTACGCAGTTTGGACGCACTTACACCCTTGGCGTCATTTATCGGATGTAATGTGATGATTCAGAGCTTCAAATATAGAGTATTCTCGATTTGTTTCGTCGCGTTCTGTGTTACAGGGTGTAGCGATTTACACACGAACAACTCTCACAAGTCTAATGTAAGTGAAAGCGGAGTGGCTGCGCTTGGGGAGGCTCGTCTTGATTACGTCAATCCCTTTATTGGCACTGGCGGCCACGGACATACTTTCCCTGGCGCAACGGTTCCATTCGGCATGATTCAGCTCTCTCCATCAAACAAAAGCCGCGGCTGGGACTGGGTGTCGGGTTATCACTACTCCGACACCGGAATTAAAGGCTTTGCTCATACTCACTTGAGCGGCACAGGGATAGGCGGACTGGGCGATATATTAGTCATGCCAACGCATAACTTTGATAGCGTGGACGCTGGTAGCGATGACGATTTGCGCTCAGGTTATCGCTCAGCATTTAGCCATGACCAAGAAAGTGCTTCACCCGGCTACTACAGCGTAAAATTGCTCGACTATGATATTGATGTTGAGCTTACCGCAGCTGCTCGTGTTGGTTTTCATCGCTATACCTTTAATCGAAATGGCGATAATCGTGTGGTGATTGACCCAAGCCATTTTATTGCACAACCAAGTCATGAAACCCATATTGAAGTCTTATCCGATACTACCATTCGCGGGTATCGACGCAGTATAAGAGGCGATGGACAAGCAGGTCCCCGCACTGCTTATTTCTATGCTGAATTCTCAACGCCATTTCGGGCTCGCTTGTTTGACGCCGACAACGCCATCGAAGCCCAAAGTCATATCAGCCGAAGCACCAAAGCACTGCTGGATTTTGATCTAGGGGCGGGCGACACAGTAGAGCTTAAACTCGCGCTTTCTTTTGCAAGCGCAGATGGTGCAAAAGAGAATTTCGAGACAGAGGCAAGAGACCAATCATTTGATGGTGCGCTAGTAAGTGCTCGAAAACAGTGGGCTGAAAAGCTTTCAAAAATAGACATCAGCGGTACTCATTCACAGAAAGTCATTTTTTACACTGGGATGTACCATAGTTTTATTGCGCCTAACTTAATTTCCGATGTAAATGGAGATTTCCGCGTCCAAAACCAGTCATTCAATACCGACTATCCTCAATATAGTAACTACTCGACGTGGGATACCTTCCGTACTTTACATCCTATGTATTCTTTGATTGAGCAATCACAAAATAAAGCACTCGTGCAATCGATGATTTCTCGACATGCTGTTTCAAAGCTTGAGTTACCCAAGTGGGAAATGAACGGTCATGACAATCGCTGTATGCCGGGATATTCCATGGTGCCGGTAATAGCAGATGCCGTACTCAAAGGCATGCCTGGTATTGACAATGAAGCCGCCTATCAGGCCATTCGTCACGCGGCGTTTGGCCGCGACCGCCATAGCCCCAACTATGGTCGTGACAACGGTATGGATGAATATTTAGACTTTGGCTACATTGATGCATCTGTGGGGAGCTCCCTGGCTAAAATGCCAGAATACAACTATTACGATGGCGTGATTGCACAAGTGGCTAAACGCTTAGCTAAAGATGAAGATGCCGCGATGTTTGAGTCAAGAAGCCTAAGTTTTATGCACATGTTTGAGACTGAAACCGGTTTTTTGTGGCCAAGAGAGTCGAGCGGCGAATGGGCGCAAATGCAGCTTGATAATTGGGATTCGCTCAACCGCCACTACATTTCTGGCAACATCTGGGCCTATAGCACCTTTGCTCCGCACGCAATGCCAGAGTTAGTGAATCTACATGGCGGTGCCGAGGCATTCGGTGACAAACTGGATCGAATATTTAACGAGACCACGCCCATTGGTGGTAAACAACATGTCGATATATCAGGTTTTATAGGACGCTACAGCCATGGCGATGAACCGGCGCACCACATGGCATTTCTATACAACTACATTGGCCAAGGCTACAAAACCCAAGAACGCGTGAGGCAAATACTAACGAGTTTTTATGGCGATGATGAAAATGGGCTCGACAACAACGAAGATATGGGTCAAATGTCAGCTTGGTACATCATGGCCGCACTTGGCATCTATCCAGTAGACCCAAGTGCGAAACAATACATCTTAACGAGTCCGCTTCACAGTTATGCTAGCTTGAACTTAGAAGATGGAAAGCGCTTTACGATCACGACGGATAAAGATCCTATGTCGAATCCCTACATTGAGCGAGTCACGCTTAATGGTAAGGATTACGCTCAAGCATATATCACACACGAAACCATTCTTGCAGGTGGTGAGCTAGTCTTTTACGTAAACGACACCCCAAACAAGCAATGGGCGGCCTCATCCGAAAACTGGCCAGTAAGGCTTAATGAGCCTCGCACACCGCCCAGTATCAAGCATGCGCTATCGCCCTTTGATGCTGATGTAGACAAGATGTTTGTTACCTCGCGTGAAATTTCGCTCAATACCAACACACAAGGCGCAAGCATGTTTTACACTCTGGATGGCAGCGAGCCAAGCCAGCAAAGTATCCCATACACGGGTGCCTTTTCAATTGATGACACAACAACGCTGAAAACTATTGCCTTTCACGAGCAACTTGCACCTAGCAAAGTGTTAACACGCACCTATGTAAAAAGCGCGCTTGCAGGATTGTCTCAAGGGTATCCAGAGATTACCCTACGTCCTGAACCGACTCGTTTTGGCGATAAAAAAGGGCGCTTTTTAATCGATGGCGAGTTTGCGACAAAACATGCAAGAGATGGGAGGTGGACTGCCGTTCGAGGCAGTGACTTAATCATTGAGATGGTGTTAGGTGAACACACAAGCTTCGAATACCTATCGCTTAGCACACTAATTGATGTACCAAGGCAGTACCAAGCACCGGCCAAAATAGAGGTGTTTGGCAGCGATGAGCAAGGCAATGAGTTTTCTCTGGGTATGTGGGAGCTAGAAACTGAACTTAGCGCTTGGGCGCATCAACTTTTACCGATTCGCATACCTCTGCAAAACGATGTTGTAAATGCAGTGCGCATCAAAATGCACAATTATGGTTCTCGCACGCCCGATAAACCCAGCAATTTCTGGGTAAGTGCTGACGAAATAGTACTGAACTAGCCGAAAATAAAAGCAAACTGGTAAGGTGTGCCCGCATACCATCAGCGAGATTGCCTGTGTTCTTGTTGATGGTATGCATTTTTAAAGGATACAAAAAATGAACACTCTGACAAAATCACTCTGTGTAGTTGGATTTATCGCAAGCGCTAGCGTGTTGTTAGGTGCCTGCAGTATCGAGCCCAAATCTGTTTCAAGTAAGGATGAAACAGTACTGGCAAATATGAATACTGATGAGCAGTCTAAGCGCCCAAATATTGTCTTCATTATGACCGACGATCATGCTTATCAAGCCATCAGCGCCTATGGCTCAAATCGTAATCAAACCCCAAACATTGACCAACTAGCAGCACAGGGCATGCGCTTTGATCGCGCCTTTGTCACTAACTCAATTTGCGCGCCTAGTAGAGCGGTGATTTTGACCGGAAAACACAGTCACCTAAACGGCGTTCGCGACAATCACCACGGCGGTTTTGATGGCAGCCAAAACACCTTCCCCAAGCTGCTGCAAGCCAATGGCTATGCAACGGCAATAGTCGGCAAGTGGCATTTAGAATCGGCACCCACGGGTTTCGACTATTGGCGAACGCTCCCTGGGCAAGGCGATTATTATATGCCTGAATTTAATACGCCGGATGGCAAAATCACCAAACAGGGTTACGTTACAGACGTCATTACCGATATGGCAATCGATTGGTTGGATAATCTACGGGACAAAGACAAGCCCTTTATGCTCATGTATCAGCATAAAGCGCCGCATCGCGAATGGATGCCTGCGCAAGAATATTTGACCGCCTACAAAGATGCACACATTGCAGAGCCTGACACCTTGTTCGACGACTACGCCACGCGAGGCAGTGCAGCAAAAGAAGCAGAAATGCGCATTTCAGATCACATGGGCTTTACCAACGATACCAAAGTGCCACCTGAGCAAGTTAAACGCATGGGGCTAGAGGATTTTGCCAAATGGTATGAGCGAGCTTACAACAATAATCTTGTACGCTTAACAGCTGAAGAACGCGCCAATTGGGACGCAGTGTATGGCCCAATTATGGAAGCGTTTGAGCAATCGAATCCTCGGGGTGATGATTTGATTCGCTGGAAGTATCAACGCTATATGCAAGACTACTTAGCATCAATAGATTCGGTTGATAAAAACGTGGGTCGCATACTCGACTACCTCGATGATAATCAGTTATCAGATAACACGATGGTGGTGTACACCTCTGATCAAGGCTTCTATTTAGGTGAACACGGCTGGTTTGATAAGCGTTTTATGTATGAGGAATCATTAAGAACGCCTCTGATAGTGCGCTGGCCGAACACAGTCAGCCCAGGCTCGATAAATAATGATTTAGTCCAAAACTTGGACTTTGCACAAACCTTTTTACAGGCAGCTGGGGTAGATGCACCGAATGATATGCAAGGCAGAAGTTTGATTCCCTTATTTGAACACGACACTCCAGCGGACTGGCGAACTGCAATTTTTTACCACTACTATGAATACCCCGGGATTCACGCGGTAAAACGTCATTACGGCATACGCACAGAGCGATATAAGCTCATTCATTTTTATCATGATGTTGATGAATGGGAGCTCTACGACTTGCAGAACGATCCGCAAGAGCTCAATAACCTGATTGGAAAGCCAGAATATGCGCAAATTGTTTCTGAGTTGGGCAGCAAGCTAGCGGCACTCAGAAGCAGCTATGGAGACTCTCCAGAGTTGGCAAAAGAACTGCTGGCACTTGATAAAGAAAGACGCCAAGCTCGCATTGATGAGCGCAGACGCCTGCGCAATCTTCAAGATAATCAACAGCTAGAGGAAATAAAGGACTTATAGGGATTTATTTCTGCTTTGGCTTTTGCAGATACAAGGCGCTTCGTGTTAACGCTTTATTGTAGTCCGATTTATATGGCGCCCAATACGCTTCATTGCCATTGGCGACTTGCCACTCAAAGGGATAAATTTCAACGCTGGTAACGCCTCTCTCAAGTGCAAATGCTAATACTTGAGGCAAGGGGCCAGTATGTCCTTGTGTATTTACGCCGGTATTCTCCCAACCTATGGGGTAAGACTGATTGGGGGTTTGAATTTCCAGCACAACGCCTTTATCTTTGTATTTCTCAAATAAATGACACCAATTGGCGTAACAACGCCCGCCGTGAAGGCCTTGCTCATATTGCAAAATGGCTCTAGCGGTCGCCCCTTGTGTACCGATGCCAAAACCATACTCTTCGACTGCCTTTTTAGCTGCAAGCGAAGCCATTTCCAAATCGGGCGCAATATCATTGAGCGTGATCACAAAGGCCTTTTTTGGCGATAATGTTCCAATAAAGTCTATCATCGCCAATACATGCGCTCGCCATATTTGCGCTGTAAAACCAGCCGCTTCCCATTCATCGCGACACGGACCATTTATGCCGTTGGCGCCATTAGCTGGATAGCTTTCGGCACCAACACCAATGCCCACACGCATGTAGTTAACCCATGGCTCATTCTCAAAGCGACGAATAAAAGCTTCTATCATAGGTTTATAGTGTTTCAAATACTCAGGGTGATAATGAATCGGCACATCCACATCGAGTGGATCGTGTTTTGGATGCCCATGCTCGTCTTCAAAGCGCAAACACCGCACCACCGGCGCGTTCTCCAGCACATATTCGGGTGTTGCACGCTCGCCATCAATGTGTTGAAAAGTCCGCTGTGCAGCGCCCCATAGAAGAAGATTTACCTTCTGTCCACGCGCTCGCCACGCTTGTGTGCTTTGGTCTACATATGACCAATCGTAAATCCGCTCCCCGCGCGCATCTAATTGACCTCTATCGATTTTAGACCAAGGAATAACAATATTTGCACCCGCGGTTCGAGGATCATTCACCACGCACTTTTGCTTAGCGTCTTGATTAACTACTCGTGGTAAATTTGCTGACGCCAAATAAATACCTGGAAAATGGCCGTTTATCTTCTGAAACCCAAAATCTTCGCGCGGCATCTCGCAGTGTAATTCGGAATTAGATTTCGCATATGCCATAGGGAGCATGATGGCACTAAATACCGTAACCATAAAAACAGAAGCGCTGACGTACATCAGCGCAAATCTTGTAAAGTAATTAACCTCAACTCGGGATAAGCGACAGCGCCAAGCAGCGCTAAAAACGCGAATTACTGCGTTGCAAAAGCGAGCAATAGAATAACTATTACGTCTCTTTTGCGCCTTGCACTTCACGTTTTTATCACTACTTGGTGACAATTTATTAAATACGTCGTTAAAACAAACATTTGCACTATCGCTTATCCCGAGTTGAGGTTAATTTTCCATTTAAATGGCCATCTAAAACGGCACGAACGCAGGATTGGTAAACCAGTACGACGCTACGGATTCATCATCCCCGGAGCTAGCAAATAAGCCCGTATTGATATTGCCGCCAGGAAATGCACCGCTTATCGAACCAATAAACGTATAGCGCTCTTCATCTGATACACGCGCGTAGGCAAGGTATTCGTTGCCATTGCGCTGAAGCCTCAAAGACACTTCATCCGCTGACGCAAAATCACTATTACTAGCAACCACTGTTGGCGTCGCTTGAGCAACGTCCCGTGCGATGAGCTGCACTCCGTTAACACTGTCAAAGCTTAGCGCAACGTACTTAACCCCAGGACCTGTACCTGAGCCACCCGCTCTGAACATCAAACCACCGCTGGCATTCGCGCCAGAATTTAGCTTGTGTATTCTCGACAGTAAAAGACCATTGCTACTAACAGTTTCTCTTAAAAAGCCAGCGCTTTGCTGCGAAATATCCACACCCTTTCCTGAACCGACTAAACGAATATAGTTTCCACCATTTTCAAAAACTGACGCACTGCTGATATTGCCTGCGCCCACTTTGGATTGCTCAGCACTAATGGCTAATCGTGAGTCTGAATATTCGCTGCCGCTTGCGGCTTTTACATCTATTTGTGCGCCGTTCACAACAAGTTTGTGCGTTGCCGCACCAGCGGACAATTCACTCACAACATAGGTTTCTGATCTTGCAGCCAACACTAGGTTTTGATTGAACTCGCTTGCGCCAACAGCCTCTAACACCGCATTAATATCTTCGTTGTTGGTATTTCTAATTCGAAAAACGGTAGCAATGCTTTCTCCATCGTCGTTAAACACTCGGCCAAAGGAAGTTAAACGCAAACCGGTGCCGCGTGCGCCGCTATCTGAGCGCCGGTAACTTTGGGTGAAAATCCCGTTTTCCAGCACAAGCTCGTCCAATCGGGCATAGCCAAAAGGTGGCGTTATTGGGTCAACTTCGGGCGCTATATCTCCCCCTTCACTTTGCGCATTTTCTACAGCCCCTTCTATTATCCGGTCGAACGTGGCGTCGTAGATTTCGTTAAAGTCATCATAAAAAAGATTACCTGTCGAATCGTTCGCAATTCTAAATTCTGCTGGATATAGCTCAAAGCTTGTTACGCCTCGAGCAATGAGGAACTCAGCCAATGAATCTAAAGGACCGGTATTGGTGAAACCCGGGCCGCTGCCATCATCAGGTGATAAGCCCAAGGGACCTGACGCATTTGGCGTTTGTATCTCCAGTATGGCAATTCGTGGGTCAGCTTTTGCTTGCTCAAAGATATTACACCAATCTGCCGTACACGCAGACGTATTTCCTAGCTCGAAGGCTCGACGATGTCGGTCGGTCGGGCCTTGAGTACCAATACCTAGATGACGAGTTCGAGCCGCTTCAAATGCTGCTTGGGGCGCACTGAGTCCATCTGTAGTGCCATCGAAGTCGTTAAGCGACACCACAATGGGGGCATTATCTATTGCGCTAGATGTACGCAAATCGGGATCGTCTACATTGAGCGTTTGATAACTGGCACTTTCGTTTTGAAGTTCGCCGAAAAACCTCACCATAATCTCCACATGATTGCGCCATGCATTGGGCCCGCCGCCAACTTGGGACCACTCATCGCGACATGCGCCATTTGTTTGAATACTTGCGTTAATGGGGTAATTTTCAGAGCCAACGCCTGCGCCAAAACGTACATAATTGATCCGTTCATCGTCTTTATATCGATTATAAATTGCACGCAGCGCATTTCTGAATTGATTGCGCACAACGCCGTTGTTGTGCACCGCAATGGTAGGAAATGCCTCGCGCGGCCCATCTTCACCATCTGGATCGCATGTTACCGTTGGCACGCCTAAATCAAACAGCCATTGAGGCGTCATAGACTCGCTATTATCTTCACCAAACTGCTGCAGAGTTTGCTGAGCCGATGACCAAACAAGTAAGTTCACTTTCTTGTTGTAAGGCGCATTGGCCCATAAATTAATTTGCTCTTCTACCCATGTGTAGTCGTAGCGAGGGATGCCTGCCGGGCGATCAGGACCACGATCAAATTTCGCCCAAGGTACAATAATGTTACCACCGTAGACGCGCGCATCAGACCAAGTACAGCTTTGAACTACTGCTCGGCGCGGCTCACCTTCTGGCGGTAAATTAGCGGGTAGATTGGAGGAAGCGACGTAAATACCAGGAAAATGTCCATCTACCCCAATTGGTTCCGGCGCCTCGCTCTGTGGCTCACATGTCGCCTGTGAGAGTACCGAAAAAGAAAATAATCCTAGTAAAATCAATAAGCTTATTTTAACAGTTCGCATTATTTAACCCTTGAGTTTGTCTTCGCAGACTAAAAATGTAATCGGTAACATTTTCCATTTCAAGTGTTTTTAACGAATTTTTTACAAGTAACTGAAATTTATAGCTGTTTAAATTTTGTTCAGCTCCAAATCAGATTGAATAGGTCTGACAACGTTTTGTCCAGCCAGCAAGCCAAGCTTGTTCTATCTCTTGTTGGGGGGAGTTCTTAATTCTTCTTGAAAGCACGTCAATGCAGGCTTGAGTAAAGGCTTGATGGAGGTTATAGCGCTCAGTGTTCATGCTGCTGAGTACTTGCAATAATCCCCAGCCTTCGCCTTTGTATCGCTCTGTTTCAGATATGCCCTCACCCTTAAAATTAACATAATCAATTAACGCATATAAGCCTTTCGCGGTAGTCGATAAATCATTAAACCTTGATCTTATTACTTGTTTTTGCGCTTCATCATTAAGCTCTGCGAGCATCTGCGGCAAGGCAGCCCGCTGGCGATTGAGGATAAACTCAAGCTGGAGTGAAAAGGTGTTTTCCACGAGATGACGAAGCTCAATGTATTGCGCTTCGTTTTGCGCTGCCAGAAACTGCGCTTTAGTTTGCCAAGGACAATCTTTGACGTTGTTCAACCACTCTGGAAGCGCCACACCATTTTGCTCAAGAAAGTGAAGTAAGTCCGGAAACGTCTCGGTGAATGGGCTATTTAAGCCTTCTGGAAACCAAATGAAATGACCAATTCCAAGGGATAGAAACTGTTCACCTTCGTTCCAAGCAATCAAAAACTCTGCTTTTCCGCCTGTCTCATTTAAGTATATTTGGTGTGCTATATCTTGTTTTTGTGCTTCGCTTAGCCCAATAGAGAAGGCTTGTCCCAAAGGAAGGATGAATAAAAACATCAGTGCGGATATAAGCATCAATAATCGAAAGTAAGTATTTGACACAGGCAAAATACCGAGAAAAAGAGAAAAGCCAATGTTGAAATACTAACATTCTGAAGTGGATATACCTATGATTGGTTCACTTGTGTTTTGGTTATTTAGGTAATGAACACTGCATCTGTCGTTGACGCTATATCCTCGTAACCAGAATTTTGATCCTAATCCGGTTTTTACATCAATTACAAACGAAAAAAGCCGCCTCAAATGAGGCGGCCGAAAAGGAAGAAGAGTTAACTATCTTGCCTAAGTGGCTCAATGGTTAGTTCGACTCGCCTGTTTTGCTCTCTACCCTGCGCAGTTTGATTAGAAGCGATAGGTGAATCTTCACCTTGCCCCTGAATAAGGGTTCGACGATTGTCTACACCGTTATTGTTTAAAAACACATTGACACTTTGTGCGCGCTCAATGGACAAATTCCGATTGTATTGTTCGCTGCCGGTGCTGTCGGTATGGCCTATGATTTTCAGTGTGGTCTTGTCATATTGCTGTATCACTTTCGAGACATCACTTAAGATTGGGTAAAACGAAGGGTCCAGCTCAGCTTTGTCAGTATCGAAGGTGATGCTGGCGGGCATCACCAACTTTAGATTGTCGCCTTCACGATACACATCTACGCCGGTTCCGGAGAGCTCTTCACGCATTTGTTGCTCTTGCTGGTCCATGTAATTACCCACAGCAGCGCCCGCTAACCCGCCAACAATTCCGCCCCATAAATAACGATTTTTATCGTTGTCACCTGTGCCTTTTCCAACAAGTGCACCTACCACCGTACCTATCGCTGCGCCTTTTTGCGTATTTGAATATTGCTGGTTAGCGCACGCAGAAATGAATAAGGTAGATATCATCAACAAACCAAGCATTTTCTTCACGTTTTTCTCCTGTCATCTCAAAAATTTTCACCCAGTAATATGAGATAACAGTTCAAGAACCGTTCCAAGATATGAAAAGCTAAGAAAAGTGTATCAATTGACCTAGATGCTTCTGACAGAGTCACGTCTCACAATAGTGGGATTGTATTTGAATGAGGCCTCTGGATTGGGTGTTTCGCCGCGCCCATATGCCACCGCAAGTTCACTGGCTTTACTCGCCATTATTTCGATAGGGTAGCGCAAGGTAGTTAATTTTGGGCGACAGTACTTGGCAAGCAAGATGTCGTCGTAACCGATGACCGATACGTCGCCGGGTACACTTATCCCATGATCGAGCAATGTGGTGATCGCGCCTGAAGCCATCGCGTCGTTGTACGCTAAAATCGCGGTAAAATCGGCACCTCGGGCGAGTAAGTTTTGTACCGCTTGTTCACCTCCTTCTGGATTGGGTTGTCCGCACTCGATATTAGTTTCTTGTAAGCTTACTCCAGCTTCATTTAAAGCTTGGCGGATCCCTTTACTTCGATCAACAGGATCGTCAATTGAAAAGTCGCTTGAGATAAAAGCAAATTTCCGGTGACCTTGGCGAAGCATATACTCTGCCATTAGCTTCCCACCCGCCACATTGTCTAACCAAACACAGCGATTTGAAATAACAGGAATATGCCGATTGATTAACACCAAACCGGGAATGCTTTGCGCTAGGTTTAGTAAGTAGCTATCAGAGAGCGTCTTGCTATGCACCACCATTGAGTCACAGCGATGTTCTAATAAGGTTTCGATGGCCTTTTGCTCTGCTTCTAAACCGACGGAACTGCTGCTGATAAGCAATTGAGAGTTGTTCTTACGCGCTACCAAGTCTACCCCATGGGCGAGCGCGGCAAAAAATGGTTCATATAAGTCAGCTAACACAACGCCTATTTCGTTTCTGCGATTAGTTGCTAAGGCACGCGCACTGGCATTTGGTCGATAATTCAACTCTTCAATGATGCGTTGCACGCGTTCACGTGTAGCGTTTCCCACTTTTGGGCCTTTATTTAGGACTCTTGATACCGTTGCTTGGGAAACACCCGCTGCATCGGCAATCTCTTTCATAGTTGCCATGAACCTTTACCTTTCATCAAGCTAATGGGTATTGTTATAGCACTTAGCTTATTGATGCAATTGCTGTTTTCATTACCTAAATGACAGTATTTATATCTTGCCTGTAAAATGACCATTAGGGAATACCCTTTCCTTTTGGTGCAGCTTTCCTTCCGATTCATAAAATGAATCATCTTCACATTCGTTGAACAAAAATCGTAATTAATTTAGGCATTAACAAGTGTGGCGCGTAATAGACAAGATAACCATGGATTTATAAATTTAATGTTAAAAAAAAGTAATCAAGGTGTTTGACCGATAAAGGGAAAGCGTATACCCTATTATGAAATTTCATATTTATAGCCGCTGATTCGCCAAGTATCCAGGAGTGCCATATGCCTCATTCACACGAACTAAGTGCTAACGACAATGCAGTAGCGCTATTGAAATACAAAATCGCTGAATCAATGCCCCAGCGTTTCAATGCAAAAGACCACTGTAGTTCGCAATCCTATCTGGTTGACTTGTCTCATCAGCAACGAATGAAGCTGATTAAGGCTTGGTCTTGTGCCAAATTAGCTTTTTCTCAACATGGACACGACGCTAAAAAGGATGCCGTAGAGTTTCACTATTCTAGCTCTCAGCAAACCCCGCCTGCTCATGCTTTAGCACCGTCACCTGTGCTTGAGAATAAAGATTGGCAAGTCATCGTTCCCGCCACCTCACTTAGCGAGTTTGAAACAGTTATTGCGCCAAAGCAGCCCACAAATTTGCTCAATAATCTTAGCCGCAAGCAACAAGCCTCGCTTGAACAAATACTGGTCAAACTGGCAACGCGCTACGACAATCTGTTCATGAGTGCATTAGGCTGTAGGTTAGTTTGGACAAAGGATGAAACCACCCCAAGTATATTTGCTCGCTATCAGCCTAAAGGTTTAACAGCACTAAAAGGCGTCTGCCTAACACATGAACAGTTCATGCAGCATATCGCAAATTTGTCGGATATCCATTTTAAGGACGTGCTTTACGCATAAATACGTAGTCAAAGCTAATAGAAATGATTTATGCTATTTGTCATATAAGTAGCAAAAGTTCTGTACCTATTATGTACCAAAGTCCTCAACTCAATATTACGCAAAATCTCACGCACACGCTTGGTGTCGCAATAGTGCGAGGGGACTTCACGGTATCCTTACCCTCAGAAGCTGATTTATGCGAGCGTTACAGTGTCAGTCGAAGTGCAACGCGTGAAGCTGTTAAGATGCTTTCGGCGAAAGGCCTAATTCGGTCTCGACCCAAGCAGGGCATAAGAATTCAAGAAGAGCGTCATTGGAATATGTTCGACACTGACGTGCTGAAATGGACCTTGGTCAGCAAACCGACCTTAGGCTTGTTACGTGAATTTTTTGAAATGCGCATTGTTACCGATGCGCAAGCAGCGAGTTTGGCGGCAAAGCATGCAAGTGATGAAGATCTCACAAGCATAGAGCATGCGGTGCAGCGTATGCGCGATGCAGATGTTGGGCTTGACGACACATTAGAAGCCGACATTGCGTTTTTCACTGCGATATTCGAAGCGACTCACAATCGATTTTTTTTACAGCTAATTGAATTTGTTAGCACCGCGCTGAGAGTATCTCAGCGCTACACCAGCAGGATGCATGGTATTAAGCTAAACAATGTTGCCATTTACGAAGCCATACTGGATGCAATTGTGCAAGGAAATTCAATGGCTGCATATTCGCTGGTTAAAACGATGTTGGATGACATGACCAAAGCAGTGCTCGTAGAATAACTAGCGATATGTTGCCAGCGTCTGCTTTTTTGTTATCCGTTCCACTCATCTACAATAATTGAAAAGGATACGCAATGATGCTGAAGCCCGTTTTTACCTTGTTCAAGCTAATCACGCTTTTCGCCATGTTAATAGGCATTTCACACGCTCACTCACATAAGGCGCAAGCACTTTATCAAGACCTTCCACATGAAGTATTACCTGATTTAAGTATTGAAGGTGAGTTGCCCATTGGTGTAGCAACTCATTCAATTACAAATGAAAACTATCGCAATCCACTGACAGGTGAGCTTGCGCCTCGTAATTTAACGGTAGAAGTCTGGTATCCTGTACAGAGCAAGGGTGAGAACGTCACCTTTTATGAAGATGTTACACGCAACAAAAATGCCTTTAAGATTCAAGCTACGGCCTATCGTGATCTTCCCATTATAAAAAGCGAAGCTGGCAAGTATCCGGTGGTAGTGCTATCGCACGGCTATACCGGTTATCGCAGCATTATGTTTTACATGGGTGAGCATTTAGCGTCTCATGGCTATGTGGTTATTAGCATTGACCATACTGATTCCACCAATAAAGACGTGGATTTTGAAAAGGATGCAGGTTCAGGCTTTTTAAGTACGCTACTTAACCGTTCACGAGACCAGCAATTTGCCTTGGATTGGGTCAAAAACGCATCGGCATATGCTGATCACGTTTCCCAAAGTCATGCTGGCGTAATTGGCTATTCAATGGGAGGCTACGGCGTAGTCAGCACCATCGGTGGATGTTATGATTTTTCGGCGCAAAACATCACCGCCATCTCAGGGGTGACCGATGAAGCAGTGATTGCTGGCATGCAAGGCGCAATTAATACTTGCTCTGCTGGCCGGTCAGAAACCGACTCAAGTTGGAAAGCATCTGTACTCCTTGCTCCATGGGGCGGCGCATTACCCGTATTTTCGCCAGAGTCGATGCACAAAATTTCAGTACCCTCCTTATATATTGCGGGTGATTTAGATGATATTTCGAGCTACCAAGGTATTCGATGGATGTACGAACAACATCAATCAGCTGACACATTTTTACTCACTTATGAAAACGCCCGTCATAACATTGCGCCGCACCCTGCTCCAAAAGAGGCGCTATCAAACGAGTTCGACTTAGGTCACTACCGCGATCCAGTCTGGGATGTTGAAACCTTTAATATTATGAACAAGCATTTTTCGCTTGCGATGATGGATTGCTACTTAAAAGAGCTGCAAGCGCAGTGCGAATATCTTGCAATTAGCGGCACACCAAATCAAGAAGTTGTTGACGGTGAGAAGCAAGAAATATGGAAAGGCTTTGATGACCGCTATGCCACCGGCATGATCTTCGAAAGCAAAAAGTCTAACGACGACTAACTAAGAACCGACAGAATTGATTCGGGCCTGCGCAGATAGGCCGCGCGCAGGCTCGCATATCAATATATCTGCACTTAGCCCAAATTGCTTGTGATATTGATTCTGAACTGCCTCAATTACACTATTTACGTCGCGCTCATCACATAAACATACCACTGCACCACCAAAGCCACCGCCCGTTTGCCGACATGCGCCATTTCCATTGAGCGCAGTCATTACAATGTCAACTATTCCATCAGTTGCATCCACGGTGATTTCAAAATCATTTTTTAAGGAGAGATGAGCTTCGTACATGAGAGTGAAAAACCGCTTTACGTCGTTACTCTCTAATGCGTCGGCAGCGTCCAAAACGCGCAGGTTTTCAGTAATAACGTGTTTAGCTCTTCTAAAATCTTCTTCAGATACAACGCCAGCTATTCGCCGTAAATCAGCCATTGAGGCTTCACGTAGCGTTTTTAGACCTAAGGTTGATGCAACGCGCTCACACGCATCTCGTCGTTGATTGTATTCGCTGTCGGCAAGTTTACGCGGGTAGTTTGAATTGATCACCAGTAACGCTAAATGTTCGGGTATATGCACAGCTTGGGTCGATAAGTCTTTACAATCAATCAGTAATGCCGAATGTGCTTGAGCGTCAGCGGAAATCAGCTGATCCATAATGCCACACTGACAATCAATAAAGTTGTTTTCTGCCAGTTGACCCAGCCGCGCGATTTGTTTATTTGAAAGCTGTAAACCGTAGGCGAAATTAAACAAACCGATAATTGCCACCTCCAGCGCAGCGGAGCTAGATAAACCGCTGCCTTGGGGCACATCGCTGGTAATGACTAAATCCATTCCGCGTAAATCACTGCCCAAATTGAGTAACTCAATCAACACGCCTCGAAGATAATCACCCCATGCCCATTCACTGTGTTCGATTGGCTTTGTTAGATCAAAAGACTCGGATTGATCTGGGTATTGTAGTGAGTAAGCATTCACTATAGTGTCTTCTCTTTTGCTACCAACCACCTCGGTTTTGTAGTGGAGCGCACATGGTAAAACAAAGCCTTCGTTGTAGTCAGTATGTTCGCCAATGATATTCACACGCCCTGGCGCACTACTTTCAAATTCCGGGTGGCTTTTGAATTTTTGCGTAAAAAATGAAACTAAATCCGCATCAATCATGTTCCCGCCTTATTCGCCACATTTTGAAATGCTAGTATTGTCAAGATAGTGTTGTTCAGGACAGTCTCTGAGTATTTGCGCAGCCAACTCCGGCGTTAAGTCTCGCTGGCTTTCGCCTAGCATCTCATAGCCCACCATATGCTTTTTCACACTTGCACTGCGTAACAGAGGTGGGTAAAAATGCGCGTGCATAACCCAATGGGATAGTTGCGTACGTTGCGATGGCGCATTGTGCCATCCCATAGAATATGGAAAACTGCATTTGAATAAATTGTCATACTTGCTGGTTAACTGTTTAATGGTTTTAGCCAATGCAAGCGTGGAGGCGCTCGTGAGATGCGTGAAATCGGGTGCATTGTCGAGACTGATCAGCATGGTTTCAAAAGGCCACTTAGCCCAATACGGCACGACAACCAGCCAATGCGCATTTTGCAATACCACCCGTTTCGCGTTCAGCGCTTCTCGAGCAGCGTAGTCGCTGAGCATGGCCGACCCGTGTTTCTTGAAATAATTAGCCTGCGCCCTATCTTCTTTTTCGACTTCCGTTGAAAGGTGCTCATGCGCCCAGATTTGACCATGAGGATGGGGCTGGGAGCAGCCCATGATTTCACCTTTGTTTTCGAATATTTGCACGCAGCAGTATCGCTGACTAAGCTCTTTGTATTGGGCACACCACGTTTTGACCACTGCATGCAACGCGTCTTCAGACATGCGGGGCAAACTGCGATTATGTGTGGGTGAAAAGCACATCACCCTTGCCTCACCCACAGCGGATTCTTGGATAAATAAGTCGTTGTGATTGCTGACATCGCTTCGAGTTTGCGCAAGCGCCGCAAAGTCGTTATTAAACACGAAAGTCGTTTCAAAATGCGGATTCACAGCACCGTTTGCACGTTGATTGCCAGGGCAAAGTGGACAATTTGCATCATGCTGAGCCAGGTCATCGTTCTGTATTGCTTCTGTCGCCCCATGCCACGGTCGATTGTTACGCTGCGGCGATACCAGCACCCATTCGTCGGTTAAGGGGTTTTTACGTCTAAATGAACTCGCTGTATTGTCCATTTAAGCGTTTGCCTCAATTGAACTGTTTGCCCAAGAGAAACTTGCGCGCTGTTTAAAGACCACGCGATTAATTAACAAGGCAACGCTTACGCTAGAAATTAAGGTAATAAACATCAAGTGGATGTAATGCAAATCGAAAGGGGCATGCATAGGAGAGAATTCGAAAGACATTGCACCGTAAAGCAACACTCCAAAGAGTACTGCAAAGATACCCGCATTTGCATTAACGTTTTTAAAGGCCAAACCAACGATAAAAATCGAGAGAATGGGCATGCTCAATAAACCATAAAGCTGCTGCAGTAAATTTATGATGCTGTCGGCCTGCGCATAAATAGGCACTAACATGAGTGAAACTGCGGTTAAGCCTAGCGTTACCCAAGCGCCTAAAACCGGTACGTTAGGCGATTTGTTAATATACGATTCGTGAACATCGCAGACGTAAAGAGCAGTCGCTGAGTTTAAATTACTATTGTAAGTGGTCAGTACCGCGGCCGCCATGGCCGCCGCAAAAACGCCTGAGAGCCAAGCAGGAAGGACATCCCCAACAATACGACCATAAGCGGTATCACCTATGTCGCCATACAGTTTATAAGAGATAATACCTGGCACAACAATGATTGCAGGGACGATGATCAATCGAATAATAGCCGCAGCATACACGCCTTTTTGGGCTTCTTTGATGCTCGGTGCAGCCATGGCTCGCTGCGTGATCACTTGGTTTGTACCCCAATAAAACATCTGGATAAAAATCATGCCCGTTAATAAGGTGTGCCAAGGAATGGGGGAATCATTATCACCAATGAGGGTCAGACGCTCTGCTGGAATACCTGAGAAATCATAGTCAATGGCTGCAAGCGCCAGCAACACAATGATGATCGCCATGCCAAGCAATAACACGCCCGAATAGGTATCGCTAACCGCAACGGCTCGCAAACCGCCAAAAATTGCGTACATAGCGCCCACCGCAGCGAAGACACTGGCGATATACATCAGCGGAATATCTACATTGAACATACTTTGCATAAACAGCGCACCCGAATAGATAACCGCCGGGCAAAAAATTAGTGCGCTGCCTAAAAAGAACATCATGCTTATAACCGCGCGAATATTCTTGTCTTGGTATCGTCTTTCAAGGAGCTCAGTAGTCGTAGTGCACTTGTATTTGTAATAAACAGGCAAAAACACTTTCGCTAAAATGATCAAACCCACCACCGCTGAAAACTCCCAAAGCGCCAGTAAAGCCATTTGATTGCCATTCATCCCGACCAACTGATCGGTGCTTAAATTCGTGAGCGTGATTGAACCTGCGACAAAATACCAAGCTAAGCCGCCACCGGCCAAAAAATACTCTTTGGTTTGGTTGGCCGCTCTATGCCCTTTTCCTCGGCAGTGCAGATAGGTCACCAACGCTATTGCAAGGGAAACGCCAACAAAAACAGAAATTTGCAAAACATGTTCGTTCATAAATCATCCTTTGATGCTACGCGCATGTTTAAACTGGTAATTTTTTCAGGCATACATTGATTATGCAGCCGAAGCATACGATTTAGTTGCGTGATAGAAGCAAGCATGGTGTAGATTGGCGCAAAGTACTGCTGTTTGAAAAATGAGGCAATGGTCGACTCATCCAGCGCAGCCAGTTGCTCTTCTTCAATTGTATATAACCCTTTGATGCGTTTGCTGCGAGAAGAATCAAATTGCATTATCACTTCAATTTCTTTTAACAGCTTGTTATCAAGCAGTGTTTTAATGAAGGCTTGAGAAGCCAACTCTGCATTGTAAAAATGCACAAGTTCTTGTTTCACACTTTTAAGGAAGGCTGTTTCTTCACCTTGTTCGTCAAAAAGCGCCTGGCCGTGCTCAGTGCTTAGGGCTGAACTGTTTTCGTCTACATACACCGTCAGGGACTTGTCTGCATTTGGATCAAGGCCAAGGGAAAAGGGCACTCGCCTTATCACTTTTGGAACGTAAATGCCCTCCCACTGAGTATTGTCTGTGGCGCAATAAACGTTATTGCCCGCTTCAAACCCCGTTAATGCGCAGCTATGAAACTCTCCCGTATTGCCATTTTTGATAAACACAAGCGGAAACGAACTTGCTGCATGCGCAAACTCATCAATAGTAATGGAAAGTAAATTTTCATCGCTAAAATCAGCAAAGTCTTCACGCTGAGCGACTTTCGTTGCTTTGTGCGCCTCACTACTTAACAGTACTGGAGAAGGTCGAGCTTGCTTGCGGTTGTCATTCATTGTGGATTCGGGTCCCTTACATCGGTTTGACAGGCCTTATACTTTTGCAAAACCGCGCTCGGCAACTTGCTTAATCAAGTCACGGTGTCGAGGCAAGCGATAGGCCAGTTGCTGCATTTGTTGCTGTTTCATTTTCAAAAGTTGCTCTACTCGCGTTTTATCTTCGTATAAATGAGAGAGCAATGAAGTGTCGGTTTTAAAGCCTGCTCCGTAAAGCACATATTGGTAGCTCGCGGCTGTAAAAGCCTCATAATCTTGCATAAAGTCATACTCGCTCGGCGTGCGATACTGCCACAATGCCAAGCGCTCTTTTAAAGACGCTGGAATGCTATCTGGGTCTTGGTTTGCCTGCCAAAAGGGCTCATCTCGTTGACTTAACACGTAATGCAACTTTAAAAAGTCAATCACGCCGCGCCATTTGGCATGAAACACCTGATTAAATCTTTTAGCCAGGGGAGCCATTTCATGACTGTTTAAGGGCAGTTGGTCGCTGATAAAGTTCGCGGATGTTTCAACCAACATCAATGCAGATGCCTCCAAGGGCTCTAAAAATCCAGAGGCTAGTCCAACCGCAACGCAGTTATTTTTCCAAAATATTTCTCGATGACCAGATTTAAATTGGATCTTACGGATAGGCAGGTCGTTTGCTTTTGCCCCAACATAACGACGCAAGGTCTCGTTTGCGCGCTGCTCATCACAAAACTGACTTGAGTATACGTATCCAACCCCTCGGCGATGCTGCAAGCCAATATCCCAAATCCAACCCGCTTCTTGTGCCGTTGAAATGGTCTGACAGGCAATGGGGTCATCTGGACTATCATAGGGGACCTGTATCGCAAGTGCGGTATCTGAAAGCAGCACATCTTGTTTGCTGACAAACGGCACCTTCAAGGTCTCGCCCAGTAGTAAGGCTCTAAAGCCACTACAATCAACAAAAAACTGCCCTTCTATTTTGCCTTGGCTATCGGTGCAGACCGAAGCAATATTGCCTAGCGAATCTTGCTCAACGGACTTTACATTTGCGAGGATGTGGCGCACGCCCAGCTGGCTAACGCTGTGTTTTTTCAAAAGCTCCGAGAATTTTCCCGCATCTAAATGATAACCATAGTTGGCTACCGTTTCGTATTCTTTATTGGCGATACTTTTAGGCGCAATTCCTTCTTTACACAGTACAGATTGAAAGCTCACTGCATCGCAAAAAGTTGGCTGCTGAGACTGCATGTCGTGCCAATACGCTGCCATGTCTAGCTTGCCGTAGCCAATTGGTTGGGTAAAAGGATGGTAATACTCTTCGTTCTCTTTATGCGTCCAATTCACAAAACGGCTTGCTTGCTTAAAGGTCGCCGAACATGTGGCAATAAACTCACTCTCTGAAATGCCGATTTTTTGTAAGGTGGTGCGCATGGACGGCCAAGTGCCTTCACCTACGCCAACAGTAGGTATATCGGGTGACTCAACCAAGGTCACGCTAATGGAAGGGCTGTGCTTTTTAGCCAACAATGCGGCTACTAACCAACCGGCAGTGCCGCCGCCAACGATTACCACATCACGTGTAACTTGCGACACGCTTTCTCTCCACGTCAAGAATTAAGGGGCACACGGCCCCTAGATTAGAATGAACCGCGCAAACCAATAGCGTAGCGGGAACCTGTACGAACTTGCTCAGTGAAGTGGCTACGAATACGGCCATATTTGTCTGTATACTCGTCTGTAAGATTAATGCCTTCAAAGTATACACCTAAGTGCTCATTGATATCATAGCTTGCACTGACATCCCATTGACCATAGGTATCTACAAACTCAGGCTCACCTGTGTCTCCGTTGCTTAGGGTTTGCAAGAAGGCCTCACGGTTGTTATACGCCAACCGCGCTTGGAAGCCATGATTTTCATAAAACAGTATAAAGTTTTGTGAATCACCCAGTCCTTCAAGGGCGAAGGTTTGAGCAGTAGAACCGGTATCTATTTCAGCATCGCTATTCACAATAGTCGCATTGATCTGCACACCAAACCCACTTTCGTGCGTGTGCGTCCATGCAAGTTCTAACCCGTCAACATTAGCCGTTTCGCCATTTCTTGGACGGTTAACATCAAATACAAATACGCCGCTTTGCAGTGAAAACTCCTCTTCAGCAGTGATATTAGTGATAAATCCGTCCACTTCTTTGCTGAAAAGTCCAATTGAAACGGCGCTCGCGTCGCCGTAATACCACTCGTAAGACACGTCCCAGTTAGTCGATACAAAGGGATCTAAATTTGGGTTACCACCACTTGCTAAGAGAATATCAGGCCGCGTGGTGCCGATATTGGTTACCGGTCTCATGCTCGACATAGTTGGGCGAGTCAAGGTCTCGGAATAGGCGAAACGCAACAGCATGTCTTCTTGGATTTCAAACTTAGCGTTTAAGCTAGGCAAAAGATTGGTATAAGTGTTTTCAATCGAAATCGGCGATAAGACGCGTTGGCCGCTGGCATCCTCGATGTACACTTGATCTAAAATAGTGCCGTCCGTTGGATTATCCTGAATATCAATCAGAGTATCCTGCAAACCTGACGCGGTTGAGGTTGTTTCGCTATAGCGGAAGCCGACATTTACCGTCCACGGTACATCTCCTAAATCGCCTTGGAACACAAAGTCGGCATATGCAGCAATGATTTCTTCATCAATCACAAAGCTAGTGCCAAGCTCTACGGGCGTATAGCCATTAAGCGCTGCAAATGCGGCAATATTGCCCTCAGCCGTTTCGCCTGCACCAAATGCGTTACGCACCGCAGTTTGAGCGGCAATCGCTTCTGGACTCTCTAAAAACGCGAGATACGCATCCACATCATAGCCAAAAAATGAACTGGGAATGCCTTCGAACCAATCGTTAGGCGTGATAAGCGTCGCTAGCTCATCTGGCACATCCGAACCATACCCGCAGTAGAAACAATTAGGGAATTGGGGGGACTGGAAGATACGCGCTGACTTTGTCCGATCTTGTGAATACAGTCCAAATTTGAGTCGAGTGAAGGTATCACTGTCAGGCGTGTAGGTAAAATCCGCCCGCATTTCGGTGATTTCATCTTCGCGCTCATCACCGCCTCTCTCTACATAGTGAGAGCGCAGTAGACCCGCGTCAGCAGCGGTAAATGGTCCAGAAATGCCATCACTGCTAAACCTTGGGAGTTCACCACCGCCAGTGAAGTCATACGTATACCCATTTGGATAACCCATAACAGTAAATACGCGACTTTGGTCACCGCTTAAGTCTTCTGCCGTGGACGTCGAAATATCGATATTTGCATTGAAAGCGTCAGACAAATCCCAGTCAGCGTTGAAACCAAAAGCTTGAATTTCTACGTTTCGATCAAGCCCTTGTTGCACGAAGTCGGTTGCGCCGGCACCGCCGCCATTTGGATCAATCGCGGAGTTATGATCCCAAAAAACGACCGTTTCAGTCGCCTGGTCGACTTGAAAATCTCTAAAATTACCTGGCGTAAACCAGTTGGCATAGTTACTGACTTGTGAGTCCACTTCAAATTTTGAATACAAACCATCAAATGCCAGAGTTAACTCATCAGTTGCAGCATACTGTACAACCAAGGTACCGCTAGTTCGTTTTCGCTCTTCTTGGTTTGAGGTTAAATCTAGGTTTCGAGGCACATAGACATTGAATGCTTCCTTGCCTGCACCTGTCTCTGCATTGAAATCATTTGTCGCAATGCGATCAACCCGATAGAAACCTCGAGTATCCGCTTGGTTTACTTGTGCATCACGCTCTTGTACCGATAGTGAAGCCAGCACGCCTAAGCGGTTATCTAAGAAGGTATTGCTCACAAGTCCAGAAAACTCTGGCGTATATTCTTCAGATAGGGTGTCGTAGGTACCTTGAACGCTTCCGACGGCTTTGAAGCCATCCAAATCCAGTGGTTTAGCGGTTTGTAGATTGATTACCGAGCCAATACCACCACTTTGATTTTCAGCGATAGAAGATTTATAAATATTTGCACCGGAAATCAGCTCTGCGGCTAGCGTATCAAAACTGAATTCTCGCCCCGCTCGCTCAGAGGCAATTTGTCGCCCGTTTACCGTTACCAGGTTAAACTGGGGGCCAAAGCCTCGAACGGAAACTAACTGCCCTTCCCCCGCATTTCGGTCAATTGAAACACCTGTAATCCGTTGCAACGATTCAGCGACATTTTGATCCGGGAACTTCCCTAAGTCTTCTGCCGAGATGCCATCTGAAACGACCAATGCCTCTTTTTTATCTGCAAAAGAGCGTTTAAGGCTACTAACGAGGCCGCGTACTTCAATGACTTCAAAGGTTTCTTCATCGCTGGCCTGTTGAGCAAGGCTTGGAGAAGCAATAAGTGCAGCGGTTGGTATAAGTAAGGCAGCTTTGATTGCTGTCCCAAGATAACTTCTTTTCATTAGAAGCTCCCATTGTCCTGAAAGGTTAGTGTGTACTTGCTATGTTGTGTTTTGTTAGACGTTTTTCGAATAAATCAATCTTTCACTAGCTAAGCTGTAAGCAATTAACTCATCTTCCTGCCATGCTAAGTAGTATTTATATGTCATGTCAACAAGTTGTTAACATCCAGTATAGTGTAAAAATTAAACAACTATACAGTAGCTGCAAGAAAAAACATCCAACAAATTATGAGTAACTGTTATAGCCAATGGCTTTAATATTAAATTTTATTGATTAAAAACATTGGCTTAAAAATTAGTGCGCGCTGAATGAACAAGAAAGCAATGCAGATATAAGGGGCACACTTTGCAGCACTATCAAGCAATCAGCACTAGTACTATTTATAATATAAATAAACGACAAACACAAAGTTTAGGTCTCCTTTTATGCCCGAATTCGGAAAATCATGATGTAAATATCGCTATATCATGGGGGTTGAGCTCGTGACTACCCAATACGAATTGAGCCTTCGAGAGTTCCAAAATGGTCTGTTTAGTTCCAGAGTAATTAAACAATATACTGAACTGGCCGCGTTTAGAGAGACGCACGTCCTTAGGTAGCTCAAGCGTTTGTAAACCGAGTTTACGAGAAAGATCCGCAAATAATGTTTTGAGAAAAGCGACATCACTCAAGCTTGCAATATAACTAGCCTTTTCATTACTTGCCGCCGCTGCCGAGCCGTCTTCGTACTTTGCAAGCACATTTACATCACTGGCTACCTCAAGCTCTTCACGCCAGCATACTGAGCTAAATTGCTTGCCTTGGTTGTTTTGATGTAGCAGCATCAGTGGTTCATCGCAATCTGCGCGCAAGGTCTCAACACTTAAGATCTTTACCGCTATGAGCGCTTGTAACACGCCAGGCGCTAAGTTAGGCGCAAGCGTCAGCTCTTCTGTTTTTGAGCCGCTACGGGGGCCAAATACAAAATGCGCATCACTCGCTTTTGCTCGTTGAACGAAACCATCAGGTACAATGGGAAGCGTTGGCATCACTACCAATTTATACCCGCTAAAATCTGAATCAGCTGCAATAAAATCAACGTTGAGCCCAAGTTGACGAAGCGCGCTGTAGTATTCAAATTCAACGCGCTGCTGATTGTAACTATCACCTTGGCGCTCGATTTCACACACCCATTGATTTTCGGTACTCATGACAATGGCAACTTCTGATTCAACCGGTGCTTGCAAGTCCATACCGCTTTGTAAGAGCTCGTCATTGAAACGTTCAGCCTCATACCATGCGGGCGATTTTGAGTTATCAACGCGTTTTATTCCTGCATGCATCTGCTCCTGTGCAAACGCCGCCTGTCGCCATCTAAAATAACATACGGTTTGCGCACCGTGTGCTACCGCTTCCCATGACCAAAAGCGCACCATACCCGGCAAGGGTCGTGGATTATGATGCCCCCAGTTTACTGGCCCGGGCTGCTGCTCCATGATCCAAAAAGGAGCCTTGCTTATTCCCCGTATATGATCAAACGAGCAACTAGAAAAATCAGGATGTCCGGTGCGCATATAGCGTTTAAAGTCTTCTGCATCTGCATCGGCGAAAAATAGATCGGTTCTTCCCAGTGGGTAGTTGTCATAACTGACAAAATCTAGCGCTTTTGCAAGTGCGAAATTGTCAGTTTGCGTATCGACCATAGGGATAAAATTATGCGTCACAAATTGATTCGGACAACATTCTCGGAGCACGGTGATCATGTCGTTATGATAGCGAATAACTTGATCAGAGCTAAATCGGCGGTAGGCAAGCTGATGGGATGGATGGGTTTCAGTCACCGCCAGAATAGGCAGCTCTATTTGCTCAAAATTCTGATATTCCATCGACCAGAATACCGTGCCCCACGCGCGATTAAGTGCATCAATACTTTCGTAGCGTTTCTTCAACCACTTTTGGAATGCAGCTTTAGCGTGTTCTGATCCACTGTGCGCAGTGTCATGACAAGCCAGTTCATTGTCGGTTTGCCAACCAACGACAGCCGGATGATTGGCATAGCGCTTGGCAATTTCACGGGTGATGCGCATTGATTCGCGGTGGTAGTCAGGACTTGAAAAGTCATAGTGTCTGCGTGACCCAAAACCGCGCGTTGTTCCAGTGTTGATATCCACCGGCAATATACTTGGATATTTATCGATAAGCCATTTAGGTGGCGTAGCAGTTGGCGTGCACAAAATAACGCTCAACTCGCAAGCGCTCAGCACATCTATGGCTTTATCGAGCCACTCCCAATGATAGTCCCCCTCAACCGGTTCAATCTTAGACCAGGCAAATTCAGCTAGGCGGACGTACTTCAATCCTAAACTTTGCATTTCCTTTGCATCTTGCTGCCACATTGATTCTGGCCAATGTTCCGGGTAATAGCACACACCTAGCATCATGTTCTCCTTGAAAGATAACGAATACCGTTGGCAAAGTATGCCAAGTGAATATACGCTAAAAAGTTGAAAGTTCTTTAGATGCCGCTTAATTTAGCGTATTTATATGATAAAACCAACTTGCCGATAAGTTGTAAGATCCAAAGCAAGCGTATTAAGGAAGCCAAGCATGGCAAATTATCCAGAATTTGTGCAGCTCAACGCCAGAAACTGCACCATTATCATCCGCTGTAAAAGTGCCACACCAGAAATTATTTACTACGGACAAGCGCTTAGCAATACAACGAGCCTACATATGCTGGCCCACTTAAGTACGCGTCAAGAGGCAAAGTGCGCAGTAGTGCATGAGCCACCTATCTCCTTAAGCCCTTGTTTAGGAGATGGCTTTACTGGCCACCCAGGTATCACAATAGACGATGGTGATATTGCTTGGTCAGTGAGCCCGAAACTCATTGAGGTGGAACAAAGCTCTCAACAAAGCGTCGTTTTTACATCCATAGATGCTCACCGACATATTCAAATCCGGCATCAACTTGAGCTGGATTATGAGAGCCAAGTTCTAGCTTGTTCAAGCATAATCACAAATCTAAACAGCCGCTTGGTAACAGTAGTTGATTTAGCTGCACCCACCATTGCCTTACCCGATCATATAAATAGAATAATGGCTTTTGAGGGACGCTGGTCACACGAGTTTCAAACACGAACACTCGACTTATTCCTAGGTGCCTACGTGCGAGAAAATCGCAAAGGTAAAACCTCGCATGATAATTTCCCGGGGGTCATTGTTCATGACGAACATACTCATGAATACCATGGTGAGTGCTACGGATTTCACCTTGGGTGGAGCGGCAATCATCGCACGCGGGTTGAACTGCTGCCAGAGCAGCGTACCTATGTACAAATGGGAGAATTGTTAGGCAGCGGTGAAGTAAAACTGAGCCTAAACGAACGCTATGCGAGCCCCACGCTTTACGTCAGTTATTCTTCCTCTGGACTAACACCCCTGTCACAGCAATTTCATCAATTTGTGCGTCAACATTTGTTGGATAGCCGCTTTCATTCAAAACCGCGTCCAGTGCATTACAACACTTGGGAGGGCATTTACTTCAATCATGACGTAGACGCCTTGAAAACCTTAGCTGACAAAGCAGCGCTGGCGGGTGCCGAGCGTTTTGTGCTTGACGACGGTTGGTTTAACGGACGTAGACACGACAAAGCAGGCTTGGGCGATTGGCAAGTCGATAATAGCGTATATCCAGATGGCTTAGGCCCGCTAATACAACATGTGGTTAGCAAAGGCATGCAGTTTGGGATCTGGTTTGAGCCCGAAATGGTTAACCCTGATAGCGAACTCTATCGCGCTCACCCTGACTGGGTGCTTTCAACACAAGGAAACGAGCAACTTAACTTTCGCCACCAGCTAGTGCTTGATCTCACTCGCAAAGAAGTACAAGAATATCTGTATGAGCAAATCGCCACCGTGCTAAATACTTATCCTGATATTAGCTATATCAAGTGGGATATGAATCGTGACATCAATCACAGTGGCGATAAGTTTGGGGTGAGTGCGGTTCACAAGCAAACCCAGCAAGTCTACGCCTTAATCGCGCGAATTAAACGTGCGCATCCTAATGTTGAAATTGAAAGCTGTTCTTCAGGCGGCGCGCGCATCGACTTTGGCATTCTGCAACATACTGATAGAGTGTGGACCTCAGATTCAAATGATGCGCTTGACCGTTTAAGTATTCAGCGCGGCTACTCTTTCTTTTTGCCCAGCAATTTAATGGGCTCACATGTGGGTCCTCGCGACTGTCATATCACCGGTAGACATATCAAGATTGAAACGCGAATCGCCGTTGCCATGTTTGGCCATATGGGCATGGAAATGGATCCGAGAGAGCTCAGCGGGCACGAAATGAAAACGCTGCAACAAGGCATCGCTTTGTATAAAGAAAAACGCCATCTTATACACAGCGGCGACTACTTTAGAATCAATAATGACGATATAAGTATTAGCTTTGGTATTGTCAGCCAAGACAAAGCCGAAGGACTTTTTAGCTACAACAGTATTACTGAGACCAAGCGTACGCAGCCGAAAAAGTATAGATTCGTTGGGCTAGATGCACGTAAGACCTACCGCCTCAAGTTGATATGGCCCACTCAGCTATATGAGTATTCACCATCGATACTAAGCTTTATAAATGGGGAGTGTTTTACAGGAGAAGCGCTTATGCAGATGGGAATGCAGCTGCCGATTATCTTTCCACAGACTTCCTTAGTATTTTCGGTAAATAGCGAATGAGCGTTTGCTAAATTCGATTCTTTAGGCTTACACTGACCTTATCTTGCACTTAGGTGTAGAAAACCCTTACTTATGGACTTCGACTTACCGCAATTTTCCGAACAAATGTACGCCACATTTAGCATGATGCAGCAAGAGCTGTTAAATCCTCATACGTATTTGCAACTGGTGGCCGTTGCAGTCATTTATTTGCTTTCCTTTTATATCGCCCACAAGTTACGCAACAGCAACCGAATTACGGGGATGATGCCAAGTGAATCTACCCATCCCATTGTCAGTTTTGCATATCGAGTGGGTGAAATACTGTTTCCGCTCATTGCGCTTGTTCTATTGCTGTTTTCTGCTGAATTCTCTCAATATTTACCGTATTCCCCATGGGTAATTAAGACGGCGTACGCGATTGCTGTGCTGCTATTTTTCAATGCGCTGATTAAAGCCTTTGTTGTTAACAGGATGGCTGCCTCTGCTTTTAGATGGGTGGGTTTACCTATCGTATTTTTGAAACTGGTCGATTTGTTACCGGCTATCATTGAGGCTTTAGAGTCGGTAGCGATTAACATCGGGAATATTGAAATATCCGCTTATGGTATTGTCAGAGTGCTAATATTTGGCGGATTTTTATTTTGGTTGGGCAGAGCATCAAACAGCTTTGGCAAGGCGGTAATTAAGCGTCAAGAGTCCCTGGATGTGCCCACTCGTGAGGTATTCGCAAAACTATTTGAAGTCACACTCTTCTGTATAATTATTTTATTACTGCTCAACGTCATGGGCATTAATTTAACCACCCTAGCGGTATTTAGCGGTGCATTGGGAGTGGGGATTGGCTTTGGTTTGCAAAGCATCGCATCTAACTTTGTTTCGGGCATCATTATTTTGCTCGATAAATCACTCACCGTAGGAGATTTTGTTGAGCTTGAGGATGGCCAAAGCGGTTTTGTACGTGAATTTAGAATGCGCTATGCAGTACTAGAAACCTATGACGGTAAAGATATACTGGTTCCCAACGAAAAATTTATTTCAGGATTGCTCACTAACTGGACGCATAAGGATCCGAAGCAACGATATCGCGTCGATTTCTCTGTTGCTTATGCGACCGACATACGAGCCATGGTAGAGCTGATAAAGGAAGCGGTTGGCCAGCATCCACAAGTCATTAATGGACCTGAGATTCCCTTTGAAGAACGTCCCGACTGCGAAATCGATAGCTTTGGAGACTCAGGCGTGAATATGTTCGTAGAGTTTTGGATGGAAGGCATAGATGATGGCAAAAACCGTGTAGGGGGTGACTTACTGCTTACCATTTTTGAAACCTTAAAAGAGCACGGGATCCAGATCCCCTTCCCTCAGCGTGAAGTGCGCATTCTAAATGACGATGAAAGCTCTGCAAACACCGCCGGTATTCGTATTAAAAAGGGATAAATAACGAACAAAGATACACTCGCTTTATTCGTTCATCGCATCATCAAAGTGATAGGTCAAACCTAACCAAAGTACATCTTCGTCTGCATCATCAAAGCGGTATCGTTCCCACTCGACGTTAGCTTCCAAGTGGTTATTGATGCGATATGTTGCGCCGATGCCAAAGAAAATATCGGTACCGTCTGTGGATGGTAAACTCTCAAGCTGACGTTCGCCAAATACATCAAATGAATCATATTCACCTTCCCACTGGAAAAGTCCAACACGCCCGTATAAATACCATTCATCGTCAGTCACAAAACTGTACACCAATGCACCAGTAAAGCCATCGACTGAAGTCGGCCTTACGCTTCTTGCTAAATCAAAAAAGAGGTCGGGGTCTGTGGTGTTTGTTGAAAAGGCAACTTCTGCATCAGCTAGTCGGGTATAGCCCAGCTCAAAGCTTAAGTTCTCTGTGAATGAGGCGCCCACCAAAAGTTTCAGCGCCAGGCCATCGTAATCCTCTTCAATATCAAATACATCAAAGCCAATATCATTCGCGGCGCTTTGTACATCAATTTCATTTTCGCCAAAGCCAGCCCCGATAAAACCGCTGACGTAAAAATATTCAAAGGCGCAGTCGTCATCCTGCTTACTTTGATTACTACGCCGATTCTCGTCTAAGTCGGAGCATTTGGATTTATTAACATAAAACTGCTTTTCGTCTCGCTTCATCTGGGTTTGCTGAGCAGCTTGAGCGCTGCTTGATTGCGCGGCTATCAAGGGAGAAGCAGCCTGTACTGGCATTGAAGCCAGTCCAAGCGCAAAGATTGCTGACAAGCCGCCACTTTTGAACGTAAAAGTCGACAACAGTTTAGTTCGAGTGATTTGCTTCATGGCTTAAGCCCCTATTTTGGTAAGCGTTAGGTGTAGCGTGAAATGCAGACCTTCGCGAAAGTGCGCGGCGTGCATCCTGTGCATAGCGACGCAATAGCGCCGCAAGCAAGAGTAATATCAAAGCATAGATACCCAGTGAGCCTCCACCGCTCGATTTATTCTCAATTCTTACGGTTTCCACTTCGATAGTAATGCGCACCACGGCAGTGGCGATGAGACCTTGGTCATCCACAATACTATATTGAATCAAAGCCGTTTCCAAAGCACCGCTGTTGGGTGTAAAGCTCAAGCTTCCATCAGCTTGAATGCTTACCGAACCGTCAGACGAAGTAGCGCTCGTCACTGTTAGCAGACCACCCTCTGGGTCGCTATCATTGTCAAGCACGTCAATGCTCACGGTGCCGCTTGTGCGCACGCTGACAATATCATCTACCGCGATAGGCGGTAAATTACCGTTGACCATAACGGTAATCACGGCAACATCGGTCAAGCCATTGCTATCGACAATACCGTAACGAATTTCATCCACGCCGCTAAAACCAGGTGTCGGCACGTATCGTATTTCGTCACCTTGTTCGCCAGCAATAATGCTGACATTACCAAAGAAGGCATCAACCGAAGTGATAATTAAGCCGCCTGCGGCGGGGTCAATATCGTTTGCCAGTGCATCAATGATCACTTCTTGCTCAACAAAGGTAGTTGCCGAATCATCTATAGCATCTGGTAATTCACCTGCATCAACCACACCGACAAAGCCGGTATTGAGCACCGAAGCGTTGGCAACATCGTCGCTGTCATTCGCGCCGCCATCAACAATTTCTAACTGCACACAATAATAGCCAGCAACCAGACCTGGTTCATACTCGCCGGAGCCAGGAGGTGGACAGAAGCCCGGCTCACCTGGCGCTGAGAACAAGCCATTGTCGCCAGTTTCATCGAAGAAGGCCCAACCATCTTCAATATTGTAATGACGATACACTGCCGCTTGCGGAATCGGTCTGCGCTGAGGCAAAGTAAGCAATAAACGATCATCTGCTGCAGGCATGCCATAAGCGATAAAGTCGTTGATTCCCCCCACATTGCCTGCCAGCGTATCAGCGCGCAAGGTCCCAATGTTTGCAATCTCGCTCTGATAAATAAGCGCACCGCCGCTGGCTGTGCCAAAGGCAAACTGGCCAATGCGCATGCATACACCCGGCTCGCCCTCAATCAAGAACCTATCACGCGAGTCCACTTCTTGCTGCAATACGTTACATTCCGCTGTACCGTCCTGCCAATCAAAGATACCGTCGCCATCACTGTCGTTAAAACCTTCTTCATCGTCAGCAATGCCATCCATGTCGGTATCATCCGAACCTAAGTCTGGTAAATCAGCCACAATCTGTAAGTACACCACAGTGCTTGCAGTGAAGCTTGGATCGTCAATGTCAGTGATTGTCACGGTGAATTCGTATACACCTGGAGGTGCAGTGGACGGGTCAAATGTATAGGTTTCATCGCTATCATCCACATCATCAAGCGCAAGCTCAGTATTGGCCCATTCAAAGCTATATTGATTATCAAGGTCTGGATGCTCAATAAGACTGTCGATAGTGACTAGGCCACCATCGGCCACTACCACATTGCGAACCTCGCCGTCTTGACTAGCAAAGAGCGTAATCACAGGATTCACATTGGTTTCAACAATACTCACTACATGTTCGAAGTTTTCACCGATATTCACGCTGTCAGAAAGGGTAATAATGACTTCTTCGATATCTTCTATAAAGCCATCCTCGAAGGTTTTGAACTCAATGAAAGCCTCCGTGGTGTTGTCAAACACCACTTGACCACTTATTAAGTCGTGATCTGCCGATCCTGCACTGCCACTGATGCTAAAGGGCACAACAAGCGGATACGTGGGTGATGGTCCGTTGAGATGCACCGATACGCGCACCGATGAACCCTCAATCACGCTTTGATCGTTTTGAATCGATACCAGTGGATTCACATTTACGGTTTGTGTGGCCACCGTTCGGCGGCCTTCGCTATCTTCGGCCACATAGAATACGGTGTTAACCCCCGGAGGATACAAAATGAGTCCATCAATGATTGACACGGGCAGTGGATTGCCAAACTGGTCAATTGCGCTTGCCACTCCAAGTTCTACTGGGGTGAACAAGCCTGTAGCATCAATTGTAATATCCTCAGGCACAGTGAGCACCGGGTTTAAGCCACTGCCATCACCGCCAACCGTAACCAGCACTCTTGCGGTTGCTTGTTCACCATTTTCATCTTCAATGGTGTACTCAATCACGTCGTTGCCCACAAAACCAGGAATTGGCGTGTATACAAGCTCTCCATCGACGATTTCCACCGTTCCGCTAACCGCATTTGCATCTACAATGCTTAGCATATCGCCGTCTGGGTCTTCGTCGTTCGCTAGTACATTGATATTGATGGTGCTTTGATCTGCGCTCATTTCAACAAAATCATCGTTCGCTATGGGTGCATCATTTACAGCTTGCACGGTAATCGTCACCGTCGCAACATTTGAGTCCGCCTCTCCATCGTTGACCTGATAGGTAAAGCTGGTCACGCCGCTAAAGTTATCATTTGGAATGAAGGTAAAGTCAGGTCCAGTGCCAAGCAGTGTGCCATCTGGCATACTGAGCAATGTAAAGCTTAGTGGCTGACCTTCGGCATCACTAACATCGGCCACAAACATCACACTGGTATCTTCTAGCGTCACCACGGCTTGGTCCATGGCAATGGGGGCGGTGTTGGTATCAAATACCGTGATATTAAGCTCGGCACACACTAGGGCACCCATATCATCTTCAACGCATACTTCACCCGTGACAAGGCCGATAAATCCTGGTGGTGGCGTATAGCTAATCGTGCCGTCAGGATTGATCACGACATCGCCAACAGCAACGGTTGCACTGGCAATAGTGAAGCTGTCGGAATCACTATCTTCAATCAAACTAGTAATATCAATGGTCGATGATTCATCTACCGGCACAGACGCCGCAATGGGCGGCAGTACTGGCTCGTCGTTCACTGGCAGTACATCTATATTCACCGTCACTGTTGTTAATCCACCATTGCCGTCATCGACGGTGTAGGTGATCGTTGCCGGGCCATTGTAATTGGCAGGTGGCATGAAGAAAATACTGCCGTCTGGACCAATGCTGACCTCTCCAATATCCGACGAAATATCCGAGATGCTCAAGCTATCGCCATCTGGGTCACTTGCACTGGCTAACACGTCGATATTCAGCACGGTATCTTCATCCATTGAGACATTGATATCATCAGCTAGCGGCGGGTCATTCACCGGTAAAACATCCACTGTCACAGTTGTGCTGCTGGACTGTCCTGTTTCGTCGGTCACCGTGTATTCAATCGTCGCGGTGCCGTTAAAATCAGGTGATGGCGTAAAGATAAGCTCTCCGTCATCGGTAATGACAACGTCACCATCTGCAGAAGTCGCAGTCGTAATCGATAGCTCAGTGCTGTCAACATCGGTATCGTTGCTTAATACATCAATAGTGACTGCTTCATCTTCGTTAGTGCTAGCAGTATCAGGATTCGCTACCGGCGCGTCGACGACTTCTTGCACATTAATAAACACCGTAACTGGCACCACACCGCCGTTTCCATCATCAACATTGTAGGTCAAGGTGACCGGACCATTAAAATCAGGGTCAGGGGTAAAGGTGACGGTGCCATCTGCATTGAGACTTATGGTGCCGCTGGATACCACTAGATCCGTTACCGTAAGTGTATCGCCGTCAATATCAGTTGCTGTTAGCAGAGGGTCAATTCTCAAAGGAGTATCTTCCAAAGCCACCAAAGTTTGGTCGCTCGCTACGGGGGGATCGTTGACCGGTGTAACATCAACCGTAATTGTGCCTGTAGTCACTTCGCCCGTCGCGTCAGTTAAGGTGTAATTGATAAGGGCCTCGCCTGTAAAATCTTCATTGGGCGTAAATAGCACATTGCCTGCAGCATCGATACTTACGTCACCTTGCGCACTCACTGCACTCGTTATGTCTATTACATCCCCATCCGGGTCTGTATCGTTTGCAATAGCATCAATGGTAATTGGAGTGTCTTCAGGCGTGCTTGCCACATCAGGATTGGCCACCGGTGGGTCGATTTCTGGCTCGACATTGATTTCAACCGTTACAGGTGTGACGCCACCATTACCGTCATCGACGTTATATGTGACTGTGACAGGCCCGTTAAAGTCAGGGTCTGGCGTAAACGTGATTGTGCCATCTGCATTTTCAACGACAGTACCGCTGCTTACGGCCAAGTCAGTGATAGTTAAATCATCACCGTCGGCATCGCTTGCATCTTTGAGTGGGTCGAAGATAACAGGAGTATCTTCTCGGCCTGGAAGTATTTGACCTGGCACTAATGGCGGATCATTCACATCAGTCACATCAATGGTCAGTGTGCCCGTATCCACTAAGCCTGTTTCATCTTCAAGGGTATAGGTAATGAGCGCTGTACCATTGAAGTCGGGGTTGGGTGTAAACACGATTTCACCACTTGGTAGAATAGCTACCGTGCCGTTTGGCGAGGTAGCGCTTGCAATACTAAGTTCATCGCCATCAGCGTCAGTGTCGTTTGATAATACATCCACCGTCACAGGCGTATCTTCTGGTGTCGCAGCGGAATCCGCATTTGCCACCGGCGCATCATTTACAGGAGTAACATCAACTGTGCTCGTTACCGACACCACACCACCATTGCCATCGTCAATGTCGTAAGTAATCGTCACACTTCCGGTAAAGTCCGGCGCCGGAATAAAGCTAATCGTGCCATCAGGATTAAGCGTTACCGTGCCACTAGAGGCGCTAACATTAGTCACCCTAAGTGCATCACCGTCTGGATCACTTGCGCCAATTAGGGGATTAAACGAAATAGGCGTGTCTTCCGGCGTAGTGAGAGACTGCCCCGTTCCGATTGGATCATCGTTTACTGGCGCTACGGTCACGACAGCATTGCTCGTAGCCGTACCTCCATTACCATCAGAAATTTCATAAACAATCGTTGCCGTGCCACTAAACTCGGGTTCTGGCGTAAAAGTGATACTTCCATCTGGATTGACTGTCACTGTGCCGTCGGGACTAGTAGCAAGCGTAACGGTCAGCGCGTCCCCATCGGCGTCGGTATCATTCCCTAGAACATCAATGGTCACTGGCGTCTCTTCGGCAGTAGTTGCTGCATCAGGATTTGCGACAGGCGCATCCGGCAGTGGATTTACAGTCACGGTAATAATGGAGCTGGACTGTCCTCCAGCACCGTCTGTCACCGTATATGCGATTGTCTCAGTACCAGAAAAATCGTCCGCTGGCGTATACTCAATCGCGCCAGTCATGGTGTTAACGTTAAGCGTTCCACCTGCACTTGCCGGACCTGCCGAAACAAGCATTAACATTTGCCCTGAGTCGGGGTCATTGTCATTTGTTATCGGCGTAATAACAGATGCACCGCTGTCCTCATCCACGCTCAAGCTATCGGGCGAGGCTGTTGGGAGACGATTAAGCAATACCATGTCTACGTTATTACTGGGTGCGCTTCGCGCGATAAGCGCATCATCGTTGTAAGCTAGGGCGCTCTGTATCGCGAAGCTTTGTGTTAACGCGCTAGGGATCAGAGCGCTAGTGTCGACTCCCATGGCAAGTACGAAGCCCGCAAGATCTGCGTCGCTATCCGTACTTATCACATTGCCTAAATCAATACTCACAGTGCTCCCAGAGACAACGACGGGCACAGTGACAAAAACGTCATCTACGGCGGTATTGACGTTACCCGGGTTGTCGCCCGCGCTAATACCAGAATCAAATCGACGTTTGATTTGGGCGGTGCCGCTTTCGTAGCTCATTCCTGACGGCAGCGTAAAGCTGAGTCGCCCATCGCGGGTGAGCCCTTGTGGGAAGGTCGCATCTAGTTCAAGGGTCAAACCTTCACCTTGGACAAACTCATTGCCTGCTGTAGTGCTGTCTGAAGTATTAGTGAGGCTAGTAGAGACCATATATTCGGGCGCATCGCCTACAAAAACATTAATGAGCGTTGGTGTAGCGCCGTCGCTTAAATCTGCATTTGCGTCGGATGCCGTATCAGCAAAATTACTCGCGCTAACAATTTGCTGAGAACTAAGCACCGTATCTGCACTTAAGGCGTCTACCACCACATCGAAGCTGGTAATTACGGTTTCGCCTGGCGCAATCGAACCAATATTGGCGTTGAACAAGCCCGCACCAGGGTCAGTTGTGACACCTCGGCTAGTCTGTTCAGAGCCAGGCACTAAGGTAGTGTTGCTAGGTATGCTTTGTCCTGCCGTCACAGCATCTGCATTGGCAGCACCGTTGTTAATGATTGTTGTCACTAACTGCACGGTGTCGCCTGGGTCGACCAAACCATCTCCATCAATGTCATTGACCAGTACGTAGGATTGAGACACCACAACGTCAGGCTCAGGCGTTACGCCTGTCGCCACGGCTGTAATGGTCGCGGCTTGCGCGCCATCGGCTAAGTTGCCGTTACTATCAGACAGCAGCGCAGGTGTTTGATCGCTCACCACACTAGCTTGCGCACTAAATGTTTCGGTGTCAGCAATACCGTCTAAATTAACCAATGGACTATCGATACTTGCCTGCAAAGTGATCGTCACGCTTTCATTTGCAGCAAGGCTTGCAATAGTCGCTTCAATGTCAGCACCTGTAACAAGGGCTGAGTCGCCAGCGTCCGCTGGCCCGCCAATGCTGATTGAGCTTGGCACATAGCTAAGTCCGCTCGGTAATAAATCTATAAGGTCAATATTGGTCAAGTCCATATTGCCAACATTGCTAAGAGTGTAGCTAAATTCCAGTATATCGGTTTCACTTACTGCCATGTCACTGTTGATATCGCTAAGCAAACTTATGCTTTGAGAGACATTCAACGCAGGGGTAAGTGCACTGCTATCGCCGACGCGTATTTCGTTAGCTTGATCACCATTGGCATCATTGCCATCGGCATCCGTCAGCTCTGGTATGGTGGAGTCAGAATTTACCACACCTTGAGCTTGAATCAATGTGCCTACCGGCGTGCCTGCGTTCACCTCAATGGTAAAGTTAATGGTTACTTGCTCACCACTGGCTAGCTCTCCAATATCAACATTGGCACTCGTGCTGTCGTCTACTGTACCTTTAGTAGTATTGAGCGAACTTGCTACATAAGTGGTATTATCAGGTATTGCCTCGTCAAAGCTTACACCATCCACTCGCGGGCCATTGTTAGTAATTAGGACCGACTTTCCAAGCTCATCACCTGGGTCTGCAATACCGTTACCGTTGTTGTCAGTCACGATGCTCAAGCTTTGGCTTGCATCAATAAAACTAGCATCGTCTGAACGCACGGTGTGTGTGCTTACAAATTCATACGATCTTTCTTCATCAGCATCTCCGGCTTGCGAACTATGCATGCCGTTATCAATCTCAAATTCAAAATCTGTCCCAATGGCAGCATCGTTGTTTAGCTGAGCATCGAAAATAAATGAGAGTGAGCCATCTGCGGCGTTTAGCGTGCCAACATCCACCACGAGTCGAGTGGGATCACTATCATCAATAATACCCGGACCGGTGAGGCTGCCTGGCTGATAAGTAAAACCATTAGGGATAACAATCTCAAACTCGGTATCAAAGGCGTCAGCCGCTAAATCTGTGGCACGGATATCAACAGTGAAACTGGTGGTATCACCTAAAGTAATCACGTCCTTGGCGCTTGAGATAGTGGCCGTCACGCTTGGTTCAACAATATCTACAGGCACTGCGGCGGGTCCAACACTGGTACCCGCGCCTGTTGCACTTGCAAAATTGGTAAGCGTGGTGCCTGCGCTGTTACTTGGTATGTCTAAAACGCGCGCCTCAAGGGTAAGCACTAAGAAGTCATCACTTGGGTCATTGTCAGCAACGTTGGTCAAAGTGCCAAAATCGAAGGTCACATTGTTGCTTCCATCCACTATACCGCTTACATCACCCGTATAGCTGATATTTGAACCGGCATTCACCGTTGCTGCGATAAACTCAAGGCCTACTGGCAAGGCATTGGTAATAATTGTATTTGGCTCCTGCCCTTCACTGACATCCAATCGAATGTCTATGAAGATAGACTCGCCGGGCACAAAGTCATTATCTGCGTGTATATCATTTAGCTGTGACTGAATGGCAAGGTTGTTTGCAAGGGTGAGTGAGCTGGAGGTCGTTTCGTTGTAATTATTCAGTTGTGTATCGCTGTCGTCGTCGCTACCGCTGTCACTGCCATCTCGACCTGAGCTTGCTTCATCACTGGTGTAGGCCAGTGCAGATGCATTCGTCAATGTCGCACCTGCCGTTGCGGTATTGGATATTGCAACGGAATATTCAAGCGTAATACTTGAATTAGGAGGCATTATCATTGTGCCGTCTAGTTCGAAAGTGTCATCGGCAGTGCTTGTGGTCGCTTGGCCAAAGTCGCTCACTGCCACAGCGCTACCTGAAGCTGTCAATAATACCTCATTACCAGGGTTATCAACATTAATATCAATAAATGATACACCCGATCCAGTGCCGTCGGGCGCGCCCAAAAGCTGTGCATCGAAAACATCGGCAAAGCTTACATTGTAAGCGGTCGCTTGTGCTGATGTATTGGAAATGACCGTTCGATAAGTCACAACATCGCCAGCATCTGCGTCTGTTGCACCCTCTATGATAGTTTGGCTAAGCTCTAGATTCGCTTCAATGACTTGCACATCTGCATTGTCACTCGGTACATCACTTAAGATATCAGCATAATCTAAACTCGCCCCAATAGGCAAAATCTCGCCGTTTTGATTGCCCAGCACGTTATCGACAATAAGGTCAATTTCTACCGTCACAATCTGACTATCGCCAGCTGAATTCACTACCGAGCCAAAATCCAGATTGATTGGGTCGCTACCAGAGCCTGGCGTTAGATTGGGTGTAAGGCTGTTGCTGAAATCGCTACTGGGGGTGGTGATGCGAATGGCATTATTGTCGTAAAGGAGCCCATCTGGTAAGTCGAGCGTGGCGATGAAATCGTCTGTTGTACCCACTGGCAATGCGATTTGCTGGGTGACGGTTAGCACTTCGCCTACTTGTAAGCTACTATCGCTCAAACTTAGCTCAATGCTTGGCGTTTCTGCAATAACTGACGCGGTTTTTATGACAAATAAATCGTTAACCGACTGATTAGATGTGTTGACGACCCTATCGCCGGTTCGCTCACCATTATCGCTGTTTGGCGCACCCGGAGCCGCATCAGACGTACCGCGCAAACCAGGCAAACTGCTTGCTTTAACACTCGCGCTGGTGCTGGCGCTTTGGCCAAAGCGAATAAACGGGTCAACGACTGCTTCTAGCTGTACAGTAATACTTTCGCCAGACCCCAGATAGGCATCGTTTGCCGCCAAACAGCTGGAATCGAGGGTGACGACTTGTCCTGCTAATGAAGCACAGGCTGTTACATCTGTGCTGCCGCGCGAGAGCACTGCCGATAATAATGGAAGCGCGGCAGGAGTGAGCTCAGCGGGAAGCGTTTGTTCAAGTTCAAATTCCCAAGCACGAAGCGTTAAACCACTTGAACGATTGCTAAACACGGTTTCGAAAATGACATTCGAGCTACCCCTTACAGTGGTGGGTGCGACTGAGTATGCCAACTCAAGGCGAGGCTCACCGATAAACGATGTTGCGCGTGTAGTGTTTGACTGTGGCACCGAGGCTTGATTAATAAACGCTATTTCAGCACTTACATTCTTACGATTGCCCCGATTGTTGTTTCGATTGTTGAGCACCAGCACGTCGAAGGTGATGAAGATTTTTTCTTCATCTGCATCGTCGTCTTCGTTGGTGATATCACCCAAATTAAAATTAAGGCGCTGCCCAGATAAACTTGGGGTAATGGCAGTATCAGTCGCGTTCAAATCACCTTCGTTGGCGCTATTGAGTGTGGTGTCAAAGTCTCCGCGGATCAGTGCAGAGCCTGTTTGATATTCATAGCTGCGCGGCAATACAACGGAAAGCAGACTTTTACTTGAATTTTCACTAGTAAGGCCTTCTGGCAAGGTTGCCTCAAACTGATAGGTTACAAGCTCACCAATGGCAAATATGTCACGACGCGCGTTATCCGACCATGCTTCGCTGGTGTTAATCACCTGTAAGTTGCCAATTGTGGGGGTTTGAGTATTCAAAATCGCATCATCAGATTGTGTATTCTCTCGCTCTACCGCAGGCATGCCGTTCAAGCTTGAACCCGTGGCACTGCTTGTTACGGTAAAGTTAGAGCCGCTTCGGACGTCGTCTCTTACAACGGCGGTATAACTAAATACAATATCGTCGCCAGGATTCAGGGTCACGTTACTCGCGGTGTACGAGACGGTTGGGCTACTATAGCTGAAGGTAAATGAAGGGGGTGTAGTGTCTTCAGTCACGGTGCCTAGATCAAATAAATCGCCATTTACCACACTGTCGAAAATGACATCATAAGCGGGTGCTGTGCCGTTGTTGGTAATGGTCACTTCAACCGTGACTTCATCGCCTGCTTCAAAACCGCCCGTCTCGCCATCGGAATTAGTCGCTACGGTGCTTACATTCAAATTATGTTCCGCAAACGAGCTTGTTGCATTGGACAATACTGTCGCGCCGGTTCGGCCAGTAAAATCGGCGCTTGAGGACAATTCTTTGTTTTGCAATGCACTAATTGCCACATTCGCTGAGTCGTCTGCCACAAGCGCATCAAAGGTTAAGGTAAAGCTGTTATTGGTCGTGGTATTATCTGAGGTCGTTGCGGTAGTGCCGCTGAATGCAATATCTAAGCTTTGTTGACCACCCACTATAACGGGCGTTGAAGCAGTGGGAGAGGCATCTACGGTGCCAACAAAACCTGCGCTATCCACACTCGCACTTCCATTAACAAAGGTAAATCCTGCCGGTAATACCAAATCAATATTGAAGTCGTCAATTTCACTCTCTGGCAGTCTCACTTCGGTTTGATAGGTAACCACATCTCCTACCACAACGTTACCCATCGAACCTTCGGGAGATACTGAATCGACGGTAGTGGTAATGCTTAAATTATCAATGTTGAATGTTTGCTCAGTGACAATATCAGGAAATGGCGCTGCGGCAATAGCATTGGCCCATGACGTTGTGGCGCTGGACGTAATCGATTGAAGGGGAACAACATCGTCGGAAATCACTCTTGAGAAGTTCAATTCAACCACCTGTGCAGGAGCAACTGGACCGGTGATAGTAAAATCTCCGCTCGCAAGACTTCCAGATGTTGAGGCAACCATGCCATCAATGGTCACACTAATTAGTGTAGCCGTCTCTAAACCAGCAGAAGCAGGCACATCCACCATAATATCAAAGGCGCTTGCACTGCCTATATTCGTTAGCTCTAGGATGTAATCTACGGTATCACCTGCATCTCTCACAGTGGGTAGAGTTTGCGTCAGAACGCCCTCAAGCACTGGTGCTTTGGCGCTAAAAGAAACAGGGGCAAATAAAACAGACGGTTCACCATTAGTATTAGCGGAGTTTGATTGTATTATATTGGTAAGGAAAAGGCCGTCTGCATAGGGGTCAGTGCTGATGGCTGTTGCTAGATCATATTCAATTACCTCACCTGCAATATCGGTTTGTGCAGGTAAGCTTAAAATAACGGCATTGGTTGCTGCATCAATGGTGATTGTGGGTGCTTGTCCCAAGGTATCGGCAGGGCTAAAAGTAATGTTGTCACCGAATGTCGTGCTGATATCTGAGGCAGAAAAAACGGCAAGCGGTAAATAGTCTGTCACAGAAAAAGCGGGAATATCGCCCGAGGGAATATTTACCCGCAAACGAAAACTGATGCCCTCACCTGGATCAAAATCGCTTAAACCACCCACTATCGATTTTTCAATACCGATGGGCGTTACGGTTGCAGAGGATGATGAATCTTCTGCACACGCACTAGCGCCTCCTTCAAGACCATAAGCAAGCGCGCTGCTGATATTAAGTGTATCGTTCGCTAGCACCGGTGCCGAGCTTTGCCTAAAAGTCTGTTCTGCGATGACGGTATAGCTAATTACGACCGAATTGCCAGGCGCAATGTTCAAACCAGCATCGTTCAAATTATAAACTACCGACTGTGTACCATCGCCATTTGTGGTGATTACCGGAGAATAGCTCACGCTAGCGCCCCCGTTGACGCTAAGTGACCCGACTGCATCGAAACTCAAACCATCGCTTAGTGTATCGGTAATGATCATTCCTGCTGCAGTGGGGTCAGCATAATCACTCACCTGAATGCTGTTGGTAACGGTATAAGACAGCCCAGGAATCAACGAGGAATCTGATAAACTTTGTTGTAAGGTGATGTGTTTTGCACTAAATGAGGCATTGTTACTCAGCGTGCTAAGCGGAGCTCCTGGCGGGAACTGTGCATCACTCTCGCCGGTATGAATAATTGGCAAAGCCGCACAGCTGGCTGTATTCAATACATCATCAACAATCGCCTGATAACTTATTAATATATCCTCTGTACTTGCGCTACCGGTCACACTTGCGCAATCGACCTCTAAATTACCCCCGTTTATGCCGACCGCAGGCGCTGTACTTATGACACAGCCAGTTCCTCCGGTGATGACAGGCACAGTCTGCGCTATCATTTCGCTATTGAGCACTTGAGACACATTAAGATTCGAAATTGTGCTGCCATCAGCTACATTTATCGTGTGCACAAATGGCACGCCGCCCGCTGCAGTAGGCGCGATTTCTTGCTCGGGTGAGCTGGCAGTAAATGTGTACTCATACAGCTCAGGCGTAATCGTTTTATTGACGGCAACTCCAATAACAGGGCCGTTAGCACCGATAGACGTATCACCAAAGCGATAGGCCGGAGCAATAGATAAGTTTAAAGGTGTACCAATTTCAGCACCCGAATTGATAGTGGCGCATAACTCAGCGGTTAACTCTGGCCCACCCTCTACAACCGAGCCCACCGATTTGGTGACTAAACTTAACGTTTGACCAGCGATGCCGGTGACGATTTCATTTGAAAATGGGTCAGTCAATTCGAACGGCGCAGTGCTTGGAAAAATACCGACAGTGGTAACCGTCAGTCCGTTTCCAAACAAGCTTGCACTGCTAAGGCTTAAATCTGAGTCGGTAACCACTTGTAGATAAGGACCGAAACCTGGGTCTCCGGTATGTGAGAAGCTCGCACCAAAACAAACTTGTTCACCAGCTAATCCTGCCTCAGGAAGCTGGTTATCGATAAGCGGGGTAGTAGCGTGTGCGGAATTTGCACCTAAACCTGAACTGACAACAATCGCCAACCCTAAAAGACCAGCCTGCAGACGAGCATCCATAATCGCACCTTAAACGCATTAAATAACATTGAGTGTCAGCTAAACTGACAACACTGAAGCGAGTAAAAACGGAAGTACTAAAAGTGACGAATCCAACAAGCAAGCATAGAAATGCCGTGTGTTGAAACATTATTTAGCGTCAATTTCTAGATGACTTGACGTTCTAATTATTAGGTCAATTACATGTGTTAATTGCATGTGCGCGCGTAAGACAACACATAATTTTGATGCTAAATAATAGACAGTTTTTCCATTAATTCAAGCATAACAAGTGTTTACTTGACCTAAGGTGTAAAGAATACTGCCTCAAGACTAGGGCGTATTTATCTTTTTTTATTATGTATGTTGTCAATATTGCTACATCATTTTTGAAGTAATTTTGGTAATGACCCCTTTTTCATCCACATAATAAGCAGTGAATCGCTGAGTGGTGGTTACAGAGCCAGCCGAATACGTCGCAACACCTTCGCCTGCATTTCCGCCTCCGGCAGAACCAAAGCCCCCTGCGGTTGAACCGGTTACATCGGAGCGAATGTACTGCAGGATGACTCCTCCACGGCGATTGGGAAGTACTCGATTGGGCTGACCTTTTTCTGCGATAAGTTCAGCTTCCGTCCTGCCTACCCAGGTATCGCGCTCTTCATCCATGGTGCTGTTACATGCAGCCAATAAAAGCGCAATCAATAAAATGCCGCTAAGTTTCAATCTATTTAGCATGATTTGGTCTCACCGTTGACTTCTGTCTTTACATAAAAAACGTGTTTATAGAGCGCTGAAACAAGCTCCTAAGCAGGCTATCGTAAGGATTTTCAATTTACAACGGCAGACACCGACATCATGATATTCAATAATGCTTAATGCAAATTCATTAAACGACTGCAACAAGCTCGGCGAAAAGCCTCAATTGATATCTTATTTTTTGCATTCATTATACTAAGGTTAGTGAAGAATTGACCGATAAAGACATAGCAAATGCTTCGTTTTGTTGCTGCTTGTCATGAGCACGCTACGGTTTTAAATGCAAACATCGGCAACAAGTTGTTGTGATGCATGACGATGTCGTTATAATCAGGCGAATTTGATGTTTTAAACCTTCGCAGGAGAATTGTGTGAAATTAAAATCACTATTGGCATTGGCAGTGACGAGTGTGAGTTTGTCGGTCGCTGTCGCTCAAACCATGAGCAACGAAGACATTGCCGAGCGCATAAAGCCAGTTGGTAAGGTGAATATTGCTGGCGCTGCGTCAGCTTCAGCGGCTGCCGCTGGTCCTCGCTCTGGCGAGGAAATATATAAAGCTGCATGCACAGCTTGTCACGCAGTAGGCGTGCTGGGCGCACCTAAGACACAAATTGCAGCAGACTGGCAACCGCGGCTTGACGAAAAAGGTTTCGACCAAGTGTGGAAAAACGCGGTGAACGGCATCAATGCAATGCCTGCCATGGGGGCATGTGGCGATTGTAATGACGACGACATTAAGTCCGCTATCGAATATATGATTGAAGGTATCTAGAAAGGAGTTCATCGATACTTTCGAGCTAAACTGAAGGGTTACACCAGTCAATGCAAAGACTCGAAGTAGTTGGTGAATTAGATGAAATGGAGCTCCGAGCGATTGTACCGGAGCTTCAAAGCCTCACTGAGCGCTACAAACGCGCAGAAAAAATCCAACAAGCCCTGTATAAAATAAGCGAGCTTTCCAGCTCCGCTATCGATTTGGATAACCTGTACCTTGAAATTCATAATGTCGTTCGCGACTTTATGACCGCAGACAACTTTTACGTCGCGTTTCATGAAAAACAGGATGAACGTATTCAATTTTCTTATTTCGTTGACGAACGAGACGAAGAACGTGTTCGGTCAATATCGTATGAAAAGATCAAAACCGGCATAACCGCCTATATTTTACGAAGTGGTGACACCTTGGTAATGACCCAGGAAAATGTCGACACGCTTGCGGAAAAACACGGTTTTGAAATATTAGGAACACCGCCCGTTGACTTAATTGGCGTCCCCCTCAAACGTGATGGTAATGTGATAGGCGCAATGGTCGTGCAAAGTTATCATGACAACGTGCGCTATTCCGAAGATGATTATGAGGTATTGCTGTTCATCTCGCAGCATATCGTAACGACCGTTGACAGAGTTAAACACCGAGAACTCACCGAACAGCTAATTGCCCAGCGCACACAACAATTGAGCGAGGCCAATCAGGGTTTAGAAGACGAAATTCGCGAACGTAAGCGAATGGAGAGTTTGCAAAAAACCTTATTCGAAATATCTGAGCTATCGGCAAACGCCGAACTGGACATCATCAAGTTTTACTCTAGCATCCATCGCATATTACAAAGACTGATCAACGCGCCCAACTGTTACATCGCGATTATTGACGATGAACACCAGCGTGTTAGCTTTCCCTATTTCGTGGGCAAGTCTGACGACACTTCGCAAACCCGTTCTTTAGGTAAGGGCTTGACAGAATACGTGTATGGCAAGGGCGATGCATGTTTAATCAACGCAGAAACCATTAACTCCTTACTCAAAGCTGAATTACTTGAGGAGTCAGTCGCTCGTAAAATGTTACGAGATGGAAACTCCTGGATGGGTGCACCACTTTTGCTCAATAACAAAGTGGAAGGCGTAATCGCAGTACAGACCTATGGTAACAGCGATGACTACGACAGCGACGATCTCGATATTTTACGCTTTGTTTCCCAGCACATATCCGTCGCTATTGAGCGCAGACGCTCGGCTGAAGAACTTAAAAACTATAATCGTCAGCTGGCAAAAAAAGTAAAAGAGCGAACCGCTGAACTTGATTTAAGCAACCAAACGCTGAAGCAGCAAATTGAGCAACGCAAAGAGATTGAGCTTAAACTCATTCATGATGCGCATCACGATGCACTTACGGGTCTGCCGAATCGTGTGATGTTCAACAATCGCCTTGAACTTGCGATTTCAAGCAAAGGACGTCATCCACAGCATAATTTTGCCGTACTGTTTATCGACTTAGACCGATTTAAGAATATTAACGATACCCTTGGTCATCACGCAGGTGACGAATTTTTGATTGAAGTGGCCAAGCGTATTGATAAATGCAAACGAAGCCATGATCTTCTTGCTCGTTTAGGTGGCGATGAGTTTGTCATTTTGATTGATAGCTATACAAACTTTAGAGACGTTGAGGCCGTGGCTCAGCGAATTGTGGACAGCATAAGTCAATCCTTCAGTATAGACGGAAAAGAAGTGTACTCGGGCGCAAGCGTTGGCATAACGGAAATTACAGACACCTATACCAGTGCAGATGAAGCTCTTCGTGACGCCGATGCCGCTATGTACCAAGCAAAAAATCTTGGCCGCAATCGTTACGTGGTTTTTGAAATTAACATGCGCAATCAATTAGTAGAGGAAGTTGCGCTAGAAGCGGAATTTAGGAAGGCCTTTTACCAAAAGTCCTTTGAATGCTTCATTCAGCCGGTATTGGATATTCAAAACAATGATGTCCTATATTTTGAGGCGACTATGCGCTGGCAACGTAAAGATGGGCGATATATGCAAGACGCTCACTTTTGGGATTTAGCCGACCAATGTGGTTTGACATATGGCGTCAATCAGCTCCTACTCGATGCAACATTCCGACAGCTTCATAAGTGGAAGCTCGATCCAGATCATAAACATACGAAAATTGGAATGACCCTGTCAATAGAGCATCTGCTGCACAAAAAATCGCTTCAAAACCTTGTTCAATTAATCGAATGCACAGAAATTGATAGCCACTTGTTAATGATTGAGCTGTCAGAACAATCGTTAAGTAAATTCAGCAAGTACTTACCGAATGTGCTCGATAGACTTCAAGCCCTAGGTATCTCTTTGGTATTGGACAACTTTGGTAGCGAAACCGCCTCACTTTCGCATTTGTTTAAATATGACTTTGACTACATTAAGCTCAATGCAAACTTAGTCAATACCGTGAGTATGTCGGATAAATATCACCGCTTAGTGCAGTCTATTGTCATGATTGCAGACAATGCAGATATTAAGGTGATTGGAGATGGCGTTGTTGATGAAGCATGCAAACTCGAACTTACGCAATTGGGATGTCATTATGTGCAGGGCGAACATGTAGCGCCTGCAAAGCGGGTTTAAGGAAAAAAATAACTGCATGCACCGTTCCTTAAAAAGGATTCAGGTTATTTAGTCCTCTGAAAACAGATTTTTTAGGTTCGCAATACCCTTTTCGGCTTTTTGTTTACGCTGCTCTGGATTATCTTGTTTTTTCTGCCACTCCCACTCGACATCATCATGCGGCAGCTCATATAAAAAGCGGCTAGGCTCAGGCTCGATGATTTCACCCATTTGGCGACGTTCTCTAGCGATACTAAAGAACAGGCGTTCTTGAGCTCGCGTTAGGCCAACGTAGGCAAGCCTGCGCTCTTCATCAATGTTCTCCTCATCAATACTACTTTGATGTGGCAATAGACCTTCTTCCATACCTACAAGAAATACATAGGGAAACTCTAAGCCCTTTGATGCATGCAGGGTCATCAACTGGACTTGGTCTGCATCATTATCGTCCTCTGAGCGCTCCATCATGTCGCGTAAACATAAGCGCTGAACGATTTCACTTAAGCTCATGGGGGCCTCAAGCGCATCGCCCTTTAGCATGTCGTTCACCCAACTAAATAAAGTCGATACATTAGCCATCGCCATTTCTGCTGCTTTAGGGCTAGCACTTTGTGAAAACAACCATTCCTCGATGCCCAAAATTTTTACAAAGTCACGCAGTACAACAACCGGCTCGGCGCGCTTTATATTATCTTCGGTTTGCACGACTAATCGCACAAATGCTTGGACGCTTTGATAGCTCTTATCTGCAAGCACGGTGGACAGGCTTTGATGGCACATGGCTTCAAACAAAGAGCATCCATGCATATTTGCAAACTCACCTACTTTTGCAATGCTCGCGCGCCCGATACCGCGATGAGGTGTATTGATGATTCGCAGTAAGGCCGTGTCATCATCGTGATTGGTGAGCACTCTTAAATAAGCCATCATGTCTTTTATTTCGGTGCGCCCAAAAAACGAGGTACCACCGCTAATCTTATAAGGGATGCGGTTTTTCATCAGGAGCTTTTCAAACACGCGCGATTGATGGTTACCACGATACAAAATGGCATACTGTTGATATTGAGTATCGTGCATAAAGCGATGCGCCAGCATTTCAGCAATGACTTTCTCAGCTTCATGCTCTTCGGTTTTTGCTACCAGTACCTTTAAAGTTTCACCATAATGCAAGTCGCTAAACAATCGCTTTTCAAATACATGTGGGTTGTTTTGAATCAATATGTTAGCAGCATGCAATATTCGCCCAGAAGAACGATAGTTTTGCTCTAGCTTTACTAATTTTAGCTCAGGAAAGTCATCGTTCAACAAGAGCAGATTTTTAGGTTGTGCACCACGCCAAGAGTATATCGACTGATCATCATCACCCACTACCGTAAAACGCGCTCGCTCACCCACAATGAGTTTGATTAATTGATACTGGCTTGTATTGGTATCTTGATATTCATCTACCAGAAGATATTGGATGGCAGAGCGCCACTGCTCACGCGCTTTGTCATTGTCACGCAGTAACAAAGTAGGTAACAAAATCAAATCATCAAAATCCAGCGCGTTGTATGCTTTTAAGTGCCGCGTATATTCTTGATAATAAAGCGCGTCTAGCTTAGCCACTTCATCTTGCGCAGAAGCCACCGCCTGCTCAGGTAGTACAAGTTCGTTTTTCCACGCGGAGATGCGTCGAATTAGGCTGTTAATTGCATCCTTGTCACCGTCAAAGTCAGCCTCGCTTAAATCGTTAAGCAGTGAAAACTGGTCTTTATCGTCGAATAAGGAGAAGCCGGCCTTGTAGCCTAAGACACTGAGGTGTTTTTTTATGATATTAAGACCTAAGGTATGAAAGGTAGAGACCTTGAGCCCTCGAGACTCCTTTTTACCTAAAGTTTGGGCGACACGTTCTTTCATTTCACGCGCTGCCTTATTGGTAAAGGTGACGGCAGCGATTTGAGATGGTTTGTATCCACAGGTTTGAACAAGGTAGGCAATCTTGTTGGTGATCACTCTTGTCTTACCACTGCCTGCACCGGCCAACACTAAGCACGGACCACTAACATATTCGACGGCAGACTGTTGAGCTGGATTTAAACGCATGGGTTAAGACTGGCTCTGCTTGTTTAACTATCTTGGCTTTAACGGACGCGGAGTATAACAAATGTTTACAAGTTTGAGACTGCATTTGTGTGTAGTTCGGACTACAATGAGGCATAAACGAATACAATATGCTGAAAGTCTGCGCGACATTTCACGTAGGGCAACACTATCGGAGTCACTATGATCGATCCTAAAAAACTTGAAGAAATCGCAAAAAATATCTCTGCGGCTATACCGCCTGGTGTGAAAAACATGGCGGATGAAGCAGAGGGTCGAATCAAACAGGTGCTTCAAGCTCAACTCAATAAACTTGATTTTGTGAGCCGGGAGGAATTTGATATCCAGAGTCAAGTGCTCATTAGAACGCGCGAAAAACTCGAGGCCCTAGAAAAGCGTTTGGCAGAATTAGAGAATAATGATGAAAGTGAGAGCCCTCAACAATAATTGCTTGATCCCATAGACGCTGGGGTTCAAGCATTTGGTATTGATATAGAGGCGCTTGGATACTCAACCTGAATCCTGTTTAAGGAATGGTGCAAGCGCTTGTTTTTACATACTTAAATTAATTTTTACACTCAGTGCTGCTAGAATTGTGAAGTACAAGGCGCAAAAGTCATGTAATAGTTATTCTATTGCTGGCTTTTGCAACGCAGTAATTCGCAATTCTAGCGGTACTGAGCGCCGTTTCTTAAACAGGATTCAGGTTACTTATATTTTGATAAACAGCGAAGCTACAATTGATACCGCAATGACCAATCCGACCCAATGGTTGTTTAAAAACGCTTGAAAGCACCTTGCTTTCGTTCGTTTGCGTGTTTTTGCGTACTGAAGCGTAAACAACACCGCTGCAACACATAAACCCAAATAGCTCAGCATGTTTAACTGCAATTGGTCAAATGCGATGGCCAAGCAAACAATCGATATGCCTTGAAGCAAACAAATCATCTTCAATTCGCGATGGGCGAATAAAATAGCAGTGGACTTGATACCAATTTTGAGGTCGTCGTCCCTATCCACCATGGCGTACTGGGTATCGTAAGCCACCGTCCAACACACATTAGCGGCATAGACCCACCAAACCCATGGCTCAATTGTTTCATTTATCGCCATTGCCGCCATCGGGATTGACCATGCAAAGGCAGCACCTAAAACGACTTGGGGAAGATGTGTGTAGCGCTTCATAAAAGGGTAAATACTGGCCAGTAAGAGCGCGCCCACTGATAGCGCGATGGTTTGCCAATTCAGTGTTAACACCAATACAAAAGCGAATAACACTAAGGCTATAAATAGATGTATTGCCTCTTGCGCACTGACTTGGCCGGATGCCAGTGGGCGGTCTTTGGTTCGCTCCACAGCGCCATCTACATGCCGGTCGGCATAGTCATTGATTACGCAGCCTGCACTTCGCATGATAATTACACCTGCCACAAACACCGCGCTTATATGCCAACTCGGTAAACCTTTTGCTGCCAACAAAAGCCCCCACACTGTAGGCCATAATAATAAATAGATTCCGATTGGCTTGTCGGCGCGCATGAGCTGCCAATATGCTCGACGGTTTTGCCAACTCAAAGCAAATAGTGATGATTTGGTGGGAGTCATTTTGCTCGAATGCTTATTCATAAGCTTGCCTCATTAGGCTGAACTTGCATTTTGAACAAACTCATCGTAGCAAGGGCAGTCTTCAAGGAAAGCTTCTGCAACAATTAGCTTGTTGTGCTTTGAACTGGTCACATTGGAGGCATGCTCATCTTGATAGGTAAAAAGGGATCGTCTTGCCCACCTTTTCGGCCGATTATTGCTATATGGATGCTTACTGACTGGGTGAAACTGCAAAGGTGCAATTTCAAACTCACTTCGTACAAACCTTGGGTCATTAAAAATACGCTGGCCTAAAGGCTGTGAGCCCAAATTCGCCCAGGTACTGTTACACATATGCTCGGGTAAAACTGAGCGTGCAAATACCCAAGGAACACTATCTCCATATAAAATCACTTCCCGCACTTGCCATTGCTGCGCGTCCTGTGCATTTAATAAGGATATTTCACTTTTGTTTAGAGGAATATTAGATTGCCCAAGTACCTGCACGTCAAATTGCTTACATAAGCTCATGAGTCGTTCAGTTAATGAGCCGGTGTGAAGTAACCAGTCTTGCATGCTTGAACTTAGTGAATTAGCAGGCGCCGATATGATTGACTTAGAAATTTGCGACTGAGAATTTGTTGAGGCATTAGCTAAAAACACATCGGGCTTTGCCCATTGCACATTGAGATCATAAGGGTAGTTAGATTTTGCTAACAAGGCTGAAGATTTCTTTTAAATTACCGATAACCTAAGTCTAACATAGGCATTAACACAACCGTATTGAGCAATATGAAAATTCCCATGAAAGAACTAAGTGGTTTACTTATTCACCGTAAAATAGATGCAAGCTGGCGCAATGCATCGCGGTGGTGCGGTGTTTACATGCTGATATTGAGCGCAATGTTGTTTCGCACAGATATAGTCAATGCACAAGAGGAGCCCAACGATGGCGCCCCTAGCATCGCATATATCGCGATTGAACCCGATATAGTAACCAACTATGCAGGTAACAATACCGAAAACTTAGGTTTTGTGCGCGTAACGATTGAAATGATGTTAGAAGACCCTTCCCTCATTCCTAACCTAGAGCATCATATGCCTCTACTTAGAGCAACTGCTATTGAAATCATCGGTGCGCAACCAGAGCAAAAAGTCAGGTCATTAACCGGGCGTGAAGAAATGCGCCGAATGTTGTTAAAACGATTTCGAGACTTGATGTTAAGAGAGAGCGGGAATGAAACAGTGCGTGACGTGATTTTCACCAAGTACCTTCGCCAAGGTAGTTAACCTGAATCCTGCTTAACAAACAAGTGTAAAGCGCCGGCTAATAAACAGCCCGCGATTAAGCCAAATAAGTGAGCCTCATTCGCCATTTGTACAAACAGCACATCTGCATATCCTAAAGCCAGCCACAGCAATAAAAATACGACAAAGCCGTTGGGAATACTAATTCCCCAATTTGGTCGCAACCAACCTATCCACCACACAAATCCAAAAAGCGCATAGACAACGCCAGACATACCGCCAAAGTTAGGACCCGATACTAAAAGCTGAGATACATTAGCGAATAGACTAGCAACAACAAATAACACAACGAGCCAAAAACTACCGAATATCCGCTCTAGCTGACTGCCAAAAATCCACCACCAGATGAGATTAAACACAATGTGCGTGAGTGAGAAGTGTAAAAAATTTGGGCCAAACAAGCGCCACCACTGCTGATTTTGCGTCAGTTCAGCAAAATATTGGATACTCAGTGCATCGTCCCAAAACGAAAAATAGCCCACCAAGCTTGAAAGATAGACAAAAAGGCAGAGTGAGATGACGACAACAGTAAAAGGCGTTGCAGCCAGATCTCTCACACTAGGCAAGGTACTATTACCCATTATTCTGCCCGACTGGCTTGCCACATCTCCTCTATCCCATGCGGCTGCCTGAAACTTTTTTGCTTGAGGATTAGCTAAAAACTCGTTGGCTATTGCAAGCGCAGCCGCTTTGCGTGACTCATCTTTTATGCTGAGCATAAAGCTAGTTTTAAGCTTATCTCCGTCAGATGCGTGGTCTTGATCATCAAGCGTTACTGGCGGGGTTCGGTCTACTTTGCATACAATGCCCTGTTGCCTTAGATAAGAGGCAAGTAACTGTGCTGGGGCTTCTTGAGAAAAGCGTATCAATCCGAGGAACTCTGACAACGCGTTCTACTCGCCCAACTCGACTGGGTATTGCCCCCGCCAGGCTTCAAATCCTCCATCCATGCTGTAGACTTCTTTATAGCCTTGTCCAATCATGTATTGCGCCGCTTGTTGTGAGCTAATGCCATGATAACAGCACACTACCACCGGCACATCAAAGGGGTGGTCTTGCATGAATTGCGGCATGCTTTCATTGCTCAGGTGAAACGCGTTAGGAATATGGCCTAAATTGAATGACTGCGGATCGCGAATATCAACTAATGTGATATCTCCTTTGTCTAGGCGCTGTTTGGTTTGCTCCACTGAGATATGTTCGAACTGTTCCATAAAACCCTTAAGCTTTCTGTCTATGTGGGATAAAAGATATATCGCGTTGCAATCGTCTCAGGTGCTGCGCTTAACTTGCCCAGTCTAAAATCACCTTGCCTGAGTTGCCCGAGGCCATCGTTTCAAAGCCACGTTGAAACGCATCCACCGACATTTGATGCGTGATAATTGGCTTTAAGTCTAGTCCGCTTTGCAACAGACTTACCATCTTATACCAGGTTTCAAACATTTCACGCCCATATATCCCTTTTATAGTGAGTCCTTTAAAGATAATTTGGTTCCAATCAATGGCAACATCCTGTGGTGGAATACCCAGCATAGCCACTTTACCGCCATGATTCATTTTTTTGAACAAATCGGCCAAGGCGACCGGATTACCCGACATCTCCAGGCCAATATCAAAACCTTCTGTCATGCTTAAGTCGCTCATCACGTCATCAAGGCCGGTATCTAAGACGTTCACCGCGCTTGTCACACCCATTTTCTTTGCCAAATCTAAGCGATAAGGATTCACGTCTGTGATTACTACATGACGCGCGCCTACGTGTCGGGCAACGGCTGCAGCCATTATACCAATCGGGCCGGCACCGGTAATAAGCACATCTTCGCCAACTAAGTCAAAAGATAAGGCGGTATGCACTGCGTTACCAAAGGGGTCAAAGATAGCAGCCATGTCATCGCTGATATTGTCGGGTATTTTAAAGGCATTAAATGCCGGAATCACCAAATACTCGGCAAATGCGCCTTGACGGTCTACACCTACGCCTTGGGTATTGCGACACAAGTGTCGTCTGCCAGCCCGGCAATTGCGACAGTGTCCACAGGTAATGTGGCCTTCGCCACTGACCCTGTCACCAATACTAAAACCTGACACTTCCGAGCCGATGTCTACCACCTCACCTACATACTCATGCCCGACAATCATTGGCACTGGAATGGTGTTTTGTGACCACTCATCCCAGTGATAAATATGCATATCAGTGCCGCAAATCGCGGTCTTGCGAATTTTGATGAGAAGGTCATTATGGCCTAATGTTGGCATCGGATTATCCACCATCCAAATACCAGGCTTACGCAGCTGTTTAGCTAATGATTTCAATTAACTTACTCCGTCAACGTTAGACTGCGCTTCTACGCTGTCACCTATAATGCCCATTTCTTGACCGACTTCAATAAACGCATCAATCGCTTTGTCAATCTGCTCAATTGAATGCGCAGCTGACATTTGCGTGCGAATACGCGCTTTGTTTTTAGGCACAACAGGATAGGAAAAACCGACAACGTAGATACCCCGTTCTAGCATTTTTTCGGCCATCTGGCTGGCTAACTTTGCATCACCAAGCATCACAGGAATAATCGCATGGTCTTGTCCACTTAAGGTAAAACCGGCGTCTTCCATTCGAGTGCGAAAGTGCGTGGCGTTACGTTTCAGCGTCGCTCGCAGTTCTTCCCCCTCTTCCATCATCTCAAAGACTTTTATCGAAGCGGCGACGATAGGAGGCGCAACAGAGTTTGAGAATAAGTACGGTCGTGAGCGTTGGCGAAGCCAATCAATGACCGCTTTGCGACCGGAAGTGAAACCACCCGAAGCTCCGCCCAAGGCTTTTCCTAGCGTGCCGGTGATAATATCAACGCGTCCCATTACATTGCAGTATTCATGAGAGCCTTTGCCATTTTCGCCGACAAATCCCGTTGCATGACAATCGTCTACCATAACCATAGCGTCAAAGCGGTCTGCCAAATCGCATATACCTTCTAAGTTTGCAATCACGCCGTCCATGGAAAACACGCCGTCAGTTGCAATAAGCTTAAATCGTGCGCCATCTTCACTTGCTTTGATCAGTTGCTGCTCTAGCGACGCCATATCGTTTGAATCATAGCGGTAGCGCTTTGCCTTTGATAAACGAACGCCGTCAATAATGCTGGCATGATTGAGCGAATCAGAAATAACGGCATCATCGCTAGTTAACACGGTTTCAAAAAGACCGCCGTTTGCATCAAAACAAGACGGATATAAAATGGTATCTTCCATGCCTAAAAAGCGACTGATTTTCTGTTCTAGCTGTTTATGAATATCTTGGGTGCCGCAAATAAAGCGCACGGACGCCACGCCAAAACCGTATTCATCTAAGCCTGCTTTAGCGGCCGCGATTAAATCGGGATGATTGGCCAAACCCAAATAGTTGTTTGCGCAAAAATTTAATACATGTTGACCCTTTGGGTCGCTTGTTCGTACTTCGATATCAGCTTGCTGCTGCGATGTGATAACTCGCTCAGTCTTGTAAAGACCTTGCTCCTTTGCCTCATTTAACTGGGTATTGAGATGATCGACAAATGCTTGCGACATGCAAAGCTCCTTAAATTAAGCTTCCACGAATTGCGACAGTAGGAAAGCAAAAACAAATAGTGATGCGAATTCTAGCGAAGATATATGACCTCGCAAGTGCGCGATGAAAATAGTTATCTTGGCACTTTTAATGATTTTGGCGCAAATTATTTACAGAATTAGCAGCAATTCGGGATTTAGTCGTGCAGTGGCTTTGTGCTAGTGGACTTCAGTAATCACCTTATCAATCATGCTGCGAACATCTTCGAACTTTATCTTAGTCATTAAATCATCACCTTTAGCACGCTTCCCCCAAGGCAAAGCCTGCCACGGTTTACCAAATTGCTCGAGCACGCACTCATCGTATACCGAAACCGTATGCGCCAGAGACATATACGGTCCCGTGCGTTTTGGGTTGCTGTGTGCATAAAGGCCAATCACGGGCGTGCCTTGCGTTGTCGCCATGTGTGCAGGGCCCGTATCAGGCGCAATCACTAATCTGGCTCGGCGCAGTATGAGCAACATTTGTTTAAGGCTTGTCTTGCCCACTAAATCCAAATCAACAGCATCGGTCATAGACACTATCGCATCCCTTGTTGTTGCATCGAGTGCACCAGGGCCTCCGCACAACACGACTTTGAGTCCTTGTTGCTGCATGTACTCGGCAGTTTTTGCATAGCCAGTCGATGTCCAGTTACGCTGCGCTTTTGAGGCAGCAGGGCTTATCACCGCGAAAGGCGCTAAACCATCAAGCTGACTATCCACCCAGGTTTCATCGTCTTTAGGTATTGGAATAGTCCATTGTAAAGGTCTTTGTTCAGCCTCTACTCCCAAACACGCAGCAAAATCCATAAATCCGTCGAGAACGTGGGAATGCTCTCTTGGCTGCACTCTTTCGTTAGTAAATAGATAATGCCCCTCTTTACTGCGTGCCCAATCAAAACCAATACGCCGCTTCGCTTTAATGCTTAAAGAGAGAAGATTTGCACGCAGCGCTACTTGCATCACAAAAAGCACATCAAAGATCTGTCCACCTAACTCACTTTTGAGCTGAGCTTTAGCTTGCTTTGAGTTTTGCTTATCGTAGACGATAAAGCGCACGCCTGACATACCTTTGAGCAGTTGATATTCGATTTTTCCAATGACCCAAGTGATCTCAATGTTTTCATGGTGCAGCTGAATCGCTCTGACCATTGCAGCGGCATGGCATACATCGCCAATGGCTGATAAACGTAAAATGCATAGTGAGAGTGGGCTTGGCACTGAGATTCCGAGGGCGTCGACTTGAAATTTTTGATATCTTACCCAAGTTATTCATAAATAACAGACTTTTAAGCTTCTAGGAAAGCACAAATGACGATTGACGTGCATACCGCGCCAAACAACGTGAGCCTGCTGCGAACTGAACTAGGCAAGTCATTGAACATCGGCCTCAAGCATTTTGAGCTTGATTACTTACACGGGAAAAATGCTATTACGCGAACCGCTCACGGCCGCGGTGAAGTCTATTTCTTCACTCAGCTTTCGCAGCCTCTTGTTTTGCGGCATTACTATAGAGGCGGTCTATTCGGAAAGTTTAATCGAGACAGATTTCTTCACTTCTCTATCCAGCAAAGCAGAGGATTTAAAGAGCTGGACATACTCTCGTTTTTAGCATCGAAAGGGCTTAATGTACCCTCACCTGTTGCTGCACGGGTAATACGCAAAGGATTATTCTATCGCGCCGACATTATCACAGCAGAAGTCAGTAAGGCACAGGAATTGCACCAAGTGTTAATGCAACGCGAGATTGCTGACAGCATGTGGGAAGCTATCGGTAAGATAATTGCACAGCTTCATCAATTACATGTGCGTCATGATGATATCAATGTGAAAAATGTGCTAATCCAAGAGGACAATCGCGTTGCCCTAATCGATTTTGACAAATGTTACCGCGACAGCACGGGTAATTGGCATTCTGCGAATTTGGCGCGCTTTTATCGCTCTTTACTGAAGCAGCAGCGTGCGCAAGCAACGAAAAAGGCCAAGTATCACTTTGCATTGTCAAACTGGGAATCGCTTCAAACAGGATACGCCAGCCTTCTATCTGACTAGGGCTAAGCTTCGCGCAACTTAGGCTAATTTAACCTCAACTCGGGATAAGCGACAGCGCCAAGTAGCGCTAAAAACGCGAATTACTGCGTTGCAAAAGCGAGCAATAGAATGACTATTACGTCACTTTTGCGCCTTGCACTTTACGTTTTTATCACTACTTGGTTGATAATTTAATAAATACATAGTTAAAACATGCATTTGCACTATCGCTTATCCCGAGTTGAGGTTAATTTAAAATGCGTATTGCGCCTTAAGATATAGCAGCGCATCGGTTTCATCTTCTCTATTTTGGAAGTCTCTCGAAGCAATACTGGCTCCTGCGCGAAGCAACCAGTTTCGATAAGGTTTTTGGTAAAATCCTGAGAGTTCTATTACATCCTCACTCACATCTCCAGTAAGAACCGGTGAAGGAAGTTGACCGTCTGCGTTTAGCTCAGCGGAACGCAAATAAAGCTCGGCAACTGCACCATCGTCAAAACGAATATTCGCACCAAGCGTAATTTGCTTCGCGTCTGAGTCAAAGGTGCTGCCAAGACTGCGCCCGTACATTCGATACCCGGTTTCATAAAGGCCGTTTTCGTAATAGCAATTGGTCACGGTGCTGCCGTCGCCCTGACATGCAATATTCGTATCACTAGTCTCAATAAAAACTTTGGCTTGATAAATATAGGTTGAAAATCCAAACAAGTTAGCATTATCGGTAATTCGATAACCGTCTACGGCATCTTCGCCAATGCGCTGAACATACAAGGTCATCGGCCGCGAGAGCGCATTGAAGGTGTAGCTAAGATCAAAACCCGCCAAGTGGTTGCCTAAGGTAGTGAGCTGCTCACCTGTGCACACGGGTCTGTCGAGACAGACATTTTGAAAAGTAATCACATCCCAAAAGGTGCCTAAACCTTCATCTTGCCCTTCGCCTCCCCACATGGCGGCCCAAGACGCACCAAACTCGAAACCTTTAAACGGGCGTGCGGTAAATCGTGACAGCAATAGTTTTGTGTCGGGGATCACCCTGTCAGAATCCATTTGTCCAAATTGCGTAGTGAAATACCAAGGCCCCATCCATGACAGCAATCGATGCTCAGATTGGGTAGTGACTGAACGTGACAAAGCCACCGCTTTAAGCGGACGAGTGTTATTTGACAGTATGAGTGAGCTTGATTGCGCCGGCCCCCAAAACTGATCTAGAGAGCCAAGGCGCAGATTCCAATCGCCAAATTGATAAGCAAAAAATGAATTATCCAAGTTAGTGCGCCCGCCTGAAGCGTGATTGACGCTTAGCTGCCCGGACCAATTTCCTTCAATAAATTCGCTCGCGAGCGTTATTTCACCTGTCTCTTCCACCCCATCGTCCAGGCTTCGAAATCGAATGTCGTCACTCGCCCCTTGCAAGGTCATAAAATAACGGGTTTGCTCGGTGCGCTTAATGTTGAAATAGTAGAGCAGGCGCGCGTAGGCTTGCGCAGGCATTTTTTGCATACCTGTAGGGTCTAAACGAGAAAGCTGACTGGCAATCCCTTTCCATGGTATAGGGTAGGTCGTTGCGGCAGAATCTAAGTAGCCCCACTCTACCAGCGTTTGCACGTCGTAATGAAGCTGCTTGTCTTGGGTACCTATCCATGCAGCGCCTAGGGCAAGTTTTGATTGTAGCAACAGTACAATAAACAAAACTTGAATAAACTTGAAACTCATATTTATCCTGAATAATCAATATACACCAAGCATAGCGCATATTTGATTTGCCAACTACAGCGGGTTTTGGTTATGGTGAGCGCTGCTATTTTTAATTAGTCACCTTTTTGGTAGGAAGTATATGGCGATGTCTGGGCAGCACAGCAGTAAAGCAATCTATCCGGGAACTTTTGATCCGATAACCAATGGACATGCTGATTTAATTGAGCGCGCCGCAAATATGTTTTCTCATGTCATCGTTGCAATCGCGTCTAACCCCAGTAAACAGCCGCTCTTTACGCTCAATGAACGCGTTGAGATGATCACGAAAGTCACTGCCCATTTACCCAATGTATCAGTTGAAGGATTTACCGGATTGTTGGCTGATTACGCAAAGCAAAAACAGTCAAATATTCTAATTCGTGGCTTACGTGCAGTGTCTGATTTTGAATATGAATTTCAGCTTGCGAACATGAATCGACGTTTAAATCCAGATTTAGAGAGTGTTTTTCTCACCCCTTCTGAAGAAAACTCGTTTATCTCTTCCACGCTGGTGAAAGAAGTGGCCATGCACAAAGGGGACGTTTCCGAGTTTTGTCACCCTGAAGTCCTTAAGGCCTTAAAACAGCGTCTTAACGAGCTAAACTAAGATACGCCGTGGCAATTTGCTTCGCAGTCACTTGCTTTAAAATAGGATGCTCGTCGAGTAAAATGTCTGTTTTTAACGCTTGATTAACTGCTTTTGCGAGTGCCTCAGGCGAGCGAGGACGCACTAGAAAATTAGCGAGTTCGCCCTGCATAATTTCCCTAGGTCCATGCGGGCAATCCGTGGACACCACTTTAGTCGCACAAACAATTGATTCAATTAAGACAGTGGGCAAGCCTTCAAAATCTGAACTTAAAACAAGTGCGTCAGCCTGCTTCATCCACGCATATGGGTTTTCAGTAAACCCAGGAAGGACAAGACGCTCTTCAATCCCGTATTTTTTCGCCAGCTTTTTCAGTTTTTTTGTGTTGGAAGTTAAACAAACTAACTTATACTCTGGATTGATATGCTTGAGCGCCATAAACAAAATGTCATGTCGTTTTGCCTTTGCGGCTCGGCCAACATGAACAATAAAGCGTTTAGGTATCTCGCTTTCTGGCACGTTTGGGCTGACATCTGAAATCGCTTCAGTAGCAAGCGCTCGAATATGTTTGATGTCAAATGGATTATAGATACAGCGGACGCTAGTTGCGCGAAAAAGCCTAGCCTCAGACACTTCTTTGGCCACCCCTTTTGAGACCGCAATTAAGTCTTTGCCGTTAAGCGTTTTTAAAATGCGCTGCATGTAGAAGTACTTAATTGGTCCCATGCGGCGCTCGCGCTTTAGCTCTTGCACATATGAGTTATGAATGACGTAGTAGCAATGTTTAAACTCACAGGCGCTAGCGAGGCGGTAGCTTTCATAAAGGTTGACCAGAATTAAATCGAAAGTCCCGTTTACGCGCTCAACATCATTAACGGATTTTTGTAACATCCCAGCCAATTTTTCACGATTCAGCCACCCTCTCACCCTGCCATTGAAAGAGGCCAAGGGAAACTCTAAACCAATATTGCTGGGAACCACATATTGAGTAGTGTTTTTTAACGAGAAAAAAGTGACCTGATGACCCTGAGATACCATTTCAGTGGCCAGGGTTAACATAACCTTTTCAGCGCCGCCGCCTGCAAGTGAGTCAATAATAATGGCGATGTTTTTATGTGCCATTGCTTGCTCGTCAGTTTTGTCACTTTCAAGCATTTCCTTACTTCCAAAACTCGTCAACGGAATTCCCCTTTATTGCGCAAAGCATTATTAATTTTAAATGCGAGTTGCTGTTTAATGCGTCTCACTCGATGCTTTTTCACTGAACTGCGACTTTGTACCGCGGTAATGTCGCTTTTCACATCTGGCGCAGGGCTAAATGGAAAAGGTTTGAAACCTAAAATTTCGATGTTCTTTTCCCACCAAAACTGTAAGTCGATATCGATTGGACGACCAAATCTTTCAGAGTGTTTAAGCAGCTTTTCTGCTCCACGTAGACTCACTAACTGAGCGCAGGTGCGAGCCGGCACTTTCTCAAAGCGAATAAGCTGTGAGTCACCAATGGCATCTATCGTTTGTGTTTTGCGTGGACGCGACGGATGGTCCGATAGCTTTACGTAGTCAAAATCAGGCTGACCATTGACAAGCCGTTGCAAGTCGCCCAGTGAGTTTTCAAGAATAAAGTCATCTTCCAAGATAATCGCGTGAGGAATTTGATTATCTACCATGTGCTGCCATGCTTTTCGATGGCTCAGATAGCAACCAATCTCTCCAGGGGTCAGCGCTTTATAGTAGGCTTTGCGATTCGTTTTCGGACAATAGTGAGTGTGCAGAGAAGCCTCATCTAGTTTGCGCCCGTCTACCGCTGATATGCGCTCAAAGTTTAAATTTTGCTTTGCTAGTTGGCCCTCGACATTTGTAAGACGTTCATCAGAGCCATCTAAATTGATCACAAAAATGGGCAGCATTTTTTTATAAGGCCTTGCACGCTAATGGCGATTGCTATTCATGCGTAAAGTGTAGCGAATTTATTGGCACAGGTCAGCAAACAATACGAGCGTTCTTGGGCTGACAGAAAGTCTTTTACTTCTGACAGCTGATGCAAAAAAACGTGTTTCGTTGGCCTATGACCTGATTACGAATAGGCGTTTGGCAAGCGTCACAAAGCTCGCCTGTTCGTCCGTAAACATGCAAATGTTGAGCAAAATATCCCGGCTTACCGTCTGCTTGAGCAAAATCTCGCAGCGTTGTGCCGCCCTGCTCTATTGCTTTGGCTAAAACGAGCTTAATATTGTCAGCTAAGCGCTCATAGCGTGCTTTGCTTATTCTACCTGCGGCGCGTCTTGGGTCGATACCGCTTTTAAACAAAGACTCATTGGCATAAATGTTTCCAACACCAACCACGACCGCATTATCCATAATAAAGGCTTTAATCGGCGCTTTGCGCTTGCGGGAGAGTTCAAATAAACGCTGAGCGTTGAAGTCGTCGGTTAATGGCTCAGGCCCTAGTTTTTGCAATAATGTTAAGGCGTCATCGCTTACGCCTTGCCATAAGCAACTGCCAAAGCGACGCGGATCGTTCATCACCAGCTTCTTGCCAGAACTGAGTTCGATTTCTATGTGGTCGTGCAGTTGGCGCGCTTCAGATATGTCGAGCACGCGCATTTTGCCTGACATGCCTAAATGCATTACCAAAGCGCCTAAAGCCGTGTTGATAAACAAATATTTTGCGCGACGTGTGACGCTCGATATGCGTTGACCTTCTGATAACAAGACCTCATTTGGCACAGGCCAGCGCATATTCGGATTGTGAATGCGTATTTTCTCGATGGTTTTGTTGGTTAAAAAAGGCGCAATACCTAGACGTGTAACTTCAACTTCTGGCAACTCAGGCATCGACGGCCTCATTCGATGGTGCTTGCGTGTTAGCAGGAACCAGCTGCTGAATCGTCGGGAAATCTAGTAAATAAAGCTCGCCACGATAAACCGCGAAATCTGTACCTTGATAATTTAGTAAACCAAGCAAGGTTGGCTCACTGTCTCCGGCGAGCCACAAACTCACTATGTAATCAGGCGAAGCTGCTCGTTCGCTTGGAATAGATTCAGCGCTTTTACGTAGTCGCGCCGATTGCCACTGGGCAATAAGCGCTTGAATACCGTCATTTTGCATGTCGGGCAAATCGTCATTGCTTGGCGCACTTACACGCCACCCGTTGCCAATGCGCTCAAAGCTTAGCTCGTTAATTTGCAGGCTAAGTATAAAGTTTCCTTGCGGCACTAGCTCAATAGATATCGCATCGTCACTACCAAACAGACTGTCATAATTTAGCACCGCAATTAAGATGAGCATGGAGAATATCAGGACATTGTTCCACGCTTTTTGCGAGAGTTTCCGCATATTTATGCCTTGTATAGCCGCGTTCTTGTGTAGCTTATTGAATAAAAAAGCGACGCAATGTTCGCACATTATCATTGTATGTAATTGATATCATATAGTGAATGAAGTCATAGCTCAAAATCAGCTTTGCATCTTTATTAGGCAACAAAAAACCCAGCCTGGGCTGGGTTTTATTGGAGACAAATATACTGTTTCGAGTAAAGACAAAGTCTTACTTGATTTTTGCTTCCTTAAACATAACGTGCTTACGAACTTTTGGATCGTACTTTTTAATTTCCATTTTGCCCGGCATGTTTCTTTTGTTCTTATCTGTGGTGTAATAAAAGCCTGTGCCAGCAGATGATACTAATTTAATTTTATCACGCATAATCTTGCTTCCTTATACCTTCTCACCACGAGCACGGATGTCAGACAATACTGAATCAATACCCTTCTTATCAATAATACGCATACCTTTGGCGGTAAGACGTAATTTCACAAAGCGATTTTCGCTTTCAACCCAAAAACGGTGGGTTTGTAGGTTTGGTAAGAAACGACGACGTGTCGCGTTTCTAGCGTGTGAGCGGTTGTTACCCACTGCAGGACGCTTTCCTGTAACTGCACATACTTTAGACATGATTGTCTCCATAACAACTAGTTTGCCGTTTAACTACAGCAAATTGTTGCTGTGTAACGCGATTAATAAAGAGGGCGCATTTTATACAGTAAAGTGAAGTAAAAAACAACAAATAATCTTAGTACACACCAACTTTTTCTCATTTTACGCTTTAGCTTATATCTGTGTTTTGAAAAACGCGACCGTTCAACGCTACAGCAAGCCCCGCTGGGCAAACGACACAGCCACACCATCTCCGATTACAAAGTGATCTAAGACCGAAATATCAATCAGCGACATAGCATCTTTTATTTTTTGAGTAATATTGATATCTGACTGACTTGGCTCTGCTTTTCCGCTTGGATGATTGTGTGCCAGGATCACCGCCGCGGCATTGTCCTCTATCGCTTGTTTCACTAGCTCTCGCGGATACACAGCGGCACTATTGATGGTGCCTTGAAACATTTCTCGATAAGCAATGAGCTGATATTGAGAGTCAAGCATGAGCATTGAAAATACTTCTCTGGGCTTGTCTCTAAGCTGAGATATTAAATAAGACGATGCATCATCAGCATGGCAAAAGGAACGTTCTCTGACCATTTGTTCCGACATATTGCGCTTTTGTAACTCTATACTCGCTTGTAATAAAGCAAATTTTGCTTTGCCAAATCCAGGCGTCGATAACAATTTTCTTTTCGGCGCTTGAAGCAAAGCACGCAGCGAACCGAATGAACGCAGCGCGGCCTTTGCGGTTTGCACCGCATTTTGTCCTTTCAAGCCGGTTTGCAAAAAAATCGCCAGCAATTCTGCATCGCTTAATGTGTGTACGCCGTGATGAATCAGCTTTTCGCGAGGACGTTCTTGCGCTGGCCAATCAAGTATTTTCATGTTTCCTTCCTTGGATAACAGTGGTTTAATGTTTTCATACTCAACATTTTGCATCCTACAAGGCTCAGCATGCAACTTGAACAAAAGAATGTATTACTTGGTATCAGCGGCGGCATTGCCGCTTATAAAACGCCTGACCTTGTGCGTAAATTAAAAGCCGAAGGCGCAAATGTGCGCGTGGTACTAACCGAATCAGCCACACATTTTGTTTCCTCATTATCATTACAGGCAGTCTCTGGTGAAAAAGTGAGCACCCACTTACTGGATGAAGACGCAGAGGCCGGCATGGGGCATATTGAGCTGGCCCGCTGGGCAGACGTATTTGTTATTGCCCCAGCAACCGCTAACTGCATGGCCAAGTTGGCACACGGCTTAGCAGATGATTTACTCAGCACCTTAGCGCTCGCAACGCGGGCTCCCATATTGTTTGCGCCCGCAATGAATCAACAAATGTGGGCTGCATCTGCAACAACCGATAACCTAAACACGCTGCTTTCTCGAGGCCTCGTTCAACTTGGGCCAGCAGCTGGCGAACAAGCGTGTGGGGATGTAGGTTACGGGCGAATGATTGAACCTGACGAAATCGTTGAGTCGCTTGCAGGCTTCATTGAAGTGTACATGGAAAATGCACATTCATCAGAACGTTGTGCAAGCTCTTCTTTGTTCGAAAACAAACGAATCATGATCACCGCAGGTCCTACCCTCGAAGCTATCGACCCAGTGCGATATTTGTCTAATCATAGTTCTGGCAAAATGGGGTTTGCACTGGCTGCAGCGGCCGAAAAGCTCGGTGCAAAGGTAACACTTGTAACAGGACCTGTTTCTTTGAGCGCCCCGAAAAATGTCGCCCGTATCGATGTAGTCAGTGCACAAGATATGCTTGATGCGGTAGAGTCAAACATTGCAACTCAAGATATCTTTATTGCCTGCGCAGCGGTCGCGGATTACCGTGTGATAAATGAGAATACGCAAAAACTTAAGAAAAAAGAACAAGAACTTTCTCTTACATTTACCCAAAACCCTGATATTCTTAAAACAGTCTCATTCAGAAAAGAGCCGCCGTTTACCGTCGGGTTTGCTGCAGAAACTCAGGATGTTGAGAGTTACGCCAAGGCTAAACTAGACAAAAAGCGTCTGAACATGATCGCTGCAAATGATGTATCGGTTGATGGTTTAGGCTTTAATTCTGATCGAAATGCACTGCTTGTCATTACAAAAGACTCAAAACATGAGCTCGCGCCTGCTAGTAAAGACTCACTCGCAATGGATCTACTTAAACTAGTACATAAAGAGTATATTCGAACACACAAACAGCAAGATTAAAACAACATGCCCGCAGCTAAAAAACCAAATAGAAAAGCGCAAATACTTCAAGCCCTCGCAGGAATGCTAGAGACACATCACGGTCAGCGAATTACGACCGCTAAGCTTGCAGAAGAAGTGGGTGTCTCCGAAGCAGCGCTGTATCGACATTTCCCTTCAAAAGCCAGAATGTTTGAAGGTTTAATCGAATTTATTGAAGAAACTTTGTTTTCTCGTATCAACAAAATTATCAGTGAAGAGAAAGATGCGTCTAATCGCTGCCAGCTTATTCTTCATTTGCTATTAGGCTTTGCAGAAAAGAACCCAGGAATAACGCGTATTCTCAATGGTGATGCTTTAATGGGTGAGCAAGAGCGGCTGCGTGAGCGCATTGCGCAGTTATTTGATCGACTTGAGCTTCAGCTTAAACAAGTGCTGCGCGAACGAAAGCTAAGAGAAGGTAAAGCCGCTACTGTGGATGAAGCGCTGCTAGCGAATTTGTTGATTTGCTTTGTTGATGGCAAGGTGAATCAATATGTGCGCAGCCAATTTGAAAGGCGTCCCACTCAGCAGTTCAATGAGCATTGGGGACATATCAAAAATTCCTACTTACAATAAATAAAGTGTTGGCACAGGCTAACTGCGCCAAGGCTTTCTACTGCTCACCTAAGTTGTAGTCTTTTCCAAACGTTCGACCAAAAAAACTGCTCTCATACCAAGTAGGCCGTTGCTTTGCATCTGCAAGGGTTTTTCCTATTTCGAAGTTAACTTGCGTAAACGTTTTAGCGGCTTCCCAATCGAAGTCTTGCTGCATGTCGTCTGACGGTCGGTGGTAATGCGTTGATAAAAAGTTATTGAGCACCTGACTGCCATCAACTTCTGGATCTTTTGACTCTATACCTGTCACTAAGAACACCGCCGGAACGCCTTGTTTCACAAAAGCATAGTGATCAGAGCGAGTGAACAAATTCAAGTCAGGCCAAGGATCATCGGTAAGCTTTATGTCGGCATTTGCTGCCGCCGTCTCAACATATTTGCCCATTGTGCTGTGACTTGCGCCAAAGGCAATAACATCGGCAAATTTGTAGGTGAGCAAAGGCATGTCTAAATTCACATTGGCAACCAAAGACTCAAGCGCTACGGTTGGATTTTTCGCAAAATAGTCTGCGCCAAGCAAGCCTTTCTCCTCACCCGTGACCGCTAAGAAAATGACTGAGCGTGCAGGTGCCGTGTCTAGACGCGAAAACATGCGCGCAGTCTCTAGCATTACCGAGGTGCCAGAGGCGTTATCCATCGCGCCGTTGTTAATGCGGTCTTTTTCTACCGATTTTGATATACCTAAATGATCAGAATGGGCTGTAAACACCACGTATTCATCCCTTAACTTTGGATCGCTTCCGCGCAGCACGGCAGCGACATTCGGACTGCTTAAATCCTCATGTGTGGAAGCCGACGCGAGACTGGCTTTTATCGTCATATCAAAGCCTTTGGGAATATTACCTTGTTCAAGCTGGGCATATATGTCTTGCGCTTTTACCGGAGCGCTAGCAAATAAGGTTTCAGCACTCGCCATGCTTAAATAAGCACTCGCTTGTATCTGTGGATAGGTATCCCCTACTTCGCCTTGCGGGTCGACCCAACGCATACGAGGGGCATGAATATAGTTAAGCGAACGTTCATAAGGACGCACTTTTTCACCATTGGGCGTTTGTATTGTAATAAACCCTATAGCCCCTTGGTTCACCGCAAATTTCCTCTTTTGTGTCGATAAATGCGCGCCCTCTTCTGAGTCTAGTGTGCTTGGCTTACCTGCCAGAGCAACCACAATTTTGCCCTTTACATCCAGCCCTTCATAATCATTGTGATCAAACTCTGGAGCGATGATTCCATAGCTCACGAAGACTAAGGGAGCTGAAACTTGGGACTGCGTTCTGACGGCGCTTGGCCCCATTAAAAAGTCTTTCGGGTAGTCAAGGCTTTTGCTCGAACCGTCATTAAACGTGAAGGATAACCTTGGCGACTCTTGCACCAACATCGCTTTTCGAAAAGCAACACGCTGCATAAATGTACCGTCTTCGCCAATGGGCTCAAGCCCATATTTTTGAAACTCACTGGCTAAATAAAGTGATGCAATTTCGTGCCCTATAGAACCGGTATCGCGGCCTTCAAGTAAATCATCGGCTAAAAACTCCATATGCGCTTTGATGTTTTCTACATTAACTTGAGTATCGTTAAGCTCAGAAGTTGAATAATTGGGTGGGGTTTGATGGCAGCTTGTTAAACTGTTAAGCAACACGGCAAGTCCAAATAAGCGCACGAATGGCTTATTCATCAGCAATAATACATTTATATTCACGAGTATCTCTACTACTGTTGCTGGCATTTGATTAGTGCTAACTAATGCTTGTATTCAAGCGATGACAGCAATACTACAAGGATTGCGACGGAGTATAAGGCTAAGCTCTATTAAGGGTCAACTTGGCAAAACAATTAGCCAGCCGTCCTTAAAGTAATTATCATCATAACACTTGCTAATACAGATAGAATCAGCGGTGAAGCCAGCCAGACAAGGTCTAGAATCGACTTATGTAACTTAGTGCGAATATGTTTCCACAAGGCTTTTTGTTCAAAATGCCGATACTGCGGCAAAAATATAAGATAAAACAAACAAACGAGGCAAAAGAAAATGCCAAGATTCCGAAGGTATAGTGCATAAGGGCTAGGTAATACGGCCAAGCTAGCCAGCATCAGAGTGAGTATGCCAAGCGCTAGATGTATACCAAAAGCTGTTTTCAGTCTCATAAATCAAATCTCAATTTGGCCTTCCCTATTCATTGCGCTCAGTCAGGTCTTACACTGTTTTGATTTCTGCAGTATTGTATTAAATAACCTCAACTCGGGATAAGCGATAGTGCAAATGCATGTTTTAACTATGTATTTATTAAATTATCACCAAGTAGTGATAAAAACGTGAAGTGCAAGGCGCAAAAGTGACGTAATAGTCATTCTATTGCTCGCTTTTGCAACGCAGTAATTCGCGTTTTTAGCGCTACTTGGCGCTGTCGCTTATCCCGAGTTGAGGTTAAATAGATTATCGCATTACGCGAGACTTTTATTAACCGTTCAGAGAGCCTGTTTGCTTGACAGCTAAAGATGTGAGATAAGGTTAAAACATCTATTTTACAACGGCATTTATTATTAACGTATTCGCCTACTTATTCCTTGTTTTAGTGGTCGTCGCAATTATTGCGTATATTCTGCTCAAACCTATTTTAAAAGCCCGCTCGCGTGAAAAAGCAGCGAGCCAGCCATTTAAAACGCATTGGCGGCGAATTATTCAGCGGCGAATGCCATATTTTCGACAAATGCCCGATCATCTGCAGCTGCAACTCAAACGGCATATTCTTGTATTTATAAGCGAGAAGCGCTTTGTCGGATGCCAAGGCATTGAGATAAACGATGACATTCGCATAACGATTGCCGCTCAGGCATGTTTACTATTGCTGAATCGCCAGACCGACTATTATCCAAAGCTTAAATCGATACTGGTGTATCCACGCGCTTTTGTAAAACGTCATCAAAACATAGGACAAGACGGCATACACTCAGTTAAAGATTCTGTTTTAGCAGGCGAATCATGGGGGCATGGTAACGTTGTACTGTCGTGGCATGACACGCTTGAAGGAGCGCATTTACCCGATGATGGGCGCAACGTTGTCATCCACGAATTTGCTCACCAGCTGGATCAAGAAAGTGGCAGTGCCAATGGGGCGCCTATTCTTCAGCAAAGTCAGAGCTATCAGCAGTGGTCGCAAATATTTGCTGCAGAATTTGCACAACTCCAACAACGCGCAACGCGCGGTGAGCCCTCAGTATTTGATTATTATGGTGCAACCAACCCTGCTGAGTTTTTCGCCGTTGCTAGCGAAGTGTTTTTTGAAAAATCAAACGAACTGCAGCAGTTTCATAGATCGCTTTACGAGCAATTGAGTCGGTTTTATCAAGTCGATCCAAGTGCGTGGTGAGGCGCTTGTGATGATTTCACTTGATTAATTTGCGAGGCTCGCTTATAAGAACAGTCATTCTTTGAAGTTTAGTTGTGATAAAGATGCCGCAACAAGTTAAGTATGACTTGGAAAGGGTCCTTGAAATGGCGCTTCCCCTGGCGATAGAGCGCGGATATCGAGCGTGCTCTATGCATTCGTTAATTAAAGATACCGGCTTTAATCGACGCGCATTCTATATCCATTTTAAAAACAAAGAAGATTTCTTTGAAGCGCTGCTAAATCATTATTTGCAGAACCATCTACTTCCTCTTAATCAATATTTACATATATCTGCTGATGCACAGGAGAGTATCCAAGCCTATTTTAATCAATATCAACAATTGATCGCTTCAAAGGGCTGCCTGTTAAGCAAACTTATCGTGGAAATGGGTCGGTCAAATCACGCTATGCAACATCAGGCGCGCTGGTTTTATGATCAACTGCAGCTAGAATTTATTGCGCTTATTGAGCGGGCACAAAATAGTGGTGCGCTGGGCACAAACATTAACGCTGAACAGCAAGCCTTAAAGCTAACGTGTTTAGCGCAAGGCTTCGCAATATCCAGTCATATCATTCAAGGTCAAGAAGATATCGCCTTGATGATCGCCTCAGTCTTTTCTTTGTCGAGCTAAACGATAATTCGGCTTGAAATCGTCGAAAATAGACCATACATAGGGCAAATCCGTAATGAGTATTAACGGTATAATAGATATGCCGTCATTCTTAACTAAAATGTGAGCCACATGAGCAAATCAGAAGCGATTTATCGTATTCAATTTATCAGTAACGGTGAACGATATGAGCTCTATGTCAAAGAGCTGGTTTCAAGCCAAGTGTTTGGCTTTATCGAAATTGGTGACTTTGTTTGGGACAACCATACCGAACTGGTGCTTGATCCAAGCCACGAAAAACTCAAAGATGAGTTTAGCAAAGTAAAGCGTAGCTTCATTCCAATGCACAACGTATTGCGAATTGATCAGGTCGAAAAACAAGGCAGCGCGAAAATCAGTCAACTTTCTGATAAAGTCACCGCACTACACTCGCCAATTTATACCCCGAAGAAGTGATTCTATGAAAACATCATTGAGCTTGCTGCCAGCTTTCCTGTTTTATGTATTGTGCGGTATCGTCTTTGTTTCAAACCCAGGGTTTGCGCAATCCGAGCAAAACCCGTCCAGTGACATAAAAAGCGAGTTTCATCACTTGCTCGATGATATTTGGGAGTATGAGTTATCTCAGTTTCCCTCTTTGGCAAGAAGTGAAGGACGCACACCAAGTAGAGCGCTGACTGACATCAGCATGCAAGCCATGCAAGCGCGCTTTGACCGATTTAACGTATATTTAGGCAAGCTTGATAATATAGATATCAACAGCTTAGACGATACTGATCAAATCTCTTATTTGATGCAAGTTTATCGCTTAAGTAATTACGTTGATAACTTCAAATTCAAAAGCTATCGCGTGCCCATCACATCTGAATATGGCTTTCATAGCAGTTTAGGCAGAATTCCTGATAATACGCGTTTATTAAATGCCGACGATCTTGAAAGTTACCTTCAGTTACTCGATGAAGCGGTGACTAATATCCAGCTTAACATCGAATACATGCGCGAAGGCTTGGCAGTGGAGCATTCACAGCCTCAAGTCGTACTAATAGGCTATGAAGACTCTATCAAACCCTATCTTGAGCCAGAGCTGGAAGCCCACCCTTTTTATCTGCCTTTTGCTAAGGCAAGTAGCGAATTAATGAGCGAAGAAAGCTTAGACTTGGCCATGCAAAAAGTAGGCAAAGTAAGAGCTGCTTATCAGGCTTTTTATGATTTCTTTGTTGATGAGTATAAGCCAAATACTAAGACCAATATAGCCGCAACCACATGGCCTGATGGCAAAGCGTTTTATACCAATCGTATTAAATATTTCACCACAACCGATATGAGTGCTAAGGAGATACACGATATCGGCCTGGCAGAGGTTGCACGCATTCGAAGCGAAATGCAGCAAATAGTCGATGAGCTTGAGTTTGACGGCGACATTAATGCATTCATTGAATTTTTGCGCACCGATGAGCAGTTTTATGCGAAAACGGCTGAAGAGCTCATCATCACCGCATCATATATTTCAAAGCAGATGGACGCACGCCTGCCTCAACTCTTTTATAAGATGCCGCGCACGCCTTACGGCGTCGCACCTGTACCCGACAGCATCGCACCTAAATACACAACCGGTCGCTATATTTCACCGCGTAGCGATAGCGATCCAGGCTATTATTGGGTAAACACCTATGCACTGGACAAGCGACCACTTTATGCTCTTCCAGCGCTCACGCTTCACGAAGCTGTTCCTGGCCATCATTTTCAGATATCTCTTGCAGCAGAAATGGAAGATTTACCGCAAGTGCGTCGCAAGACCTACATTTCAGCCTTTGGCGAAGGCTGGGGCTTATACTCTGAGTTTCTTGGACTTGAAGTCGGTATATATGAAGACCCATATGATAACTTTGGCCGCTTGAGCTATGAGATGTGGCGTGCCTGCCGTTTAGTCGTTGATACCGGCATGCATGTGTTCGGCTGGAGCCGTGATAAAGCCATGGATTATATGCTTGAGAATACTGCCCTTAGTGAGCATAACGTAAGAACCGAAATTGACCGCTATATTTCGTGGCCAGCTCAGGCACTCTCATACAAAATTGGCGAAATAAAAATCAAAGAGCTAAGACAAAAAGCTGAACTTGCCTTAGGTGAAGCCTTTGATCTTCGCGCTTTTCACGATGAAGTGCTTGCACACGGCTCAGTGCCTCTTTTTATTTTGGAGCGTAAAATCGATACCTTTATTGAGAATGCACTTCAAAGCTCCAATGCTAGTTAAGCTATCTTCTAACTAAAAAACCTTTGCAAATAAGTCGCTTACCTTTCTCATGCCGCTGAGGCATGAGAAACAGTTGATCACTTAAGTAAAATATTTATACTGTATAAACATACAGTATAAATGAGTGCCATATGAATCCTATTTTGCATGAGTTGGAAAGTAAGCAATGGGTATGGACAGCCAAAAGCACTGCACAAACACAACAAGCCTCAACAGGCTTAAATACCGGTTTTGATGAATTAGATAATGCCTTATCAGGAGGCTTTCCTGCATCAGGCATGGTCCATATCAGCAGCCAGTTAGGCTGTGGGGAGTTGCGCTTAATGCTGAGTGTGCTAAAGCAACAGCGCGACAATAATAATCGTAATAAAACCCGAGAAAAAAGTCATGCAGACAGCAAACTATGGGTATTTATTGCGCCACCTTTTATGCTCAATGCTGAATTTTTCTTATCAGAAAATATCGATTTATCGCGGTTAATTGTCATCAATCCAGAGACACCGGAAGAGGCTCTTTGGAGTGCAGAGCAATGCGCAAAAAGCGGGGCCTGTGCGAGTGTGTTTTTATGGCAGCAGTCTTTACAGCATACACAAATACGAAAACTTGAATTAGCGTCGCTACATGGGCAGTGTCAGTGTTTTTGGTTTGATAATAGCCAGCGAGCTTTGCAAAATTTGCCCTTAAGTTTATCTTTATCTTTAAAACGAGAAGATGAACAGCTACACATCAAAATTAACAAGCAAAAGATCGGCTGGGCAAAACCTGCTGTGAAAGTCAAAGTGCCTTTTAAATGCCGGACTCGTGCGCACTTTAAAAATCCACAAAAACCCTTTGGCAAAGTGGTATCGATTCAATCGCATTCAGCGATACATTCACCTGTGTATTCACCCAAACATCCAAGTTCTTGATGGGTGATAAAAAATGCAATTTGATACACGTTCACTGTGGATTTATCTACACTTCCCAAGGCTTCAGCTTGATGTTATTGAGCAAGGGCAGAAAGCTGAAAGTGCGTCTATTGACGAGCCTCGCGGTATATACGAAACACAAGAAAATCAAATTGTACAAGTGAACAAAAGTGCCCATCAAAGAGGCATAAAAACAGGGATGGGTCTTGCCAGCGCTAGCTTGCTTTACCCTGATCTGATTTTGCATGAATATCGCGCTGAAGTAGAACAAAATACCTTAGAGCATTTAGCGAATAGCTTATATTTAGTTACCTCCGACATTGTATTGAGCCCTCCCAACGGCATTATTTTACGGGCGCAAAACATGTTGAAGCTTTACGGCGGTTTAGACAATTATTGGGCATGCATTCAGCGCTGTATTGAGCAATATAATTATCATTTTACGAGCGCTAGCGCCTTTTCTATTCAAGCGGCTAAATTAATGGCTAAACAAGGCTTAGGTTTTGTCGTTATGCATAGCGAAAATAAAGACGTCAATCAAAACATTAGCCAAAGAGCGATGATTGAGCAAGTACTTAAAACTTGTCAGCTTACTTATTCTGACATCCAGCCCAAAGATTTAGAAAAATTAAAACGCATAGGCATTCATCGCGTTGCCGATTTAGATACTTTGCCTTTATCAGAACTTGCGAATCGAGTAACCCGACACAGTTTGGGGATCATTTCAGAGTTACGCGGTCAGGCGCCCTCTAAAGTCACGTTTTTTAAACCACTCACGCGCTACGATGATTATATTGAGTTAATGTATGAAATTTCGCTTAGTGACAAGCTACTGCCCGTGATTGCTCATGCTCTGGAAAAGCTTAGCCACTTCTTATATGTGCGCAACGCCCACTGCATCAGCATTAATATTGACTTTCATCAGCGCGAACACAAAGCGCTCAATATCATATTTAATAGCGCGCTACCGATTTACCAGAGCAAAGAATGGCTAGATATCATCGCCTTAAAGATGGAGCGAATCACTTTTAGCTCACCCATATACGCTATTGCTCTACACTGCCCTAAGCATGAAGAAGCACACAGTACGCATGATGACTTTTTTACTCGTAAATCGACTCACGTTGCAGCTATGTCATTGCTATCGAGATTAAGCAGCAAACTCGGTAGCAACAAGCTTACCCCCAAAGTCAGTGGTTTAAAATTTGTAAACGACTTTAGACCCGAAGCAGCAACCGAGTTTGAAGCAAAACATCAGGCTGCAACCGTCAGCAACAAAGTCAGCATTTTTGCTGACAGGCCTGGTCTTTTACTCAAACACCCTGAGCTTTTGCAACATAAGATAAAAGTGATCAAAGGCCCAGAGCGCATCGTGTCAGGCTGGTGGGATAATCATAAAATCAGTCGCGATTACTATATTGGTCAAAACGAGCAAGGCCAACAAATATGGGTATTTAAAACGCCTGAGCAAAAGTGGTATTTACATGGCTACTTCGTCTAAATCCACTGAGCATTACATGCCTTTTGCTGAGTTAGTATGCCAATCTAACTTTTCGTTTTTATATGGCGCATCTCATCCTGAGGAGTATATACGTCAAGCGTATTTTTTAGGTTATCAAGCCATTGCCATCACCGATGAATGCTCAATGGCAGGAGTGGTAAGGGCATATACTGAAATCAAAAATAATCATATCCCAATTAAGCTTATTGTGGGTAGCCTGTTTAAATATCAACAGCAAACTATGGTGTTGATTTGCCCTAATCGCCAGGCTTATTCAGAGTGTTGTCGAATCATTACCAACGCAAGGCGACGCGCTAGCAAAGGAGAATATGAGCTTAGCGAATGGGATCTAAAAAGTATTAAACACTGCTTTTGCCTATGGTTACCAAGTGGCAAAAGCAAAGACGCTAAGTGGGCTAAGTGGTTACAAAAGCATTTTAAAGAACGCTTATTTTTAGCTGTAAAACGCTGGCTATGTGCAAACGAAGAAGAATATATTGCCCATTGCCAGTCGCTTGCTCAGCAGTTTGAACTGGATATTATCGCCACTTCTGCCGCTTGCATGCATGACCCTTCAAGGCTTGCATTGCAGCAATGCTTACAAGCCATCGACAAAGGAGTAAATGTTAAAGCACTAGGGCGAGAAGCACATTGCAATGGCGAAAGCAGTTTACGCCCAATGAATAAGCTAAAACAGCTATATCCTGCACATTGGTTAAACAATGCCGCACTCCTTTCACAAGCGTGTACATTTTGCATGTCAGAACTGGCCTATCAGTATCCGGCAGAAGTCGTTGCAAAAGGTATGACGCCTAGTGAATATTTACGTATGTTGGTAGAAAAGGGCATTGAGCTTCGCTTTGGCGCAAGAGAAAAACTCTGCGCAAACATTCGCAGCACGATTGAAAAGGAACTCACCCTAATAAAAGAGCAAGGCTATGAGCACTTTTTCTTAACCATTTACGACATCGTTCAATTTGCCAAACGCCAAGGCATTCTTTATCAAGGTAGAGGCTCTGCTGCCAATTCCATCGTATGTTACTGCCTAGAAATCACCGCCGTCGATCCACGGCAGATTAGCGTACTGTTTGAACGCTTCATCTCAAAAGAGCGTAATGAGCCACCTGATATTGACGTGGATTTTGAGCATGAGCGTCGAGAAGAAGTTATCCAGTATATTTACAAAAAATATGGGCGCCAGCGCACTGCATTGGCGGCTACTGTAGTGTGCTATCGCTTTAAAAGTGCGCTTAGAGAACTTGGCAAGGTAATGGGAATCAACGCCACCGATTTGGGTTTTTTTATCAAAAACGTTAATCGCCGCGACCGCACGCTTAGCTGGCAGTCACAGCTAGGTGAGCTCGGTATTGAGCCAGAGTCAGAATTTGCGAGCAAATTTATTACGCTGGTAGAGCAGCTTATTGGCTTTCCTCGGCATTTATCGCAACATGTGGGCGGTTTTGTCATATCAGCAGGGCCATTGTATGAGCTGGTGCCGGTTGAAAATGCCGCCATGGATGAACGCACGGTTATTCAGTGGGATAAAGACGATTTAGAAAGTTTAGCTTTACTTAAAGTAGACGTGCTCGCACTTGGCATGCTCACCGCTATCCGCAAGTCTTTTGATTTGCTCAAAAAATACTATCAGCAAGACTGCAGCATCGCTTTTATTACCCGTTTAGGCGATGACCAGCAAGTATATCGACAAATTCAACAGGCAGATACGGTAGGTGTATTCCAAATTGAATCGCGCGCACAAATGTCGATGCTGCCGCGGTTAAAGCCCGCTTGTTACTATGATTTGGTAGTGCAAATTGCCATCGTTCGGCCAGGGCCTATTCAAGGTGATATGGTGCACCCTTATTTGCGCAGAAGAGATGGTAAAGAGCCGGTTAGCTATCCTTCTAAAGCAATAGAAGCCGTCTTGTCGCGCACCATGGGCGTGCCTATATTTCAAGAACAGGTTATACAGCTTGCTATGGTTGCCGCAGGCTTTACCGGTGGTGAGGCTGACCAGCTAAGACGCGCAATGGCCAGTTGGAAGAAAAATGGGGCACTGCATAAATTTCGCCGCAAGTTAATTGATGGCATGACCAAACGAAATTACAGCGAAGCGTATGCAGAACGTTTATTTGAACAAATATGCGGCTTTGGGGAATATGGTTTTCCCGAGTCCCACTCTGCTTCTTTTGCTGTATTAGCCTATGTATCTGCATGGCTTAAACACTATTATCCACAAGTCTTTTATATAGGCTTATTAAACTCATTACCGATGGGGTTTTATAGTCCTTCACAAATTGTGCAAGATGCTAAGCATCATGGTGTAGAAGTGCTCCCGTGCTGCGTAAATGAATCTCTTTATGACCATAATTTACACTATAAAAACCATCATTATTCAATTCGCCTTGGCTTACGTTTAGTAAAAGGTTTAAAGCAATCTTCTGTAGAGGCACTGATTAAGGCTCGCGTTGCAAAACCCTTTTCATCCATGCAGTCTATTCATATGCTCTCACTACCCGCTAACTGCATGCAGGCACTTGCCAGCGCGAATGCTTTTGCTTGCTTCACAGCCAATCGATTTGATGCGCGCTGGCAGCTAATGGACAATAGTATTAGGCTGCCTTTATTTGCACAATCGGATGAGAATGAAGGAGTAATAGGCACTGAATCACTTATTCAACAGCCCAGTCTTTTTGATGATTTAGTAGAGGATTATTCAAGTACCGGACTGTCGGTCAATCAACACCCTATTGCCATGTTACATGATGCCAAATTACTACCCACATTCACATTAGCCAATGAGCTTAAGTCCGTAGCCCATAAAAGTTTGGTGAAAGTCATTGGCGTAGTAGCTTGCAAACAAAGCCCAGGTACAGCTGCCGGTGTTACCTTTATTACCTTAGAAGATCACACTGGCAACACCAATGTGATCATCTGGCAAAGCAGCGCCAGAGCACAGAAAACAGCATATTTAAATGCAAAAGTTCTTCAAGTGAACGGGATTTTGGAGCGTGGAGATGGTGACGTCATACATATTATTGCAGGCAGGCTGATTGATAAAACGCATTTGCTCGAAAAATTAGACATTGCATGTCGAGAGTTTAGGTAAAAAGTAAAACATATCATTTGCTCAATAAATTCAGAATTATTCCGATATTGTATCTATACATCATCGATAATAAATAATTCTGCATGCCCACTATACGATTTCATATTTTCAACCTTCTTATATACGTCTTTGCTGTATATGCACTAATAGGCGGTGTTTCACTTGCAAATGAAAATACACTTTCAAGTGATGAAAATCTAAAGCATTACAAAATCGGCGTTTCCTTTTTAAACCACTATCCCCTTTTTGATTTTGGAAATAGTGAAGATAAGGGGGCAAGTTGGTCCATACTAGAAGCCTTTGCGCAAAAATACGGCTACCGCTTTGAGTATATTGCGCTTCCGCCTGTTCGCTTGCAAGGTGCCCTCAATCGGGGAGAAATTGACTTTATTTTTCCTGACAATCCAGATTGGACCGCCTATCGTCCTAATAAGGACGCTAATGTATACAGCATTTCAATAATGGAGGCCGTGGGCGCTTCTTTTGTCGCGTCTTACAATAGAGATCTTAAGGAAAGCGACATCCAATCGGTGAGCATTCCATATGGATATACGGCAATATCTTGGATGCAAATATTAGAACGCTACAACATTGATACTCTCGCAGCGCGTGACCTAGAGATGGCGTTACATACACTAAAGACGGGGGACGCAACCGCTGCAGACGTTGAGTACAACGTTGGTAGATATTTGATTGAAAACAACCCTTCGCTCAGCAACCTCGTTATCAATACAAACTTACCAAAAGCGACAAGCAGCTACCATCTATCTACCCGAAAACACATTTTAGTGTTAGAGCAAATTAGTCAGTTCTCCATTGAACACGCAGAACTTATTTCTATGCTCAAAGAAACGTACGGAATAAAGAGCTACGAGCAGATTTTCGGCCAACAGCAACCGCAATACTGAGGCCCCATAACACCTGTTAAATGATTTGCTATACCAGCATTGCAATTGCCGCCAAGGCAGTTGTGCCAATAATAAACCACCGATAAGCTCGCTCCGGTATTCTTTTAACCAAATAAATACCAAAAAATGCGCCGAGCGCAATCGCCGGCAAGGTAATAATGTTTAGCGCAAAAGAATTAAATGTAATCGTTTCCCAGCTGAAAATATGAAATGGTACTTTAAACAAATTAATAATTAAAAAAAACCACGCGGCCGTTCCAATATATTCATTTTTTGGAAGACGCATCGCCAGAAAATATAGAGCCATTACAGGCCCTGCTAGATTGCCTACCATCGTCGTAAAACCACCCAAGCTACCCATTAGTGCGGCAAACCAGTAAAAATCAGGAATATTTTTATCTTTTTTCTTTTCCGACCAGATCATTAATGCGAGGCTAGCAAAAACAATCAAGGCCATTGCAATAGTAAAGGCTTGATCATCGATGAGTTGGCCAAACGCAGTTGCTAGAACGACACCAAGCGCCGCACAGGGAAACAATTTAGTCAAATAGGACCAATTGGCATGCCGATGATAGTAATAAACAGCAAAGCAATCAGCCATTATTAGCATAGGTAAAACTAATCCAGCTGAACTCTTCCCACCAAAAAGAAGCGCCATAATAGGCACCACGAGCATGCCAACGCCATGAATTCCGGTTTTCGCCATTCCAATTAACAATGCGCAGAGAAATAGAAAAACAAGGTTTGAAAAGCTAAGAGAGTAAGTAAAGACTTCGAGCATTTACCAAGTTAAGTTGCTAAAGTGGGATGTGAAGGTTAGGTAAAGCTCTTAAGTTATGCAAGACAAGAATATAATGCGTTGAGGGGAGCGGGAGGTGCCTCCCGCTGTACTAATTTACTTATCAAGACCCGCTGCTGCGAATTCATCATAAGTAATTTCGCCGTCACCATCAGCATCTACTTCACTGAATATAACACTTAAAGCAGAGTGAGCGCTCGCTTCGGTTTCAGAAATTGTTCCACTTTGATCAACGTCAAGTGCAGTGAATAGCTCTTCCGAAGCCATTGCGTTATAGCTCATGCATGCTACAAACAAAATAGATAAAGTTACTGCTGTTACGTTTTTTAATAATGACATAGTAGTCTCCTTTCATTCATTATTTAGTGTCGCATCAAAAGTAATGCGTCACTCGGACTATTACACTTTATATGCCATCTTTAAAAAAACCATATATTACAGTAGCTTATTTATTTTTTCTGAAAACTTGATCACTCTCATTACCAATTTCTGTATGTACTTGGCTACGTAAAATAAAAAATATTTATTACGATATTTTAAAGTATTGATTTCTATATCTTTATTGATGTATGCCTTTGTAGTGCTTAAGTGACATATAGCCGAATATTCGGTGTCGCATTTGTAAGACAATCTGAAATTTAATGAGGGAAAGGCGCTGAAAACGAGGGCTCAGGCCTTCATTAGGGTATAAATATTAATACGGTAAAAGAGCAAAGGTATAGCGTTATAATGTGGTAACAGCGCCGTTAATATCTCTTGCATATAACTATTAATCGGACATAAAAAAAGCCCCAGCATCACGCCAGGGCTTTCTTTAATTGGGAGTCTGGCGATGTGCTACTCTCACATGAGGAAACCCCACACTACCATCGCCGCTAATACGTTTCACTTCTGAGTTCGAAATGGCTAGCCCTGTTACAGGTCAGGTGGTACCGTATCGCTATTGTCGCCAGACATAAACTGTCGGTATATCCGCTTGTGCAGATACACCTAAATATGTGTCTTTAACATCTGAAAAAACTGCTAATTATCATCATTAACGCAAGAGGCTACTCTATCGACGATTAACAATCGTCCTCACACACTACCCGCTTCAGCCTCAGCCTACTTAGGTGTTGTATGGTTAAGCCTTACGGGCAATTAGTACAGGTTAGCTTAACGCCTTACAACGCTTCCACACCCTGCCTATCAACGTCGTCGTCTTCAACAACCCTTCAAAGCGATTAAATCGCTAGGGATGACTCATCTTTGGGCCGGCTTCCCGCTTAGATGCTTTCAGCGGTTATCCGTTCCGAACGTAGCTACTGGGCAATGCAATTGGCATCACAACCCAAACACCAGCGGTTCGTCCACTCCGGTCCTCTCGTACTAGGAGCAGCTCCCATCAATCATCCAACGCCCACACCAGATAGGGACCGAACTGTCTCACGACGTTCTAAACCCAGCTCGCGTACCACTTTAAATGGCGAACAGCCATACCCTTGGGACCGACTTCAGCCCCAGGATGTGATGAGCCGACATCGAGGTGCCAAACACCGCCGTCGATATGAACTCTTGGGCGGTATCAGCCTGTTATCCCCGGAGTACCTTTTATCCGTTGAGCGATGGCCCTTCCATTCAGAACCACCGGATCACTATGACCTACTTTCGTACCTGCTCGACGTGTCTGTCTCGCAGTTAAGCTGGCTTATGCCATTGCACTAACCTCCTGATGTCCGACCAGGATTAGCCAACCTTCGTGCTCCTCCGTTACACTTTGGGAGGAGACCGCCCCAGTCAAACTACCCACCAGACACTGTCCGCATCCCCGATTAGGGGACAACGTTAGAACATCAAACATACAAGGGTGGTATTTCAAGGGCAGCTCCACATCATCTAGCGACAATGTTTCATAGCCTCCCACCTATCCTACACATGTAGGGTCAATGTTCAGTGCCAAGCTGTAGTAAAGGTTCACGGGGTCTTTCCGTCTAGGTGCGGGTACACTGCATCTTCACAGCAAGTTCAATTTCACTGAGTCTCGGGTGGAGACAGCGTGGCCATGGTTACACCATTCGTGCAGGTCGGAACTTACCCGACAAGGAATTTCGCTACCTTAGGACCGTTATAGTTACGGCCGCCGTTTACCGGGGCTTCGATCAAGAGCTTCGCTTACGCTAACCCCATCAATTAACCTTCCGGCACCGGGCAGGTGTCACACCGTATACGTCATCTTTCGATTTAGCACAGTGCTGTGTTTTTAATAAACAGTCCCAGCCACCTGGTCACTGCGACCCTCAAGCGCTCATGGAGCAAGTCCAATCACACCCAAGGGCGTACCTTCTCCCGAAGTTACGGTACTATTTTGCCGAGTTCCTTCACCCGAGTTCTCTCAAGCGCCTTAGTATTCTCTACCTGACCACCTGTGTCGGTTTGGGGTACGGTTCGTATAATCATAAGTTTAGAAGCTTTTCCTGGAAGCCGGGTATTTGCTACTTCAACTCCGTAGAGTCTCGTCTCGTGTCTCAGGCTCATCTCTTAAATGGTCGGTCCGGATTTACCTAAACCAACACCCTACACACTTTCACTTGGACTACCAACGCCAAGCTAGCATAACCTTCTCCGTCCCTCCTTCACTGATTATACAAGTACGGGAATATTAACCCGTTTCCCATCGACTACGCCTTTCGGCCTCGCCTTAGGGGCCGACTTACCCTGCCCTGATTAGCATGGGACAGGAAACCTTGGTCTTCCGGCGTGGGGGTTTTTCACCCCCATTATCGTTACTCATGTCAGCATTCGCACTTGTGATATGTCCAGCAGACCTCTCAATCCACCTTCATCCACTTACACAACGCTCCCCTACCCAAAGTCATAAGACTTTGCCGCAGCTTCGGTATATTGCTTAGCCCCGTTACATCTTCCGCGCAGGCCGACTCGACTAGTGAGCTATTACGCTTTCTTTAAAGGGTGGCTGCTTCTAAGCCAACCTCCTAGCTGTCTTAGCCTTCCCACATCGTTTCCCACTTAGCAATATTTGGGGACCTTAGCTGGCGGTCTGGGTTGTTTCCCTCTCCACGACGGACGTTAGCACCCGCCGTGTGTCTCCCGGATAGCACTCATCGGTATTCGGAGTTTGCAAAGGGTTGGTAAGTCGGGATGACCCCCTAGCCTTAACAGTGCTCTACCCCCAATGGTGTTCGTCCGAGGCTCTACCTAAATAGATTTCGGGGAGAACCAGCTATCTCCCGGTTTGATTGGCCTTTCACCCCCAGCCACAAGTCATCTCCTGATTTTTCAACATCAGTGAGTTC